>NZ_JAQQGN010000010.1 GCF_028550595.1 Luteimonas sp. BLCC-B24
AACCCACCAACCCAAAGTACCCTTCAACCCCGGGCTCTCCCAGTAACTCGTGGTACGGCTACTGGGGGCAGGTCAATCTCGTCACGGATGCCTTGACGTATGCGCGGTTCTACGCCGGCACACGCCACTCGCCTGCGTGCACGGAGGTTCCCGAGTGATCGACTCGTTCCATCGTGATGCGAAGTGAAGCCGGTGCGTTATCCATCCGATCACGCGGCCACTCAGGGGACGGTCACCCGAACCTGCCGGGGACACATCGAACGCGCCCTGGCGCTACTCCAGTCCAGCCGCGCACCTCGCTGTCAGCGCGTCGAGCTCGGCAAACAGCACTGGATCCGGGGCGACGAAATTGAAGCAGGACTTCCCCTGCATGCGCCCGCGCAATCTCTCGCTGAGCCCCGACAGAAGCGCCGGGTGCTCGTAGATCGGCATCAGGTGATAGCTGACGTAGGACTTCTTCGTCTGCACGGCCCCGAAAAACGCCGGCTTCGCGCCAGGTGCCGATGCAAGCCGCTCGATATAAAGGTTGCCCGGCTCGTCGACCTTGATCGACATGCCGTCCGTGTGCCTGCGCAAGATACTGGACAACGAGGCAAAGACTGACTCGGCTTCTTTCATGACAATCTCCGCGCCTCACCGGGATGAGAAGTGACCCTGGCACAGCTCCCATCTCGAATAACTGCCGTCATCCCCGCGAACGCGGGGATCCAGCGACTTCAAGCCTTTGAATCCCAGAGCCGCTGGATTCCAGCTTTCGCTGGAATGACGGCGGAATTCTTCAGACCTTCCTTAGCGACGAAGGGACTACCGAAGCTCACTGCGTAAATTTTTGGCACTACTAGTCACTTGAACCGCCTCCGCCCGAGTCCGTGAAGTCGGACGATGCAGGGATCCAGCCTTGTTGCGGCTGACCACCGTCGCCAGGTGTGTAAAGTGGTTCGAAGCCCTTATCCGGCCCATAGCCCCCTTGGCTGCGCACGAAGAGCAGGAGACCGGCAGCCCCTAGAGCTGGTAGAAGCCACACGGCAACGAGTTGAAGCATCAATTGCCTTCTCGTTGGATAGTTGCTCCTCGCAACTGCAATCGTGGCAAGTACATTCAGCGCAACAAGAGCGATGACTAGGATTGATAACCAGATCACGTTCAACCTCCAAACCGCCTGACATCAGATTTCTCCTGGTCCCGTGCATGGGCCAAACCGACAAATGAGAGAAGCCTTCGGGTGCGGTGTCCACCCTGGCCCGGATCGCAACGCCGATCCAACAAAACCGATTACGGAAATGCAGTCTGGCAACGCCTGAATCACCGAATCAATCTGGCGAGTGGTCCTGCAGCAAGATCGAAAAAACCGGCAACAGCAAATGCCTGACGCTCAAGGCGCGGAGATCATGCACTCGGGGTTGACGGGAAGCTCCTTACGGAATTGTTAGCCCGCTCGCCGTGCTATGCGATGGTCAGCTGGCACGGTAGCGGAGATCTTACGTAGCTCGGCGACCGGGAATGAAAGCAATGCTTTGCCGATTCCCTTCCTGTGTGAGTAGCGCTCATAGATGAGCTCGCCGGGGCCATTGTAGATCTCCTCATAATCGCCGTTCGGGTGAAGTTTGAAGCCAAGGTAAAAATCCGGAATGCTTTTAAAGGTCAGCGACTCTTTAAAGGTGGCTTTAACTTGGACGAGACGTCCGTCTGGCGTTACTCCGTCATGTTTCGCTTGCGAGACATCATGAGCCGTCATGTCGTATTCAAGTGCGGCAATGACCTCGCCGATATCTCCAACTAGACGTCCGTCGATAGTAAAGACTCGGTTCGGAAAGGCCTCTTTGAGACGATCGATGCCTTGGAAGATAAGTTCAAGTGATTAAGTTATAGCGCGGCGATGTGTCATAGGGGCTAACACCTGAATTAAGTCGACTTGCGGAGCAAGTTCGGCTTGAATTAATTGTTAGGCCGCATTCTAGCGAGCTTTGACATCTTGCACTCGCAGAACTTCGCCCGCGCGAAGGCGCTGCCGAAGGCCTTTTATCCTCTGGCGCTCCTGCCGATGGGCTCGCCATTCGCCTAGCGCCATTGACGATGCAAGAGTGACGCTGGCCAAAAGGACGAGCGGAGCAATCGCGGCGCGGTCATAGCCGGTGGGGAGAAGGTAGACGACAAGAAGGGAGCCAACAAAGAAGAGAACGCCGCCCAAGACGCACGCAACCACTCGGGCTGCAAAAGCACGTCGCAAGGCCATCTCAACGTTACCTAGTCGCTGTTCAGTGATGAGGTTAACATCTGTCATGCGGCCTAACGCTTGAGTTAAGCCGCGCCGCGAAGCGGCGTCGGCTTGAATGAATTGTTAGGGCTCACCCCGAAAGAGCGGACGTGCCCATTGTCATCGCTCCAAAAAACAGCTTCTTGATCAGTTCCCCCACTGTAGCTCTAGCTCCATCGTCCAGCGCCTCTGACAACTGCTGGGCAATAGGGCGCCGCTCCAACGACTCGTCCACGGTTGAAGGCACGGCCCCGAGAAGCGTGAAGCCCTTCAACGTTAGGACCGCATCGGGAAATGTAGTCACTGGCTGGTCAAGGGTTCTCAGATTGGGGGAGTACTGAGCAAAGCCCTCACGCACCAAGAAGTTCATAGAGTTAGCCGAGTCCTCGGTGTAGATGCGGAAGGCCTCGTCATCTGGGCTGTTGAGAAGCTCAGAAACCTCATGGCCAATTGATCGCGTCACGAGCAGACAGGGATTTGGAAACTCTTGATAGAGGCGATCCAAAATCCGCGCGGTGAGCTCCTGAAAGATCTGAATGTTGCGCGGGTCTGTCATGTGAGCCCTAACACTAGGTAGCGCTCAAAAAGCGCGATATGCACCGATGGTCCACAAGGCCAACCTCGGCGTCAATGACGAATAAATGCCCGCCGGTCAAGCATTTGCATAGCGGCTGCTCCGATCCGAGCCGCCCGCGCCCGCTTTGCATATGGAACAATCTGAGCGGCTTGCCAGCAGGCAGCTCGAAAAGTGCGATATGCGTATCCTGCCGTGCCGCCTAACAGCAGAGTCGGCGTTGAAGGTGAAGGATGAACCTGTGCCCCCGGTCGGTACGCACTCCGGCAGCACGTACCGGCGGGCCCGCCCGGCACTGTAAAATCGCCGTCTTTTGCGCGCCGCCCCCTTGGATTCCCCGCCCCGCCCCGCCCTCCACGGCCCGACCTTCATCCGGCTGCTGGCCCGCCTGACCGACGACACGCTGCCGCAAAGCGGCCCGGCGCCGGCCGAGCGCTTGAGCCAGTGGCTCGACTGGACGCGGGCGGTGGCGCTGTCGAAGGCGCTCGACGCAAAGCCGGCCGATGCTGAACACGGCGCGCAAGTCCTTGATCGCGATGACGCGGCCGTCTGCGCACAGGCGCGGGCGACGTTGCTGGCCGCGATCAGCGGAGCGCCGGAGCTGGCGATCCCGCAGCCGCAGGCGGTCGGGTCGTCGGACGATGCCGAAGCGCTGCCGCCGGCGCCGGTGGAGTTTGCGCCGTTCCGCCAGCGGCATCTGGCCCTGCAGCGCTCGATGCTGATCGCGACGGGCCGGTTGCGCGGCGATCTGCGCGAGCGGCTGGCGCAGCGTTCACCCGAAATGGCGCGGCTGGCCGAGCTGGACGCGGTGATGGAGGGCGCACTGAGCCCGCGCGGGCACGCACTGCTCGGCGCGGTGCCCGCGCTGCTCGAGGCGCATTTCGAGCGCTTGCGCACGGGCGCGGGCGCGTCGGCCGCGGATCCGTCCGCGGACTGGCTCGATGGTTTTCGCAGAGACATGCAGAGCGTGCTGATCGCCGAGCTGGATGTCCGTTTCCAACCGGTCGAAGGGCTGCTCGCAGCGCTTCGCACCCACTGACGCAGTGCTTATGTCCTCACGCAGTCGCATCACCGCTCTTCTTCCCGCGTTCGCGTTCGCCCTCGGCCTGGCCGTGGTGGGCTGGATCGCGATCGGCTACATCGGCTCTAACACGCTGGCGTTGGCCGCCGCGTTGTTGATCGGTGCCTGTTACATCGCCGGTGGCCTGGAGCTGCTGCGCTACCGGCGGGCGACGACCACGCTGGCCGACGGCGTGGCGCAATTGCGCGAACCGCCGGCGTCGCTGGACACGTGGCTGGGCGGGCTGGACGCCGGCCTGCGCAATGCGGTGCGCCTGCGCATCGAAGGCGAGCGCGTCGCGCTGCCGGTGCCGGCGCTCACACCGTATCTGGTCGGCATGCTGGTGCTGCTGGGCATGCTGGGCACGCTGCTGGGCATGATGGTGATGCTGCGCGGTACCGGCATGGCGCTGGAGACGGCGACCGACCTGCAGGCGATCCGCGATTCGCTGGCCGCGCCGATCAGGGGCCTCGGCGTCGCGTTCGGCACCTCGGTCGCGGGCATCGCCACCTCGGCGATGCTGGGCCTGGCCTCGGCGCTGCTGCGCCGCGACCGCGCCCGCGTGGTGCAGCAACTGGACGTCGCCGCGGCGACCACGCTGCGCACGCACTCGCAGGCGCACCAGCGCGAGGAGACCCTACGCCTGCTGCAGCAGCAGACCGAGGTGATGCCGGCGCTGGTGGAGCGGCTGGGCGCGATGATGGCGACGATCGAGCAGCAGAGCGCGGCCAGCGGCGAGCGCTACGCGGCCAGCCAGGACGCCTTCCATACCCGCACCGAAGCGGTGTACACGCAGTTGGCCGCCTCGGTGGAACGCGCGCTGCAGACCAGCGTGGCCGACAGTGCGCGCGCCGCGACGGCCGCGCTGCAACCGGTGTTCGAAACCACGATGGCCGCACTGTCGCGGGAAACATCGGCGCTGCAGGCGACGGTGGCCGAGGCGGTGGAGCGCCAGCTCGCCGCGCTGACCGCCGGCTTCGACGCCTCGACCGCACGCGTGAGCGAGCGCTGGCAGCAGGCCGTGGACGGCCAGCAGGCCGCGAACGACACCCTGGCGCGCGACCTGCGCAGCGCGCTCGACGGCTTCAATGCGACTTTCGAGCAGCGCGCGAGCGGCCTGCTCGGCGATGTCGCCGCGCGCCTCGACGCGACGACCGCGCAGACCACCGCGCTGCACGACACCGTGACCGGCGCCGTCGACCGGCAGCTGCAGGCGCTCACCGCCGGCTTCGACGCCTCGACCGCAGGCGTGGCCGAGCGCTGGCAGGCCGCGCTCGACGCGCAGCAGGCGGCACAGGCCGTGTTGGCCGCCGATCTGCGCCGCACGCTCGACGGGGTCGGCGAGACCTTCGCGCAGCGCGCGACCGCACTGGTCGACGGCGTCGCCACGCGTCTCGATGCGACCGCCGGCAGCGTGAGCGCGGCCTGGGCCGACGCACTCGACAAGCAGGCCGCAACGAATGATGCAATGAGCGCGCAGCACCAGCAGGCGCTGACCACCGCCGCAGCGGCGTTCGAGACGCATTCGGCAGCGTTGCTGCAGAAGGTGGACGCCTCGCACGTCAAGCTGCAGACCGCGCTCGCCGCGCAGGACGCCCAGCGCCTCACCGCGTGGACCGACAGCCTCACCGCGATGGGTACCGCGCTGCGCGAGGACTGGACACAGGCCGGCGCCGACACCACGCGCCAGCAGCAGGCGATCTGCGACACCTTGGCGCGCACCGCCGACACCATCGGCGCGCAGACACAGGCGCATGCCAGCGAGACCATCGCCGAGATCTCGCGCCTGGTCGACACCGCCTCCGAAGCGCCGCGCGCGGCGGCCGAAGTCATCGCCGAACTGCGCCAGTCGCTGTCGGAGAGCATGGTGCGCGACACCGCGATGCTGGAAGAACGTACACAGATGCTGTCGACGCTCGACACCCTGCTCAGCGCGGTGAACCACGCGTCCACCGAACAGCGCGCGGCGATCGATGCACTGGTGGCGACGTCCGCCGATCTGCTGGAACGCGTGGGCACGCGCTTCACCGATCACATCAGCGCCGAGACCGGCAAGCTCGACGGCGTGGCGACGACGCTCAGCGTCGGCGCGGCCGAAGTGGCGAGTCTCGGCGAGGCCTTCGGCGCCGCGGTCGAGGTCTTCGGCGAATCGAACCAGCAGCTCGCCACACGCCTGCAGGGCATCGAGGAAGCACTGGAGAAATCGCTGGCACGCAGCGACGAGCAGCTGGCGTACTACGTGGCCCAGGCGCGTGAGGTGGTGGATCTGAGCGTACTGGCACAGAAGCAGATCGTCGAAGACCTGCAGCAGCTCGGCGCGTCGCGGGCCGCCTCCGCATGAGCGTCGAGCTGGACGGCGATCACGAGTCGACCGCGCCGATCTGGGCGGCGTTCGGCGATCTGATGTCGGTGCTGCTGGGCGTGTTCGTGCTGATCCTGGTCGGCGTGATCGGTGTGCAGCTGCAGCTGGAAATGAAGCTGGACGCGGAGATCGCCCAGCGCGAGGCGGAAGAGAAGCGCCGGCAGACGCTGGAACAGGCATTGGCCGCCCCGCTGGCCGCGGGGCGCATCACCCTGGTGGACGGCCGCATCGGCATCCGCGGCAGCGTGCTGTTCGCCGATGCGTCGGACCAGCTCCAGCCCGAGGGCCGCGAACTGCTGCAGAGCCTCGCCGGCCCGCTGGCCGACTACCTCGCCTCGCGCGACGAGATCCTCATGGTCAGCGGCTTCACCGACGACCGCCTGGTGCGCGGCGGCCACCGGTTCGCCGACAACTGGGAGCTGTCGGCGCAGCGCGCGCTCAACGTCACCCGCGCCCTGATCCGCGACGGCGTGCCGGCCGAATCGGTGTTCGCCGCCGCGTTCGGCGCGCAGCAGCCGGTGGGCTCGAACGACGATGCCGAAGGCCGCGCGCAGAACCGCCGCGTGGAAATGGCGCCCGTGCCACGCCTGCAGGCCGCCGCCCAGCCCGATGGCCGCTGATCGCACCGACATCGACGCGCTGCTCGCGGCCTGGCGCGCGTGCGGCGCCGACCGCATCGATCCGGTGGGCTTCCATCGCATCGCCGCACTGCGACGGCGAACAGCCGCGCGCAGCGGAGCCGCACGCCAGGCACTCGAAACGCAGCTGGCCGCACAGGCGGAGGCCTTCGGCCGGCAGTGGGAGGGTCGCGCCGTGGCCGGCGCGCGCGCCGCCGCTGGAATGGCCGATGCGTTCGTCGCGGACGCGGAAGGCACGCACGCGCAGGCACGCGCGCCGTCCGCCCTCGGCGCCCTGATCGAGGCGATGGCGGCCGACGGAGACATGGCGTCCGAAGACGCGTCGCGTCGCCTGCGGCGCGCGGCCTACCCCGAACTGCCTGCGCTCGAGGAGGTCCGCCGTCTCTGGTCGGACGTGCGCACGCGCAGCCAGATGCGTCGCTCGCTGGCGGCGCCGACCGAAGACGCCGGCCCGCTGAATTCGAGCCGGCTCGTGCATCGCGCACTCACCCGGATGCGCGACGTGTCGCCCGGCTACCTGCGGCAGTTCCTCGCCTACGCCGACACCCTGTCGTGGCTGGAAACGCTGCAGGACGCCGGTGTGCTGGCCGGCAAGGCGCCCATTCCGACCGCCGCCGGCAAGCCGCGCGCGAAAGCGAAGCCAAGGACGCGCAAGGGGTAGCAGGGCTTCAGGCGCCGCGGCCATGACGAAGCTGGCGGAGGCAGGGCGGGACCGGTTCCCGCGCGGGCTGATGGCGTGTGCGCTCGCGTCGGACACGCCGTGCCGTGTGGCCGCCCGCGGGCCCGATGGGGCCTTCCCTGAGGGCGGCGCGCGCCCGGTGCGCGCCGGCGGCGGGTCGGGTGAATCGTTGCCTGCAGCCCAGCCGGTATCGGCGCGCCTGCCCTGAATCGCTCAAGGCCTTGCGCCGCAACGGGATTTTCCGCAGAATGGCCGGCTCGTTGCGTCCAGCCCATGGCGACATGGCCTGACCGGCGGCCCGGAAGCGCGATTCCCGGCCGCGGAGCACGAGGCGTCACCCCACCCGTATCGCGCGATGGCCACGCCATCGGGGCCGCCATCTCCCTGGCTAAGGGCGATATCAATTACTTCGAGGTGCGTAATGTCCCGAGTCTGCCAAGTCACCGGCAAGCGTACGACGCATGGCAACAACGTGTCGCATGCCATGAACAAGACCCGTCGCCGCTTCATGCCCAACCTGCATGAGCGTCGTTTCTGGGTGGCCAGCGAGAACCGCTGGATCAAGCTGCGTGTTTCCACCAAGGCCCTGCGCACCATCGACAAGAACGGCATCGACGTCGTCCTCGCCGAGCTTCGTGCCCGCGGCGAAAAGGTCTGAGGAGTTAGAACATGGCAGGCAAGCGCGACAAGATCCGTCTGATTTCCTCGGCCAACACCGGGCATTTCTACACCACGGACAAGAACAAGAAGAACACCCCCGGCAAGATGGAGATCAAGAAGTACGATCCCGTCGTCCGGAAGCACGTGATCTACAAGGAAGGCAAGATCAAGTGATGCACGGCCCCGCGCTTCAGCGCGGCTGACGTTGCATCCTCCCCGCGCAGGCGGGGATCCGGAAGCCCGCCGCAAGGCGGGCTTTTTTGTGCCTGCGGCCCGTGCGCAGAACGGAGCCGCCGAAAGGTCAGCCCCGCGCGGGCGGAAAACGCTGTTCAACAGCCGAATGGCTGATCATCCAACGCTTCTAAACGGAACCCACCGAAGGCGGGTGTGTGCGCCGAGGCTGCGCGCACGGGGCGCGTGGCGGTCCGAAGGTCATGCTGCGCAGGCGGGAAACGCTGATCGACAGCCCACCGGCTGGTCACTCAGCGCGTCCACACAAGCTGCGCACGCGGCGCGTGGCGGGACCTGGACCCTCCGGGGCGCACGGCGCCGCCGTGACCATGCAAGCACGCCCGTCGATCGTCCATGCCCATCCGACACGCCCGCCGTCGCACAATCGGCGCATGCACTGGCCGGCACTGAACCTGGGCCTCGCGATCCTGATCGCCGACTGGCTGATCCGGATCGCCGCCCTGCTCTGGATACCCGCACGCACCCGTCCCGCGGCCGCGCGCAGCTGGCTGCTGCTGATCGGGTTCGTGCCGCTGGCGGGCCTGCCGCTGTATCTGCTGTTCGGCCATCCGTGGCTGTCGCGTACGCGGATCGAGCGCCAGCGTCTGGCCTCGCAGGTGATCCGCGACGAGCAACGGCCGCTCGCCGAGCTGCGCTGGACGCCGCCGCCCCACGGCGCGTCGGCCGAGATGGCGCCGCTGCTCGAGCGCCTGGGCGCCTTCATGCCCACCCACGGCAATGCGGTGCGGCTGCTCGACGACTACGCCGCCTCACTCGACGCGCTGCTGGCCGACATCGACGGCGCGCAGGCGCGCGTGCATCTGCTGTATTACCTGCTGTTCGACGATGCGGCCGGGGATGCCGTCGTGCATGCGCTCGAACGCGCCGCCGCGCGCGGGGTGCGATGCCGCGTGTTGCTGGATGCGGTGGGCGCCAAGCGCGGTCTGCGCCGGTACGCAAAGCGCCTGCGCGCAGCGGGCGTGGAGGTGCATGCGATGCTGCCCGGCGGTCTGCACTGGCGGCGCAGCGGTCGCATGGACCTGCGCAATCACCGCAAGGTCGCGGTGATCGACGACACGGCCGCCTACGTCGGCTCGCAGAATCTCGCCGAACCGGACTTCATCGCCGGCTTTCCCAACCGCGAACTGGTGGCGCGTGTGCAGGGCCCGGCACTGGCGCATCTGGAGGCGGTGTTCGCCAGCGACTGGTTCATCGAGACCGGCGAGCGGCTCGAAGTCGCACCGACCACCGCGCTGCCCGATGCCGATGTCGCGGTGCAGCTGTTGCCCAGCGGCCCGGCGTATCCGTTCGAGAATGCGCGCGACACGGTCAACGCGCTGATCCATCTGGCGCGGCGCCGGCTGGTGCTGGCCACACCCTACTTCGTGCCCGACGACGCCACGCTGACCGCGCTGCGCATCGCCGCCCTGTCGGGCGTCGACGTGCAGCTGATTCTCTCGGCCAGCAACAACCAGCCGCTCACGGCCTGGGCGCAGAAGGCCTACTACGGCGAGCTGCTCGAAAGCGGCGTGCGGATCGCGCTGTATGCGCCGCATTTCCTGCATGCCAAACACATGAGCATCGACGACGACATGGCCCTGCTGGGTTCGATCAACCTCGACATCCGCTCGTTCGCGCTGAATGCCGAGATCGGCCTGCTGGCCTACGACCGTGACGTGGTCGCACACATGCGCCGGATCGAAGCCGATTATCTGGCCCATGCCACGCCGGTCACGCTGGACGACTGGAACCGCCGGCCGCACTGGCGACGCAGCCTGGAAGGCATCGCGCGGCTCGCGGATTCGTTTCTCTGACTGACACAGCACGCGCGTGCCGCAAGGCGCGGGCACGTGCGGCCGGGCGATGGGAGCGGAACGGGGGATCAGTATCTCGGGACGGCCCGCGCGCGCCTGCAGGGTGCGTCGCGGACGAAGCAGCCCCCAGCGGCGGAGCATCGCTCGCGGTGCCGCGCGCCTAGGAGACGGGCCGCGGACGATGCACGCGGAGTGCCGGCGGACGGGACGCGGTCAGAAGCCGCCGCCGGCGTCAAGCCAGGCCTGTTCCTCGGGCGTACTGAGACGGCCGAGCGCACGGTTGCGATGCGGGAAGCGGCCGAACCGCGCGATCACGTCGAGGTGGGCCTGGGCGTAGGCGCGGTACTCCGCGTTGTCGACATCGGCGAACAGCTGCACCGACAGGCGCTGGTCCTCCATCGCTTCGGAATGCTCGAACGGCAGATAGACGAAGCTGCGCAGATCGGCCGCGACGTCGCGATCGAACCCGGCGTCGACCATCGTGCGCGCGTGCTGCAACGCCAGACCGTCGGTCGCGAACGCATGGGCGCTGCCGCGGAAGATGTTGCGCGGGATCTGGTCGAGCAGGATCAGCAGTGCCAGACCGCCCTCGGCCGTCTCCAGCCAGTCGTCGCATTCGCGCCGGGCGGCAGCGAAGTGCGCGTCGCGGAAGCGGCGGTCGCATTCGCGGTCGAAGGCCTCGCCGCCCTTGAACCACTTGGCGGGGCCGGCGTCGGCCCAGAAGTCGAGAAGGTCGTGCGGGTGTGTGTGCATGCGCCCAGCCTAACCCGGCGGCCGGCATCGTGACGTCGCCGGGGTGGCAGGCGCGCCCTATACTCGCGCCCGCCTCTTCCGCCCCGGACTCCACCATGCGCCCGATCCGCCTGCTCACCGCCGCTCTGCTCACCACTGCGTTCGCGCTGGCGGCCTGCACCGGGGCGAAGGACGCCGAGCTGGCCCTGATCGCCGCGCCCGCGACCGGCGATGTCTACGCCGCCGAACTCAGCGAATTCTCCGGCTACGGCTTCACCGACGACGCAGGCAAGACCATCGAGCCGGCCTACGGGCTGCTGAAGGTGGTGGCCGTGGACGGCGACGACGTCGTGGTGATCACCGAGAGCAGCGCCGTCGACGACAAGGCGCCGTCGCGCCAGGCCCTGCGCGGGGATCTCGCCGCGGTCGCGTTCGACGACAGCGAGGAAATCCCGCTCAGCGGCGCCCAGCTGCGCGAGGCCTATGACGCCGGCCACATCTACGCCGTGCGTCGCCCCACCGCGCCCTGACGGCGGCGCGGCCGTCCGTGCGATGCCGCGGGCCCGACGAAGCGCGCCGCGTGCGCGCGAGCCGGCCTATTCGTCGAAGCGCAGATGGCGCACGGACTTGCCGTGCCGGCGGATCAGCTTCAGCGCCTCGATGCCGATGGTGATGTGGCGCTCGACGAAATCGGCACTGACCAGCGCATCCGAGGCCTCGGTCTTGACGCCCTCGGGAATCATCGGCTGATCACTGACCAGCAGCAGGGCGCCCGAGGGAATGCGGTTGGCGAAGCCGGCGGCGAACACGGTGGCGGTTTCCATGTCGATCGCCATGCAGCGCATCGCGCGCAGGCGCTCCTTGAACGCGCCGTCGTGTTCCCAGACGCGGCGGTTGGTGGTGTAGACGGTGCCGGTCCAGTAGTCGTGGCCGAGGTCGCGGATCATCGTCGAGACCGCGCGCTGCAACGCGAACGCGGGCAACGCCGGCACCTCGGGCAGCAGATAGTCGCTGCTGGTGCCCTCACCGCGGATGGCCGCGATCGGCAGCACCAGGTCGCCGAGCTGGTTCTTGCGCTTCAGACCGCCGCACTTGCCGAGGAACAGCACCGCCTTGGGCATGATCGCCGAGAGCAGATCCATCACCGTGGCGGCATTGGGACTGCCCATGCCGAAGTTGATCATCGTGATGCCGTCGGCCGTTGCACTGGGCATCGGCCGGTCCAGGCCCACCACCTCGGCGCCGGTGAGCCGGGCGAAGTGGTGCAGATAGCCGCCGAAGTTGGTCAGCAGCACGTGTTCGCCGAACCGGTCCAGCGGCACGCCGGTGTAGCGCGGCAGCCAGTTCTCGACGATCTGGTCTTTTTCTTTCATCGGTCGTCTCCTGTGTCGGCCCATTCTCGCATCGCCGCATGCGCCGCACGAGCGCACCGCGGTCGGTGACGCCGCGGCGGGCGCGGGTACACTCGACCCCGCTTCACGCCGTCGTCCTGCTCCGGCCCATGCGCCGCGCCGACGACGTCCGTCACCATCGCACCGGGGAAATTGCCGATGTATCGCGTCCTGTCCGCCGCTCTCGCGGTCGCACTTCTGGGTGGCTGTGCCACCACCTCCACACCCGCGCGCGGCGACGCCGCGGCGCCGTCCACGGCCTACGCCAGCACCTATGTGCCGATCGCGTCGCACCCGGTGCTGATCAGCGGCGCCACGGTGCTCACCGGTGACGGCGGTCGCCTCGAGAACGCCGACGTACTGCTGCAGGACGGCCGCATCGCCGCGGTGGGCACCGGCTTCGAAGTTCCGGCGAACGCGCAGCGCGTCGACGGCACCGGCAAATGGGTCACGCCCGGCATCATCGACGTGCATTCGCATCTCGGCGTGTATCCCAGCCCCGGCGCCAGCGCGCACAGCGACGGCAACGAGGCGACCGCGCCCAACACCGCGCAGGTGTGGGCCGAGCATTCGGTGTGGCCGCAGGATCCGGGCTTCGGCGCGGCCCTGGCCGGCGGCGTCACCACGCTGCAGATCCTGCCCGGCTCGGCGAACCTGGTCGGCGGCCGCGGCGTGACCCTGAAGAACGTCGCCGCCACCACCGTGCAGGCCATGAAATTTCCGGGCGCGCCCTACGGCCTGAAGATGGCCTGCGGCGAGAACCCCAAGCGGGTCTACGGCGAGAAGGGCGGCCCGGCCACGCGCATGGGCAATGTGGCCGGCTATCGCCAGGCGCTGATCGACGCCACCGAATACCGCCGCACCCAGGCCGGGGATTCGCCCGGCAAGCGCGATCTGAAACTCGAGACGATGGCCGGTGCGATGGACGGCGACATCCTCGTGCACATCCACTGCTACCGCGCCGACGAGATGGTGCAGATGCTCGACCTGGCGCAGGAATTCGGCTTCCGGGTCACCGCGTTCCACCATGCGGTGGAGGCCTACAAGATCGCCGACCGTCTGGGCGCCGACGGCGTCTGCGGCGCGCTGTGGGCCGACTGGTGGGGCTTCAAGATGGAAGCCTTCGACGGCATCCAGGACAACATCGCCATCGTCGACCGCGCGCCCGGCGGCTGCGCGATCGTGCATTCGGATTCCGACGAAGGCATCCAGCGCCTCAACCAGGAGGCCGCCAAGGTGATCGCCAGCGCACGGCGGGCGGGCATCGAGATCACGCCCGAGCACGCGATCCGCTGGGTGACCGAGAACGCGGCGCGTTCGCTCGGCGTGCTCGAGCGCACCGGCACGCTGACGCCCGGCAAGATGGGCGACGTGGTGCTGTGGAACGGCAATCCCTTCAGCGTCTACGCGCTGGCCGAACAGGTCTGGATCGACGGCGCGCACGTGTACGACCGCACCGATCCGGCGCGTCAGCCGGTCTCGGATTTCATGCTCGGCCAGGGCGCCGCAACCACCGGAGGTGCACGATGAACCGTCATGTTGCGAAGCGGCGCGTGCCGCGCACGATGGCCCGCCTGTTGATCGCCGGCGCGCTGCTCGCGGCGACATTGCCCGTTGCCGCGCAGTCGCTGCTGATCCGCGGCGCCACCGTGCACACCGCCGGCGCCCAGGGCTCACTGCAGAACACCGACGTGCTGGTGCAGGGCGGGCGCATCGCGGCGATCGGCACCGGCCTCACCGCCGGCGACGCGCCGGTGATCGAGGCCAACGGCCGGCCGCTGACGCCCACGCTGTTCGGCGGTGTGACCGGCATCGGCATCGAGGAGGTCTCGGGCGAGAGCGGCACCCGCGACGATCGCCTCGCGCTCGGCCCGGCCAGCGACATGGCCGTGCGTCCCGAGTTCGACGTCACCCTCGCCTACAACCCGGATTCGATCGTCATTCCGGTCGCGCGGGTGGAGGGCATCGGCTTCACCCTGATCTCGGCCGGCAGCGCGAGTTCGATCATCGGTGGCCAGGGCGCGGTGATGCGGCTCGACGGCAGCGTGGATCCCGCCGGCCCGAAGGTGCTGTATCTCGCCCTCGGCAGCGCCGGCGCGGGCCAGAGCGGCACCTCGCGCGCCGCGCAATGGATGCTGCTCGACCAGCTGATCGACGAGGCACGCGGCCGCGTGCCGGCGGACTCGCACGTCGCCGCGCTCACGCCGGCCGGCAAGCGCGCACTGGCGCCGTATCTCGACGGGCGCGGCACGATCGTCGTCGGCGTCAACCGCGCGTCCGACATCCGCCAGTTGCTGCGCTGGTCGCAGCGTCACGGCCTGCGCATCGCGATCCGCGGCGGTGCCGAGGCCTGGCGCCTCGCGCCCGAACTGGCCTCGGCGCAGGTGCCGGTGTTCGTCGATCCGCTGGCCAACCTGCCGGCGGATTTCGACCAGATCGGCGCGACGCTGGAGAACGCCGCACGCCTGCAGGCGGCCGGCGTGCGCGTCGGCTTCGCCCAGGCCAGCGACGCTTCGCACAATGCGCGCAAGCTGCGTCAGCTCGCCGGCAATGCCGTCGCCCACGGCCTGCCCTGGGACGCGGGTCTGGCCGGCCTGACCCGCGTGCCGGCCGAGACCTTCGGCGTCGGCGATCGCATCGGCACGATCGCCGTCGGCCGGACCGCCGATCTGGTGCTCTGGTCGGGTGACCCGCTGGATGTCGCCAGCACCGCCGACCAGGTCTGGTTCGATGGCCGCGCGATCCCGATGCGGTCGCGCCAGACCGAACTGCGCGACCGGTATCTGCATCCGGCGACGCCGGCCGACCAGGGCGGACTGCCGCGGGCGTACCGCACGCGCTGACCGGCCGGGCGCGTCGGGAATCGACGCGCCCTGCGTCTTCGCCAAGGCCGGTGCCGCACCGCACCGGCCGGTCGCATGCTTGCCTCTGTCGACGCGCAAGCAGTGGCCGCGGCGGGTGAACGCCGGCGCGTCGTGGTCCAGGTCACGCCACGTCACGCGCCGGCGTCGTCGCGCGCCGGGCATGCCGGGACACCCTGCACGCACACGCGCTGCGGGAACGCGCTCGCGCGCGATGCCGTTCCGGACGGGCGCCGCGCCGGCGCGTCCGCCGCAGTCCGTGCGACCGGAGGCGGTGCCGATGCGGCGCAGCGACCCTCAGCGTGCGTCGGGCGGAATTTCGTCCGGATCCGGGTCCACCGCCAGCTTGCCGGCGATCAGCACCGCCTGGGTGCGATTGGACGCGCCGAGCTTGCGCAGCACGGCGGTCATGTGCGCCTTGACCGTGGCTTCGGAGACATGCAGTTCGTAGGCGATCTGCTTGTTGAGCATGCCGTCGCCGAGCATCTGCAGCACCCGGAACTGCTGCGGCGTGAGATCACGCAGGCGCGCGGCGACATCGTGCTCGTGCGAGGTGACCGCCGGCGCGGACACGGCGGCCTCGGGCACGAACCGGTCACCGTCGAGCACCTGCACCACGGCGCGACCCAGCGTCTCGGCATCCGCCGATTTCGGCACGAAGCCGGCGGCGCCGTGGTCGAGTGCGCGACGCATGACCGCAGGCTCTTCGCGGGCCGAGACCATCAGCACCGGCAGCTGCGGGTATTGCGCGCGCAGATGCACCAGCGCGCTGAAGCCGTGCACCCCGGGCATGTTGAGATCGAGCATCAGCAGGTCGGCGTCCGGCTCGGACTCGACCATCGCGTACAGCGCGTCCACGTTGTGCGCCTCGCGCAGCCGCGCGTCCGGCACGGCGCGCGAGATCGCCCCGCGCAGAGCCTCGCGGAACAGCGGATGGTCATCGGCGATCAGCAGGGTGGTCATCGGCGCGGGTGATGCTCTGGAAAGTGACGTGCGGCGTGCAACTGCGGAACCCGGCTGAGCGCGCGGCCGGCGATGATGGGCGGCCGGGACGCGCCATGCACCCCGCGCCCCGGCCCCGCCTCGCCTGCCGCGGGGCGATGCCGCGCGGCACCCCGAAGCCGGGGCCTGCCCTCGTGCAGCGCCGGGGCCATGCTCAGCCCTGCGGGATGTAGCGGTCCTTGACGAGTGCGTCGACGACGCCCGGGTCGGCCAGCGTGCTGGTGTCGCCGAGCTGGTCGGGCGCGTTCTCGGCGATCTTGCGCAGGATGCGGCGCATGATCTTGCCCGAGCGGGTCTTCGGCAGGCCGGGCGCCCACTGGATGTGGTCGGGCGAGGCGGTCGGCCCGATCTCGGTGCGCACGTGCTTCACCAGTTCCTTGCGCAGTTCCTCGGTGTAGTCCTCGCCGGCCTTGAGGGTCACGTAGGCATAGATGCCCTGGCCCTTGATGTCGTGCGGAAAGCCGACCACCGCGGCCTCGGCGACCTTCGGGTGCAGCACCAGGGCGCTCTCGAGTTCGGCGGTGCCGATGCGGTGACCGGAGACGTTGATGACGTCGTCGACGCGGCCGGTGATCCAGTAATACCCGTCCTCGTCGCGGCGGCAACCGTCGCCGGTGAAGTAGCTGCCGGGATAGGCCTTGAAGTAGGTGTCGATGAAGCGCTGGTGGTCGCCGTAGACCGTGCGCATCTGGCCCGGCCACGAATCGGTGATCACGAGGTTGCCCTCGGCGGCGCCTTCGAGCACGGTGCCATTGGCGTCGACCAGCGCGGGCTGCACGCCGAAGAACGGCTTGGTGGCCGAGCCGGGCTTGGTGTCGACCGCGCCGGGCAGCGGCGAGATCAGAATGCCGCCGGTTTCGGTCTGCCACCAGGTGTCGACGATCGGACAGCGGCCGTCGCCGACGACATCGGCATACCAGCGCCAGGCCTCGGGATTGATCGGCTCGCCGACGCTGCCGAGCAGGCGCAGCGACTTGCGCGAGGTCTTCTTGACCGGGCCCTCGCCCTCGCGCATCAGCGCGCGGATCGCGGTGGGCGCGGTGTAGAAGATCGTGACCTTGTGCTTGTCGATGACGTTCCAGAACCGCGAGACGTCGGGATAGTTCGGTACGCCTTCGAACATCAGCGAGGTCGCGGCATTGCACAGCGGGCCGTAGACGATGTAGCTGTGGCCGGTGACCCAGCCGACGTCGGCGGTGCACCAGTAGACATCGTCGTCGCGCAGGTCGAACACCGCCTCGTGGGTGTAGCTGGCGTAGAGCAGATAACCGGCGGTGGTGTGCAGCACCCCCTTGGGCTTGCCGGTCGATCCGGAGGTGTAGAGGATGAACAGCGGATCTTCCGCGTTCATGCGCTCGGGTTCACAGGTGTCGGGCTGGCTGTCGACGACGGCGTCGTACCAGCGGTCACGTGGCATCTGCATGTCGACGGCGCCGCCGGTATGGCGCACGACCAGCACGGTTTCGACGGTCTGGGTGCCGGGCAGCTTGAGCGCCGCGTCGACGTTCGCCTTCAACGGCACGGTCTTGCCACCGCGCAGGCCTTCGTCGGCGGTGATGATCAGCTTGCTGCCGCAGTCGCCCACGCGATCGGCGATCGAATTGGGCGAGAAGCCGCCGAAGACCACCGAATGCACCGCGCCGATGCGCGCGCAGGCCAGCATCGCGACCGCGGCCTCGACGATCATCGGCAGGTAGATGGTGACCCGGTCGCCCTTGCCGACGCCGAGGTTGCGCAGCGCGTTGGCCAGTTTGCACACGCGCGCGTGCAGCTCGCGGTAGCTGACGTGGCGGGCGCCGGTCTCGGGGCTGTCGGGCTCCCAGATCAGTGCGGTCTTGTCGCCCTTCGTGGCCAGGTGGCGGTCGAGGCAGTTGACGCTGACGTTGAGTTCGCCGTCCTCGAACCAGCGGATGCGGAAATCGGCCGGATCGAAGCTGACGTTGCGCACGATCGTCGGCGCACGGTCCCAGTGCAGGCGCTTGGCGGCCTCGCCCCAGAACGCATCCGGCGCCTGCACCGATCGCGCGTAGTCGCGCGCGTAGTCGTCGGGGCCGATGGTCCCCGGGCCGGCGAATCCGGCGGGAACCGGGTGGATTTCTGCGGAATTGGACATCGCGGGGGTACCTCCTTCTGACGCGTCCGACCAGTGTGCCGTATCCGTCCGAATGCCGGTCTAGACCTTGGTCTAAGCGTGTCGCCGGCGTGCGGGTATCGACCAATGGCGAATGGGCGTGCCCCCGGCATCGGTGCAGTCTCCGTGACGGACCGGGCTGCGGCGCGTTGCCGTTGGCCGATTTTCAGTTGACCCGTGGGAGGGGAGCGATGACACAGACACACCAGGCACGGCCGCGCCTGTTGGCCACTGCGGTGCTCACCGCACTGATGCTGCCCGGCGCCGCATTCGCGCAGACCGCCAAGGAGCGGGAGCTGGAAGCGCGCGTCGCGCAGCTCGAGCAGATGGTGCAGCAGCTGGTCGCCCAGCAGCAGCAGACCGAAACCGCAGTGACCGAAGTGCGTACGGCCCAAGCCGCGCAGCCGGCACCGGCGCCCGCGGCCGCCACAGGCACCGGCGCTGCGGCACCGATCCAGACGACGACCATCGTGCCGACCTCCGGCTCGACGTTCACCGTCGGCGGCATGATCCGCACCGACGGCCTGGTCACCAAGACCACCGACGGCGCGATCGGCAAGGGCACCGCCGGCCGCGACTTCTACGTGCCCGGCGCGATTCCGGTCGGAGGCAACGGCCCGGACACCTATTCCGACGCGCATCTGAAGTTCTCGCGCCTGTGGTTCGACGCCAGTACCGTGCTCGGCACCGGCGACAGGCTCGGCGCCCGTGTCGAACTCGATTTCTTCGGCGGCGCGCTCGGCAACTCGGCGGCCACCAACACCTACGGCGCCACGCTGCGCCATGCGTATCTGACCTACAACAACTGGCTGGTCGGCCAGACCTGGTCGAACTTCATGGACACCGCCGCGTTGATCGACGCGGTCGACTTCGTCGGCCCGACCGATGCGGTCGTGTTCGTGCGCCAGCCGCAGCTGCGCTACACCAGCGGCCCGTGGGCGGTGTCGATCGAGAGCCCGGAAACCACGGTGCAGCCCTTCGGCGGCGGCGCCCGCGTGATCGCCGGCAACAACAGCGCGATTCCCGACGTGGTCGCCCGCTACACCCACAAGGGCGACTGGGGCCACGTCAGCGTCGCCGGCATGGCGCGGCAGCTGAAGTACGAGCCCGTGGCCGGCAGCAACAGCACCGACACCGGCTTCGGCGCGACCGTCAGCGGCCTGGTCAAGCTCGGCGACAGCACCGACATCCGCTACCAGGTCAGCGGCGGCGAAGGCATCGGCCGCTACATCGGTCTGGCCACGGTGCAGCAGGATGCGATGGTGGATTCGGCCGGCAATCTCGACGCGCTCGGCGGCTGGGCCGGCTATGTCGGCCTGCGCCAGGTGTTCAGCCCGCAGGTGCGCGGCAATCTCTACTACGCACGCTCGCAGTGGGACAACGACACCACCTGGACCGGCTTCGGCGTGACCCGCAAGGTGCATTCGCTGCACGCCAACATGATCTGGTCGCCGGTGCCGCGCCTGGACTTCGGCGTCGAGGCGATCTGGGGTGAGCGGACGCTCGAGTCCGGCGTCGACGGCGAGCTGATCCGCCTGCACACGATGGCGCGCTACACGTTCTGATCCGGACGCGGATCCGCCGACCGGGTCCGCGCTCCGAACGTCCGCCGGGACGGGTCAACTGCTTCCAGCGCCGCGCCGGCAGCGGCGCCGCACTGCACCGCCGCTTCGCCATCGCCCATCACGCTTTCGAGGGGGAACGAACATGTTGGACAAAACCGCAAGCAACTACTGGAAGGCCAATCTCAGGATCATCGGCATCTGCATGTCGATCTGGGCTCTGGTCTCGTTCGGATTCGGCATCATCCTGCGGCCGCTGCTCAGCGGCATCCGCATCGGTGGCACCGATCTGGGGTTCTGGTTCGCACAGCAGGGCTCGATCCTGGTCTTCATCGCCCTGATCTTCTTCTACACCTGGTACATGAACCGGCTCGATCGCGAGTACGGCGTGGACGAGCAATAAGGACCGCGACCCATGGATCAGTTCACCATCAATCTCATCTTCGTCGTCGGCACGTTCCTGCTCTACATCGGCATCGCGATCTGGGCCCGTGCCGGCTCCACCTCCGAGTTCTATGCGGCCGGCCGCAGCGTCAATCCGGTGGTCAACGGCGCCGCCACGGCCGCGGACTGGATGTCGGCGGCCTCGTTCATCTCGATGGCCGGCCTCATCGCGTTCGTGGGCTACGGCAACTCCAGCTATCTGATGGGCTGGACCGGTGGCTACGTGCTGCTGGCGCTGTTGCTGGCGCCGTACCTGCGCAAGTTCGGCCGCTTCACCGTGCCCGACTTCATCGGTGACCGCTTCTACAGCCGCAGTGCGCGTCTGGTGGCGGTGGCGTCGTTGCTGATCATGTCGGTCACCTACGTGATCGGCCAGATGACCGGTGCAGGCGTGGCGTTCTCGCGCTTCCTGGAAGTCGATGCGACGACCGGCCTGCTGATCGCCTCGGGCGTGGTGTTCGTCTATGCGGTGCTCGGCGGCATGAAGGGCATCACCTACACGCAGCTCGCGCAGTACGTGGTGCTGATCATCGCCTACACGATCCCGGCGGTGTTCATCTCGCTGCAGCTCACCGGCAACGCGATTCCGCAGCTGGGCCTGTTCTCCACGCATACCGAATCGGGCCTGCCGCTGCTGGCCAAGCTCGACCAGGTGCTGCTGGAACTGGGCTTCCAGGACTACACCGGCAATCACGGCTCGACGCTCAACATGGTGCTGTTCACCATGTCGCTGATGATCGGCACCGCCGGTCTGCCGCACGTGATCATCCGCTTTTTCACGGTTCCGAAGGTCTCCGACGCACGCAAGTCGGCGGGCTGGGCGCTGGTGTTCATCGCCCTGCTCTACACCGTGGCCCCGGCCGTGGGTGCGATGGCGCGTCTGAACATCATCACCACGATCTATCCCCAAGGCACCGAGAACGCGTCGATCACCTACGACGAGCGTCCGGACTGGATGCACAACTGGGAACAGACCGGCCTGCTGAAGTTCGAGGATCTCAACGGCGACGGTCGCATCCAGTACTACAACGGCGCGAACGAGGAGTTCGCCGCAGTCGCCGAGTCGCGCGGCTGGGCGGGCAACGAAATGGTGACCTTCAACCAGGACATCCTGGTGCTGGCCAATCCCGAGATCGCGCAGCTGCCCGGCTGGGTGGTGGGCCTGATCGCCGCGGGCGGTCTGGCGGCAGCCTTGTCGACGGCGGCAGGCCTGCTGCTGGCGATCTCGTCGGCCATCAGCCACGACCTGATCAAATCCACCTTCAAACCGAACATCTCGGAGAAGGGGGAACTGCTCGCGGCGCGCATCTCGATGGCGGTGGCGATCGTGGTGGCGACCTGGCTGGGACTCAATCCACCCGGCTTCGCCGCACAGACGGTCGCACTGGCATTCGGGCTCGCGGCATCGTCGCTGTTCCCGGCGATCATGATGGGCATCTTCTACAAGCGCATGAACTCCACTGGCGCCATCGTGGGCATGCTCGTGGGTCTGATCTCGACCTGCCTGTACATCTTCACGTACCTGGGCTGGTTCTTCATTCCCGAGACCAACATGCTGCCCAACACGCCCGACAACTGGCTGTTCGGCATCTCGCCGCTGTCGTTCGGTGCGGTGGGTGCGATGCTCAACTTCATCGCGGCCTACGTGACCATGCTGTTCACCAAGCCGACGCCGGAGCGCGTGCAGGAGCTCGTGGAGAGCATCCGCGTGCCCCGCGGCGCCGGGGCCGCCGTGAATCACCACTGATTCCGGTACCCGCGTGACCCACGGCCCGTCCTTCGCTCTGCGAGGGGCGGGCCGTTCCATATCCGCAGCCGGGTTCCGCCCCGGGTGCGGACGTCCGCTGCACCGGGGACGTCGACGGCCGGGCGTGCGCGCCCGCGCACGCCGTCGCGGATCCCACCGATACTTGGGCGATCGCCCTCGCCGCGCGGCCCTCGCCTCGCGGCCACGCTCTGACAGGACCTTCCATGCTGCTGGAATTCATCGCCATCATCGCCGCCGGCTTCGGCCTGGCCGGCCTCGCCCTGATGCTCAACGTGCTCCTCCGCAAGCGCCTGCCGGGCTGGGTGATGCCCGCCTCGGCCGGCGTCGGCATGCTCGCAATGGCCGTATGGCTGGAGTATTCGTGGCTCGACCGGGTCACGGCCAACTACCCGCAGGAGGTGGAGGTGGCGTCCACCAATGCAGTGCGCGCCTGGTACCGCCCGTGGACCTTCGTCGTGCCCCAGGTCAACCGCCTGATCGCGATCGACCACCGCTTCGACCGGCGCAATCCCGCGCACCCCGATCAGGTGCTGACCCAGGTGCTGCTGGTCGGTCGCTGGGAACCGTCGCGCCAGTTCGCCGTGGTCTTCGACTGCGCGGCCCGGCGCCGCGCCGACCTCGTCGATCAGGTCCGTTTCGCCGAAGACGGCTCGCTCGAGAACGCGCAATGGCGCGTGCTGCGCGAGGACGATCCGGTGCTGCGCGCCGCCTGCCGCGCCTGAGCAAGCCGCCCGGACCGCGTGCCGCCCGCATTCCAGCCGGAATCGGCTCGCCTCATGCGTGACGTATGCCGCTGCCGGTCGTGCGGCCCCGTATGACGCGGCGGGCATCGTCCCGGTTGCGCACGCCATTCCGACCGCGGGCGCCGCGCGCAACACACCCCAGTGCCCGTTGGTGCCCGGGCGTCACGCCGCCGCTCAGCGCTGCGGCGGTGCCGCGAGTTCGCGGGTATCTAGAAAGCCGTCGCGGTTGATGTCCTGGCGGTTGAACGCGGCCGCCAGCTTGGCCATGTGTTCGGCCAGCGTGATCGGGCGACCCTTGCCGCCCGGCAATTCCTCGGGCGCCAGCACGCCGTCGCCGTTGCGGTCCATCTGGTCGAACGCATAGCGCATCCAGGCCTGGTACTCGGCCAGCGAGACGCGGCCGTCGCCGTCGGTGTCCATGCGCTCGAGGTAATCGCGCGTCTGGGTGACCTGGGCCGATGCCGCGCCGGCCAGTCCCATCGACAGCAGGACCGCGCATGCCCAGGCCGGCTTTCGAGCGGGCGCGACACGCGGCACGTCGGGCAGCCGCGCGCTCAGGCGCGAACGCTCTGCAGCGAATACCCCTTCAGCCGCGCCGAATACTCCTGCAGCGCGCGGATGCCCGTGGCCTCGGCCTCGCGGCACCAGGCCTGCAGGTGATGCAGGGCATCGGCCGCATTGTGCGAACGCGCTTCGAGCACCGCCGACAGGCGCGCACGGTATTCGACCAGGGTGCGGATGCGCGGACGCTGGTCCACCCATTGCTGGAGCTGAGCACGCGCGTCGGGCTGCAGCCATCGGCCGTCGTCCACCAGGCCCTTGCGCAGCTTGCGGGGCAACAGCGCGCGCAGCCGGGCACCGGCGGCCTGCGCTTCTTCGCGCAGCGCCGGTGTCAGCACGTTGCGCTGGTAGTCGGTCATGGCCTGGAAGCGGTGCGTGAGCAGCGCCTTCATCGTGTCGGTATCCGGGACGTGGATGTTCGGGCGCACATCGAGCGACGGCGCGACCCGGAGCACCTTGGCCAGGCCGACGGACTCGAGGCCACGGATCACCATCCAGCCGATGTCGAATTCCCACTTGCGCAGCGCGAACTTCGCCGACGAGGGAAACGCGTGGTGGTTGTTGTGCAGTTCCTCGCCTCCGATCCATACGCCCCACGGGGTGAGGTTGGTCGCGGTGTCGGTGGTCTCGAAGTTGCGGTAGCCCCACCAGTGGCCCAGCCCGTTGACGACACCCGCGGCCCAGAACGGGATCCATGCCATCTGGATCGCCCACACGGCAACGCCCTTGAAGCCGAACAACGCGAAGCTGACGAACAGCAGCAGCGTCGGGCCGAAGGTCGCCCACGGCGTGTAGAGCCTGCGTTCGATCCAGTCGTTCGGCGCGCCCTTGCCGTACTGCTCGATGTCGGCGCGCATGCCGCGCGCCTCGCGGTACAGCTCCACGCCTTTCCAGAACACGGTCCTGATGCCCTTGAAGCGCGGGCTGTGCGGATCGTCCTCGGTCTCGCACTTGGCGTGATGCTTGCGATGGATCGCCACCCACTCGCGCGTGATCATCGACGTGGTGAGCCACGTCCAGAACCGGAAGAAGTGCGCGATCACCGGATGGAAATCGACACCGCGATGTGCCTGGCTGCGGTGCAGGTACAAGGTGACGGCGAAGATCGTCAGCTGCGTGGCGATCAGCAGATACACCAGCATCGCGCCCCAGCCGAACTGGAGCAGGCCACCGGAGAGAAACTCGGACAGGGAAGCGGACATGGCGCGCGCGGCTTGATGAGGTGAACGCGTCCATGATGCGTCCGGCCCCGGGGCTTTGCCATCCCTGCGAGACCGTATGGGGCCACGGGGGTTCAGTCTCGCCGCGCCGCAGTCCGCATTCAGCGCGGCGCCACATCGCACCGCGCCACCGGCGTGTTTGCTGCCCGGTGCATTCGCCCCGCATCGCAGCACGCCTGCCGGCGAACCCTGTGCGATAGTCGGCGCGCATCACCGCTGTTCAGTCTTGGCATACCGACTCTGGGAGGGGTTCCATGCTCGAGCAACACGGTTTGTGGCTGGCACTGGGCTGTGCCGTCATCGCGATTCTCTACGGCGTGATCTCCGCCGCCTGGATCAACCGGCAACCCGCCGGCAACGCACGGATGCAGGAGATCGCAGGTGCGATCCAGGAAGGCGCCCGCGCGTATCTCAACCGCCAGTACCTGACCATTTCCGTCGTCGGCGCCGTGCTGTTCGTACTGATCGGCGTGTTCCTGGGCTGGGCCACCGGCATCGGCTTCCTGCTCGGCGCGGTGCTGTCGGGGGCGGCGGGCTACATCGGCATGAACGTCTCGGTGAAGGCGAACGTGCGCACCGCCGAGGCTGCGCGGCGCGGCATCGGCGCGGCGATGGACGTCGCGTTCCGCGGCGGTGCGATCACCGGCCTGCTGGTGGTCGGGCTCGGCCTGCTGGGCGTGGCCGGTTACTGGATGCTGTTGCCGCGCTTCGGCATCGCCGGCGAGGCGGCGCTGCACGCGCTGGTGGGCCTGGCCTTCGGCAGTTCGCTGATCTCGATCTTCGCGCGCCTGGGCGGCGGCATCTTCACCAAGGGCGCCGATGTCGGCGCGGACCTGGTGGGCAAGGTCGAGGCCGGCATTCCCGAGGACGACCCGCGCAACCCGGCGGTGATCGCCGACAACGTCGGCGACAACGTCGGTGACTGCGCGGGCATGGCGGCGGATCTGTTCGAGACCTACGCGGTCACCGTGATCGCGACGATGCTGCTCGGTTTCCTGATGGCGTCGACCGTCGGCGGCAACGGCGTGCTGTATCCGCTGGTGCTCGGTGGTGCGTCGATCCTGGCCTCGATCGTCGGCACGTTCTTCGTGAAGGTGCAGGCCGGCGGCTCGATCATGGGCGCGCTGTACAAGGGCGTCATCGTCTCGGGCGTCATCGCCGCGGCGCTCTTCTGGCCGATCACCCAGCAGCTGATGGCCGACAACACCCACGGCGCCACCAATCTCTATCTGTGCGCGCTGATCGGACTGGTGCTCACCGGCGCGATCGTCTGGATCACCGAGTACTACACCGGCACGCAGTACGCGCCGGTCAAGCACATCGCGCAGGCATCCACCACCGGCCACGGCACCAACATCATCGCCGGCCTGGGCGTGTCGATGAAATCGACCGCGATGCCGGTGGTCGCGGTGTGCTTCGCGATCTGGGCGTGCTTCTCGTTCGCGGGCCTGTACGGCATCGCGATCGCGGCGACGGCGATGCTGTCGATGGCCGGCATGATCGTCGCGCTCGACGCCTACGGCCCGATCACCGACAACGCCGGCGGCATCGCCGAGATGGCGGAGCTTCCGTCGGAAATCCGCGACATCACCGACCCGCTCGATGCGGTGGGCAACACCACCAAGGCGGTGACGAAAGGTTACGCGATCGGCTCGGCGGCGCTCGCGGCGCTGGTGCTGTTCGCCGACTTCACCCACAACCTGGAAGCGAAGTATCCGGGCACCGAGTTCCGCTTCGACCTCGCCGATCCGGCGGTGATCATCGGTCTGTTCATCGGCGGCCTGATTCCGTATCTGTTCGGCGCGATGGCGATGGAAGCCGTGGGCCGTGCGGCGGGCGCGGTGGTCGAGGAAGTGCGGCGCCAGTTCCGGGAGATTCCCGGAATCATGCAAGGCACCGGCAAGCCGCAGTACGACCGCGCCGTCGACATGCTGACGAAGTCGGCGATCAAGGAAATGATCGTGCCCTCGCTGCTGCCGGTACTGGTGCCGGTGGTGGTGGCACTGGGCATGAACGCGCTGATGGGTCCGGGCGCCGGCATCCGCGCGCTCGGCGGCCTGCTGATCGGCACGATCGTCACCGGCCTGTTCGTCGCGATCTCGATGACCACCGGTGGTGGTGCATGGGACAACGCCAAGAAGTACATCGAGGACGGGCATTTCGGCGGCAAAGGCAGCGAGGCGCACAAGGCCGCCGTCACCGGCGACACCGTCGGCGATCCCTACAAGGACACCGCGGGCCCGGCGATCAATCCGCTGATCAAGATCATCAATATCGTCGCATTGCTGCTGGTGCCGCTGCTCTGATGTCGCCCGGCGCAGGACGACAGCACGTCCCTCATCGGCACGGGTGAGGGGCGCAGCAGGTCAGGGCCGGCCTGCCCCGCGTCGCCACGCGCACGCCTCGCGCGGCGCGCGTGCTCACTGGAAAGCGTGCGCAGCAAGATCGAACCACGGCGTGCACACGAGACGCTGCCGGTCCGCCAGTTCGAAACTCGCCTGCCAGACCTCGACCCCACCCACGCGCTCCGGGCTGCTGAAGGACGCGGGATCGAATTCCACGACGCCCAGGCACCAGCGCAGGCGCTTCGGCGGATCGAGTGTCGTCGGCGAGGCGCGGAAGCGGCCTTCGAGCACGCCGCCGGCGTCGACCCGGGCGGCCAGCGGCACCGGCGGAAGCGTCGGCGAGGGCGACGGCAGGGCGCGCGCGATATGGGACAGGGTGACGTCGCCCGCACCCTCATCACGCGTGCCCGGCGCGCCGACGTCGCCCGTCGCCTGTCGACCCGTCAACACGCCATGGCGGTCGCCGCGGTCGAATACCGCCAGCGGCGTCGCGCCGGTGTTCTGCAGCCGGTAGCGCACCTCGACCGGCGCGCCCGGCCGCACGTCGAATTCGACGTCGAGGGCGACGCCATCCGCGTCGATCCGGGTGCTCTGGGCTGACATTTCGGAGGTCTCGCTGGCGTGGGAGGCGCGGGCGTTCGGCGTCTGCGCACAGGCGGTGGAGGCGATCGCAAGAGACAGTGCCACGATCACGGCAAGCCGGGAACGAACGGATCGACACGGGGCGTCGGATGGCATACGGGGTCCTCGGACGACGGCAGGCGCCAGCGTAGCGACGCGCGCGGCGCCGCGTGTTCACATCGCGTCACGCGGTGCCGCAGACGGCGCGCGAAGCCCGCTCACTCAGGGCAGTGCGTAGCTCGGGCGTTGCTCGAATCCCATTTCGCCGCGCATGCCGTTCTCGGTCAATGCCTGCGGATTGGAACTGGTGACCCGCCCGTTGCCGTAGTCGTACTCGGGATGACTGCTGGGCAGGCCGACGGCCTGGCGCTCGAGATTGGGCACCCCGGCCGCGGCATCACGCGCGTCGTCGGGCGTCGCGGTGCCGGTGAACGCCCCCGGCATGAAGGTGCCGGTGACGCCGTTGAAGGCGTGCGACATCTCGTGATACAGGATCACCGACGGCGCCGGCAGATCCTCGACGAAGAACTGCGGGTTGTAGGAGATCGTCACGTCGGTCGCCGGCCCGGCCTGCCCGTTCCGGATGTAGCCGGGCACCATGCTGGCGTAGCCGTTCTGCTCGTTCTGCAATTCGCGGATGGTCACGACATGCCCGCTCGCGGCCGCCTGGTCGAATTCGGCCAGCATCTGCTGCCCATTGGGCGAGGCGCGCAGCATGTCGATATCGGCCTGCACACGGCTCACGAACGCCTCGGTCCCTTCGATACGCACGCTGCGGCCGAGGGCGGGATCGATGGCGACGTTGACCACGGTGGTCCGCCCGCCGTTCTCTGCGCTGATGCGGTCGCCGATCGCCTCGCTGGCGTAGACCACCGCGTTGCCGCCCTGGTTGACGACGGTGCTGTCGGCGCCGGCATACACGCGTGTGTCGCCGGTCCCGGTGAGGATGGTGTTGGTGCCGGTGCCGCCGATCAGCACATTGTTGCCGGCCACGCCCTCGATCCGGTCGTCGCCCGCACCGCCGTCGACGTAGTCGATGCCCCGGCCGGCGGTGATGCGGTCCGCGCCGTCGCCGCCGTAGAGCACGTTGCGACCCGCACCGTCGACGCGGAGGGTGTCGTCGCCGGCGCCGCCGTCGACGTAGTTGTTGCCGGCACCGACGGTGATCGTGTCGCTGCCGGTGCCGCCGGTGATGCGGTCGTTCCCCGAGCCGAGCGCGGTGATGGTGTTGTCGCCGCTGCCCCCTTCGATGACGAAGTTCACCGCCACGCCTTCGGCCACCTCGATGGTGTCGTCGCCGTCGCCGCCGCGGATGGTGATCTCCTGGCCCGAGGCCAGTTCCACTGCGTACTGTTCGCCGTTCACCTCGAGGGCGAGCGCGCCATCGCGGCCGGGCGTGACGCGCACGCGGTCGTTGCCGTTCCCGGTGGCGATCACCAGCTGGTCGGACACGGCGTACAGCTGGCCGCCCTGCTCGACCGCGGTGCGTTCACGGGTGATCGTCACCTCGGCCGACTGGTGCAGCGGATCGATCAGCACCGGTTTGCCATCGGTGGTCTGCGAGCGCGTGCGCCCGCCTTCGTTCGTGGCCTCGCCGTCGATGCGGGTGGCGCCCGCGTCCGCGCCGCCGTTCGTGCCCGTGCGGTCGGCCGCCGGGTCCCACGGCGTCTGTCCGATCATGCCCGGATCGAGACGGGCCTGCGGGTCGAACGAGGGTTCCCACACGCTGGCGCGGGTCTGGGAGGCGGACTGCGGATCGAACGAGGTCATGGCCGGGGCACCTGGGCGAGTGGATCGGAGGTCCATATGTACGCCGCCGTATGGCGCGGCCACACTGGGGCGTGCCCTTGGTCGGACGCCGGTCCGACCGTTGCAGCCGAAACCGTCGATCGCCGCAGCGCAGCATCGTTGGCCTTAGAATGGCGCCCCTTTCACGTCAATGGATCGCAGCATGGGCCTCGACTCCGTCCCCACCGGCAAGAACCCGCCGGACGAAATCAACGTCATCATCGAGATCCCGAAGGATGCCGAGCCCGT
Source organism: Luteimonas sp. BLCC-B24 (assembly GCF_028550595.1). Classification (GTDB taxonomy): domain Bacteria; phylum Pseudomonadota; class Gammaproteobacteria; order Xanthomonadales; family Xanthomonadaceae; genus Luteimonas. Next base: position 29,691 of record NZ_JAQQGN010000010.1, read on the forward strand.
CAAGTACGAGGTCGACAAGGAGAGCGGCGCGATCTTCGTCGACCGCATCCTGTCCACGCCGATGCGCTATCCCTGCAATTACGGCTACGTGCCCAACACCGTCTGCGGCGACGGCGATCCGGCCGACGTGCTGGTGGTGCTGCCGCTGCCGCTGATCCCGGGTTCGGTGATCCGCTGCCGTCCGGTCGGCGTGCTGAAGATGACCGACGAGGCCGGCAGCGACGAGAAGATCCTCGCCGTACCGGTGGAGAAGGTGTTCGGCGGCTACGCCCATGTCGACGACCTGGACAAGGTGTCCGGCCACTGGCTCGAGCGCATCGGCCACTTCTTCGAGCACTACAAGGATCTCGAGAAGGGCAAGTGGGTCAAGATCAGCGGCTGGGGTGATGCGGCCGAGGCCAAGGCACTGCTCACCGACGCGATCGCCGCCTACAAGGCGCAGTAACCACTGCGCGGGCGCAGCGCCCGTCACAGTTCCCGACATCGCGCCGGTGCGCAGCCGGCGCGATTGCTACTATCGCCGCTGCCACCACCAGGTGTGTGTCGTGGCGATCAGGGGGTTCCATCGTGCGTATTCTGTTCGTGGGCGGCGAAGACAGCCTGCCATCCGATCTCACCGCCCTCGTGGCCGACATGGACGACAGCTGGGAGGTCCAGCGCGCCGCGGACGGAACCTCGGCCACGGCGCTGATTGCCGACAGCCCGCAGGACGTCGTCGTCGTGGCCCCTGCGCTGCCGGACATGCCGGTCGCCACGCTGCTGGGCCAGGTGCGCACGCTGCGTCCGGAAACCTCGCGCATCGCCGTGTTCGGCGGCCAGCCGCCGGCGCGCGTGCTGTCGCTCGCCCACCGCTTCCTGCCGCTGCCGGTCGGCGAGGCCCAGCTGCTCGAGGCCATCGGCAGTCTCGAGGAACTGCGCGAACTGCTCGACAATCCGGCCCTGCGCGAGCGCATCGGCCAGATCGAGAAGCTGCCGTCACCGCCGCAGACCTACATCGCGCTGGCGCACGCGCTCGAAGCGGAAGAAGAAACGAGCGCCAGCGACATCGCGCAGCTGATCGCCGGCGATCCGGCGATCGCGGCGAAGGTGTTGCAGCTGTGCAATTCCGCCTATTTTTCCGCGGGCCGGACCATCACCGACTTGCGCTCGGCCGTGACCCGGCTGGGCATGTCGACCATGCGCGACCTCGTCCTGGCCAGCGAAGTCTTCGCCCACGGCGGGCGCAGCGATCTGGATCGCCCGGCGATGCAGCAGCGCGCGCTCGTGGCCTCGCAGCTCGCGCGGCGCATGCTGCCCGAATCGAGCGCCGAGCTCGGCGCGACCGCCGCCCTTCTGGCCGACATCGGGCTGTTGCTGCCCGGCATCCGTGACGAACGTGCCGATCCGGATACGCAGCCGGCCGATGCACCCGGCCATACCGAAGCCGGCGCCTACCTGCTCGGCCTCTGGGGCCTGCCGATGCCGATCATCGAGGCCGTGGCCTTCCAGCGCGACCCCGCCCGTGCCGGCACGCGCAGCTTCTGGGTGACCGGCGCCGTCCACGTCGCCACCGCGCTCGCCGCCGGCGAACCCGTGCGTGAGGACTATCTCCAGCGCACCGGCATGCTCGACAAGCTCGACGGCTGGCGCGGACACGCCGAGCGCCTGCTGGGCATCGACGAGTCCCAGCACGCCTGAGGATCCGCCCGCGCGCCGGGCGTTTCTCTTGTCACGGTGCGTCGACGGCGATCTTCCGCCGTGCGAAGCGGCGCGCTGCGTCCGCGTGCGTCGTCCGCCGTGCATGACCTCCACCGACACGCGCCGAGCCGCGGGCGCGATATGCCCCGGGTTCACGCCGGCCTCGATCGGGGACGAGACAACGCACCGCGCTCGCCGGCGCATGATGTCCCGCATTCGGAGCGGCCGGAACTCGAGAACAAAAAAAGGCGGGCCCGAAGGCCCGCCTTTCTGCGTTTCAGGATCGCGGAGCGATCAGAAGCGCTGGGTATAGCGCATGTACATGAAGCGACCGATGTCGAACTCCGGGTAGTACGGGAAGCCCGTGCTGACGTTGCCGCCGTTGAACATGATGGCGGCTTCGCGATCGAACACGTTGTCGACGCCGAGCGACACCGTCGCATCCCACGGTGCGTTGTACGACACCTGCAGGTTGTGGAAGGTGTTCGAACCCAGGCGATTGCGCGGCGCGGTTTCGCCGTTCTGGTAGCGATCCGGATCCGAGCACGGACGGTTGGCCACGCAGCCGTCGTTGATGCCCGAGTAGTAGCGCATGTTCCAGGTCGCGTTCCAGTCCTCGTTGATCTCCCAGTTGGTGCTGAGCGTCGAACGGATGCGGAAGTAGCCCGGATCACCAGCGCCGCCGACGAAGATGTCATCGCCCGCGGAATTCTGGCCCAGCGTGTCGTACTGCGCCAGGTAGCTGGTCTGCCAGTCGAACGTGAAGCGGCCAAACGCCGTGTCAGCCATGCGGTAACGCGCACCGAAGTCCCAACCCTCGGTTTCCAGCTGTCCGAGGTTGGTCAGGCCGTAGAACATGTCCGAGATGTGGCCGTCGGCGGCACGGGTCACGTTCGCGCAGCGGCTCGCATCACCCAGCACGTAGCAGTCGCGCAGGATGCGGTTGACGCTGTCCTGGATGATGTAGTTCGAGAGCTTGTAGTTGTACCAGTCCAGGCTCAGCGTCAGGCCCTCGGCGAAACCGGGGCTCCACACGATGCCCGCAGTCCGGCTGATCGACGACTCGGGTCCCAGATCCGGGTTGGAGCCGGAAAGGAACTGGTCCGGCGTCTGGCACGGCCACGAGGTGCAGGGCACGAGGCCCTGGCCGAGCTGAACGTAATCCGGTGCCACGCCAGCCGCCGTACACGCCGCATTGCCGGCAACGCTGCCCGGCACGCCGACCGAGCACGGGTCGGTATAGCTTTCGAAGCTGCCACCGATACCGCCGTACAGGTTGTCGATCGACGGCGCACGGAAACCCTGCGCCCACGTCGCGCGCACCGCCACCGAGTCGATCGGGCGCCAGATGAAGCTCGCCTTCGAGTTGGTGGTGTCACCGAAGTTGCTGTAGTCCGAATAGCGCGACGCCAGGTTGAGGGTCAGCTCCTGGGCGTACGGCAGGTCGGCGAGCAGCGGGATGTTAAATTCGAGGTAAGCCTCGTTGACCTCGTACTCGCCCTGGGTGGTGGTCGCCGGCAGGCCGGTCGAGTTGCCACTCTGGTTGAACGCGTCCGGCACGAAGCGGCCGGTCTCTTCACGACGTTCCAGACCGAACGCGAAACCGAAATCGCCTGCAGGCAGCTCGAACAGACCACCGCTCAGGTTGGCGGAGTAGATCTTCGAGCTGGTCTCGCCGGTGTCGGTGTAGGTCGGGAACAGGAAGTTCTGGACGTCCGCGTTCGCCAGTGAGCCGGGACCCTCGACGCCGAACGGCAGCAGCGGGTTCCACGGCGTGCAGCCGGCGACCACGTTGCCCACGGTGCCGCAGCGCGCGACGCCGCTGGCATCGATGAACGAGGGACCAAGGGCCGGTGCGGTAGCCAGCAGGCTGGCGTCACCGTAACCGGTCTTCGTGACCTCGTTACGGTTGTTGGCGTACGTCACGTTCCAGTCCCACGGACGCTCGTTCACATCGAAGTAGCCGCTCAGGCCGGCGACGACGCGGAACGTGGTCAGCTCGCTGCGCGTGGTACGCGGCACTTCCCACAGGCGGCGACGGAACTCGATGTCTTCACCGACCGGGTTGAACACGCTGTCACCCGAGAGCGGAGTGTCGAACGCGAGCGACTGGTAGGGATAGCCGGCGATCTGCTGATCGGTCGAGCGCTTGTTGTAGAGGATGTCGGCGTTGAAGGTGACGCGGTCGGTGAGGTCGTAGTTGATGTTGGAGAACACCGACTTCCGCTCGAGACCCGTCTGCACGAACATCTGCTGGTTGGCGTTGGCGTTGAACGCAGCGGTGTGCGGCACGTAATCCGCGCGGTTGGCCGGATTGCCACCCGGACGCAGCGTCAGCCAGGTCTCGGTCGCCTCGTCGAACCACGAGCCGTTCTGGCTCACCGGGCTGAAGCCCGAGCCCGGATAATCCGGACCGGCGTTACCGAACGCGCTGAAGAAGCGATCGCCGGCCAGGATCGGGTCGGCCTCCATGAACTCGGCGGAGATCGTGATACCGCCGCGCTCGTTGCTGGTACCGAACGTGCCGGAATAGATGGTCTCGCCGCCGTCCCCCTGGCTGAACTGACCGTACTGCACCGAGGCTTCCGCACCGTCGAAGCGCGAGCGGGTGATGACGTTGACCACCGCGGCGATCGCGTCGGAGCCGTACAGCGCGGACGCGCCGTCCTTCAGGATGTCGATGCGCTCGATCGCAGAGACTGGAATCTGGCTCAGATCCTGGAAGCCGCCGGTGGTCGCGCCGAGACGGACGCCGTTGATCAGCACGAGGGTGCGAGTGGCGCCCAGGTTACGGATGTCGATGTAGTAACCACCGACGTTCTCGCCCGACGCCAGGGCGTCGGCACGCGAGATGGACGGCGAACCCGCCGAGGAGATGTTCTGCAGCAGGTCGGCAACGGTGGCCTGACCCGAACGCGAGATGTCCTCGCGCGAGACCGTCAGGATCGGCTGCGAGTTCTCGATCTCGACGCCACGAATGCGCGAGCCGGTGACCTGGATGCGATCGAGGTTGGTGGCACCGGTGGCGGTCGCCTGTTCCTGGGCGGACACGGCCGCCGGCACGAGGGCCGTCAGCACCGCGAGGGGCAGGAGGCCCTTGCGCAGTGCGGGAGTGCGAAGATTCTTCAAGTTCTCTCTCCAGAGTGTGTGTTGCGTTACTGACGCGTTAAAAACGCCTTCAGCACGGTACGGGGCCAGCCTCTGTTCATGCCTTGCCATCACCGCCCGGTGTGTTTGCCGAATCTGGCGCCCCACGTGAAAACGCCCCAGTGGCGGGCGGTCCGTCACCGGGGCGCAACAGCGACGCGTTATGGAATCTCACACCGCGGTAGCGGTCGCCTTGGCAGCGCGCGCGGCGCGATAGCGGCTGGCCGACATGCCGTGGTGGCTCTTGAATGCACGCGCGAAGCTGCAGCAATTGTCGAAGCCGGTGGCCGCCGCGACCTCGCCGATCATCATCGACGTGGTGCGCAACAACAGCCCCGCGCGCTCCAGACGCAGACGCACCGACAGGGCCTGCGGGCTCTCGTCGTAGAGCGCATGGAACGCCTTGGAGAAGTACCAGCTCGAAAAGCTGGTGAGATCGGCGAGCTCGCTGATGCGCACCACGCGATCGCTGTTGCCTTCCAGATACAGACGCGCGCGCTGCATGCGGCCGAACACCTGCCGCTTGCGCAGCCTTGACCGGCCGGGGCATCGGCGCACGCGGGCCGCCAGGTCGCGCTGGACGGCGGCCAGTTGCAACAGCAGCGGACGCACCGCCACCCCGTCGTCACCCGCGGCCGCGGCGCCGCGCCACAGGCGCAGCAGCATCCGCAGGTCCTGCGCGGGGACCCGGCCACGTCCGGCATACAGGCTGCCGTCGTTGAGCGCCTGCAGACTCTCGAGCGCGCGTGCATCCAGGGCGACGCCGATGCAGACGCCTCGGGCCCCCGTCTGGATCAAGGGCGTGGACTCCTTCTCGAAGGCCATCCAGTCGCCGCAACGCATGCGGAACCGGCCCTCACGCGACTCGATCCAGCCGTCGCCGCGCACCTGCACCCAGATGTTGAACACCGGCGCCGTGACCTGGACGGCGCCGAGGCGCGCGGCCCCGACACACTGGGCGGATCCCTGGGCCGATTCGAATTGCAACACGTGACCGCGGGTCGACCAGAGAGACGCTTGCATGGACACACCGTTCAACGAAGGGGGACGGTGTTATGCCTGTCGCGACAGCGCTCTGCCCGAATGCCGACCAAAACTTTGCCGAAATTGTTGCCGCATGTGACCCGAAAAAGTTACGAAACCTTTTTCCTCATGGACAACAACCACTTAGCGAGCGTCTCATCGGCCCGCCGCGCCCCGGGAAGCGGCATGAATCCGATATCCGTGCCGTCCTCGGATGCGATGGAGATGGCCCAGGCGTCGACCGCCGTGCTGTACCCGTTGGTCGCGCTGCGATGCGGTTTGGATATGCAACGCGAGGCGCCCGGTACGAGGGCATCGGGCGCGACCTCGAAGAACGTCAGCCGGGTCCGGCAGGCCGCGTCGCCGTCGAGGTAGGACAGCCGGCCGTCCGGATCCACGTTCCAGGCGCGGTACCACCAGCGGGTCGGGAGCACATCACTGTGCTGGCGGACACTGGCGGCCGAAAGCGCGGTATCCGCCGACCACAGCCCGTTGCCATCCAACCGGGTGAACAGCACGCGCTGGCCCGCCGCATCGAAGCGGACCTGGGACACACCTTCGATCCGCCCCAGAACGTCCCAGCGGTCACGCGCGTAGGCCACCAGTGCCACGCGCCCCTCCCCGTCTTCCTCGACCACCAGCAACTGGTCCTCGGGGCCGTACGCGGCCTGCATCGGCCGGCCGCCCGGTATCTGCAGGACGGTGGTGTGCCCGGTCGCCGGCTCGATCTCCAGGGCCGACGCCTTCCCGTCTGCATCCAGCGCCAAGGTCAACAATCGCCTGCCATCCTGCGACCAGAGCGGTGCTTGCCGGGTGTCCGGCCGCACGCCCTCGATCGGGCGCAGGGAATCCGGGCGGCGCAGATCCGCCCACCACAGTTCGAAGCGGCCGGCACGGTCCGAGGTGAACGCCAGTTGCTGGCCATCGGGCGACAGGGTGGGCTGCGTGTCGCGTCCCGAGGACGCGAACAGGGGCGTGTCCTCGCCGGTCGCCGCGTCGATGCGGCGGATGCCGAAATGCGGCCGCCGGTGCACGAACGCCAACATGCCGCTCTGCGCCGAGATGGCCGGCGCCTGCGCGTCCTCGATGCCGAGATCGGCGAACGTGCCGGAGTCGGCGTCGAGCAGATACAGCCGCGACTCGTGATCGACGCGGATGCCGAACACGATGCCGCGGCTGTCGGGCGCCCAGGCCAGGCCGCGCATCTCCGCGCCGAGCCGGGTCAACTGTTCCGCCTTGCCGCCATCGATGGGGATGCGCCAGACATCGCCCATCTGGGGATTGCGGACGAAGGCGATCCAGCGCCCGTCCGGCGAGACCTTCGGCACGGCATCCAGATCGCCCGGCCGCGCCTCGTAATCGAGTTCGCGCCAGCGCCCGTCGACCGGATTCAGCACCCGCATGCGCCCGCCGTCCGGCACGCCCGTCATCGTGCCGAACAACAGCCCGCTGCCGTCCGGCAGCCAGTCGAAGCTCAACAGCTCACTGCCGTCGCAGCGTGCGATCTCGCGCTCGTCGCCGGCGCCGGTGGCCGCGATCAGCATCACGCGACAGGCTCCGTCCTCGCTGCGCCTGGCAAAGGCGATTTCGCGGCCGTCCGGAGACCAGGCGGGGAGATCATCGCGATCACCTGGTCCCGGGCGGCTCAGGATCCGCGGCGCGGCGCTGGTCGTGGTCTGCACCCGGATGGCCGCACTCTCGCCGCCGTCGGCCGTGGGCGATGCGGAATACGCAACCATCGACGCATCGGGGGACAGGGTCGGCGAGAGTTCGAAGCCGGCGGCGTTGGTGATCAGGCGGTAGGGCCGCCCCGGACCGGCAAGAGGCTCGACGCGCGGCGCGGCACCGTCGCCCGGCGCGGAGACCAACGTCAGGCCGGCGACGACGCCGGCCAGCAGGGCCGCGGCGGCCACCGCGAGCAGCCAGCGTGCGCGGGGCCGGGCGACCGGGGCTGCCGCGCCCGGCCCGGCCGTCGGCACAGAGGCGGGAACGAGCGCGGCGAACGCCGGGTCGGTCACGCGGCCCGGTGCGGACTGCACGCCGGCATCGACCGGCACTTCGACGACCGTCTCGATCGCCTCGACCGGCACGGTCAACCGGTAGCCGGTCTTGGCGATCGTCTCGATGTACCGCCGCCCTTCGGCCGCGCTCACGGTGCCGGCGCCGAAGGCCTTGCGCAGCTGCGTCACCGCCTGGGTGAGGACGTCGTCGCCCGGCAGCGTATCGGGCCAGGCCCGCGCGAGCAGATCGCCCCGCGTCCACACGTCGCCGGGGGTTTGCGCCAGCAGGCGCAGCACCGCGATGGACTTCGGCGTCACGCGCGCGATGTTCCGGGCACCGGGCACGGCGATCTCGCGCGTCGCGAAGTCCACCGTCGCGGCACCGATGCGCAGCCGGAGCGGCGTCTGATCGTCGTGGAAGGGGCTGGTGCTGGACATCGAAGGGCCGGATCTACTCGGCGCACACAATAGCGACCGCCAACTGAATCGAATGCAAGGTTCGCGACAGACTCCGCACAGCGCCTGTCACATTCCGTCAGGTCTCCAGCCCGATTCGAGTGACTGGCCCGCTCGGCGCCCGGCGGCACGGAGTCACCGGCCCGCGCAGCCCTCCTCGGGGCGCCGCGCAGCCGCCCCGCATTGCCCGGTCGCCCGGTAGAGCCCCGCTTGGACTGCGGCGCGCCGGTTGACGTCCATGCCTCGATCCGGCGAACGCGGCGTATGGCCAACGAAAAAGCGGGCCTCTCGGCCCGCTTTCATATCCAGCGCATCGACTCGGCAGCGTTACATCGGTGCGCCGCGCATGCCTGCGCGATGCGGATAGTTGGCGAAGATCTCGGCGATCGTCGCGTTCACCCGCTGGGCGCGCTGGTCCGGCCGCATGTTCGCGACCCGACCGACCGCAATGCCTTCCCACACCAGCCGCTTCTGCCGGGCGTCGACGAGATCGACGTTCATCGTGCCCTCGGTGTAGCGGTACACCTGTGTGCGCTCGTTCCAGTACGGCACCGCGAAATAGGCGCGGTGGCGATAGCTGTAGTAGTAGCCGTAGTCGACCGTCGGGTAGCTGCTGACGTCGGTGCGGCGCTCCAGATAGGCATTGATGTTCACCCACAGATCCGGATCGGTCTCGGTGTAGGTATAGCCGCGACGCTCCATCTCGGCGCGCACGGCGGCCTTGGCCAGCGCACTGGTCTGGGTCTCGTAGCCTTCGCTCTCGATCGCCAACGGCGTGTAGAACGACCAAGTGCGATAGACCGAGAAATCGGCACGAGGATCGGCCTCGGTCGTGATGCGTGGCCCGGTGGCGCAGCCGGCGAGCAGGACGAGCCCGCACAGCGCCACGAGCCAGGCGGCGAGGCGTTTGGACGTGGTCATGAGGAAATCTCCCTGTGGATTGGCGGATCGTGCGGCGGCGTGTCGATACCGGTCCTGAACATACGCCTGCGCCGGTCATGCGGATGCGAGGGTGGCGGGCATCGATTCAGCCCGCCCCCTGTTCATTCAACCGGGACGATAGACCTCGGCGCCCTGGGCGCGGAATTCCGCGGACTTTTCCGCCATGCCGGCCGCCAGCGCGTCCTCGGTGCCCACGCCGTGCTCGGCCGCGTAGTCGCGCACATCCTGGGTGATCTTCATCGAGCAGAAGTGCGGGCCGCACATCGAGCAGAAGTGGGCCGCCTTGTGGGCGTCCTTGGGCAGTGTCTCGTCGTGGAAGGACTCCGCCTTCTCCGGGTCGAGCCCGAGATGGAACTGGTCCTGCCAGCGGAACTCGAAGCGCGCCTTGGACAGTGCGTTGTCACGCACCTGGGCGCCCGGGTGGCCCTTGGCGAGGTCGGCCGCGTGCGCGGCGATCTTGTAGGCCATGATGCCGTCGCGCACGTCCTCGCGGTTGGGCAGGCCCAGGTGCTCCTTGGGCGTGACGTAGCAGAGCATCGCCGTGCCGTACCAGCCGATCATCGCCGCGCCGATCGCGCTGGTGATGTGGTCGTAGCCCGGCGCGATGTCGGTCGTCAGCGGTCCCAGCGTGTAGAACGGCGCCTCGCCGCACTCGCGCAGCTGCTTGTCCATGTTCTCCTTGATCAGCTGCATCGGCACGTGGCCGGGGCCTTCGATCATGGTCTGGATGTCGTGCTTCCACGCGATCTTGGTGAGCTCGCCCAATGTTTCCAGTTCGCCGAACTGCGCGGCATCGTTGGCATCGGCGATGCAACCCGGACGCAGGCCGTCACCCAGCGAGAAGGCCACGTCGTAGGCCTTCATGATCTCGCAGATGTCCTCGAAGTGTTCGTAGAGGAAGCTCTCGCGGTGATGCGCCAGACACCACTTGGCCATGATCGAACCGCCGCGCGAGACGATGCCGGTCACCCGCTTGGCGGTCAGCGGCACGTAGCGCAGCAGCACGCCGGCATGGATCGTGAAGTAGTCCACGCCCTGCTCGGCCTGCTCGATCAGCGTGTCGCGGAAGATCTCCCAGGTCAGCTCCTCCGCGCGGCCGTCCACCTTCTCCAGCGCCTGGTAGATCGGCACCGTGCCGATCGGCACCGGGGAATTGCGGATGATCCATTCGCGCGTTTCGTGGATGTGCTTGCCGGTCGACAGGTCCATCACCGTGTCGCCGCCCCAGCGGATCGACCACACCAGCTTCTCCACCTCCTCGGCGATGCCGGAACTCACCGCGCTGTTGCCGATGTTGGCGTTGATCTTGGTGAGGAAATTGCGGCCAATGATCATCGGCTCGCTTTCCGGATGGTTGATGTTGCTCGGCAGGATGGCGCGGCCGCGCGCGATCTCGTCACGCACGAACTCCGGCGTGATCACCTGCTGGATGCTGGCGCCGAAGGCCTCGCCCGGATGCTGCTGGCGCAGCAGCGCGTCGCGCACGAGTTCGAGGCGCTGGTTCTCGCGGATCGCGACGTACTCCATTTCCGGCGTCACGATGCCACGGCGCGCGTAGTGCATCTGGGTGACGTTGGCGCCGGCCCGCGCCACGCGCGGCAGCGTGCGCGCAGGGAAGCGCACATGCGCGAGCTTCGGGTCGTGTTCACGCCCGCGGCCGAATGCGGAGCTCAGCGCGGGCAGCAGCTCGGTATCGCCGCGCTCCTCGATCCAGCGCGCGCGCAGCGGCGCCAGCCCCTTGGCGAGATCGATGGCGGCATCGGGATCGGTGTACGGACCCGAGGGGTCGTAGACCGTGACCGGCGGATTGTCCTCACCCCCGAACAACGTCGGCGTGCGCGTCTGCACGATTTCGCGCATCGCCACGCGCAGGTCCGCGCGCGAGCCTTCGACGTGAATCTTGCGCGAGCCGGGAATCGGGCGCGTCACCGACTCGGACAGCCATTCGGTCTGCTGGATCAGCGGAGAGGGCACTGCGTTCATGGTCTTCGTCCTGTGCGAGCCCGATCGGGCGGGACGAAGCGGCGGCGCAGCCCGCACTGCGACATCCGGAAGCACGGACGCATGTCGGGCTGCGAAGCTTCCCTACGCCGGTATCAACCGGATCAGGTTCGAAGGGACTGTCTCAACCGGCCACGCCGGTACCCCCGCTTCAGCGCGCATTAGACCGCGAAAGCGCCGACGGCACCAGCGCAGGAACGGGGCTCAGTCCAGGGCGTAGCCGAGGCGGAAGCCGCCCCAGTGCCGGCCGTTGACGAACACCGGCACCGAGAGGTCGAACATGATCTCGCCGGTGTCGCGGCGGTAGACCTGCAGCCGGAAGGGATCGGTGTGCGCGCCGACGCTGCGGCCGACGCGATCGCCGAAGATGCGCTTGGTGCGGTTACCGACGAGGTCGATGTCGCGCCGGCCGGTCAGCGGCTTGGAGAACCGCAGGTTGTGGGTGGGCACGTAGCCGTCCGGGTTGGCGCAGATCGCGAACGCGATCCACGGATGCGCCTCGAGCACCGGCTCCTGCAGGGGCGGCAACACCCGGTCGCACAGGCCGTCGAAGGCCGTGTGGAACCGGGGCGGCTCGATGTCGGGGATCGGCGTGTACTGGCGCTCGAACAATGCATCGGCGCCGATTTCGCCGCGTGCGATCGCGGACTCGAGCGCGCGGCCGATCTCCGACGCGGTCGCCGATGCGAGCTCGCGCACGCGGGCATGCCGGGCCACGCGCATGGGATCGGGCGGCAGCTTGAACAGGCCCACGCAATCCTGCAGCTCGGCGACGCTGCGTCCCAGCGCTTCGCTGCGGCTGGCCACGCAGGCGGCGCGCTCCAGGTTGTTGCGGCCGAGGCCCGTCGCATGTTCGACCGCGGCATCGATCGCCGCGATTTCCGCATCCTGGGCGCCGATACGTGTGGCGACCGACGCCATGGCGCCGCCCGCCCGCGCCAGCAGTTCGCCGACGTCCGCCAGCACGTGTCCGGTCTGCTGGGCGGACGCGGTGCCGTCGGCAAGCGCGGCCACCGTGCTTTCGACGATGTCGCGGACCTCGCGCGAGGCCTTGGCCGCGCGCTCGGCGAGCAGCCGGATCTCGGTCGCCACGACGGCGAAACCGCGCCCCGCCGGACCGGCGTGCGCGGCCTGGATGCCGGCGTTCACCGACAGCAGGTTGGTCTGCATCGAGACGGCGTCGATCACTTCGATGACCTCGGTGGCGCGCGTGACCCGCCGTTCCACCTCGCGGATCGCCTCGCCGAGCTCCGCCGCCGCCACGTGGCCGGCACGCACGCTGGCGTCGGCGCGGGTGGCTTCCTCGCGAACCGCCGCCAGCTCGGCCGCAGCGGCATGCACGCCGTCGGCCAGGCGGCGACTGGCGGCCAGCACCTCGCCCAGGGCGTCGACCTGGGCCTGCGACTGCTGCACCAGCCGGTCGTTGTCCGCGACCACCTGGGGGACCGCACCCGCGATCTCCACCGACAGCGACACCGCCTGACGAATGGCCTCGGTGAGGTTGCCGAAGCCGGCAATGAGGTGGCAGTCCGCCGCCAGCACGGCCTCGTCGGCCAGATCCAGATCCAGATCGCAAGCCGCCAGACCGGCGCCGACCCGCGCCAGCAGCCGCCGGGCCGGATCGGCCGCGGGCACGCCGGAAGACGCCGCCGTCATCGGCGCCGACATCGAGGCGGCATGACGCTGCAGCAGCGCCGCGGTCTCGGCGTGCGGCAGCGACACCAGCCAGCCCTCGCCGTCGCGTCGATAGCGCAGACGGCGCGCCGCATCGGTGCCCGGTGCGACCCACACGCCTTCCGCGCCGTGCAGCGCCTCCGGGCGCACGCCCCAGGGGGCCGGCCAGCCCGGCGCCGGTCGCGCTTCCAGTCCCAGCAGATCCCGGGCGGCCGCATTCGCGGAGACGATGCACGCATCGCGGTCCAGGCGCAGCAGGCCGACCGGCGCATCGGGCAGCGCGTCGCCGTCCGGAACACCCGCGCTCGTCTCGATCTGTGTCATCGCATCCCCCGCCCGCTTCAATGCAATCGTTAGCGGCCATCATGCCGGTGATTTGAGCAAGCGCCCGCGCGCGTACGCCGGGCGGTGACCGACGGTTACAGCACCAACCGTTGACACCGCCCGAAGTGACGTGCTGTTGTGCGCCCATGACGCACCGCACCACGCACTCGCCGCGCAGCGCCGCTCCCGGCCAGCCCGTCCCGGGCACGTCGGTGATGGGCGACGTCATCACCACGATTACCCGCACGATTACCACCACGACCACCACCGGCACCGGTACCACCGGCCCCGGGATGTGGACGCGCGCCGCCAGTTGATCTGACCTCGCCCGCTCCGCATCCCCGCCACGGGATGCGGATCGGCGATCCCTCCCGAGCGAAGACGCGGAGCCCCAACGGAGCTCCCCGATGTCCGCTGTCCTGTCCGAATCCCCGGCCGTCGATACACCGGCCGTTGCCGTCCTCGCCTGCCACGTGCACAAGTTCGGCGGCAGCAGCCTGGCCGATGCCCGCTGCATCGGCGCCCTGCGGGATCTGATTCCACCCGATGCCCGCCTGCGACCGGTCGTGGTGTCGGCGATGCACGGCACGACCAACGCGCTGGTGGCACTCGCGGACGCGGCGGTCGCGGGCGGTGACTGGAAGCCCGGCTGGGACGCATTACGCCGGCGTCATCTCGACACCGCGCAGGCCTTCGAGGTCGGAGACGGCGGCCCCCTGCACCTGGCGCTGGAGGGCGAGTTCGTGCAGCTCGCCGAAGACCTGCAGGCGCTGGCCGGGGGCGACGGAGACGCCGTCGCGCTCGCCGCACGTGTGCACGGCAGCGGCGAACTGCTGTCCTCGCATCTGGTGCAGGCGGCGCTCGGCGCAGGCTGGCTGCGCCTCGACGCACGCGATGTCCTGGTGGTGCAGCCCGGGGAGATGGGCGCGGTGGTCGACTGGGACGCCAGCCGCTCGAAGCTCGCCCGGTGGCGACTGGCCCACGGCGCGCGCGACCTGGTGATCACCGGCTTCGTCGCGCGCGACGGCGAAGGCCGTTCGACCACCCTGGGCCGCAACGGCAGCGACTACTCCGCGGCGATCTTCGCCAATCTGTTCGATGCCGACGCGCTGACCATCTGGACCGATGTCGACGGCGTGCTGTCGGCGGATCCGCGGCTCGTGCCCGACGCCGTGTGCCTGGACGCGATGTCGTATGCGGAAGCCTGCGAACTCGCCTACTTCGGTGCCAAGGTGCTGCACCCGCAGACCTTGGCACCGGTCCAGGCGCGCGGCGTGCCGGTGCGCATCCGCAACAGCCGCAACCCCGCCGCGCCCGGCACGCTGATCGCGCCCGACGGCGCGCCGGCGGCGTCACCGGTCAAGGGCCTGACCCTGGTGCGCGATGTCGCCGTGCTCGAACTCGTCGGCAACGGCCTGGTTGGCGTGCCCGGCATGGCCGAGCGCCTGTTCGCGGCGCTGCACGGCGCCGGCGTGTCGGTGACGATGATCTCGCAGGGCTCGTCGGAACATTCGATCTGCTGCGTGGTGCGCGCCGAGCAGGCCGAACGGGGCCGCGCCGCCATCGCCGGCGCCTTCGCCGAGGCGATCGCCGACGGTCAGGCGCAGGGCGTGACCGTCACGCCTGATCTCTGCGTGCTGGCCGCGGTGGGCGACGGCATGGTCGGCACCCAGGGCGTGGCCGCGCGGCTCTTCGACGGGCTGGCCCAGGCGCGCGTCAACATCCGCGCCATCGCGCAGGGCGCCAGCGAGCGCAACATCTCCGTCGCGATCGCACAGGACGACGCCACCCGCGCGTTGCGCGCCGCGCATGCCGCGTTCTGGCTGTCGCCGCAAACAGTGTCGGTCGGCGTGATCGGTCCGGGCCATGTCGGCAAGGCGCTGCTGTCGCAGCTGGCCGAGGTGCTGCCGGGCCTGAAGTCGCGCTCCGGGGTCGACCTGCGGCTGCGCGCCGTCGCCTCGAGCCGGCGCATGGCGCTCGAGGACACCGCGATGGATCCGGCGTCCGCCGCCGCACGCCTGCACGACGACGATGCGCAGGCCTGCGATCTCGATGCGTTCGCCGCGCATGTCCGCGCCGGGCATCTGCCGCACGCGATGATCGTCGACTGCAGCGCCAGCGACGCGGTGGCCGCGAAATACGCCGACTGGCTCGCCGCCGGCATCCATGTGGTCACCCCGAACAAGCACGCCGGCAGCGGCGACTGGGCGCGCTACACGGCGATCGCCGAGGCGCGGCGCCAGGGCAGCAGCCGCTTCCTTTACGAAGCCACCGTCGGCGCCGGCCTGCCGGTCGTGCTGACGCTGCGCACGCTCATCGACACCGGCGACACGCTGCACGCCATCGACGGCATGCTCTCGGGCACGCTGGCGTGGCTGTTCAACAGTTTCGATGGCAGCCGGCCATTCTCCGAACTGGTCCGCGAAGCGCGCGCGCTCGGTTACACCGAGCCCGATCCGCGCGACGACCTGTCGGGGCTGGACGTCGCGCGCAAGCTGGTGATCCTCGCCCGCGAGGCGGGACGCCCGCTGTCGCTGGCCGATGTCGCGATCGAAAGCCTGGTGCCCGACGCCCTGCGCGATGTCGATGTCGACACCTTCCTCGCCCGCGCCGGCGAACTCGACGCCCCGATGCAGGCGCGGCTCGACGCTGCGCGCGCCGCGGGCTGCGGGCTGCGCCACATCGCCAGCCTCGACCGCGACGGCCGCGCCACGGTTGGCGTGCAGGCACTTCCGGCCGATCATGCGTGCATGCATACCCGCCTGACCGACAACCTGGTGCAGTTCACCACCACCCGCTACGCCGAGAATCCGCTGGTCGTCCAGGGCCCGGGCGCCGGTCCCGAGGTCACCGCGGCCGGCGTGTTCGGCGACGTGCTGAGCATTGCCCGGTCGCTCGGCGCGGGCCCGCGGAGGTCGGCATGAGCGGGAGCGCGACCGCGTTCGCGCCGGCCAGCGTCGGCAACATCGGCGTGGGCTTCGACCTGCTCGGCCACGTCGTCGACGGCCCGCGCGACATCGCGACCGTGCGCCGCATCGACGCGCCGACGGTGCGCGTCGCCGCGATCCACGGCGACGTGACCGGCGCCGACCGGCTGCCCCTGGAGGCAGCGGACAACACGGCCGGACGTGCGCTGATCGCGCTGCGTGACGCGCTGGGACTGGCGCACGGCTTCGAGATCGAACTGCACAAGGGCATCCCGCTCGGATCCGGTCTCGGCGGCTCGGCCGCGTCCTGCGTCGCCGCCCTGGTGGCGGCCAATGCGCTGCTCGATGCGCCGCTGGCGCGCGAGGCGCTGTATCCGTTCGCACTTGACGGCGAAGCCGTGGCCAGCGGCAGCCGTCACGGTGACAACGTCGCACCGATGCTGCTCGGTGGCGTCGTCATGGCGACCGCCGATCGCGCGATCCGGCTGGATACGCCTGAGTGGCTGCATGCGGTCGTCGTGCACCCCGACCAGATCCTCGAGACACGACGCTCGCGCGCGGTGCTCGCCGAACCCTTCGACCTGCACACGGTGGTCGCGCACAGCACGCATCTGGGGCTGTTCCTGACCGGCCTGCAGCGCGGCGACGCCGCGCTGCTGCGCGTGGGCCTGCGCGACGTGCTGGTCGAGCCGCGCCGCGCCGCGCTGATTCCGGGCTTCCGCGCGGTGCAGCAGGCCGCCTTCGACCACGACGCGATCGGCGCGAGCATTTCCGGCGGCGGCCCCAGCGTCTTCGCCTGGTTCGCGTCCGAGGCCGCAGCGCGCGCGGCAGCCGGCGACATGCGCGCCGGCTTCGTCGAAGCGGGCTTCGGGGCGCGGGCCTATGTCTCGCCGGTCGCCGGGCCGCGCGCGGCGCTCGTCGACGCGCCGGCACGGTCGATGCGGTCGGCAGAGGCGAGCGCATGAACTTCGTCAGCACGCGCGGCGGTGTACCGCCGACCCCGTTCGATGTCGCGCTCGTGGCCGGCCTCGCCCCGGATGGCGGCCTGTACGTGCCGGAGACCATTCCGCAGGTCGATCTCGATGTTCCGCGGGCCACACTGGCCGACACCGCGGACGCGGTCCTCGCGCCCTACTTCGCCGGCTCGCGGCTGCGGCCCCGGCTCGCGGCGCTGTGCCGCGAGGCCTTCGCCTTCGATGCGCCGCTGAGGCCCCTGCGCGGGCCGGGCGATCACGTGCTCGAGCTGTTCCACGGGCCGACGGCTGCGTTCAAGGATTACGCCGCACGCTTCCTGGCCGCTGCGCTGGGTGAATTGCGTGCGCCCGACGCGCCGGCGACGACGATCGTCGTCGCCACCTCCGGCGACACCGGCGCCGCCGTCGCCGCGGCGTTCCATCGCCGGCCGGGCTTCCGCGTCGCGATCCTGTACCCCGACGGCAAGGTCTCGCCGCGCCAGGCGCACGGCGTCGAATGCTGGGGCGACAACGTGCAGGCGTACCGCGTGAACGGCAGTTTCGACGACTGCCAGCGCCTGGCCAAGCAGGCCCTGGGCGACACCGCACTGCGCGCCGAGCGCCCGCTGGGTTCGGCGAACAGCATCAGCCTCGGGCGGCTGCTGCCGCAGGCGGCGTACTACGCGCACGCCGCCGCGCATCACCGGGCCGCGCATGGCCGGGCGCTGCACGTCGTCATACCCACCGGCAACCTCGGCAACGCCTGCGCCGCGCTGCTCGCCCAGCGCATGGGCGCGCCGATCGGCGGCCTCCATCTGGCCTGCAACGCCAACGACACCCTGCCGCGCTTTCTCGCCGGCGCGGACTACGCACCGCAGGTCACGCGCGCCACGCTGGCGAACGCGATGGATGTCGGCGCACCGAGCAACATCGAACGCCTGCGCCACTGGTTCGCCGACGACGCCACGCTGCGCGCGACGCTGCAGGCAACGACCGTCGACGACGCGACGATCCGCGCCACCATCGCTGCTGCGCCCGCGCGCCACGGCATCGTCGCCTGTCCGCACACCGCGACCGCGCTGCATGTGCTGGAGACCCTGCGGGCATCCGGCGACACGCGGGACTGGTCCGTGGTGGCGACCGCGCACCCGGCGAAGTTCGACACGGTGGTCGAATCCCTGGTCGGGCATGCGGTCGAGGTGCCCGACGCCTTGGCGGCGTGTCTCGCGCGACCGGCGAGCGCGATCCCGCTGGATGCGGACTTCGATGCGTGGCGGAACGCCCTGCGCGCGGGATAAGGACGCGATGCACGTGGCAGCGACCGGGATGGGAGTTGCAATGCCTGCTCGACCGGACGCCGCGGACGCGCCTTGACGGACTGACGCCCCGACGGTTTGACAACGACGGCATCGCATCAGCGCGAACCGCATGACCTGCCGGCAGCTTCAAACAGCCGCCATGGCTGTCGTATGGCGGCCCGGTGATCCGGTGACCTCACCGCGCCGCAACCCGCACATGAAAACGCCTCCCGCCCACGAGGGACGGGAGGCGTCACGACACGCGATCAACGGTTGGGATTGACCCTGAGCTGCTTCGCATCGACGGCGCGCACGCCTTCGATCTCGCGTGCCACTGCCGTGGCGCGGTCGATCTGCGCCTGGCTGTCGACATCGCCCGACAGGCTCACGGTGCCGTTCGCGGTTTCGACGCTGATGTCGAGCCCCGCGACATCGCTCTCCGCCAGCAGACCGGCCTTGACCTTGGTCGTGATCCAGGTGTCGGACATCGGCTGGTTGGACTCGGTGTTCGCCGCCGTCGTGCGCTCGGAGCGGTCGGCGGTTTCCTGCGCGGCTGCCGCACCGGCGAACACCAGCGCACCGGCGAGCGCGGACGTCATCAGGGTCTTGCTGAGCTTGGACGCATTCATCGTTCTGGACTCCAGTCGTTCGGGTGTCGGCGAGTGTCCGCACGCCGCCGTGCCAGGGAAGTGAAGCCGCGCCGCCCGCCGCGTCCGCGTTCACGAACCGCTGATCGACGCGTTGGTATCTGCCTGCCATGCCCAAGACCCTCACTACCGCCGCATGTCCGGTCGACGATCCCATCCGAATCGCCCGGCTCGCCGGCCTGCGCTGGGTCAGTGACACCGAACCGGGACTGCGCCGTATCCGCGCCGGCAAGGGCTTCGCCTATCGCGACCCGGACGGCAACGCCGTGCGCGACGCGACCACGCTCGAGCGGGCGCGCCGGCTCGCGGTGCCACCGGCCTATACCGACGTGTGGATCTGTGCGCTCGAGAACGGCCACCTGCAGGCGACCGGGCGCGACGCACGAGGGCGCAAGCAGTATCGCTACCACCCCGACTGGAGCGAGGTGCGCGGCGACGGGAAGTTCGACCGGATCGTCGCCTTCGGCACCGCACTGCCGAAGCTGCGCCGCGCGCTGCGGCGCGACCTCGCGCTTCCGGGCCTGCCGCGCGACAGAGTGTTGGCCATCGTCGTCTCGCTGATGGCGCAAACCTTCGTGCGCGTCGGCAACGACAGCTACACGCGCAGCAACGGGTCGTACGGGCTGACGACATTGCGCAACCGGCATTTCGAGTTCGTGCGCGCGGGCCGTGCGCGCCTGAAATTCCGCGGCAAGAGTGGACAGGAGCAGGAAATCACCCTCGACGATGCCAAGCTGACGCGACTCGTACGGAAAGTGCAGCAGCTACCCGGCCAGGCGCTGTTCCAGTATCTCGACGACGACGGCACGCGCCACGGCATCGACTCGGGCATGGTCAACGACTATCTGCGCAGCGCCATGGGCGGCCCGTTCACCGCCAAGGATTTCCGCACCTGGGGCGGCACGCTGATGGCGTTCAGACGCTTCGCCGCGATGCCGCTGCCGGAAGGCCGGCAGGGCGGCGCACCCAGCGAGCGTGCACTCGCCACCCAGGAGAAGATCGTGATTGCCGACGTGGCGGATGCGCTCGGCAACACGGTCGCGGTCGCGCGCAAGGCCTACATCGATCCGGTGTTGTACGCGGCCTGGCGCGACGGCAGCCTGCAGCGCGCCGCCGGCAATGCGCGCGGCGCACGGCAGTGGGAGGCCGCCTGCCTGAAACTGCTGCGCCGCCGACATCGCCTCGCACGTCGCAAATGAGCGTGCCCGCGCCGATTTAGTTGGCGAAGTAACTGTTGACACCCTGCATAGCGCCATGGTTTTCTCGACCCATGACGCAGCGCAACACCCGCACGCAGACCGTCCAGGCCGCCGACCCCGGCGCCGGTCTGCCGCCGCGCCTGCTCACCGCCAGCATTCTCCTTCTCGTACTCCTTATTACCGTCCAGACAGGCGCGGGGATGGGGTTTGCGTAGCAGATAGCAGACACCCAAGGTCGAAACACCGAACCCCGTGCCGACAGGCCCGGGGTTTTTTTTCGCCCGAACACCGCCCTCCCATCGCACCTCAACCAGCGGATGTCGTCCATGTCACAGTCCAAACCCACCATCGCCATCGTCGGCTACGGCAGCCAGGGCCGCGCGCACGCGCTGAACCTGCGTGATTCCGGGTTCGACGTCACCATCGGCCTGCGCCCCGGCGGCCCGACCGAGCAGACGGCCAAGGCCGACGGCTTCAGCGCGAAGACGCCTGCCGAGGCCGTCGCCGATGCCGACCTGGTCGCGGTGCTGACGCCCGACATGGTGCAGAAACAGCTGTACGCCGATGTGCTGGCCCCGCACATGAAACGAGGCGCGTGCCTGCTGTTCGCGCACGGGCTCAACGTGCATTTCGACATGATCGCGCCGCGTGCGGATCTGGACGTGGTGCTGGTCGCGCCCAAGGGGCCGGGCGCCCTGGTGCGGCGCGAATATGAGATCGGCCGCGGCGTGCCGTGCATCTACGCCGTGCACCAGGACCCGAGCGGCACTGCCGAGCAGCTGGCGCTGACTTATGCCGCAGGCCTCGGCGGCGCGCGCGCGAACATCATCAGGACCACGTTCAAGGAAGAAACCGAGACCGACCTGTTCGGTGAGCAGGCCGTGCTGTGCGGCGGCGCGTCCTCGCTGGTGCAGGCCGGGTTCGAAACCCTGGTCGAAGCCGGCTACCAGCCCGAGATCGCGTATTACGAGGTGCTGCACGAGCTCAAGCTGATCGTCGATCTGTTCTACGAGGGCGGTATCACCCGGATGCTGGAATTCGTGTCCGAGACCGCGCAGTACGGCGATTACGTCAGCGGCCCGCGGGTCATCGACGCCGGCGTCAAGGCGCGCATGAAGGACGTGCTGACCGACATCCAGAACGGCACCTTCACCAAGAACTGGGTGGCCGAATACGAAGCCGGCCTGCCGAACTACACGAAGTACAAGCAGGCCGATCTCGAGCATCCGATCGAGCAGGTCGGCCGCGAGCTGCGCGCCAAGATGGTCTGGCTCGATGCCGGCGCCGATGCGAAGGCCGCCACGCCCGATCCGCGGAAAGAGGCCGCCTGATGAACGGCGCCCGCTGGCTGGTGCAGGCCCTGGAAGCCGAAGGCGTGGACACGCTCTTCGGCTATCCGGGCGGCGCGATCATGCCCTTCTACGATGCGCTGCACGGCGCGTCACTGAAGCACGTACTGGTCCGCCACGAACAGGGCGCGGCCTTCGCCGCGAACGGGTTCGCACGCGCCAGCGGCCGCGTCGGTGTCTGCGTGGCGACATCCGGCCCCGGCGCCTCGAACCTGGTGACCGGCATCGCCGACGCGATGCTGGATTCGGTGCCGATGGTGGTCATCACCGGCCAGGTGGCGACGCCGCTGATGGGCACCGACGCGTTCCAGGAACTGGACGTGTTCGGCATGACCCTGCCGATCGTCAAGCACAGCTTTCTGCTGCGCAGCGTCGACGAACTGCCCGACGTCGTCCGCGAGGCCTTCCGCATCGCGCGTTCGGGCCGACCCGGGCCGGTGCTGATCGATCTGCCCAAGGACGTGCAGATCGGCGACGCCGGGCATCTCGGCGCGCACGTGCCTTCTGCGGCCGAGTCCGTGCCGGCCTGCGCGGACCACGCGCTGCACGAGGCCGCCGCGCTGATCTCGCAGGCCGAGCGTCCGGTGGTCTACGGCGGCGGCGGCATCGTGCTCGGCGATGCGCTGGAGGCGTTCCGCGAATTCGCCGACCTGACCGGCATCCCGACCGTGCTGACGTTGCGCGGCCTGGGCGCGCTGCCGCCGGCGCACCCGGCGAACATGGGCATGCTGGGCATGCACGGCAGCCGCGCGGCGAACCTGGCGGTGCAGGAATCCGATCTGTTGATCGTCGTGGGTGCGCGCTTCGACGATCGCGCCACCGGCAAACTGGCCGAGTTCGCACCGCTGGCGCGCGTCGTGCATCTGGACGGCGACGGCTGCGAGATCGGCAAGTTGCGCGAGACCGATGTCGCGGTGTGCGGCGATGTCGCGACGAGTCTGTCGCGACTGGCCGCACCGTGCGCAGCGCAGATGCAGGGCCGGCATGCCGCCGCCCGTGCCGCATGGCGGGCGCTGTGCGCGCAGCGCCGCGAGACCTTCGCCGCGCGCTACGACGCACCCGGGGACGCGGTCTTCGCGCCGGCGCTGCTCAAGCGCATGAGCGAGCTGGCGTCCGATGCGACCGTCGCCTGCGATGTCGGCCAGCACCAGATGTGGGTCGCGCAGCACTGGCGCTTCGATCATCCGCGCAAGCACCTGACCAGCGGCGCGCTGGGCGCGATGGGCTTCGGCCTGCCGGCCGCGATCGGCGCGCAGATGGAGGACCCGTCGCGCCGCGTGGTCTGCGTCAGCGGCGACGGTTCGTTTCTGATGAACGTGCAGGAGCTGGCGACGCTGCGCCGCTACGGCCTGCCGGTGAAGATCATCCTGCTCGACAACCAGGCGCTGGGCATGGTGCGGCAGTGGCAGGAACTGTTCTTCGAGCGCCGCTATTCCGAGATCGACCTGTCCGATAACCCGGACTTCGCGCACGTCGCACGCGCGTTCGGCATCCAGGCACTGTCGGTCGACAAGGCCGCCGATGTCGAAGCCGCGCTGACGGCGCTGCTGGCCGTCGACGGCCCGGCGCTGCTGCACGTCGCCATCGACACCGCCGCCAATGTCTGGCCGCTGGTGCCGCCGAACCACAACAACGCGCAGATGCTCGATGCCGACGAGGTCGCCTCGCTCGACACCGGCGCAGCTCCGCCCGCGGCCACCTTCAAGGAATCGAGCCATGCGTTACCGGTGTGAGTTGACCCTGCGCCGTGCCGAAGGTGCGCTGGTGCGCGTGCTGGGCACGACCGAACGCCGCGGCTTCCGGCCGCTGTCGTTCGAAGGCGACGCGCCCGACGACGGCGACCGCTGGCAGTTGCGCATGACCGTCGAAAGCGATCGTGCGCCGGCCGCCCTGCAGGGCCAGCTGGCCAAGCTCTACGACTGCCTGTCGGTGGAGGTCTCACCGTGTCGTTGAACGTCATCGCCGAGGCCGCGCCCACGCCTGCGCCGGCGGTTGCGGAGGCGGCTGCGCCGGCGCGCACCCTGGCCTGGTTCGACGGCGCGCTGCACGACGTGGAGGCGCTGCAGGCCGGCCTGACCACGCACGCGATGCACTACGGCAGCGGTGTGTTCGAAGGGATTCGCAGCTACGCGACCGCCGAGGGCGCGGCGGTGTTCCGCCTGCCCGAGCACATGGCGCGCATGCGCGAAGGCGCCGCGCTGCTGGGCATGGCATTCGATCCCGCCCGGGCGACCGACGCCGTGCTGGAGACGCTGCGCGCGAACCGGCACCGCGACGCCTACATCCGTCCGCTGGCCTGGTTCGGCGAGGGCGGCTTCGGCCTCGATGTCGAAGGCCACAGCGAACACCTGATGGTCGCCACCACCGCCACCCGCGTGCACCTGGCCGGCGCGCGCGCGCGCCTGGGCATCAGCACGTGGCGGCGCAATCCGGCCGATTCACTGCCGCCGCTGAAACTGTGCGGCGCGTACATCAATTCGATCCTGGCCAAGCGCGAGAGCAAGGCCCGCGGGTTCGACGAAGCCTTGTTCACCGATGCGGCCGGATACGTGGTCGAGTGCACCGGCGCCAATGTGTTCATGGTCACCGGGGGCCGGATCACCGCGGTCGTGCATCGCGATGCACTGCCGGGTATCACCCGCGACACCCTGATCGCGCTGAGCGGCGCCGAGGCACGCGCGGTCACGGTCGACGAACTGCGCGATGCCGACGAGGTCTTCGCCTGCGGCACCGCGGCCGAGGTCGCGCCGGTGCAGGCGATCGAGGACCGCCGCTACGGCGACAACCCGGTCACCCGTGAACTGGCCGCACTGTATGCGCGCGTGGTACGCGGCGAGGCCGAGACCGGCCGCGGCTGGCTGACGGTGGTCTGACCCATGATCGATGCCGACGTACGCCGCGCGCCCTCCGTCACCGCCAGCGACGTGCTGGCGGCGCAGGCGCGGCTGCGCCGCTATCTCGACGTCACGCCGATGCACTACGCCGAGCGCTTCGGCTGCTGGCTGAAGCTGGAGAACCTGCAGCGCACCGGCTCCTACAAGGTGCGCGGCGCGCTGAACGCGCTGGTGGCCGCGCGTGAGCGCGGCGACGAGCGCACGGTCATCACCGCCTCGGCCGGCAACCATGCCCAGGGCCTGGCCTGGGCGGCGTACCGGCTCGGCGTGCCGGCGATCACCGTGATGCCGAAGACCGCGCCCGACACCAAGATCGCCGGCGTCGCCCACTGGGGTGCGACCGTGCGCCTGCACGGTGAGACCTACGACGAGGCCAAGGCCTTCGCCGCGGAGCTGGCGGCGCAGAACGACTTCCGCCTGCTGTCGGCGTTCGACGATGTCGACGTGATCGCCGGCCAGGGCACAGTGGGGCTGGAGATCGCCGCCCATCTGACCCCCGATGTCGTCATCGTGCCGATCGGCGGTGGCGGCCTGGCATCGGGCGTCGCGCTGGCGTTGAAATCACAGGGCGTGCGCATCGTCGGTGCCCAGGTCGAAGGCGTGGACGCGATGGCGCGCGTCCTGCGCGGTGACGACGCGCCATTCGCCCCGGTGGCGACGCTGGCCGACGGCGTGCGGGTCAAGGCCGCCGGCCACATCACCCGCGGTCTGCTAGCGGACCTGCTCGACGACATCGTCATCGTGCGCGAAGCCGAACTGCGCGAGACGCTGGTGCGGTTGGCGCTGGAAGAGCACGTGATCGCCGAAGGCGCCGGTGCACTGGCGCTCGCGGCCGGGCGACGTGTCGCCGGCAAGCGCAAGGTGGCGGTGGTGTCGGGCGGCAACGTGGACGCGCGCGTGCTGGCGGCTCTGCTGTCCGACGTGCGGCCCCGTGCGCCGCGCAAGCCGCGCCGGCGCGTGCGCGACACCGGGGCCGCACGCGGCACCACGGCAGCCGTGCCGGTCGCCGTACCGCGCCGGCGCAACGATCTCGCGCCGCGGACGGCATCCACGGCCACCGGCAGCGAACCCCGACTTCGTCCCGCGACGCCGCCTTCCCGCACGACCGAGCGCACGCAGCACCGCATTCCCGAGGACGTTCCCGCATGACTTCACCCGACATCATCCGCATCTTCGACACCACGCTGCGCGACGGCGAGCAGTCACCCGGCTGCAGCATGTCGCCGCAGCAGAAGGTGGTGATGGCGCGCGCACTCGACGCCCTGGGCGTCGACATCATCGAAACCGGCTTTCCGGCGAGTTCGGAATCCGATCGCGACGCCACACGGCTGATTGCACGCGAGGTCCGGCGGCCGACGCTGGCCGTGCTGTCGCGTTGCCTGCCGGCCGACATCGAAGCCTCGGCGCGGGCGCTCGAAGGCGCGGCCAGGCCGCGGCTTCACGTCTTCCTGTCGACCAGTCCGCTGCACCGTGAGCACAAGCTGCGCATGGGCAAGGACGAGGTGCTGGAATCGATCGCCCGCAACGTCGCACATGCGCGGCGCCTGATCGACGACGTCGAGTTCTCGGCCGAGGACGGCACCCGCACCGAAGAGGACTTCCTGGCCGAATCGATCGCGATCGCGATCGCCAATGGCGCGACCACCATCAACGTGCCGGACACCCTGGGCTACACCACGCCCGACGAGATCCGCGGCCTGTTCCAGCGCCTGATCGCCGACATTCCCGGTGCACGCGACGTCGTGTTCAGCGCGCACTGCCACAACGATCTGGGCCTGGCGGTGGCCAATTCGCTGGCCGCGATCGAAGGCGGCGCGCGCCAGGTGGAATGCACCGTCAACGGCATCGGCGAGCGCGCCGGCAACTGCGCGGTCGAGGAACTGGCGATGGCGCTGAAGGTACGCAACGCCTACTACGCGCTGGACACACGGATCGACACGCGTCGACTGGTCCCGACCTCGCAGCTGCTGACCCGCCTGATCGGCATGCCGGTGCAGCGCAACAAGGCGATCGTCGGCGACAACGCGTTCGCACACGAATCGGGCATCCACCAGCACGGCATGCTGCGCCACCGCGGCACCTACGAGATCATGAATCCGGCCGATGTCGGCTGGCCCGATTCGAAGATGGTGCTGGGCCGCCACAGCGGCCGCGCCGCGGTGGGCCATCGCCTGCGGGCTTTGGGCTATACGCTCGAGGACGGCCAGATGGACCAGGTGTTCGAGGCCTTCAAGGCGCTGTGCGAGCAGCAGCGCGTGGTCGACGACGACGACCTGGAGCGGCTGATGAACGGGGGCGTGCCGAGCCAGGGCTTCCGCCTGGCCTCGATGACCGTCAGCGATCGCGGCCAGCGTGCCAGCGCGCAGATCGAACTGTCCGATCCCGACGGTCGCACGATCACCGAGAGTGCGCTGGGCGACGGGCCGGTGGATGCGCTGTTCGCCGCACTGGCCGCCGCCACCGGCGTCGACCTGTCGCTGGAGAGTTACCAGGTGCACAGCGTCGGCATCGGGCGCGACGCGCGCGGCGAAGCCAATCTGAGCGTCCGCCACGAAGACGCCGCCGGCACGAGTGTCGCATTCAAAGGCACTGGCACCAGCCGCGACATCATCGAAGCGAGTGCGCTGGCCTGGCTGGACGTCGCCAACCGCCTCCTGCGCCGGCGCGCCGAAACTTCGCCGGGCGCGCAGCGGACGGCGGCGCATGCCTGATCGACAGCGTCGATGTGCGGCGGCACGGGCACAGCCGCACCGGACCGCACCCCGCACCAGGAGCGCGCGTGCGTGCGCTCCACGGACCACTCCCCGTCGCGCACCCGCGCACGCCTCCACACGACACCCATCCCGATGACCACCCCTGCACCGAAAACCCTGTTCGACAAGCTGTGGGACGCCCACGTGGTCGTCCCCGAAAGCGACGCCGCGCCCGCGGTGCTGTACATCGACCTGCACCTGATCCACGAGGTCACCTCGCCGCAGGCCTTCACCGAGCTGCGCGCCCGGGGCCTGGCGCCGCGTCGCCCGGACCGCACCAAGGGCACCATGGATCACTCCACGCCCACCCTTCCGGCCGACGCGGACGGCCGCCTGCCCTACTTCACCGAGGCCGCGCGCGCGCAGGTGGACACGCTGGCCGCCAACTGCGCCGAGTTCGGCATCGAACTCTTCGACATGGATTCCGACAGCCGCGGCATCGTGCATGTGATCGCGCCCGAGCAGGGGTTCACCCTGCCCGGCATGACCATCGTCTGCGGTGACAGCCACACCTCGACACACGGCGCCTTCGGCGCGCTGGCCTTCGGCATCGGCACGAGCGAGGTCGGCAACGTGCTGGCCACGCAGTGCCTGCTGCAGCGCAAGGCCAAAACGATGTCGATCACCGTCGACGGCGCGCTGGCACCGGGCGTCGGCGCCAAGGACGTGATCCTGCACATCATCGGCGTCATCGGCGTCAACGGCGGCACCGGCCACGTCATCGAATACCGCGGCTCGACGATCCGCGCGATGGACATGGAACAGCGCATGACCCTGTGCAACATGTCGATCGAGGCCGGCGCGCGCGCCGGCATGGTGGCGCCCGACCAGATGACCTTCGACTGGATCGCGCGTACGCCGCGCGGCCCGAAGGGTGCCGCCTTCGATGCCGCCGTCGCGCGCTGGTCGTCGCTGCACAGCGACCCGGGCGCGCGCTTCGATGCGGACGTCGTCATCGATGCCGCCGACATCCGCCCCACCCTCACCTGGGGCACGCACCCGGGCACCGCGATCGGCGTGGACGCGCCGATTCCGGCGCCCGCCGATGTCGCCGCGCAGAAGGGACTGGACTACATGCGGCTGCATGCGGGCGAGACCCTCGCCGGCACGCCGGTCGACGTGGTGTTCGTGGGCTCGTGCACCAACGGCCGGCTCGGCGACATGCGCGACGTGGCCCGGGTGCTGCGCGGCCGGCATGTGGCGCCGGGTGTGCGCATGCTGGTGGTGCCGGGCTCGGAGATCGTCAAGCGCGCGGCGGAAGCCGAGGGCATCGACGCCGTGGTGCGCGCCGCCGGCGCCGAATGGCGCGAACCGGGCTGCTCGATGTGCATCGCGATGAACGGCGATCTGGTCGCGCCCGGGCAGCTGGCCGTGAGCACGAGCAACCGCAATTTCGAAGGCCGCCAGGGCCCCGGCGCGCGCACCCTGCTGGCCTCGCCGTTGACCGCGGCCTGGGCGGCCGTGCACGGCTGCGTCGGCGATCCGCGCGCGTTGTTCTCCACCCCCGACCAGCGTGAGGTCGCCTGATGTCCGCCGCCAACTCCACTGTGGCTTCCACGAACAGCGACGCGCCGGAGTTTCCGGTGCGCTCGCGCAGCGTCGTGCTGCGCGAGACCAACATCGACACCGACCAGATCATCCCCGCGCGCTTCCTGTCGACGACGTCGCGCAAGGGCCTCGGCCGCCACGCGTTCAACGACTGGCGCTGGCGCGACGACGGCACGCTGAATCCGGACTTCGTGTTCAATCGCGACGAGAACGCCGGCCGGTCGATTCTCATCGCCGGGCGCAACTTTGGCTGCGGCTCGTCCCGTGAGCATGCGCCCTGGGCGCTGCGCGACCTCGGCCTGCGCGCGATCGTCAGCAGCGAGATCGCCGACATCTTTCGCGGCAACGCGCTCAAGAACGGTCTGCTGCCGATCGTGCTGCCCGAGGCCGACGTGCAGGCCCTGATGGCGCGCCCGGACGACGTGCTGGAAATCGACATCGTGGCCCGCGAACTGCGCACGCCCGGCGGCGACGTCCACGCCTTCCCGCTCGATGCGTTCGCACGGACCTGCCTGCTCGAGGGCGTCGACGAAATGGGCTTCCTGCTGGCGCGCCGCGCCGACATCCAACGTTACGAGGAGCGCCACCATGCACGCTGACATCGTCGTACTGCCGGGCGACGGCATCGGCCCGGAAGTCACCGCCGCCGCCGTCGAGGTGCTGCAGGCGGTCGCGCGCCGTTACGGCCATCGCTTCGCGCTGCACACGCATCTGATCGGCGGCGCCGCGATCGACGCGACCGGCACGCCACTGCCCGACGACACCCTGGCCGCGGCGCGCGACGCCGATGCGGTGCTGCTGGGCGCGGTGGGCGGACCGAAATGGTCCGATCCGAATGCCACCGTGCGGCCCGAGCAGGGCCTGCTGGCGATCCGCAAGGCACTGGGCCTGTATGCCAACCTGCGCCCGACCCGTCCGCACAATGCCGCCATCGGCGCCTCGCCGATCAAGCCGCATCTGCTGGCCGGCGTGGATCTGCTGGTGGTGCGTGAACTGACCGGCGGCATCTACTTCGGCGCGCGCACGCGCAGTGCCGAAGCCGCCAGCGACCTGTGCACCTACAGCGTCGCCGAGATCGAGCGTGTCGTGCGCCGCGCCTGCCTGCTGGCGCGCGGCCGCCGCGGCCACGTGACCTCGGTCGACAAGGCCAACGTGCTGGAAACCTCGCGGCTGTGGCGCGATGTCGCCACGCGTATGGCGCGCGACGAATTCCCGGACATCACCCTGGACCACCAGCTGGTCGACTCGATGGCGATGCATCTGCTGTCGAGGCCGCGCGCGTTCGACGTGATCGTGACCGAGAACATGTTCGGCGACATCCTCACCGACGAGGCCTCGATGCTGGCCGGGTCGCTGGGCCTGTTGCCGTCGGCCTCGCTCGGCGACGGCGGCGCGAAGACCGACGGATCGGCCTCGCCGGGCCGCGTCAAAGGCCTCTTCGAGCCCATCCACGGCTCCGCGCCCGACATCGCCGGCCAGGGCATCGCCAACCCCTACGGCGCCATCCTCAGTGCCGCGCTGCTGTTGCGCTACTCGCTCGGGCTGTCGATGGAGGCGGCCTGCATCGAGCAGGCCGTCGATTCTGCGCTGGAAGACGGCGTGTTCAGCGCCGACATCGCCGCGGGCGGCCATGCGCATTCGACACGCGCGGTCACCGCCGCCGTGCTCGAGCGTATCGAGGTCACCTGCCAGGTCACCGAGCTGCGCGACTGAACGCCGCCGCGCGAAACGGGATGGCCGTCTCCTGTGGCCGCGACATCTGCGCCGGGCGGATGCGCTGTGCCGCAGGTCGGCGGCCCCGATCTCCGACACGCCGTTGCGTCGCGCATCCTGCGTCCGTCGTCGAACATTCCGAGACGGATGACGGCGGCGCTCCCCGTCTCCGTGCCCACCGAATCCGAGAGCCCGATGCCCGAGTACCGTTCCAGAACGTCCACCCACGGTCGCAACATGGCCGGCGCCCGCGCCCTGTGGCGCGCGACCGGCATGACCGACGGCGACTTCCACAAGCCCATCGTCGCGGTCGCCAACTCGTTCACCCAGTTCGTGCCCGGCCACGTGCATCTCAAGGACATGGGCCAGCTGGTGGCGCACGAGATCGAACGCGTGGGCGGCGTGGCCAAGGAGTTCAACACCATCGCCGTCGACGACGGCATCGCGATGGGCCACGACGGCATGCTGTATTCGCTGCCGAGCCGCGAGCTGATCGCCGACGCCGTGGAGTACATGGTCAACGCGCACTGCGCAGATGCGCTGGTGTGCATCTCCAACTGCGACAAGATCACGCCCGGCATGCTGATGGCGGCGCTGCGGCTCAACGTGCCGGTGGTCTTCGTCTCCGGCGGGCCGATGGAGGCCGGTAAGACCCGGCTCGCGAGCGGCGACGCGGGGCGCAAGCTCGATCTCGTCGACGCGATGGTGATGGCGGCCGATCCGCGCGCCAGCGACGACCAGGTGGCCGCTGTGGAGCGCAGCGCCTGCCCCACCTGCGGCTCGTGCTCGGGCATGTTCACCGCAAACTCGATGAACTGCCTGACCGAGGCGCTGGGCCTGTCGCTGCCCGGCAACGGCACGCTGCTGGCCACGCATGCCGATCGCGAACAGCTGTTCCTGCGCGCCGGCCGCACCGTGGTCGAACTCTGCCACCGCTGGTACGGCGGCGAGGACCCGACCGCGCTGCCGCGTGGCATCGCCACGTTCGAGGCGTTCGAGAATGCGATGACGCTCGACATCGCGATGGGCGGCTCGACGAATACGATCCTGCACCTGCTGGCGGCCGCGCAGGAAGCGGAGGTCGACTTCACCATGGCCGACATCGACCGCCTCTCGCGCCGCGTGCCGCAGCTGTGCAAGGTGGCGCCGAACACGCCGGACTACCACGTCGAAGACGTGCACCGTGCCGGCGGCATTCCCGCAATTCTCGGTGCGCTGGCACGCGGCGGCCTGCTGCATACCAATGCGGCGACCGTGCACGCGCGCACGCTGGCTGACGCGATCGCCGCCTGGGACATCGATGCGACCAACGACGAGGCCGTGCACACCTTCTTCCGCGCCGGTCCGGCCGGCATTCCCACCCAGACTGCCTTCAGCCAGGCGACGCGCTGGGACACGCTGGACACCGATCGCGCGCACGGCTGCATCCGCGACGTGGATCACGCCTATTCGAGCGACGGCGGCCTCGCTGTGCTCACCGGCAACCTCGCCATCGACGGCTGCGTGGTCAAGACCGCGGGCGTGGACGCGGCGATCCACGTCTTCGAAGGCCCGGCGCGCGTATTCGAGAGCCAGGAGGACGCGGTGGCCGGCATTCTCGACGACGTGGTGCAGCCGGGCGAGGTCGTCGTGATCCGCTACGAAGGCCCCAAGGGCGGCCCCGGCATGCAGGAGATGCTGTACCCGACCAGCTATCTGAAGTCCAAGGGACTGGGCGCGAAGTGCGCGCTGCTGACCGACGGTCGCTTCTCCGGCGGCACCTCCGGCCTGTCGATCGGGCATGTGTCGCCGGAAGCCGCGGCCGGGGGCACGATCGCACTGGTGCGCGACGGCGATCGCATCCGCATCGACATCCCCGCGCGATCGATCGCACTGCGGGTCGACGACGCGGAGCTTGCCGCACGCCGCAGCGCACAGTACCCGCTCGGATGGAGGCCGAAGCACGCACGGCCGCGTCGAGTGAGCACCGCACTCAGGGCCTACGCCCTGCTCGCCACCAGCGCCGACAAGGGCGCGGTGCGCGATCGCGCCCTGCTCGGCGACTGACGCGACGTCCGGCGTGCTCAACGCCCGGCAGAGAGCAGCCTGTCCAGCGGGCTCGTGACCGCGGACGCACCGCGCCCCAGCACATGGGCATAGATCTGCGTCGTCGCGACGTCCTCGTGCCCGAGCAGTTCCTGCACCGTGCGAATGTCGTGCCCCGCTTCGAGCAGATGCGTCGCGAACGAATGCCGCAATGTGTGGCAGGTGGCGGGCTTGAGAATACCGGCACGCACGCGTGCCCGCTTCACCGCCCACTGGAGCACTTCTTCCGACACGTGATGCCGACCGCTGCGCCCGGTGCGCGGGTCGGTGGACAGTCGCGCGGAGGGAAACAGGTACTGCCAGCCCGGCTCGCGATCCGCGCCGGGATACTTGCGCGCGAGCGCATGCGGCAGATGGACCCGCCCGCCACCGGAAGCCCGATCCGTCGCGTGCTGCACGAGCGCACGCGCGCGCTGGCGCTCGAGATCGGGTCGAAGGCTCACCGGCAGCGGTACGCGACGGTCCTTGCCCCCCTTGCCGTCGCGCACCGTGATCTCGCCACGCACGGCGTCGACGTCCTTGATCCGCAGCCGCAGGCATTCGAGAAGACGCATGCCGCTGCCATACAGCAGGCTGCCCATGAGCCAGCACGGCCCTTCGAGCGCGGCGAGCAGACGCGCCACCTCGTCCCGCGAGAGCACCACAGGCAACCGCCGCGGCCGCTTGGCCCGTGCCAGCCCCTCCATCCATGGCAGCTCGACCTCCAGCACCTCCCGGTAGAGAAAGAGCAAGGCCGCCAGCGCCTGGTTCTGGGTGCCGGCGGAGACTTGGCCCTCCGTGGCAAGCCCGGTCAGAAACGCCTCGACCTCCGCCTGCGCCATCTCACGCGGGTGACGCCTCCCGTGGCGATCACGAAGCGCCGGATCCAGGCCACATAGGCCTGCTCGGTGCGCACGCTGTAGTGCTTCACCCGCAGACGGGCCCGAACCTGCTCCAGCAAGCGCGGCCGTTGCTCGCCCGTGACGCCCTCGTTTCCGCCGGTGTAACTCATACGCCTGCATTCTCGTCGGATAACGCGGGCAGCGTCCGCCCTACGGGACGCCCGATGAATCCGCCAACGTGTTGATGCGGCGTAGGAATTTGCCCTCTTTCCGCCCGACCACCGATGCCCGATACTCGGCACAACACCGCGTTTTAGCGGTCCAATAGTTGTTAGGCGGCAATGAGACTTTCTCTCCAACCCGCAGATGATCAAGCGCTCGCGTTCTGCGAGTCGCTCAATCGCCGCAACATGGCTGGGTACCTTGCGGCGCGGGGCATCTCTTGGGATTCGAGCCGCTTTCTTGCTAGCTGGGTGGAGTTCGAGAACCTGATGATACTAGCGGAGTCCCAGGTAGTAGGTTTGCTGAGGCTGGTACCAGAGCAAGATGCGCTGGGACTCAGAGATCTCCAGATAGTCCCAGAACATCAAGGTCAAGGCATCGGTTCGTGGGCTGTGCAGCAAGCACAGTCTATTGCGGCCAGCCGCGGCTATCGGCGGTTGCAGCTCCGTGTCTACGAGGAGAATCCGGCCAAGGCGATGTATGCTCGCTTAGGCTTCAAGGCAGAATCAGTGGTCGACGGCTCGGTCCACATGGCGTGTGAGTTGCCGCCTAACAATTCATTCAAGCCGACGCCGCTTCGCGGCGCGGCTTAATTCAGGTGTTAGGCCATGAAGAATCTAGCGGTCATTTCAGTGTTACTTGTTTCAGGGTGTTCGGCAGCGCAGACCGAATCTGGTCGGGTCGATCCGGTCATCTTTTGTGAGCCATTCGAGCAGCTAGAGGAAGAGATGCCGGGTGAGGCAAAGCAAGAGCTACTTTGCTCTGCCACAGGAGCAATACATTCAGATGCACTTTGGCCTCGGGATGGCCGTAAGGAACCGGTTCGGCTTGTGGCAGGACAACGAGATCACACAATTCTTTCGTCAGAATGGCGTGGATCATCCGGACGACATGTCAATGCCGTTTATCGGCGGCTTCGTTGAGTACCTTCAAGGTCACAACGTAGATATGGTCAAAGCAATCGAGACTTATGGCCTGCCGCCGCCTCCGCCACCACCTCCTACAACAGATCCGGAATGAGTGGTTGGCCTAACAATTCATTCAAGCCGACGCCGCTTCGCGGCGCGGCTTAATTCAGGCGTTAGGCCTTCTTAGAAGCTATGCAGCTCTTCAATCTCACAACAGCTGAATTTGCGATCTCAAACATAGCTTTGCGCCGGATAAAGATTTCGCGCATCGCAGACCTGAATGATCCTTTTGAGCTGTTGCCCATAAACATTCGTGACAAGACTTTGCGAGCCGCAGCGCGCCAGACTCGCGACCAGATCGCGGAGACCCGTGGCGTCATCTGCTTCAGCAAGGATTGGTCAAATCCGGTGCTCTGGAGCCACTACGCAGACAAGCACCGCGGAATCGCGCTTGGATTCGAGGTGACGGATAGGTTCGCAATTCCAGTGACCTACGAGAAGGCTCTATCTAAAGTTGAGATCGATCAGCTCATGACTGCGGCCGATCCATCAGAAGATTTCGGCCGTATGCTGCTGGCCACGAAATTTGACGACTGGCGTTACGAGCGAGAATTTCGAGTCTTCGTTGACCTGACTCAGCATGAGCCAGAGGGCGGACTTTACTTCTGCCACTTTGACCAGCATCTTGCGCTCAGGTCAGTCATCCTCGGAGCAAGGTGTGAGATCCCCATCAGCCAGGTGCGCGAGCTTGTCTCAGCCTATCCTTACAAGGTGCATGTCAAGCGGGCACGGATTGCGTTTACAAAGTTTGCTGTTACCGAGAACCGACTCTTCCGGGAGAAGGCCTAACAATTCGTTCAAGCCGATGCCGCTTCGCGGCACGGCTTAACTCAAGTGTTAGGCCTCATGACAGAGTTCATAGCTCTCTTGGCGCATCCTCACCTGATTGGGCTCAACATCTTTATTGCCCTGTCATCTCTCATTGCCTGGCATGCGTGGCTCAAGCGGGCTCAGACTAGCGTCACACTGCTACGGGCACTTTGGCTCTTTTGCTTCTCGCTTCTCGCCATGTGGCTCATGCAGCAACAGCACCATGTGCTCAACGGAGAGCTGCTCCCCACTCGAGATAGTCCAGTAGCAGTATCGCTCAGGGGGGTGACGCGCTACGTATCCCAACGCCAAGCATGGCTGTACCAGTACGGCATAATTCCAATACTTGTTTTCGGCCTCTGTTATGTGGCAGTCGAGCGCATCCTCCTGCATCGCCGTGGTGAGGACTAACAGTTCGTTCAAGCCGACGCCGCTTCGCGGCGCGGCTTAATTCAGCAACTGTCTTGAGCTGGGCCGATCTCAGGCGGCAATCGCAGCACCTCC
Source organism: Luteimonas sp. BLCC-B24 (assembly GCF_028550595.1). GTDB lineage: Bacteria > Pseudomonadota > Gammaproteobacteria > Xanthomonadales > Xanthomonadaceae > Luteimonas. The sequence goes on from NZ_JAQQGN010000010.1 coordinate 65,626, forward strand.
CGCGCTCTTCAATTCGGCCCGCCGTCTGGCATTGACGATCGTCAGCAGCTTCCGCATGCAGGCCACTAACGCGACCTCGCCGAGCTTCCCGCGCGCCCTGAGTTGTTGGTAGTGCGCACGCAGCGTCGGGTCCCAGCGCACGGCCGAGAGCGTGGCCATGTAGAGCGCGACGCGTACCGATGCACGTCCGCCGCGGATGCGGCGTTTGCCGTGCATCTGGCCGCTGTCGCAATTCATCGGTGCGACGCCGACCAATTTGGCAATCTGGTGCCGCGAGAGCGTGCCAAGTTCGGGCAGCAGTGCGAGAGTCGTGGCCTGGAAAATCGGCCCCATGCCTTTCGAAGATTGCAGCGCTGGCGTGGCGTGCGCCTTGAGCAGGGCGTGCATCTCACGGTCGATCGCAGCGAGTTCACGAGTGAGCGCCGCGACCGTACGATTGATCAGCTTGCGCACCGCAGGCGACGTCAACGCACCCTGCTGCTTCTGCGCCTGCAGCGTAGTCACGACCTGGCCGCGACGGCGCAGCCAATCCCGCAGTTCCCGCTGCCAGAGCGCGGGTGCTTCGTAGCGACGCAGACGACCTGCGAACAGGCCCGCGAACAGGCACAGCAGCCGTGCGTCGATCGTATCCGTCTTCGCCAGCTCACCAGTCGCACGCGCGAAGTCGCGTGCCTGGCGGGGGTTGATGCGTGCGACCCACATGCCCGAATCGCAGCACGCTTCGAGCAATGCATCCTCGTATCCGCCGGTGGCTTCGACGACGATGCGCGCGTCGGCAACGTCACCCAGTCGCCTAACTAGCTTGCGGATGCCCGCTGCGCTGTTGGCGAACCGCGTCACCTTGGCCATGCCCTCGATGGCAACATCCAACGCCGCCTTGCCTACGTCGATCCCGACTGCCGTCATCCCGATTCTCCGATAGAGTTGGCCGGTCGAGAGCATCGCGCCCGGGCCCACGCTTAGCAGTTCGAGGGGAAACCTCGTGCAACTGTCCGGGCGCGGGGCGCGAGATCCGGCGTGTGGCCCCTGCCGAATTACGGTGCTGCTACACCGAGGCGTTATCGGGCGCACACGCCGGGCTCTCGGCGCCTACAGTAGGGAAACTGGAAGACATAAGGTGTTAGGCGCATGCCAAGGATCCGCGAGCAAGGTCCAAGGCCGGGTCGTGTTTGGTCGCTCGAGGTTCCTGCGGACGTGGGGCGCCGCCGGCTAGCGCGGATCCTCAAGTCCATTCCTGGCGTTCGCTTGTCCGTTTCGCCGGGATGGTTCTCTTGGCTAAGTGATCGGCCCTTCTGTCGCTTCGAGTTCAACGGGCAGCAGTACGTTGTCGAGGCATCGTGGCCGGCAGGAGATGCTTTCGAGGTCAGTCCCGAGCCGCAAGGGTGCAAGCCGGCAACAGTTCAACTCAAGAAGGCGCTGGAGGATAGGCTCTAGCCAATGTATCGTCCGCGCCTAACTACTCGTTCAAGCCGAACCCGCATCGCGGGTCGGCTTAACCCAGGTGTTAGGGCGCATATGACACGTCTTCGTCTCTTGCTACTAGCAGCCACAGCCATCGCTCTCGGCTGCGCGCCCCGCACGCAGCCGGTTGGCACGGAGAGCACCACTGCGCCCGCTCAATTTGAGCACTCCGCTACCCCACTGGAGCCAAGCTCTCTGTCCTACAGCGCCGAAGTCGTTGGCTATGACGAAAATGGCCGTCACGCCACGCCTATCAAACAGGTGCCTAGCCACGCCGCACACTTTGCTTCGGGCCTGCTCATGGGCTCGGACCGGGGGGAGTGGGGCGGCGAACTTGTTTATCGAAACTCGCGAGGGGGTGACAGCATTCTGTTGCACGAGAATGTGCGAGGAATCGTGGTCAGGCAGCACGACGCCTTGGTATTTACCGGCTTGGCACATATGGGCGTGAACGATGGTGCTGTGTACCTAGTGAAGCCGGGCTCGGAGCCCAAGGCGCATCCAGTGCAGAAACTGATTGGGTCACCCAGGGAAATCCTTCGGGCAAAGGACGCCGTCCTTGTGCGAATCGATCTATTTAGTCGCCCGGACCCAACTGCCCGCGCCGTCCGAGTGAGCCGCTGCTATGCCCTCAGTGAAGAGTTGGCCCTCATGGAAACGGACTGTACGCGGATGCGCCCAAACAATTCGTCCAAGCCGACGCCGCTTCGCGGCGCGGCTTAACTCTGGTGTTAGGATCTTGATCAAATCCGAAGAAGACTGGAGAGAAGTAGATGGGCAGCTTTAGCATTTGGCACTGGATCATCGTGCTTCTGGTTTTGGCTGTCCCGATTGGCATTGGCGTCGTCATCTGGCTAATCATTCGAGCAGTCCGAAGGCCTGCCCGGCTGTCGACTTCGTTGATTGACGTCTCAGCCTCACCATCCCCAACGGCGGAGGCGCGGCTACAGGAGCTAGCTTCCCTTAGGTCCAAAGGTCAAATCACGGACTCTGAGTTCGAGCAACAACGTTCCACCATACTGCGGGGCATCTAGGCACGCGCCTAACAATTCATCAAAGCCGACGCCGCTTCGCGGCGCGGCTTGATTCACGCGTAGGCGTCCAAATTGCAGCCTCGTTTGCTTCAACCCATCCGGCTGCGCATCATCGCCACGAGACCGTGTGCGCTAGACAACGGCTTGACCGGGACGACAGCGGACTGGACGTTGTTGACCAGCCACCGTCAGAAGCGCCGGCTCGGTTGGCCGGCCCGGCGGCATGCATGCGCGCTGTCCGCTACCGGGCTGATACCACTCATGGGGGCGCGCGCTGACGTCATGTGAACAGCGCAAACGGAATACAGCCATGCCTTCCAGCAAACTCCAGGATGGAACGGTCCACGCGTTGCCCGCGGATTTCCGCGAGGCCATCGGGCGTGATGCCGCGGCGTCGAGCCTGTGGATGGACATCACGCCGCTGGCGCGGAATGAATGGATCTGCTGGGTCACCTCGCCGAAACAGGACGCCACCCGGCAGCGTCGCATCGCGGTCGGCATCGACAAGATGCGCACGGGCGTGCGCAGGCCATGCTGTTGGCCGGGTTGCCCGCACCGCTGAGGTGCGGGGAACGCGGGTGCGACCGGCTGCGCAGGCAGCCGCTCACCCGGGACCGGCTGTGTCGACGGGCTCAAGTCCGCCGGCTGCGGGCCGCTAACGAAGCCGGGGACCACGCTCTGCAGTCAGCCGTGCCCTGCGCCCGCCGCACGGGGGACCGGCGCTGCCCGACTGCTGCACCTTGCCGGCCTGCCGACGCACATGCTCCGCACGATCCGCACCGACCAGCTTCGTCCGGGCATGTACGTGCAGCGGCTCTGTGGCTCGTGGCTGGATCATCCGTTCTGGCGGGGGTCGTTCCTGGCCGATTCGGCGTCTGTGGCGCGGGTGCAGGCCAGTGGTGTGCAGACGCTGGTCATCGACAACGCCCTGGGGATCGACGCCGAACCCGATGCCCCGCGCCATGCGGCCAGCGGCGACGCATCGGCCGCCGAAGTCGTGCAGGGCGCCCCGTCGACTCCGACCGCGCAGGCGGCCACGCCGGAGGACATCACGCGCCCTCCCGCCGGCAGCGGCGGGTCGACGGTCAGCAGTTTCGACGCGGAGGTGAAGCAGGCCCGGCAGCTGCTGGAATCGGGCCGTGCGCTGGTCGAGGCGATGTTCAACGAAGCGCGCCTGGGGCGCAGCGTCGACACCGACGCCGCCACGCCACTGGTGGAGGCCCTGTGCGACTCGGTGCTGCGCAACCCGCATGCACTGGTCAGCGTGGCCCGCCTGAAGACCGCCGATGACTACACCTATCTGCACTCGATGGCGGTGGCCGGCCTGATGACCGCGCTGGCCCGGCAACTGGGGCTGTCCGAGGACGAGGTGCATGCGGCCGCGCGTGGCGGCCTGCTCCACGACATGGGCAAGGCGGTGACGCCGCCGGACGTGTTGAACAAGCCGGGCAGCCTGACCGAGGACGAATACAGCGCGATCCGCCGCCACCCCGAAGAAGGCCACCGGCTGCTGATCGAAAGCGGCGTGGACGATGCGGCGACGCTCGACATCGCGCTGCATCATCACGAGAAGATGGACGGTACGGGGTACCCGCACCGCCTGAGCGGCGAGCAGATCTCGCGGATGGCGCGGATGGCCGCGGTCTGCGATGTCTATGACGCGATCACGTCGAACCGGCCCTACAAGCGCGGCTGGTGCCCGGCGGAATCGCTGAAGCGCATGGCGTCGTGGACCGGCCATTTCGATCCGGTGATCTTCCAGGCGTTCGTCAAGAGCCTGGGCATCTATCCGGTGGGCACCCTGGTGCGGCTGCAGTCGCAGCAGCTGGGCGTGGTGATCGAACAGAGCCCGGCCGCGCTGCTCAAGCCCAAGGTGCGGGTGTTCCACTGCCTGCGCCGGCAGTCGCGGGTGCTGATGTACGACCTCGACCTGGCCGCCGCCGACTGCAACGACCGCGTGCTGCAGCTCGAGGTGCCCGGCGACTGGGGAATCCGCGATCTCGAGAAACTCTGGCTGCCCTGAGGCGTCGCGGCCTCAGGCATCGTGGGTGCACTCGTCCTCGCGCACGCGGAACCACGCGGCGTACAGCGCGGGCAGGAAGATCAGCGTCAGCAGGGTCGCGACCGTCAGCCCGCCCATGATCGCGACCGCCATCGGCCCGAAGAACACGCTGCGCGAGAGCGGAATCATCGCCAGGATCGCAGCGAGTGCGGTCAGCACGATCGGGCGGAACCGGCGCACCGTCGCGTCGACCACCGCGTCCCAGCGCGCGTGGCCGGCCGCGATGTCCTGCTCGATCTGGTCCACCAGGATGATCGAGTTACGCATGATCATGCCGGCCAGCGCGATCGTGCCGAGCATGGCGACGAAGCCGAACGGCACCCGGAACACCAGCAGGAACAAGGTGACGCCGATCATGCCCAGCGGCGCGGTCAGCAGCACGAGCGCGCTGCGCGAGAAGCTGCGCAGCTGCAGCATCAACAGCGTCACCACGACGAACAGGAACAGCGGCAGGCCGGCCTTGATCGAATCCTGGCCCTTGCCGGAATCCTCCACCGTTCCGCCGGTTTCCAGGCGATAGCCCGACGGCAGCTCCGCGCGGATCTGCTCGAGCGTGGGCAGGATCTGCGCTACCACGGTCGGCGGTGTGGCATCGCCGTGGATGTCGGCGCGCACCGTCACCGTGGGGAGGCGGTCGCGGTGCCAGATGATGCCGTCCTCGAACGTCGATTCCAGCCGCGCCACCTGGGCCAGCGCCACCGCCTGCCCGCTCGGCGTGGGGATGGCGAGACTGTCGAGCATGCCGAGCTGGCCGCGTTCCTCGGCGGGGCCGCGCATGACGATGCCGATCAGTTCGTTGCCCTCGCGGTAGGTACTGATCTGCATGCCCGACAGCGCGCTCGACAGGAACTGCGCCACCTGCTGCGAGCTCAGGCCGAGCACGCGTGCGCGCTCCTGGTCGATGACCAGGCGCACGACGCGGCTGGGCTCGTCCCAGTCGAGATTGACGTTGGCGACGTTGGGATTGGCGCGCACCTGCCCGGCGACCGCCTCGGCGATGGCGCGCACGCGCTCGACGTGCTCGCCCGAGACGCGCAGCTGCACCGGATAGCCCACCGGTGGCCCGGTCTCGAGCCGGGTCACGCGCAGCTGCAACTCCGGAAACACCGGGGCCACCTCGTCGATCAGCCAGGCGCGCACGCGTTCGCGCGCCGCGACATCGGTGGTGGTGATGACGAACTGGGCGAAGTTCGCCTGCGGCAGTTTCTGGTCCAGCGGCAGATAGAAGCGCGGGGAGCCGCTGCCCACATAGGCCACGCGGTAATCGATGCCGTCGCGGCCGTCGAGCATGGCATCGAGCCGCGCAGCCGCCGCCTCGGTCGCGCGCAGCGAACTGCCCTCGGCCAGTTCGACGTCGACCATCAACTCCAGCCGCGTCGAGTCGGGGAAGAACTGCTGGGGCACGAAGCGGAACAGCAGCAGCGATGCGACCAGCGCTGCGGCGGTCGCGCCGATGACCAGCCAGCGATGGCGCAGCGCCCAGTGCAGCCACGTGCGGAAGCGCCGGTAGAACGGCCGCTGGTAGGGATCGTGGTCGTGCGCATGCGGCGCTCCTGGCGCCAGCGCGAATGCGAGGGCCGGCCAGCGATCCGCGGCCCGCGCGCGCGCATCACGCCAGCGCGCGGGCAGCGAGCCGGGCTTCGGCGGCTGCGGATGCGCGAGGTCGGGCAGCATCTTCTCGCCCAGCAACGGGATGAACAGCACCGCCGCGATCCACGATACGACGAGCGCGATCGTCACCACCTCGAACAGCGAGCGCGTGTATTCGCCGGTGCTCGACGCGGCGGTCGCGATCGGCAGGAAGCCGGCCGCGGTGACCAGGGTGCCGGTGAGCATGGGGAACGCGGTATGGGTCCATGCGTAGCTCGCCGCCGCGAGCCGGCTGTCGCCCTGCTCCATGCGGATGGCCATCATCTCCACGGCGATGATCGCGTCGTCCACCATCAGGCCCAGCGCCAGCACCAGCGCGCCGAGCGAGATCTTGTGCAGGCCGATGTCGAACTGGTCCATCGCGATGAAGGTCATCGCCAGCACCAGCGGAATCGACACCGCGACCACCAGGCCGGTGCGGAAGCCCAGCGAGACGAAGCTCACCAGCAGCACGATGATCACCGCCTCGGCCAGCACCTTGACGAACTCGCCCACCGAGTCGCGCACGGCGCGCGGCTGGTCGGACACCTGGCGCAGCTGCATGCCCGCCGGCAGCGTCTCCTGCAGACGGGCGAATTCGCGCTCGAGCGTGCGCCCCAGTCGCAGGATGTCGCCACCGTCGTGCATCGCCACCGCGATGCCGATCGCATCCTCGCCCATGAACCGCATCCGCGGCGCGGCCGGGTCGGCGAAGCCGCGTTCGACCGTGGCGATGTCACCGAGGCGCACGGTGCGGTCGCCGGCGCGGATCGGGAATGCGCGGATCGCCTCGACCGAGTCGAACGCGCCGTCCACGCGCAGCGGCACGCGCACGTCGTCGGTTTCGTAGAACCCGGCCGCGGCGATCGCGTTCTGCTCGGCCAGCGCCTGCTGCACCTGGGCCATCGAGACCCCCAGGGTGGCCAGGCGCGTATTGCTGAGTTCGATCCAGACCTTCTCGTCCTGCAGGCCGACCATCTCCACCTTGCCGACATCGGGCACCTGCTGCAGTTCGCGCTGGATGCGGTCGGCGTAGTCCTTCTTGATCGCGTAGTCGAAGCCTTCGCCGGTGAGCGCATAGATGTTGCCGAAGGTGTCGCCGAACTCGTCGTTGAAGAACGGGCCCACGATGTCCTGCGGCAGTTGCGGCCGGAGATCGCCGACCTTCTTGCGCACCTGGTACCAGAGGTCGGGAATCTGCGCCGAGCGCATGTCGTCGCGCGCATGGAAGACGATCTGCGATTCGCCGGCGCGCGAGTACGAGCTGACGAACTCGTAGTCGCCGGTTTCCATCAGCACGCGCTCGATGCGTTCGGTGACCTGGCGCGAGACCTGCTCGGCCGTCGCGCCCGGCCACTGGGTCTGGATCACCATCGCCTTGAAGGTGAAGGGCGGATCCTCGGACTGGCCGAGCCGGCCGTAGGAGAAGATGCCCGCCACCGCGACGACGAGCATCATGTACAGCACCAGGGTGCGGTTGCCGAGCGCCCATTCGGACAGGTTGAAACGGCTCATGCGCGGTGCACCGCTGTGGGCTCAGGCGAAGACGCGGCTGCGGCCGCGGCGTCGCGCATGCGCCTGAAAGACGCGCGCGCCGGACGCCGACCGCCAGCCGGCGGGGATGGCGCGTCGACGCGCGCCGCGCGCGACCGGCCTGCCATGGCGGTCATTGCCCTGCCGCCGGCACGGTCGTCTGCAGCGCCACGGGCCGGTTCTCGCGGTCGACCGGCGCCACCCGCTGCCCGTCGCGCAGCAGATGCCCGCCGGCCGCGACCACCAGTGCATCGGGAGCCAGCCCCGACAGCACGGTGACGCTGCGTGCGCCGTAGGCGCCGGTCTCCACGGCGACCGAGCGCAAGGTGCCGCTGTCGCGGTCCACGACCCACACCGCCTTGCCGCCGTCGGCGCCGGGCTGGATCGCGGTCAGCGGCACCTGCAGCGCACCGGCCGCGCGCGTGCCGGCCAGGTGCACACGCGCGCTCTGGCCGAGTTCGAGACCGTCGACGGCGTCACCGGTGAGCGCCACGCGCGCGGCATAGGTGCGCACCTGGGGATCGGCGGCCGCGGCGATCTCGCGGATCGTGCCCGGCACGCGCACACCGGGCCGGTTCCACAGTTCGATCTCGGCCGGCTGGCCGATCGCGTATGCGCCGATCTGCGATTCGGGCAGCGCGATCGCGACTTCGCGCCCCCCGTCCCCGGCGAGCATGAAGATCGTCTGCCCGGCCGCGACCACCTGCCCGGCTTCGGCCTCGCGGCTCGCGATCACGCCGTCACGCGGCGCCCGCAGTTGCGTGTAGCCGGCCTGGTTGCCGGCGACGTCGGCCTGCGCGCGGGCCGCGCGCAGCTGCGACTGCGCCGCCGTGTAGGCCGCGTCCTGGGCGTCCATCTGCGAACGGCTGATCAGCTGCTGGTCGACGAGCGCGGCATAGCGCGCGCGGTCGGTGCGGGCGCGGGCGTACTCGCCTTCGGCCGCGGCCACCTGGGCCTGCGCCGATTGCTGCTGCAGGCGCAGATCGCCGGGATCGATCTCGGCCAGCACCTGACCCCGGCGCACCTGGGCGCCCGCGTCGACATCGCGCCGGATCAGTTGTCCGCCGACCTGGAACGCCAGCGCGCTTTCCTCGCGCGCCCGGATCTCGCCGGAGAACGTCGCGCCGCCGAAGGCGTCCGCCGCCGCGGGCGTGGTCACGAGCACCGGGCGCGGCGCCGGTTCGGGCGCGCTGCGGTCACCGCAGGCGGCCAGTGCGAGCACACCGGCAGCCAGCAGGGGCCATGCGTGGCGGGTGGGGCGGATCGGAGTCAGGCGGCGCATCGCGACCGTCCAGCGAAGGGGGATACGGACGCGTATCGTATATTTTCAGAACTGATTGGTATAGTATTAGCGCAATGAACAATCGCCCCGCCCCCGTTGCCGACGCCGCCGCGGAATCGCGCACGTCGGGACCCGGTCGCCCCAAGGATCTCGCCAAGCGGGCGGCGATCCTGCAGGCCGCCGAACGGATGTTCCTGCAGCAGGGCTACGAGGGCGTCAGCATGGACCAGATCGCGGCCGAGGCCGGCGTGTCCAAGCTCACCGTCTACAGTCATTTCGGCGACAAGGACACTTTGTTCACCGAGGCCGCGGCCGCGTATTGCGAGCAGCAGATGCCGGCCTCGGTGTTCGAACCGGCGCCGGCCACGCCGATCCGCCAGCGCCTGATCGAAGTGGCCGAGGCCTTCTTCGCCATGGTCGGTTCGCCCGAAGCGATCGCCGGCCACCGTCTGCTGTGCACACCGCAGATGGTGGAAAAGCGCCTCCCGCAGCGGTTCTGGAAGAGCGGCCCGGAGCGCGTGCAGGCCGCGTTCGCGGCGCTGCTGCGCCGGCGCATCGAAACCGGCGATCTGGACATCGACGACGCCGAGGTGGACACGGCCGCCGCCCAGTTCTTCGTGCTGCTCAAGGGCGACCTGCACCAGCGCATGGTGTTCGACTGCGACGGGGCCGGCGACTGCGCGGCCCAGCGGCGCGCGCACCTCGAGGCGTCAGTGACGATGTTCCTGCGCGCCTACGGGCGCGACCGTCCCGGCCGCTGAGGGGCCCGGACCACGCCCTGCATGCCGTCGGTGCCGGTGACTTCCGGCACTGCGTGAACCGAAGTGCCCCCGCGATGATGACCCGGCCGGCGACCGCTAGAATTGCGCGCTGGCGAACGAAGGAAACCGCAACGATGACGATCGACTACGCCAAGGCCCGCGCGGCGATGGTGGAACAACAGGTCCGACCCTGGGACGTGCTCGACCCGCGCGTGCTCGAGACGATTGCCCGCGTGCCGCGCGAGGCGTTCGTCGCCGATGCACACCGGGCACTGGCCTATGCCGACCTCGCGCTGCCGCTCGGCCACGGCGAGACCATGCTCAAGCCCGTGGTCGAAGGCCGCGCGCTGCAGGCGCTGGGCCTGGCGCCGGACGAGAGCGTGCTGCAGATCGGCACCGGCAGCGGCTACCTCGCCGCGTGTCTCGGCTACCTGGCGCGCGACGTGGTGTCGCTCGAGCGTCACGCCGACCTCGCCGATGCCGCGCGCAGCCGGCTGACCGCGCAGGGCATCGCCAACGTCGACGTCGTCGCGGCCGATGCCTTCGCATGGACCAATGACCGCCGCTTCGACGCGATCTGCGTCGGCGCCGCCGCCGAAATCGTGCCGGCCGGCTTCCTCGAGTGGCTGCGTCCGGGCGGCCGGATGTTCATCGTGCGCGGTGTCGCGCCGGCGATGGAAGCGGTGCTGGTCACGCGCGCGGGCGAGGGCGTCAACGCGCCGCGCATCGAATCGTTGTTCGAAACCGAACTCGCCTATCTCGCGGGTGCCGCGCCGGTGCCGCGCTTCTCCTTCTGATCGTTCCCAAGGATCTCCCGATGTTCCGCCGCCCCCTGTTCCTGTCGCTCGCGCTGGCGCTGACGTCCAGCCCGCTGCTGGCCGCTGATCTCGTCCAGACCTACGAACTGGCCCGCACCAACGACCCCACGCTGTCGATCGCCGAATCGCAGCGCCTGTCGACCCGCGAAGGCGCGGTGCAGGCACGCGGCGCGCTGCTGCCGCAGATCGGCGGCAGTGCATCGTTGACCGACACGCGTGCTGCTGGCGTGTCCGGCCATCTGCGCCGCCGCAGTTACGGCGTCAGCGCCAACCAGGTGCTGTTCGACTGGGGCCAGATCGCCACGTTGCGCTCGCAGCAGGCGTTGAGCACCGCGGCGGACTTCCAGCTCGATGCCGACAACGATGCACTGATCACGCGCACCGCGGCGGCGTACTTCGACGTGCTGATCGCCACCGAAACCCTGGCCGCGGCCGAGGCGGCCGAGGCGGCATTCCGCCGCCAGTTCGATTTCGCCGACAAGCGTCTCGAGGTGGGCCTGGCACCGATCACCGACGTGCACGAGGCCCGCGCGCAGTACGACGGCGCCCGCGCCAACACCATCGTCCAGCGCAACGCACTGCAGGATGCCTACCAGGCCCTGGCCGAGATCACCGGCTCGGAAATCCGCGATCTTCGCGGCCTGCCGGACGACTTCACGCCGCAGCTGCCGGAAGGCCGCGACGCCGAGGCCTGGGTGGCCACCGCGCTCGCGCAGAATCCGCAGCTGCAGGCACTGCGTTACCAGGTCACGGCGTCCGAACACGGCGTGACCGCTGCGCGATCCGCGCACTTGCCCACGCTGGATCTGGGCGCGAGCTACAGCAACAGCAGCTCCTGGGGCGAACGCAACCTTGCATCGCAGCAGCTCGAATCCGAAGGCAACAGCATCGGCATCACGCTGACCGTGCCGATCTTCACCGGCGGCATCACCCAGTCGCGCGTGCGCCAGTCGATCGCCCAGCGCGACATCACCGCCGACCAGTACGAGGCGCAGCGCCGCGCGATCGAGCGCAACACGCGTAACGCCTACCAGGGTCTCGTCGCCGGCATCACCGAGGTCGAAGCGCGTCGCCTGGCCCTGGTGTCGGCCAACAGTGCCTACGAGGCCTCCCAGGTCGGCCTGGAAGTCGGCACGCGCACCGTCATCGACGTGCTGATCAACCAGCAGAACCTGTTCTCGGCGCGTCAGCAGTACGCGTTCGCCAAGTACAACTTCCTGCAGAGCCGGCTGCTGCTGGAGCAGGCCGCGGGCACGCTGGACATCGGCAACCTGCAGGACATCAACCGTCAGCTGACGGTCGACGTCGCCAGCATGGGCGCAGCCACGGGCACCGGCGAGGCGAATCCGCCGCAGTAAACCGCTCCGGTCTCAATCCTTCGACGGCGCGGATCGCATCCGCGCCGTTGTCGTCTGCGGGGCCGGAAGATCGGCCTCGATCAGGGCCAGCGTGCGTTGCAGCGCACCGCGGCCGGCGGCCACCAGCTCGCGACCGGCCTCGGCCATCGACGCCCGCGCGCCGGCATCGCCGAGCAGTTCGGCCAGATGTGTGTGCACCGCGTCGGCATCGGCACCGATGCGCAACGCACCGGCCTTGCCCAGCTGGCGCGCGATGTCGGTGAAGTTCTGCAGGTGCGGGCCGGTGACCACGGGCACGCCGACCGCGGCCGGTTCGAGCAGGTTGTGGCCGCCGATGTCCTGCAGGCTGCCGCCGACGAAAGCCACGTCGGCGCAGGCGAAGAACGCGCCGAGTTCACCCAGGGTGTCGAGCACGAAGACGTCGTCACCGGCGTCCGGCCACGTGGTCATCGCGCGCGTGGCCACGCGCCAGCCGGCCTCGACCGCCAGTTGCGCCGCACCGCGGAAGCGCTCGGGGTGCCGCGGCGCCCAGACCAGCAGCAGATCCGGCCAGCGCGCGCGCAGCCGGCGATGCAGATCGATGACGATGGCCTCTTCGCCCGGATGCGTGCTGGCCGCGATCCAGACCGGCCGGGTCCCTGCGCGCGCGGTGAATTGGGCCGCCAGCGCCGCGACCGCGGACTCGTCGATGGCGATGTCGAACTTGAGGTTGCCGGTGTCGAACACGCGCTCGCGCAAGGCGCCCAGCTTGACGAAGCGGCGGCCGTCGTCGGACGACTGCGTGGCGACCTTGCCGACGGTGCGCAGCGCCCGGCCCACCAGTGGGCGCAGCACCCGGTAGCCCCGCAGCGAGCGGGCGGACAGCCGCGCATTGACGATCGCGACCGGAATGCCCGCGTCGCGGCAGCAGAACAGCAGGTTCGGCCACAGTTCGGTCTCGACGATCAGACCGACCGCAGGCCGGAAATGCGCCAGGAACCGGCGCACGGCGCCCGACAGGTCATAGGGCAGGTAGACGTGCTCGACGCGGCTGCCCCACAGTGCACGCACGCGCTCGGAGCCGGTCGGCGTGATCGTGGTCACCAGCACGCGACGCGCAGGATCACGCGCCAGCAGCGCATTGATCAACGGCGCCGCCGCATTGACCTCGCCCACCGACACCGCGTGCACCCAGACCGGCGTGGGCCGCGGTTCGACGCTGTAGACGCCGTAGCGCTCGTTCCAGCGCTGGAGATAGGCCGGCTGGCGGAAGCCGCGCCAGATCAGGTGATACACCGTGACCGGTGCGAGCACGACCAGCAGGGTCGAATACAGGCCGCGCAGCAGGCGTTCGATGAGGTCGGGCGGCATCGCGACAGGATAGCGGATGGGCGCGCGCGGATCGGATGTCGGCTGTCGCCGCGCAGGGATCGGGGACGGCGCGCTTCACCGCGTACGCGCGGTGCGTCGACATGCAGCTTCTACAATGGCCGCATGTCCTCCGCGCCCCCGGCCCGTCCCCGTCCACCGCTTGCGCCCCGGCACTGGCCCGCCTGGTGCGGCATCGGCCTGATGGCGCTGGCCGCGCGTCTGCCCTGGTCCTTGCAGCGCGTGCTCGGCCGTCTGCTCGGCGACGTGCTGCGGCAGGTTCTGTCCGGTCGCCGGCGCATCGCCGCACGCAATCTCGATCTCTGCCTGCCGGATCTCGATGCCGCCGCGCGCGCCGATCTGCTGCGCGCCCATTTCCATTCGCTCGGCATCGGCCTGTTCGAATTCGCGCGGGCCTGGTGGGGCTCGGTCGCGCCCTTGCGCCGCGGCCTCGTCGTCGAGGGACTCGAACACATCGAGGCCGCGCGCGCCGGCGGCCGCGGCGTCATCGTGGTCTCGGGCCACTTCACCACGCTCGAGGTCTGCGGCCGGCTGATGTGCGACCACGTGCCGCTGGCCGGCATGTATCGCCCGCACACCGAGGCGGCGATGGAATGGGCGGTGCGTCGTGGCCGCGAGCGCTACGCGGCGGCCATGTTTCCCAAGCGCGACGTCCGCGGCACCGTGCGGCATCTCAAACGCGGCGGCCTGCTCTGGTACGCACCCGACCAGGACCCCAGCGGTGGCGACGCGGTCTACGTGCCGTTCTTCGGCCGGCCTGCGCACAGCCTGACGTCGACCCATCAGCTGGCGCGCATGTCGGGCGCGGCGGTCGTGCTGTTCGGCCATCGCCGGCGCGCCGACGGCGGCTACACGCTGACGCTGTCGCCCGCGCTCGCCCCCTATCCGTCCGATGACGCGACCGCGGACACCGCGGCGGTCATGGCCGGGATCGAAGCGATGGCGCGTGCGGCGCCGGACCAGTACCTGTGGATCCATCGCCGGTTCAAGCGGCAGCCCGACGGCGTCGCCCTCTACGACTGACGGCCACGCGCGCCGGCATCGCCGGCCGTGCGGTGGATCCGCACGTGGCGGATCGCGTCGAGGTGCGTCCTGCAGCGGGACGCCTTCTGCATGTCCAGGTGTCGGACCCGCGGTCCGCCGCCTGGCGTGCGTCCGGCGACCACGCGCAGTGCGCGTCGAACGCGCGTGCGTCGGGTCGGCTGGCTTCCCGCGGTCACGCCGCCTCCACGGCCGCGACCCGGCGCGGTCCATTCCCGAACCGTCCGGAAATGTCAGCCCCCGGGCCCGGCGCCGCACATGCCGCGCTGGGCATCCCACACATCCGGTCGAGCGCGACCGAGCGCTCCGCGACGACGGCAGAACATCTTCAGTGGATGGCCGCGCGTGGCGCGGGCGGCGGCTCGTCGCGGGCCAGCAGACTGCCGGCGTAGAGGGCGCACAGCAGCAAGGTGAAGCCACCCCAGAACGTCGAATAGAACGCGAGGTGCGTATTGAAGGGGAACACGGTCACCGCCAGGGCCAGCATCGCCGGTCGCGCCCGGTCACGGGCCTCGGGCGCGGCGAACCGCCAGGCGCGCCAGGCCAGGGCCACGCCGGCCAGCCACAGCAGCAGGCCGATCGCACCGGTCTCGCTGGCGACTTCCAGCACGATCTGGTGGGCGTGCAGCGCCGGCCCGTCGCCCCAGGCGGCCATTTCGCCCGCGAGCGGGTCGCAGGCCGGGAACGCCTCGCGGAAGCCACGCGCACCGACGCCGTTGACCGGATGCGCGCGGATCATGCATGCCGCCGCTTCCCAGATCCGGGTCCGACCCGACAGCGCGGTATCCACCTGCGCCTGGTCCGCCGACAGGCCCATGACGGTGCGCTCCACGCGTTCGCGCACCTGCGGCGACAGCAGCGTGACCACGGCGGCGATCACCACGCCGCCGGCGAACACCGCCGACAGCCCTTTCCAGCCGAGCAGGCGCCAGCCCGAGAACAGCAGCACCAGCCCGAAGGTGAGCCACGAGGCGCGCGAGCCGGCGAACAGCAGCACCACGCCGATGGCCGCCGCCGACAGGATCCAGCCTGCGGCGCCGAACCGGCGTCCCGCCGCATACAGCGCGAACGGCGACAGGCTGGCCAGCACGATGCCCAGCTTGAGATTGCATGGGCCGAGCACGCCGCCCACACGATCGGCCTGGGCCAGCTGCTCGAGTGAACACATCGGCCGACTGCTGATCAGCTGCTTGAGCTGGTCGATGCCGAAGAACAGCGGGCTGGTGCCCAGCGCCACCTCGGCCAGGGCGTCCAGGGTCCACACCGCGACGATGATCGCCAGTCCCCCCAGCGTGATCCGCCGCGCACGCCGCGTGGCGACCGCTGACGCCACCAGCCACAGGAACGGCAGATAGCGCAGGTCCACCAGCGCCTCGCGCAGCGCGCGGCCCGGATCGACCGAGTCGATCGCCGACAGCAACTGCGGCATCCAGTAGGCGAAGAACAGCACGCTGCTCAGCGCCCAGGCCCCCGGGCTCAGCAGCGCCGCGCCGCCGCGGAAGCGCGCGCGCAGCAGCAGCGCGATCGCCGCGAGCGCACCGAGCACCATCACGCCTTCCGCATAGCCCGGCGCGGGCCACAGGATCACGAAGGCCAACACCCAGTGCGGCGCCCAGCGCCAGCCCACGGTGCGCGGCGCACGCGCGGCGCCGGTCGGCTCAGTTGTCGTCGTCGAATTCGTCATAGACCGCAAGCGTTGCATCCTGCATGGCACGCAGGGTGTAGGGCATCGTACCGGCTCGCGCCGGAGGTCGTGCGAGCAGCGCGCGCGCCGCCTGCGCCAGCGCGTGCGCATCGAACGGTGCGACCGCGCCCTCGGGCTGCAGTTCGGCCAGCAGTTCGCCGACACCGCCGTGGGCCCAGCCCAGCACCGGCCGCGCCGACGCCAGTGCTTCCACGACGGTGCGCCCGAAGGCTTCGGGCTTGCGCGAGAGCTGCAGCACGAGATCGCTCGCGGCATAGGCCCGGCCGATCTCCGAGGTCGGCGCGGTGATCGCCAGCGCCTGCGCGCAGCCCAATGCCTCGGCCTCGCGCTCCAGACCGGCGATGTAGGCGTCGCGTCCGGCCTGGCGTGCACCCGGCATCCACAACCGCGCATCGAGGCCGTCGGCACGCAGCGCAGCCAGCAGCGCCAGCGCATCGCCGTGACCCTTGAGCCGGGTACCGCGCCCGGGCAGCAGCAACAGCGGACCGCGGCCGTCGAGCGCGGGATGCAGGCCGGCCACCGCCGCGCGGGCCGCGGGATCGGGCCGGGGCGCAGGCGGAAACTGCACGGGATCGATTCCGCGCGGAATCACCCGCAGGCGCGCCGGATCGGTGTGCGGATAGTGCCGCAGCAGATGCTCGCGCACCGTGTTCGACACGCAGATCACGCGCTCGCCGCGGGCCATGATCGCGCTGTAGCGCGAGGGCGAATTCAGCCCGTGCATGGTGGTGACGAAATGCGGCCGGCGCGCAGCCGGCATCCGGCGCAGCGCCAGCCAGCCCAGCCACGCGGGCACCCGCGAGCGCGCGTGCACGATGTCGACATCCGCGAACAGGCGCCGCAGCGCGCCGACGTGGCGCAGCACCCAGGGGCGCTTGGCACCGATGTCGAGGGTGATGTGCTCGGCGCCGGTCGCGCGCAGCGCCGGCTCGAGGCGGCCGCCGGCCGACACGACGACCGCGCGGTGTCCGGCCGCGACCAGCGCCGCCGAGATTTCGATCGTGGAGCGTTCGACACCGCCGGCCGACAGTGCCGGCAGCAACTGGACGATGGTCAGCGGGCGGCGCACGGGCCGCGGCGCGCGGGCGCGCTCAGTCGACGAGGACGAAATGGGCGCCGCAATACGGACAGTCGGACGTGCCGCCTTCGGCCTCGATCGGCAGATAGACGCGCGGGTGCGAGTTCCACAGCGCCATCGACGGCAGCGGGCAGCTCAGCGGCAGATCGGCGCGACGCACCTCGTACTGCTTCGCGGCATTGGCTTGCGTCGGCTGGACGGGGGCTGCGGTCATGTCGGCGGCGTCGATCGAACGTGGGAGGCCGTCATTCTAGCGTGCCTGTCCGCGGGCCGTCCGCGGGCGATGCGGGTGCCCGCGCTCAGCGCGGCAGCGTAAACAGCAGGATGTCCGCCGGGTCCGGGTGCACGCCCCGGAGCACCAGCGTCGTCGCCTCGTCCACCCAGCCCAGCGCATCACCGGCCTGCAGACGCTGGCCGTCCACATCCACTGCGCCGCGCGCCACCTGCAACCAGTAGCGGCGATCCGCCACCAGGGCGGCCTCGACCTGCTCACCGGCGCCCAGCCATGTGCCCTGCAGCGTGGCCTGCTGACGGATGGCGAGGCTGCCGTCGCGGCCGTCGGGCGAGGCCAGGGTGACCCAGCGGCCACGCCTGTCCTGCCCGGGAAACGCCTGCTGTGCATGGCCGGGTGGCAGATTGACGCGGTCGGGCTGGATCCAGATCTGCAGGAAGTGCACCGGCGCATCGGCCGAGGCATTGAATTCGCTGTGTGCGATGCCGTGCCCGGCCCCCATCCACTGCAGTTCGCCGGCGCGCACGATCCCGGCGCCGCCGCTGTCGTCCTTGTGCGCCAGTGCGCCGTCGAGCACGTAGCTAAGGATTTCCATGTTGGCGTGGTGATGGGCGGGAAACCCAGCCCCCGGCGCCACGCGGTCCTCGTTCAACACCCGCAGCGCGCCGAACCCCATCCAGTCGCGATCGAGGAAGTGACCGAACGAGAAGCTGTGCCGGCTGTCGAGCCAGTCGGTGCGGACCTGGCCGCGGGCGTCGGCGGGACGGTGGACTTTCATGGCGCCTCTCGCGTGAGCGGATCGGACGGGCTGCAATGGAGGCCGCCGATGGAACGATCCCGCCGGCCAGCCGACGGGATCGGGACGACGCCGCGCGATGCGGCGCCGATACGGGGCCCGGGCATCCGGGCCGCCGCGCGGCCGCCGCGCTCGGCGGCCACGGGTGTCACTCGGCCGGGGCGGCGGCCGGTGCCGCGTCTTCGGCCACCACCGCCTCGGTGGTGATGCGCAGCTCGACCTCGTCGCTGACGTTGGGCGCGTAGGCGCCGACGCCGAAGTCGCTGCGCTTGATCTGTGCCGTCGCGTCGAAGCCGGCCGCCGGGCGCTTGGCCATCGGCTGCTCGCCGAACTTGTTGATGGTGACGTCGAGCACCACCGGACGGGTGTTGTCCTTGATCGTCAGATCACCGGTCACCCGCAGGCGGTTGGTGCCGGCGCTCTCGACCGCGGTGCTGCGGAAGGTCGCGTTCGGGAAGTTCGCCGCGTCGAAGAAATCGGCGCTGCGCAGGTGCTCGTCGAAGGCGGCGACATGGGAGTTCAGACCCGACAGCGGCAGCGTGACCTCGACCGAGGAATTGGCGACGTTGTCGGCGTCGTAGACGATCTGGCCCTCGACCTCGCCGAAGTGCGCGATCGGGTTCGAGAAGCCGAAATGGCTCCACTGCGCGATGACGTCGGTGTGCGCGGGGTCGAGGATGTAGGTGCCCGACACCCCGGTGATCGGCGTGGCGGCGGCATCGGGACCGGCCGGCGCGTCGGCCGCGGGCGCGGCAGCGGGGGCTTCGGTGGTGCCGGCGGGGGCGTTGTCCTGCTGGGCGCAGGCGGCGAGCGCGATGGCGGCGGCGAGCGGGAGCAGCAACAGACGGGATGTGCGCATGGGACGGACTCCTGGAGGGTCGTGTGGTGGAACGCGCGCCCGGACGGACGCACGGGACTTCGGGCACTCAGACGATGCGCGCGGCCTCGTCGAACGGCAGCCGCGGCGAGCGCGGGAAAATGGTCGAGGGATCACCGATGCCGAGGTTCACCAGGAAGTTCGACTTGATCGCGGTGCCGGCGAAGAACGCGGCGTCCACCTTGGCATTGTCGAAGCCCGACATCGCGCCGGTGTCGAGGCCCAGCGCGCGCGCGGCGAGAATCAGGTACGCGCCCTGCAGGCTGCCGTTGCGGAACGCGGCCTCGCGGCGGTTCTCGCGCGGGCCGTCGAACCAGCTCTTGGCATCGGTGTGCGGAAACAGGAACGGCAGCTTCTCGTGGAAGTCCTCGTCGTGGCCGATGATCACCGTCACCGGCGCCGACATCGTCTTGTCCAGATTGCCCTCGCTCAGCGCCGGGGCCAGCTTCGCCTTGGCCTCGGCCGACTTGACGAACACGAAGCGCGCCGGCGAGGCATTGGCCGACGTCGGGGCGAACTTCAGCAGATCGTAGAGCCGGCGCAGGGTGGCATCGTCGATCTCGCCGCTGAAGCCGTTGTAGGTGCGCGCGGTGCGGAAGAGCTGATCGAGCGCGGCATCGGACAGGATGTCGGTCATCGGGGCCTCGGAGATTGGGCTGAACAGCCACGAAGTGTAGAGTCCCCGGGCAGCGGGACACAGGAGCCGCCCGGAACGGATGGTCACACACGTGGAACGCGCCTCGCCCGCTGCGCAGGATTACTCGCAAATCTGGGCCGTCAGTGACGGCCGCGCCGGCAATGCCCGGCAGGCCGAGGCCCTGGCCGTCGCGCTTGCCGCCGACGCGCGGCCGGTGCATCTGCACCCGCGCGCGCCCTGGCGCTGGCTCGCGCCGCGGCGCCTGCCCGGTGCCGGGGCCGCCTTCGGCCCGAACTTCGCCGCGGCGCTGCGACGTCCGCCGCGCCTCGTCATCGGCTGCGGTCGCCAGGCCGCGCTGGCCACGCGGCTGGCCCGCTGCGGCGGCGCGCGTACGGTGCAGATCCTCGATCCGCGACTCGACCCGCGGCACTGGGACCTCGTCGTGGTCCCCGAACACGACGCCCTGCGCGGTGACAACGTGCTGGTCACGCGCGGCAGTCTGCACGCCGTCGACGACGACTGGCTGGACGCGGCGCGGCACGCGCATCCGGCCATCGGCGCCCTGCCCGGCCCGCGGACCGGCGTGCTGCTCGGCGGCGATTCGCGCCACGGCCGTTTCGACGTCGCCACGTTTTCGGCCCTGGCCGCGCAGCTGGACACGCTGGTCGACGACGCCGACGGCAGCCTGCTGCTGGTCGGCTCGCGCCGCACGCCGCCGGAGGTCCGGGCGGCCCTGCGCGCGCGCTACCGCGGCCACGCGGCGCTGCTGTGGGCGGACGCCGACGACGGCCCCAATCCCTATGCCGGCGTGCTGGCCTGGGCTGATCGCCTGGTGTGCTCGGCCGACTCGGTGAACATGCTCTCCGAGGCCTGCGCGACCCGGGCGCCGGTGCTGGTGTTCGAGCCGCAGCGCGTCGACGGTGGCCCGCGCCGCTTCGTCGACGGACTGATCGACGACGGCCGGGTGCAGATCCTGGGCCAGGCACCGCGCCCGGCGCCTGCCGTCGCGCCGCTGCGTGAAACGGCGCGCATCGCGGCCGAAATCCGTCGACGTCTGCTGGCGGACGGTCCCGGGCCGGCGTGAGCCGCCGCCGTCAGCGCAACTCGAGCAGCTGGTCGAAGCGGTCGATGACCGCATGCGCGCCGCAGCCGTGCAGATCGAAGCTGCGCCGGTAGCCGTAGCTCACCAGCACCAGCGGCGCGCCCGCCGCGATCGCGGCCTCGGCATCGGTGGACGAATCGCCGACCATCAGACACTGCGCGACCGGTACGCCGAACCGCGCAGCGAGATGTCGCAACGGCGCCGGATCGGGCTTGCGCTGCGGCAGCTCTCCGGCGCCCAGCACGTGTTCGAAGTACGGCGCAATGCCCATCACCTCCAGCAGCGGCGCCACGAACTGCGTGGGCTTGTTGGTGCACACCGCCATGCGCACGCCGCCGGCGCGCAGCGCCTGCAGGGTGCGTTCGACCCCGGGATACAGCCGCGGATCGAGCAGCAGGCAATCCTCGTAGTGGCGCATGAAGCGCGGCATCACCGATTCGACGGTGCGCGGATCGCCCGCGTGGTGCAGGGCCTGGGCGACGAGGCGGCTGGCGCCGTCGCCGATCCAGCCACGCACGGCAGCCTCGTCCACCGACGCATGGCCCAGCTCGACCAGCAGCCGGTTCACCGATGCCGCGATGTCGGACGCGCTGTCGACCAAGGTGCCGTCCAGGTCGAACAGCACGACCGGCCAAGGAAATCGACGTTCGGTGGCGACGGCTGACATCCGGGGCGTCCTCGAAGCGGGCGCCATAGTGTGCGCGATCGCGGCCGGGCGGAGGCCACTGCAACACAGCGTTGGCCCGCCGCGCCGCCGCGGCGGCGATGCAGCGACTATCCTCCCGGCACGCCGTCACGGAGTCCGCAATGCCCCGCACCACCACGCGTCCCCGTTCCAACGACGCCCCGCGCCTGCTGCGCACGCTGTGCAATCACTGGCGGCACAAGTTCGAGATCCGCCGCGACGACGAGACCCACGCCTTCGTGCCGTTCGTCGACGCCACACAGGGCGCCGACTTCCACGTCGACGGCGACACGCTGCGGATCGTGCTGACGCTCGACGACGCCGACGGCATCGCGCGCTACCAGCAGGTCATCGAAAACCACCTGCAGCGCTTCGCGCGCGACGAAACGCTGACATTCGACTGGCAGCCGGCCTGACGCGCGGCGCCTGACGATCGCCCCGGCGCCGCGCCCGTGCGGACGGCCGGCGGCCCGTGCCACGCGAGCACGGGCGGACGTGCATGCGCGGGGTCGTCATCCCCGCACAGCGGGCGTCTCCAGTGCGTGCGTGCAGGGCTGCGGACCGCGCGGCGGGCACGCCCGCCGGCCCCGGGTCCTGCGCAGACGCCCTAGCTGCCGCCGAACAGGCCCGCCTGTACCGGCAACGCGTCGCGCTCGCGGAATCCGCCGAGGCCCACGCCCACCAGGCGGTAACGCGTCGTGGGCGGCAGGTCCACCCGGTCCCGCAATGCCAGGGCGATGCGCACGAGTTCCTCCTGCGACGACGGCGGCGCCTCCGGCGTGAAGCTGCGTGTGAGGATGCGGAACTGCGAGGTCTTGAGCTTGAGGACGACGGTGCGCCCCACCCGCTCGGTCTTGCGCGTGGCGAGCCACGTTTTTTCCGCCAGCCGCTCGATCATCGGCGCGAGATCGTCGAGCGGCAGATCGCTCTCGAACGTGTCTTCCGACGAAATCGACTGCACCGGCTGGTCGGGCTCGACCGGTCGCTCGTCGATCCCGCGGGCCCGCTGGTACAGCCGCGCCCCGAAGGTGCCGAAACGCAGCTCGAGTTCCTCACGGGCCAGACCGCGCAACTCGCCGACGGTGGTGACGCCGAGATCGGCGAGCTTCTTCTCCATCACCTTGCCGACGCCGGGAATGCGCCCGACCGCGAGCGGGGTGAGAAATGCATCGATCTGCGCGGGCTTGACCACGAACAGGCCGTCGGGCTTGCGCCAGTCCGACGCGATCTTCGCGAGAAACTTGTTGGGCGCTACGCCGGCGGACGCGGTGAGGTGCGTGACCTCGCGGATCTCGGCGCGGATCGCTTCGGCGGTCGCAGTCGCGCTGGGCGAGGCAATCTTCGGCTGGGTCACATCCAGATAGGCCTCGTCGAGCGACAGCGGCTGCACCAGATCGGTGTGCCGCAGGAAAATCTCGCGCACCTGGCGCGAGACGGCCTTGTAGCGCGCGAAATCCGGCGGCACGAAGATCGCGTCCGGGCACAGGCGCTCCGCGGTCACCGCGGGCATGGCCGAGCGCACGCCGAACGGGCGCGCCTCGTAGGACGCGGCGCACACCACCGAACGCGCGCCGCGCCAGGCCACCACGACCGGCCGGCCGCGCAACGCCGGATCGTCGCGTTGCTCCACCGACGCATAGAACGCGTCCATGTCGATGTGGAGGATCTTGCGCACCCGGCCATTATCGATGCTGCGGTCGCAATGTCTGCGTCACGGCCGCGCCCCGGGCGCCGGCGCTCGACCTCGCGCTCACGTTCCCACGCGCAGGCTGCCGGCTCCGTTCCATGGAGCAGCGCCATGAGCCGCGGTGACAAATCCTCGTATACCGACAAGCAGAAGCGTCAGGCCGAGCACATCGAAGCATCGGAGCGCGACAAGGGCCGTTCGCAGGACGACGCGTCGCGCATCGCCTGGGCCACCGTGAACAAGCAGGACGGCGGCGGCAAGCAGTCCGGTTCAGGACGCAAGCAGCACTGAGCGCGCTAGTCAGCCGGTGGCGCCGGCCACCGGCAGGCGCACGATGGCGATCGTGGCGTCGTCGGGATCCGTTTCGACACGGAAGCCGAGCTGGCGGCACATCGCCAGCATGGTCGTGTTCTCGCGCAGCACCTGGCCTTCGACGGTCCGCAGGCCCTGCCAGGCCGCGTACTCGATCATGATGCGCATCAGGTGCCAGCCGAGGCCCGCGCCCTTGAGGTCGGAGCGCACCATGATCCCGTATTCGCCGGTGTCGTAGTTCGCATCCGCGAGCAGACGCACCGCGCCCAGCATTTCGCCGCTGTCGGGATCGATCGCCGCGAGCGCGATCGAGCGCGCGTAATCGAGCTGGGTGAGGCGCGCGATGAACTCGTGACTGAAGTGGCGCACCGCGCTGAAGAAGCGCAGGCGCAGATCCTCGCTGCTGACCTTGTCGAAGAACCGGCGGAACATGCCGTCGTCCTCCGGCCGCACCGGACGCACGAAGGCTTCGGCGCCGTTGGCCAGCGTGATGGTGCGCTCCCATTCGCTGGGATAGGGAAAAATCGCGAAGCGCGGATGCCCGCGCCCGCGATGCAGACGCTTCACCGGCGCGATGCCGACCCGCGCATCGAGCGCCAGCACACCGTCGTCGTCGGCCAGCAGCGGATTGATGTCGACGGCGTCGAGCTC
This sequence comes from Luteimonas sp. BLCC-B24, assembly GCF_028550595.1. Lineage (GTDB taxonomy): Bacteria > Pseudomonadota > Gammaproteobacteria > Xanthomonadales > Xanthomonadaceae > Luteimonas. The sequence continues at coordinate 89,735 of NZ_JAQQGN010000010.1, forward strand.
GGGGATGTCGGCGGCCATCTGCGCCAGCTTGACCAGCACCCGCGCGATCGCGCGCTCGTCCGCGGCGGGCACGTCGCGATGGGCCTTGAGGATGCGCGACACCCGGGTGCGTCCGATCAGCTCGTGCGCCAGCCGCAGATCCAGCGGCGGCAACGCCAGTGCACGATCGTCGATGACGTCGCCGGCGGTGCCGCCGCGGCCGAACACGACGACCGGGCCGAAGGTCGGGTCGTCGACGATGCCGGCGATCAGTTCGCGCGCCCTGGGCCGCTCGACCACGGGCTGCACGGTCACGCCGTCGATCCCGGCCTCGGGGCCGAGGCGCCGCGCCGCTGCGAGCAGCGTCTCCGCCGCGGCGCGCACCGCCTCCACACTCGTCAACCCGTGACGCACGCCGTCGATGTCCGCCTGCAGCGCCTTTTCGGGCGGCGTCAGCCTCACCGTCACGCGCCCGCCGGGTTCCAGCAGCGTCTCCGCGGCCCGGCCCGCTTCGGCCGCGTCGACGCAGGCGCGCGCCGCCGCCAGCGGGATTCCGTAGAGCGCGAACAGGTGCGCGGTCGCATCCGGATCGAGTCCGCGCCGGCCGGCCGCGAGCGCGGACGTGACGAGGGCACGCGCGGCATCGACGTCGACGACGCCATCGTCCTGCAGGCTGGGCGGGGTTTCCATGAGCGCGCGCTGCGCTTCGCGGTGCCGCACCAGATACATGAAGCCGCGCACCGCGTCCGCCTCGCTGTCGAAGGCGGGGACCCCGGCCTCGTCGAGTGTCCGGCGCGCGTCGGCGTCGTCGCCGATCCACACCGCCAGCGTCGGCTTCGGCGCGGCATCGTGCCGGTGCGCCGCCAGGGTCGCGACGACGGCGTCGGCGGTGTCCTGCGGCGAGGACAGCACCGTCGGCACCTGCAGGACCAGCACCGCATCGTTGCTGCGGTCTTCGAGCAGCGCCTCGAGCGTGGCCGCATACCGGGGGCCGTCGGCGTCGCCGAGCATGTCCACGGCATTGCGGCGCGACCAGCCGCGCGGGAGCGCCGCGTCCAGCGTCTGCACGGTCGCTTCGGACAGCTCCGCGCGTGTGCCGCCCATGTCGATCAGCCGGTCGAGCGCGAGTTTGCCGATGCCGATGCCGTTGGTCATCACCGCGAGCCGCGGCCCCTGCGGCATGCGCAGGCGTGCCAGCGCCTCGGCCGCGGCGAAGAGTTCGTCGAGGGCATGCACACGCAGCAGGCCCGCGCGGCGGAACGCGGCGTCGTAGACGGCGTCGGGCGTAGCCAGCGACGCGGCGCGGGCCGTGTCGTCCGGCGCGTAGCGCGCATGCCGGCCGGGCTTCACCACGACGACGGGTTTTGCACGCGCCGCGGCGCGCGCCGCACTGAGGAATTTACGCGCGTCACGGATGCGCTCCACATACAGCAGGATCGCCCGCGTGCGACGATCGGTGGCGAAATAATCGAGAAGATCGGCGAAATCGACGTCCAGTGCGTCGCCCAGCGAGGCCACCGCGGAGAAGCCGATTCCGCGCGGACGGCTCCATTCGATCATGCCCGCGGCCACGGCGCCGGACTGCGAGATCAAGGCCAGATCGCCCGCCACCGGCATATGTGCGGCGAAACTTGCGAACAGCCGCGCATGCGGTGCGATGACGCCCAGACAGTTGGGCCCCATGATCCGCAGTCCATGCGCGCGGGCCACCTCAGCCAATGCCGCGTTGTGGGATCCGGGGCCTTCGCCCATGTCGCGGGTGAGCACGATCGCGGCCCGCGCGCCGTGCACGGCCGCCGCCCGTGCAACGCCGGCGACATCGGCGGGCGGCGCCGCGATGACCACCAGTTCGGGCACGAACGGCAGATCCGCCAGGCGCGGTACCGCAGGGACGCCGTCGATCTCGCGATAGCGCGGATTGACCAGCCCGATGGGCCCCGCGAAGCCACCGTCCCGCAGTTGCCTCAGCACCAGACGCCCGAGCGACCGCGCCCGCGGACTGGCGCCGACGACGGCAACCGAGCCAGGCTGGAAGACGGACTCGAGGGCGTATGTACTCATCGGCCTCGTCGGCGGCTTCGTGAAAGACGACTCGCGACGATACACGAACGCGCCGCGGCGTCCGGGCGCTCAGAAGATGCGGCGCTCGGTGCCGCGGAATGGCGCCGTCCGGCCGGAAGCAGCGCAACGCATGATGCAGTGATGCACGGCGGCTGCACAGCCGTGTCGCCTGGCGCCTGGATCACGGTCGGCACACATTTTCCGGCGCACGTCATAGCGGGCTCGCGTCCACTCGCGCGACCTGGCGACCTGGCGACCTGGCGACTTGGCGACCGGGCGACCGGGCGACCGGGCGACCGCCGAATCGTGTGCGCGCGGCGTTGCCTGGGCGGACATCGCGCGGGCGGAGGCGCACCCCGAACATGCACGCTTGCGACATGCGCCGACTGCACGCCGACGGCGCCCCCAAGCCGCCATCGGCGGGCTCTTGCGAGCGTTCGATCGCCCTGGCCATGGATGCACATCTTCAGCGGCGGGCCCAGGGCCGCGTGTCGCCAGGTTTACCTCCGCGCACGGCAGACGTACGCACGCGGACAGTCTGCGTATTGAACAGCAGCAATCGGAGGCCGCCCGACGTGCCCGACGGCTCGGCATCTAAGGTGATAACCGGGCGCATCAACTCGCAGCCGTCGACCCCGCGGGCGCGAGAGACGCGAGATCGCCCCTGCGAGAGTCGACTACCAGCGATCATTCACCGCGCTCGGCTGCGGGCCTCGCATCATTCGACGTGGTGCGGCACGCCGTGACGGCGGCGGCGCGCGCCGATGCATTTCGCTTCGAAAACGGCGGTATCTGCATGCATGCGCGACCGCATCCCATGTCCCCGTCCAGCCGA
>NZ_JAQQGN010000011.1 GCF_028550595.1 Luteimonas sp. BLCC-B24
CAAACCCACCAACCCAAAGTACCCTTCAACCCCGGGCTCTCCCAGTAACTCGTGGTACGGCTACTGGGGGCAGGTCACGATCAGCCACTGCTCGCGTTCGCGGGCGGACGCATTCTTGCTCGCGGTCGAGCGCGATGTTGTGCTCGGTAGCAGATGAAAACAGGGGTTGGAGTTGTCTTTTATAGATCTGCGTAAAATTCAGCTCTGACCCCTGTTCGCCTACTAGCGACGGCGCGAGCTTCCCGCCGTTCGCGACCATGTGCCACAAGTGCAGCACGAAAGCGCTGATGCTGATGGATGGGCGTGCGACGTGTGGGTATTAGAAGTGCGGGTAACGACGCTATCCTACGCGGATCCGCCGCTTACCGAGCGACGCTGTGTTTTGCTCTTTTCTCGGATCCAGTCATAAAACGGCTGGACACCTAAATGAATCTCTTGGGTGGTTTCCGCAAGTTCGGACAGTGAGTGGAAGTGGTTCCGACCTTCAAACCGCCCCCCTTTCCCCTTCCAGCATTCAGGCGCCCCCCATTTCGCGAAGAGCTCTGTGGCTGTGAGTACTATTAGCCGGCAGCTGGCTTTTCCGCGGAGTCGCGCGCGGCGTTGGCGTGCAACCATCGCGCTCAGCAATCTAATCTCAGATTTTTCTAGGGTCTCGCTGAATTTCGAAATCACGAGTATTGAATTGGGGAATTCTGCGCCGATCTCCTCAAGTCTTGAAACGTCCTTTGATCGTATCCGGTCGTAAGCCTTGCATTCTGCAAAGATGAGCTCGCTCTTCGGAGTGATCCATATCCCGTCTCCATACAGCAAAGCTAAGTCAACCTCGCAATTGATCTCCCCCTTCTCCGCTGTAAAACTTAAAAGTGGAGTGGTTCTTCGCATGCCGATACTTGAAAAAAATTTCCAAGTAAGCAGAACTGGGTAGGCGCCGCCGCCAAATCCTCTGACATTAAAGGGGCCAATCGGCCTGTAACTCCATTCTCTTTCATTTGGGCGAGCGCTAGCCAAGCTAAAAATACTTAGGCACTGTTCGCATTCGACTTTCGCGCTCAAGTTGTCCACTGCTTTCCACATCCATCTTAGGCACGTGGGACACCGAAGCTCAAGACCGAGGCCGATCACATTCCCCTCGATCAATCGGCTTACAAATCGAATTGGCTCAAAGCGGAGGCCTTCACTGCTGATTATCTTCTTTGCTTGTGCATGAAGTGTTTTTTCCTTGATCCATCTAGGTGCTCTGGGTGATTCTGGCGAGTCATGGGTTCGTTTTTCAGATGAATGTCTGTCAAGTAAGTTAAGCAGAGAGATGGATGAGATGGTATGCAGTCCATCTGGCCCACCTAGGCTTCTTAACATTTGAGTCGCTATTAACCCGGGAGAGGATAAATCAACTTTCCACCCGCAATCTCGAAGCCAAGCGAGCATAAATTTATCGGCTTGCGGTATTCTAAGGGTGATTCGCTTTTCGTGACTGGAGAGGCAGTATGTTAGGCCTCCTTTTGAGAGCCTGGCTTCTCGCGCTGAGTACCCAAATTGCTGTGCAAGTGCTGGGCTCCCGTCCGGCAAGACCTCTGCCATAGGAATGCTACACCCGTAAAGCCGATAGGAGACGTCGTTGGCGAAGCCGGGGTAGGCGCCCCAATGGCCCCAGTTTGGGAATTCGGGTGATACTGGCTTTAAGTCGACATTGTCGATATTGCCACTCAGAGGCGTTTCGTTGTCATTCGCGTAGAAAGTTGAGACGCTTTCTTCTGAGTGGTCGCGCATTCTGCGCTGCCATATCCGTGGGTACCAATGCCTTATCGATATTTTTGCCGGAGCGGGCGTTTCTTTTTCATTGTTAGTCAAGATGGAATTAATAAAAGATATTGCGCCCGTGTCGTCATCGAATGACCTGCCGACTTGCAAAGTCGTTCGAGGGAAACTGTTTGGTTCAGGACTATTATTAAAATCAATAAAATCTGAGGCAATTTTTTTTAGGTGGGAAGACGTGGCGGCCTGGGCGGGGATGGGCACGACATGATTTCCGGCTGCTCTCAAGTTCCAGTAATCTATGACATCTAAGTTGCTAGTTGCGTCCATGAAGAATAAGCATGGATTTCCTGGGTAGTATTCTATATTTTGTAACCCGATTCGCCTGGGGAAAATATTTTCTGTTCCTAAGATTTTTTCGAAACCAAATAATTCGCAGCTTGGCTCAATAATCGGGAGGGAGCTTGATAAATTTTTTGTTATCCAATCGGCAACCTCGGATGGCCAGGCTCCGAAAACGCTAGATAAAAATAATTCATGAGATTCGCTTGTCTTTGGAATAACTACGCTTAGATCGTCCTTTCTTCTGAATTTAAAATCTTTATCAAGTAGGTGGTGAATTAGCTCTATAATACCGACCCCTATATTCGGAGTTCCTGTTTCAAGCATTTCTCCGATAAGATTGTCTGGGGATATTAATCGATTTCTATTGTCTGAATACAGGGATTCAGTATTCGCACTAACCGGTACAATGAAGTCTGGATCAAATTCTGAGATAAAACCGTCAGATATTTCTCTGGCCTTCACGCTGCGGCGGTTAGGTATCGTGCGCCATGATTTTGGCGCGCGGGATGGATAGCATGGCACGATAGGGTTGAGTGATCCGCCCCAAAAAATCGAGCTAAGCTTTATGGATCTTATGATGTCTTTGGTGTTAGCCGGATCGACAAGGAATGCGAGCCGTAAGGGGCGTAGCTTTTGGGTGATCGATCCAATGGCCATGCGAAATTCCGGAATCGAGGGTCAGAGTGCCGTTTTCTTCTTGCGTCGCTCAAGCATGATTAGCACACGAGGCGCTCCAGCGGCTAGGGTTACGCGCGCTGGGGCGAGGGCGACACGTAGGCGCCCCCACCGCCAAGAGAGGGGTCCAAGAACAGGGGCCAGAGTGCGCTTTCCAAGTCCCACTTGCTGACTTCTGCCGAATAAATGCTTTGGCCCGCTGCCAAAGTTTTGGCTCGCGCACCTCGCGGACAAGTCCTACAACTTGACGTCCGGATCGCAACGCCGTTGGCCTTGACGTCTCCGCGCGCCTCGTAGCAGACTCGATCCCAAGGAGCGTAGAAACTCCTCTGCAAGCGGTCCCCACCTCCGTCAAACCGGTGGGTTTTTTGTGCCCGTGCACTCGCGGGCATGGACCGACGTGATGCCTGCGTCGGGAGGGCGGCTAATACAACACCCTTCGGGGAAATACGCCCGCCGGCTTGCAGCGGTTTCTAACCTCCCGACTTCCCGTCCGCGTCCGTGGACGGGCACTTCAGGGAATGAGGAGACGACGATGTCGAAGTTGACGACGGAAGACCGCGGCGAAGTGGGCTATTTCCTGCCGGAGGACGGCCAGTTCCGGCTGCGCAAGCTGCATCAGCACATCGAGTTCCTGTCGCGCCTGGCGGAGCCACGCGTGGACGAGGAAGAGGACGGCCCGGAGATCGACCACCCCGCATTGGCCGGGTGCCTAGAACTGCTGGCCGAACAGGTGCGGCAGGTGCTGGACACGGTGTCCTGGCCGGCCCGCTTGCAGGAGAAGACGCAAGCGGGTGCCGCGCGTGCCGAGGCTGATGACGACGATGAAGACGAGGACGACGGGGGCGAGGACGAGCCTGTGAGTCGGGTGGCGAAGAAGAGGGCCGAAAAGAATTCGACTTCGGCATGACGCTGGATCAGCTGGACGAGTCCGACCGGCTGCTCGATCTGCTGCGTGCGCAGGGCGATCTGCTGATGGCCGCCGGCGGTACCGATGTCGCGGACGGCACGATCACCGTGATCGGCGCGGCGATCTTCGAAGGGGCGGACGAGATGAAGGACTTGATCCGACAGGTCAACGCGCAAGTGCTCGGCGCCGAGCCGGACGCCAGCACCCGGGTGCGCGAGATGCCGCCGGCGTACATCCATGCCGGCGGCGTTGACGGGCGCAGCGCAACGCACGTGCATTGAGGATGGAGCAGGGCAGCGCGGCGCCGCCGCGCTGCCCTGTCACCCGTTTGCGCTACTCGGCGTCGCCGCGTCTTCGATCGCTGTGACACAAATGACTGTGCCAGGTTCACTGTTCGCGGCTCAGGCGGCCGGCGCACCTGCGGCGGGCAGGTCGCGATCGAGCAGGCAGTCGATGAAGGCGCGCAGGGCCGGGCGCATGTGGCGGCGGTTGGCGTAGTACAGGTACAGGCCCGGCACCGTCGGCGACCAGTCTTCCAGCACGCGCTCGAGTCTTCCGCCCTGCAGGGCCTCGGCGATGCCGTCGTCGCTGTAGGTGTAGAGGATGCCCAGGCCCGCGACCGCCGCGGCCGAGATGAGGCTCTGGTGGTTCGCGATCACCGGGCCTTCGCCGTAGAACTCGATGTGCTTGCCGTCCTTCATGAATTCCCAGCCGGCGATCCGGCCGCTGCCGGGAAAGCGGAAGTTGATGCAGGCATGGCGGGCAAGGTCGGAGGGTGTGGCGGGTGCGCCGTGCCGCGCGAGGTATTCGGGTGTCGCAACGGCCATCAGCTTGACGTCGGGCGTGAGCCGCACCGCGACGACGTCCTTCTCCAGGCGCCCGCCCACGCGGATGCCGGCGTCGAATCCTTCCGCGGCGATGTCGCTCAGCCCGTCGTTGACCACGATATCGAGCACCACGTCCGGGTGCGCGCGACCGAAGCGGCCCAGCCGCGGCGCGATGATCCGCTCGGCGGCCATGCTGAAGGCGTTGATGCGCAGTGTGCCTGCGGCGCGCGCGTTGGTGCTCATGGCCTCGGCCACCGCTTCGTCCATGTCGCGCAGCATCGGCGCGATGCGCGCATGCAGGCGACGGCCGGCCTCGGTGGGCGAGACGCTGCGCGTGGTGCGGTTGAGCAGGCGCACGCCCAGGCGCGTTTCGAGCTGGCGGATTGTCTGGCTCAGGGCCGATCGCGACAGGCCCAGGTGGTCAGCCGCGCGGGCGAAACTGGAGCGGTCGACGACGGCCGAGAAGGCCCGGAGTTCGGCGAATTCGGACCCGCGCATTGTGCACCGTTTTCGACATGGCCTGATTCGATAGTAGGTGATTCACGGCACGATGCGCGCGGCCCAGCATGCAGCCTCCACCCGACAGGAGCGCGCCATGCACACACTCGATCTACCCGAACCCATCGCGGCCTACTTCGAGGCCGACCGCCAGGACGGTGCGGCCGTTGCCCGCTGCTTCAACGACGACGGCGTGGTGCGGGACGAGGGCCGCACCCATAGCGGTCCGGCGCAGATCGCCGACTGGAAGGCGGCGATGGACACGAAGTACGACTACGTCGCCCGGCCACTCGCGCTGGCCCAGAACGGCGGGGCGTACGTGGTGACCACTCACGTCTCCGGCGCGTTCCCCGGCAGCCCGGTGAACCTGCGCTACACCTTCACCCTGGCTCGTGGCCGGATCGCCGCACTGGAGATCGCGCCATGAGTTTCGACCTGCAACTGGCCGGCCAGCGCGTGCTGGTCACTGGCGGCACGCGCGGTGTCGGTGCTGCCGTCGCCTCCCTGCTGGCCAGCCTGGGCGCGCGGGTCGTGGCGACCGCGCGGTCCAGGCCCGAAGCGCCCGTGGACGGCGTGCAGTACCTCGCCGTGGACCTCGCGACGCCCGAGGGCGTCGAGCGTGCGGTGACCGACGCGCGCAGTGCGCTCGGCGGCATCGACGCGCTGGTCAACGTGGTCGGCGGCTCGTCTGCACCGCCGGGCGGCTTTGCCAGGCTCGATGACGGCGAATGGGCCAGGGCGCTCGACCTCAACCTGATGGCGGCCGTGCGCACCGATCGCGCGGTGCTGCCGGAGATGCTCGCGCGGGGCGCCGGCGTGGTGGTCCACGTGACCTCGATCCAGCACCGCCTGCCGCTGCACGATTCCACCATCGCCTATGCGGCGGCCAAGGCGGCGCTGTCGACTTACAGCAAGGCGCTGTCGAAGGAGGTCACGCCGCAGGGCGTGCGCGTGCTGCGCGTCTCGCCGGGCTGGGTGGAAACCGAGGCGACGGCCGATTTCCTCGGTGCGATCGCCGCCAGCGCCGATACCGATCTGGCCGGTGCCCGGCAGCGGGTCATGGACGCGCTGGGCGGCATTCCGCTGGGCCGGCCGGCGATGCCGTCCGAGGTCGCCGACCTGATCGCCTTCCTGATCTCGCCGCGCGCGGCGGCGATGTCGGGCAGCGAGGTGACGATCGACGGTGGCACCGTACCCGTCGCCTGACGCGACGCCGGCTGTCGCCGTCGCCCGCGGCAGCCGACCACGCACTTCGGACGCAGGATCAAGTTTTCTGGATGCGTGATGCCCGCGCGTCTTGCGTCCGGGTCGACACTGGCTCCACGCAAGACCCATCCGCTACCGCCCGACCCGACCGGAGACTCGCCATGTCCATGCTCAAGACCGCCCTGATCGCCGCCGCCCTGACTGCCGGCACCGTGTCCGCCGCCGATGCGGCGGACCGCGCGACGCCCGCCGCGCCCCAGCAAGCGAAGAATGTCGTGCTGGTGCACGGCGCCTTTGCCGACGGTGCCGGCTGGCGGCCCGTTTACGACGACCTGACCGCCCGTGGCTACCGCGTGTCGATCGTGCAGAACCCGCTGACCTCGCTCGAGGACGATGTCGCCGCCACCCGCCGGGTGCTCGACCGTCAGGACGGCCCGACGGTGCTCGTCGGCCATTCCTGGGGCGGCACGGTGATCACCGAGGCCGGCGTGCACGACAAGGTCGCGTCGCTCGTCTACGTCTCGGCGCTGGCGCCCGATGCCGGCGAGACCACCGCGCAGCAGTACGCCGGCTTCGCACCGACGCCCGAGTTCGTCATCGACACGTCGGCCGACGGCTTCGGCATCGTCCGGCCCGACCGCTTCAAGGCGGGCTTCGCGCACGACACCACCGATGCCGACGCCGCGTTCCTCCGCGACGCGCAGGTGCCGATCAATATGTCGGCCTTCGCCACGCCGCTGACGCAGGCCGCATGGCGCAGCAAGCCCAGCTGGGCCGTCATCGCCACCGAAGACAAGGCCTTCGACCAGGCCATGCTGGTCCACATGGCCGAGCGCATCGATGCCCGAATCACCCGCGTCTCCGCGAGCCACGCGCTGTTCTACACCCAGCCGCGCGTGGTCGCCGACGTGATCGACCAGGCCGCGCGGGGCGTGCGCCAGGGCGAGTGATCGCGACGCCGCAATGGACCGGCTGGGGCCGGTCCATCGGGCAGAGCGCGGCGAGTCAAGGTGCCAGGTTCACTTGTCGCACTTTTTGCGAGTCAGCGAATCGATGCGAGATGACACCCGTTGATCGCCAAGCCCTACACTCAAACCCGATCGCGCCACACCGGCGCTCACTAGGGGAAACGGATGACCAGTGAACTGGGGACAGGGATTGCGGCGCTGGGTCTCGTGTGGATGTTGTTCGTCGGGCTGCTTGCGATTCTGTGGATTCTCGTGCCGTTCGCGATCTTCGGGATCAAGCCGCTGCTGCGCGAACTCATCCGTGAGCAGAAGGCCACCCAGCAGTTGCTCACGACGATTTCCCAGCAGGTCTATCCCATCTCGGTCGAGGCCACCCGGTCACGCCCGGCGCACGTAGATCCCGCGCCTTTGGTGTGACCGTTGATGCGGTGCGTGCCTGTGCAGTGGTGCGCCCGCACCGTTGGAAAAACAAATGGGGTCAGACTGCGTTTTGCACGGACGCTGGCGCTTGGTCCGAGTTTCGAGATGCATGATGACAACATGCGAGTTGATGCAAATGACCGCAATGAGGGTCGCGACAATACATTCCGTCCCGCCGGAATCCTTGGATGTTCGTACGCTCTACGAGGTGTTCGGATGGGGCCGAGAGGCAATGGCGGAGTATCTGTATCACGGCGAGATCAATGCGGAGGCGCTCAGGCCGGATGGAACTGGGGATCTAAGCGTCGCGGAGTACGCCGCATCAGTCGAGGTGTCGTTCGAGCCTGATGTGATCGGGGTGAATCGTCAGAAGATCGATGGTGCTTCCACACTTGATTACAGCCTTTCGCTGGTGGAGTTGGGTGATCTGACCGCGCAAGCGGCGTCTAAGCTGTTCGGACAACCGTACGGCGACGTTCTGCTGGAGTCAGGCAAGGACTCGCTCATCACGCTGTGGGCAGATGCCACGTCCGGAGCGTGCTTCATCTCGGCAATTCAGATCCGTGGGGAGCGCAGCCAAGAGATTCGCGTTTTCGGCGCGGGGCCGAGGGTGACATTGGGCACATTGATTGGGCGAGCGGAATCGCTGCGGCAGCGCTATCGGGACATCCCGATGCATCGATTCTCGGGCGCAGTTCGCGAGTGAGAATAGCTGTGCCAGGCTTGCTTAGCTTCAGTTTTTTTCTGCTACCTCACCTCGTGGACACCTCACTACAAAGTGACGTCCGGACTGCAGCTAACGATGCCTGGTTCACTGTTCGCGATCTTCGCGAGCGAGTGAGTGGCGCGCGCTGGGATCCGTGGTTTGCGAGTTCTACACTCGGATCGACTCGCGCCACGCCAGCGTTGACTTGGGCGAACGGACGGGCAGTGGATTGGGGGCCGGGGCTGCCGCCTTGGGTGAATGGCGCGGTGAGACCGCCACTTGGAATCAGGGACGAAACAGATGCTCGGTTGGTTGTTCGGAACGAAACGCGTGGCTTCACAGGCGTCCAAACCGGCAGACGACGCGGACACGCGCATGTCTGTCGTGATGCACTGGCGTGCCGATACGACGTTGCCGGTGCCGGACTGGCCGGCCATGGACGCGGCGATTCCGGACGACGCCGCCGATGCGTGGGTGCACGACTACTTCGACGCCGCGGCTCGTACCTGGCTGGATGCCTTGGCCGCGGCGTTGCCCGCCGATTACCGGCAGAGCGGCACCGCTGATTTCCTGCTGTTGTCGGCGCAACCGCCGCGCGAGGCAGCGCTGGTGCTGCGCAGTTGCACACAGGCACTGCGGGCCATCCGCGCCAGCCTCGGGCCGCTGGCCCATGATGGCGGCTACGGCCGCCACGTGGTGCTGGTGTTCGCCAGTCAGGACGATTACTACGCCTACCTGTCCGAGTACGCGCGCGACGGCGAGGAGACGCCCATGTCGAGTGGCGTCTTCATCAACGCCGGTTACGGCCACTTTGCCAGCTGGCACGACGGACTGGACGAACTCGAGGCGGTGGTGGTCCACGAACTTACGCATGCCTTGCTCGCGCATCTGCCGATGCCCGACTGGTTGCACGAGGGCTTCGCGGTGAACGTGGAACGCACGCTGCTGCCGCGGCTCGCTGATCCGCGGCTGGCGCTGTATCGCCCCGACGAGATGGCCGCGCGGCACGCGGACTGGTGGAACGCAACGACGATCCAGGCGTTCTGGTCTGGCGCGGCGTTCCACACCGCGGGCGACGGCGTCGATCTGGCCTACGACCTGGCGCGCGCGATCACGGTACTGGCCGCGCGCGAGGACGAAGCCGCCTTCCGCGCGTTCTCCGCCGCTGCCCATCGCAAGGACGCCGGCCGTGACGCCGCGCTCGGCACGCTGGGCTATCCACTCGAGCGTCTGGTCGAGGCGGTGCTGGGCGAGGGCGACTGGGCGCCGATGCCGGGGCTGTGGAAAGCGCCCGAGCCGGTCGAGGTTGATCGCGAGTAGCAGGGTAGGGACAGCGGGTTCCCCGCCGATGTCAAAACAGGGTCAGGTTCACCCTCCGGCGCAGCCCGCGCTCGACTGCGGATGAGCGCGAGGAAAAGCGAAACACGCCCTACAGCCCGTAACGCACCGCCCAGTACGTCGCGCCCAGCACGGCCGAGCCAACCAGCACCCAGGCGATGCCCAGATGGAAGCGCACGGTGGCGATGACGGCGGCGGCTGCCAGCACCAGGGCGCCGGGCTCCAGCGTGGACCACACCGGGGCATCGATGCGCAGCGGGCCGGCCTCCCACACCAGCGTGCGACGGAAGATCGTGTGGACCGCGAACCAGACCGACAGGTTGAGGATCACGCCGACCACGGCGGCGGTGATCGACGACAGCGCGGCGTGCAGGGCGGCGTTGCGGCGAAGCGCTTCCACATAGGGCGCGCCGACGAAGATGAAGAGAAAGCTCGGCAGGAAGATCACCCAGGTGGTCATCGCCGCGCCGAGCACCGCGGCCAGCCAGGGGTCGAGGCCGCCGGGGAAGCGGAAGGCCGCGAGAAACCCGACGAACTGCAGCACCATGACCAGGGGGCCGGGCGTGGTTTCGGCAAGCGCGAGGCCGTCGGCCATCTCGCCTGGCGTCAGCCAAGCGAAGTCCTCCACCGCGCGCTGCGCCACATACGCCAGCACCGCATACGCCCCGCCGAAGGTGACCACGGCCGCCTGGCTGAAGAAGCGCCCCTCCTGCGCGAGCACGTGGTCCTTGCCGAGCAGCAGTGTGGCGAGCAGCACCGGTGTGAACCACAGCGCGAGCAGGATGCCGGCGGTCGCACAGGCGCGCGGGAGCGATGGCTGCGTATGCGTGGCTTCGCCGCGCGCCAGCAGTCCGTCGACGACGTAGTGGCTGTCGTCGTGCGCGTTCTGCAGCGCGGCTTTCGGAATCAGCGACGGCGCCAGTCGCGAGGCGAGCCAGCCCACCAGCGCCGCCGCCGCGACCAGCAACGGGAACGGGACATTGAACGCGAAGATCGCCACGAACGACGCCGCCGCCAGGCCGACCAGGAAACGCGTCTTCAACGCCCGCCTGCCGATGCGCAACACCGCCTCGACCACGATGGCCAGCACCGCGGCCTTGAGGCCGAAGAACAGCGCCTGCACCAGGGGCACGTCGCCGAACATCACGTAGAGGCCGCTCAACACGCCGAGCACGAGCGCGCCGGGCAATACGAACAGCACGCCGGCCACGATGCCGCCCCAGGTGCGGTGCATCAGCCAGCCGATGTAGACCGCCAGCTGCTGGGCCTCGGGGCCGGGCAGGAGCATGCAGTAGTTGAGCGCGTGCAGGAACCGCGATTCGCTGATCCAGCGGTGACGTTCGATCAGCTCCCGGTGCATCAGCGCGATCTGCCCCGCGGGCCCACCGAAGCCGAGCCACCCGATCCGCAGCCACACCCGGAACGCGGCGGCGAGGGGCACGACGGGGGCGGGCGGCGGCGTCGGGGTCATGGCTCGGCTTCAGGCGCGGAGATGCGTCAGCTTAGGTCAGGTGCGGCGCGACCGCGGGCGCAGACGCTTCGGGCAACGCCAAGCCCGACCCGCCCGCTAAACTCGTCGCCTCGTTTCCGCATTCGAAAGGACCCACCATGCCCTTCACCACCACCCCGTCCGGCCTGCAGTACGAGGACACCGTCGTCGGCACCGGCGCCGAGGCCAAGCCCGGCCGCAACGTCACCGTGCACTACACCGGCTGGCTGTACGAGAACGGCGTGCAGGGTGCGAAGTTCGATTCCAGCAAGGACCGCGACGAGCCCTTCATCTTCCCGCTCGGCGGCGGCATGGTCATCAAGGGCTGGGACGAGGGCGTGCAGGGCATGAAGGAAGGCGGCCAGCGCACGCTGATCATTCCCGCCGCCCTGGGCTACGGCGCAAGCGGCGCAGGTGGCGTGATTCCGCCGAATGCCACGCTGAAGTTCGACGTGGAACTGCTGGGCGCCTGAGGTCGCAGGCGCGCGCGGGAGCTTCGGCACCCGCGCCGCGTCTTCGCGCAGCTCGAGCGCCGTGGGGCGCTGCGACGGGGCGTGCCAGAACTGCGGTGGCGCAGGCGGCGCCGGTCGCGCGCGGCGATGACGCCTGTGCCATACGCCCGCGGCATTGCGGACAATCGGCCTACCGTCGCCTGAGCGCTGGATATCGATGTCGCGTGTTCGATTGCCGCCCCTGTCGCCGCATCGACGGCTGCTCTTTCCGCTCTGGTTGTGCGTGGCCGGCGTCACGCTGCTGACGCTGTTCCACACCTACAGCAGCCTGCCGTTCCTGGCGGCGCACTGGTACTACCCGGCCACGATGGTGGTGGGCGCCTTCGTGGCCGGCGCCACGCCGGAGGGCGGGGGCGCGGTGGCCTTCCCGGTGCTCAACATCTTCCTGAGCGTGGACCGCGTGCTGGCGCGCGATTGCAGCCTGATGGTGCAGTCCATCGGCATGACCAGCGCCAGTCTGCTGATCCTCTCGCGCAAGGACTCGCGCCTAGCCGATTTCCGGCCGCTGCTGTGGTGGGTGCCGGTGGCGTTTCTCGGCTTCATCCTCGGCATGGCGACGCTGCAGGGCGTGCGTGTGCCGGTGATCCAGGCGCTGTTCCTGAGCCTGATCGCCGCGTTCGCGCTGGTATATCTGCGCAGCCCGCACCGCGGTTACGCCGGCGCGGTGGCCGGTGCGAAACCGCGGGATCATGCGGTCACGGTCGTGGTGCTGCTGCTGGGCGGCCTGTGCGCCAGCCTGTTCGGCACCGGCGCCGACATCCTGCTGTACACGCTGCTGGTCACGCGGTTCGCGCTGAAGGAAAAGCGCGCCACCGAGATGAGCATCATGCTGATGGCGAGCCTGAGCGTGCTCGGCTACGCCTGGCGCGGGCTGGTGCAGGGCGAGCTCACCGCGTTCCAGGTGCAGACCTGGCTGTGCGCCGCCCCTGTCGTGCTGCTGATGGCGCCGCTGGGCAGTGCGGTGCTGCGCCGCATTCCCCACGAATGGATGCTCCGCGGCATCGTGGTGCTCAATCTGGGCCAGCTTGCGTACTTCAACCTCGTGCGCCCCACGTGGGAGAAGACGCTGTGGTCGTTCGGCTTCACCGTCGTATTGCTGCTGGTGTTCGCCAAGGTGATGGGCATGGTGGGCGCACATCGCCGGCGGCAGGCGGCGATGTCACTGCCATGACGCTGGTTGACGCGCCCCTGTGCCCGCAGGACGGGGCACACACGCGTGGCGAGCGTCTAAGCTGCGGGTTCTCACCGGAGATGGATCTGCCATGAGCGACGCCGTTACGCCCCGTCCACCGGCGCCACGCTGGAAGCGTCGGCGTGTCGACGTGCTGATGCAGGTGTCGCTGGTGATCTTCGGCGCGTTGCTGGCCTTCGGCTTCGGCCAATGGAAGGATCAACGCAACGAGGACGCGCGGGCGCGTGTGGCCCTGGACAGCATCCGCGCGGAAGTACGGGCCAACCGCGACGAGGTGGAACGTGCGCGCGGCTACCACGAGGCGCTCGCGGCACGTTTCGAACAGCTGCAGCAGCGCGGCGCCGCGCAGCCGGCCTGGGCGGACTTTCCGCAAGGACTGCTGTCTCCCGCGCGCGTGGTATCCACCGCGTGGCAATCCGCGATGACCACCGGCGCCGCGGCGCGATGGTCTTACGACGAACTGCTGGCGCTTTCGAGCATCTACGAGGCCCAGGCCTCGTACGCACGCCTCAGCGATGCACTGCTGGCCTCGACCTATCAGGACCTGATGCGCGGCGGGCCGGACAATCTGCTCGACAACTACGCCAACTTCGCCCCCGTGCAGCGCGATTTCGCAGGCAAGGAGGCCGAGCTGGTGACTGCCTACGACCGGGTGCTGGGCGCGATCGAGAACTGACCGCACGCGCCGCGGACTTCCCTCGGGCGGAACGCATCGGCACCGGCGCACCACACGATTTGCCTGTGCCGGACGATCTCCTGGAACGGTTGGCTGCACGGCGTGACGGGGTCATCGCGTGCGCGCAGGGCCATTGCCGCTCGTGTCCTCACGTCACATCGCGTTCTCATCGATGAACCGCGACACGTATTCACCTGCAGCACGCATGTCTGTCACGCGGCGTGGGCATGGGCCACGCGACACTCGCGCCACACCCAGCCGTTGGAGACTTCCATGATCTCGAATACCAAGCGCATCCCGCTCGCCATCGCCATGACCTCGGTGCTCGCGTTCGCCGTGGGCTGCTCGAACGATCGCACCGCAGACGACCGCGCGGGCATGCAGCCGAACGATCCCGCCGTGACCGCGCCGCCGGTCGCCACCACCGATACGACGCCGGCCAACGACATGGGCCGCACCGACACGATGGACGGTCCGGATTCCGAGCAGCCGGGCACCGATACCTGGATCACCACCAAGGTGAAGTCGTCGCTGCTGGCGGACTCCGATGTTTCGGGCCTCGACATCGAGGTGGAAACCGTCAACGGTGTGGTGACGCTGTCGGGTCAGGTCGAGCAGCAGATGCAGATCGACGAAGCCACGCGTATCGCGCGTGAGATCGAGGGCGTGACCGACGTGCGCACCACCGCGCTGACCGTCGGCGCCAACTGATCCGGACGCTGCGCGTGCCGGCATTGCCGGCACGAACGGCTTCGTTGTCTCGATGCCGCGCACCCTTCGGGGGGCGCGGCATTGTTTCGTGGGTCATCGCGATCGTGACAATCTGCGTCGCGCGGCATCAGCGCGCAGAAGACGTCGGCATCCGCTGATACATTCCGCGGCAGGCGGCCCGCCAGGCGCCTGCGCATAGGACCCACGCCGTCGCCACGCGCTCCGGTCGGTTCCGGCGGCTCGGCGCTTCACGCCGCGCCCGGGCATTGCGCGGCTGCCGCGCGATCAGGCGGGCCGGTCGACCAGCAGCACGAAGGTGCCGAGTTGCGAATCCAGAGCGATGGCGAGGCTGCGCGTGCGGTCGGCGGCCAGCGTCGTCGCCGGCACCGACATGTCCGGCGGCAGGGCCCGGTAGGCGACATCGTCGTCGGCGATGACGTCGCGCACCAGATAGCCCATCAGCACGTTGACCATCTCGCCCAGCGCATCGAGTGCGAGCGCGTCGTCGCACAGGTCGGCGGTGATGCCGAGCAGGGCGCAGGCGAGCGCGCGCGCGCCCGCCAGATCGGTGGCCAGCCCGATGCCGAACGGCCGGTCGCCTTCGATGCGCACGTGCGCCACGCACGGCCGGTCGGCCAGCGCATCGGGCGTCAGCACCTCGGCCGGCAGGCACTGGCTGCCGAGCATGCGCGGGAACATCCGTGCGCACAGATCGATCGCGTGTCCGGCGAGCTCGCCCACCGGATGCTCGGCGACCACGCTTTCCAGCGCGTGCCGCGCCCGCTCCTGGTCGGCGCGATGCAATGCGATTTCGGCGTCCAGCCGACGCGCATCGAGCACGCCCTGTTCGACGAGCACCTGGCCGATCATCTTGCGGCCGGCCTTCTGCGCCTCGAGCAGGGCGTCGAGACGATCCTGGTCGAGCGCGCCCATTTCCAGTGCGATGTCGCCGAAGCGGCGGTCCTCGACACGCTGGCGTTGCTGGATGCGACGCGCCTGGGCGGCGTCGAGCCAGCCCTTGCGCACCGCCAGCTCGCCGAGCAGCGGATTGGACGCGCGCTGCGCCTCGATGGCGGCCAGGAGTTGAGGTGCGGTGATCACGCCGCGTTCCAGAAGGAACTGGCCGAGGAATTTTGCTGCCATCGTGTGCCCTTTAAGCGGAGAGGTGGGAAGCGGCGTCGCTCAGGCGAGCGCTTCGTGGAGCACGCGGTCCATCACCTCGGGGTCGATGGGCTTCTGCAGGTAGGAACGTGCACCGATGCGCAGGCAGGCCTCGATGTCGCTCTGTGCGCCGAGTGAGCTCAGGATCACCACGCGCGCCTGCGGATCGAGTTCGAGGATGCGGGCCAGCGCCTTCTTGCCGTCGCACTCCGGCATCACCAGGTCCAGCAGCACGAGATCCGGGCGCAGGGCCTGGAACTGCCGCACGGCCTCGAAGCCGTTGCCGGCCTCGCCGACGACATCGAACCCGGCCTCGCCCAGTTGCCCGGTGGCGAGCATGCGCAGGGCGCGCGAATCGTCGCACAGCAATACCGTCGGTCGTGCCGTCATGGAGATCCCCGGTCGAAACGTGATGCCCGAAGGCGGTCTTGCTCCATCGGCCGCGCGGCGGAGAACTTGAGGGCGCCCGCGCCGGCCGGTCCCCGGTCCCCGGGTCAGCGGCCCGGCGCCGTGCATCGGGCCGCGTTGCAGGCGCGACACGCGCCTATACTGGCGCTCTTCTCCAAGGTGACGCCCCTGATGGATCCCATCCCTTTGGAGGATCTGGCCCTGCTCGACGTGCTGCAGCAGATCGGTCAGAGCAGCGGGTCGGTGCAGGTCGAGGCCGAGATCAAGCGGCGTCTGATCGAAAGCGCCCTGATCGAGGACGACGAGGACGGCGTGCGGCTGACCCATGCCGGCATCGCGCTGTGCAAGTCCCTGCAGCACCGGGTGGCCGCGGACAAGCTGGCCAGCAAACTGCTGGAAAAGCGCGACGGCGCCTGAGCCGCAAGGGGCGCGCCCGGCACGCGGCAACCGCGCCGGTCGAGTGCCGACGATCGACGAGGGCCCGGTCCGCGATGCGCGCTGCGGCGCATGGCGTCAGCCACCGCGGGTATGCTGCGGTGACCTCACCTGCACGGATTGCGTGGGAGCCGCCGATGCGTCGTTCGATGATCGCCCTGTCCCTGCTCGTCACCCTGGCGGTCGGTGCGCTGTCCGGCTATTGGCTCGGTGTACGCAGCGAGCGTGCGCGCGAGGCAGGGCCGCACGTGACCCATGCGGCCACGCCGCAGGCCGGCGTGGCGGAGTCGGGTACTTATGCGAATGCCGGTCCCGCGCGTGCCTCATCCGACGCGCCACCGACTGCCGCCATGGCGGGTGATGGCGGGTTGGGCACCGATGCATCCCTCGCAGCGCCGCGTCTTTCCGGCGATCTGCAACCACCTTCGGTCGCAGCGTCGGCACGCGGCCCCGCCATCGCAGGGCCGAGGCCGCTCTCCGCCGCCGGCGAGCGCCGCATCGCGGACGCGATCGCCGGGATGCGGCTGAACAACACCGATTTCGACGAACGGCAGACGCTGCTCGCGCACGATGCGCGCGAGGCGGTCTCGGCGGACGCGGCCGAGGGGCAGCTCGCGGCGTTTCTCCACGCATACGGTGCGGGCTACACCGGACTGGAACTCGCAGCGCCGCGATGCAGCGATACGGTCTGCACGATCACCGCGACCGCGTTGCCGGGCCTCGGCACCGACGCGCCGAATGCCAACGCGCAGGCCCTGTTCGCGCGGCTGATGTCGGACCCGCGCTTCCAGGCCGGGTTCTCCGATCCGGCGATGATGGTGACCAGTCGGGACGGCGCGGTGGTCTACGTGACGACGTTCCTGCGCACGCCGCGTGGCGGCTAGGCACGTGCGCAGGGCTCAGCCGGCACCCGCGACGCCGCGGGGTGCCGGAGCGGGCGGGCCCAGGCACGTGCCCTCGGCGTTGGCGAGGACATCGACCCGTCGATCGCGCAGCGCGTCGACGCCCAGGATCAGCGCCGGCGTCTCGGTCAGCCCCAATGTCGCGAACACCGGCAACGCGCTAATCCGCACCTCGCCTGCTGCAAGGGTCTGATCGCCCAGACGCAGGCCCGGCAGCGTGTACAGCCAGGTGTCCACCGTGTGGTCGGAGAGTCCGCGGGTGCCGGTCTCGCGGCGGCGCAGGCGCGCGTCGTCATCGGCGATGCCCAGGGCCCGCGCGGCGGGCCGGTTGAGTACGGTCTGCGCGGCGCCGGTATCGAGCACGGCGATCGCCTGCGTGCGCTGCGCGCCATCCTCGAGTCCGGCCTCGGCGAACGTGAAGCGCTGCAGGCCCGGCTGGCGCCCGGGGAACGCATTGTCCAGGCACGCGCTGCGCGGCAGGCTGCCCGCGGGAGTCAGCGACAGGCGGCCGGCCGGCAGGTCAAAGCGCACGTCGAAGCGGGACAGGAGGTCGTTGCCGAGGATGCCGTCGATCGCCGGGGCGTCAGCCTCGGCGATCGCCGACAGATCGATGGCCAACAGCTGCGCCTTCCAGCGGAACCCGCCGGCGGCCAGGTCCAGCAGGCGCGTGGCTCCGGGTGCCGACGTGCTGCCACCCGCGCCTTGCACCTGCATCGGCGCCCGGCCGCCGTCCAGAAGGCCGAGACGGCCGGCCAGCGCGGCGTCGATGACGCTGCCACCGGCGGCGGTGTCGACGACGACGCTCAACGGCCGGTCGATGCCGTCGATCCGCACCTCGATGCGCGGGTGCTTGCCCACCAGGTGCATCGCGATGTGATGGGTCTCGGGCGCGGCCGCGGGCGCGGCGAAGCACGGCGCGGCGAGCGCCAGCAACAGCAGGCAGAGCGAGGCAGGGGGCAGGAGGCGCATGCGGGTGTCTCGGCGTCGGAAGCGGGGCGCCATTGCACCCGCGCCGCGTATCCGCACGATGTCGGCCACGCCGCGTGCCGGGGCGGCGCGATACACGGGTGATACACGGGCCGGCGACAATGCCGGCATGGCTGCCGATGGTCCCCGCCTCATCGTCGTCGACGACGACGCCAGCATTCGTGACGCACTGCGCGACTATCTCGTGCGTCACGGCTATCACGTGCGCGTCGCCGACGGCGCGGCCGCGCTGGATCGCCTGATGGCCGAGATGCCGGCCGATCTCGTGGTGCTGGACTGGATGATGCCCGGCGAGGACGGCCTGTCGGTCTGCCGGCGGCTCGCGGATGCGGAGGTCGCGGTGTTGATGCTCAGCGCGCTGGGCAGTCCGCCCGACCGGGTGATCGGCCTCGAGGTCGGCGCCGACGACTATCTGGCCAAGCCCTTCGACCCGCGCGAGCTGCTGGCCCGCGTGCGCGCCCTGCTGCGGCGCAGTCGCCGCTTGCCGGCGTCCGGCGGCGCGGGCGCCGAGGGCTACGGCTTCGACGGCTGGACCTTGCATCTCGACACCCGCGTGCTGCGCGCGCCGGATGCGGCGGAGGTCGTGCTGACCGCCGGCGAGTTCGCGCTGCTGCGCGCACTGGTCGAGGCCGCGGGCCGGGTGCTCGATCGCGAGCGCCTGATGCGGCTCACCCACGGCGACGCGGCCGAGCCGTTCGATCGTGCGATCGATCTCGCCGTCAGCCGGCTGCGTCGCAAGCTGGCCCAGGCGCACGCGGGCGCCGATGCGCTGATCCAGACACTGCGCGGCGTGGGCTACCGCTTCGCCGCGCCGGTCCGGCGGCTGTGAAGCGCGCTCCCGGCCTCCTGACCCTGGTGGGCGGTCTGGCGCTGGCCACCCTGGTGCTGGCGCAGGCGGTGAGCTTCGCCGTCGTGGGCTGGTGGCCGGCACCGCCGGCGCCGACGATGGTGCCGGCCGAGGCGATCGACGCACTCGCCGGAACCGCGCCCGCGGCGCCGGGGCTGCGCATCCGCAGCCAGGCCTCCGCACCGGAGGGCGTGCCGGTGCCCTGGCTGAGGGACGCTGCCGCCGAGCGCATGCAGCGCCCGGTCTCGCACGTGCGCGCGGTGTGGCGGACCGCGCCGGACGTGCCGCTCCAGGTGATCAGCGAGGGGCGGCTCTCGGCCGCGCCGGGCGATGCGCGGCGTGCCGCGCAGGTGCGTGCCGCGCTGCTGGCGCCCGGCCTGCAGTTGCCGCCGTTCGAACTGGCGCTCGCGCAGCCCGACGGCGCATGGCGCGTGGTGGGCACCGCCGATGCCGGACGCGGGCAATGGCGACTGCAGGTGTTGTCGGCGTTGCTGCTGGGCGCGGTGCTGATCGCGCCCCTGGCGTGGTGGATGGCGCGCCGGCTCACGCGGCCGCTGCGACGCCTGGCCGAGGTCAGCGCCGACCTCGATCTGGGCGCGCGCGAACAGCCGGTGCCGCTGGCGGGCGCGGCCGAGGTGCGTGTGCTCGGCCAGGCGATCGCCGATGCGCGGCGCCGTCTGCGCGCGCAGAGCGAGGATGTGACCGCGATGGTGGCCGCGGTGGCCCACGACCTGCGTACGCCGCTCACCGGCCTGCGCCTGCGTGCGGACGGCATCGCCTCACCGGAGCGCGAGCGGATGATCGCCGACCTGCAGCGCATGGAAACGATGATCGCGCAGGTGCTCGCCTACGCGCAGGGCGAGGTCGCACCGCTGCAGCGCGCGCCGGTGGACATGGCGGCGCTCGCGCGCGAACTGGTGGCCGCGGTGCAGGCCGACGGGCGGCATGCACAGGTGCAGGCCGACACGCCGGGCATCGTGCAGGGCGATGCGCTGGCCCTGCGGCGCGCGCTGTCGAATCTCGTCGACAACGCCGTGCGCTACGCCGGTGCGGTGGAGATCGTGATCCGTGAAGCGGGCGGGGACCTCCACGTCGACGTGAACGATCGCGGCCCCGGCATTCCCGACGATGCGCGTGCGCGACTGGTGCAGCCGTTCCAGCGTCTCGAACACTCGCGCAGCCGCGACACCGGCGGCGTCGGTCTCGGACTCGCGGTGGCACGCTCGGTCGCGCAGCGTCACGGCGGCGCGCTCGAACTGCAGACGCGCCGCGGCGGCGGACTGCGGGCGCGGCTGCGTCTGCCGCTGGACCCCTGACCGCGGTCCTGGCGGCCGGTACCGGCAGGCGCGCTGCGGGCACGGCGGCGACGCGAGGCCGCCGGTGCGCGGCGTCCGTGCATCCGGGCGGTGCGCTCGGTATCGTCGTGCACGAGCCGTCAGGAGCGTCCACGATGCCCAGCCGTCGCATGTCGGGGTGGGTCTGCCTGTTCGTCGCGGCAGTGTCGACGCGCGCGGTGGCCGACGACACGTCACCGCCGTACCCCTGGCCCGCCGGTGCGCGCGCCGCGGTGAGCCTGGCCTATGACGATGCCCTGCCGACCCACCTCGACATCGCGATTCCCGCGCTGGACCGGCACGGCCTGCACGGCAGCTTCTATCTCGTCCTGTCGGCCGACACCGTGCGCACGCGGCTGGCCGTCTGGCGCGCCGCCGCGCGACGCGGGCACGAGCTCGGCAATCACTCGCTGTTCCACGCCTGCAGCGCGCGTGGCGCCGATCGGGCCTGGGTATCGCCGGAGCAGGATCTGGACAAGATGACGGCCGCCCGGGTGCAGGCGGAGGTCGTGCTGGGCAACACGATGCTGCACGCGATCGACGGCAGTACCGAGGTCACGTTCACCGTGCCCTGCGGCGATCGCGATGCCGGCGATGGCGACTACGTCGCGGGCCTGGCGCCGCACATGCTCGGCATCAAGCTCGGTGCCGGCGCGGTGGTGGCCGACATGCGCACGCTGGACCGCCACGCCGTGCCGGTGATGGTGCCGGAGGGCAGCACCGGCGCCGAACTGATCGCGCTGGTCGAAGAAGCCGGGGCCCGCGGCACGATGGTGAACTTCACCTTCCACGGCATCGGCGGCGATCACCTGGCGGTGTCGAGCGAGGCGCACGAGGCCCTGCTCGCATATCTCGCCGCGCATCGCGACATCTACTGGACGGCGACCTTCCGCGAGCAGATGCGCTGGGTGCGCGACGTGGAGCGCGCCGCAGCGGCTCCGCCATAATCGGCGGCAGTCCAGTCAGGGGGTACGGCGCCATGCTCAATCACGTCATGGTCGGCAGCAACGACATCGCACGGTCGAAAGCGTTCTACGACGCCGTGCTCGCAGTGCTGGGCGCCGGCGCGCCGATCGAGAACCAGGCCGCCTCCGGCCACCGGCGCCTGTTCTACCGCCACGCCGGCAGCACGTTCTGCGTGAGCGAGCCCATCGACGATGCGCCGGCGACGCCGGGCAATGGCCACACCTTCGGCTTCAAATGTGCATCGCCCGAGCAGGTGCAGCAGTTCCACGACACGGCGGTGGCCGCAGGCGGGGTGTCGATCGAGCAGCCGCCCGGTCTGCGCGAGAGCCCGATGGGCGCCGTGCATCTGGCGTACGTGCGTGATCCCGA
This sequence comes from Luteimonas sp. BLCC-B24, assembly GCF_028550595.1. Taxonomy (GTDB): domain Bacteria; phylum Pseudomonadota; class Gammaproteobacteria; order Xanthomonadales; family Xanthomonadaceae; genus Luteimonas. The sequence continues at coordinate 21,635 of NZ_JAQQGN010000011.1, forward strand.
CGGCAACAAGCTCTGCGCGATCCATCGGCCGGGCTGAGCGCATGCCGCGCATGGGTCCGCCGGTTCCACGTGCCGAATCGATCCGGCCCCGCGCGCATCGGACGGCCGGAACCGGCGACCGCTTGCACGAGGGCAGGAGATGAGCGCATCGCAAGCGGCCTTGCGGTGGCGCGGCGTGCTCGGCCTGGTCGTCTGGGCCTGGTGCATCGCCGCGTTGGCGGCGCAGCCACGCACACCGCCCCTGACCGGCCTGCAGTTGCACCCGGCGCCGGAACGCAGCGCCATTTTTCCGGCCTGGCGAAGCGACGGGCCGCTGCCGCCGGCCTGGACGGTCGCGCTGGAGCCCGGGTTCGTCATCGACGGCGCCACCCTGCACGTGGCTCCGGCGCAGCCGGGCGGCGCGTGGCGCGTGCAGGTGCAGTTCGAGACCAGCCTGAGCCTCACGGCCGGTGGCCCGCATCTGGACCTGACCGAGTGGAAACACTGCGTCTCCGACTGGGTGGCCGCCGACCCGGTGGACGACTTGACCTTCGTGCTGCCGGCCCCGTCGCCGGACATGCAGGGCTGCTTTCCCGACTACACGCCCGCAGAGCTCGATGCCGCGGTACGCGCGCATCTGCGCGACGATCCCGATGCGGCGGTGCGCTGGCTCGACGGACACCGGGGGCCGCCGGACGCCGCCGAGGTGTCTCCGATCGTCGACATCAGCGCGATCCGCGTGCGCGTGGCGCAGCGCCAGGCCGGGCGCTGGGTGCAGGTCGCAGAGGTGACGTTCCAGACGCCGCTGGGCTGTTGACGGCAGTGCCGGGCGACCGGCCCGTCGGCATCAGCTGCGCCGCGCGGCGTCGTGGACCCGTGCAGGCCGGGCGCGCCCATCTCCGGCCGTGCCTGCCCGCCGCGTCGCCTGCACCCCATTCTGCTCGCGCACTGCGTGGCGCGCGGCCCGGGTGCACGCCATCGTGACGCGGGCATGGCCAGCATGCCGCGCATGAAGAGCAAGACCGACATCGACGCCGCCCTGGCCGCGCTCGAGCGCCGCTTGCAGGCGCTGTGCAGCGAACTTCCCGCCGAACGCGTCCTCGAGGCGTTCACCGACGAAACCCGACGCCTCACCCGCGACGTGCCGCCCGAGCACGAGGCCTATGTCGAAGACCGCGTGCATCGTCTGCTGGCCGATGCCGGGCTGATCGCGGACGATTCCCCGACCGGCTAGTCCACCCGCCACCAGGCGGCCTTGGCCGCCACTGCGGACTCAGAAGTCGGTCTGCCCGGGAAGCAGGGCGCGCAGCTCGGCGTCGGTGAGATTGCGCCATTGCCCGGGTTTCAGGTGCGCGAGCTTGACCGGCCCGATGCGCACCCGGATCAACTGCTTCACGCGCAGTTTGAAATGCGCCGCCATCAGCCGGATCTGCCGGTTGAGGCCCTGCACGAGAATGATCCGGAAGCCGAACTTGCCCAGCGGGCTGGTGCGGCAGGGCAGGGTGGTCTGGCCGTGCACCGGCACGCCGCGTGCCATGCCGCGCAGCACCTCCTGGCTGACGGGGTGGTTCACCGTCACCAGATATTCCTTCTCCAGCTTGTTTTCCGCGCGCAGGATCGCGTTGACGATGTCGCCGTTGCTGGTGAGCAGGATCAGGCCTTCGGAATCCTTGTCCAGACGGCCGATCGGAAAGATGCGTTCGCGGTGGTCGACGAAGTCGACGATGTTGCCCTTCACCGACGTCTCGGTGGTGCAGGTGATACCCACGGGCTTGTGCAGCGCGATGTAGACATGCCGGCGCTTGCCGGGCGCCGCGGTACGCATCTGCAGCGCCTGGCCGTCGATCATGACGGTGTCGCCGTCACCCACTTCGGCGCCGACGCGGGCGCGGATGCCGTTGACCGTGACCCGGCCCTCGGCGATGAGGCGGTCGGCTTCGCGCCGCGAGCAGGTGCCGGTGTCGCTGATGTGCTTGTTCAGGCGCATGGGCGCAAGCGTCGGGGGAAGCGTGGAAGGCGCGCAGTCTGGCAGATCGCCTTCGCGCCGGTCACGCCGGAGGCCGGTCGACGCCGACTCAGGCCGGTGCGTCGATCACCGCGTCCAGCCGGTCGGACGCCACCATGTAACCGCTGTCCTCGACCGCGTCGCGCACGCCCAGCAACTCGATGCCGAGCGCGTCCAGGTCGGCGGCTTCGGCTTCGCCGACGATCTCGATGCAGCGCGCGTTGAACCACGTCCAGAACTGGCGGTAGGTCCGGCCCTGCCAGTGTTCGTGACGGATGCCCTGGTAGAGCTCGCTCACGGCCATCGTGGTGCGGTCGCGCATCGTGTCGGTCTCGCGGAATCGTGCGGAAGGCGAAGTGTGGGGCACGCAGGCCTGCCACGCCTGTGCGGACGTCGGCGCCCGCAGACAGCAGAAACCCCGGACGTCGCCGCCCGGGGTTCTGTGGATATCGCGAGGCGATGCCGAACGAAGTCGGACTTACTCGGCCTGGACTTCCTCGGCCTGCAGGCCCTTCTGGCCCTGCGCGACGACGAACGAAACCTTCTGGCCTTCCTGCAGCGACTTGAAGCCGCTGCCCTGGATCGAACGGAAGTGGACGAACAGGTCGTCGCCGCTCTGCGGGGTGATGAAGCCGAAGCCCTTGGCGTCGTTGAACCACTTGACGGTGCCGGTCTGACGATTGCTCATGGTGTTACTCCTTGGATCAGTTGAAGAGACACGGCCCGCGGAATGCGGTGCCGGACTGTATCGAGCAAGGGGTAACGCGAAGCGATGGAGCGGATCGTCTGGAAAGGCCGGATTCGACCCTGGAACCTGTGATCAACCGCATCGGAGCCACGATGTACCGTGATCCCGCTTTGCAACAGTGCGACCACCATACCCGAATTCCGCATCCACTACCCGGGAAATCCGCGTGCGCGGCATTGCACGGGGGAATTCCGCGCGATCTGCGCGTGTTGCGTTCAGGTCGGCACGCAGCGACGCGGCATGCACGGATGCTTGACCGGTGCACGCGCAGGCTGGCGTGCCGTGCCCGACCAGGAGATCGCAATGAGCGTGCCGCAGACACCGGACAGCTTGCGCAAATCGCAGCAGGACAAGACCCCGCCGCCTCGCGACGCATCCGAACGCCCCGGAAGGCTGTCGAATCCCGAGCAGGGCGATCGCGCGCAGGAGCGACAGGGCGGGCACCGCCGCGGTTGATGGCAGGGCGCCAAGGGGCCGTGGATGGTCCTGCCGGAGCAGGCGCTGTCCGGTGCCCCGCGCCTGCGCGGCCGTCCGGCTGGAATGCCGGCCCGTCAGGGCGGGTCGTTGCCCGAGTCCCGGGGCCGCGCACGATGCAGGGCGGCGAGGATCATGCGCCTGCGCGCGGCGCAGCAGGGGCGCCGTAACGGCGCGGGGCCGTGTAGCCTGCCGGCGTGCCCGCCTGCGCGGCGCAAACGGAGACTGGCCATGCGCATGTCGATGTGTCTCGCCCTGTTCCTGGCAACAGCGCCGCTCGCGGCCGTGGACGTCACCCTGGATGGCGACTGGAACGTGGACCTGTCCGCGCGTCCGGATACGCCGTACATCCGGCCGATGACGCTGGCGCTGCATGCCGACGGCTCGGTCAGCGGACGCTTCTACGACAGCGAGATCGAAGCGGGACGCTGGACACGCGATCGGGGGCGCCTGTGTGCGAGCTTCCGCACGTCGGATGGCGTCGGGCCCTATCACACGGCCGTGTGTGCGAACGGCGCCGACGCCACCGGCCAGACCTGGGCCGAGCATCGCAACGTCCTGTTCAACTGGAAGGCGACGCGCGCGCGCCGCGCGCCCTGAAGCCAGGCGGTGCCGGTACGTCGCCCGCGCCTACAGCGCACTGTTGCGCTGCGGGCAGCAGCGGACGCAGCGGCTGTGGTCGTGTCGCCCGGCGCGGGTGCGCCGCCGGGATCCGGTCCGGACCCCGACGGGTGCTGCGTCAGCGGGTCAGGATGTCGACGATGAGGCCGGTGGCCGCCGCCACCAGCAGGTACTGGTCGTCCTGCTGCCGCACCCAGCGATGTCCCGGCGGTGGCGCCGCCAGCTGATAGCGGCCGTAGTCGCTGATCCAGTAGCCGTCGAGCTCGGACACCGGCAGGCGGTCGCCTTTGCGCCAGGCCTGCTTCTGCCAGCCCGGCGGCGCAGCGTGGGCGCGATGCGGGCCGCCTGCATGGGCCGGCGGCCCCTTGCCGCGTGCGTGCGGCGGCGGATCGGCGAGTGCCGTCGTGCTCACCATGGCCAGGCCGAGGACGGCGCCGAGCAGTGCGATCGGTGTCTTGCGATGCGAGGTGCCTGTGGACATGGGCGCTCCCTTGAAACGAGGTCGGGGCACCCTAGCGCCGTCGCGGTGAAGACGTCTTGTAGAGCGCGGGGCCGCGCGGAAGGTGCCGATCTGTGCCGTGCGCCACGCGGGCCTCCGTACCGCCGCCGGGTACGCACGCGGGTGCGGCTTGTTACAGTCGGTGACCGTTCACGATGGAGCCGACGATGGCCTCGACCCGGGTTCGTGTGCTGACTGCCGGCGTGCTCGCTGCGGTCTGTGCGCCGGCGGCCGCAGGCAGCGCGGGCGATGCCGACGACTGGTGGCGCGCGCTGCAGGCCTTGTGCGGCAACGCCTACGCGGGAACGCTGGTCCGCGCGCCCGAGGGCGATGACACGTTCCGCGACAGACGTGTGGTCATGCATGTGCGCGACTGCAGCGAGACGCGCGTGCGGATTCCGCTGGTCGTCGGTGACGATCGCTCGCGCACCTGGGTGTTCACCCGCACGCCGGCCGGCATCGAGCTCAAGCATGATCACCGGCAGGCCGACGGCACGCCTGACGCGGTCACGCTGTATGGCGGCATCACCAGCAATGCGGGCAGTGCCGACACGCAGATGTTTCCAGCCGACGCGCAGACGCGCGCGGTGATCCCGGGCAGCGGCCTGCGCAGTGCGTGGCTGGTCGAGATCCACGCGGGCACGCGCTTCGTCTATGCCGCCAACCGGGTGGGCACCGACCGCGGCTTCCAGGTCGATTTCGACCTCACACGACCGGTCGCGGCGCCCGAAGCGCCCTGGGGCTGGACCGACTGAGCCGGCGTGCGGGCGCGGCCTGCATGCCGGAACCGACCGATCACCACGGAGGCGCATCGATGCACCCGTCCGCTGCCAAGCTGCCACCGCATATCGAGGCCCGGCGTGTCGAATCGCTGCACGCCTACGGCATTCTCGACACGCCGGTCGAGGCGGTCTTCGAGGACATCACCCGCATCGCGTCGGCGGTGTGCCAGACGCCGATCGCGGTGATCACCCTGGTGGACGCCGAGCGCCAGTGGTTCAAATCCGAGGTCGGCCTCGGGGTGCGCGAGACGCCGCTCGAGACCTCGATCTGTGCGCACGCGATCCTCGAGCACGACGTCCTCGAAGTGCCCGACACCACGCGCGACGCGCGCTTCGCCTCCAACCCGCTGGTGACCGGGGATCCGCGGCTGCGCTTCTACGCCGGCGCGCTGCTGAAGACGCCGGACGGCCTGCCACTGGGCACGGTCTGCGTGCTCGACACGCGTCCGCGCAGCCTCACGTCCGGGCAGATCGACACCCTGCGCGCCTTGTCGCGCCAGGTGATGGCCCAGCTCGAACTGCGCCGGCTGCTGGCCGAGGCCCACGCCGTCAGCGAGCATCGCGCGCGGGTGCTGGCCAGTGCCGGCCACGATCTGAAGACGCCGCTGCGCGCCGCGTTGTACGCGATCAGGCGAACGCGGGTGGGCGCGAGCGACGCACAGCGGCAGACGCTCGACAGCGCCGAGCAGGAACTGACCGCCATCGACCAGACGTTCGGCGAGCTGATCGCCTCGGCGACCGGGCGCGGCGGGTTCGTGCCGCCCGCCCTGCAGGCGATCGACGTGGTGCCGGTGGTCGAACAGGTCGCGGCAGCGTGGGCGCGTGCGGCAGCGCGCAAACCGGTCGCATTCGAGCTGCGCATCGAGTCGGCGTGCCGGGCGCGCACGCATGCGGGCCTGCTCGACACGCTGCTCGGTAATCTGGTGTCGAACGCCTTCAAGTACACGCCGGCCGGCGGGCGCGTCGAACTGGTCTGCCGCCAGGTGCACGGCCTGGCCTGCATCGACGTCGTCGACACCGGCATCGGCATGGACCCAGCGCGCGTGGAGGGTTACTTCAAGGCGTTCCAGCAGGGCGATGCGCGTTCCGAGGGACTCGGCATCGGGCTGTGGATCGTGCGCCAGACCGCGGAGGCGCTGGCGGCCGATCTGGATGTCGCCTCGGCGCTGGGCGAGGGCACGCGAATCACGCTCCGTCTGCCGTCCGCCTGATCGTCTCGCGCGCACCCGTCCGGCGGTGCGGGCGGGTCCAGTGTGCGAACAGACCGCCGCCGAGCGCGCTTCCGGCCGCGATCGCCAGCAGCCCGACGAGCCCGCGGGTCGCGTCGATCAGCACCGGCATCGGCGCGACCGCGTCGGTGAGGCGGATCGCCGCGACCAGACCGACCCCGGCCGCCAGCGCGTACAGCGGCGTGCGCAGCCGCGGCCGGCGCCGCCCCAGCCACGCCGCGACGGGAAGCGCGGGCAGCCAGGCCGCGGCCACGAGGCCGAGCTGCACCGGCCCGTAGCCCACCAGATCCTGCAGCGAGGTCGTCCAGCGGACCCGCACCGGCACGTCGACGAAGGGCGCGAGCGCCTGCAGGTTGAACTGGGTCTGCACCAGTGCCCCCCAGGCGGCGGCGATCAGCAGGGCCGCCGCGAGGGTGACGAGCCGGCGCGTCCAGGACGGGCGGCGATCGGTCATACGAAGGGTTCGGGCATCATCATGCGGACGATGATGCCGCAGCCGCGGCGCCCATGTGGAGTGAACGTGCCGGTATCCAATGTGCCGTTTCCGTCGGGCCGGGTGGCCCATCTGCGTGCCCGCGTGTCGGCTGCCGTGCTCGGCCTGCTGTGCGTTGCCGGCGCGGGCGCGGCGGACTACCGCATCGACACCGTCGCCGAAGGCCTCGAGCACCCCTGGGCGCTCGCCTTCCTGCCCGACGGGCGGATGCTGGTGACCGAGCGGCCGGGGCGGCTGCGCGTGATCGAGCGACGGGCCGACGGCGGCTTCGCGTTGCGTGCCGCGCCGCTGGCCGGCGTGCCGCCGGTCTTCGCCAGCGGGCAGGCGGGCCTGTTCGACGTGCTGGTGGATCCGGCCTTCGCGCAGACGGGGCGCCTCTATCTGTCGTTCGCCCACGGCACGGCGCGCGCCAACCATCTGCGCGTCGTGCACGCGCGCCTGGGGCGCGGCGGCCTGGAGGCGGTGACCCCGATCCTGACCACGCAACCGGCGAAGACCCACGCCCAGCATTTCGGTGGTCGCATGGCCTGGCACGCCGACGGCACGCTGGTGGTCGGCGTGGGCGACGGCAACCTGGAGCGCACCGATGCGCTGCGCCTGCACACCCATCTGGGCAAGCACCTGCGTATCGACCGCGATGGCGGCATACCGGCCGACAATCCCTTCGTCGCCCGTGCCGGTGCGCGGCCCGAGATCCTCAGCATCGGCCATCGCAATCCGCAAGGGCTGGTGCGCGTGGGCGATGCGCTCTATGCGCACGAGCACGGCGCGAAGGGCGGCGACGAGCTCAACCGCCTCGAGGCGGGCGCGAATTACGGCTGGCCGATCACCACCGACGGCGTCGACTACACCGGGGCACGGGTCACGCCGTACACGCGCTGGCCCGGCGTCACGCCGCCGCTGACGCACTGGACGCCGTCGATCGCGCCGGCCGGCATGGCCTGGTATGACGGCGCGCTGTTTCCCGCCTGGCGCGGCAGCCTGTTCGTCGCCGCGCTGGTCGAACGCAGCGTGCGCCGGGTGCCGATGACGGGCGGCACGCCGGGGCCGCAGGAGGTGCTGTTCACCGAACTCGGCGAGCGCATCCGCGACGTGCGCAGCGGCCCGGAGGGTGCGCTGTATCTGCTCACCGACAGCGCGCAGGGGCGCGTGTTGCGCGTGGTGCCTGCGTCCGCCGACTGACACGCACACCACGACCGCCGCCCACGCTGCGCCATGCGCGCAGCGTGCCGGCAGGTGCTTCCACCGGCGCGACCCACTTCACCCTGCCGTGCGTGCGGGTTGGCGAAAGTCCGCGCATGACGAATGCGCCCCGTCTCTATCTGGTCCACGTCGAGATCGACGGCGCGCTCGATGCGTCGCTCGCTCCCGACAGCGTGCAGCTGGCGCCCGGCCTGCATCTGGTCGAAACCCACGCCACACGTTCCCAGCTCTATCACCGGATCAAGCGCCGGCATGCCCCGGATCGCCTGCTGGTGGCAGCGCTGACGGAACCGCCGAAGTTCATGGGCATGGCGCCGGGCACGTTGCGCTGGCTGCGTGCGCGCCGTGATTAGGGCCTGGCCGCGCCCTTACGCCGGTGGCTCGACGGCGGCGCCGGGCATGCGGTCGCGTTGCCCGCGCTTGCCCGCCTGATCGCCATGCGATCATCGATCGCGTCCTGATGGAGCCCGTCCATGCGTATCACTTCGTATGTCCTCGCGTTGCTGTGCAGCGCGGCCGTGACCGCGCCGGTGCGGGCCGCCCCGGACAGTCCTGTCGGCGTCGGCCCTGCGCAGGTGCGCGTGGTGCAGGACGCGGGCGTCTGGCAGTTGACGGTGGACGGCGCGCCGTTCCGTGTACGCGGCGCGGGCCTCTCGGGCGGCGACATCGACGCGCTGGCGCAGCGCGGTGGCAATGCCTTCCGCACCTGGAGCACCGGGCTCGATCGCGCGCGGGTCACGGCGATGCTCGACCGCGCGCATCGCAATGGCCTGCGCGTCGCGATGGGCCTGGAGGTGGGCAAGGAGCGTCACGGGTTCGACTACGACGATGCGGACGCGGTCGCCGCGCAGCTGGCGCGCATTCGCGAGGAAGTCACGGCCTACCGCGCGCATCCGGCCGTGCTGATGTGGCTGGTCGGCAACGAGCTCAACCTCGAGGCGCGCAACCCCAAGGTGTGGGACGCCGTGAACGCGATCGCCGAGGCGATTCACGCGATCGATCCCGATCATCCGGTGATGACGCCGCTGGCAGGCTTCGATGCTGCGCTGATCGCGGAACTGAAGGCCCGTGCGCCGGCGCTGGATCTGATCGGCGTGCAGCTCTACGGCGACATCGAGGGCGTGCAGACGCGGCTGCGCGATGCGGGCTGGACCGGCGCCTACATCGTGACCGAATGGGGCCCGACCGGCCATTGGGAAAGCCCGGAAACCGCGTGGGGCGCGCCGATCGAGGACGACGCCACGCGGAAGGCGGCCTTGCTGGCCGAGCGCTACGCCCGTGACATCGACAGCGATCGCACCCAGGGCCTCGGCTCGTTCGTGTTCCTGTGGGGTCAGAAGCAGGAGCGCACGCCGACCTGGTACGGCCTGTTCCTGGCCAGCGGAGAGTCGACACCCGGCGTCGATACGATGCAGCGGCTGTGGACGGGCGCCTGGCCGGCGAATCGCGCGCCCGCCATCACGCCGCTGCGCATCGACGGGCGCACGGCGCTCGACAGCGTGACGCTGGCGCCGGGGACGGAGCACACCGCGACGGTGGACGCACACGATGCCGATGGCGACACGCTGACCTATCGCTGGGTGGTGCGCGAGGAAAGCACGGCCACCACGATCGGCGGGGATCCCGAGTCGCTGCCGGCCGCGGTGGAACTGCGTATCGCAGACGCCGGCACCACCGGCACGCTGCGCTTCACCGCGCCGGCGGCGCCGGGGCACTACCGGCTCTTCGTCGAAGTGCACGACGGCCAGGGGCATGCGGCCTACGCCAATCTCCCGTTCCGCGTGGCCGGAGCGGCGCAGGACTGAGCACGGGACAGGCACGTGCGCGCACGGCGCCGGGAGTCTCCGCCCGTACTCCGAACATCGGCCTGGCAGTGGGGGCCCGTGATCCGCACACCAAAACGCCGCGCGGTCTTGCGGCCGCGCGGCGTTTCGGGTGGCATCGGGCCGCGTCGAGCGTGGCCTCAGGCGACGGCGCGACTCAGATCGGCCACGCGGTAGCCGGCGCCGGTGATCGTATGCAGCAGCTGCACGTCCTGGTCGCGGTCGATGGCCTTGCGCAGGTTGTACAGATGGCTGCGCAGCGTGTCGGAGTCGGGCAGGCTGAGGCCCCAGATCTCCTGCTCGATCTCGCGGCGGGTGACCACGCGCGGCGCCTCGCGCATCAGGATCGTCAGGATCTTCATCGCGATCGGCGCCAGATTGAGTTCCTTGTCGCCGCGACGCACGCGCAGCGACACCGGGTCCAGCCACAGGTCGCCGACTTCGAGCACCGCAGCGCCGACCTCGCGGCGATCGCGGCGGATCAGGGCGCGGATGCGCGCCTCGAGTTCCTTGATGTCGAAGGGCTTGGTGAGATAGTCGTCGGCACCCGCTTCCAGGCCCTCGATCTTCTCTTCCAGGGAATCGCGCGCGGTCAGCATCAGGATCGGCGTCGAATTCCGCCCGTCGGCGCGCAGTCGGCGGCAGACCTCGAGGCCGCCGAGGCGCGGCAGCATGAGATCCAGCACGATCACGTCGAAGGGATTCTCCGACGCGAGGTTGTAGGCATCGATGCCGTCGGCTGCATAGTCGACCTCGAAGCCGCGGCTTTCGAGGAACTCACCGACCGGCTCGGAAATATTGCGGTTGTCCTCGACGAGCAGGACCAGACCACCCGGGCTGTGATGCGCCATTTCCAACCACTCCGACTGCAGATTAAGGTTCGCGAAATTCGCATCACGCCGGTGCAGGCGCGGTGAAAGCGTACGGGCGGCCTCTGCAACTTCCGCAGGCGCCGCCTGCGCCGGCCCGGGCCGCCTGGATCGGGACGCGACGGTATCCTGCGCCGCCCGACTTGGTCTGGCTCGATGGGTACGCGCGCCATCCTCCATCTGATCCTGCACGCCGCGGTGCCGGCGCTCATCGCCTGGGTGTTCTTCCGCGAGCGCTTCCTGCGTGCATGGGCACTGATGCTGCTGGGCTGGATCATCGACATCGACCATCTGCTGGCCGACCCGGTCTATGCCCCGGGGCGCTGCAGCATCGGCTTCCATCCCCTGCACACGGCGCCGGCCATCGCGGTCTACACGGCGTTGCTGCTGCCCCGGCGCACCCGTCTGTTCGGCATCGGGCTGCTGGTGCACATCGCACTGGATGCGATCGACTGCGTGTGGATGCACTACGCCGGTTGAATCCGTGGCGGCCAGGCCAGCGGCGATTCAACCGCCGGCTGCTAGCGTGGGGGTCCGCCGAGTCCGGTCCGGAGCTGTCCGATGCGTCGAGTGCACCTGGTGTGGATGTCCCTGCTGCTGCCGGTAGGCGTGTGGGCGCAGGACCGCGACGTGGATCTGAGTCCGCCGACACCCGCGATGTTCACCGGGCCCGGTGCCTTCGGCGACGGCGAATACACCGGCCCGAGGACCGCACGCCCACCGGCGCGCGCGCTGCGCACCGTCCGCGGTGGTGCGGGCGGGTGCCCGACGGCGCCCGACGGGAGCGCGCGCGCCGTGACCGGCAGCGTGACCGCCGGCATCGGGCATTCATCGCGTAGCGGCACCAGCCACTACAACGCAGCCGATCTCAACCTGTGCACGGAGCGCGTCACCGCCAGCGGTGATGTGGGCACCACGAATCTGCATCTGAGCGTCGGTCGCTTCGACGTGCCGGGCGCTTACTGGCCGGGCGGCCTGTATGGTGGTCCGGGCGTGTATGGCCCCGGAGCGTACGGACGCGGGTATGGATGGGGCGCGCCGTTCGGCGCCGGAGTGGCCCCGGTGCGTCACGAGTCCTGGACCGAAGGTCGACGTCCCTGGCGCTGAGTGCGCCGTTCAGCCCCGCGCCGCGACACGCACGCGCTGCGCCCGTAACCCGCGTCCGCATTGCACTGCGCTCACATGCGCCTGCCTAGAGTTTTCCGGTGCCTTTCCGGTACCAACGCAGGCAAGTGGAGAACGTGTATGACGATGAAGATTCCGCAGGGTGCACTGGTGGTCGTGGCCAATGGCGGCGCGGCCCGCGTGTTCAGCAACGTCGGTGACGAGCGGTCGCTGAGCCTGAAACAGGAAGCCCTGCTGGAGGGCATGAATCTCGACGACGACGGCCCCGCGGGCGCGATGCCGGCCGAATCGAGCGCCTCGCAGCTCGACGAAGCGACGTTCGCCAAGCAGTTGGCGCAGGGCCTCAACGAGGGCGCGTTGAAGAACCGCTACGCGCATCTGGTGCTGATCGCCGATCCTCAGACGCTCGGCCGGGTACGTCCGCTGCTGCACAAGGAGACCACGCAGCGGCTGCTGGGCGATCTGGCCAAGGATTTCACCAACGCACCGCTCGAGACCATCGAGCGCGCGCTGTCCTGACATGACACGCGTCGACCCCTATTCGAAGCAGGCCCCGGATCGCGTCGAGGTCGACGCGATGCCGGGTATCGTCGCGCTCGAGTTCGGCACCGACTGGTGCGGGTTTTGCCAGGCCGCACAGGCCGTTCTGCAGCCGGCGCTGGCGGCGCGCGCGGACGTGCGGCATCTGCGTATCGAGGACGGCCCGGGCCGCCCGCTCGGGCGCAGTTTCAAGGTGAAGCTGTGGCCGACGCTGGTGGTACTGCGCGACGGCGTGGAAGTCTCGCGTCGGGTGCGACCCGGTTCACGCGAGGAGGTGGAGGCCGCGCTCGAGGCCGCGGGGCCGGGCATGCCCTAGCGGCGCGAGGCGCGCCCGGCCCCGGTCTTCGTGGCCTGCGTTTGCACCTTGTGCATGCGCCGCGCGCGCCGCGGGGACGCCCTCTTCATCGCACCCGGTAGACCATGCACGCGCACGGTCCGCGTGCAGCCGTCCCGGATGTCCCATGTCCCCCCTGTGTTTCACGCTTCGCCATAACGCCGCGACCTTCGACTGGGAACTCGTCGAAGACAACGGAACCCGCGCCTCGGTGCACTATCTGACCCGCAGCGCCGCATTCGCCGATGTCGCCGCCGATGCCCAGGTGCGTCGATGCGGCGCCACGATCCGCATCCACGGTGCGGACGGAGGCTACGAAGCCGAGCGCCGCTTCGCCGCCTGATGGGCGCGCGCTGACCGGCGTTCCGCGCGGTGCGCTGCCGGTTCATTACAGGGTGCCGATTGCAGCGCGTTGCGGCGCGTATCGCGCTCGCTGGCCACCCGCGATATCGGGAATGTCCCGCCGCGCGTGCGGTCCCGTCCGGCCCGGCGCGCGTCGCCGCGGAACAGTTCCGCGCGCGCCGGAGCCGACAGCGTCAGGCGCCGACGTGCTGCGCAACCCATCCGGCGTAGCGCTTCAGCCACGTGTCGATGAATGCCGTGCTGTCGTCGCGCAGCGCGCCGGCATCGTCGAACACCGCATCCGCCTTGAGGAACATCTCGGGCTGACCGAGCGTCGGCATGTCGAGGTAGGCCAGGATGGTCCGCAGGTGCTGCTGCGCCGCAGCCGTGCCGATGGCGCCGACCGACACGCCCGCTACGCCCGCCGGCTTCCCGGCCCAGACACTTTCGCCGTAGGGCCTGGACGCATGGTCGAGCGCGTTCTTCAGCACGCCGGAGATCGAGCGGTTGTATTCCGGCGTCACGAACAGCACGCCGTCGGCCTGTTCGATCTCGCGCTTGAAACGCACCACGTTGGGGTGCGGCGACGCGTCGTCGTCCTGGTTGTAGAGCGGCAGGTCGCCGATCTCCACGGAGTGCAGCGACAGTGTTTCGGGTGCGCGCTCGGCGAGTGCATCCGCGAGTTTGCGGTTGAACGAATCTTTGCGAAGGCTGCCGACGATGACGGCGATGCGACGGGTGGTCATGGGGTACCTCGAGGCGGCTGCGGGACGTGTCAGGGGGTTTGCGGGGGATCCTGTGGCCGCGTGGGCGACGGGGGATCGCGCTGCGGCTGCGGGTCGCGCTCCGGATCACCGGGCGTGGGCACCGGTGGATCCACCGGCTGGTCGGGTACCGGGTCGTGCATGGGGTGCGGGATCGAACCCGGGATGTCGTCGTTGGGCGTGGGCGGCTGCATGGGGGTCTGCATGGCGCGGTCTCTACCGGTGCGGGGCACCACCTTGTGCGATGCCACCGCAGCCGGCCGTGAAGCCGGTCGCGCGGTGGCGCGACGCAGACGCTTCACGCCGCAGGCGCGATGCTGCGGCATGACCCCGCGCTCCATCAGCCGCCAGGACGCCGCGCATGCGTAGGTTCGTGCAGGCCTTCGCCGCGGGCATGTGGCCGCCGGGTCTGCCGCCGGGCCTGGCGACCGCGCTCGAGGCCGCGCCCGCCCGCTACAACATCGCCACCCGCAAGCCGGCGGCCGTCATCCTCGATCGGGACAGCGCACTGGCGGTGGAAGAGTTCGACTGGGGGCTCGTGCCGGCCTGGTCGGCGCTGCCGGAGACCAAGTACACCACCGTGACCGCGCGTCTCGCGCGCGCCGCGCGCAGCCGGATCTTCAAGCGGCCCTGGGAGAACACCCGCTGCGTGGTGCCGATGAACGGGTACTACAAATGGGACCGCTCGGGCGAAACACCGCAGCCGTACTTCATCCAGAGCCAGGACGGGACTGCCCTGTTCGCGGCCGGCCTCTGGGAACACTGGAGCCGGGACACGCCCGAGCTGTATTCGTTCGCCGTGCTCACCCATCCCAACCCCGCGATTCCGGCGCCGCTGGTGGCCGACGGTCCGGTCTTCATGCCGGCGGGGGCGATCGCCGACTGGATTGCCGGGCCGCGCCGCGCGCAGGCGTTTCTGGAGGCGATGCCGCAGCCTGCGCTCGAGGCCTATCCGGTCTCGCGTCGGATCCGCAGCCCCGACGTCGATACCTACACCCTGCTCGAGCCGGTCGATCTCGCGCCCGGCCACGACGACGACGGCGACTGGCTCGCACACGCGTTCGACGACATCGACGAGGACTCTTGACGTGGCCTCCCGCGGGCGCGCGTACCGTGTACCCGGATGCGGCGCCTGCGCTGCGATCGCCGGAGCCCGCCATGAATCCCCACCGTCTGCCGATGTGTCTGCTCGCCGCGCTGGCGTCGTGCGCGATGGCGGGCGGGGCGTCCGCGCAATCGCCGCTGAGTGACGTGCAGACACGCTACATGGGCGCACACGTCCTGCAACGCCAGGTCGAGGTGTTCAGGCGTTACTGCGCCGCCGACGCCGACGCCAGCCGGCAACTGGAAACCGGCATCGCCACGTTCCGTGCGGGAAACCCGGAGTTCGAGCGCGCGCTGGATGCAGCGCCGACGGATGCGGCCTTCCTGGACGGCGTCGCCGCCTTCGATGCCCGCTTCGTCGAAATGGCGGACGCGATGCACGCCTATCTCGCGCTGCAGCCGCCGCAGGCCCGCTGTCCGGAACTGGCCGACAACCTCGGCCGGATGCGCTTTTCGGCGATGATCGACGAGGCGTCCCACAGTGCCGCCGCGGCGGTGACCGCACTGGCGCCCTGAGCCCGCGCGTGCAGGCGCCGAGCCGACGATTTCAGAACGGATCGCCGGTGACCGGGTCGCGCACCGGATCGGGCAGGGCGCGCATGCGTGCGCGCGTCCCGGCATCCGGTGCATCGCGCTGCAGGTCCCAGCGCTGCCCCTCGGGATAGGCCCCCACCACCTGGAAGGCCGCATCGGCCTCGACGCAACAGTGACCCGTGCCGACCGGCAGCAGCAGCGCGTCGCCGGCGAAGAGCTCGACGAGGGTCGCGTCCGGTCCGCCGAGCATCAGACGGGCGTGGCCGGCGGCGACGCCCAGCACTTCATGGGCCGTCGAGTGGTAGTGGTGATAGTCGTACACGCCGCCGCGCCAGTCGGGGGGCCAGCCGTGGGCGGCGAACCGCTGCTCGAACCCGCGCGCGTCCAGTGGCACCGTGCCGGCCCGGTAGATCCGCACCGGCAGCCGCGGGTTGTTCGGTACCCAGCCGTTGCCGGCCAGGATGAGCGTCTCGATGTGCATCTGCGGCCTCCGTCGCCGGATGCTGCGATGCGCGGTGTCGAATACGTGTCGTCGCGAGCGCGTTTCCGCCGTCAATCCGTCGGCGCGATCTGCAGGGGCAGGTCGGCCGGCCAGCGTGCGCGGCCTTCGAGTGCCGGCAGTTCCACCAGCACCGCCGCGCCCAGCACGTGGGCGCCCTGTGCACGGGCCAGCGCGAGGGCCGCGGCCAGCGTGCCGCCGGTGGCCAGCACGTCGTCGACCAGCACCACGGACGCGCCGGGCGGCACGGCGTCGGCGTGGACCTCCAGACGATCGCGGCCGTATTCCAGCGCGTAGTCGTGCCGCAGCGTACGCGCGGGCAGCTTGCCAGGTTTGCGCACCGGCACGAACCCGGTGCCCAGGGCCTGGGCGAGCGCGGCGGCGAAGATGAAACCGCGTGATTCGATGCCGAGAAACGCCGTCGGTGGCGCGTCGCGCCACGGGGCGGCCATCGCCTCGATCGCGGCGGCGAACGCGCGCGGATCGGCCAGCACCGGCGTGATGTCCTTGAAGACGATGCCGGGCCTGGGGAAATCGGGGATCTCGCGGATCAGGGTCGACCAGTGCGCCATCGGCGGGTCTCGAGCGGGGCGCCCGATGATGGCGGCACGGGCGCGGCGACACAAACCTCGCCCCGACCGGCGTATTCGCACAGCAGCGATGCCCGCCGGGCGTCGGCCATCGACTCCCCGCCATGCCGTTCCCTCGCTGCTGTCCGTGGTGGTTCGCCGCCGTCCTCGTCCTCACCACCGGCCCGGCGCACGCGCGCACGGTCTGGCGCTGCGTGGTGGACGGCACCGTCAGCCTGTCCACCGCGCCCGAGCCGGGCGCCACCTGCACGCCGCGCGAGGTGCCCGACGACGCGGTGCAGACGCCCAATCTCTGGGGCGAGATGGGCGTCTTCAGCGGCGTGCTCTACGAGCGCGAACAGGGCGGTCGCCTGGTCTACGGCACGCGCCGGCTGCCCGGCGCACGCGAGTATCTGCGCTTCACCGTGCAGACGCCTCCCGGCGAGCCCGCGCATGCGGGGCTCGGGCGCGTGGAAGCGCCGCGCCTGGACGCCTGGCCGGCACTGTTCCGGGAGGCCGCGAAGACCCATGGCCTCGACGAGGCCTGGCTGCGTGCGATCGCCCATGCCGAGAGCGGCTTCGAGGCCACAGCCGTGTCGCCCAAGGGCGCTCGCGGCGTGATGCAGCTGATGCCCGATGTGATCGCCGACTACGCGGTGCGCGATCCCGATTCGCCCGCGCAGTCGATCCGCGCGGGCGCGCGGCATCTGCGCCGGCTGCTGCGCCGGTACAACGGCGACCGGACCCGCGCGCTGGCCGCCTACAACGCCGGGGCCGGCACCGTGGACCGCTACGACGGCGTGCCGCCGTACGCGGAGACCCGCGCCTACATCGACAAGGTCCAGGCCCTGTACCTGCGCTATCGCGAGGCGATGGGGCGTCCGGTCGAGCGCCCGGCGATCTGAGGCCCGACACGCAGAAGGTCGCGGTTCGCACCGCGGCCTTCCGTCGTACAGCACGGGTGCGACAGGCTCAGCCCTCGCGCGGCGCCAGCCGGATCAGGCGGCCGTCCGCACCGTCCTCGATCACCCACAGCGCGCCGTCCGGCCCCTGGGTCACGCCGCGGATGCGCGCGCCCATCGCGAAGCGCTCGGCCTCACGCGCCGTGTCACCGTCGAGTTCGATGCGCACCAGGGTCTGGCCCGACAGTCCACCGGCGAAGGCGTTGCCGGTCCACTCCGGGAACAGCGTGCCCGAGTACACCATCAGGCTGGACGGCGAGATCACCGGCGTCCAGGTGATCAGCGGCTTGATGAATTCAGGACGCGTGTCGTGGTCGGGAATCGGGCGGCCGTCGTAGTGGTCGCCATTGGAGACGATCGGATAGCCGTAGTTGCCGCCGCGCTCGATCAGGTTGAACTCGTCGCCGCCGGCCGGGCCCATTTCGATTTCCCAGAGCCGGCCGTCGCCGTCGAAGGCGATGCCCAACGGATTACGCAGGCCGAGCGCCCAGACCTGGGCGGCGACCTCGCCCTGGTCGGCGAACGGGTTGTCCGCCGGCACGCTGCCATCGTCGTTGAGACGCACCAGCTTGCCCATGTTCGAGGTCATGTCCTGGGCCGGATCGAACTTCTGGCGGTCGCCCGACGAGATCCACAGCATGCCGTCCGGGCCGAACGCGATGCGGTGTGCGTAGTGGCCGTTGCCGCTGACCTTCGGCACCTGGCGCCAGATCACCTCGACGTCCTGCAGCGCGCCGGCATCGGCGTCCAGGCGCGCGCGGGCGACCGCCGCGCCGCGACCGCCGTCGCCGTCCTCGGCATAGCTGAAATAGACGAGGCCGTTCTGCGTGAACTGCGGATGCGGCACCACGTCGCCGAGACCGCCCTGGCCGGCATACGCGACTTCGGGCACACCTGAAATCTCGCGTGCTTCGCCGCCCGGCAGGGTCACGTGCTTGAGCACGCCCGACTTCTCGGTGACGAGCAGGCTACCGTCGGGCAGGAAGGCCAGCGCCCAGGGCTCGTTGAAGGTGGCGACCGCGGTGCTGGCGAACGGCACACCTTCGATCGCATCACCGGCGGCGGCGGTGGGGGCGGACGCGGTCTGGGCCTGCGTCGGGGCATCGGATGCGGCGCCGTTGGACGCATTGCCGTCACAGGCCGACAGCCAGAGCATCGAGGACGCGAGTGCGGTGAGGGTGAGTGGACGCAGGTGCATGGGCATCTCCAGTGCGCAACTAGGGGAAACCCCGAGTGTCGCACAGGGCGTCTGAGCGTCCTGCCGAGGCGCCGGACGGCCGGATTCGTGAGAATTGCGTTTCCGTTCAGCGACCAACACACGTGTCAGCGGTCGTCCCCCGGCTGCCGCCCGGTGCGCCCGATCCCGTCACCGCGGGATTCGCGGCGCCGTGCTCACGTCGCGGACACGAATCGCATAACCGTCCGCGCGCGGCCAGTGGTTAAGCACGTGTAAGCGCCCGCGATGCCGGCCCCCGGAACGTTCATCCGCAAATCGGCAAGGTGGCTTCCGTGCGGTATCCGAGACGAGGATGAACCACCTCCCGCGCGTCCAACATTCCCACTGGAGAACACCATCATGAAGAATGTCCGCAAGCCGATGATCGCCGCGATTGCCCTGGGCTTCGCCATGGCGACGCCGATGGCCTTCGCGCAGGAAGCGACTGCCCAGCAGACGCCGCCGACCACCACGACCCAGGACTATGCGCATGACGCCACGGCCGAAGCGCCGCAGGCCCAGCAGGGCCAGGTGACCTGGGCCGATCTCGACACCGACGGTGACGGCCGCCTGAGCCAGGCCGAAGCGTCCGGCCTCGAGGGGCTCGGCCAGGTGTTCACCGACGTGGACGCCGATGGCGACGGCTTCATCACCCCCGAGGAATACCGCGACTACGTGAACCGTCAGGCGGCCGGTGCCGGCGCTGCCGACGAGTAAGTCCCACGCCGCGATGCGTCCGCCCGTCGCATGACGGACGGCTCCGGGCGACCCGCTTCGGCGGGTCGCTTTTTCTTTGCCTGGCACTGCCTGTTCGCGCGATGCCTGCGTAGCTGCCGCCCAGGCCGCGACGCGTAGACTGCGCGGATGACGCAGGGCATCCAGCTGGTCGGCTTCGACGCCGACGACACTCTCTGGCGCAGCCAGGACTACTTCGACGAGGCGCAACGCGCGTTCGAGGGCATCGTCGGCCACTACGTGGACCTGGGCGACGGCCGCGTCGCCGATGCGCTGTACGCGGTGGAATCGGCCAACATCGCCGTGTTCGGCTACGGCGTGAAAGGCATGGCACTGTCGATGATCGA
This sequence comes from Luteimonas sp. BLCC-B24, assembly GCF_028550595.1. GTDB lineage: Bacteria > Pseudomonadota > Gammaproteobacteria > Xanthomonadales > Xanthomonadaceae > Luteimonas. The sequence goes on from NZ_JAQQGN010000011.1 coordinate 41,431, forward strand.
GTCGGCCACCCAGATCACCGACGGCCGGATCAGCGCCCGTGACCTGCACCGCATCGTCGACATGGCCAAGGCCTTGCTGCGCCATCCCGTCGAGTTGTTGCCCGGCATCCGCACCGCGGTCGAAGCCATCGCCGCGCGCTTCGAGGTGGTGCTGATCACCAAGGGCGATCTGTTCCACCAGGAAGCGAAGGTCCGCGATTCCGGGCTGTCCGACCTGTTCCGGCGTATCGAGATCGTCAGCGAAAAGGACGCGCCGACCTACGCGCGCGTGCTGGGCGAATTCGACGCCGAGCCCAGCCAGTTCCTGATGATCGGCAATTCGCTGCGCTCCGACATCGCGCCCGTGCTGGCGCTCGGCGGCTGGGGCGTGCACATGCCGTACCGGACGACCTGGGCGCACGAGACGGATGTCTCGATCACCTCCGGCCTCGAGCGCATGTGCGAAGTGGCCGCGCCCGAGGCATTGCCGGCGGCCGTGCTGGACCTGGCGATGCGCGCGATCGCGCGTTGAGTCGCTGCGCTCCATTCGCGTAACCGGTTGCAGCGCATGGAAAGCGTTTCCAGTTTGAACGCCGTATGGATGCGGGTTCGACATGAACGCCTCAGGCCGGAAAATTGCGCATCGATTCATCCGCGCTCGCCGATGGTGAGGGTCACGGGCCACTACCGCGGTGGCCGCCCTGCACGATGGAGACCCCGATGACCACCTCGCGCCTGACCCGCTGGATCCTGCCCGCCGTCCTCGCGACCGGCTTTGCTGCCGCTGCCGTGGTGCCTGCACCGGCCCGCGCGAACGACGATCTCGTGCGCGTGATCGTCGATGTGGCCGACGTGGTGCTGCGCGGCAATACGCCGTACTACCGCCACGGCGGCTACGGCCAGCACGACCGCCTGCTGGTCTCGTACGACCGCTACGGCCGGCCGGTCTATTACCGCCACGTGCCGCGTCACCATCACGGCTACCGGCCCGGTCCGCCGCCGCACGCGCGTGCCCACGGACGCCGTGACCACCGGTATTCGCAGACCCGTTGCGACAGCCGCGGTCGCTGCACCGTGCAGTACTACGACCCCCGCCAGGACCGTCGCGGCCGCCGCTGAGCCGCTTGCCCGGCGGCGTGCCGGGTCCTCCATCGAACGCGCCGCCGCCCACCGGGCCGCGGCGCGTTTTCTGTTAGCGTTGGGCCATGGCCGATCTGCTCCCGTTCCTGCCTTCCGCGACGCGCCGGCATCGCCCGTGCGCGTGGCTTTTGGTCGCGACGGTCATCGGGGCGATGGCACTTCCGGCCGTCGCCAGCGACACCACCACCTGCGAACTGACGTTCCAGGCCAGCGACTGGTCGGCCCACTACCGCGCCGCGCGCGGGGCCGGCGTCGTGCGCTGCGCGGACGGCCGCACGCTCCCGGTGCGGGTCAGCGTCAAGGACGGGGACCGGGCGCTGCGGATCGATGCGGGCGCGGCCAGTTTCAGTGGTGTGCGCGATCCGCGCGACGTCGTCGGCGCCTATGCGGCGGACGGACGCGATAGCGGGGCGCACCGTTCGATGCGCAAGGGTGGCGTGCAACTGAGGGTGACGGCCACAGGCGACTGGTGGCAGCAGGGCGGTCGTCCCGAGAGCCTGGTGATCGCGACGCGCTGAACGCGTTCAGTCCGCGCGATGGCGGGTATCGTCATTGACGGGCAGGCTGCGCAGCGTGTTCTCCGCGTCCTGGCCCACCCGGGTCGCCAGTTGGTCGAGTGCGATCCAGTAGCCCGCCAGCAGGAGGGCCACGACCGCAGCGGCGATGCTCCAGCGCAACGTCCGTCCGCGGCGTGCGGGGGACGAAGAAAGATGGCTGGCCATGTGCTGTCCTCGGTGTCGGCGTTGGGCTATGGTCGGTCGTCGTATGTCGCGGCGCCGTCGTCGCGGCGGCCGGACGATGCTTCGAGACCTTTCCATGCCGTTGAGCAACACCGTCGTGCTGTCCCTGCTGATCGCCCTCCCGATGACGACCGCTGCGCAGACACCGCAGGCCGCGGACGACGCGGTCGAGGTGGCGGCCGAACCGGCGCCCTGGGCGCCGCGCAGTGGCGATGCCTGGCTCGATACCTGGCTGACGGATCTCAATCTGTACGCCGAGCGCTACGGCGATGCCTTCATCGACGAGCTGGTGCGCTATCGCGGTGCGCCGCGCGCGCTGGTCGAGCAGCTGATGGCCGACCCGGTCCGTCAGCCGGCCGACGTCTACGTGGCTTGCGCACTGGCGCAGGCACTCGGGCGCACATGCCGCGAAGTGGCGGCGGCGTGGCGCCGGGATCCGGACCAGGGCTGGGCGGTACTGGCCGAGACGCTTGATGCCGAGCGGCACGGCGAGGCGATGATGCGGGTCAAGCGCGGTCTGGTCGAAAGCTACGACCGCTGGGCGCGGCCGATCCGCCTGGATGCGGCCTTGCGCCGCGCGTTTCCGGATCGCGAAGACTGAATGTTCCGGGCGCCGCGGCGGCGACGCCCGGAGGCCGCCTCAGCCGATCGCCAGCGTCTTGTTCTTGCGTTCGGCGAGCCGCTTTTCGAGGTAGTGGATGTTCTGTCCGCCGGCCGCGAAGCCCTGGTCGCGCATGATCCGCTGCTGCAGCGGGATATTGGTCTTGATGCCGTCGACGACCATCTCCGACAGCGCCACGCGCATGCGGCAGATCGCCTGGTCGCGGTCGGCGCCGTGCACGATCAGCTTGCCGATCATCGAATCGTAGTTCGGCGGCACCGCATAGCCTTCGTAGACGTGCGTGTCGACGCGCACGCCCGGGCCGCCCGGCGCGTGGAAATGGCGGATGGTGCCGGGCGAGGGCATGAAGGTGTCCGGGTCCTCGGCGTTGATGCGGCACTCGATCGCGTGGCCGGTCAGCACGACGTCTTCCTGCTTGATCGACAGCTTGTGGCCCGAGGCGATCATCAGCTGCTCACGCACCAGGTCGATGCCGGTCACCAGCTCGGTCACCGGATGCTCCACCTGGATGCGGGTGTTCATCTCGATGAAGTAGAAGCGACCGTTTTCGTAGAGGAACTCGAACGTGCCCGCGCCGCGGTAGCCGATGCGCAGGCACGCGTCCACGCAGACCTTGCCGATCTCCGCGCGCGCCTCGGGCGTGATGCCCGGTGCCGGCGCTTCCTCGACGACCTTCTGGTGGCGCCGCTGCATCGAGCAGTCGCGCTCGCCCAGATGGATCGCGCCGCCCTGGCCGTCGGCCAGCACCTGGATTTCCACGTGGCGCGGGTTCTCGAGGAATTTCTCCATGTAGACCATGTCGTTGCCGAACGCGGCCTTGGCTTCCTGCTTGGTCGTGGCGATCGCGTTGACCAGCGCGGCCTCGGTGTGGACCACGCGCATGCCGCGTCCACCACCGCCGCCGGCTGCCTTGACGATGACCGGATAGCCGATCTCGCGCGCGATCTTGACGTTGGTCGCCGCGTCGTCGCCGAGCGGACCGCCGGAGCCGGGCACGCAGGGCACGCCGGCCTCCTTCATCGCGCGGATCGCCTCGACCTTGTCGCCCATCAGGCGGATGGTCTCGGCCTTCGGACCGATGAAGATGAAGCCGGACTGCTCGACGCGCTCGGCGAAATCCGCGTTCTCGCTGAGGAAGCCGTAGCCGGGGTGAATGGCCTGGGCGTCGGTGACCTCGGCCGCGGCGATGATCGCGGGCATGTCGAGATAGCTCTGGGCCGAGGGCGGCGGGCCGATGCAGACCGACTCGTCGGCCATGGCCACGTGCTTGAGGTTGCGGTCGACGGTGGAATGCACCGCGACCGTACGGATGCCGAGGGTGTGACACGCGCGCAGGATGCGCAGCGCGATCTCGCCCCGGTTGGCGATGACGACTTTTTCAAGCATGGGATTGGGGATTCGGGATTGGGGATTCGGGAAATGCATCCGGCTCGCGGATGCGGCGTTCGTGCGTGCGGATCAAGGCATTGAGGCGAGCGAACGTGCGATCGAGCAGTTCCATGTCGATGACCGGAGCCGTGCCGAAGCCGAGGCGTTGCGCAATCGCCAGCTGCGTCGACAACTCGGCGAGCGAGCCGCGTGCGATAGACAGGTGCCGGAGACACTCGGACGTCGATCGGCGCGCGGCGCCTTCGGCGATGTTCGATGGCACGCTGATGGCGGCACGGCGCAATTGCGCGGTCAGGCCGAAGCGTTCGTCGACCGGGAACGAGGACGTGGCGCGATACACCGCTTCGACCAGTTGCATGGCGTCCTGCCATACATCCAGTCGTTCGTGCGGTCTCGAAGTCGCGAAGGTGTCGGTCAAATCCCGAATCCCCGATCCCTAATTCCGTCGTGATCGGCCTTCAGCCGATCACGAACAGCGGCTGATCGAACTCCACCGGCTGGCCGCTTTCGACCAGGATCGCGACCACCGTGCCCGAGGTTTCGGCCTCGATCGGGTTGAACATCTTCATCGCCTCGATGATGCCCAGCGTCTCGCCGGCCTTGACCGACTGGCCGACCGCCACGAACGGCGGCTTGTCCGGCGCGGGCGAGGCGTAGAAGGTGCCGACCATCGGCGACTTGGCCACCTGGCCCGGCGGCAGGTCGTCGCCCTTGGGGGCACCGCCGGTGGCGGCCTCGACCGGCGAGCTCATCGGCATCACCGGTTCGGGGACGCGCTGGGTCACCGGCGCCGGCGCGGGCGCATAGGCCAGCGGTGCGCCGCCGGCGCCCGAGGTCCGCGACAGGCGCACGGATTCCTCGCCTTCCTTGATTTCGATCTCGGTGAGATTGGACTCCTCGAGCAGATCGATGAGCTTCTTGATTTTGCGGAGATCCATGCGGGCCTCGTGGTTGTCGGCGGAATGGCGGGCGGGCTTACAGGGCGCGGAGCTGCTGCAGCTGCCCGATGCGAAGGCGGGTGTGGTCGATCAGGCACGTCAGGCGGGCGTCGTTGCGGCCGCTGCCGTCGATCGCGAGTGCGTAGGCGGCGTCGCAATCGCGGGTGCGGACCCGCCGCCAGGCGGTCTGGGCATCGTCGAGGGCGGCGCGGGCCGCGGCGCAGTCGCCGACGCAATCGGTCGTGTCGGCCAGCGCGGCGGCGGTGTCGGCCTGCAGCCGGTCGAGCGCGGCGTCGAGGCGCGCGTACTCGGCGGCCATGCACAGGGCGGCGTCGCTGGTCGAGGTCGGCGCCGCGCAATCGGCGGCGGTCAGCGTGTCGGCTCGCGCCGAGAGCGGCCACGCCGCCGCGGCGCAGGCCAGCAGCGCGACGCATGCAGGGCCATGACGCATCACGCGGCCGGCTCCAGCCGGCGCAGCGCGGCATCGAGGGCGTAACGATAGCTGTCGGCGCCGAAGCCGGCGACCACGCCGAGTGCGAGATCGCTCAGATAGCTGGTATGGCGGAACGGCTCGCGACGGTGCGGATTGGACAGGTGGATCTCGATGAACGGGACCGCCACGGCGGCCAGCGCATCACGGATGGCCACCGAGGTATGGGTGAACGCGGCCGGATTGATCAGGATCAGCGCGGTGCCGTCCTCGCGCGCGGCCTGGATCCGATCGACCAGGACGTGCTCGGCATTGGACTGCAGGCTGGTGAGCGTATGGCCGGCGCCCGCCGCCTGTGCCTGCAGCATCGCGTCGATCTCGGCGAGGCGGGTATGGCCGTAGACCTCCGGCTCGCGTGTGCCGAGCAGGTTGAGGTTGGGGCCATGCAGGACGAGGAGGGACGCCATCGCGCACCGGTCGCGGGAAGTGCGCGAAGTCTGCGGGATGTCACCATTGCTGTCCAGTTCGCAGACGTTCGACGATTTTAAACGAGCGTTTGAGTTCTGCGCTCAGTGTCTTGCCCAGGCATCGGTCTCGCCGTGCGCGAACGGGCCGATCCGCTGCTTGACCACGCGGCCGTCCGCGCCGATCAGCACGGTGTACGGCAGCACGCCCCGCGGATTCCCCAGCCGCACGCCGGCATCGGCCGGACCGGGGGCGTCCAGCGCGATCGCGTAGTCGACCGGCACCCGCTGCAGAAACCCGCGGACGGCCTCGACGTCGTCGAGCGCGATACCGAGCACCTGCACGCCGGTTTCGCCCTGTTCGCGGGCGAAGCGGTCGAGTTCCGGCATTTCTTCGATGCAGGGGCCGCACCAGCTCGCCCACAGATTCACCAGCACCGGGCGGCCGGCATAGGCGTCGGGCAGGCGCAGGGTGTCGCCATCGAGTCCCTGAATCGCGAACGCCGGCACGACGTCGCCGCGCCGGGCCATGCGCACGCCCTCGGGCGCGGGCGGGGCCGCGACGACGAGGGCGTCGTTGTAGAGGCGCTGGCCGGTCTCGGTGCCGAGCAACGGGCCGGGTCCGCTGACGAACAGGCTGGCGAGCACACCCAGCCCGCCGGCCGCCACCGCGATCGCGACGACCGCCAGCGGTCCGACCTTCATCCGGACGACCCCGCGCGCGCGAGGGCGTCGACGACGATCGCGTCGTTCAGCAGGGCCGGCAGCACCACGCCGTCGCCACCGCCGGCGGGATAGACGACGTACAGCGGCACGCCGACCGCGCCGTGCGCCTCGAGAAACGCGCCGACCTCGGGATCGACGTTGGTCCAGTCGCCGACCATGTAGGTCGCGCCCGCCGCGGCCAGGGCCGACTTGAACGTCGCACCCGACAGCACCCGACGCTCGTTCGCCTTGCAGGTCACGCACCAGTCGGCGGTCATGTTGACGAAGACCGGCGTGCCGCTGGCGCGCAATTCGGCCAGGCGCTCGGCGGAGTACGCGACGTGCGTGCCGCCTTCGCCGAGCGCGGCAGTTGCAACTGCCGGCACCGACAGCCGGCCGACCGCGATCACCGGCAGCAGCGCCGCCACGGCGAGCGCCAGAGCGAGCCAGCGGTGCAGCGCATGCCCGGTCCAGCGGCGGCGTTCGAACCACCACAGTGCCAGCGCCAGCACAGTGAGGCCGGCCACCAGCAGTGCCATCGCATCGACGCCGCGCTGCTTGCCCAGCACCCAGGCCAGCCACAGTGCGGTGAGGTACATCGGGAAGGCCAGCACCTGCTTCAGTGTCTCCATCCAGGCGCCGGGTGTCGGCAGCCGGTCGGCGAGCGCCGGCACCAGGCCGATCAGCAGGAACGGCAGTGCCAGGCCCAGACCCAGCATCAGAAACACCGCGAGCGCCATCGGCGTGGATGCGGTGAAGGCATAGGCCAGCGCGCCGCCCATGAACGGGGCGATGCACGGGCTGGCCACCACGCAGGCGAGCACGCCGGTGAAGAAATCGCCGACCGGACCGGTGCGCCCGGCCAGCGCCTGGCCGACGTTGCCGATGCGCCCGCCGAGGGTGAACACGCCCGAGAGGCTCAGCCCGACCGCGAACATCAGATACGCCAGCGCGGCGACGAACCAAGGTTGCTGCAGCTGGAAGCCCCAGCCCATCGCCTGGCCGGCTGCGCGCAGGGCGATCACCAGGAGACCGACCGCGGCGAAGGCGGTCAGCACGCCGGCCGTGTACCAGAGCGCATGCGACCGCGCCGCCGCGCGCGAGCCGCCGCTCCTGGCCAGCCCCAGCACCTTCAACGACAGGATCGGCAGCACGCAGGGCATCAGGTTCAGCAGCAGGCCGCCGAGCAGGGCCAGGCCCAGGGCGGCGAGCAGTCCGGACGACGCGACCCCGGGCGGACGGGTACGGGCGGCATTGTCCGCGCTGGCGTCGGCCGCGCCCGCGCTTGCGGGGGCGTCGACGGCATCGGGAAAGGCGAGCGGTGCAGCGTCGACCGCGCTGGCGGGCGCAGTCGTGTCGGGCGGCGCATCGACCGCTCCGGTGGACGCCGGGGGGGCGCCCGCCGTCGATGTGTCCGCCGACTGCACACGTCCGGCCGGCAGCGCGACACGGACGGTGCGGGTCATCGGCGGATAGCAGATGCCGTTGTCCTGGCAGCCCTGGAAGGTCGCGACGACGTCGACCTCGGCGGCATCGCCGCGCGAGCGCAGCAGCGGCAGGGGAACGTCGATCTGGTCGAAGTACACGGTGACGTCGCCGAAATGCGCATCGTGATGCGCCCGCCCGGCCGGCCAGCGCGGCGTACCGGCGCGGATGCCGTCCGCGCCGCGGACCTCGAAGCGATTGCGGTCGCGATAGAGGTAATAGCCCGGCGCGGGCGTGAAGCGCATCAGGATCGTATCGCCGTCGCCCGCGATCGCCTCGAAGGCGAAGGCGCGCTCGGGCGGTAGGGCATCGCGGCTGCCCGCGAGCGGCAGCGCCCGGCTGCCGCCCTGTCCGCCCAGTGCCTGCCCGAGCGCGGCGAAGCCGGCATCGCCGCCGCGCGCCGTGGCCGCCGCCGGCGGCAGCGTGATCATCAGATTGCGCGTCTGGGGCGGATAGCAGATCCCCACATCCGCGCAGCCCTGGTAGCGCACGACCAGCTTGACCGTCTCGGCATCGTCGGCGGCCGCACCGGTCAGCAGCGCGGTCAGTTGCCCGCGATACGTTTCGACCTCCCCGAAAAATTCGTCGGTATAGGCCTGGCCGCGCGGCAGGCGCAGCGGGTTGTTCTTGAAGCCGCCCTCGATGTGCGCCGACGTGCGGTGCCGGTACAGGTAGTACCCGTCGGCGATGTCCCAGCGCACCTCGATGCGGTCGCGCGCCAGCACCCGCGTCGACAACACCAAGGCCTCGTCCACAGGAAGGACGTCATCGACCCCGAGCGGCTGCGCCGCCGCCGGGCCGGCCAGCGCGGCGGCCAGCAGCGCAGCACAGGCGAGCAGGCGATGGAACAGGCGGCGCGGAGGGGCCGCGAACGGAAACGGGCGCGCAGTCATCGGGCCAGTATCGCAGGCCACGCCGCTGCACGCCGAATGCCGGTTCAGTGATCCGGCGGCGGACGACGCGGTGCGGTCGGGAACACACGCGGCGCCCCTCCGGCCCGTCCGATCGGCGCGGCGGTCCGGCACGCAGGCCTGCTGGCGATGGCGCACCAGGCGCGGGCCGGCCGCGCTCGGTGCAGCAGGCTGCGCTCGCGCACGCGGGCGCGGACTGGCCCGATGACGGCCTCACGTGCACGGAACGTGCACGTCGCGCCCCGCACGCTGCGCGCCGCCGGGGATGCTGCATCCCGCAGCGCGGGCGAATCGATCGGGCTTTTATTGAACCGGCCGGTCTATTATCTGCGGCCCGCGCGCCCCGTCCCTGGAACCCGACTTCATGCGTCTTTTGCCTGCCCTGTCCGTCCTCGCCGTCGCCGCATGCCTGGCGGCCCCTGTCCGCGCGCAGTCGGCGCCCGTCGATATCGGCATCGGCGCGTCGGCGACCCGGGAGAACGAGACCACGCTGGTCGCCACCGCGGCCTGGCTTCCCGAGTGGCGCCGGACCGCGCGCGGCGTGCTGCGTTGGGAGCTGGGCGCGGTCTACGTGCGCGGTCGCGACAACACGCGCTTCGACCTGTCCGAAGATGCCGGCGTCGTGCACGGCGGTGCGCGCTACGAGCGCGACAACGGTTTCGTCGCGGGCTTCGGCGTCGGCGTCCAGGCCGGGCGGACCGATGCCCTGTCCGGCAATCCCCAGTTCGTCAGCACGGTCGGCTGGCGCTGGCAGCGGTTCTCGCTGCTGGCCCGGCACATCTCCAACGCCAGCATCAGGCAGCCCAACGACGGCGAGACGATGCTCGTCGCCGCCTGGCGCTTCCGCTGAGCCCTGCGGGCCGCGCCCGACGCCCGGGCGCCGCGAAAAAAATTTCCGGCCCGGGCCTTGTAAAGGATCGGGCCGCGCCCATCTCCCGTCCGTCCCGGTGTTCCGGGGTGCGTGCGCCCACGGTTCTGGCAGTCGCCATGGCCGAGTGCCAGAACGAGTGCTAGACTCGGCGCCCGTTTTCTTCACAATCAATCACTTAGAGAGGGTTGAAATGAGCAACTTGAAGCCGCTGTACGACCGCGTCGTGGTCAAGCCCGTCGAGGCCGAAGAGAAGAGCGCCGGCGGCATCCTGATTCCGGACAACGCCAAGGAAAAGCCCACCAAGGGTGAAGTCGTGGCGGTCGGCGAAGGCAAGGCCCTGGACAACGGCAGCGTGCGCGCGCCGAAGGTCAAGGTCGGCGACATCGTGATCTACGGCCAGTACGCCGGCAGCGCCTACAAGGCCGAGGGCGTCGAATACAAGATCATCAAGGAAGACGACGTTCTCGCCATCGTCGGTTGATTGACGGCGGGGATTCGGGATTCGGGAATGGGGATTCGACGGCCAGTGCCGCGCCCTGTTCCGTTCGAGTCGCCGTGATCCCGCCCGTTCGAATCCCCAATCCCTAATCCCCAATTCCGGAGTTTTATCCATGGCTGCTAAGGAAATCCGCTTCGGCGAAGACGCACGCGCAAAGATGGTGCGCGGCGTGAACGTGCTCGCCAACGCCGTCAAGGCGACCCTCGGCCCGAAGGGCCGCAACGTCGTGCTCGAGAAGAGCTTCGGCGCCCCGACGATCACCAAGGACGGCGTGTCCGTCGCCAAGGAAATCGAACTGAGCGACAAGTTCGAGAACATGGGCGCGCAGATGGTCAAGGAAGTCGCGTCCAAGACCTCCGACAACGCCGGTGACGGCACCACCACCGCGACCGTGCTGGCCCAGGCCTTCATCCGCGAAGGCTCCAAGGCCGTCGCCGCGGGCATGAACCCGATGGACCTCAAGCGCGGCATCGACAAGGCCGTGCAGGCCGCCGTCGCCGAGCTGAAGAACCTGTCCAAGCCGACCGCCGACGACAAGGCGATCGCCCAGGTCGGCACGATCTCGGCCAACTCGGACGAGTCGATCGGCAACATCATCGCCGACGCGATGAAGAAGGTCGGCAAGGAAGGCGTGATCACCGTCGAGGAAGGCTCGGGCCTGGAGAACGAGCTCGACGTCGTCGAGGGCATGCAGTTCGACCGCGGCTACCTGTCGCCGTACTTCGTCAACAACCAGCAGTCGATGTCGGCCGAGCTGGACGATCCGTTCATCCTGCTGCACGACAAGAAGATCTCGAACGTCCGTGACCTGCTGCCCGTGCTCGAGGGCGTGGCCAAGGCCGGCAAGCCGCTGCTGATCGTGGCCGAGGAAGTCGAGGGCGAGGCCCTGGCGACCCTGGTCGTCAACACCATCCGCGGCATCGTCAAGGTCTGCGCCGTCAAGGCCCCGGGCTTCGGCGACCGTCGCAAGGCGATGCTCGAGGACATGGCCGTGCTGACCGGCGGCACCGTGATCTCCGAGGAAGTGGGCCTGTCGCTCGAGAAGGCGACCATCGCCGACCTCGGCCGCGCCAAGAAGGTGCAGGTCTCCAAGGAGAACACCACGATCATCGACGGCGCCGGCGAGACCGGTGGCATCGAGTCGCGCATCAAGCAGATCAAGGCGCAGATCGAAGAGACCTCGTCGGACTACGACCGCGAGAAGCTGCAGGAGCGCGTGGCCAAGCTGGCCGGCGGCGTTGCGGTGATCAAGGTCGGCGCCTCGACCGAGATCGAGATGAAGGAAAAGAAGGCCCGCGTCGAAGACGCCCTGCACGCCACGCGTGCGGCGGTGGAAGAAGGCGTGGTCCCGGGCGGCGGCGTGGCCCTGGTGCGCGCGCTGCAGGCCATCGGCCAGCTCAAGGGCGCGAACGAGGACCAGAACCACGGCATCCAGATCGCCCTGCGCGCGATGGAAGCGCCGCTGCGCGAAATCGTCACCAACTGCGGTGAGGAGCCGAGCGTGGTGCTCAACGCCGTCAAGGACGGCTCGGGCAACTACGGCTACAACGCGGCCACCGGCGAGTACGGCGACATGATCGCGTTCGGCATCCTGGACCCGACCAAGGTCACCCGTTCGGCGCTGCAGAACGCGGCCTCGATCGCCGGCCTGATGATCACCACCGAAGCGATGGTGGCCGAGCTGCCGAAGAAGGACGAGCCGGCGATGCCGGGCGGTGGCGGCATGGGCGGCATGGGCGGCATGGATTTCTGATCCAGCCCCATCCGTTGCACCGTTGCACGAAAACCCCCGCCGCGAGGCGGGGGTTTTTCGTTGCGCGAGTGCGCGCGGACGCATGCCCATGCGCGAAGCGGAGTTCCGACTTGTGGCGATCGCGCCCACGCGCACCCTCAAGCCCCGCGAATTTCTTGAGCCGGCGCCCCTGCGCCGCTAGGCTGCGCCGATGCCCACGTCATTGATCGTCGTCGACGATTTCCTGTCGACCCCGGATGCACTGTCGCTGCGCGACGCTGCGCTGCGCCTGACCTATCCCGAACAGCAGGGTGCGTTTCCGGGGCGCAATTCGCAGGAGCGCCTGCACATCCCCGGGCTGGTTCCCGCGATTTCCCATCTCGTCGGCGAACAGCTGCGCCCGATCGAGCCGCTGGAATCGCATGCCAAGTTCCGCATCACCCGGGCGCACGACGTCGGCCGGGGGCGCGTGCACATCGACGGACCGGTCGAGTGGTCGGGCATCTTCTATCTCAGCCGGCCCGAGGACTGCCGCGGCGGCACCGAGTTCTTCCGGCATCTGCCCACGAACACCGAGCGCGCGCCGCTCAACGACGCCGAGCTGCGCGCGATGGGCCTGTCCAGCTACCACGCGGTGCAGAACGAGCTGATCGCCCGCGACAGCAACGATGCCTCGAAGTGGGAGATGACGATGCGCGTCCCGATGCGCTTCAACCGCCTGGTGCTGCTGCGGCCGTGGATGTGGCACAGCGCCGGCGAGGCCTTCGGATCCACGCTCGAAGACGGGCGCCTCGTCTATCTGATGTTCTTCAACCGCGGCTGATCCCGGGCCGCGTGCAGGCGCCCGTCACCGGCGCTGGTCCAAGCTGTACGCATGTCGCCTCCCCTGATCGCCCGGCTGCGCACCCACCGGCGTGGCCTGCGCATCGCGGGCCTCGTCCTCGTCGTGGTCTACGCCCTGTACCTGGCGGGCGCCAACGTCTTCCTCAACAGCGCCTGGGGCGAGCGGGTCATCAACCGCAAGCCCGAGCGTTACCACGCGCGCTGGGACTGGGCGATGAGCCTCTACCCCGGCCACATCCACGCACGGGGCGTGGTGATGGGCGGGCATGCGCGCACCACGCGGTGGACGGTCGCCAGTCCCGGCGCCCACGGGCGTATCAAGCTGCTGCCGCTGCTGTGGCGCGAGGTCGCGTTCGGCACGATCCGGGCCCGTGACGTCTCGGTGCACGTGGCCCGTGCCCAGACCGATCTGCCCTCGACGGTGCGGCCCGGACGGGCGCCGTGGACGTTCCGCTTCGATGCGATCACCACGCCCAGCCTGCTGCGCCTGGATTTCTTCGACGCCCGGGTCACCGGCCACGGCGAGGCCCGCTTCGCGTTCGAGAAGGAGCTGCAGGGCGGGCCGATGGAAGTGGGGCGCTCCACGCTGTCGATGCCCGATGCGACGCTCGCGGTCGGCGACGTCGTCCTGCTCCGCGACGGTGCGCTGGACTTCGACCTGAGGATTCCGGCGCATGTTCGCGAACAGGCCGAGGGCGAGGAGAAGGTGGTGCTGCTCGATGCGCACATGCGGGTGGACGGTCCGGCGCCCGGCGTCGATCTCGTCGCCCGCGACGATGACGCGTTGCCGGTCGGTATGGCCGGCATCGACGGTCATCTGCGCGCGGATCTCACCTTGAGCCGCGGCGTGCTGATGCCGGGCAGCCGTCTGGACTGGTCGGCGCCGGTGTTCTCGCGCACCGCGGACGGCGAGGATGTCCGCCACCCGCTGGGGGTGGCCCTGCGCACGGCCGACGATCGCATCCTGGTCTCGGCCCGCGTGCCCGATGGTGCCGACGCGCCACCGCGCCTGCGTGCGGATCTCGCCGTTCTCCACCGGCGACTGGGACCGGACGACTGGCTGCGGCCGCTGCGCGCGGTATCGGGCCGGATCGAGGCGCTGTGGCCGGCGGTGCCGCTGCGCTGGATCGATGTGATCCTCGACGACGTCGACTGGCTGTCGGTCGACGGTCGCGCCGACCTCGACGCAGCCGTGCATCTGCATGCAGGCGAACTCGCGTCCGGCAGCCGGCTCGATCTGCGCGATGCCCGCCTCCAGGCCACGGTGCTCGACAACCGGTTCCAGGGCCAGGCGCACGCGCGGATGCGGGTGGACGACGACGAGGCGTCGTCCCGGCGCACACGCGTCGACATCGTCATGGACCGCTTCACGCTCGCGCCCGAGGCGGCGCCCGACCGGGTGGACCTGCAAGGGCGTGATCTCCGCCTGGACCTCGAGTCGACCGGGCCGCTGGCCGAATTCCACGAGCGCCTCGATGCGCGACTGCGTTTCGACGAGGCCGAGGTGCCGGATCTGCGCACCTACAACCGCTACCTGCCCGGCGACAGCGCCCGGCTGCTCGCGGGACGCGGCACCGCCAGCGGCGATCTGCGCCTCGACAACGCCGGCGAGATGATCGAAGGCCGGATGCAGGTGCGCGGGCAGGGCGTGCGCCTCGCGCTCGGCCCGTCGACGCTGACCGGAGACGTCGCGCTCGACAGCCGGCTCACGCGCATGGAGCGGTCGGGACGCGCCTACACCGTCGATGCGCTCAAGGTCGAACTCGACGGCGTGCGCCTGGCGGGCACGGGCGACGACGATCCTCCGACCTGGGCGCGTTTCGCACTGGAGGACGGCACGCTGGCGTGGCGCGAGCCGTTCGAGGTCAACGGCCGCGGTCGCGTCGCGATGCGCGACGTGCGCGTGCTGCTCGGCCTGTTCGCCGAACGCAGCGCATTTCCACGCTGGATCGGCAATCTGATCGATTCCGGCGAAGCGCAGGCGACCGGCCGCCTTCGCGTGCGCGAGAACGAGGTGGTGTTCGACCGCGTCGAGGCCCGCAACGACCGCATCGATCTGCAGGCGCGTCTGCGCATCGCCGACGGCACGCCGAACGGCGATCTCTACGCGCGTTGGGGAGTGCTCGGCCTCGGCGTCGAACTCGAGGGCGGCGACCGCACCCTGCACATCGCCGGCGCCCGTGACTGGTACGAGGGCCGGCCCCCGCTGCTGCCGGCCGATTGAAGATCGTCGCGTCTGCAACCGTCGCGCCGGCGGCGGACGCGTGGTATCACTGGCGCCCATGACCTCGCGCCTGCCCACGTTCTTCTATTGGTACGCGTTTCCGACGCCACCGGCGGCGGACGGTCCGCGCGCGCCCTGAAGCTCCGAGGTCGCACGCATCCCGAAAGCCGCCAGCCCCCTGGCGGCTTTTTGCGTTTCCGGATCCCCACCTGTCCCGAGCCTGCCCATGCCCCCGCACACCGATGACCTGCGCATCCGCGCGCTGCAGCCCCTGGTCTCCCCGGCCGATCTGATCGAGGCCCTGCCTTGCGAGACCGCGATGTCCGACACCGTCGCTGCAGCACGCGCGGCCTGCCACGCGATCCTGCACGGCGACGACGACCGCCTGATCGTCGTCGTGGGCCCGTGCTCGATCCACGACCCGGCCGCGGCGCTCGAGTACGCCGGGCGCCTGCGCGCGCTGCGCGACATCCACGGCGATGCACTCGAGCTGGTGATGCGGGTGTATTTCGAGAAGCCACGCACGACGATCGGCTGGAAGGGGCTGATCAACGACCCGGGCCTCGACGGCAGCTTCCGCATCGACACCGGCCTGCGCACCGCACGCGGCCTGCTGCGCGAGATCGCCGCGATGGGCCTGCCGGCGGGCGTGGAATTCCTCGACATCATCAGTCCGCAGTACCTCGCCGATCTGGTGGCCTGGGGCGCGATCGGCGCGCGCACCACCGAGAGCCAGGTGCATCGCGAACTCGCGTCGGGGCTGTCGTGCCCGGTGGGCTTCAAGAACGGCACCGGCGGCGACGTGCGCATCGCGGTCGACGCGGTGGGCGCGGCCTCGCATCCACACCATTTCCTGGCGATCGGCAAGGACGGCCGCGCCGCGATCGCGACCACGGCCGGCAATCCCGACTGCCACGTGATCCTGCGCGGCGGCGCGCAGCCGAACTACGACGCGGCCAGCGTCGCCGCGGCGTCCGCCGTGCTGCAGGCGCAGGGCCGGCGCGCGGCGCTGATGATCGACGCCAGCCACGCCAACAGCGGCAAGAATCCCGACAACCAGCCGGCCGTGATCGATGCCATCGCCGCCCAGCTCGAAAACGGCGAGACGCGCATCGTCGGCACGATGATCGAAAGCCACCTGGTCGCCGGCCAGCAGGCGCTGGTGGCGGGCGTGCCGCTGGTCTACGGGCAGAGCATCACCGACGGCTGCATCGACTGGGCGACGACGGTCCGCGTGCTCGACCGGCTGGCGAACGCCGTGCGCACGCGACGCGCCCGCAGGGCGGCGCAGGCCGCGTGATCGTGGGCGTGGGACGGATCGGACGGGCAGGCCGCACCGCGTGTTCGCGCGCGACGCCGTGTCCGGTGGCCGCGCGCGGATCGGTTCTGCGCTCGCGCGCGCTTGCAGCTGCAGCGCTGGCCTGCGCTCGAATGCGGATCGACGTCATGCCGGCGTGCGCTCGCGCCCCTGCAGGGTGACGCCGCGTCACGCGGCGCGAGAGATCCGCGGGCGCGTGCGCGCAATCCCGGCGGGCAGGAGCGGCGCGTCTCGTCCTGTCTCGTCACGCGCGTGCCCGCCGGTTGCAGCGTCGCCAGGCGAGGCGAGTGCAGGGGCCTGGCGGCACGGCAGCGCGGCCGCCGATGCGAGATGGCGCTACGCGGCCTCGCCCGCCGCCATGCCCGAGGCCCAGGCCCACTGGAAGTTGTAGCCGCCGAGCCAGCCGGTGACATCGAGCACCTCGCCGACGAAGAACAGTCCCGGCACCTGCTTCGATTCCATCGTCCGCGACGAGACGCCGTCGGTATCCACGCCGCCCAGCGTGACCTCGGCCGTGCGATAGCCCTCGGTGCCGCTGGCCACCAGCGGCCAGGCCTGCAGCAGCGCGGCGGTGTCGTGCAGCTGCGCCGGGGTGAACTGCTTCATCGGCCGGTTCGCCAGCCAGACCTCGCACAGGCGCTGGGCGAACCGGCGCGGCATCAGTTCGGCCAGCACGTTCTTGAGCTCGGTCGCGGGGCGTTCGGTCTGCTGCGCCTGCAGCCAGGCGAGTGCGTCACGGCCGGGAAGCAGATCCAGGCGCAGATCGTCGCCGGGCTGCCAGTACGAGGAGATCTGCAGGATCGCCGGGCCGCTGATGCCGCGGTGGGTGATCAGCATGCGGTTGCGGAAGAACGCGCCGTTGCAGGCGGCCTCCACATCGAGAGCCACGCCGGAGAGCGCGTCCAGCCGCTCCTGGTGCTTGCCGCTGAGGGTCAGCGGCACCAGGCCCGCACGTGTCGGCAGCAGACCATGTCCGAACTGGCGCGCGATCTCGTAACCGAAACCGGTCGCGCCCATGCTCGGGATCGACAGGCCACCGGTCGCCACGATCAGCGCCGCCCCGTGCAGCCGGCCGATCGCGGTGTCGAGCACGAACCCGCCGTCGACGCGTCGCGGCAGCTGCACCGCGCAGTGCGTGCGCACCTGCACACCGGCCCCGGCGGCCTCGTCGAGCAGCAACTGGACGATCTGCTTCGAGGATCCGTCACAGAACAGCTGCCCCAGCTCCTTCTCGTGCCAGGCGATGCCGTGGGCATCGACCAGGTCGATGAAATCCTGCGGCGTATACCGCGCCAGCGCCGACTTGCAGAAGTGGGGATTGGCCGACAGGTACTGCGCCGGCGTCGTGCCGGTATTGGTGAAATTGCAGTGGCCGCCACCGGACATCAGGATCTTCTTGCCGACCTTGTTGCCATGGTCGAGCACGAGCACCCGGCGGCCGCGCCGGCCGGCGGCGATCGCAGCCATCAGGCCGGCCGCGCCGGCGCCGATGACGATGACGTCCCAGTCCACGGGCGGCTGCGGTGAGGCGGAGGAGGCGGGCATGGCGTGACGCGGCGTCGGGCCGCGCAGTGTAGCGGTGTCGCCGCCGTCCGCCGGGTGCCGCGGCTCTGCACCGCCCTCACGCCCGCCTGCCTAGGCTGCGCGCCTCCCCTCCGGCAGCGACACCATGGACCTCAAAAGCGGCTATCCGTTCTGGGCGATACGCAACGGCCTGATGCAGTCCATGCCCAAGCTGGAGACGGACCTGCGCTGCGACGTCCTGGTGCTCGGCGGCGGCATCACCGGGGCCCTGATCGCCGATGCGCTGATCGGGCGCGGCCATGACGTCGCCGTCGTCGAGCAGCGCGACATCGCCTGGGGCAGTACCGCCGCGAGCACGGCCCTGCTGCAGTACGAGATCGACACCCATCTGGTGGATCTCGCGCGCCGCTACGGCGAGGCCGACGCCGGCCTGGCCTACCGCGCCTGCGGCGAGGCGATCGACAGGCTGGCCGAACTCGCGCGCAGCGTGCGCGATGTGGATTTCGAACGCACCGACAGCCTCTATTACGCCAGCCGCCGGCGCGACGTGCCGGCGTTGCAGGACGAGTGCGTCGCCCGTCGCCGCCACGGCTTCGAGGTCGACTATCTCGACGGCCCGGCGGTGAGGCAGCGGTACGGCTTCGATGCGCCGGCCGCGCTGCTGAGCACGCAGTCCGCCCAGGTCGATCCCTACCGCTTCGCGTCCCGCCTGCTCGCGCGTTGCAGGCGCCGCGGAGGCCAGGTCTACGACCGCACGCGCATCGTCGATCTGCAGCCGCGCAGCCGCGACGTGCTGGCGACCACCGATGCAGGCACGCGCATCCGCGCCGGCCATGTCGTCGTCGCCGCCGGATACGCCAGCCAGCACTGGCTGCCCAAGCGCGTCGCACGCAACCGCAGCAGCTACGCCTTCGTCACCGATCCCCTCGAGTCGGCATTGCCGGAGATGCTCGCCCGCACGCTGGTCTGGGAGACCGCGCGGCCCTACCTCTACCTGCGTGCCACGGCGGACCGGCGACTGTTGATCGGCGGTGAGGACGACGACGTCGACATTCCCGCGCGTCGCGACCGCCGCGTGGACGCCAAGGCCAGGCGTCTGATAAAGCGTGTGACGAAGCTCTGGCCGGGGCTCGATCTCACCCCGACCTTCGCCTGGGCCGGCACCTTCGCCGAAACCGAAGACGGGCTGCCGTTCTTCGGCCCGCACGTGGCCACCGGTCCGCGCGTGCAGTACGCGATGGCCTACGGCGGCAACGGCATCACGTATTCGATGCTGGGTGCGGCGCTGCTGTGCGCATCGATCGAGCGTCGCCCGCATCCGCTGGCGCGACTGTTCGCGTTCGAGCGCACCGGCTGAGCACCCGCGTTGACGCCGGCGCAGGCGGATTCGATCATCGCCCGATGACCCCTCCGCGCGCCTGGCACCTCTATCTGCTCGAATGCCGCAACGGCAGCTGGTACGCCGGTATCACCAACGATCTCGATGCCCGCTTCGCCGCGCACGTGGCCGGCCGCGGCGCCAAGTACACGCGCGGCAATCCACCGGTGCGCGTGCTGGCCAGCCGCACCTATCCCGATCGCGCCAGCGCCTCGCGCGCCGAATGGCAGCTCAAGCGCCAGCCGCGCGCGCGCAAGCTGGCCTGGCTGCAGACACCGTCCGCGCCGGACCTCGAGATCCGCGCCGGCGGCCTCGACGATCCGCGTGTCGTCGCCCTGCTGCAGCGGCATCTGGCCGACATGGCCCTGCATTCGCCGCCCGGCAGCATCCACGCGCTGGACCTCTCCCGCCTGCGCGCGCCGGGCCTGTCGTTCTGGACCGCGTGGCGTGGCGACGCGCTGGCCGGCTGTGGCGCGCTGAAGGATCTCGGCGACGGTCACGGCGAGCTGAAATCGATGCGCACCGATCCCGCGCATCTGCGCCAGGGCGTGGCCGCGGCCATGCTCGTGCACCTGATGGCCACGGCCCGCGCGCAGGGCCTGAGGCGACTGAGCCTGGAGACCGGCAGCGCGCCGGCCTTCGCACCGGCGCACGCGCTGTACGCGCGGCACGGCTTCGTCGGCTGCGCGCCGTTCGGCGACTACGTCGAGGACCCCTTCAGCATCTTCATGACGCGGACGCTGTAGCCGGCACACCGATGCCTGTGGCCGGCGTAGCGCCGACCGCGGCGGGCGCCGCGGCAGCGCGTCGGCCTGCGCGGTGTCGGCGTGTGCGTGAGTGGCGTCGGCGAGGCGCAGGCCGCGTTGGGGATCGGGTCGCCCGCCGTCCTCGCGTTGGCCGGGTCTGCGCCGCAATGCGCCCTCGCGGTCCCCGCGCGGATGCCCCGCGGCGTCGCACTGGCTATAGTCGTGCGCCCTCGTGCACCCGGCGAACCCATGTCCCACGCGTCTCCGTCCGCGGCCCTGCCCACGATCGCCTGCGCGGCCGGCGGCACGGGCGGGCATCTGTTCCCGGCCGAGGCGCTGGCGCGCGAACTGAAGCGTCGCGGGCATCCAGTGGTGCTCTACACCGAACGTCGCGGCGCGGCGTACACCCAGGCGCTGGCCGGTCTCGACCACGTCGTGCTGCCAGCGCGCAGTCTCGAGGGCGGCCTGGCGGGCAAGCTCGCCGCGGGCCTGACGATCCTGCGCGCGACCTGGCAGGCGCGTCGCGACATGCGCCGGCGCGACGTGCGCCTGCTGGTCGGTTTCGGCGGCTATCCGAGCTTCGCGCCGGCCTTGGCCGCGAAGAGCCTGGCCCTGCCGCTGCTGCTGCACGAGCAGGGCGCGCGCCTGAGCCTGGCCAACCGCAAGCTGCTGCGCTTCGCCGACGGCGTGGCGACATCGTTCCCGACGACCGCGGGCCTGGCCGGCATCGAGGCCGCGCGCGTGTTCGATACCGGCAATCCGGTGCGCCGGGCGATTCTCGATGCGCGCGGCGACTATCCGCCACTGGCCGACGATGCACCGCTGCGCCTGCTGGTGGTCGGCGGCAGCCAGAGCGCCCGGGTGTTCGGCGACGTGGTGCCGCCGGCGCTGCTGGCGCTGCCCGAGGCCGTGCGCCGGCGCCTGCAGTTGTCGCTGCAGATGAAGGGCGATGCGGTCGCGGACGTCGAACGCGCGCTGCAGGCGGTGGGCGTCGACGCGACCGTGCGCCCGTTCTTCGACGACATGGGCGCGCGTCTGCGTGACGCCCACCTGGTGATCACGCGTGCCGGCGCGACCACGGCTGCGGATCTGCTGACCGTCGGCCGGCCTGCGATCTTCGTGCCGATTCCCCACGGCGGCTCGCGCGACGAGCAGCGCCGCAATGCCGAGGCGCTGGCCGCGGCCGGGGCGGGGTGGTGCGTGCCCGAGCCGGAGTTGACCGCGCCGCATCTGACGGCGCTGCTGACCGACGCATTCGCCTCGCCATCGATGCTGCCCGACGCCGCGCGCGCGGCGGCCGCGCTCGGCCGGCCACAGGCGGCCGCGGCGCTGGCCGATCGCGTCGTCGCCGCCCTGCACACGCGCGGATGAGCATGCCGCGCCGCGACGCCGACGTGCTGGTGGTGGGCGGCGGCCACAACGGGCTGGTCTGCGCCGCCTATCTCGCCGCCGCCGGACTCGACGTGCGCGTGCTCGAACGTCGGCGCATCGTCGGCGGCGCCGCGGTCACCGAGGCCTTCCATCCGGGCTTCCGCAATTCGGTGGCCAGTTACACCGTGAGCCTGCTCAATCCGCAGGTGATCGCGGACCTGCGGCTGGTGCAGCACGGCCTGCGCGTGGTCGAGCGGCCGTTCTCGAACTTCCTGCCGCTGCCGGACGGCCGCGCGTTCCGCCTCGGCGGCGCGGAGGGCACGGCCGAGGTCGCGCGCTGGTCGGCGCGCGATGCCGCGCGGCTGCCGGCGTACTACGCGATGCTCGAACGCGTGGTCGCGGTGCTGCGTGCGTTGATGACGCGCACGCCGCCGAACGTCAGCGACGGCTTCGTGCTCGCCGACTGGGTGAACTCCTGGGCGGTCGCCAGGCAGCTCAAGCAGCTCGATATGCGCGGCCGTCGCGACCTGCTGGATCTGTTCACCAAATCCGCCGGCGAACTGCTCGACGACTGGTTCGAGTCCGCGCCGCTGAAGGCCGCCCTGGGGTGGGATTCGGTGGTCGGCAATTTCGCGAGTCCGTACACGCCGGGCTCGGCCTACGTGCTGCTGCATCACGTGTTCGGCGAGGTCAACGGCAAGTCCGGCGTCTGGGGCCACGCGATCGGCGGCATGGGGGCGATCAGCGAGGCGATCGCGGCGGAGTGTCGCGCGCGCGGCGTGGTGATCGAGACCGACGCCGCGGTCGCGCAGGTGCAGGTGGAGCGCGGCCACGCGGTGGGCGTCGTGCTCGAGGACGGGCGGACGCTGCATGCCGGCGCGGTGGTCTCCAACCTCAATCCGAAACTGCTGTACCAGCAGCTGGTGCCGCGCGACGCGCTCGACGCCGATACCGCCGCGCGCATCGATCGCTACCGCTGCGGCTCGGGCACGTTCCGGATGAATGTCGCGCTGTCCGAACTGCCCGACTTCACCGCCGCGCCGGGCACCGCCCTGCAGCCGCACCACCAGAGCGGCATCCTGATCGGACCGTCGCTCGACTACTTCGAGCGCGCGTATTTCGATGCGAAGTCGCGCGAGCACAATCCCGGCTGGGCGCGTGCGCCGATCGTCGAACTGGTGATCTCGTCCACGCTCGACGACAGCCTCGCGCCGCCCGGCCGACACGTCGCCAGCCTGTTCTGCCAGCACGTCAATCCGCTGATGCCGGACGCCACCGGCGGCTGGGACGCGCATCGCGACACGGTGGCCCGGTTGATGATCGACACGGTGGATGCGGTCGCGCCGAACTTCGCGCGCAGCGTGCTCGGCTTCGAGGCGCTGACGCCGCTGGATCTCGAGCGGCGCTTCGGCCTCGTCGGCGGCGACATCTTCCACGGCAGCCTCGGCGCCGACCAGCTGTTCGGCGCGCGACCGCTGCTGGGCCAGGGAGACTACCGCGGCGCGCTGCCCGGCCTGTATCTCTGCGGCTCGGGCACGCATCCCGGCGGCGGGGTGACCGGCCTGCCGGGACGCAACGCGGCGCGCGAGGTGCTGATCGATCTCGGGCGCCGGCCACGCCCGCGCTGAGCCGCCGCTCGTTCGTTCAGCCGCCGGTGCGTTTTTGTACCCGCGGGTATCGTTTTGCACTGCAGCGTGCACAACGCGTCGTGCTCTTCCACTATCGCCCTGCACCCGACGTGGGGGAGGGAGCAAGCCCGTAACCGGTACGCCGGAAGCGGGCTTTTTTTTGCCTGTCGATCCGTCGCGCGCTGGAGTGGCCGCCGGGCATGCCGAGGCGGGTGTCATCATCCGGGCCATGAGCACACCGCCCGACGACGCGCTCGACGCGCACCTCGCCCGCCAGCTGGCCCATCTTCCCGACGCCGTTCTTGAGCGTCCGCGCGCCCTCGAGCGCCTGCGCCGCGTCGCCGTGGCCAGCGACTTCGCCCTCGACGTGCTGCAGCAGCAACCGGATCTGCTCGACACCCTGCTGCGCACCGACGGCAACGCCGCGGTCCCGCCGCCGCGGCTCGAACCGCACGCGCAGGCCGACTGGCCGGTGCAGCTGCGGCGCTACCGCCGTGCCGCGTCGACCCGTCTGGTGTGGCGCGACGTGCTGGGCCTGGACACCGTGCAGGCCACGCTGGCCGGCAGTACCGCGCTCGCCGAAACCTGCCTTGCGCTGGCGCTCGATGCGCTCGAGGCCCTGTTCGCGCAGCGCCATGGCCGGGTGCTCGACGGGGAGGGCCGACCAGTGCGGCTGGTCGTCTTCGGCCTGGGCAAGCTGGGCGGCGGCGAGCTGAACTTCAGCTCCGACATCGACCTTGTCTACGGCTTCGAATCCGGCGGTGAAAGCGACGGCGCGCGGGCGCTCGCGGCCGAGGATTACTTCACCCGGCTCGGCCAGCAACTCGCGCGCCTGCTCGACGAGACCACGGCCGACGGGTTCTGCCACCGGGTCGACCTGCGCCTGCGGCCGTTCGGCAACGCCGGCCGCATCGCGCTGAGTTTTGCGGCGATGGAGCAGTACTTCCAGCGCGAAGGTCGCGACTGGGAGCGCTACGCCTGGCAGAAAGCGCGGCCGGTGGCCGGCGATCTCGAAGCCGGGACGCGGTTTCTGGCACTGCTGCGTCCGTTCGTCTATCGCCGGTATCTCGACTTCGGCGCGCTCGACGGCCTGCGCACGATGAAGGCGATGATCAGCGCCGAGGTCGCGCGCCAGGATCTGGCGGACGACATCAAGCGCGGCGACGGCGGCATCCGCGAAGTCGAGTTCCTGGCCCAGGCGCTGCAGCTGATTCGCGGCGGACGCGAGCCCGCCCTGCGCGAACGGCGCCTGCTGCCCGCGCTCGCGGCGCTGCACGCGGCCGGGCAGGTCTCGGACGAGGCCCTGAGCCGGCTGCGCGATGCGTATCTGTGCCTGCGCCGGGTGGAGAACCGGCTGCAGATGCTGCGCGACGCGCAGACCCACGTGCTGCCGCACGACCCGCTGGATCGTCTGCGCATCGCCCGCGGACTCGGCTTCGACGACTGGACCGGCCTGCAGGCGGAGGTGACGCGTCGACGGCGGCACATCGCCCACGAGTTCGACGCGCTGCTGGCCGTCCGCAGCCAGCAGCGCGAACCGGAGGCCGATCACGACCTCGCCGCCTGGTGGCAGGCACTGCCCGAGGGCGGAGACCCCGCCGCGCTGACGGCGGTCGGCTTCCAGGATGCGCGCGACGTCGATGGCGCGCTGCGTGATTTCGCGCGCTCGCCCAGCGTGCGCGATCTTTCCGATGCCGCACGCGCGCGACTCGACCGCCTGATGCCGGTGCTGCTGCAGGCTTCGGCGCCGGCGGACCGGCCGCTGCAGGCCATCCGCCGCCTGCTCGCGGTCCTGCACAACCTGCTGCGGCGTGCGAGTTACCTCGCCTTGCTC
The DNA here is from genome assembly GCF_028550595.1 of Luteimonas sp. BLCC-B24. GTDB lineage: Bacteria > Pseudomonadota > Gammaproteobacteria > Xanthomonadales > Xanthomonadaceae > Luteimonas. The sequence goes on from NZ_JAQQGN010000011.1 coordinate 66,202, forward strand.
GATGAACAACCCGCGGCGCTGGCCCGGCTGGTCGGTCTGGTCACGCGCAGCGCGTTCCTGGCCGAGCGGCTGGCGGCGCATCCACTGCTGCTCGACGAACTGCTCGACGCGCGCGTCGAAGGCGCCTTGCCGGACCGCGACGCCCTGGCCGCGGCCTGCGCACGGGCGCTGCGTCAGGCCGATCTGGAGGCGTCGCTGTTCATGCTCAACGAGGTGCGCCAGCAGCTGAGCTTCCGCATCGCCCTGGCCACGCTCGACCGCCGGCTCGATGCGCAGACGGCCACGCGCCAGCTCGCCTGGCTCGCCGACGCGGTCGTCGACGTGGTGCTGAGCCTGGCACGGGGTGATCTCGAACGCGCCCACGGACCCGTGCCCGGCGCACGCTTCGCGGTCGTCGGCTACGGCAGCCTCGGCGGCGAGGAGCTGGGCTTCGGCTCGGATCTCGATCTGGTCTTTCTCTACGACGCGCCGCCGGAGGCCCAGTCCACCGGCGCACGTCCGCTGGACGCCCAGCGCTGGGCGTCGCGCCTGGCGCAGAAGGTGGTCAATCTGCTGGGCACCGTCACCGGGGGCGGGCGTCTCTACGACGTGGACGTGCGCCTGCGGCCCGATGGCGGCAAGGGGTTGCTGGTGTCCTCGCTGGCGAGCTACGCGGAGTACCAGCGCGAGCGTGCCTGGACCTGGGAGCACCAGGCACTGGTGCGCGCGCGCTTCGTCGCCGGTGACGACGGTATGGTCGCCGCCTTTGAAGCGGTGCGTCGCGAGACGCTGGGCCGGCCGCGCGATGCGGCCGCCGTTCGTGCCGACGTGGCGGCGATGCGGCGCCGGATGCGGAGCGAGCTGGACCGCTCGACGCCCGCGCGTTTCGATCTCAAGCAGGGGGAGGGCGGCCTGGTCGACCTCGAGTTTCTCGTCCAGTCCTGGGTGTTGCAGTCCGCCCACGCCACGCCGGCGCTGCTCGAGCCGCGGGCGACGCCGCCGCTGCTCGATGCCGCCGTCGAGGCCGGTCTGATGGACACCGCGGAGCGGGACGCGTTGCAGGCCGCTCACGGGGCACTCGTCGCAGCGGGCGTGGAGTGCATGCTGGACCGGCGGCCCCGGCTGATGGCGCCGTCCCCCGACCTCGACACCGCGCGTGAAACGATCCGTCGCATGACCGGATGGACCTGAATACGCGGGCCTTCATCGCTGGTTTCCGGCCCGGATCGCACACTCGTCAGGTCCCGATCGCGGACGGCGATCACGAGATCGCGCCGCCTCCGGGCACCCCTTGCAAGTGACATGCACCATCCCGATGTCGAACAGGGCCGGCGACGCTGAACGTTCCACCCTTGGAACGTACGGAACTTTTCCTGCCCTTAGCAGTCATATCCATCGACTGCTAACATCCCCACTCATGAGCACGCAGACGATGACCCACGCCCTGGTTGCCAACAGCCTGCCGATTCCCAGCCCGCTGGGGTCGCTCGATGCCTACATCGGCGCCGTGCACCAGATTCCGGTGCTGACGGTCGACGACGAGCAGACCCTGGCCCGCCGCTACCGCGACAACGACGATCTCGACGCCGCGCGCGAACTGGTGCATTCGCACCTGCGCTTCGTGGTGCACGTCGCCCGGGGGTACAACGGCTACGGCCTGCCGCTGGGTGACCTCATCCAGGAAGGCAACATCGGGCTGATGAAGGCCGTGAAGCGGTTCGACCCCGATGTCGGCGTGCGCCTGGTGAGCTTCGCCGTGCACTGGATCCGCGCGGAGATGCACGAGTTCATCCTGAAGAACTGGCGCATCGTCAAGGTCGCCACGACCAAGGCCCAGCGCAAACTGTTCTTCAATCTGCGCAAGTCCAAGACCCGCCTGGGCTGGCTCAACGCGAGCGAGGTCAAGGCGGTGGCGGCCGATCTCAACGTCTCCGAGCGCGAGGTGCTCGAGATGGAGTCGCGGCTTTCGGGTCGCGATGTCGGCTTCGACGCGCCTGCGGGCGAGGACGACGACAACGCCCCGCCGGCGCCGGTCGCCTATCTCGTGGCCCAGGACGAGGACCCCGCCCAGGCCTACGAGCGCAACGACAGCGCCGACAGCCAGCTCGACCTGCTGCGCGAAGGCCTGTCGAAGCTCGATGCGCGCTCGCGCGACATCATCCGCCGCCGCTGGTTGGACGACGAGAACAAGGTGACGTTGCAGGAGCTGGCGGACGAGTACGGCGTGTCGGCCGAGCGCATCCGCCAGGTCGAAGCGAACGCGCTGAAGAAGATGAAGGCCTTGTTCGCAGCCTGATCCGAGTCTCGCGCTTCAGACGGAACGGCCCGCGCAAGCGGGCCGTTTTCGTTCCAGGCGCTGCCAATGCGGCAAGGCTGCGCCCGGCTAGCGACTTTGGGATTGCAGCGCCGCCTCCAGTGCGTCGCTCATGAGAGCTGGGTCGGCGCGACCGTTCTGGTTGGTCAGCACGATCGTGGTCAGACGCGCGGCGATATCGCGCCGGAACCAGCACGAGAAGCCGGCAGTGCCGCCCCCGTGCGCGACCACGGGCCGCTCGCTGCTGGCTTCAATCTTCCAGCCCAGTCCCCAGTCGATGGCGGTGCCGTCGGCGAGCAACGCCCGGCGCCACATGCGCTCACGGAGCGATGCGTCGACCAGCTGTCCAGCGTCCAGCGCGATCGCCCAGCGGGCCAGATCGCGCGCGGTGGACACCAGGCCGCCTGCAGAGAACGTCGCACCCGGCGCTGCAGGTGGCGGCACGTCGTCCCAATCCACGCCGGTCCAGAAACGTCCCGTCGCGACATCGTCGCCGGCCTGTACCTGCGTGCGCGGACCGGTACGCGTCATTCCGGCGGGCCGGAAGAATCGCGTGTCCAGTTGCGTCCAGTAGGACGCCCCGCCGACCGCCTCGGCAGCCATGCCGAGCAACACATAGCCGGTGTTGCTGTAGACGTGTCGCGTCCCGGCAGCGAACGCGAGCGGCCGATCGGCCGCGATCGCGACGATCTCGCGCGGTGTCAGCGCCTGCGGCATCAGCGTGCGGAAGTTCGTTGCGTCGAGATACTCCGGCAGGCCGCCGGTGTGCGCGAGCAACGAGGCGAGGCTGCGGTCCCGCCAGGTCAGCGGCAGGTCGTCGACGTAAGCGGCGATGGGCGCGTCGATGTCGAGCAGACCGTCAGCCGCGAGTGCGAAGACCAGACATGCAGTGAAGGTCTTGGTCAGCGAACCGATCTCGAACACGGTGTCGGCGCCCGGGGTCCGTGCATCGAACGGTCCGCGTCGGCCACGCCCGCCGAGCACCACGATCCTGCCCGCACGCACGACGCCGATCGCGGCACCCGGTGCGCCATCGAGATCGATCGCGTCGAGCAGCGCGTGGTCATCGCGTTCGGCATGGGCGTACGCGGGCGCGAGCGCCAAGGCACCGATCGCTCCCAACACCGCGCGACGTCGCATGCAGCCTCCGTGACGGGGTCTCAGTTCACCACTTGAACAGCACCAGGCTGATCGCCAGCGCCGCCATGCCGGTCACCAGGCCGTAGACCGTCTCATGGCCCTTGGCGTAGCGCTTGGCGGCCGGCAGCAGTTCGTCGAGGGCGAGGAACACCATCACACCCGCGATCAGGCCGAAGACCACGCCGAACACCGGTTCGGACAGGAACGGGCGCAGCACCGCGTAGCCGATCAACGCGCCGACCGGTTCCGCCAGGCCCGACAGCAGGCAGGCGAGAAACGCGTAGAGCTTGTTGTTGGTGGCGAAGTAGACCGGCACCGCGATCGCGATGCCTTCGGGAATGTTGTGGATCGCGATCGCGAAGGCGAGCGGCATGCCGACGCCCGGGTTCGACAGCGTGGCGAAGAACGTCGCCAGGCCCTCGGGGAAGTTGTGCGCGGTGATGGCCACGGCCGTCAGCAGGCCCACGCGCTTGACGTAGCTGGCGTTGTGCTCGCGGAAGTAGGGATCGTCCACTTCCAGGCGTTCGTGCGGATTCGGCACCAGACGGTCGGTCGCGACGATGAACAGCACGCCGCCGAGAAACGACAGCGTGCCCCAGGTGAAACCGAGTTGCTCGCCGTAGGCGTTGGTGAAGGCGAGTATCGATTTGTCGAGGATCTCGGTCAGCGACACGTACACCATCGCACCCGCGGCGAAGGCGAGGCCGAAGGCCAGCAGGCGGGCATTGGGCTGCCGGGCGAAGAGCACCAGCAGGCTGCCGAGCCCGGTCGCCAGGCCGGCGGCCGTGGTGACGGCGAGGGCGATCCAGAAGTGATCGGTGGCGATGTCGGTCATGCGGGGTGGCCGGCTGAGGGGAGAACGCGGCTCAGTCGGCCGGCGTGTCCGGCCCGGATGGGCGCGGCGCCATGCTAGCGGATGCCTCGAGCGTCGTGTCTTCGGTCTCGGCCTCCGGGCCGACCTCGGGCGCAGGGCCGAAGATGATCCGCGCCGCACGCTGATAGGTCCAATAGGCCATCGTCCAGTTGAGCAGCACGACCACGCGGTTGCGGAAGCCGATCAGGAAGAACACGTGCGCGATCAGCCAGAACCACCAGGCGACGGCGCCCGAGAGTTTCAGTTTGCCGACGTGGACCACGGCGGCCATGCGGCCGATGGTCGCGAGGTTGCCGAAGTCGCGATACACGAACGGCGCGCGGGGCTGGCCGCGCAGGCCGGCGCGGATGTTCGCCGCGACGTGCCGGCCCATCTGCTTGGCCGCCGGCGCCACGCCCGGGACCGGGCGGCCGTCGCTCTCCACTGCGGCGAGATCACCGGCCACGAAGATGTCGGGGTGCCCCGGCACGGACAGGTCTTGGGCCACGCGCACGCGGCCGGCGCGATCGCGCGGGGCATCGAGCAGTGCGCCCAAGGGCGAGGCGGCGACACCCGCGGCCCAGATCACCGTGCGCGCCGCGACCCGTCTGCCGCCGAGGCAGAAGCCCTCGGCGTCGATGTCCTCGACCGCGGTGCCGGTCAGCACGTCGACGCCGAGCTTCTGGAGCTGCCGCTGCGCGCGCTGCGACAGATCCTCGGGGAACGAGGCCAGCACGCGCGGCCCGGCTTCGACCAGACGCACCGTCGCGGACGCGGGGTCGATGTGGCGGAATTCGCTGCGCAGCGTGTGCCGGGCGATCTCGGCCAGCGTGCCGGCGAGCTCGACACCGGTCGGCCCGCCCCCGACGACGGCGAAGCTCAGCCAGGCCGCGCGCTGCTCGGGATCGGATTCGGCTTCGGCGCGCTCGAACGCGAGCAGCAGACGGCGACGCAGCAACAGGGCGTCGTCGAGCGTCTTCAGCCCGGGCGCGTGCGCGGCCCAGTGGTCGTTGCCGAAGTAGGCGTGGGTGGCACCGCTGGCCAGCAGCAGCCGGTCGAAGCCGAGCGTCTGGCCGCCGTCGAGACGCAGGGTGTGCGCATCGGCATCGATGCCTTCGACCTCCGCCAGGCGCACTTCCACGTTGTCCTGCTTGCGCAGGATATGGCGCAGCGGCGCGGCGATGTCCGGCGCCGAAAGCCCGGCCGTCGCCACCTGGTAGAGCAGGGGCTGGAACAGATGGTGGTTGCCGCGGTCGATCAGCGTGATCCGCACCGGGTCACGCGCCAGCGCACGCGCCGCCCAGAGGCCGGCGAAGCCGCCGCCGACGATGACCACGTGGGGAACAGAACCGGGATTCGCCATGGACGGATCCGCTGTGAGGTGGCGACCGATTGTAGGTGCGCCGCTGCAACAGCCTGTCAGTGCGTGGGCCGCGCGCGCGCCGGCGTCGTGCAAACGGCGTCACCCGAACCGAGTCGCGACGAGCGCAGCAGCCCGCCGGCCGGCACCGCACCCGTCCGGGTGTGATGCGCGGGACGGGGCCGTACGATGCCGCGGGTTCCGCCGCTTCCTCTGCCGCGCTGCTCGCGGGCGACGCCAGTCTTGCGGGCGCGATCCTCGGCGGACGCCGGCCCTACGCGCGCGTGCGCGGTCGTTCGCGCCGGCCGTGCGGGCCGACGCCGTCCGTCTCAGAGCCGCGCGCGTTGCGCGGCGAGGGCGTCGTATTGCGCGGTCCAGTCGGCGAGGCGCTGGCGCTCCTGGTCGACGACCGCCGCCGGTACCTTGTCGCTGAACTTCGCGAGCTTGGCGGCGCTCTTGTCCTTCTCCGCGCCGATCCGGGCGAGCTCCTTGTCGAGGCGCGCGCGCTCGGCATCCAGATCGACCAGGCCTTCGAGCGGCACGAACAGCGCGAGCTCGCCGACCAGGGCCGACGCGGCCGGCGGCGGCTCGCCGTCGAGCGTGTCGATGGCCGACAGGCGCGTCAGAAAGCGCAGCTGCGATCCGAAGCGCCGCATGCGCGCGACGTCGTTCGCAGCGCCGGCACGCACCAGCAGCGGCACCTGCTTGGACGGCGACACGCCCAGCTCGCTGCGGATGCGGCGCAGCGCGCCGACCATCTGCTTGAGCCACTCGACATCGGTGGAGGCCTGCGCATACGAGGCTACCAGCGCGGCATCGGCCGCGGGGTAGGGTCGGAGTGAAATCGTCGTGGCCTCGATGCCGATCCGCGGTGCGACCTCGCGCCACAGTTCCTCGGTGACGAACGGGATCAACGGGTGCAGCAGACGCAGCAGCGATTCGAGCACGTGCAGCAGGGTCTGGCGGGTGCTCGTCGCGGCGGCCGCGTCCTCACCGAGCAGCGCCGGCTTGGCGAGTTCGACGAACCAGTCGCAGAAATCGTTCCAAGCGAATTCGTACACGGTCTGCGCCAGCAGATCGAAGCGGTAGCTGCCGAAGTGCGCACGCGCCTCGTCGGCGGTGATCGCCAGCCGCGCGAGGATCCAGCGCTCGGCGTCCGTGGTCGGCTCGGGCGCGCCTGCGGCGGTGAGGCCTTCGGTGTTCATCAGCACGAAGCGCGTCGCGTTCCACAGCTTGTTGCAGAAGTTCTTGTAGCCCTCGGCGCGGCCGAGATCGAACTTGATGTCACGGCCGGGACCGGCGAGCGCGGCCATCGTGAAGCGCAGCGGGTCGGCGCCGTGCGCGGCGATGCCGTCGGGAAATTCCTTGCGCGTGGCCTTCTCGATCTTCGGCGCGTCGGTCGGCTTCATCAGACCGGTGGTGCGCTTGGCGACCAGTGCGTCGGCGCTGATGCCGTCGATGATGTCGAGCGGGTCCAGGATGTTGCCTTTCGACTTCGACATCTTCTGGCCGTCCTTGTCGCGGACCAGGCCGGTCATGTAGACGTCGTTGAAGGCCACCTTGCCGGTCAGCGCGTCGGTCAGCATGACCATGCGCGCGACCCAGAAGAAGATGATGTCGAAGCCGGTCACCAGCACGCTGGTCGGCAGGAAGTCGTCGAAGCCGCGCTCGCGCATCGCGTCCGCGTCGGGCCAGCCGAGCGTGCTGAAGGGCCACAGGGCCGACGAGAACCAGGTCTCGAGCACGTCGCTGTCCTGGCGCAGCGCGACCTCCTCACCGATGCCGCCGCGCGCGCGCGCCTCGGCCTCGTCGCGGCCGACGTAGATGTTGCCGGCCTCGTCGAACCACGCGGGAATGCGGTGGCCCCACCAGAGCTGGCGGCTGATCGTCCAGTCCTGGATGTTCTCCATCCAGTGGCGGTAGGTGTTGACCCAGTTCGGCGGCACGAACTTCACCGCGCCGCTCTCCACCAGTTCCATGCCGCGTCGGCCGAGTTCGTCCATCGCGACGAACCACTGGTCGGTCAGGAACGGCTCGATCACCGAACCGGTGCGATCACCGAAGGGCTGCATGATCGGCTTCGAATCCACGACCGGATTGCCGTCGGCATCGGTCACGGCGAGGCCTTCTGCCGTGATCTGCTCCACGACCTGCCTGCGCGCCTCGTAGCGATCCAGCCCGCGCAGCGCGTCGGGCACCAGATTGACTGCGCCGACGTCGCCGGCCTCGCGCTCGCCGCGCGCGATCGCGCCTGCGATCTCCGCGCTCTCCTCGTAGGGGAGACCATCGGTGCGCATGCGCGCGTGGCTGTCCATCAGCGCGTACAGCGGGATGCCGTTGCGCGCGGCGACCTGGTAGTCGTTGAAATCGTGGGCGCCGGTGATCTTGACCGCGCCCGAGCCGAACGCCGGATCGGGATAGGTGTCGGTGATGATCGGCACCAGCCGCCGATGCGCCTTCGGCCCGACCGGAATCTCGCACAGCTTGCCGACGATCGGCGCATAGCGCGCATCGTCGGGGTGCACCGCGACCGCACCGTCGCCGAGCATGGTTTCCGGGCGCGTGGTCGCGATCGAGATGTAGTCACGCGTCTCGCGCAGGGTGATGGTGCCGTCCGCGTCGCGCTCGATGTATTCGTAGGTCTCGCCGCCGGCCAGCGGATACTTGAAGTGCCACATGTGGCCGGGCACTTCGCGGTTCTCGACCTCCAGATCGGAGATCGCGGTGTCGAGCACCGGATCCCAGTTGACCAGGCGCTTGCCGCGATAGATCAGGCCCTTCTCGTGCAGGCGCACGAAGGCTTCGATGACCGCTTTCGACGGCATGTCGTCCATGGTGAAGACACTGCGCGTCCAGTCGCCGGACGTGCCGAGACGCCGCATCTGGCGCTCGATCGTGCCGCCGGACTTGGCCTTCCACTCCCACACCTTGTCGATGAAGCCGTCGCGGCCCAGCGAATCGCGGGTTTCGCCCGCGCCTTGGAGCGCGAGGTTGCGCGAGACCACCATCTCGGTCGCGATGCCGGCATGGTCGGTGCCCATCTGCCACAGCGTGCGATGGCCGAGCATGCGGTGGTAGCGGATCAGCGCGTCTTGCAGCGTGTGCTGGAAGGCATGACCCATGTGCAGCGTGCCGGTGACGTTCGGCGGCGGCAGCAGGATCGTGTACGCCGGCCCGTCGCCCTGCGGCCGGAACACGCCGCTCTGCTCCCATTCCGCGTACAGGCGGGCTTCGAAGGTACCGGGGTCGTAGCTTTGGGCGAGGGGCATAGGGCGTGGGATTCGGGATTGGGGATTCGGGATTGGGCAGAGCAGGGATACAGGCGGGGCGGAGTTCGCGTTCGAATCCCCAATCCCCAATCCCGAATCCCTGTGCCTCACATATCGTGCTTCGCGACGTCCAGGCCGGCGGCCTTGTACTGCTTCCAGCGCTCGCGCAGCGGTTCGCGGGCCGAGTCGTCGGCCGGCACCACCTCGAGCACGCGCTCGAAGCCGGCGGGCGCCACGGTGTCGCGCAGGTTGATCACCAGCGCGCGCATCGGCATGTCGATGTCAGGGGTGGCGATGAGCACCGGCGTGACGTCGTCCTCGTCGTCCATGCCGGCGATCTGGTGCGGGATGTAGGTGTCCTCGCCCATGTCCCAGAGCATGTCGTCGAGGGCCTCGGCCTGCTCGGCGTCGCGGGCGAGCACCAGCGTCCACAGGTCGGCCGCATAGGCCTTGCGGACCAGTTCGCACACCAGGCGCAGCGGTTCCTCGCGGAAGCGCGGCTTGGCGATCAGATAGAAATCGGCACGGGCCATGGCGTCGGCGGTCGGGCCACGGACGGGGACACGGCGTCGCGCGCGATCCCCGTCGGGCCCGGACCGGTCAGGCAACCCGGTCCATCAGCCACTGGCTCAGCAGGCCCACCGGGCGGCCGGTGGCGTAGGCCATCTTGCCGCTGCCGCTGGCGCTGCCGGCGATGTCGAGATGCGCCCAGCGCTGCTTCTCGGTGAAGCGCGACAGGAAGCAGCCGGCGGTGATCGCGCCACCCCAGCGGCCGCCGATGTTGTAGACGTCGGCGAAATTGGAGTCGAGCATCGACTGGTACTCGTCCCACAGCGGCAGGCGCCAGGCGCGATCGAACACGTGCTCGCCGGCGGCCAGCAGCTCGTCGGCCAGGTCGTCGTGCTTGCTCATCAGGCCGGTGGCCTGGGTGCCCAGCGCGACCATGCAGGCGCCGGTCAGCGTGGCCACGTCGACCAGCGCCGCCGGCTCAAAACGCTCGGCGTAGGTCAGCGCGTCGCACAGGATCAGGCGGCCTTCGGCGTCGGTGTTGCCGACCTCGATGGTCTTGCCCGACATGCTGGTGATGACGTCCGACGGCCGATAGGCATTGCCGTCGATGCCGTTCTCCACGGCCGGCACGACGACGTGCAGATTGATCGGCAGATCGAGGCCGACCGCCGACACGAAGGTCCCCATGACCGTCGCCGCGCCGCACATGTCGAACTTCATTTCCTCGATGCCGCCCTGCGTCTTGAGGTTGACACCGCCGGTATCGAAGGTGATGCCCTTGCCGACCAGCACATAGGGCTTGGCGTCGCCGCCGTTGTTCCAGCTCAGCACCACCAGGCGCGGGCGGTTGGCCGAACCGCGCGCGACCGCGAGCAGCGAGCCCATGCCCAGCGCTTCCATCTGGTGCTCGTCGAGGACCTCGCAGCTGGCCTTGTCGAAACGCGCGGCGAAGGCCTGCGCCTGTTCGCCGAGGTAGGCCGGATTGCAGATGTTCGGCGGCAGGTTGCCGAGCTCGCGAGCGAACTTCACGCCGGCGGCGATCGCCTTGCCCTGGGCGAGGGCGTCGGCGTCGTCGCCGTGGACCGTGATCGTGGCCAGCGTCGAAGGTTCGCGCTTCTTGTTGTGGGCGCCCAGCGTGGCGACATAGCGGTAGGCCGCGTGGTCGGCGGCGATCACCGCCTGACGGATCTTCCAGGCGGTGTCGCGGCCGGCGACGTCGAGGTCGGCCAGGGCCAGCGTGGCGTTGCTGCAGCTGCCGTCCTTGAGGGCGCGGACCGCGTCGCCGACGGCCTTGATGTACTGCGAGGCGCCGAACTTGGCGTGCTCGCCGAGACCGACGGCCAGTACGCGCGTGGCGGCGAGGCCGGGCAGATCGTGCAGCAGGCTGGTGCGGCCGGCCTTGCCGGAGAGGTCGCCGCGCTGGGCGAGGGCGGCGAGGCGCCCGCCGCTGGCGGCGTCGACCGCTTCGGCGGCTCCGGTGAGCGGGCCGTCAGCGAAGACGCCGACCACCAGGCAGTCGGTGGCCAGTTCGGCGGGCGCGGCGTGGTTCAGGGAGAATTCGAGGGTCATCAACCAGATTCCATAGAGTGATCGGTACACTTCACGGTCCAGTGCGCGGCGCCAGTGAGAGGCTTGCCGGGTCGGATGCGCCGGATCGGCGCGGCTGGACGAACCCCCAAGTCTAAAGCAAAGCCCCTGCACCCGATGCCGAAGCTCGACAGTTACCTGTTCCGCGAGTTCGCCCAGTCGACCTTCGCCGCCCTCGTGGTGCTGCTGATCGTCAGCCTGGGTGGCGTGTTCGCCGACGTGCTCAGCGACATCGCCCGCGGCCGGGTGCCGGCCGGTCTGATGCTGGCCCAGCTGGGCCTGCAGGTGCTCAATTATCTGCCGCTGATCCTCCCGCTCGGCCTGATGCTGGGGCTGATGCTGGCCGTGGGCCGCCTCTACCGCGATACCGAAATGCCGGTGCTGACCTCGGTCGGCGTGGGGCCGAAGCGCCTGCTGCGGCCGCTGATGCTGGTGGTCGGGCCGATGGTGCTGTTCATCGGCGCCTGTTCGCTGTGGCTGGGCCCGTGGGCGCGTGATTATTCGCAGCGCATGATCGAGGCCGGTCAACGCAGTCTGCTGGTGTCGGGCCTCGAGGCCGGGCGTTTCGTCGAATTTCCCGGCGGTGGCGGGGTGATCTACGTCAACGCGATGTCCGATGACGGCAGCCAGCTCGGCCGGGTGTTCGTCTACCGCCAGGACGAGGGGCGCATGGACGTCACCACGGCGATGACCGGCGAACTGACGGTCGACGGCGACGGCCGCTTCCTGCGTCTGGACGAAGGATTCCGCGTCGAGGGCCCCCTCGATGCGGGGCTCGACTACCGGCTGATGCGCTACGCCAGCAATGAATTGCGGCTGCCCAGTGTCGAGGCGAGATCCCGCTCCGACGAGCCGGAACTCGCGCCCACACTCGCGCTGTTCGGTGATGACCGTCCGGCCGCGCAGGCGCAGTTGCATTTCCGCATGGCGCCGCCGCTGCTGGCGCTGGCCTTCGCGCTGCTCGCGGTGCGACTGGCGCGCAGCCCGCCGCGGCAGGCGCGCTACGGCCGCATGATGATGGGCTTTCTGGCGTATGTGCTCGGCATGAACCTGATGATCATGGGCACCGACTGGGTGGAAGACGGCAAGGTGCCGGCCGCGCTCGGCCTGTGGTGGCTGGTGTTGCCGTTGCTGGTGTTCTGCATCTGGATGTACGTCAGCGACGGGCGGGTCAAGGCGCCGGTCTGGAAGCGCGCGTCATGACGATCCGTCCGCTGCTGCGCATCCACGATCTCTACGTCGCCCGGGTGATCACGGTGATGGTGCTGGCCACGTGGGTGGTGCTGACCGGCCTCGACACGGTGATGAGCGGCCTGCTGCCGGAGATGGACGACATCGGCCAGGGCCAGTACGGCTTCATGCAGGCGTTGACCTACGTCATCTACACGATTCCGCGCCGTGCCTACACGATGTTCCCCACCGCGGCGGTGATCGGTTCGCTGATGGGACTGGGCCAGCTGGCGGCCACGTCGGAGCTCATCGCCATGCGCGCCGTGGGCCTGTCGCGGACGCGGATCAGCCTCTCGGTCGCGCTGCCGCTCGTCGCCCTGACCGCCCTGATGGTCGTCAACGGCGAATGGGTCGGCCCGGCGTCCCAGCGCGCCGGTGATTCGATGCGCGGGGCCGCGTTGTCGGACAACATGATTCTGGGCCGCTATTCGGGCCTGTGGGCGCGCGAGGGCGACACCTTCCTCAATGCGCAGAACGGCAACGAGATCCGCGAGGGCGGCAGCAGCCGGATCCAGCTGCAGGACGTGCGTCTGTTCGAATTCGCCGCCGACGGGCGTCTGGAATCGGTCGCCCACGCCAAGACCGCCGAGCACGGCGCCAACGGCTGGCGCCTGCTCGAGGTGCAGCGCACCTGGTTCGAGCCGCGTGCGGTCACCCGCACCGAAGCCCTGGAAGAGCAGTGGGCGTCGCAGCTGGATGCGTCCACGCTCGCCGCCAGCGCCAGCAACATCTGGCGGCCACGCTACATGCCGTCGAGCGAACTGCGGGCGGGCATCGAATACCGCAAGCGCAACCAGCTCGACGCCAGCGAGTTCGAGGAACACTACTGGGGGCGCTGGTTCTATCCGCTCAATGTCCTGGCCCTGTGTCTGGCCGCGATTCCGTTCGCGTTCGGCTCCCTGCGCAGCGGCAATGCCGGCAAACGTCTGTTCATCGGCGTGGTCTTCGCGCTGGGCTTCTGGCTGGCGCAAACCCAGGTGGTGAAGCTGGCGGCGGTGTACCGCCTCGACTATCGGCTCGCCTATCTGATTCCCCCGGCGATCATGCTGATCGTCTCCTGGAGCCTCTTCCGGAAGCGGAGTGGGTGAGGCGCACCCGTTTGCGCGGCACTGCCGCGCGGGTGCGCCGAACGCCCGGCGTGCTTCGCCGGGCCGGACACGCGCGGAAACGGCGAGCCGATAGCGCTTCGACCGCCGCCGCGCGGGTGCGCCGAACGCCCGGCGTGCTTCGCCGGGCCGGACGCGCGCTGGAGTGAAGAGCCGATAGCACGTTCGACCGCCACGCGCGTGGCGACGAACGCCTCGCGCGCTTCGCGCGCCGGAATGTCGGGCCGGCCGTTCGACCGTCGTCGCAACGCGAGCCTGGCGGCCTGCCACGTGCTGTCAGGCCGCGCGCATGTCGCCACGCGTACAGCCCGGAGACCGTGCCCACGCTTCTCGCATCTAGGGGTACGCGACACCGCTCCGGCAGCGGCAGCGCGCCATCGTCAATCCCGACCGCGCGTCGCCTCGCGCAGCACGCGCGTGCCGCTCGCCCGGTCGTGCCAGGTCAGCCGGTCGCGATCGAACCAGGCCCACCAGAAGCCGAGGCCGCCGACGGCCAGCGACACCGTGCCGACGGCGAAGCGCAGCCACAGGGCGCCGACGTGCGGCCGGTCGCCGCCCGACGTGCGTACGCGCAGCCCCCAGGGACGCATCCCCAGGGTCTGGCCGCCGTGCCGCCAGCTCACCACCGCGTACAGCCCGGTCACGCCCCAGCAGCACAGCCACAGCACCCATTGCAGGCCGCTCAGCGGTGCGATGTTCTCGTGCGGGTCGTGGCGGCCGAGCAGGGTGTAGCCCGCGGTGAACACCGCCGAGAGCAGCAGCCACAGGGCGAGTGCGGGCCACAGGTCGTAGAGCAGCGCGAGCAGGCGGCGGCCGATCCACGGCGGGTGCGCTTGGGCAGAGGGGGCAGGCATCGGCATCGCGGAAGGATAGCGGCGCGGCGGCTAAGCTTGGGCGTATGTCGACTGCCACCACACCCGCCGAACGCCGTGCGCTCGCGACCGCGCTTCCACCCCTGCGCGACGACGATCGGGCGGCGATCGAGGGCTTCCTCGACGCGTTCTGGGCCGATACCGGCATCGCCGTCCAGACGGCCGCCGCCTACCGCCGCGATCTCGAAGGCCTGGCGCGCTGGCGCGACGGCCGCGACGGCGGCATTGCGCACGCCGATCGCGGTGCCCTGTTCGAGCATCTGGCCTGGCGTACGCGCCACGGCTGGTCGCCGCGCAGCAACGCCCGGCTGCTGTCGGCACTGCGCGCGTTCTACGCCGATCGCCAGCGGCGCCACGGCCGCACCGATGATCCCACCGCATTGCTCGACCCGCCCAAGCTGCCGCGCTCGCTGCCCAAGGCCTTGAGCGAGTCGCAGATCGATGCGTTGCTCGACGCGCCCGATACCGGCACGCCCGAGGGCCTGCGCGACCGCACCATGCTCGAGCTGATGTACGCCTGCGGCCTGCGTGTCAGCGAGTTGACCGGCCTGCCGGCCAATGGCGTGAACCTGCGCCAGGGCGCGTTGCGCGTGACCGGCAAGGGCGGTCGCACACGGCTGGTGCCGCTGGGCGAGGAGGCGCAGCACTGGTTGCAGCGCTATCTCGACGACGCGCGCGGGGCGCTGACCGGCAAGCGCGCGCTGCCGGGCGGTGCGCAGGGCGAGACCCCGCTGTTCGTGACCGCCAGCCGCACGCCGATGAGCCGGCAACAGTTCTGGGCACTCGTGAAGCGCTACGCCGTACTCGCCGGCATCGACGCCGCGCGCATCAGTCCGCATGGGCTGCGTCACAGCTTCGCCACCCATCTGCTCAACCGCGGCGCGGACCTGCGCGCGCTGCAGATGCTGCTCGGACACAGCTCCCTGTCCACGACCCAGATCTACACCCTCGTCGCCCGTGAACAGCTCAAGCGCCTCCACACCACCCACCACCCGAGGGGGTGAGCGCGTGCGGCTTGCGAGCCATCGGCTCGCGCACGCGCGAACGCCCGGCGTGCTTCGCCGGGCCGGACGAGCGATGCATCAATACGTCGACAGGAGTCGATACCGACCGCGGGTGCGCCGAACGCCTCGCGTGCTTCGCGAGGCCGGGCGGGCGATGCACCCATGCACCGGCGTCGGGTCGATGCCAGCTCGCGCACGCGCGAACGCCCGGCGTGCTTCGCCGGGCCGGGCGAGCGATGCATCAATACGTCGACAAGAGTCGATACCGACCGCGGGCGCGTCGAACGCCTCGCGTGCTTCGCGAGGCCGGGCGGGCGATGCACCCACGCACCGGCGTCGGGTCGAGGCCGGCTCGCGCACGCGCGAACGCCCGGCGTGCTTCGCCGGGCCGGATGAGCGGTGCATCACTACGTCGACAAGAGTCGATGCCGACCGCGGGTGCGCCGAACGCCTCGCGTGCTTCGCCGGGCCGGACGAGCGATGCATCAATACTCGACAAGAGTCGATACCGACCGCGGGCGCGTCGAACGCCTCGCGTGCTTCGCGAGGCCGGGCGGGCGATGCACCCGCGCACCGGCGTCGGGTCGATGCCGGCTCGCGCACGCGCGAACGCCCGGCGTGCTTCGCCGGGCCACACGCGGCGTCGACCGCTCGGCAGTACCTCGATGCCCTCCTGTCCGTGCGGTGGTCCGCGCGCCCGGCGAGGCGGGTGGCCGCCGAACCGGCGGGCCGATCCCGCCCTGTCCCCGGGGCGCACGCCTGGACGCGAATGCCTGTCCGGCGTTGCGCCGCTGCACGGGCGCGGACGGCCGTCGGCGCCCTGGCGCCGGCAGCGCCGCTCTCCGCCTCCGGCATGAACGGTGTCCGGGCTGTGGCGGGGCGTTCCGGTCCCCCTTTCCGCTTCGTGCCAGAATTGCCGGCCCCGGAGCTGTCTCCGCCGTTGGTCGCCAGAATCGATGAAGCGATACGTGTTCGCGCTGTTCAGTGCCTTCAGCCTGTCCGCCTGTGCCCAGGGCACCAGTCCGGACGCGGCGGCGCCCGGCGCCGAGGCCGCGCCCAGCGCAGTCACCGCGGCCGAGGCGGCATCCCCCGGCTCGCCGGCCGCCAACGCGCGCAACGCCATCCTCTCGATCAATCCGCGCGTGGACATCGAAAGCGTGTCCGATGCTCCGTTGCCGGGCTTCCAGGAAGTCATCGTCTCGGGCCAGGTGCTCTACGTCAGCGACGACGGCCGCTATGTGCTGCAGGGCAGCCTGTTCGATGCCGAGGAGAAGCGCGATCTCAGCCAGGCCGGCCTGTCGCAGTTGCGCAAGCGGCTGCTGTCCGAGGTGCCTGAGGACCAGCGCATCATCTTCGCGCCGGCCAATCCCAAGTACACCGTCTCGGTGTTCACCGATGTGGAATGCGGCTACTGCCGCCGTCTGCACGAGGAGATCGCCGACTACAACAAGCTCGGCATCGCGGTCGAGTATCTGGCGTTTCCGCGCATGGGCCCGGGCAGCGAGGATTTCCGCCTGATGGAGTCGGTGTGGTGTGCCGACGATCGCCGCCAGGCCCTGACCGACGCCAAGTCCGGCCGCCGCGTGCCGCCGAAGACCTGCGACAACCCGGTCGCTGCGCATTACGCGCTGGGCCAGCGCGCCGGCCTGACCGGCACGCCGATGATCGTGGCCGAGGACGGCACCCAGATGCCGGGCTACATGCCGCCCGATGCGCTGTTGTCGGCGCTGCAGCGGCTCGAAGCCGAGGGCGGCGGCAACCGCTGAAGCGCCCGCGGCGTCGCAGACAGCCGCCGTCGGGGCGGCGGCGCCGGCCATTGGCTACAATGGCCGGCCCTGAAATACGGTTTCCCCGGACATGATCGTCCTCGAGGGCCAGCAGGCCCTGTCGCCGTTCCGCCGCGAACGGCTCGAAGCGCGTCTGCGCGCAGTGGCGCCCGGTCTCCGGATCGTGGACGCCTGGCACGTCTACTTCGTCGAGGCCGAGCCCGGGCAGGTGCCCGACGACGCCACGTTGCGGCGGATTCTCGAGGTCGATGCCGGCCCGGTCCCCGCGCCGGCCGAAGGCGTGGTGTCGCGCATCGTCTCGCCGCGTCTGGGCACGATCTCGCCCTGGGCCAGCAAGTCGACCGAACTGCTCCGCGGTGCAGGCCTGCCGGTGCGCCGCGTGGAGCGCGGCCTGCGGATCGATCTGCACGGCTGGCCGACCGACCCCGCGATCGCCGGTGCCGTGGCCCGGCAGTTGCACGACCCGATGACCCAGTCGCTGCTCGACGACGTCGCCGACGCCGATGCCCTGTTCGCGGTGCCGCCGCGCGGCGACGTCGAGCGCATCGCGCTCGACGACCTCGAGGCGGCGAACGCGCGCCTGGGACTGGCCCTGGCCGACGACGAGATCGCGTACCTGCGCGAGCGCTTCGGCGCGCTCGGCCGCGATCCGGCCGACGTCGAGCTGATGATGTTCGCCCAGGCCAATTCCGAGCACTGCCGGCACAAGATCTTCAACGCCTCGTGGACGATCGACGGCGAAGCGCAGCCGCAGTCGCTGTTCCGGATGATCCGGCACACGCACGCGCAGACGCCCGAGCACACGCTGTCGGCCTACAGCGACAACGCGGCGGTGGTGGAGGGCTATCCGGCGCGGCGCTTCCGGCCCGATCCGGTGTCGTTCGAATACCGCAGCGAGCCGCTGGTCGACAGCGCGTTCTGCATCAAGGTCGAGACCCACAACCATCCGACGGGGATCTCGCCGTTCGCGGGCGCGGCCACCGGTGCCGGCGGCGAGATCCGCGACGAGGGCGCGACCGGCCGCGGCGGCAAGCCCAAGGCCGGCCTCACCGGGTTTTCGGTCTCGCATCTGCGCATCCCCACCCTGCCGCAGCCGTGGGAGGGCGCGCGCGCGCTGAACCCGCGCATGGCGCCGGCGCTGGAGATCATGCTCGACGGCCCGCTCGGCGGCGCCGCGTTCAACAACGAATTCGGCCGGCCGAATCTGCTCGGCTATTTCCGCAGCTTCGAACTGCCGGAAGGCGACGCCGGCCTGGTGCGCGGCTACGACAAGCCGATCATGCTCGCCGGCGGCCTCGGCGCGATCGATCGCACGATGGTCGAGAAGAAAACGCTGTCGCCGGGTGACGCCGTGGTCGTGCTCGGCGGCCCCGCGATGCTGATCGGTCTGGGCGGCGGCGCGGCGAGTTCGGTGGCCTCGGGCGAGAGTGCCGAAGACCTGGATTTCGCCTCCGTGCAGCGCGACAACCCGGAGATGGAGCGCCGCTGCCAGGAGGTCATCGACCGGTGCGTGGCACTGGGCGAACGCAATCCGATCCTGTGGTTCCACGACGTCGGTGCGGGCGGTCTGTCGAACGCGATTCCCGAACTGCTGCACGACTCGGGCGTCGGCGGGATCATCGATCTGGGCCGCGTGCCCAGCGACGATCCGTCGCTGTCGCCGATGCAGCTGTGGTGCAACGAATCCCAGGAGCGCTACGTCCTCGGCATTCCGCAGGACCGTGTGGACGACTTCACTGCACTGTGTGCGCGCGAGCGCTGCCCGTTCGCGGTGGTCGGCGTGGCGACGGCCGAGGAGCACCTGACGGTCGGCTACGGCGTGCTCCCGGCCGACGGGAGCGCCAGCCCGACGCGGCTCGCCGGGCCGCACCCGATCGACCTGCCGATGGACGTGCTGTTCGGCAAGCCGCCGAAGATGCACCGCGAGGCCGAGCGGCTGTCCGCGCATCGCTGGCCGACGCTGGCGACGCGCGAGATCGATCTGCACGAGGCCGGCCTGCGCGTGCTCGCCCATCCCACGGTGGCGTCCAAATCGTTCCTGGTCACCATCGGCGACCGCAGCGTCGGCGGCCTGACCGCGCGCGACCAGATGGTCGGTCCGTGGCAGCTGCCGGTCGCCGACTGCGCGATCACGCTGTCCGGTTTCGAAGGCTTCGCCGGTGAAGCCATGGCGATCGGCGAGCGCACACCGCTGGCGCTGATCGACTCGGCCGCCGCCGCGCGCATGGCGGTCGGCGAGGCCATCACCAACCTGTGCGCCGCGCCGGTCGACACCCTGCACCGGGTGAAGCTGTCGGCGAACTGGATGGCCGCTGCGGGGCATGCCGGCGAGGAAGCGCGGCTGTTCGACGCGGTCCGCGCGATCGCGCTGGACCTGTGCCCGTCACTGGATCTCTCGATTCCGGTCGGCAAGGATTCGCTGTCGATGCAGGCGCAGTGGCAGTCTGACGGTGTGGCCCACAAGGTGGTGTCCCCGGTGTCGCTGGTGATCAGCGCCTTCGCGCCGGTGCCGGACGTGCGCGCCCAGCTCACGCCGCTGCTGTCGCGCGAGCCCGATACCGAGCTCTGGCTGATCGGTCTGGGTGCCGGCAAGCAGCGCATCGGCGGCTCGGTGCTCGCACAGTGCTTCGGCGCGTTCGGCGGCGCCTGTCCGGACGTCGACGACGGCAGCCGGCTCAAGGCGTTCTTCGAGCTGATCTGCGATGCCCGCGAGGCCGGCCTGCTGCTCGCCTATCACGACCGCTCCGACGGCGGCGCGTTCGCCACGCTGTGCGAGATGGCGTTCTGCTCGCACCTGGGCCTCGACATCGATCTCGAAGGCTGGGGTGACGAGCGCGGCCGCGACGCGGTGCGCACCCTGTTCTCGGAGGAACTGGGCGCGGTGGTGCAGATCGCCGCCGAGGACCGTGCGGAATTCGCCGATCTCGTCGCGCGTCACGGCCTGATCGAATGCGCCCAGCGCATCGCGCGGCCGACGAGCACGCCGCGCATCCGCGTCCACGACGGCGACGAGCGGCTCGCCGAATGGCAGTGGGATGCGCTGTTCGATGCCTGGTGGTCGGTGACCCACGCGATGCAGGCATTGCGCGACAACCCGCAGAGCGCCGAGGAAGAACGACGCGCCGCGCGTGATTTCGCCGCGCCCGGCCTCAAGCCGGTGTTGACCTTCGACCCGGCCGACGACGTGGCGGCGCCGTTCGTGTCGACCGGGGCACGTCCGCGGGTCGCGATCCTGCGCGAGCAGGGCGTCAACGGCCAGATCGAAATGGCCGCGGCGTTCGACCGCGCCGGCTTCGCGGCGGTCGACGTGCACATGAGCGATCTGATCGAGGGCCGCGCCGACCTCGCGTCGATGCAGGGCTTCGTGGCCTGCGGCGGCTTCAGCTACGGCGACGTGCTGGGAGCGGGCCGCGGCTGGGCCACGTCGGTGATGGAACGCGAGGCGCTGCGCGATGCGTTCGCGGCGTTCTTCGGCCGTGAGGACACATTCTCGCTGGGCGTGTGCAACGGCTGCCAGATGCTGTCGCAGTTGCGGGCGGTCATTCCCGGTGCGGAGCACTGGCCGCGTCTGCTGCGCAACCGCAGCGAGCAGTTCGAAGCCCGTTTCGGCCTGCTCGAGGTGGACGATTCGCCCTCGCTGTTCTTCGCCGGGATGGCGGGCTCGAGGATCCCGGTGGCGATCGCACACGGCGAGGGCCGGGTGCAGTTCGACTCGGCAGCGGATCGCGCCGCGGCGGCGGTGGCGCTGCGCTACATCGACGGCGACGGCGTGCCGGCGACCGTGTATCCCGCCAATCCCAACGGGTCCGAGGACGCGATCGCAGGCCTCACCTCGGCCGATGGCCGGGCGACGATCCTCATGCCGCATCCCGAGCGCACACTGCGCACGGTCAATCTGAGCTGGGCGCCGCCGACGTGGCCGGACGACAGCCCGTGGATGCGCATGTTCCGCAACGCAAGACGCGCACTCGGCTGACGCCGACCCGCCGTCGTGTCCAAGGCCCGCCCTGTGCGGGCCTTTTTTTGTGTCGCACTTTTGGATAGGCAGAATCTATCGACAGCGCGGCCGGAATCACCGGCCGACGCCACGGCTTTGCGACCGCTAGCACCTTCGAAAGGCGACTGTCGCCGCGACAAACGCCTGGCGCTCCATCATTGTCGTGACCAATGAGGTCAGATCATGCCGTGATGCGATCTTCACCTGAACGCGCGTTTGGGTATTGACTGACGCGCCGTGTCAGTCCGAGTATCGGCCAACGGCGTTTCAGTTGGGGGATGTTCAGTTTTGGCCGGATTCCGTGAAACACCACGTTTCGAGCGACGGAAAACCGTCGCGATCAGGCCATCCGCTGCACGCCACGCGCCCGTCCACTCCGCGAACCCCGGGACCGCACTGCCGGTCACGTGCGCCGCCTTATCACTCGAGACAAGGAACCGAATTCGATGAATCGCATCTATCGCAAGGTCTGGAACAAGGCACTCGGTCAGCTCGTCGTCGCGTCGGAATTCGCTTCGGGCGACAGCGCAGGCGCCCCGACCGGTGCCGGACCGGTGTCGGGCCAGATGCGGGCCGGCCTGCCGGTGGCGCTGGGCGTGGTGCTGTTCGGACTGGGGGCACCGGGCGCGTTCGCACAGTCGGTGGCGATCGGCGACAGCGGCCCGTGCGTGGTCGCCGGATGGCCGCTGATCGATCGCTGCGCCGTCGACGGCAGCGCGGTCGCCAGCGGCGTCAATGCGGTGGCCATCGGGACCGACGCACGGGCGACGGGCGCGCAGGCCGTCGCCATTGGCGCGGCAGCCAATGCCTCCTCGCCCAACACCGTGAGCCTGGGCGCCTCGGCGCAGGCGACCGCGACCAGCGCCAGCGCAGTGGGCGCGAATGCGCGGGCCACGGCGGCCAATGCCACGGCGACCGGCGCCGGCGCCAACGCCCAGCAGACCGGCGCGACGGCCCTGGGGTCGAATGCCCGCGCCGGCGCCCAGCAGAGCACCGCGGTCGGCTTCACCGCGCAGGCGCTCGCCACCGGCGGCGTGGCGCTCGGACGCGCGGCCATCGTGCAGGCGCCGGCCACCAATGCGGTGGCGATCGGCCACGGCGCGATCGCCAGCGAGGCGGACACCGTGTCGCTCGGGAATGGCACCGGCGCGGGCGGCGCACCCGCCACGCGCCGGATCACCAATCTCGCCGCCGGCGTCAACGCCACCGACGCGGTCAACGTGGCCCAGCTCGACGCCGTCGCCGATGTGGCCGAGGAGACCAGCCGCTATTTCCAGGCCAGCGGCGACGGCGAGGCGGAGGTCATCGGCGACGACGCGGTGGCCGCCGGGTCCGGTGCGGCGGCCGACGGCGGCTACGCGACCGCGGTAGGTGCCTCGGCGCAGGCACTCGGCACTGGCGCATCGGCCTACGGCAGCGGCGCCTTCGCCATCGGCGAGACCGCGACCGCGCTCGGGTTCAACGCGGTGGCCTCGTCCGCGGACGCGGTCGCGGTGGGCGCGCGCGCCGAGGCTAGCGGCGAACTCTCCACCGCGACCGGCGCGGCGGCAGTGGCCAGTGGCGACGGCGCGCTCGCCAGCGGTGCACTGGCCGAGGCCAGCGGCATCGAGGCCACGGCCCTGGGCTTCTTCGCCGAGGCGAGCGGGGACGTGTCGACGGCGGTGGGCGCCGAAAGCGTGGCCAGCGGCGACGAAGCCGCCGCGTTCGGTTTCCGTGCCGACGCCTCGGGTGATTTCGCGACCGCCGCCGGCGGCAACGCCTCGGCCTCGGGCCTCAACAGCTCGGCCTACGGCAATGCGAGCACCGCATCGGGCACGAGCAGCGTGGCGCTGGGCGCCGATGCCACGGCCACGGGGGGCTACAGCACCGCGGTCGGCCAGGCGGCGACCGCGACCGGCCTCAACAGCGTGGCGGTCGGCGGATCACTCGGCGGGCTCTACGTCACCGAGGCCTCGGGCGACTTCTCGACGGCGATCGGCGGCGCGGCCTGGGCGGGCGGCTTCAACAGCACGGCCGTCGGCAATTTCGCCGAAGCCGTCGCCGCCAACAGCGTGGCGCTGGGCGCGGATTCGATCGCCGATCGCGCCGACAGCGTGTCGGTGGGCAGCGCGGGCAACGAGCGTCAGATCACCCATGTCGCCGCCGGCACCGAGGCCACCGACGCGGTGAATCTCGGCCAGCTCGAAGAAGCCACGGCCGATGCCCGCTATTTCCGCGCGACCGGCGAGGGCGAGGCCTACGCGCAGGGCGAGGACGCAACGGCCTCCGGCTCGAATGCGAATGCCGAGGGCGATTACGCGACCGCGCTCGGCGCATCGAGCGATGCCTTCGGTGAGGGCGCGTCGGCCGTCGGCAGCGGTGCTTTCGCACAGGGCGACCGGACCACGGCGCTGGGCTTCAACGCGGTCGCCGATGCCGAAGGGGCTTCGGCGCTGGGCGCTTCGGCCCAGGCCTCCGGCCCGTATGCGACGGCCGTGGGCGCCGAATCGAACGCGTCCGGCCAGCAGGCGCTGGCCAGCGGCTTCCGCGCGATCGCCTCCGGTGACGGGGCGACGGCGACCGGCAGCTACAGCGAGGCGACGGGCTTCCTGTCGACCGCGCTCGGCTACGGCGCCGATGC
>NZ_JAQQGN010000012.1 GCF_028550595.1 Luteimonas sp. BLCC-B24
AACAGAGCTTCCGCGCTGTTCGCGCGGCTTACTTTTGTCTTGTCAAAAGTAAGCACGACAGCGCCGATGCGCTGGCGAACGGCGAAGCCGGCCCGAAGGGCGAGTGCCGAAGGTGCGAGTCAAACCGCCATCGCCGGACGCGATCCGCCGCATGACGCCGCGGCGGGTCCCTGCGCTTCTCGGTCAGCGGGGCACGCAGCCCAAACTCGCTGCGCTCAGACATGGGCTGCTCTCCGGCCCCGCCGCCCTGCGATGCTCGGCTCGCTTTACGGCTCGAACGTCAAGGGCTGGAAGCCAAAGCCAAAGCCAAAGCCAAAGCCAAGGCCAAGGCGAGCGCCAGAGCCGAAGTGGACGCTCGAGCTGAAGCAGCCATCGAGGCAAACGCTGCCGAGAACAGTGCCGAAGGGCGAGTGCCTGCAAGGATCCTGCAACCGCCTGCGAGCCTCGACCAGCCCGGACGCACCAAAATCTGTCCCTCGCCGACCGGCGCCATTGTTTCGTGCGCAAGAAAAAAGCCGCGCGATTGCGCGGCTCTTTCCGATCGAACCAATTCTCAGCGCTGCGCGATCGCAGGCCGCAGGTCGCGGCGCAGCCAGTCGTCGATCAGCTGCTTCTCGTACCGCAGGGCATCGTTGTTCATCGCGCTGCCCGCGCGATTGAGAAAGCCCATGTCGCGCAGTTCGCGCGGCCCCTCGGCGATCACCCGGCCGTCGGTGTCGCGCAGCACGAAGTCCAGATCGATCCGCGGCGGGTAGTGGTCCTTGATGATCCGCACGTGATCCATCTGCGGGCCGCGCCAGGGCTCGTACATGCCGGCGCGGCGGATGTCGCGGATGGTCACGTCCAGCGTGCTGCCGGCCGGCAGTTCACGCTCGGCGCGCTGGCGCACGTAGCGGGCGATCTGTTCCACCCAGTCGCCGCGCCGTGCCTCCCATCGGTTGCCGCTGAACCGGATGTCCGAAAACGCTTCCGGATCGGTCCACTGCACCGCCACCGGGCTGTCGCCGGCCAGGCTGCGCGGCAGATCGGCATCGGTGACGTTGCGGGCGGCGAGCGCAGGGGCCGCGATCGCACTGAGCGCAGCGGCGAGCAGCAGGGGCAGGGAACGGCGGTTCATTGCAGTTGCTCCGGTTGCGCGGGCCGAGCGCGGCCCGCTGACGTCCCCGATCATGCGCCCGTCGGGCTTAACCTGCCATCAAATGGCCCGGCTCGTTCAGGCCAGCAGACTGGCGGGTCCGGACGCGGAACCGTCGCCCGCGTCGCCGCCTGGGCGCTGCTCCGCCGGCACGGATGCGTCCGGTCGCCGCCGCACCTCCGCATCGCCGATGATCCGGAGAAAGGGGCCGCCCCCATGGGAGCGGCCCGGTCGTGACCCGTGTCAGCCTTTCACGCACACCACCTGACGCAGGGTGTGGACGATTTCCACCAGATCGGACTGCGCCGTCATGACCGCATCGATGTCCTTGTAGGCAGCCGGTGACTCGTCGATCACCGACGCGTCCTTGCGGCATTCGACGTGTGCGGTCGCCTCCCGGTGCTGCGCCAGCGTGATCTGCTGGCGTGCCGCGGTACGGCTCATGACGCGGCCGGCACCATGGCTGCAGCTGTGGAAGCTGTCCGCGTTGCCCAGCCCGCGCACGATGAAGCTCTTCGCGCCCATGCTGCCGGGAATGATTCCGAGCTCGCCGGCCTTCGCGCTGACCGCGCCTTTGCGGGTCACGTAGAGCTCCTGCCCCGAATGGGTCTCCTTCTCGACGTAGTTGTGATGGCAGTTCACCGCCATCTTCTCGAGCTGGAACTTCGGCAGACGATGGCGCAGTTCGGCGAGCACCCGCGCCATCATCGCCTCGCGGTTCTCGCGCGCGTAGTCCTGTGCCCAGGAGACGGCTTCGACGTAGTCGTCGAACAGCGGTTCGCCCTCCATGAAGAACGCGAGGTCCTTGTCCGGCAGATGGAAGCCCAGCACGCGGTGCTCGAGCTGCGTGCGCGCCTGTTCGATGAAGTAGCTGCCGATCAGGTTGCCGGTGCCGCGCGAGCCCGAATGCAGCATCACCCACACGGCGTCCGATTCATCGAGGCAGAGCTCGATGAAATGGTTGCCGCCGCCGAGCGTGCCGGTCTGGCAGCCCAGCTTGTCGGTGCGCACCTTGCGGTGCTTCTGCTTGATCACGTCCAGACGCTCGACCAGGCCGGACCGCGCGATGCGCGTGGCGATGCCGTCGGGCAGCTTCCAGTGCTCGCCGCCGCGACCGTTGCCAACCGGCACTGATCGCTCGATGCCCGAACGGATCTGCGCGAGGCTGTCGGGCAGGTCCTTGGCGCGCAGCGTGGTCCGCACCGCGGCCATGCCGCAGCCGATGTCGACGCCCACCGCGGCCGGAATGATCGCGCCGCGGGTCGGGATCACCGAGCCCACGGTCGCACCCTTGCCGAGGTGTACGTCCGGCATCACCGCGACCCACGGTCCGACGAACGGGATCGATGCGATGTTGCGCAGCTGGTCGTGCGCCTGGTCTTCCAGCGGCACGCCGCGCACCCAGCCCTTGATCGGTGTGGTGCCCTCGGCGTGCAGAAATTCGAATTGCGTACTCATATCCGTGTCCTTTGCGTTCCATCGAAGCCCGCGCGACGCATCCCTGCATCGCACGGGTGTCCTACTTCATCGTCACCAGCTGCTTCAGCACGCCATCCAGGCCGCCGAACACGGTGAGCGTGTCGATCTTCTCGGTGACCTTCTCCAGCGCCTCGAGTTCCTTGAGGCGCATGAGGATCGGACTCTCCTCCACGAGCTTCGCGGTGTTGAGCAGGGAACGCGTGGCGTTCGCCTCCTCGCGACGGCGGATCACGTTGGCCTGGGCCGCCTTCTCCGCCTGCACGACGCCGTTGAGGATCGCCTTCATCTCGCCCGGCAGGATCACGTCCTTGACGCCCACGCCCAGCACCTCGATGCCGAGCCCGCCGACCTGACCGCGCACGTACGCGAAGATGTCGGCATCGAGCGAGGCCTTGTCACCGAGCAGCGCGTCGAGCGTTCGCGACGCGACCACCTTGCGCAGGCCGTACTGCAGTTCGCGGTAGAGGTGGTCGCCGAACTTCGCCACCTTGGTGCGCGCGGCGACGGGGTCGGTCACGCGCATGCTGGCGGCGAGGTTCACGCGCAACGACACCCTGTCGCGCGTCAGCAGCTCCTGGCCCGACACCTCGACCGATTGCACGCGCAACTCGATCACCTCGGCGACCACGTTCTTCTGAAAGTTCCAGAAGGCGTACGCGCCCGGGCCCAGCGTATCGAGCAGCTGACCGTCCACGAACACCAGACCGGCCGACTCCACCGGCACGTCCACGACGACCGCGACCTTCGACAGCGTGCCGAGCTGGCGCAGGCGGCGCATGACGTCCGCGCGCACGGCGAGGCCGGCGGCGAGCGACACGCGCTCGACCGCCACCTCGACCAGTCCGCGCCAGTACAGGCGGCGCGAGCCCGGCGGCAGCACGTCTTCCAGCTTGCCGTGCTTCGACACCAGGCCGACCTCATCGGCGCCGATGTCGGCACGCACGAAATGCGCCTCGAGCGCGGGTCCCAGTCGGGCAATCAGCGCATCGACATCGTGCCCGGCATATTCCGGTGCTGTGATGTTGAAGGTGCGCACCTCGACCCGCGACAGCGGGTCGAACATGCGATGCACGCCGGGGCCGAGCACGCGCTCGAACTGACGATTGCGATACACCAGGCCGCGCTCGCCGTCACCGATCACGACCCGCTTGGTCCAGAACATGCTGTGGATGTTCACGGCACTCTCTCCATGGTTTGGCACTGGTGGTCCGATCCGAAGTGTCGTCCCGCCGCGGTGGATCGGTTCCCGCGGCGGTCGTGCGTACACATCGCGCTGTGACGCGCGATGCGGTGCGGGACGAACCCCGCGAAGAAGATGGACACGGCCCTGGCAGCGCTGCCGCGGAGCGGGCGTGCTCCCGGCGCGGAGACGCGGTCCGGACGCACGCGACGCAATGGATTGCGGTTGCGCACGTTGCGAACCGGTCCGCGTGCCTCGAGGACGCGGGCCCGGCGACGGATCTGCTGCGGCGGCCGACAGGGCGACACGCCGGAGCGCATCGGATGACGGCACGCCGCGCAGGCCGTGTCCTGGTGTGGAACTCGCGTTCCGGTGTCATGACGTGACAGGTCATGATGTTTGGAGCGGGAGTCGAACCCGCGACACTCGGTTGACTAGACCGATGCTCTTCCTCTGAGCTATCCAGTGGTGGACGAACCGGATTCGAACCGGTGACCTTCGGCCTGCGCCGCTGCTCTCCCTCTGAGCTATCGCCCGCTTCGGTACATCGCCTCGCACGCGACGGCATACGCCGCGGCAGTGCCGTGCGCACCGGATGGGCGGCAAACCCAATACCGCTGGCGCGTGCTCGTCGATGGTCCGATCGATACCGCGTGGCATCGATTCTTCAAGCAGGGCCGGACCCGCCCGCTGCCCGTGCCCGGCATCGGGGCACAGCGTTCCACGCCATTTACCGGCGAACGCCTGGCAGCTGGATTCCCATAATCGGAACCGGGGTTCCGGATGCCTCGGGAAGATAATGTCGGCCCTGCGGATTCATTGAACTCGCTTCGCGAACGCGCAAACGAAAAACGCCCCCGGACAGATGTCCGAGGGCGTTCGCGTGCCTCGGAGATCGGGGTGGCCGATCTCCATGGACGTGAAGATCAGTCGGGAATACGGCTCAGTCCTGCCTGCAGTGCAGGCTTCGCGCACGCGTCAGCTGCGCGCTGGAAGCGCGGCCGGAGAAGCATGTAAGCGTGTGAGCGTGCGATTTTCATGGAAGGTCCGTTTGCGGACGTGCCGGTCTGGAGGATCGGCGCGCACGATACATCGACTTAATCGGGTGCGCAAGGTTTATCGGAAAATAATCCTGCGGACCGATGAGCGGTCGAATATCCGGAAGCAGCGGATGGGACGTGTTGACGCATCGCGCAGCACCGACGCGCTAGGCTCCGGCCATGCGCGCATGTCGTCTCCATTCGATCTGGCTGGCCGGTCTGCTGGCCTGTTCTTCGGTGCGCGCCGCCGACGCCACGCTCGACACGCTGGCGGCCGCGGCGCCTGCACTCGATCGCGAGGTGCTGTCGCTCGCACTCGATGCGCGCGCGTGCGCGGCGCGGGATCGCGACGTGGGGCGTCGACTCGCGATCATCGATTACGGGCGCCCGTCGACCGAGATCCGCATGTGGATCTTCGATGTCGAGACCGGGCGCCTGCTGCATGCCGAGCACGTGGCGCACGGACGCGGGAGCGGCGGCGACCTGGCCACCGCGTTTTCCGATGTCGAAGGCAGCCACCAGTCCAGCCTGGGGCTGTTCGCGACCGCCGAGACCTACATCGGCGAGAACGGCTATTCGCTGCGCCTGGACGGCCTCGAGCCCGGCATCAACGGCCGTGCGCGCGAGCGGCTGATCGTCATGCACGGCGCCGATTACGTGGACCCCGACCAGGCACGGCGCCAGGGCCGGCTGGGCCGGAGCTGGGGTTGCCCGGCGGTCCGCAGCGCGGCGGCGCGCCCGGTGATCGATGCGCTGAAGGATGGACAGGTGCTGTTCGCCTACGCCCGCGACCGCGCGTGGCTCGACGGCTCGGCCTTCCTGCACTGCGGCGCACGCTGAGCACCCGAGTGCCGGGCTTCACGCCGGGGCTGCGCCACCAGCCGGCAGGATGCGGGCCACGTCCGCACCCGGATCCTCTGGAGGTCGCATGTCCACACGCCACTCACCGCGCGCACTGGCCTGGTGCCTCGCGCTGCTCGTCGCCTGCCTGCCGCTGCATGCCGCGCTGGCCCGGGACGCCGCACTCGACGTCGATGCCGTGAATGCCGCCGCGCACGATGCCGGCGATGCCGCGCTGCTGCGCGCGCAGGTGTTGCTCGATCGCGCGCATTTCTCGCCCGGCGAGATCGATGCGCGCGGCGGCACGAACACCACACGTGCGCTGGCCGCGTTTCAGCGTCACCGCGGCCTCACGCCCAGCGGCGAACTGGACGCCGAGACCTGGCAGGCCCTGACCGCGGACGCGCCCGCGGCACTGATCGAGCACACCATCCGCGCCGAGGAGCTGGCGGGCGCGATGCGCGCCTTGCCTGAGGACATGATGGACAAGGCCGAACTCGACGCGCTGGGGTTCGAAACCCCGCTCGAAGCGCTGGGCGAGCGTTTCCATGCGGCGCCGGCGCTGCTGCAGCGGCTCAATCCCGGTGTGGCGTTCGCAGCCGGCCAGCGCATCGTGGTGCCGAACGTCCGCGATGCGGCGCCGCTGCCCACGCCCGAGCGCGTGGTCGTGAGCAAATCGGACTCGGTGGTCCGGCTGGTGGATGCCGAGGGCACGGTATTCGCGCAGTTCCCGGCCTCGACCGGCAGCGAACGCGACCCGTTGCCGATCGGTGAGTGGACGATCGACGGCGTCGCCACCGACCCCACCTTCCACTACAACCCGGCGCTGTTCTGGGACGCCGATCCGGCCCACGCGAAGGCCGTACTGGCGCCTGGTCCGAACAATCCGGTGGGTACGGTCTGGATCGACCTGTCGAAGCCGCACTACGGCATCCACGGCACGCCGGAGCCGGCGAACATCGGCAAGACGCAGTCGCACGGCTGCATCCGGATGACCAACTGGAGTGCGCGCCGGGTGGCCGAGGTGGTGCGTCCGGGCATGACGGCCGTGCTCGAGGAGTAAGCCGATGCGCCGGATCGGCCTGTGGGGCGCACTGGCGGCGGTGCTGCTGCTGGTGAACGTGGCGGTGTTCGTGTGGCGCTCGCCGGCGCCGCCGCAGCCGGCGGCCGCGTCCCCCGCGCCGATCGCTCCCGCAGCGGAACTCACTCGCGAGGACGCGGTGATCGATCCGGACATCGGGCCGCGGCCGACGACGCAGGCCCCGAGCCCGGTCGCGCCTGTGCGCGTACCCACGTCATCCGCGTCAGATACGCATCCACCCACGCTGCTGCTGCCGGTGCAGGGCGTCGACATCGCGGACGTCCACGACACCTTCGACGACGCGCGCGGCAGCGAGCGGGTCCATGAAGCGCTGGACGTCATGGCGCCCGAGGGCACGCCGGTCCTCGCCGCGGCCGATGGCCGCGTCGAGAAACTCTTCACCAGCGACCGCGGCGGCCTGACGATCTACCAGTTCGACCCCACCGGCACGTGGAGCTACTACTACGCCCACCTGAAGGCCTACGCCCCCGGGCTCGCCGAAGGCATGCAGGTGCGGCGCGGTCAGGTGCTCGGCACGGTGGGCAGTACCGGCAACGCCGATCCCTCGGCGCCCCATCTGCACTTCGCGGTGTTCCGGCTCACGCCGGAGCGGCAGTGGTGGACCGGCACGCCGGTGAACCCGTGGCCGCTGCTGGCCCGGGACCCCTGACGCCGTCAGCGCAGCAGCGGACGCAGCGCCGGCCAGACGTGATCCAGGATCTTGGCCTGCGCCTCCACCGTGGGGTGCAGGTTGTCGTCCTGGAAATTCGCGCGGTCGGTGGCGATGGGTTCGAGCAGGAACGGCAGCAGCGGCACGTCGAAGGTGTCGGCGAGCAGCCGGTAGTTGGCTTCGAAGCCGCGCGTGTACTCGGTGCCCAGGTTCGGCGGCATGCGCATGCCGACCAGCAGCACCTGCGCACCGACGTGCTGCGAGGCGCCGATCATCCGCGCCAGATTGCGGCGCGCCTCGGCCAGCGGCAGGCCGCGCAGTCCGTCGTTGGCGCCGAGCGCGATGACCACCACCGCCGGCCGCTCGCGCACCACCGCCTGCACGATCCGTGACGCGCCGCCGGCGCTGGTCTCGCCCGAAATGCTGCCGTTGACGACGCGCCAGCCGGGGGCCTCGCGCTGCAGGCGGCGTTCGAGCAGGCCCACCCAGCCCTGGTCGGCGGACATCCCGTAGCCCGCCGAGAGCGAATCGCCCATGACCAGTACGGTCTTCGCCGCGCCAGCGGGCGAGGGCGCGGGTGCGGTCTGTGCCGGCGCGACGAACGCACACAGCATCAGCAGGCAACCGATGGCACATTGCATGGAGGCGCGGATGGCCTCATACCGGACGCGCTTAATCATCATTTAAACCTCGTCTTCGAAGATGGCCGCCATTCGTGCAGGCCCATCAAAGGAACATCATGGCCGATTCCAACCCAGCGCAGGCTGAAACCCGCCGCGCCCTCGTCGTCGAGGCCCTCGGCAAGCGCGTCGCGCTGCCGTCGGGCGAACTGACCATCCTGCAGGACGTGGGCTTCGCCATCGGTCACGGCGATACGGTGGCGATCGTCGGCGCCTCGGGCTCGGGCAAGAGCACGCTGCTGTCGCTGCTCGCGGGTCTCGACACGCCGAGCACCGGCACGGTGGTGCTCGACGGCGCGCCGATTTCGACCCTCGACGAGGACGGCCGCGCGAAGGTGCGCGGCGAGAAGGTCGGCTTCGTGTTCCAGAGCTTCCAGTTGCTGCCGTCGCTGACCGCGCTGGAAAACGTGATGCTGCCGCTGGAGCTGCGCGGCGACCGCGACGTCGAAGGGCCGGCGCGCGACGTGCTCGCGCGCGTGGGCCTGGGTGAGCGCCTGGGCCATTATCCGCGCCAGCTCTCGGGCGGCGAGCAGCAGCGCGTGGCGCTGGCGCGTGCCTTCGTCACGCGGCCGTCGCTGCTGTTCGCCGACGAGCCCACCGGCAATCTCGACACCGCGACCGGCCAGTCGATCATCGAGCTGCTGTTCGCGCTCAATGCCGATGCCGGCACCACGCTGGTGCTGGTCACCCACGACGACCACCTGGCGCAGCGCTGCACGCGCCGGCTGCGCATCGACAGCGGGCGCCTGGTCGCCGACGAGGCGATGCCCGCATGAGGACGGCTGCGCTCGCGTGGCGCCAGCTGCGCCGCGATTTCACGGCCGGCGACATCCGCATCCTGTTCGCCGCTCTGGTGCTGGCGGTGGTCGCGGTCACCGCGGTCGGGTTCGTCACCGATCGCGCCGAACGCGCGCTGGCGATCGAGGCCAACCGTCTGCTCGGCGGCGATGCGGTCGTGCGCGGCGATGCGCCGATCGAAGGCGCGCTTCGCGATGCGGCCGATGCGCCGGGTCTCGAATCGGTCGACACCGTCGAACTCGACAGCATGATCCGCGTCGGCGCGGGCGATGCCGCGGCGTTGCAGCTCGGCGACGTGCGCGCGCTCGGCGACGGTTTCCCGCTGCGCGGCAGCTTCCTCATCGCCGGCGCCGACGGCGTCGAACGCAACGCCGAGGCCGTACCGGAACCCGGCACCGCCTGGATGAGCCGCGCCGGTGCCGACACGCTGGGCGCGTCGGTCGGCGATACCGTGCTTCT
Source organism: Luteimonas sp. BLCC-B24 (assembly GCF_028550595.1). Taxonomy (GTDB): domain Bacteria; phylum Pseudomonadota; class Gammaproteobacteria; order Xanthomonadales; family Xanthomonadaceae; genus Luteimonas. Next base: position 9,363 of record NZ_JAQQGN010000012.1, read on the forward strand.
CGGCGACCGCAGTTTCCGTCTGACCGCGCTCGTGCTGCAGGAGCCGGATGCGTCGATCGACTATTTCAACGTGGCACCCAAGGTCTTCCTGCACCTGTCCGATCTCGAAGGCACAGGTCTGATCCAGCCGGGCAGCCGCATCCGCTATCGCCTCGTCATCGCCGGTGACGCGAACGCGGTCGACGGCTTCGCCACGACCGCGCGCGCGACTCTCGGCCGCGGCCAGCGCCTGGAGACCATCGGGGACGCACGCCCGGAAGTGCGCTCGGCGCTCGACCGTGCCGGTCGCTTCCTCGGGCTCGCCGCGCTGGTCTCGGTGATCCTGGCCGCGGTGGCGGTCGCGATGGCCGCGCGCCAGCATTCGGCGCGGCATCTGACTTCGGTCGCGGTGATGCGCTGCATGGGCGCGCAGCAACGCACGCTGGTCGGCATCCATGTCGGCGAACTGCTGCTGCTCGGCGTGATCGCCTGCACGCTGGGTGTGGTCATCGCGTTCGGTCTGCAGTGGGGCATCGGCCGCTGGCTGGAATCGCTGCTGGGCCTGTCGATTCCCGCCGCCGGGCCGATGCCGGCGCTGCAGGGCTACGGCGTCGGCCTCGTCGTGCTGATGGCCTTCGGCGCGCCGCCCGTGCTGGCGCTGCGCCGCGTGCCGGCACTGCGCGTGCTGCGGCGTGACCTCGGCGGCTTCGAGCCGAGCGCCTGGCTGGTCGGCGGTGCCGGTTTCGTCGGTCTCGCCGCACTGCTGTGGTGGAAGGCCGGCTCGGCGACGCTCGGGGCGGCGATGCTCGCGGGCATCGCCGCGACGTTCGCCGTGCTCGCGCTGCTGGCCTGGGGCCTGATCGCGCTGGTGCGCGCGCTGCGCACGCGGCTGCGCGGCAGCCTGCGCTACGGCCTGGCGAACGTCAGTCGGCGCGCCGGCACCAGCGTCGCCCAGGTCACCGCGCTCGGCCTGGGCCTGATGGCGTTGCTGTTGCTGACCTTTGTGCGCACCGATCTGCTCGACCGCTGGCAGCTCGCGCTCGGGCAGGACGCGCCGAACCGCTTCATCATCAACGTGCAGCCCGAGCAGCTCGATCCGGTGCGTGCCTTCATCGCCGAGCAGGGCGTCGATGCGCCGGTGCTGTTCCCGATGATCCGCGCGCGCCTCATCGAGCGTAACGGCGAACCCGTGCGCGGCGAGGATTACGCCGGCCGCAGCGGCGACGAGGCGCAGGACCGGCAGGCCCAGCGCCGCGCCGAGCGCGAGTTCAACCTGTCGATGCAGACCGATCTGCGCGACGACAACCGGGTCACCGCCGGCACGTTCTGGGGCGAGACCGCGCCGGCGACGCCGGAAATCTCGGTCGAGGAAAACTTCGCCAAGGACCTCGGTTGGCAGCTCGGTGATCGCATCGTCTTCGACATCGCCGGCCAGCGCTTCGAAGCGCCGATCACCAGCTTCCGCAGTATCGAGTGGGAGAGTTTCCGGCCGAACTTCTTCGTCGTCGCCTCACCGGGCGCGCTGGACGGCTATCCGGCCAGCCACATCACCGCGGTGCGCGTGCCGCCCGAGGCGACGCGGTTCACCGCCGATCTGGTGCAGCGCTTTCCCAACCTGTCGGTCGTCGATATCGATGCGGTGCTGAACCAGGTGCGCAGCACGGCTGATCAGGTATCCACGGTGGTGCAGGTGGTGTTCTGGTTTTCGCTCGCCGCCGGCGTACTGGTGCTGCTGGCCGCGGTGAGCGCCAGCCAGGACGAGCGCCTGCTCGAAGGCGGCGTGATGCGGGTGCTCGGTGGCAAGCGCGCGCAACTGCGACTGGCGCAGGCTTCGGAATTCGCGGCGATCGGACTGTTGTCGGGCCTGGTGGCGGCGATCGCCGCCTCGGTGCTGGCCGGCGTGATCGCCGTGCGGGTGTTCGACCTGCCGTGGACGCCGAACTGGACCCTGGCCGCCGTGGGCGGCGGGATCGGTGTGCTGATGACGTTGCTCGCCGGGCTGTGGGCGACCCGTCGCGTGCTCGATGCGCCGCCGTCGGTGACCCTGCGCGCATTGCAGGAGTAGGACCACGCGCGCCCGGCATTGCATGCCGGGCGCGCGCACGCTCAGCCGACGATGGTTTCCTCGGCCTCGAACCGCCGCGCGTACTCGCGCTCCTCGCTGACCCGCTGCACATCCTCGTGTGCGATGTCCGGCCCGCCGTAGACCGCATAGACGATCTCGTCGTCGCGCTTGCCGATCGCGTGCAGGCGGTACCGCGACTGGCCGCCGCCGGTGTCGGGCGGGTAGCGGTGCGGTGGCTCGGCGCCGTCGAGGTCGAGTTCGCTGTTGTCGATCGTGCCGCCGACGAACAGGGCGTGGATGGGCATCGGGATCTCCTCTGTCTGGGAATGCGCCCTCATCGTGCAGACCGGGATGTTGCGGTTCCATCAATCTCGCGTTGGCATGGCGTGCGGAGGCCGCCTCGGCCGGTGGTGCGGGTGGGCCGGTAGAATTCACGGCCGTCCCGTTCCGTCCGAGCCGATGTCCGATCCCGCACTCGATGCCCTGTTCCTGCCGCTCGAACAGCGTCAGCTCGCCTGGCCCGACGACGGCGCGCTGTTCCTGCGTGCACGTGCAGGCGTGCCCACCACCGGTGGACGCTGGCCGGGCCTGGTCTGCGAACAGAGCTTCAAGCCGCTGCATGCGGCCCTGCAGCGCGCCGGGCTGGACGCGCTCGACGGCGAGCCCGACGACGCGGTGTTGCCGCGCAGGTCGCTGGTGCTGGTGCTGCCGCCGCGTCAGCGTGACGAGTCGCGCGCGGTACTGGCGCGCGCGCTGCAGGCGGTGAGGCCGGGCGGCTGGGTGCTGGCCAGCGTGGCCAACGACGAGGGCGCGAAATCCGCGCAGGACGATCTCGCGACGCTCGCCGGCAACATCGGCGCGCTGTCGAAGCACAAGTGCCGTGTGTTCTGGGCCCAGGCCGGAGAGACCGTCGACACCGCGCTGGTCGAGCGCTGGGCCGCACTGGACCGGCCGCGCGACGTGCTGGGCGGCCGGTTCCGCAGTCGCCCGGGTGTATTCGCGTGGGATCGCATCGATCCGGCCTCCGCCCTGCTGGCGTCGCACCTGCCGACCACGTTGGCCGGGCGTGTCGCCGACCTCGGTGCGGGCTACGGCTATCTGTCGGCCGAGCTGCTGCAGCGCTGCCCGGGCATCACCGCGCTGGATGTGTTCGAGGCCGAAGGTCGCGCGCTGGCACTGGCCCGGCACAACCTCGCCGCCATCGACACGCGCGCCGCGCTGAATTTCCATTGGCACGACGTCACCACCGGCGTGCCGCCAGGCTACGACGTCGTGGTCAGCAATCCGCCGTTCCATGCGCACGGCCGCGAAGGCCGGCCCGACATCGGCCGCGCGTTCATCGCCGCCGCCGCGGCCGCGCTGAGGCCGGGCGGCGCGCTGTGGCTGGTCGCCAACCGCCATCTGCCCTACGAGGACGTGCTGGATGCGCGCTTCGGCGAGGTGAGCGAGGTCGCGTCCAGCGGCGCGTTCAAGGTGATCCACGCCGTGCGTGCGCGCGCGTCGGCGGCGAAGGCGCGCGCGTGAAGCTGGTCAAGCTGCTGGCGAACCTCGGCTATGGCAGCCGCAAGCAGGTGACGTCCATGTTCCGCGAGGGCCGGATCACCGATGCGGCCGGCGAGGTGCTGTACACGGACGACCAGGTCGGTCACGACACCATCCGCGTCGACGGCGAGCCGCTCGACCCGCCGCAGGGCCTGACCCTGATGCTGCACAAGCCGGCCGGCTACACCTGCTCGAACAAGGACATCGGACGCCTGGTCTACGATCTGCTGCCACCGCGGTTCCGGCTGCGCGCGCCGGCGCTGTCGAGCGTGGGCCGGCTGGATCGCGAGACCAGCGGCCTGCTGCTGTTCACCGACGACGGCCAGCTGCTGCACCGGATCATCTCGCCGAAGGCCGCGCTGCCCAAGGTCTACGAGGCCACGCTGGCCGAGCCGCTGCGTGGCAACGAAGGCGTGCTGTTCGCGAGCGGCGCGCTGCTGCTGGAGTCGGAAACCACGCCGCTGAAGCCCGCGGTACTCGAGGTGATCGCCCCCACGCATGCGCGGCTGACGATCACCGAAGGCCGGTATCACCAGGTGCGGCGCATGTTCGCGGCCGTGGGCAACCACGTCGACGCCCTGCATCGCTGCCGGGTCGGTGGTTTGTCGCTCGGCGATCTGCCCGAGGGCGCCTGGCGCGTGCTCGACGCCGGCGACGTCGCGACGCTGATGGCGGCCCATGACTGAGGTCGCTCCGCTGGCGTTCCGCCCTGCGGCGGTGATCTTCGACATGGACGGCCTGCTGCTCGACAGCGAGCGTGCGATTCTCGACTGCTTCCGCGCCGCTGCTGCCGGGGAAGGCGCGGACATCGAGCCCGACTGGTGGCTGGGCATGATCGGTCTGGGCGATGCGGTCTGCCGCGAGATGCTGGTGGAACGCGTCGGCGCGGCCGCCGCCGACGCCGTGCTGGCGCGCGGACGGTCCGCCTACGTGGCGATGGCCGAGGCCGGTCTGGCGCACCGCCCGGGCGTCGTCGCACTGCTCGATGTCCTCGCACGGCACGCCATCCCGCGCGCCGTCGCGACGTCCACGCGCACGCCACTGGCCCAGCGCAAGCTCGCGGCCGCCGGCTTGCTCGCGCATTTCGACGCGGTCTGCACCAGCAGTGACGTGGAGGCGCCGAAACCGGCGCCGGATGTCTATCTGCTCGCCGCCGCGCGGCTCGGCGTGCCGCCGGCACAGTGTCTGGTGCTGGAGGACTCGCCGACCGGCGTGCGCGCCGCGCTGGCGGCCGGAATGACCGTCATCCAGGTGCCGGACCTGCTGGCACCCGACGCGGACGCGCGGGCGCTGGGGCACCGCATCCTCGACTCGCTGGATGATGCGCGGGCGCTGCTGGCGCCGCACTTGACGATGCGCTGAGTGGCCGGCGCCCGGTCCGGCCGCTGCTCACGCGGCCCGACCGGCCTCGCCTGCGCGCGCGCCGCTGGGCGCGTGGCCTGCCCCGTGCGCGCCGCCGCTGCGCCTGGGGACACCGGCAGCGGGCAGCGGCGCTGGAACTGCTCGCGCCGTCGCGCCGTTGTTCCGGTCCGGCGGCCGGCGCGGGCTCCGGGGCGACCTCGACCGGCCTCAGCGGCGTCCGTCATGCGGCGGGTCGCCGCCGGCGTGCCCATGCCGGTGCGCGACCGCGCCATGGGCGTGCACCGGGCCCGACGGCGCTGCGGCGACCAGTGCGCAATCGTCCGGCGGCGCGTGCACCACTTCCACCGTGGAATGCTCGATCGCGAAGCGTTCGGCGAGCGCGCGTTTGACCGCAGGCACCACACGCGCCGGCTCGGCGCCGTCGGCGAGGCCCAGCTCCAGCGTCGCCAGCACCCGGCCGGAGGTGATCGACCACACATGCACGTGGTCCACGGCGGCAACCCCGGGCACCGCATCGAGCAGATGCCGGCGCAGCACCGCGATGTCGACATCCGGCGGCGTGCCTTCCATCAGGATGTGGAAGGCGCCGCGCAGCAGAGCCCAGGCACTGCGCAGGATCAGCAGGCACACCAGCACCGAGAGGATCGGATCGATCGCCATCCAGCCGGTGAAATGGATCACCAGCGCCGCGACGATCGCCGCGACCGAGCCCAGCAGATCACCCAGCACGTGCAGCGTGGCGCCCTTGATGTTGACGTGCGCCTGGTCGCCGCGGTGCAGGATCCAGAACACCAGGCAATTCACCAGCAGGCCGACCACGGCGACCGCCAGCATCGGCCCGGCCAGCACGTCGCCGGACATGCGCAGCCGCCGGATCGCCTCCCAGACGATCCAGGCGACCAGCGCGAACAGCGTGAGCGCATTGATCAGGCCCGCCAGCACCTCGAAGCGCATGTATCCGAACGTGCGTCGGGCGTCGGATGCGCGGCGTCCGATCCGGAACCCCACCCAGGCCAGCAGCAATGCCGCCGCATCGGTGAGCATGTGCCCGGCATCGGCGATCAGCGCCAGCGAGCCCGACAGCACGCCGCCGACCACTTCGACCAGCATGAAGCCCGCGGTCAGCACGAAGCCGGTCAGCACCACCCGCTCGTTGTTCGACGAGACCGTCGGCGCGTGGCCGTGACCATGTGCATGCTCGTGATCGTGATCGTGATCGTGATGGACGGGATGGACGGGATGCGGCGTCATGCGGGAATCCGGAGCGATCCGGCGGGGACGCCGGCACATGCGCATGGTGCGCCATCCCGCGCGCGCCCGGCGCGTTCAGGCATCACGCACATCCGGCCGGCGGGCATGCGCTAGGCTGGCGGTCCGGTTGCGTCGGGATGCGCGAAGGATCGCTATGACAGGGATGGAATCGACCCGCGGCCCGGGCGGCATCACCGGTGCGACACGCACCTGCCGTCTCGTGGCGCTGCTCGTCGCGGCGTTCATGTTGTCCGCCTGTGTGCTCGCGGTGCCGTCGGCGGACATTGCCGGCGAACGCGCCGCCGCGGCCCGGGCGTTCGACGATCCCCGGGCGCAGGCCCTGGCGGTCGCGGCGGCGACCGGAGATGCCGACGCCGTGCGCCGGCTGATGCAGGGCGAAGGCGTCGATCCCGACACGATCTTCTGGGGATCGAGCGCCGGCACCCCGTTGTTGGCCTGGCCGATCGTCCGCGGCAATCCCGACGGCCTGCGCGCGATGCTGGAGAACGGGGCGGATCCGAATGTCGCCAAGGCCTACGAGACGCAGGACCGTGGGATCAGGAACAACGCCAACGCGATGGTCTGGGCGGCCGAGCAGGACGATCCCGTCTATCTGCAGATACTGCTGGATCACGGCGGAGACCCGGACACGCGCAATGCCAACAACGAGGCGTTGCTGTTCCACGCCTTCATCAAGCAGAACCAATGGCGCAATGTTCACCTCCTGATCGAGCGCGGCGCGGACATCGATGCCCAGGTGTCGCCGGGCAGCACGATCGTCTCGAAGTACGCGGTGCGTGGCGGTTTCGAGATGACGCACTGGTTGCTCGAGCGCGGTGCCGATCCGACGCTCGACTACGCTTACAGCCAGCCGGTGCGCTCCACGGATTCACACACGATCAGAGCGATTTTCTGGCACCCCGGAAATCCCGACGACCCGAGCTGGCAGATCGCCTGTCAGCGTTGGCTGCTGGCACGCGGGATCGCACGCCCGCCGATGCCCGAGCAGTACCGCAGGATGCGACAGACGTTCGGCTTTCCGTATGAGGAAGACCGGATCCCTCTGCCCGACACGGATGACACGGGGAACGCGACATGACGTCACCACACGAAATTGCGCGAGAACCGGTGCCCCGGTTTCCGTTACGCGGTGCGGCGCGGCCCTGGCGTCTGCTGTCGGTGCTCGTTGCGGCGCTCGTACTGTCCGCCTGTGTGCTCGCGGTGCCGTCGGCGGACATCGCCGGCGAACGCGCCGCCGCGGCTCGGGCATTTGACGATCCCCGGGCGCAGGCCCTGGCGGTCGCGGCGGCGACCGGCGATGCCGACGCCGTGCGCCGGCTGATGCAGGGCGAAGGCGTCGATCCCGACACGATCTTCTGGGGATCGAGCGCCGGCACCCCGTTGTTGGCCTGGCCGATCGTCCGCGGCAATCCCGACGGCCTGCGCGCGATGCTGGAGAACGGGGCGGATCCGAATGTCGCCAAGGCGTATCCGCGCGAGGCCGGTCGCTCTCAGACCAACCATTCGAACGCGATGGTCTGGGCGGCCGAGCAGGACGATCCCGTCTATCTGCAGATTCTGCTGGATCACGGCGGAGACCCGGACACGCGCAATGCCAACAACGAGGCGTTGCTGTTCCACGCCCTGATCAAGCAGAACAAGTGGCGCAATGTGCAGACGCTCGTCGAGCGCGGCGCCGACGTGAACATCCTTGCGGGGATGGGCGGCACGATCATGGGGCACTACGCCTCGAGCGGTGAGTTCCCGAAGGTGCACTGGCTGCTCGAGCACGGCGCCGATCCGACGCTCGACTACGCCTTTGGCGAACCGGTGCGGTCGCCCAGTTCACATACGATCGAAGGCGTGTTCTGGCACCCCGGAAATCCCGACGATCCGAGCTGGCAGATCGCGTGCCAGCGCTGGCTGCTGGCACGCGGGATCGCACGCCCGCCGATGCCCGAGCACTACCGCAGGATGCGACAGACGTTCGGCTTTCCGCATGAGGAAGACCGGATCCCCCTGCCCGACATGGATGACACGGGAGACGCGACATGACGTCACGACACGAAACGGCGCGACACCTGCTGGCCGAGCTGCGGGCGCGCGGCACGGCGGACGCGGCCGAGGCTGCCGAGCGCCTGCAGGCCGCCCATCACGCGCGGGAGATGGCGCTGCTGTCCCAGGACGTCTACGACGCCGCACAGCAGGCCGGCGCGCCGCCTCCGGGATGGATCCGCGCGACTGCGGGCCTCGACATGCTGCGCTCGGCGTTGCCGGGACTCGACATGACGGACGTGCAGCTGCGGGATCTGCTCTCACCAGAGAAGTCCGGGTTCCGCGCCGAAATCTATCTTCCTGACCCGGCGGTGCTGGGGCCGGGCTACAAGCCGACCGTGGTCTTCAAGGGCTCGACGGGCGAGGTCATCGAGAACGGACAACGCCGTGACACGACGCTGGAAGATTTCCTCGGCAACAATCTGCCGCAGTCATTCGGGCTGCGCACCGATTACTACGATCGGGCCATGGATCTGGCCACGGAGTTGCGAAAGCGCGGCGTCGATTTCGATCTCGCCGGGCACAGCCTCGGCGGCGGCATGGCGTCCGCCGCCGCGGCGGTCACGGGCATGCGCGCGGTCACGTTCAATGCCGCCGGCCTGCATCCGGATACCGCGGCGCACTACGCGCGCGACCGCGGTCTGCCGCTGTACGACCCGCGTGACAGCGTCACCGCCTGGCAGGTGCAGGGCGACCTGCTCAATGACGGCGTGCAGACCGAGGTGCGCGGCATGAGCGATCTGCAACGCGCCCGTATGGATACGCTGTTGAGCAACACCGTCGATGCCATGCGCAGAACGCCGGCGGGGCGCGACTATCTGGAAGCCCGTCTGGTGGCCGCGGTGCCCGAAACCTCGCAGCCGGCCGTGCGCGCCTTTCTCGACCAGCTGCAGGCGGGAAACACGGCGGAGCGGATTCGCGAGCTGCCGGAAGCGGCCGGCGTGCGCAAGCCGGCGCTGGTGGCAATGACCGCGCAGGAACGGGCGCTCGTCGAACGCGAGGACCGGGCGTCACTCGGTGAACTGCAGCAGCTGGGCGGCCCCGTGCTGACGGTGCTCGCGATGGGCGCGCGCGGCGCCAACGTCGGCGCCATGTTCGGGCAGCGCGTGGCCGACAGCGGACGCATGGCCGGCCTCGGGATCGAAGGGACCGGCGATGTCGCCCGCGGCGCCCTCGGCGCCGGCGGCGCACATCTGGAGCAGACGTTCCGCGGGACCGGCCTGGCGCTCCAGCACGGCGCGCAGGGCCTGGGCGAGTTCGGCGCGCAGGCGCGGATGGTGGGCGCGCAGACCGAGGCCGCCATGGCACAGGCCCAGGGCTGGGCGCAGTCGACGGCCGCGCGCGTCCAGGGCGGCCTGCTGCGCACGCTCGGGCAGACGACAGGCGCGGTGTCCGGCACGTGGCGGGAGGATCTGGAGGCGCGGGCGCAGCGCGTCGAAGCTGCAGGCGATGCGGCGCGCGCGCGCGGCCACGCCGATGCCGCGTCCGCGATCGAACGGGGCGGATACGAGGCGCAGGTCCGCCGGACGTTCGCAGGCGAGGTCGGCGGGCATCTGCGCGCCGGGACCGAGACCGCCGGCGCCCGGGGGCGGGACCATCTGGTGTACGTGGGCGATCGGCTCGACGCGGGCCTCGAGGTGGTCGGCGCCCGGATCACCTCGACCACCGCGCATGCGCCCACGCTGGGCGCGGGCCTCGGCGGCACCACGGGCGTGCTGACGGCCGGCGCCTCGACCTTCAACCCCGGCACGCCGTGGGGCCGGCTCAACTGGTCCGGCGCGGTCGAGCTGGTGCGCGAGGCATCGCCGGGCGTGGTCGAGGCGGTCGAGCGCCACGGCATGGGCTCGGCGATGATTCCGAGTCTGGAACGTCATATCGGCGAGCAGGAGGCGGCGGCTCGGGCGCTGTTGCAGCGCGACCGTGTCCAGGCGGGCGAACCGGCGGCCTCCCGCTCGGGCCTGTGGTCCGGTCAGAGCGGACAGGTGCTCGATCGTCTGATGGCGGCGGTCGGTGCGGGCGATGCCACGGATGCACGCCGGGCCACGCGCGCCTTGCTCGAAACACCGGAGGCGGCCGCATGGCTGGCCGAGGGGCAGGCGCGCCTGGCGCTCCAACAATGCCCGGACGCCACCCGCCCGGCGATGCAGGCGCCGCATGCGGCCCCGACAGCCGTCGACGCCACTGAACTCGCCCGCTGATCGGCCGCCACCGTGCGTGGCCCGCAGCGGGCACGCATTCAGTCCTTCGCGTCGAACACCCGGGCCCAGCCCGCATGCCCCAGCCGCTCGAGCGTTTGGACGTTGCGGTCGGGGATGGAATCGGGATCCGGAAACGCGTCCACCGCGCGCGCCACGCTGTCCTCGCGCAACAGGTGCAGCGTGGGATACGGCGCGCGGTTGGTGAAGTTGGTGATGTCGTCGGGCGCAGTGCCGGCGAACTGGTAGTCGGGGTGGAAGCTGGCGACCTGGAGCACGCCGTCGAGCTCCAGCGCCTCCACCAGCCCGTCGGCCTCGTCGAGGAAATCGTTGTAGTCGAGGAAATCGCCGAGCACCTGCGGGTGCACGACCAGCGTGGTGTCGATCTCGGCGGCGTCCGTGTCGCGCAGGCGCAGCAGTTCCTCGCCCAGCTGTTCGAGCAGCGCCTCGGGCGTGGTCGCATCGCTCAGCACGAAGCGCACCTGGTTCTTGACCAGCACCGCCTTGGCGAAGGGGCACAGATTCAAGCCGATGACCGCGCGCTCCAGCCACAGGCGCGTATCGGCGATCGGGTCGGCGCTGCGCTGCACGACGCGGCTCAATCGCGGAAATTGTCGAACTGCAGCGGCAGTTCGAAATCGGTACCGCGCAGCAGCGCCATCGCCGCCTGCAGATCGTCGCGCTTCTTGCCGGTCACGCGCAGTTTGTCGCCGTTGATCTGGCTGTCGACTTTGAGCTTGGCGGTCTTGAGCGTGGTCTGGATCTTCTTGGCCAGCTCGCGTTCGATGCCCTGCTTGACGGTCACCGTCTGCCGCGCGCCGGCGAGATTGGTCTCGATGTCGCCGAAGTCGAGACACTTGATGTCGATCTTCCGCGCGGCCAGGCGCTGGCGCAGGATTTCGGTCATCTGCTGGACCTGGAACTCGCTCGGTGCCGACTGCTTGATGGCCGAATCCTCAAGCTCGAACTTCGCATCCACGCCCTTGAAGTCGAAGCGCGTGGTCAGTTCGCGATTGGCCTGGTCCACGGCGTTGGTGAGCTCGTGGGTGTCGACTTCCGAGACGATGTCGAAGGAGGGCATGGGGCACCTGCGATGGGACGAAGGCGCGCAGGGTACCGCACCCGTGGCGGGCGTTCCGGCGTCGACGGCCGCGCCGGGTGGGGCGGGGGGCGCGATGCCGACCTCGCCGGCGCCGTTGGTCCTGCCTCGCGTCGTCCGCGCCCAGGACAGGCGTGCGCGCGGCCGCGCGTCCTCGTGGCGGCGACGGCCGTGCGAGGATGCGCGTCCGTTCGTCACGCTGCTGCCCGCATGTCCGCTCCCGCGACTCCGACCCACGCCCGCGCCGCCGCCCTGTGGATGCTGCTGGCGGTGCTCGCGTTCGCGGGCATGGATGCGGGCATGAAATGGATCGCCGCGGATTACCCGGCCTTCCAGGTGGCGGTGTTCCGCAGCCTCGCCACCCTGCCGCTGGTGTTGGGCTGGATCGTGCTGCGCGGCCGTGCGGGCACGCTGCTGCGCATCCACTGGCCGTTGCATCTGCTGCGCGGGGCGCTGGGCGTCGGCATGATCGCCGGCTTCGTCTACGGCCTGGCGCGGATGCCGCTGTCGACGGCGTATGCGATCGTCTTCGTCTCGCCGCTGATGGTGACCGCGCTGGCGGTTCCGCTGCTCGGCGAACGGGTGGGGCCGCGCCGCTGGACCGCGATCGCGATCGGGGTCGTCGGGGTGCTGGTCGTGCTGCGGCCCACCGGCGAGGGGGTCGCCACGCTGGCCGGGCTGGCCGTCATCGGCGGCGCCCTGTGCTACGCGATCGCCTCGATCGCGGTGCGTTCGCTGGCCCAGCGCGACAGTCCCGAGGCGCTGGTGTTCTGGTTTCTGGTGCTGATGGCGGTGTTCGCCGGCGTGCTCGCCTGGCGTGACTGGCGGCCGCTGCAGGTCGAGCATCTCTGGGTGCTGGCGCTGATCGGCGTGACCGGCGCGCTGGGCCAGGTGGCGTTGACCCATGCCTTCCGGCTGGGAGAGGCCAGCCAGGTGGCGCCGCTGGAGTACACCGCGCTGGTGTGGGTGGTGCTGCTGGATCTGTTCGTCTGGCAGGTGCTGCCCGACGGCATGACCTGGCTCGGCGCCGCCATCATCGTCGCCAGCGGGCTGTACATGTTCCGGCGCGAGCGGGTGGTGGCGGTACCGCCGTCGCATCGTCCGGACACGACACCGCCGCCGTAGCGTCGTCATCGTCCCGCCCGGTGCGATCGTCGATCATCGCGCGTTCCGCCCGCCGTCCCGCGCCGACATGCCCATCCTGCTGCTGATCGTCTTTGCCCTCGTGCTGTTCGCATTGATGCTGCTGCTGTGGCCGCTGGCACTGTGGAACCGCTACCGCGTGGGCACCTCGCGCCGCCAGCCCGTGCGCTGGCTCACCCGGCTCAACGCCTGGTTGATTCCCGCCTCGGCGGTGCTGTTCCTCGGCGGCATGGCGATCACCGAGTTTTTCGTCGCCCACGCCCTGCCGTACGCGGCGCTCGGCGTGCTCGCCGGTCTCGGCACCGGCGCTCTGGGCTGGGCGCTGACCCGGGTGGAGCATCGGCCGGGCCAGGTCTGGTACACGCCCAACCGCTGGCTCGTGCTGGCCCTGACCGTCGTGGTCGTCGCCCGGGTGGTCGGGGCGATCTGGCAGGCCCTGGCACGCTGGCGCGGTGACGAGGCGGCACTGGCCGCCTGGGGCGCGCTCGGCGAGCCGGCCGGCCTGTTCGCCGTGGCCGGCCTGGTGATCGGCTACCACGCCGCCTACGCGGTGCTGCTGCAATGGCGGCTGGGGCCGTGGCTGCGCTGAGCGCGGATGGTGACGCGCGCCACAGATGCGGCTCACGGTGCCCATTCCCGTGAGCCCGCCCGGTCGTGATCCGGCCGGGACGCGACGCGACCATCCGGATCGGGCGCCGGGTCGCGGCACGTGCTGCTGCGAACGGCGTTCCACCTGCCGTCGGGTCCGGTGCGGTCCTTGGCCAGGAGTGAACAACTGCGCGCAGCGTCCCGGAACGACCGGCAGCGGATCGCTTCCGCGATACGCGGTCCGCCCAGGCCGGAACCGATGCCACGGCGCCCGGGTCTCGCCGAATTCCGGCCAAAAAAAGACCCGCCGAAGCGGGTCTTTTCGGGTGCACGCCTCTGGAGAGAGAGGTCAGAAACGCGCGCCGATACCGAAGCCGACGGTCCACGGGTCGAGCTTGAGCTCCTGTCCCGTGTTGACACCCGCCTCGCGCACGTCGGCGCGACTGCGCAGGTACCGCGCGTCGGCGCGCGCGAACCAGGTCGGGGTGATGTTCATGTCCACGCCGACCGTGCCGATCGCGCCCTTGGGCGTGGTCAGCGACACGTGGTTGCCGCCCGGGTTGAGGTCTTCGTTGTCGATGTTGGAGTGGTGATAGCCCAGGCCGACGAACGGACGGAAGGTGTTGTCCACGTCACCGAAGTGGTACTGGCCGCTCAGCGCCAGCGGACGCTGCTCGACGGTGCCGATCTTCGCGCCGTCGGCGCGCACGCGGTGGTCGAACGAATCCAGCGCTCCCCAGAGCTCGGCGCTGATGTTGTCGGTGAAGTTGTAGGAGACGGATGCCGTCGGCGCCGGGCCGCCGTCGACCTTGATGCCGTCGTTGCGGCCGGTGTCGTTGTTCGGCTGCAGCAGCGTGGCGCCGCCGACGACGGAGAAGCGCTTGCCGGCCGCGGTGTCGCTCTGGCCGAACGAATCCTGCGCGAATGCGACGGGCGCCGCTGCAACGGCGGCGAGGGTGGCGAGGGCCAGGGCGTGGGTACGGAACTTCAGCATGGGGATACTCCTCTTCTTTTTGATGTCGACGCCCGCGGCCGGGCCGGTGGGTGTCGTGTCGCGGCCGGCGGGGGCCGGCGCCGCGACCTTCCTCTGCGGGAAGGCCGGGCCATGCTGACCATCAATTCCTGAATGCGCGATTGGCGGAATCTGAAGGAATCCCGACTCTTCACCGTGTCTTCGGGAACCCGTCCGCGACGTTCAGTGCCGGTGCGGCGAGGACGCGGTTTCCGGGTCCGCGGCCGCGGAATGCGCCCTTGAATGCAGGCCGAACGGCGAGGGTGCGACGGAGTGTTCCAGCGGTCCGGCGGGCCGTTGCGGCGACCGGGCTGCGCCAGGGTGCCGGCGCGCCGCGGCACGACGCCGATGACACCGGGCGCCCCATACGCCGCTCGACAGTTGGCGCGGGGGGAGGCTGGGGCCACAATAGCGGGTCACGACCTGCCCGGAGGGCCGCATGGCCGACCTGAAAGAAGCGCGCGTTCCCGACATTGGCGGGTATGACGATGTCCCGGTGATCGAAGTGCTCGTCGCCGTCGGCGATACCGTCGAGGCCGATCAGGGTCTGGTGACGCTGGAATCCGACAAGGCCACGATGGAAGTGCCGGCGCCATTCGCGGGCGTGATCAAGGAACTCAAGGTCAAGGTGGGCGACACCCTGTCCGAAGGCGGCGTGGTCGCGATCATCGAAGCCGGCGGCGGCGACGCCGCCCGGACCGAGACGCCGGCGAAGGCCGAGATGCCCGCACAGGCCGAGACGCCGAAGGCCGCCGCGCCTGCCGCCCCCGCTGCCCCGGCCGAGGCGCCGAAGCCGTCGTCCGAGGGTGGCGGCGCGCAGGAATCGAAGGTCCCCGACATCGGCGGCTACGACGACGTGCCGGTGATCGAGGTGCTGGTCGCGGTCGGTGACACCGTGGAGAAGGACCAGGGCCTGATCACGCTGGAATCGGACAAGGCGACGATGGAAGTGCCGGCTGCGGTCGCCGGTGTCATCAAGGAGCTGAAGGTCAAGGTCGGCGACACCCTGTCCGAAGGCGCCGTGGTCGCGATCATCGAAGCCGCGGGCGGTGGCGCCGCGGCCGAGGACACCGCGCCGGCCGCGCCGGCCAAGCCGAAGGACGACACGGCTGTCGAACCGGTCGCACCGCAGGCCAAGGCCGATCCGATCGCGCAGGCATCGATCGAGCACCGTCCGGCCGGCGCCGGCAATCCGCCGGTGCGGTTCGACGCCGATGCGATCCTGCCCGACAAGGTGCCCTACGCCAGCCCCGCCGTGCGCCTGTTCGCGCGCGAGCTCGGTGTCGACCTGCTGCAGCTCAGGGGCAGTGCCAAGGGCGGCCGCATCGTCCGCGAGGACGTCCAGGCCTACGTCAAGAACGCGCTGCAGAGCGGGGGCGGCAAGGCGGCATCCGGCGCGACGGCATCCACGGGCGGCGGCCTCAACCTGCTGCCGTGGCCGAAGGTCGATTTCGCCAAGTTCGGCGAGGTCGAGGTCCAGGAACTCGGCCGCATCCAGAAGATCTCGGCCGCGAACCTCGCGCGCAACTGGGCGATGATCCCGCACGTCACCCAGCACGACGATGCCGACATCACCGACCTCGAAGCGCTGCGCGTGCAGCTCAACAAGGAAAACGAGAAGGCCGGCATCAAGCTGACCATGCTCGCGTTCCTGATCAAGGCCTCGGTCGCGGTGCTCAAACAGTACCCGCGCTTCAACAGCTCGCTCGACGCGTCCGGTGAAAACCTGACGCTCAAGAAGTACTTCCACATCGGCTTCGCCGCCGACACGCCCAACGGCCTGGTGGTCCCGGTGATCCGCGACGCCGACAAGAAGGGTGTGCTGGAGATCTCGCAGGAGATGTCCGCGCTGGCGAAGAAGGCGCGCGACGGCAAGCTCGGCCCGGCCGACATGCAGGGCGGCTGCTTCTCGATCAGTTCGCTCGGCGGCATCGGCGGCACCAGCTTCACGCCGATCGTCAATGCACCGGAAGTCGCGATCCTCGGCGTGTCGAAGTCGGCGATGAAGCCGGTCTGGGACGGCAAGGCCTTCCAGCCGCGCCTGACCCTGCCGCTGTCGCTGTCCTACGACCATCGCGTCATCGACGGCGCCGCGGCGGCGCGCTTCACCGCGACGTTGGCCCAGCTGCTCGGCGACATGCGCCGGGTGCTGCTGTAAGCGGCCGGACGGCGTGAGCGAGCAAGCGCCCACGCGCGAGCGGGCGCGGCTGACGCTGCGTCATGCCGGCATCGCCGACATCCCGGCGATCGTCGCCCTCAGCGAGCGGGTCTACGGGCCCGACAGCGGGTACACGGCCGAGATGCTCACCGGGCAGATCGCGCAGTTTCCGCAGGGTGTGTTCGTCGCGTTCTACGACGATGTCGCCGTCGGCTACTGCGCGACCTTCCGCATCGACGAGCGCACGGCCATGGCGCCGCACCGCTGGCTGGAGATTTCCGGCGGCGGTTACGCCTCACGCCATCTGTCGACCGGCGACTGGCTCTACGGCATGGAGGTCTGCGTCGACCCGGCGCACCGCGGCCTGCGCATCGGCCGACGCCTGTACGAACTGCGCAAGCGGCTGTGCCAGGACCTCGGCCTGAAGGGCATCGTCTTCGGTGGACGGCTGCCGGGCTACGGCCGGCGTGCGAAGGCGTTCGGCAACGACGTCAACGCCTACGTCGAGGCCGTCTGCGCCGGGCGCCTGCGTGACCGCGCGCTGAGTTTCCAGCTCCGCAACGGTTTCGAACTCGTCGGTGTGCTGCCGGGCTACCTGCCCAGCGACACCGAGTCGCGCGGCAATGCCGCGCACCTGGTCTGGCGCAATCCGAAGATCGACGCGCGCGCCGACGCGCGGCCGTCTGCGCGCCCGCTGCCCGAGTCGGTGCGCGTGGCGACCGTGCAGTACCAGCAGCGCCGTGTCGCCTCGTTCGAGGAATTCGCCACCCAGATCGAATACTTCGTCGACATCGCGGCCGACTACCGCGCCGATTTCGTGGTGTTCCCCGAGCTGTTCACGCTGCAGCTGCTGTCGGTGGAGAACAGGCCGCTGTCGCCGGTCGACTCGCTGCTCGCACTGACCGGCTACACCGAGCGCTTCGCCCAGCTGCTGTGCGAACTGGCGGTGCGCCACAACATCAACATCATCGGCGGCTCGCATCCCACGCGCACCGGCGATGATGAAGACGGCAAGGTGCGCAACATCTGCTACGTCGCGCTGCGCGACGGCTCGCTGCACACCCGCGACAAGCTGCATCCCACGCCCAACGAGCGCACCTGGTGGGGCATCGGCGGCGGCGACAGCGCGCAGGCGATCATGACCGACTGCGGGCCGATCGGGGTCATGATCTGCTACGACAGCGAGTTCCCCGAACTCGGCCGGCACCTCGTCGACCAGGGCGCGATGATCCTGTTCGTGCCGTTCTGCACCGACACCCGCGAGGGCTATCTGCGCGTGCGCTACTGCTCGCAGGCGCGCGCGGTCGAGAACCAGTGCTACGTCGTGCTGTCGGGCAACGTGGGCAACCTGCCCGGCGTCAACAACTTCGACATCCAGTATGCGCAGAGCTGCATCCTGACGCCCTGCGATTTCCCGTTCGCGCGCGACGGCATCGCCGCCGACACCACGCCGAACGTCGAGCAGGTGGCCTTTGCCGACCTGCGCCTCAACGATCTGACCGTGGCCCGCAACGACGGCACGGTGCAGAACCTCAACGACCGCCGCCATGACCTGTACGCGCTGACCTGGGCCCGTCGCCCGGCGTCGCGGGCGACGCGGTCCGAACCCAAGCAACAGAGCCCGGAGAACCCGTGATGGCCAAGACCTTCGAAGTGACAGTCCCCGACATCGGCGGCTACGACGACGTGCCGGTGATCGAGGTGCTGGTCGCGGTCGGCGATACCGTCGCCAAGGACCAGGGCCTGGTCACGCTGGAATCGGACAAGGCGACGATGGAAGTGCCGTCGACGGCCGCCGGTGTGATCAGGGCGCTGAAGGTCAAGGTCGGCGACACGCTGTCGGAAGGCGGCGTGGTGGCGGTGATCGAGGCCGAAGGAGAAGGCGGGAGCGATGCGCCTGCCGCCGCTACCACGGCCCCCGCACCCGGCAAGAAGGACGCGGCACCGGCGAACAACGGCGCTACGCCCGGCAGCAACCCCCCGGTCGCGCGTTCGCACGCCGCACCCGCCGAGCCCGAAGCGGTCAAGGCCGCGCCCTCGACCGGCCGCCAGGCCGATGTCGAGTGCCGCATCGTCGTGCTGGGCTCCGGCCCCGGCGGGTATACGGCCGCGTTCCGCGCCGCCGATCTCGGTCTCGATACCGTGCTGATCGAGCGTTACGCCACGCTCGGCGGCGTCTGTCTCAACGTGGGCTGCATTCCGTCGAAGGCGCTGCTGCACGCGGCCGAGGTCATCGACCAGGCCAGCCACGCCAGTGATTACGGCGTCGACTTCGGCGCGCCGACGATCGATCTGGACAAGCTGCGCAGCTACAAGGACAAAGTCGTCGGCCAGCTGACCAAGGGCCTGGCCGGCATGGCCAAGCAGCGCAAGGTGCGCGTGGTCACCGGCGAAGGCCTGTTCGTGTCGCCGCACGAGATCGAAGTCACCGGCAGCGACGGCAAGACCCAGCTCGTGCGCTTCGAGCAGTGCATCATCGCCGCCGGTTCGCAGGCGCTGAAGCTGCCCGGCTTCCCTTGGGACGACCCGCGTGTCATGGACTCGACCGACGCGCTGCAGCTTGCCGAAACACCGAAGAAGCTGCTCGTCGTCGGCGGCGGCATCATCGGCCTGGAAATGGCGACGGTGTACCACGCGCTGGGCTCGGAAGTGACCGTCGTCGAACTCGCCGACCAGCTGATGCCCGGCGCCGACAAGGACCTGGTCAAGCCGCTCGCCGATCGCCTGAAGAAGCAGGGCGTGGCCACGCATCTGAAGACCAAGGTTGTCGAGGCGAAGGCCGCGAAGGCCGGCATCGAGGTCACCTTCGACGGCGAGAGCATTCCCGATACGAAGACGTTCGACCGCGTGCTGGTCGCCGTGGGCCGCACGCCCAACGGCGGCAAGATCGCCGCGGGCAATGCCGGCGTGCGTGTCTCCGAGCGCGGCTTCATCGCCGTCGATGCGCAGATGCGCACCAATGTGCCGCACATCTTCGCCATCGGTGATCTGGTCGGCCAGCCGATGCTCGCGCACAAGGCCACGCACGAGGGCAAGCTCGCGGCCGAAGTCGCCGCCGGCGAGAAGAAGGAATGGGTGGCGCGGGTGATTCCGTCGGTCGCGTATACCGATCCGGAAATCGCGTGGGTGGGCATCACCGAGACCGAGGCCAAGGCCAAGGGTCTGAAGGTCGGCGTGGGCAAGTTCCCGTGGGCGGCCAGCGGGCGCGCGATCGGCATCGGCCGCACCGAGGGCTTCACCAAGCTGATCTTCGACGAGGCCACTCACCGCATCGTCGGTGCCGGCATCGTCGGCGTGCATGCGGGCGATCTGATCGCCGAGGCCGCACTGGCGATCGAAATGGGCGCCGAGGTCGCCGACATCGGCCACACCATCCATCCGCATCCCACGCTGAGCGAATCGGTGGCGATGGCGGCGGAGGTGTTCGACGGCACGATCACCGACCTCTACATTCCGAAGAAGAAGTAAGCCGGCGGCGCCTCGTCGCCAGCCGAAAAAAAGCCCCGGCATGCCGGGGCTTTTTCGTCGGATCCGTTCGTGTGGCCCATGTGCCCGGCCGGGCGCGTGGGCCTGCAGGATCAGAAGCGGAACGTCACGCCGGCCATCGGGCCATGGACCTTCAGGTCGCCGGTGACCTTGCCCGAATACGGGAACGGGCCCGCGTCGACGCCGGTCGGCGCGCGCGCGGTGCCGCGATACTCGTCCGAGAGCTTCAGGCGGAACCAGTCGTAACCGGCGTGGATGCCGACGCGATCACTCACCATGTACTCGACCAGCAGGCCGCCGCGTTCGAAATGGCCGCGCTCGTCGAGGAAATCGCCCCAGCGGGTGTCGAGGTACTGGCCTTCGAGGCTGACGGTCCAGCGGTCCGCCGGAATCCAGCTCAGGCGCGTGTGCAGGCCGGGCGAGAAGCCGTCGCGTTGCCAGCTCGCGTTCTCGAACTGCGGATCGACGAGATCGGTGCCGGTCGAGACGCCGTTGGCGTTGGCTTCCAGCTTGGCGTAGGTCACGCCGAGGCCGAGGCCCCACTCGAAGTTCTCGTTCTTGACCACGGCGTACTCGTAGTTGAGGTTCGCCAGGCGGAACGACAGGCGGCCATCGATGCGCGCGCCCGGCACTTCGATCGGGTCGCCGCCCGGGATGATCGTCCCGGTGTCGAGCACGTTGCCGCCGTACTCCCAGGTTTCGTCGCGCTGGTAATCGTAGAAATTGCCGACCAGGGCCTGGCGTTCGCTGATCCGGAAGCCGACCGCGCCGCGCGGACGCCATTCGCGGCCCGTGTCGAAGTCCTCGCTGAAACCGAAGGTGGCGTCGTCGGTGCCGTCGGTGACCACGCCATTGCCGGAGAAGCCCAGTTCGGCTTCGGGGTTGAACGCGCTCAGGCGCAGGACGAACCGGTCGTCGCGGTTCTGGGCCTGGGCGGGCATGGCGACGACGGCCAGGGCGAGGGCGGCCGGCAGAGCGGCGAGGGACAGGCTGCGAAGGGGGAGGTGCGGCATCGTGGGCGCCAATAGGTGGGGAACGGGCGGCAATGGTCGGCAAGTTAGGGTCTTGTCGACGTGAAGCGACAGTTCTGCAAACCATCGCGCCGGGCGGGCGTCTTCGCCGGCTCCGGCCCCAAACGACGCGCAAAAAGAAGCCCTGGCGGCGGGCCAGGGCTTCGGGTGGCGATCTGCGTACGGAACCGACGAGGAAAGTGCGGCAGATCGGGCACGTCAGGTACGACCACGCCGATACCGGCAAGTTCCGCGGTCTGCACGAAAAAATAATGAATGCGTGCGCAGCCGCGGAGTGCGTGCCCGAATGCGGCCGTGCGGACCGCGGCAGGACCTCCGCCGGTTGTCCCGTCCGAGACAGCGCTGCTATACTTCTGCGGCTCGACGGGGCCGTTTCCACGCTCCGGCGGCTCCTCCAAGTCCCGGGAATCTGATGTGTTGACGTCCGTCGCTGCAGGTCGGCGGCTGGCACAGCGCGCAATCGCCTGGCAGGCGGTCGCGATCGCGGTGACGGCGCTGGCGTTCCTTGCGAAAGGCGCGACCTGGTCACTGGCCGCCGTGCTCGGTGGTGCGGCCATCGCGGTCGGCGGATGGGTGTCGAGCCTGGTTGCGCTTGGGGGCGGCGTCAATCCTTCGGCAAGCGCGCTGGCGCGCCTGCTCGCGGGCGTGGCACTGAAGTGGGTCGTCGTGGTGGGTGTGCTGCTGCTGGGTGTGGGAACCGCGGGTCTTCCGCCGGTGCCGATGCTCGCCGGCGTCATCGTCGCACTCGTTGCACAGTTGATCGCGATGGCCTCCGGCCACGCGCAGAATCGTTAACAGGCAGGATTCCAGAGCTATGGCGGCTGACGCGGACCTCACCCCAACCAGCTACATCCAGCACCACC
Organism: Luteimonas sp. BLCC-B24; assembly: GCF_028550595.1. Lineage (GTDB taxonomy): Bacteria > Pseudomonadota > Gammaproteobacteria > Xanthomonadales > Xanthomonadaceae > Luteimonas. The sequence continues at coordinate 31,192 of NZ_JAQQGN010000012.1, forward strand.
TGCAGAACCTCACCGTGTCGACGGGCGAGGGCGGCTTCTGGACCCTGCATCTGGACACGCTGATCACCGCGCTGGTCATGGGCGGTCTGATGGTCTTCATGTTCTGGCTGGCCACGCGCAAGGCCACCGCCGGCGTGCCGGGCAAGTGGCAGGCGTTCGTCGAGATCTGCCTGGAGTTCGTCGACAAGCAGGCCCGCGACACCTATCACGGGACCAGCAAGCTGGTGACGCCGATCGCGATCACCCTGTTCTTCTGGATCCTGCTGATGAATCTGCTGAAGATGATTCCGGCGGATTTCATCGCCAGGCCGCTCGAGTTGATGGGCGTGGGCTACTGGAAGCCGGTGCCGACCGCGGACGTCAACGCCACCCTCGGTCTGTCGGTCAGCGTGTTCTTCCTGACCGTGTTCTTCGCGCTGCGCGCCAAGGGCCTCGGCGGTCTGTCCAAGGAATTCCTGTTCGCGCCGTTCGGCAAGTGGATGGTGCCGTTCAATCTGATCCTCAACATCGTCGAATGGCTGAGCAAGCCGATTTCGCTGGCGATGCGACTGTTCGGCAACATGTTCGGCGGCGAGATCGTCTTCCTGCTGATCTGGGTGCTCGGCGGCGCCGGCATCCTCGGCATGCTCGGTGGCGGCGTGCTCGGCCTGGGCTGGATGCTGTTCCACCTGCTGGTGATTCCGCTGCAGGCCTTCATTTTCATGATGCTGTCGATCGTCTACCTCAGCCTGGCCGAGGACGACCACTGACCGGCAGCCTCGCGTCACCGTCTTTCGTTCCACCCTTCCCGCTTCATCCTTAACACTGCAATCCGTTCCGGAGAAAACCATGGAAATCGCACTGACCTCGTTCGCCCAGATCCAGGCTTCGACCGTTCTCGCCATCGGCATCATGATCGGCCTGGCCGCGCTGGGCGCAGGTCTGGGTCTGGCCATCATGGCCGGCAAGTTCCTCGAGTCGGCTGCGCGCCAGCCGGAACTGATCCCGGTGCTGCAGGTCCGCATGTTCATCACCGCCGGTCTGATCGACGCCGCGTTCATCATCTCGGTCGCGGTCGGCCTGCTGTTCGCGTTCGCCTCGCCGTTCGTCGGCCCGGTGGCCGCGCAGATCGTCGGCTGATCCAAGCCCGCCGGAGTACGGTGCGGTCGGCCTTTCGGGCGCGACCGCATCGCGGATGACAGGGGGCATGTCCGCATGCCCGACCCTTCACGACAGGCAGTCCCACGACCATGAGCCTCAATCTCACCCTGCTAGCCCAGGCCCTGGCCTTCGCCGCGCTGATCTGGATCATCGCGACCAAGATCTGGCCGCCGCTGCTCAACGCCATCGAAGAGCGCCAGAAGAAGATCGCCGAAGGTCTGGCCGCCGCCGACAACAGCCAGCGTGCGCTGGCCCAGGCGCAGGAAACCGCCAACGAGGAACTCAAGGCCGCGCGTGCGAAGGCCAACGAGATCATCGAGCAGGCCCACCAGCGCGCCAACCAGCTCGTCGAGGCCGCCAAGGCCGAGGCGGTGACCGAAGGCCTGCGCCAGAAGGCGCTGTTCGACGCCGAACTCCAGGCCTCCGCCACGCGGGCCCGCGAGGACCTGCGTCGCCAGGTCTCGCTGCTGGCCGTCACCGGCGCCGAGCGTCTGCTCAAGCGCGAGATCGATGCCGACGCCCACAAGGCGCTGCTCGACGAACTCGCCGCGGAGATCTGAGCCCGATGAGCCAGGCCATGACGATCGCCCGCCCGTATGCCCGTGCCGCGTTCGCGATCGCGCGCGACGACGGCCAGTTCGCGGCCTGGTCCGACGCGCTGGCATTCGCCGCGCGCGTCGCCGCCGATCCGAAGGCGGCCGCGTTGCTCGGCCACCCCGCGCTGTCGCATGACGACGCGGTGGCGCTGGTCGCGCCCGAAGCCGCCGGCGAGAAGCTGTCCGGCTTTCTCGCGCTGCTGGCGGAAAACGGCCGTCTCGCGGCACTGCCCGAAATCGCCGGCCTCTACGAAGAGCTCCGCGCCGAAGCCGAGCACGTCGTGCTGGCCAAGGTGACGTCGGCCTCGGCACTGCCCGAAGCCGAGGTCGAGCAGATCCGCGCCGCGCTCAAGCGCCGGTTCGGTCGCGAGGTCCAGGTGGAAACCGCGGTCGACGAGCGCCTGATCGGCGGCGCGGTGATCGCGGCCGGTGACGTGGTGATCGACGGCTCGCTCAAGGGCAAGCTGGCGCGCCTGCAGACCGCTCTGACGCACTGACACGATTTTCAATTGCAACGTCGGCGGCGACGCCGGCTCAAGGGAACCCCCGATGGCTACCACGCAACTCAATCCTTCCGAGATCAGCGAGCTGATCAAGACCCGTATCGAGAAGGTCAAGCTGTCCGCCGAATCGCGCAACGAAGGCACCGTGACCTCGGTCGCCGACGGCATCGTGCGCATCCACGGCATCGCCGACGTGATGCAGGGCGAAATGATCGAGCTGCCGAACAACACGTTCGCGCTGGCCCTGAACCTCGAGCGCGACTCGGTCGGCGCCGTGGTGCTGGGCGACTACGAAGGTCTGCGCGAAGGCGACGTGGCCAAGACCACCGGCCGCATCCTCGAAGTGCCGGTCGGTCCGGAACTGCTGGGCCGCGTGGTCAACGCGCTCGGCGAGCCGATCGACGGCAAGGGCCCGATCGACGCCAAGCTGACCGCGCCGGTGGAGCGCGTCGCGCCGGGCGTGATCTGGCGCAAGTCGGTCGACCAGCCGGTGCAGACCGGCTACAAGTCGGTCGACGCGATGATTCCGATCGGCCGCGGCCAGCGCGAGCTGGTCATCGGTGACCGTCAGACCGGCAAGACCGCGCTGGCGATCGACACCGTGATCAACCAGAAGTCGACCGGCATCAAGTGCGTCTACGTGGCGATCGGCCAGAAGGCCTCGACCGTCGCCAACATCGTGCGCAAGCTCGAAGAGAACGGCGCGCTGGCGCACACGGTCGTCGTCGCCGCCACCGCGTCCGAGTCGGCCGCGATGCAGTACATCAGCGCCTACTCCGGCTGCACCATGGGCGAGTACTTCATGGACCGCGGCCAGGACGCGCTGATCGTGTACGACGATCTGTCCAAGCAGGCCGTCGCCTACCGCCAGATCTCGCTGCTGCTCAAGCGCCCGCCGGGCCGCGAAGCCTATCCGGGCGACGTGTTCTACCTGCACTCGCGCCTGCTCGAGCGCGCCGCGCGCGTGTCGGCCGAGTACGTGGAGCAGTTCACCCAGGGTGAGGTCAAGGGCCAGACCGGTTCGCTGACCGCGCTGCCGATCATCGAGACCCAGGCGGGCGACGTCTCGGCGTTCGTGCCGACCAACGTGATCTCGATCACCGACGGCCAGATCTTCCTGGAAACCGACCTGTTCAACGCCGGCATCCGTCCGGCCGTGAACGCCGGTATCTCGGTGTCGCGCGTCGGTGGTTCGGCGCAGACCAAGATCATCAAGAAGCTCTCGGGCGGCATCCGCATCTCGCTGGCGCAGTACCGCGAGCTGGCGGCGTTCGCGCAGTTCGCGTCGGATCTCGACGAGGCCACCCGCAAGCAGCTCGAGCGCGGCCAGCGCGTGACCGAGCTGATGAAGCAGAAGCAGTACGCGCCGATGTCGGTCGCGCACCAGGCGCTGACGATCTACGCGGTCAACGAGGGTTACCTCGACGACGTGCCGGTCAACAAGCTGCTGGCGTTCGAAGCCGGTCTGCACGCGCACTTCGACAACACCGATGGCGCGCTGGTCGAGAAGATCAACGCCTCCGGTGCCTGGAACGACGAGATCGAAGCGGCGTTCAAGAAGGGCATCGGCGAGTTCAAGACCACGGGCTCTTACTGAGCCCGCGGGATTGGATATTCGGAATTCGGGATTAGGCACATCAGGGCTTCGTGACGGGACTGGATCGCTTTTGCGAATTCCCACTCCCCAGTCCCGAATCCCCGCGAGCGGAGCGAGCTAATGGCCGGCGGCAGAGAAATCAAGACCAAGATCAAGAGCGTGCAGAACACCCGCAAGGTGACGCGTGCGCTGGAGATGGTGTCGGCGTCGAAGATCCGCAAAGCGCAGGACCGCATGAAGGCCTCGCGGCCCTATGCGACCGCGATGAAGCAGCTGATCGGGCACCTCGCGCAGGCGAATTCGGAGTTCCAGCATCCCTACCTCGTCGAGCGTGAGGTCAAGCGGGTCGGCTACATCGTCGCCTCGTCGGATCGCGGCCTGGCCGGCGGCCTGAACAACAACCTGTTCCGCAAGCTGCTCGGCGAGATCCGCGCGTGGCAGGAGAAGGGCGTGCAGGTGGACGTGGTCACGATCGGCCAGAAGGCGACGGTGTTCTTCCGCCGGCTCAAGGTCGACATGCTCGCCAGCGTCACGCATATCGGCGACACGCCGGAAGTCGAACAGCTGGTCGGCATCATCAAGGTGATGCTCGACGGTTACAGCGACGGCCGCCTCGACCGCGTGTTCCTGGCCTACAACCACTTCGTCAACACGATGACCCAGAAGGGCAGCTTCGACCAGCTGCTGCCGCTGCCGGCCGCCGAGACCAAGGTGGTCAAGCACGACTGGGATTACATCTACGAGCCGGACGCCGAATCGGTGCTCGCGCACGTGCTCACGCGCTACATCGAATCGCTGGTCTACCAGGCGGTGATGGAGAACGTGGCGTCCGAGCACGCTGCGCGCATGGTCGCCATGAAGGCCGCGAGCGACAACGCGACCAAGCTGATCGACACGCTGAACCTGGTCTACAACAAGGCCCGGCAGGCGGCGATCACCCAGGAAATTTCCGAGATCGTGGGCGGCGCTGCGGCGGTCTGACGACCGCCGAGGCATTGGGAATTCGGGATTCGGGATTCGAGCAGGCAGCAGAATGCGCTCTTCCCAATCCCAGGATCCCGAATCCCCATTCCCGACACCAGATTCAACAGACATCAGTGGAGTTACCCAAATGAGTCAGGGCAAGATCGTTCAGATCATCGGCGCGGTCGTCGACATCGAGTTCCCGCGCACCGAAGTGCCGAAGGTGTACGACGCGCTGACGGTCGAGGGCACCGCCGTCACGCTGGAAGTGCAGCAGCAGCTCGGCGACGGCATCGTGCGCGCGATCGCGCTCGGCTCCACCGACGGCCTCAAGCGCAACCTGGTGGCCACCAACACCGGCCGCGGCATCGCCGTGCCGGTCGGCGCGGGCACGCTCGGCCGCATCATGGACGTGCTGGGTTCGCCGATCGACGAGGCCGGCGACATCGACGCCGCGACCACGTGGGAAATCCACCGCGACGCGCCGAGCTTCGACGAGCAGGCCTCGGCCACCGAACTGCTCGAGACCGGCATCAAGGTCATCGACCTGATGTGCCCGTTCGCCAAGGGCGGCAAGGTCGGCCTGTTCGGCGGCGCCGGCGTCGGCAAGACCGTCAACATGATGGAACTGATCAACAACATCGCCAAGGCGCACAGCGGCCTGTCGGTGTTCGCCGGCGTGGGTGAGCGCACCCGCGAGGGCAACGACTTCTATCACGAGATGATCGAGTCGGGCGTCGTCAACGTCGACAATCCGAAGGAGTCGAAGGTGGCGATGGTTTACGGCCAGATGAACGAGCCGCCGGGCAACCGCCTGCGTGTCGCGCTGACCGGTCTGACGATGGCCGAATACTTCCGCGACGAGAAGGACGAGAACGGCAAGGGCCGCGACGTGCTGTTCTTCGTCGACAACATCTACCGCTACACGCTGGCCGGTACCGAGGTTTCGGCACTGCTCGGCCGCATGCCGTCGGCGGTGGGTTACCAGCCCACGCTCGCCGAGGAAATGGGCGTGCTGCAGGAGCGCATCACCTCGACCAAGACCGGTTCGATCACCTCGATCCAGGCCGTCTACGTGCCCGCCGACGACTACACCGACCCGTCGCCGGCCACGACCTTCGCCCACCTCGACTCCACTGTTGCCCTGTCGCGCAGCATCGCCTCGCTGGGCATCTACCCGGCCGTCGATCCGCTCGACTCGACCTCGCGCATGATGGACCCCAACGTCATCGGCACCGAGCACTACGAGACCGCGCGCCGCGTGCAGGCCACGCTGCAGAAGTACAAGGAGCTCAAGGACATCATCGCGATCCTGGGCATGGACGAGCTGTCGGAAGAGGACAAGCAGGCCGTGTCGCGCGCGCGCAAGATCGAGCGCTTCTTCTCGCAGCCGTTCCACGTGGCCGAAGTCTTCACTGGCTCGCCGGGCAAGTACGTCTCGCTGAAGGACACGATCCGCGGCTTCAAGGGCATCGTCGACGGCGAGTACGACCACCTGCCCGAGCAGGCGTTCTACATGGTCGGCACCATCGACGAGGCCGTCGAGAAGGCCAAGAAGATCGCTGCTTAAGCAGCGATTTTTCGGGATTCGTAATTCGGAATTAGGGATTCGGAAAGACGGGTGTGCGGAGGCGGTGAGGTTGCGGATGCGCAGGCGGTTGTTCCAGCGAATCCCGAAATCCCCAATCCCGAATCCCGTTTCCGAGCGAAGCGAGGAAACATGACCACCACCATCCGTTGCGACATCGTCAGCGCCGAAGCCGAGATCTTCCACGGTGAGGCGACCATGGTCGTGGCCACCGGCGAGCTCGGCGAGCTCGGCATCGCGCCGCGCCACGCGCCGCTGATCACGCGTCTGAAGCCGGGCAAGGTCGTCGTCACCCAGCCCAACGGCGAAGTGCTCGACTTCGCGATCGGCGGCGGCATCCTCGAGGTGCAGCCGCAGGTGGTGACGATTCTCGCCGACACCGCGATCCGCGCCGACGACATCGACGAGGCCGCGGTCAAGGCGGCCAAGGACGAGGCCGAGCGCATCCTGGCCGGTCGCGGGGAAGCGATGGACGTCGCCGAGGCGCAGCAGAAGCTGGCCGAGGCCGTCGTGCAGCTCCAGGCGCTGGAGCGCCTGCGCAAGAACCTGAAGCACTGAGCAGGCGGCGCCGCCCGCACATGCAGGTTCGACGACCCCGCTCCGGCGGGGTTGTCGCGTTATGGGCCGCGCGTTCGCGGTCTGCAGGCGCGCCTCACGTGGGCGGCGTCGGCGCGACGTGCCGGGTGACGGCGGCCGCAGTCCGCGGCGCGGAATGCCAACGCCTCCAGGCGCGATGCGACGCGATCGGGCATTGTCCCGGCGCTCAGCGCGGCGGGCGCCGCGTCCGTCCGGGTTCGAACACACGGGCGGACACGCGAACGGCTCAGCGCTTGTAGATCCAGTAACGCGACAGCACGAAGCCGACGATTCCCAGTGCCACTTCGACCGCCGGCTTCGCCAGCCACACCCAGCGCAGCCCCAGCACATCGTCGATCTGGGTCAGCGCCCAGGTGCTGAGCAACGTGGTGCCGACCCACATCGTCATGAAGCGCTGGAACTGGGGCGCACCCACGGCGGTACGATCGCTCGCGAACGTCCATTTCCCGTTGAGCCAGTATCCGAGCAGCGCCCCGGTGATGCGTCCCATGACGTTGGCCGGTGCGACCGGCAACCCGATATGCGTCAGGCTCACCACGACGCCCCAGTCCAGCAGCCACTGCAGCAGACCGACGATGAGATAGTCGCGGCCTTGACGGCCGAGACGCGGGCCAGGCCGGCGGGCGTGCGAAGGGCGGCGCAAATGCGGCATCGGCTGCAGTCGGATGGGAGAGGGCGCATCCTAATGCGCGCGCCGTTAGAATTTCCTGCATTCCGTCCCGGCCGCTCCCATGACCGCACCCCTGCACGTCGTCATCCTCGCCGCGGGCGAGGGCAAGCGCATGAAGTCCAAGCGGCCGAAGGTGCTGCAGCGCATCGCCGGTCGTCCGATGCTGTGGCACGTCGTCGAAGCCGCGCGCGCACTGGCGCCGGCGGGCATCCACGTGGTGCACGGCCATGGCGGCGACCAGGTGCGTGCGGCCTTCGAGGATCAGGCCGACATCGTCTGGGCCGAGCAGGCCGAGCAGCTCGGCACGGGCCATGCCGTGCGCCAGGCGATGCCCGAGGTGCCCGATGGCGCGCAGGTGCTGGTGCTCTACGGCGACGTGCCGCTGCTGCAAGCCGAGACGCTGCGTCGTCTGGTCGCCGTCGAGGGGCGGCTGGCCGTGCTCGCGGCCGAACTCGAAGATCCCACCGGCTACGGCCGCATCGTGCGCGATTCGGAAGGCCACGTCGGCGCGATCGTCGAACACAAGGACGCGACCGGCGAGCAGCGGCGCATCACGCTCGTCAACACCGGCATCATCGCCGCCGAGGCGACCGCGCTGAAGCGCTGGCTCGGCAGCCTGTCGGCGGAGAATGCGCAGGGCGAGTACTACCTGACCGATGTCTTCGCGATGGCCGCCGGCGAGTACAGCGCGGCCGAGCTGGTGATGGTGGACGATCCGCTCGAAGCCGAGGGCGCCAACGATCCCTGGCAGCTCGCGCAGCTCGAACGCGCCTGGCAGCTGCGCGCGGTGCGTGCGCTGTGCGCGGCCGGCGCGCGCGTCGCCGATCCGGCACGGGTCGACATCCGCGGCGAGGTCACGGTGGGGACCGATGTCGAGATCGACGTCGACGTCGTCTTCGAAGGGCGCGTGGAACTGGGCAACGGGGTGCGCGTCGGCCCGTTCTGCCGGCTCAGGGACGTCGTGCTGGGCGCGGGCACCGAGATCCGTGCGCATTGCGACCTCGACGGCGTGCGCGCCGAAGGGGCGGTGACCATCGGGCCGTTCGCGCGGTTGCGCCCCGGCACCGTGCTCGCCGACGGCGTGCACATCGGCAATTTCGTCGAAACCAAGAACACGGTGATCGGCGTCGGCAGCAAGGCCAACCACCTCACGTATCTGGGGGACGCCGAGATCGGCGCCGGCAGCAACATCGGCGCGGGCACGATCACCTGCAACTACGACGGCGTGAACAAGGCGAAGACCGTGATCGGCGACCGCGCCTTCATCGGTTCGAACGCCGCGCTCGTGGCACCGGTGCGCATCGGGGACGACGCGACCACCGCCGCCGGTTCGGTGATCGTCAGCGACGTGCCCGACGGCAAGCTGGCGGTCGCGCGCGGCCGGCAGTCGATCGTCGAAGGCTGGACCCGTCCGAAGAAGCGCTGAGCGTCAGTCCGCGGGCAACACCAGCGACACGCACAGGCCGCCATCGATGCGGTTCGACAGCGCGATCCGGCCGCCGTGCGCTTCCGCGATCTCCCGCGCCAGCGCCAGGCCCAGGCCCGTGCCGTTGCGTTTGGTGGAATAGAACGGCAGCAGCGCGTTGGCGAGCACGGCCTCGCTCATGCCCGCCCCGCGGTCGAGCACGTCGAGGCGCCAGCCTTCGGTCGTGCGGCGCAGGGCCATCGTGACCTGCGCCTCGGCGACGCCCGATTCGTGCGCGTTGCGCAGCAGGTTCAACAGCGCCTGTTCCACCTGTCCGGCATCGAAACGGGCCGTGGCGTCGGGGTCGAGCCTGCCCTCGAACGCGAACGGAATCTGCGTGCGCAAGCGGTCGAGGAACGGCGCGAAGCGCACCGGATCCCGGCGCGGGGCCGGCAGCTTCGCGAAGCGCGCATAGCCGCGGATGAAGCCTTCGAGATGGCGCGCGCGCTCCTCGATCGTGCTCAGCGCGTCGGGCAGGCGCTCGAGCTGGCCGCGGCGCAGCAGTTCGGCGCCCGAGTGGGCCAGCGATGCGATGGGCGCGAGCGAATTGTTGAGCTCGTGGCTGATCACCCGGATCACCTTCTTCCAGGTCTGCACTTCCTGGCGCCGCAGCTCGGTGGTCATCTCGCGCAGCAGCACGAGTTCATGACGCCGGCCGTTGAGGCGGAAATGCCGGCGCGACAGGTGGTACACCGCCTCGGCATCCGATTCGCCGACGGTGAACAGGCCGTCGCCGCCTCGCGCAAAGGCGTCGGCCATCGACGGCGGCGCATCCACGAGCAATGCGGTGAAGGCGGCGCCCTCGAGCCGGCGTCCGCCGCCGAGCGCGCGGCGTGCAGCGAGGTTGGCGTGGACCACCCGGTCAACGGGGTCGATCAGCAGCATCGCGACCGGCGTGTTCTGCACCATCGTGTCGAGCAGCAACTCGCGCTGCACCAGCGACTGGCGCTGCTGACGCAGCGTCTCGCCGAGCGCGTTGTGCGCCTCGACCAACTCGCGCAGCGCGCCCCGTCCCGACCACGCCAGACTGAAGCCGTACTCGCCGTCGCGGTAACTGGCGACGGTGCCGGCGAGTGCACGGAACAGCGCATGCGCGGGCATCAGCGCCCAGCGCACGGCGCCGTACGCGAGCGGGGCCAGCACGAGCAGCGCGAGCGCGAGGGCCGCCCAGGATGGCACCCAGCGCGACAACAGCAGGGTGAGCCCGGTCGCGCCTGCGGCGTGAAGCAGCACGATCGCCACGAGCCAGCCCGCCAGAGGAATGCGATAGCCCGCCATCGTCAGTCGCGGCGGATGCCGAGCCGGTCGAGACGCCGGTACAGCGCCTGCCGGGACAGCCCGAGATCGCTGGCCGCCTGCGCGAGCACGCCGCCCGCGCGCGACAGGGCGGCTTCGATTTCGACGCGATCGGGTTCGTGCATGTCCTGTTCGACGACGGCCGCGGGCGGCGCCGGCAGTGCGAGGTCGCCGGCCTCGATCGCGGCGCCACGCGCCAGCAGCTCCGCGCGCTGGATCACGTTGCGCAGCTCGCGCACATTGCCGGGCCATGCGTGGCGCAGCAGGGCGCGTTCGGCCGCCTCGGACAGCGGCGTGCGCCCGCTGAGGAAATGCCGTGCGAGCGGCAGAATGTCGCGCGGCCGCGCGCCGAGCGGCGCCAGGCGCAGCTCGATGCCGTTGAGCCGGTAATACAGGTCTTCTCGGAACCGGCCGTCGGCGATCATCGCGGTCAGGTCGGCATTGGTCGCGCTCAGCACGCGCACCGACACGCTGCGTTCGCGATGGGCGCCGAGGCGCGCGAAGCGCCCGGTCTCGAGCACGCGCAGCAGCTTGACCTGGCCCGACGGCGGCAGCGTGCCGATCTCGTCCAGGAACAGCGTACCGCCGTCGGCCGCCTCGAAGCGTCCCTCGCGGGCACGTGTCGCGCCGGTGTACGCGCCCGCTTCCGCACCGAACAGCTCGGCCTCGACCAGCTCGTTCGGCAGCGCGCCGCAGTTCACGGCGACGAACGGCCCGTCGCGCACCGCGGAGTTGGCATGCAGGATCTCGGCGTACTTCTCCTTGCCGCTGCCGTTGGGCCCGGTGATCAGCACCGGCAACGACGAGGCGGCGACCTGCAGCGCCAGCGAAAGCGTGGTTTCGCTCGCCGGGTCATCCCAGACCAGCCCGCGCAGATCGCGGCCGTCGACCAGTGCATCGCGGCGGCGGCGATCGCCGCGGGTGCGCGCGTCCAGCTCGCGTCGCGTCGAGGACAGTTCCAGCAGCGTGTTCACCGTCGCCAGCAGCTTGCCGTCGTCCCAGGGCTTGCCGAGGTAGTCGGCGGCGCCGGCGCGGATCAGGTCGACGGCCGATTCGAGATGCGTCCACGCGGTCAACAGGATCACCGGCAGATCGGGATCGAAGCGGCGGATCTCGTGGAACAGCGCAATGCCTTCCTCGCCGGACGTGGTGTCGGTATGGAAGTTCATGTCCTGCACGACCAGATCGACATCGCCCGCGCGCAGGCGCGCCAGACCGGCGTCGGGCGTGGCGGCGTACGCGGTGGCGATGTCGTGCAGCGAGAACAGCAGCTCCAGTGCGGTGGCCACGGTGGGGTTGTCGTCGATGACGAGGATCGTGGGCATCGGGCGCGGCTGTCCGGAACGTCGGGGCGTGAACGAAAAAGGCATGGTCGTCGCCGGCCGCGATGGACGCAACCGGCGCGACGGAGAGGCATCAGCCGCCGCGGGTCGCGACCGCCGGCGGCACCAGTGCGGCGCGACGCGCGGGCCAGTACACGGCGAACTGGCCGAGCAGCCACAGCGCGACCGCGCCGATCGGCAGGTACACGAGCGGCAGCCGGCCCAGCTCGTAGCGCGACATCAGCACATGGTTGAGCGAATAGGCCGCCAGCATGCCGAGCGCGATGCCGATCGTGGCCAGCAGGAAGTTCTCGACCTGGAAGTAGCGCAGGATCTGGCCGCGGGTCGCCCCCAGGGCGCGACGGATGCCGATCTGTCGCGTCCGCTGCTGCACCCAGAAACTCGCGAGGCCGACGATGCCCAGCGCGGTGATGATCAGCAGGGCCACGCAGACGATGCCCAGCAGCCAGGCCATCGAGCGCTGCGGCTGGTAGAACTCGGCGCGCAGTGCCTCGAACGTCTTGGTGGCGTCCTCGAGGATCACCCGACGGGGGCCGTTGGTCTGCAGCGCGGCGACCGCCGCTTCGAGCACCTCCTGACGGCGGTCCGGCGTGGTGCGGATCACGTAGTTCCCGCCGAGGTCGTAGTTGGCGACGAGCGGGAAGATCATCGTCAGCTCGCGCGCCGTGGGGCCGCCCTGGTTGCCCGGACGCACCAGATGCTCGACCACGCCGACCACCCGGGTCGGCGCGTCACCGAACACGTAGATCGTCTTGCCCAGCGGATCCTCGCCCGGGAACAGACGCTCGGCCATGACCCGGGTGATCAGCACCGACGGAATGACGGCGGCGTCGCCTGCAGCGTTGACCGCCTCGAACGTCATGTATTCGTCGGGCAGGAAGCCGCGTCCGGCCACGAGCGTCAGCCCGAAGGTCTCGACGAACTGTTCGTCGGCCATGTAGTTCGACGCGTTCAGCGTGGGCTGCTCCTGGCCGGGACGCAGATTGACGCTGCTGTTCCAGGACGAATTGACGAACGGCACCTGGTTCACCGACGTGGCCGCGGTGACGCCCGGCAGTCCGCGCAGCACGGCCAGGTCGGATCGGGTCTGGGCCTCGGCGTTCGCATCGCCGCCCACGGGCACGATCTGGATACGCACCAGTTCGTCTTCGGCGATGCCACTGACCTCGTTCACCTGCTGGAGGCGGTCGCCGATCATGAACATCGCATTGCAGATGATCGCGCAGGTCAGTGCGAGCTGCAGCACGATCAGCGTGGCCGCGGTCTTGTGGCGGAGCAGCGTGGAGAGGATGGGACGGATTTCCATGGCGGGTCTCGGTCGGCATCGACGCCGCGCGTGCGCGGCGGATGGGGAAGGGGGCTACTGGGTCTTGAGCTGGATGGCCGGTGTGATCTGCATGGCCCGCCATGCGGGCAGGACACCGGCGAGCAGACTGGCGGTCACTGCCAGCGCGAACGTCGTCAGCAGCATCGGCACGTCCAGATGGGCGAGCGATGCATAGCTGGCCGGTTGCTGGCGCACGGCCCAGAGACCGAGCAGCGACAGTCCCAGGCCCAGCACGCCCCCGGCCAGGCCGATCATTCCGGCCTCGACCAGGCACTGCTGGAAGATGTCGCGGCGGGAGGCGCCGAGCGCGCGGCGCACGCCGATCTCGCCGCTGCGGCGCAGAAACTTGGCCAGCAGCAGGCCGACCGTGTTGAGCAGGCAGACCAGCAGGAAGCCGAAGCCGAGCCACAGCTGCATCACCACGTCGCGGGGCACCACGCGGTTGTAGGTCAACCACGCCATGACGTCGCTCAACCGGGTGTTGGGCGCGCGCTCGAAACGGCCTGCCGCCTTCTGCTGCGCCGAATAGGCGTCGAGGTAGGCCTTGAAGTCCGCCGCCTGTGCGGGCGATTCCAGCTCCACCCAGTACTGGATCCACACGCAGGGCGCATTGAGGCCGGTGTCGTCGGCGGTCGTGTTCCAGCAGCTCATGTTGCCGCTTCGCCCCATCGACAGGGCACGCGAGGTCGAGAAGGGCAGGAAGATGTCCTCGCCGTCACCGAAGGTCTGGCTGTACATGTCCCAGAAGCGTGGGGTCGGACGCCAGGCATCGAGTACACCGGCCACGCGGAACTCGTTGCCGCCGAGCATCAGGCTGCGGCCGACGCTGTTCTCGCCGCCGAACACGCGTTCGTTGAGCGACCGGCTGATCACGGCCACGCGCGCGCTGCCGGCATCGTCTTCAACGCTCCACCCGGCGCCGTACTGGAAGGGGGCCGCGAACATCGCGAAGAAGTCACGGCTGGTGTAGCGCGCCGGTGCGAAGAACGGCGGCAGGTCGGTCCGCTCCGGCGTCACCGATACCGAGCCGCTGGTCATCATCGCCTGGCGCAGGCCTTTCGCTTCGCCCAGCAATGTTTCCGCGTCGAAGCGCGTGAGCTGGGTTTCGGGATCCTCGCCGGGCTGCGCGCCGCGGGCACTGCGCGGATCCAGTTGCACGTAGAACAGGCGATCGCTCTTGTCGGGAATCGGATCCCCCGACAGCACGCGGAAGACGGTGAGCGTGGTCATGCATGCCCCGATGCCAAGCGCGATCGCCAGTACCATCAATGCGGTCAGGACACGGCTGTTGCGGAAGCTGCGCAGTGCGAGCTGGAGGTAGTAGCCGAACATGCCGCTCTCCTCAGGCCTCGGCGGGAACGTGATGCGCCGCGGCGGCGGGGCGCGCGGCGTGCAGGGGCTGCACGTCGGTCGCCATGCCGTCGACGATGTGCACGTTGCGGTGCGCCCGTGCGGCCAGTTCCGGATCGTGCGTGACCATGACGATGGTGGTGCCGCGGGCGTTGATGTCCTCCAGCAGCTCCAGCACGCTGCGCGCCATCTGCGAGTCGAGATTGCCGGTGGGTTCGTCGGCCAGAAGCAGGCGCGGGCTGCCGGCGATCGCGCGGGCGATCGCCACGCGCTGTTGCTGGCCGCCGGAGAGTTCCGCCGGATAGTGCTTCATGCGCGAGCCCAGGCCGACCAGCGACAGCGACTCCTCGATGCGCAGCTTGCGGTCGGCGGCGGCCATGCCGCGATAGCGCAGCGGCACGTCGACGTTGTCGAACAGATTGAGGTCGGGAATCAGGTTGAAGCCCTGGAAGATGAAGCCGATCTTCTCGTTGCGCAGTTTCGAGCGTGCGTCGTCGCCGAGGCCGCGGACCTCGACGCCGTCGATGCGGTATTCGCCGCCGGTGAAGGTTTCCAGCAGCCCGGCGATGTTGAGAAAGGTGGTCTTGCCGGAACCGGACGGGCCGGTGACGGCGACGAACTCACCTTCCGCCACGTGCAGGTCGAGCGACCGCAGCGCGTGGGTTTCGACGAGTTCGGTGCGGTAGACCTTGGCGACCTGGCGCATGTCGAGCATGGGAAATGTCCTGGAAAGAAGCGTGGAAGGGAACGGCGCGCCGCGGTCAGCGGACGCGGAAGAGCGTCGGCAGGCCCCGGTCCAGCGGGCGCCGTGCCCGGCGCAGTGCGCCGGGCTCCCGCAGGCCGCTGGCGGCTGTCGGCGCGGTACCGACGCAGTCGAGCGACGACAGACGGCGTGGCATCGCATCGGCGAGTTCGTCGGCGGTGAAGGAGACGGGGAACGGGCGGTAGGTGTGCATGGTCAGAGTCCCGAGATGCGGACGCGCTCCGCGTTGTCGAACAGATCGGAACCGGCGATGACGATGCGATCGCCGGGCTGGAGGCCGTCCACGATTTCGACGGCGGACAGGCTGGTGGCGCCGGCGGTGATGGGCCGGCGGACGGCGGTGCTGCCGTCGAGGACATAGGCGGCGCGGCCGCCGTCCTGATCCACGAAGGGCCCGCGCGCGACCATCAGCACATCCTTGCGGGTATCCAGCAGGATGCGGGCGGTCAGGCGCTGGCTCTGGCGCAGGCCCGGTGGCTGGCTGCCCGCATCGAAGCGCAGACGCGCGACGACCTCGCCATTGACCACTTCCGGCGAAACCGCCGACACCTGCGCGGGATACGCCGTGCCCGCACTGCGCAACTCGGCGGGCATGCCGATCTCGAGATCACGCGCGAAACTCTCCGGCACCCGGATTTCGACCTCGAACACCGAGAGGTCGACGACCGAAAGCACCGGCGCATTGGCCGCGACGTTGCTGCTCTGCACGGCCTGGATCTGGCCGACGATCCCGTCGAAGGGCGCTCGCAGCGTCAGCGCATCGACCTGTCGGCGCATCTCCGCGACCACGCTGCGCTGGCGCTCGGCGACGAGCTGCTTGTTGCGCATGTCGAGCCCGGCGCCGCGCCCCTGGAGCCCGAGATCCTGCGTGGCCGACGCCACGCCGATCTCGGTTTTCTGCAGTGCGTCCTGCGCCCGCGCCAGATCGACCTGGGCGACCGCGCCGCCCTCGAACGCCCGCTGATAGCGCTGGAGATCGCGCTGCGCGGCGGTGCGGTCGATCTTCGCCTGGTCCAGTACCTTGCGTGCCTCGGCCTGGCGCAGCTGCGCATCGAGCGCGGCACGGCCGGCCTCGGCCTCGTAGCCGGCGAGCGTGGCTTCTTCCTGCGCAAGCTTGCTGCGCAGCTCGGGGCTGTCGATCTCGGCCAGCGCCTGGCCCTTCTCGACCCGATCGCCGGCGACCACCTTCAGGGTGAGCGTGCCGCCCGAGATCGCATACAGCGTGGGACTGTTGGCGGCGATCACCCGGCCCTCGGCCGCGATGTCGCGCACCAGGTCGCCCCGGGTGACATCGGCGAACCGCAGCCGCTGCGCATCGACCGAGCGCGCGCCCGAGGCCCAGCCGCTCATCAGCCATGCAAGCCCGGCAACCAGGATCGCGGCGATGCCGCCGCCCAGGATCCATGCGCGCCGCCGCGTGCCGCGCACGGCCCGGCGGACGGTGTCCTGGCCACTGGTGTCGCGGATGCCGGCCGGGCGGGAGGAGAAAACGGGTGGGGTGTCGGTCATGCGGGCGCTCTCGTGCTGTTGAAGTCTTCAAAGCAGATTGCGTGCCAAACTTAAATATCTGTTTTTCAAGATAAAAACTGGTGTGTCCGCGCGTCCGGGTGGTGTCCGGACGTCCGCCGCCGGACATCACCCCGCCCGTCATCGCGGCCGTCCGCCCTCGACCTGGCGCGCCATTCGCGCCATCCGCCACGCCTGCCACCAGACGGATCGGCGTTCGCTCGCGCCGGCGCTGCGCGGTGCGAGCGCAGCGTGTTTGGCCACGCGCTAACGCCCACCGGCGTGCATCGCCGTCGCGCGCTGAACGGCCCGGCGCACGTGACCGTCGCGGTCGGCGGCGCTCGGTAGAATGGCGGCCCCTATCTCAGGAGCAGGCCGCATGTGCGGAATCGTCGGCGCGATCGCAGGTCGCGATGTGGTCCCCGTCCTCGTCGAGGGCCTCAAGCGGCTGGAGTATCGCGGCTACGACTCGGCCGGCATCGCCGTCGTGGTCGGCGACGGTGTCCGCCGCGTCCGCCGCACCGGTCGCGTGGCCGAGATGGAAGCAGCGGCGATCGCGGACGGCCTGACCGCGGGCCTCGGCATCGGCCACACGCGCTGGGCAACGCACGGCGGCGTCACCGAAACCAATGCCCATCCGCACATCAGCCACGACAGCCTGGCCCTGGTGCACAACGGCATCATCGAAAACCACGAGGCGCAGCGCGAGCGGCTCATGCAGCTCGGATACGTGTTCGAATCGCAGACCGACACCGAAGTCATCGCCCACCTCATCCACCACCATCAGGGCCAGGGCCTCGATCTGCTGGCCGCGCTGCAGGCCGCGGTACGCGAACTCGAAGGCGCCTATGCCCTGGCCGTGATCGACAAGGCCGATCCCGACCGGATGGTGGTGGCGCGGATGGGCTGTCCGCTGCTGGTCGGCCTCGGCGAGGGCGAGAACTTCGTCGCCTCCGATGTGTCCGCCATCCTGCAGGCGACGCGCCGGGTGATCTTCCTGGAGGAAGGCGACACCGCCGTGCTGACCCGCGCGGCCGTCCAGATCTTCGACGCGGGCGGCGACAACGTCGCACGCGAGGAACATCTGTCCGACGTCTCACTCGCATCGCTGGAGCTCGGCCCCTACCGCCACTTCATGCAGAAGGAGATCCACGAGCAGCCGCGCGCACTCGCCGACACCATCGAGGCGATCATCGATGCGGCCGCGTTCGAGCCCACGCTGTTCGGCAAGAACGCAGCCGAGGTGCTCGGTGACATCGAGGGTGTGCAGATCCTCGCCTGCGGAACGAGCTTCTATGCCGGTTCGGTGGCGCGCTACTGGATCGAAGCCATCAGCGGGTTGCCGTGTTCGGTCGAGATCGCCAGCGAGTACCGCTACCGGACCGCCGTCGCCAATCCCCGGCATCTGGTCGTCACCATCTCCCAGTCCGGCGAAACGCTCGACACGATGGAGGCGCTCAAGTACGCCAAATCGCTCGGTCACACCCGCACGCTGTCGATCTGCAACGTCCCCGAGAGCGCGATCCCGCGCGCGAGCGGTCTGGTGTTCTACACCCGCGCCGGCGCCGAGATCGGCGTGGCGTCGACCAAGGCCTTCACAACCCAGCTCGTCGGTCTGTTCGCGCTCGCGGTCACGCTGGCCAAGCTCAACGGCCGTCTGACGTCCGAGCAGGAGGCGGCCTTCATCGAGGACCTGCGCCAGTTGCCGGGCAGCGTGCAGCATGCCCTCAATCTCGAACCGCAGATCACCTCCTGGGCCGAGAAGTTCACGCCCAAGCACCATGCACTGTTCCTCGGCCGCGGCGTGCACTATCCGATCGCCCTGGAAGGCGCGCTCAAGCTCAAGGAAATCTCGTATATCCACGCCGAGGCCTACCCGGCCGGCGAGCTCAAGCACGGTCCCCTGGCGCTGGTCGATGCGGATATGCCGGTCGTCGTGATCGCGCCCAAGGACGCCCTGCTCGAGAAGGTGAAGTCGAACATGCAGGAAGTCCGGGCGCGCGGCGGGGAACTGTTCGTGTTCACCGATGCCGACAGCAACTTCAGCGGATCGGAAGGTGTGCACGTGATCCGGACCCCGCGCCACGTCGGCGTCCTGAGTCCGATCGTCCACACGATCCCGGTCCAGCTGCTCGCGTACCACACCGCGCTCGCGCGCGGGACGGATGTCGACAAGCCGCGGAATCTGGCCAAGTCGGTCACGGTCGAATAGTCCTGTCGGACGGATTGCCCCTGAACGCGAGAACGGGCTCCGCGGGGGCCAAGCGATTTTTTTGTGACAACCACTTTGCAAACCCGTTCGATCTATGCATAATTCGCGCCCCGCTTGACGGGCTGCACTTCGGCGCAGCGGTCTGGCGGGGACGAGTTGGAAAGCACGCTTCACACGGTGTTGACAGACTCGAAAGCCGCGGTAAGATGTGCGGCTCGCTTCAACGAAAAGCCCTTCGGGCCGAACGCTGAAGCCGGCAGAACTCTCCCCCTCACAGGGTGTTGACGAAAGCCAAAACCGCGCTAGAATGGGCGGCTCGCTTCGGAGGAAACGACGAAGCATCGGGAAGCAGG
>NZ_JAQQGN010000013.1 GCF_028550595.1 Luteimonas sp. BLCC-B24
AACCCACCAACCCAAAGTACCCTTCAACCCCGGGCTCTCCCAGTAACTCGTGGTACGGCTACTGGGGGCAGGTCACGCGCACGCAACTAGCGCGGATGAGGAAGGAGAGAGAGTCGGTTGACGGTGAGCATCGGCCACGCAAGCCTCTCGTCATGATCCGGCAAACATACTCCTCCGCAACAGATCTGTCTACATGAATTTTGTGTAATCGGTGGCCATTCATAAATTTCAGTTTGCTTTCGCGGCTTCGTGACGACCTATGGGACCTAAGGCAATCTATCCTGATGACCACCGGTTACTCGTACGGTCCCTTCCGTGACAAGGGCGAGCTTGAGGCTCTCACACAGGTCGTCTTATCTGTCCTTTGGTGTCCCGGACCTTCGGAGGCTTGATTCGGTCGTACTGGATGGTCAAGGATTTCTCGAGGTGGTGAGAGAGATAGCTCAGGTGTCATCTCGACTGCCGGATTCACTAGATACAAGGGCATGTAGCTTCGCCGGGATGGAGGAAACAAAGACAAGCAAATGCACCTTAGTCGTACATGAATTTCATGTATTCGGTGTCTCCGCCATAGGTTCTTGGTCGCTCTCTAGGTGCGACCATGGCAGTCAAGACGATCTATTCAGCCGAGTACCGGCAACTCGTTGAGTGGCTCCGTACTTGCCGGGAGGAGGCGGAGCTCACTCAGACAGCGCTGGCCCGCCAGCTCGGTTGGCCACAGCAGCGTGTGTCCGCTGTTGAAGCTGGCGCACGCCGGCTCGACGTCATGGAGTTCCTGCATCTAACAGCCGGCCTTGGATTGTCTGCTGAAGCGGCTATGACGATAGCGATCGAAGTTTCCCAGTCTGTTCGATCGAAGACTGCATCTCCTGTTCGGCGGTAGAAGCCGTATGTACATGGCAATCTGCCTCGCGAACTGGCGCAGCGTCTGAGGGGCAGGTAGGGGAGGATCGCCGCTATGCATTCAGTCACCCCGTCCGCTTCTATACACAACGTGTCCAGCAACGCCAGTCGATCACTGCATGTATTCGCTGTGACGATCAAGCATGCGGATCGCGATCGGCCCGGGACAACCGGACCAAAGGTCGTGGCCTCCACCCCTCCATTGCGGTGGATAGCCCATAAGGCTACCGGCTCTATTCGCGATCTTTGTTCTGTAGGTGTGCCCAGAGAATCAGGCCGCCGCCGAACGCGCACACGCCGCCAACGATGAGGGCGACAAGCAGACCGAGTTGCAGAATCGCAGGCAGGTCGTTCATGGGAGCATGATGCCGGTCATTCTGCTCAAGGCATACCCTCGCAATTTGGGAAATCGGGGCGCGCCTGCGGGGGTGACTCTGAGTCACCAGGCCTGGCCGCGACACTAGAGTGTCAAGCGATGGTCTCAAGTCTTGAGACCATCAAGCGGCGCCGTGCGAGCTGTTGCTGGAGCCCGCCCATGTTTGCCCTGTTTGGACCACCCGCCACGTTCGCTGGCTATGCCGCTACCGATTCACCGCTGGTGTCGCTGCCGCTGGGCGCCGTGATCGCTCGGCTGGGGCTTCGTGACTAACAATTGGATCCTCGCCATCTGAGGATAGAAGGACTTGAAGGAATAGGGGCCTACGTCCGGAAACCGTCACAACGTCCGGGGTAGCTGGATCCTGGACGATGGGATACCGCCGCCTGGCGATGCCGGTGCGGGCCCGCGCGTTGGCATCAGCAGACGCATCGAGCACCCATGGCGCCGGCACGTGCCCGGCAATAATCATGTCGCCCGCACAAGGCCGGGAGCGCCGACAAAGGTCAAGAGAGGCACAGGGGCGAACTGATGCGCTTTGTCGCACATCATTGCTCGTAGGCGAGCCGAGTCAGCTGCTTTTTGGCCTTATCCAGATCCGGCTCGACAACGTCAATGTCGTCCCACGGTCGCTTCCGGAGGCGTGTGGATATCGAAGGAGAGGCCTCTGTTGATCTTCCCAATTCCTCCCACTGCAGCGGCGTGGCAGCTGGTGCGTCGGAGTGAACGCGCAGAGAGAATGACGCCGCTGCGGTAGCGCAAGGGATAGCGCGCCTTCAATCTGCAACATCGTATGCGATTGCTGCTGCCGCACCTTATGACCCGGCAATTTTCAAAGGGGTCAACGAAACTGAGGCTGGCACGCCTACCTTCCTGTCGCCCCATGGGCTGGTGATGGTCATAGGAGTTCGTGTCTCTTTGGAAATTTCGCCTGCGAGTGCTTGCGCGACGACGATGGCACCCAAGGTGCCCTCTAATACCTCGTGGTGTCGACCTTCCGCGAGTACCTAAAAACGGCCGGAAGGGTGCGTTCTGATTTCGACCATGATCGAACCGCCATAAAAGAGATGTTCCATCAAGGGTGCATGCCTGTTCACTGCCAATCCGTCAGGGCGAAAGCCGATGATCTGTGGGAATTCGCCTACCCTGATGTGAGTCCATCCTTCGCTGGATGCGAGCAAGCGCCATCGAGGCGGGCTGCTGTGATGTGTGCGTCCTGTCTCTTTCCGACGCCCCACGGGCTAAACACATCCCGCTCAGCAGGACTAGCAATCGGATCTTCGTAATTCCGAGGATAGAAGGATTCGAAAAGGCAGGGGATTAGGCGGCGTTATCGTGGCTAGCAGCCGACAAGTTCGCCTGCGCTGCGTGTTTTTGCGTCCGGCGGCCTCCAGATACCGTTCGAGGCTCATGAGCGGCACCCTGGTTCCGGACATGAAACCTGGGCGCTGCCCGGCCGGCGCAGTGCCCCCAGGATGGTGCACGTTCCGCGCTCGCCGCCGGCGCAGTCGGCAATGACCCGTTCCAGTTCCGACGCCATACGCTGCAACTCTGCGATGCGCCCCTGGATATCGGCCAGATGGGTGCGGGCCATGGCGTCGACGTCGCGGCACGACATGGTGGGGTCGTCGTCCAGGCGCAGCAGGCTGCGGATCTCCTCCAGGCTGAAGCCCAGCTCGCGCCCTCGGCTGATGAAGCGCAGCCGGTCGACATCGGCGGGGGTGTAGGAGCGATAGCCGCTGTGCGTGCGCTTGGGCGGCGACACCAGGCCCGAGCGCTCGTAGTAGCGGATGGTCTCCAGGTGGCAGCCACTGGCGGCGGCCGCTTCGCTGATCTTCACGTGCTTGACTCCGTAGCTACTACAGACTTTATCCTTCGCCGCATTCCGCCGCCACCCTGGCCGGGTGGCATCTGTTCGACGAGGACCCCGATGAGCGATTGCGGCTGCCACCATGAGGCAAAGAACGCACAGGAGCGGCGCGTACTGCGCATCGCCCTGGTGCTCAACGCCGCCATGGCGGTGATCGGCGGCCTTGCCGGCTGGATCGCCCAGTCGACCGGCCTGCTGGCCGACGCCCTGGACATGCTGTCCGACGCCACCGCCTACGCGATCGGCCTGGTGGCCATTGGGCGCACCGCCCGCTTCAAGGCGAACGCGGCCTGGCTCAGTGGCAGCGTGCTGCTCGTGCTCGGTATCGGCGTGCTGGTGGAGGTGGGCCGGCGCGTCGTCTATGGCGCCGAGCCGCTCAGCGGCTGGATGATCGGCACCGCGCTGCTGTCGCTTGCGGTCAACGTCACCGTCCTGCGCCTGCTTGCCCCGCTGAAGGCGGGCGAGGTCCACCTGCGTGCCACCTGGCTGTTCACCCGCGCCGACGTGGTGGCCAACATCGGCGTCATCCTGGCCGGTGTATTGGTACTCTGGCTCGCCACCCCGTACCCGGATTACGTCATCGGCACCCTGATCGGCCTGTACGTGATCAAGGAAGCCATCGAGATCCTCGGCGATGCCCGCCGTGCCCGCGCCGAATCGAAATCGCCCTCTGCATGACCTCGCGCCGTCCCCCGCTGTCCCTCTGTCGCTGGCTGATGCTGGCGGCATTGGCGTTGAGCGTGGTCCTGCAGCCGGTGCTGGGCTCGGTGAGCGAATTGCACGAGCTGTCGCACGGCGCCGCGAGCGTGCACGACATCAGCGAAACCGGAGCGCCCGATGAAGAGGGCAATGCCGCCGGCACGCTGCACGTCATGCACCACTTGGCTCACTGCAGCGGGCATGTGGTGCCTACACCCGCTGCACCGCTGGTGCTGCCCCGGATCAGTCACAGCGAACCCACGAACCTGACGGACTCGCGCCTTGTGCCTAGCGGGCGATGGCTCGCCCCCTTCCGACCTCCGATCTCGGCCTGACGCCCCACCGGCGCTGATGCCGGCTTCTGGCCCTTTCCGATTGGAGTGTTTCCATGTCTGTGCGACTTGCGGCGTTCGCCGCACTGGTCGCCGTGTCCGCCATTGCATGGCCGGCGAACGCGGCTGATCGACTCTCCCTGGACGACGCATTTGCGCGCGTCGCCGAATCCCATCCCGATCTGCGCCTGCTCGGGGCGCGACACAACGTGCTCGCCGCCGAACTGGGCCGCGCAACCCTGCGCCCCCCACTGGTCGCCGGCGCCAGCGTCGAGAACGCTTTCGGCACCGGCGAGGCGAGTGGCCTGAGCGGCGCGGAGCTGACCCTGACCCTGGCGTCGGTGCTGGAGCGTGGCGGCAAGCTCGATGCGCGTCGCACGCTGGCGCAAAGTCGCATCGATGCCCTGGCGGTCGAGCGCGAGGCCCGGCGCCTCGACCTGCTGGCGGAAGTCGCGCGTCGCTACTTGGCGATGGTCGCCGCGCAACGCCAGCGCGAGATCGCCGAGCTCGACATTGCCCAGCGGCAACGTACCGTCGCCGGAGCGCGGCAACGGCTGCAGGCCGGCGCTTCGCCCGAGTCGGTCGTGCTGACCGCGCAGGCGGCCCTGGCCCGAGCGGAGTTGGATCGTGCCCGTGCCGAGCAACGCCATGCGGCGGCGCGGCAGCACCTGGCCGCCCTGTGGGGCGAGCGATCACCCACCTTCGACGCGGTGGCTGGCGACCCGACGGTCCTGCCCGAGGTGCCTGCGTTTGCCACCCTGGCGAGCTTGCTGGAACAGACGCCCGAGCTTGCGCAGTTCGTCGGTGAGCGCCGTATCCGTGAGGCGCGCCTGCAACTCGCGCGTGCCGATGCCAAGGCGGATCTGGATTGGGAAGTCGGCATCCGCAGGTTGCAGTCAACAGACGACTTGGCCCTCGTGGGCAGTGTGTCGATGCCGCTGGGCGCGAGTCGCCGCGCGCAGCCGGAGATCCGCGTGGCCGAGGCCGAACTCACCGCGCTGGAGATCGAACGCGAGTCCAAGGGGCTGTCGCTGTATTCGACACTGGCCGAAGCGCACGGGCGCTACCTCACGGCGCAGGTGGAGCTGGATCGGCTGCGCACCGACGTGATGCCCAAGCTCGCCAGGGCCGAAGCGGCGGCCGAGCGCGCCTACCGCGCCGGGGCCATCAGCTACCTGGAATGGGCGCAGTTGCAGTCCGAACGCACCGCCGCGCGCAAACAACAACTCGACGCCGCGTTTGAAGCCCAGCGCGCCCTTATCGAAATCCAACGCCTGACCGGAGCGCCTTTCGTGGCGGCACCGACACGGGCGACGCAAGGAGACACCCCATGAAGTGGATGCACCGGATCAGCGCGCTGACGCTGGCTGTCCTGTTGGGCGCTTGTGGCGGCGCCAAGCCCGCGGGTGAGCCCGGCCATGAAGACGAATCGCAGGCCGAAGCGGGCGGCCACGAAGAGGAAGGTCACGAAGAGGCGATGGATCGCACCACCATCGCCGCGAAGGTGGCGCAGGACGCCGGCATTCGCGTTGCACCGGCTGCCGCCGGGGTGATCGCCGACGAGCACGAAGTCCAGGGATTGCTCACGCCCGTCGAAGGCCGCGTCGCCGAGGTCATGGCGCGCTTTCCCGGCCCGATCCGTACGCTGCGCGCCAACGTGGGCGACCGCGTGCGGGCCGGGCAGCCGCTGGCCACGATCGAGAGCAACCTGAGCCTCACCACCTACACCGTGCCTGCGCCGATTTCCGGCGTGGTCCTCGCGCGCAACGCGTCGATCGGCACGGTCGCCGGCGAGGGCGCGGCGCTGTACGAGATCGCGGACCTGTCGGAGCTGTGGGTGGACCTGCACATCTTCGGCGCGGACGCACAGCACATCACCGCCGGCGTACCGGTGTTGGTTACCCGCATGAGCGATGGCGTCACCGCCGAAACCACGCTCGAACGCGTGCTGCCGGGAACCGCCACCGCGAGCCAGAGCACCGTGGCGCGTGCCACGATCCGCAACCTCGACGGCCTGTGGCGGCCGGGTTCCGCGGTAAAGGCGCGGGTGACGGTCGATCACCAGCCCGTTAACCTCGTGGTCCCGCTCGGCGCGCTGCAGACCGCCGGCGAGGACGATGTGGTGTACGTGCGCCGGGGCGACACCTACGTCACGCGCCCGGTGCGGGGCGGGCGCCGCGACGCACAGCGCGTCGAGATCGTGTCCGGCCTGAAGGCCGGCGAGCAGGTCGTGGTCGAGCAGAGCTTCCTCGTCAAGGCGGACATCGAGAAATCGACCGCCGAGCACGAGCACTGAGGTCGCCGCCATGCTCGAAAAAATCATCCGATTCGCCATCGCGCATCGGTGGCTGATGTTGCTGCTCACGCTCGCCCTGGTCGGGCTGGGCGTGTGGAGCTTCACGAAGCTGCCGATCGATGCCACGCCGGACATCACCAATGTCCAGGTGCAGATCAATACCGAGACGCCGGGCTACTCGCCGCTGGAGGCCGAGCAGCGCGTCACTTTCCCCATCGAGACGGCGCTGGCCGGCCTGCCGCGCCTGGACTACACCCGATCGCTGTCCCGCTATGGCCTGTCGCAGGTGACCGTCATCTTCGAGGACGGCACCGACATCTACTTCGCCCGCCAACAGGTATCCGAACGCCTGCAGCAGGTGAAGTCGCAGCTGCCGGAAGGATTGGACCCGGACATGGGGCCCATCGCCACCGGCATGGGCGAGATCTTCATGTACACCGTCGACGCCGATCCGACGGCGCGCAAGCGGGACGGCACACCGTATACGGCCACCGACCTGCGCACCCTGCAGGATTGGGTGGTGCGTCCGCAGATGCGCAATACGCCGGGCGTTACCGAGGTCAACACCATCGGTGGCTTCGAACGGCAGATCCACATCACGCCGGATCCGGCCAAACTGGTGGCGCTGGGCTTCACCCTGCATGACGTGGTCACGGCGATCGCGGCCAACAACCAGAACGTCGCCGCCGGCTACATCGAGCGCAACGGCCAGCAGTTCCTCGTTCGCGTACCGGGCCAGGTTGCCGATCTCGATGCCATCCGTGAGATCGTGCTGGACCGGCGCGAAGGCGTGCCGATCCGGGTACGCGACGTGGCGCTCGTGGGCGAAGGACCGGAACTGCGTACGGGTGCCGCGACACAGAACGGCCGCGAGGTGGTCATCGGCACCGTTGTGATGCTGGTGGGCGCCAACAGCCGGGAGGTATCGCAGGCCTCCGCGGCGAAGCTCGAAACGGCAAACGCGAGCCTGCCTGAGGGCGTCACGGCCCGTCCAGTCTACGACCGCACCGCACTGGTCGACCGCACGATCCACACCGTCGCCAAGAACCTCATCGAGGGCGCGATCCTCGTCGTCGTCGTGCTGTTCCTGCTGCTGGGGAACGTCCGCGCTTCATTGGTCACGGCGGCGGTGATTCCGCTGGCGATGCTGTTCACCGTTATCGGCATGGTGCGCGGCGGCGTGTCGGGCAACCTGATGAGCCTGGGCGCGCTCGATTTCGGACTCATCGTCGACGGCGCCGTGATCATCATCGAGAACTGCCTGCGCCGCTTCGGCGAGGCGCAGCACGCCCTCGGCCGCACCATGACGCGGGAGGAACGCTTCGACCTGACCGCGGTCGCGACGGCCGAAGTCATCCGTCCCAGCCTGTTCGGCGTCGGCATCATCACCGCCGTGTACCTGCCCATCTTTGCGCTGAGCGGCATCGAAGGAAAGATGTTCCACCCGATGGCGATCACCGTGGTGCTTGCGCTGACCGGTGCGATGCTGCTCTCGCTCACCTTCGTGCCGGCGGCCGTCGCCACCTTCCTGGGCGGCCGCGTCGAGGAGAAGGAAAACCGTCTGATGGCATGGACCAAACGCCGCTATGCACCGATGCTGGCCTGGTCGTTGAAGCGTCGGGGCTGGGTGCTAACTGGCGCTGCCGCCTTGGTAGTGCTGTGCAGCTTGCTTGCTACCCGTCTGGGCACCGAGTTCATTCCGAACCTGGACGAAGGCGACATCACGGTGCAGGCGCTGCGCATTCCCGGCACCAGCCTGACCCAGTCGGTAGCCATGCAGGAAACACTGGAGAAGACGCTGGCAGGCTTCCCGGAAGTGGAACGCGTGTTCGCCAAGATCGGCACTGCCGAAGTGGCCAGCGACCCCATGCCGCCGTCGATTTCAGACACCTTCGTGATGCTCAAGCCGCGTGAGGACTGGCCCGACCCACGCAAGCCGAAGGACGAGTTGCTGGAGGAGATGGAAGCGGCGATCACCAGGCTGCCCGGCAACAACTACGAGCTGACCCAGCCCATCCAGATGCGCACCAACGAGCTGATTTCCGGCGTGCGTGCGGACGTGGCGGTCAAGATCTATGGCGACGACCTCGACCAGCTGGTCCGCACGGCGGCGCAGGTGCAGCGAGTGATGGCGGCCGTGCCCGGTGCGGCCGACGTCAAGACCGAACAAGTCGCCGGCTTGCCGCTGCTGACCGTGGTGCCGGATCGCCAGGCGCTCGTGCGTTACGGGCTCAACCCAGGCGACGTGCAGGACACGGTGGCCACGGCCGTAGGCGGCGAGGTGGCCGGCCAGTTGTTCGACGGCGATCGGCGCTTCGATCTGGTCGTACGCCTGCCCGAAGGTGTGCGCCAGGACCCGGCCGCACTCGCCGATCTGCCGATCCCGCTGGGCAGCAACGGCGAGGCCGACGAATCGAGCCGGCCGGCAAGCTGGGTGGGCGATGCGCCACGCACGGTGCCGTTGCGGGAAGTGGCGCGCATCGAGTCCACGCTTGGCCCCAACCAGATCAACCGCGAGAACGGCAAGCGCCGCGTGGTCGTCACGGCCAATGTGCGCGACCGCGACCTCGGTGGCTTCGTCAACGAACTGCAATCGGCGATCGAAGCGAAGGTCCGGGTACCCACTGGCTACTGGATCGAATACGGCGGCACGTTCGAGCAACTGATCTCCGCGAGCCGGCGCCTGGCGATCGTGGTCCCGGTGACGCTGGTGATCATCTTCGGCCTGTTGTTCATGGCCTTCGGTTCGGCGAAGGATGCGGCCATCGTGTTCAGTGGCGTGCCGCTGGCGTTGACCGGCGGCGTAATCGCACTGGCATTGCGCGGCATTCCGCTGTCGATCTCCGCTGGCGTCGGCTTCATCGCGTTGTCGGGCGTTGCCGTGCTGAACGGCCTGGTGATGATCGCGTTCATCCGAAAGCTCCGTGAGCAAGGCGATTTTCTCGACAATGCGATCGTGGATGGGGCGCTGGGTCGCTTGCGCCCGGTGCTGATGACGGCGCTGGTGGCCTCGCTCGGTTTCCTGCCGATGGCGCTCAACGTAGGCGCAGGTTCGGAAGTGCAGCGCCCGCTGGCGACGGTCGTGATCGGCGGCATCGTGTCCTCGACATTGCTGACGCTGCTCGTGCTGCCGGCGTTGTATCGCTGGCTGCATCGGCAGGCGGAGGGTTCACCGCGGGCTGCGAACGCTTGATCGAAACTTCATGCAGGCTGCGGCCACTTAGGAGCACAAGACATGGGTGCAGGACACGATCACGGGCTGGGCGAAGTCCAGCATGAGAAACCGTTGTGGTGGGCCTTCGGACTCACCGCCGCCTTCCTGGTCGCCGAGGTGGTGGGTGGCCTCGTCACCAACAGCTTGGCGCTGCTGTCCGACGCGGCTCACATGGCCACCGAGGGTTCACCCCCGTTTTCACGGACACTTACGAGAAGGCCGATCGAGGCCATGAGGAGTGTTCATGTCGAAGCGAAGGAAGTTCAGTGCAGAGTTCAAGCGTGGCGCGGTTGAGCAGGCGAGCCAGCCGGGCGTCAGCTGCGCTCAGGTGGCACGGGAGCTGGGGATCCGGGACACGCTGCTGACCCGCTGGAAGCGAGAGGCCCAGAGCCAAGGCAAGGTGGCCTTCGGCGGCACCGGCACGCCCCGGGATGAGGAACTCGCCCGCCTGAAGCGCGAGCTGGCCCGGGTGAAGAAGGAGCGGGATTTTTTAAGAGAAGCGGCGACGTTCTTTGCCAAGGGATCGTCCTGAGGTATCAGGCGATCGAACGTTGCCGCGATGAGTTCCCGGTTCGGCTGATGTGCCGCTGCCTGCGGGTCTCGGCCAGTGGTTACTACGACTGGAGCAAGCGCCTGCCAAGCACCCGCCAGCTCGACAACGAGCGCTTGCTCGACCGCATCCGTGAGCTGCATGAAGACAGCCGGGGCACGCTGGGCGCCGGTCGGATGCAGGAAGATCTGGCCGATGCCGGCGAACCCGTCAGCCTGAACCGGGTGGCGCGCCTGATGGCTGAAGATGGCCTGCAGGGCTGGCCGCGGCCGAAGCGGCGTGGGCAGCGTGGCCGGCCCGCGCTGACGCCGCCGGGCGTGCGCAACCTGCTCGAACGGGACTTCACTGCGCTGGAGCCGGAGACCAAGTGGGTCACCGACATCACCGAACTCAAGACCGGCAGGGCAAGCTGTGCCTGTGCATCGTGCTGGACCTGTTCGACCAGCGCGTGGTGGGCTGGTCGATGCACCATCGGCAGGATCGGCAGATGGTGATCCGGGCCGTGCAGATGGCGGTCTGGCAGCGTCAGGGCAGCGACCCGGTGATCCTGCATTCCGATCGCGGCAGCCAGTTCCGGAGCGGCGACTACCAGCGTTACCTGGCGGCCAACGAACTGGTGTGCTCGATGAGCGCGGTGGGCCATTGCGGTGACAACGCGGCGTGCGAAGGCTTCTTCGGCCTGCTCAAGCGCGAGCGGGTCCACCGCATGACGTATCCGACACCCGATGCCGCCAGGGCTGATGTGTTCGAATACATCGAGCGGTTCCACAACCCGAGGATGCGGCGCAGGGTGGCCAGGAAAGACCGGAAGCTGTCAGCTCTTTTACAGCCGTCCGTGATTTCGGGGTAGAACCCCGCGGTACGGATGGTGCTGGAGCATCAGGGCGAGCACGGATCGCAGTGGGCGGCGATTGTCTCGATCGCAGGCAAGGTAGGGTGCACGCCCGAGTCGCTGCGTCGCTGGGTCCGTCAGGCCGAGCGTGACCGCGGCTTGCGCAGCGGGCCGACTACCGACGAGCAGGCGCGGATAAAGGCGTTGGAGCGGGAAGTACGCGAGCTGCGCCAGGCCAACGAGATCCTGCGCAAGGCGTCAGCGTATTTTGCCCAGGCGGAGCTCGACCGCCGGTTCAAGCCATGAGAGGGTCGGCAGGGATTCGTGTAAAAACGGGCCGAAAGTGAGCTAACTGCCTGTCGCAGCTGGCTTTCTTGGCCGCTCCAGAAAATCGAGGGTTGGGCAGCACTCTCCCGCCGGCACTTGGGCGCACCGCGCTATCTTCTGTTCGAGATCCCTCTCCAGCTGTCGCAGCTCGCGGATTCGTAGACGGACATCGACGAGCTTTCGCTCGGTCAGCTGACGGGTCTGCTCGCAAGAACGTTCGCCTGTGATCTCTAGCAGGCCAGCGATCTCGTCGAGGCTGAATCCCATCATCTGAGCGCGCCGGATGAACTGAAGCCGATTGACATCGTTTTCGTCGTAACGACGCACGCCTCCTATGGGTCGCTCGGGTTGACGCAGCAGCCTACGTCGCTGGTAGTAGCGCACGGTTTCGACGTGCACATCGGCCGCCGCCGCCAGCCGGCTGATCGTAAACGTGTTCGGACGCACGGCTTGACTCCGTACCTAGGTACAGAGGCTAGTATACTCTGATGCAAACAACCCCGGCCAAATCGTCTGTTCCAGCCATCGTTGGCGCGAGCATCGCCGCCATTGGCGCATCGGTCTGCTGCGTCGTGCCGCTGGTGCTGGTCCTGCTGGGCATCAGTGGCGCCTGGATCGGCACCCTGACAGCTCTCGATCCCTTGAGGCCCTGGTTCAGCGCCGCCGCCGTACTGTCCTTGGCCGTGGCGTTTTGGATGCTGTATCGACCGGCGGCACGGTGCGGTGTGGATGGCAGTTGCATCGCCCCGGACGCTCTGCGACGCAGGCGACGTTGGCTCTGGTTGGCGACAGCCCTCATCGTCCTGTTGCTGCTGTTTCCCTATTACATCGTCTGGATTCTGTAGGAGGCGCGATGCACAAGTGGATACTGGCCCTGGTGGCTGCTCTGTCGGTCGGTGCCGCTCTTGCGACGCCCGCAACCGTAGTGATGCTCGATGCTGAGAACATGACCTGTCCCGCCTGCGGCATCACCATCAGGAAGGCGCTGGAGAAGGTGCCGGGCGTGGCCGATGTGAAGGTGGACACCCGGGCTGAAACAGTCACGGTGACGTTCGAATCGAGCCAGACCGATGCAGCCGGAATCGCGCGTGCAGTCACGGAAGCAGGCTTCCCGGCCAAGGTGCGGACTCGCGGTGAGTGACGTCAAGCTGGAAAGCGTCTTGACCTGCCCGGAGTGCGGCCATCGGGCGACCGAGACAATGCCCATCACAGCGTGTCAATTCTTCTATGAGTGCACGGGCTGTGGAGCGGTTTTGCGTCCGCATCAAGGCGACTGCTGTGTGTTCTGCTCGTTCGGAACAGTGCCATGTCCACCGATCCAACAGAACAATCCCTGTTGTGGTTGAACCGCGGACTCCGATAATGGTTGGACAGACAGGCTGCGAGATCGACTGTGCCACCCTGGAAAGCGCGCCGCTCAACCAGCGGTGTGCATGCGAAGTGGTCGACATCCTCCGTCTGCACGAGTCGATCCGGGGTGCCTTTCCGGAGTTCACGACTGATCCCGCCGTACACGCGCACTTATTTTCACCCTATGCCTTGTTCGTTGATCGGCCCGCGTTGGAGGCCATGGGACGAGTCGCGGCGGCGGTCTTCGACGTCGCAGGAAACCCGGGATATAGCCAACGGGTCCTGCAATGGGCCCCTGACATTGCAACCCATGATCCGGGTTCTGCGGGGGGCGTCCTGGGTCTGGACTTTCACCTGACGGTCGATGGGCCGCGGCTGATCGAGGTCAACACCAATCCAGGCGGTCTGCTCCTCAATGCCTTGTTGCTCGATGCCGTGCGGTCTTGCGCGCCGCCAGCATGGGCCACCTGGACCAACGCGGCCCAAGCGCGTGATGCGGCCGTCACGGCCTGGATGGAGGATGCTCGGCAGCAATCCGGGCGCACGCCGTCGCGCCTGGCCATCGTGGACAGCACTCCGCGAGCGCAGTTCCTTTACCCCGAGTTTGAGCTGTACGCGAACGCGTTTCGGGACCATGGCGTGGACTGCGTGATCAGCGCTCCCGAGGATTTGTCATTTGGTTCGGACGGGCTTGAGGATGCCCACGGTCGAATCGACACTGTCTACAACCGGTTGACCGATTTCGCGCTCGAGGATGCCTCGCATGCAGACATTCGTGAGGCTTACCTGGCAGGGGACGTCGCGCTGATGCCGCATCCCCGAGCACACGCGCTGTTTGCCGACAAGCGCAACCTTGCGGTGCTCGGGGACCCGGCTCTTCTCGGCGGGTTCGGGGTCGATGCGGGTTCGACGGCACTGCTGGGCCAGGTGATCCCGCCCACGGTCGAACTCGTGCCCGCGAACCGGGATGCGTTGTGGGCAGCGCGCAACGGCTACTTCTTCAAGCCTGCAGCAGGGTTCGGCAGCCGTGGCAGCTATCGGGGCGACAAGCTCACCCGGCGAACGTGGGAGTCGATGGCGTCGGCGACCTACATCGCACAGGCCTTCGCGCCACCGAGCATGCGGATCGTGCATGGGGGCCAGTCCCTCAAGGCGGACGTGCGCTGCTTCGCGTCCGAGGCGGGTGTGCTGTTGTTCGCGGCCCGGCTTTATCAGGGCCAGACTACGAACATGCGCACCCCAGGTGGTGGATTCGCAGCGGTGCTCACGACGCCACTGATCGGCGAGTAATCCTGGCTGGGGCCGCCCTGGCGGTATGCCGTGGACTACAGCCAGGCCAATGCTGATTCGGCCAGCTCGCGTTCCTCATCGATCGCGACGTTCCAGATGGCCGGCCCGCTCGCGGCATCGATCCGCGTGGCCCCAGCATCGTTGTCGTCAGGTGCCAGCGCCAGGCCAAGCCAGCCCAAGCGCGCGATGATCCGCGCCCGCAGACCCGGCGCGCGGTGGCCGATGCCGCCGGAAAAGACGACATGGTCGAGTCCGCCGATTCCCGTGGCCATGGCCGCGATGGACTGCGCGATCCGGACTGCGAAGAGGTCCACGGCAAGCTGGGCCTGCGGGCCAGGATCGGCAAGCAGCACGCGCATATCGCCGTGCCCGGCGATGCCGGCAAGACCTGCAGTGCGGGACAAACCATCTTCAATCGCTTGCGCGTCCAGCCGTTCGTGCCTGAGCAGGTACAGCAACGCACCGGGATCGAGATTCCCGGAGCGGGTAGGGCTCGGGATTCCCCCCAGCGGAGTGAGCGCCATGGTGGTGTCGCGGCTCCGACCGTCCTCGACGGCGCAGACGCTGCAACCACCCCCCCCAGATGCGCGAAGACGGCGCGGCTCCGCAGGATTCCGGCGTCCTGGCTGGCCACGACTCGCAGTGCAGAGGCGAAGGCGAGTCCGTGGAAACCGTAGCGGCGGACGCCCAGCGCATCCCATGCTTCGGGGATGGGCAGGCGCTGGCTCCAGGGTGCGAGTGTCACGTGGAAGTCCGTGTCGAAGGCCACGCCCTGGCGGGCTTGCGGCCAACGCAGGCGCGCGGCACGCGCGAACGCGAGGGCGACCGGCTGGTGCAAGGGTGCGAATGGCACCAAGGCATCCAGTTTCGCAAGTACATCTTCGTCGAGCTCGCTGGCGTTGCGCAGGTCGCCGCCATGTACGATTCGGTGGCCACCACGTCGGGGCCGGGCGCCGGTATCGACAATATTTCGAGCAGGGTGGCAAGTCGCTCTTGCGCATCCGCGCCGACGGCAATCTCGGCCCGGGAGCGCTCCACGACGCGTGGCTGCGCGCCTGGCCCCTCAGCGTGCAACAGATAGCACGCGCCCTTGAGGGTGGACGAGCCAACGTTGAGTGCCAGAAGCCGGCGCGTGGTCATAGGTGTCGCCAGTTCATGTTCATGGGGACCGTACCGCCCGGCGCAACAGCTGCGCATTGATCGCCACCACGATGGTGCTCAGCGACATGAGCACTGCACCAAGCGCGGGTTGCAGCATGACCCCCCATGCAGCGAGAACGCCGGCAGCGAGCGGGATGGCGACGATGTTGTACCCGGCGGCCCACCACAGGTTCTGGATCATCTTGCGATAGGTCGCCTTGCTCAATGCAATGATCGCAGGGACGTCGCGCGGGTCGCTGCGCACAAGTACGACGTCGCCAGCCTCGACCGCGACATCCGTCCCTGTGCCGATGGCGATGCCGACGTCGGCTGTGAGCAGCGCCGGCGCGTCATTGACGCCGTCGCCCACCATCGCGACGCGCTTCCCTTGGGCCTGCAGTTCCTCGATCTTTGCCACCTTGTCCTCTGGCAGGACCTCGGCGAAGACGGTGTCGATATTGAGCTCCTTCCCGACCGCATTGCCGACTGCGGTGGAATCACCAGTCAGCAGCACAACCTCCAGTCCGTTGTCGTGCAGACGCTTGACCGCATCGAACGATTCGGGACGGATGGCGTCAGCGATCGCGAACACGGCGAGCACCCGGTCGCCTTCCACCAGGTAGGTTGCAGATTGACCATCGGCTGCCGCTGATTCGGCAGCCCGCCGAAGCGTCTCCGGCGGTTCGACCGCGAGCATTCTCAACAGACCCGGCCCGCCAACGTGGAGCGAGCGCTCCTCGACGACTGCGCGCACGCCGCGTCCCGGCATGGACTCGAAGTCCTGCGACATCGGAACGTCGATGCCATGTTCCTTGGCGCTGGTCATCAGCGCCTGCGCGATCGGATGTTCAGCGTCGCGCTGGACCGACGCGGCCACGCGAAGCTGTTGGCGCGCACTTAAAACTGACCCAGGCTGCGCGCCAACACCATAGGGCGCCTGCGAGCAGGCAGGACATCAGGTGCCGGAGCGCGTGCCTGGGGTGGAGCAGGGGACGAGGGTGCAGGCGCCTGGCCTGCAAACGCTTGAACGGGGATGCCATGTCAGTGTCCTTGGGCCGACGCGACGCAGGTCGCTCGGACGGGGGCAGGAGCACATGCCGTGATGCAGCACGGCACGAACGCAGAGCACTGCGCCGCACAGGAGGTGCGGGGCAGTCAGCGTTCGGGCATCAAATCAGCAGGAGGGCCGCTGGATGGGCAGTTGGTCGGTGCCAAGCGGGTCTGGGGGGCGAGTCGACCCAGGGGGACGTGGCCACCTGGGAGCCATTCGCGACATCAGCCACCGCGAACCAGGGGTGCCAGGCGCCGGCGAGCAGCGGCGGGACCGGAGGGATGCGCCCACTGTCCGCCGAGATGTCACCTTCGGTGCAGTGTGCGTCGCACAGCGCCTTGCTCGCCGAGGGGAGCAAGGCATCGCAGTCGTGGCCGTGGTTGTGTCGGGCGTCGCTGGCGGCAGTAACGAGTGCGGCCGGCGAACCTGGGAGATCCAGGCACTCGCCATGTCCGGCTAACGCGAACTGGGACCAGAGCAGCGCCGCCATCGCGAGGAGGACGGTGCGCTGGAACCATTTCCGGTGGCGAAGGCGGGCCATGACGGGAGCTTAGCTCTTGCCGGGGACGGTGCAACTGATCCGTGTCAAGTCCGGGCCAGGCCCGGCACCTGGTCTGGTGCATTCGTCGTCGGTCCCGCCGGGACCGACGCGGACTTCGCCAGGCGAAGGGCATTGGCCACCACCGATACCGAGCTCAGGCTCATGGCGAGCGCCGCAACCATCGGGCTCAGCAGAATCCCGAACGCGGGGTAGAGCACCCCGGTCGCGATTGGAACCCCCAGCGCGTTGTAGACGAAGGCGAAGGTGAGGTTCTGCTTCATGTTGGCCACGGTGGCCTGAGAGATCTTCCGGGCGCGCAGGATGCCGCGCAGGTCGCCCTTGACCAGGGTGATCTGCGCGCTCGACATCGCGACGTCGGTGCCCGTGCCCATGGCAATGCCGACGTCGGCCGCGGCCAGCGCGGGCGCATCGTTGATGCCGTCGCCCGCCATCGCCACCCGCCGGCCCTCGCGCTTGAGGCGCTGCACCAGCTCGGCCTTGTCCTCGGGGCGGACCTCGCCATGCACTTCGTCCAGGCCCAGTTCGGTGGCCACAGCCCGTGCGGTGGTGAGCCCGTCGCCGGTGGCCATGATGATGCGCAGCCCGGCGGCGTGCAGCTCATTGATGGCGGTCGCGGCCGACGCCTTGATCGGGTCTGCGACCGCGATCAGACCCGCCAAGCGACCGTCCACGGCGAGGAACATGGCGCTAGCACCCTCGCGGCGCAGACGCTCGGCGACGTCGAGATGCGCACCGGGATCGGCGCCCATATCATCCATGAGTGCGGTATTGCCCAACGCAAGCGCGTGACCGGCGACGGTTCCGCGCACACCCATGCCGGTCACCGAGTCGAAGTCCTCCACGCGGTCGAACTCGAAGTTCCGGCGTCGGGCCTCGGCGACGATGGCGTCGGCCAGCGGATGCTCACTGCCCTGGTCCAGGCTGGCCGCCAGGTGCAGCACCTGGTCGGCGTCGAAGCCCTCGAAGGCCACGACTTCCTTGAAGGCCGGGCGCCCATCGGTGAGGGTGCCGGTCTTGTCGACGATCAGGGTGTCGATGCGGCGCATATGCTCGATGGCTTCGGCATCGCGGAACAGCACGCCCACCTGTGCCGCCTTGCCCGTGGCAACCATGATCGACATCGGCGTCGCCAGGCCCAGTGCGCAGGGGCAGGCGATGATCAGCACCGAAACCGCGTTCAGCACGGCGTAGGTCCAAGCGGGCTCCGGGCCGAAGATGCCCCAAATGAAGAAGGTGGCCACCGCGATCGCCAGCACCGCGAGCACGAACCAGTAGGCGACGGTGTCGGCCATACGCTGCATCGGCGCGCGGGAACGCTGCGCCTGCGCGACCAGCTGCACGATCTGCGAGAGGACGGTGTCGGAACCCACCTTGGCGGCGCGGATCACCAGCGCACCGGTGCCGTTCTGGGTCGCGCCGATGACCTGGTCGCCGGCCGTCTTCTCGACCGGAATCGGTTCGCCCGTGAGCATCGACTCGTCGACGCTGGAGCGGCCTTCCACCACTTCGCCATCCACCGGCACCTTTTCGCCGGGTCGCACGCGCAGGTGGTCGCCGACATGCACGTGGGTCAGCGGGATGTCTTCCTCGGTGCCGTCGGCATTGACCCGCCGGGCTTCCTTGGGCGCCAGACCAAGCAGGCCCTTGATCGCCGCGGACGTTTTCGAACGCGCCCGCAGTTCCAGCATCTGGCCGAGCAGCGTCAGCGACACAATCACTGCCGCCGCCTCGTAATACACGCCGACGCGCCCATGCTCGGTAAACGACGGCGGGAACAAGCCGGGTGCCAGCGTGGCGACCAGGCTGTAGCCAAAGGCGGCCGCAACGCCAATCCCGATGAGGGTGAACATGTTCGGGCTGCGGTTGCGGATCGACTGCACGCAGCGCTCGAAGAACGGCCAGCCGGCCCACAGCACGACCGGTGTGGTCAGGACCAGCTCGACCCAGGTCTGCACGTCGATCGACAAGGGCAGGATCTGCACGTCGTCCAGCACGACACGCGGGAGGTACTGGCCGAACATGGCCAGCACCAGCGTCACCACCGTCAGCGGAAGCGTCCACCAGAACCGGCGCGAGAAGTCGCGAAGTTCCGGATTGTCATCGTCCTCCAGGCTCGGCATTTCCGGCTCCAGCGCCATGCCGCAGAAAGGACAGTTACCCGGACCCTGTTGCCGGACTTCAGGGTGCATCGGGCAGGTGTAGATGGCGCCGGGCTGGGCCACCTCAGGCTCATCCCGGGACGTCAAGTAGCGCTCGGGATCAGCCACGAACTTCGCGCGGCATCGCTCCGAGCAGAAGTGAAAATGGGCGCCGGCGTGGTCCGCATGATGCGGCGTGGTGGCGGGATCTACCTGCATGCCACAGACCGGGTCGGTTACCCGTCCATCCGCAGTCTCGACAGGGGCTTCGCCTGTGGAATGGTGATGGTCATGGGACGACGGTGAGTTCATGCCGATGCTCGCTTTACTGGAGATGGACTGCCAAAGCAGTGTGCCATTGCGGGCTAAACAGCTATTCGGGGCTGAGCGTCCCGAGAACTGAAACAACAATCAGGATCAAGATGGCTAGCGCGGCCTCAGCCGTAACACTTTGCCGCAAAGCACGCGCCTCCTGTGCAGGTTCTCCGCTGGTCAGCGCCCGTCCCAGGCGCGGCACCAGCGTCCATCGGTGCAGCGCCCCTAGGCCCAGCATTCCGCCGAACAGAGCCAGTTTGAACAGCAGGAACTTCCCGTAGGTGCTCTGAAACAGGGCCGAAAACGACCACGCGGTGAGATCCCCGTAGTGCACGATGCCGGACACGACGAGCGCGGCAACGAAAATCGTTCCCAGCGTCGAAAATCCATGCAGATAGTCATACGTTGATCGCAGACGCCCGCTGCCGGAGGCCTCCTTGCCGCGCAGGAGCATCCCCAGGAACATCAGGACCGCTGCGATCCAGCCGCCTGCCGCAAGAAGATGGACAAGGCCCGCAGCAAGCCGGACCGCGCCTGCCACGCCCTCACCAGCGGCCGCGTGGCCGTTCCATGCCAGAGAAGCGAGTGCGCCGCCCGCCAGCGTCGCCGCCAGCGGGAAGGCGGTCTCCACCTTCCCGCGGCGACGATGCCATCCGAGCACGAACATCAGGGCGACCAGCAGCGCGCCTCTCGCCATGGCTGCCCGGCCCGCGGACGTCTCGAGCAGATACCAGCCAAGCGATGCGCGATCAACGTCGGCAACCGGCATTCCCATGATGCCCGCGGTTTTGAGAACGATATCGGCCCCGGTGAGCACAGTACCGACGGCGGCACTCACCAATAGAACGCCCATGAGTGGCCACCCGGCCAAGGCGTCGGCGAGTGTCGATCGACGCGAACCGTACCAACCGAACAGTGGAACCCCGAAAAGCACCATGAGAACAAGGTATTCCAGGAATCTCAGTGCATAAGCCGACAGGTCGAACATTTGTGGCTCCTCAGCGCACCGTGAAGCTGAAATTGCCCGTCATGGGGTGGTTGTCGCCTCCCACGGCGCGGTATTCCACGGTATAGACGCCCGGAGCCAGCGGTCCAGGCAACTTGGCACGCAGGGTCTTGCCGTTGTTGACGATCTCGGTCGTGAAATTCTCGATCGGCATGGTGGAACTGCCGTGCTTCATGAGCAACTTGAGACGCGACGCCCGCGGAATCAATGTCTCGTTGAACACGAGATCGATCTGGCCTGGCGAGGCCACCACCGCATTTGCCGCCGGTGTGGACTGCTGCAGCGCGGCGTGGGCGTGCGCGACCTGCAGCGAAAACTGCCCGGCCGCGATTGCGAGGACGAGCGCGAAGGAGCGAATGACGTTGGACGACTTCATATGGATAAATCCTCATTGCGAATGTGATGCAAAGCCCCGTTCGGGAGGGCCGCGCTGTGTTCGATGCGACAAGCGTTAGGTGTCGGGCTGTCACCGAAACCACGGTTGGTCAGCTTTTGATATTTGAGATGAGGATCCCGCCGCTCAGGCGGGATCCTCGACGCGTCAAGCCGCCATGGCGCTGCAGCTTTCCGCGCAACGGCGACAAACTTCGGCGCAGCGCGCCATCTCCGGGTCGTTCATGGCGTCGCATGCATCGGCGCACTGGCGGCAGATCTCCGCGCAGGCACCGCAAACCACGTCGTGAGCGCTGGCACCGCGCAGCATCGCGTCGGCACTGGTTGCGCAGATATCGGCACACGTCGCAAGTAGTGCAATGTGCTCTGGGGTCGCGTGGGCACCTCCTTTGGTCAGGCAGTAGTTGATGGTCTCCAGGCAGATGTCATGACACTGCGTGCAGTTGTCGATGCACTCGTTCATGGCCTGGGACCGGTGTGCGGCGGAATGGTGAGTCATGTGGTTCTCCTTCTTCCTTGCGGGCGAGAATTGGCGCGCCCGCAACACCGCCCCCTGTTGCTGCGACGGATCAGTGCTGTGCGAACGGTTCAGTGGTTCCGTCGCGATGGACCAGCTCGACCGTGTACGGCTGCTGTCGCCCCTCCGGAACCTCCATGCCGGGAGAACCAAGCGGCATCCCTGGGAGGACCAGGCCGCGTGCGTCCGGCTTTTCTTCGAGGAGACGCTTGATGTCCGCGGCCGGGACGTGGCCTTCGATGACGTATCCGCCGATCTCGGCCGTGTGGCAGGAGCCCTTTGCATAGGGGACACCCAGCCGCTCCTTGAGCGGCCCCAGGTCATCCATGTCGTGCACATCCACGGTGAAGCCCGCCTTCTGCACGTGGTCGATCCAGGCACCGCAGCACCCGCAGGTCGGGGTCTTGTGGACGGTCATGCGTGGCAGGGCTGCTGGAGTCGCGTCGGCTGATTGGACGACAACCTGTGCGGAGGGCGAGGTTGTGGGTTGCGCGGATGAAGCATCCTGGGTGCAAGCACCCAGACCAGCCACGGCAAGGACCACAAAAGTCAGGCGGTGCAATCTGAGCGTAGTCATTTCAAACTCTCGACTCAGCGCTTGGTCCGCGAGGACCAGTGGATGTGGACGATCCGCCAGCCGTCGGCGGTCTGCTTCAGCACCATCGTTTCGGTGCTCTGGACGGTCAGTGGCTTGCCGTCCTTCTGGGCGTGCAGCTCGCTTTCGGTTCCGACCCACGCGAACTCGCCAGCGGTTCGTGCACGCTGACGGAGCAGCTGGCGATGGGCGCCCTTGAGGAACGCCGCATCGCTGACTGCGTGATGGCCCATGTATTCCTCGCGGCTGTGTTCGGCGCCCCCGGACTCGAGGATGAGAACGTCGGCAGCGAGCAGGGCTTCGACCGTGGCCAGATCGCCGCTAGACAGGGCGCTGTTGAAACGCTCCGCTACGGCGACCGCGGCCTCTGCAGTGACTGGGACGTCGACGTCCGCAGATGCCGCGGCAGCGGGGTGATGTGCGTGCGGCTGTGTCGCCTGCGCCATTGCGGGGGACACGACGGCCAGTGCCAGTGCGAGGGTGAACGAGATTGCTGTTGCGTTCATTGCGTGGGCTCCAAGGAGATCAATGGGTGTGCGCATGGCCGTCACCGGCCACGGGCGTGTGTGGTGCAGGGTGCGACTCCACCTTGCCGTTGGGAAGGCGGTGGTCCACCAACCCGACTTCCGTGTCGCTGAGTGTCGGGCCGTGGTGATCGTCGTCCACGCCCGGCGGGTGCGCATGCGGCATGGAGTTGTTGCCCGGCTCGGATGGGGCAGGGTGATCCTCGGCCTTTTCGTCGTCATGGTGGCCTTGCGTCTCGCCGCCGCCATGCGAATGGCCCTCGCTGCTGTCGACAAGTTCCTTGTACGCAGTCGCGTCGAGCGTGGGCAGCACCTGCAGGAACGCGGCCATGTTCCAGATGTACTCGTCCCCCATGTTCTTGCCCCAGGCGGGCATGCCGCTAGCCTTGATCCCGTGCTTGATCACCCAGAACGCTTTGGCCACGTCGACCTTGTGTTTGCTGAGGTCTGGAGGCGTGGGATACAGGCCTTGGCTCAACTCGGTTTCGGCCATCGACGGAGCCAAGTGGCACCCTGCGCACATGGCCGCATAATTGCCCGCGCCCTGGACGATCCGTGTGCGATCGTCCAAATCCGACGGCACGTCCAGCTGTCCCAGACGTGCCACGATGGAGCGCTCGCGTGCGGTTTCGAGCAGGAAATGCACGGGCTTCGTGTGCATGTCATCGGCGGCGACGTTGTACACGCCGCCCCACATGAAGCCCGCCGTACCGGCCACGACAACCAGCGGAACCCCGATCAACCAAACACGCTTGCGTGTCTTCGGTTGCATGTATGTTCTCCCATCAGAACCAGATTCGAACGCCGGCGACGATCCGGGTGTCGTCGATGTCACCGGACTGCGCGCGACGTTGGTCCGCCGTGCCCCCGTAGGCACGCTCCCACACCACCCCGACGTAGGGAGCGAACTGCCGATGGAACTCGTAGCGCAAGCGGAAACCGGCTTCGACCTTGCTCAGCCCACTGCCGATTCCCACCGCCGGATCGTCCTTGCTCCAGGCCTCGCCTTCGACCAGCCACTGGCCGATCAGCCGGTTGGTGAACAGCATTTCGTATTCGGCTTCCGCACCTACCCCGAGCTGACCGGACTCGCCTAGGTAGGCCGTCGCGGAGACTTCGAATTTGTACGGCGCAAGACCGATCACACCGAGCGCGGCATAGGTGCGCGACGGCCCGCCGCCGAAGGCGAAGTCATGGCGGACACCAGCGACTGCGTCCCACCATCGGGCGATCGCTCGGCCGTACAGCACTTCCACATCCGCCGACTCGGTGGATCCACCTGCACGCTCGCCCTCGCTGCGCAGCCAGAGCCGGTTCAAGTCGGAACCCACCCAGCCTTGTGCTTCCCAGGCCATGCCGGTGCCGTCCTCGTCCGCGTCCCACGCCTCTAGCCGGTCAAGCGCCCAGTAGGAATTGATCGATTCACCATGCATCAGGTGCTCGTCGAGGTCCGGGAACGCCGCAGCCCGATCTGTCGGCGTGACAACCGGGATTGGCTCGCGCGGCTCGGCCGTCGGCGGCAGATCCTCGCTGACACCAGGTTGATGGCCCATGGAAGCGTGATCCATGCCCGAGTGATCCATGCCGGAGTGATCCATGCCGGAGTGATCCATTCCGGAGTGATCCATCCCGGAGTGATCCATCCCGGAGTGATCCATCCCGGAGTGATCCATCCCGGAGTGATCCATCCCGGAGTGATCCATCGTGGA
This sequence comes from Luteimonas sp. BLCC-B24, assembly GCF_028550595.1. Taxonomy (GTDB): domain Bacteria; phylum Pseudomonadota; class Gammaproteobacteria; order Xanthomonadales; family Xanthomonadaceae; genus Luteimonas. The sequence continues at coordinate 23,990 of NZ_JAQQGN010000013.1, forward strand.
GTGGTCCATCGTGGAGTGGTCCATCCCGGTGTGTTCGCTGTCGGCAGGATTCGCAGCTCCGTGCCGCATGTTCCCGTGGTTCATCGTCCCGTGATCGTCGGAACTCTTGTCCGGTGAAGTCGGTAGATGGCCGGCGTGCGGATCCGCGGGCCTTGGCGACGATGGTGACGCAGCCGGCTTGGCTGCCGGATGGTGTGCGGCGTGGTCCGTCTCCTGCGCCCACGCCGGGGCGCAACCAGTTGCGAGAACGAGTACGGACGTCAGGCCGATGGCTAGGGAGTGACGATTGGAACGGCTCATGGCGTTCATTCCTCCACCCGCACTTCGCGGAACATGCCGGCTTCCATGTGGTAAAGCAGGTGGCAATGGAACGCCCAGCGACCCAGCGCGTCGGCGCGCACGCGAAAGGCCCGCTTCGTACCAGGCGGCATGTCGATGGTGTGCTTGCGCACCATGAAGTTGCCGGACTCGTCCTCGAGGTCGCTCCACATGCCGTGCAGATGGATCGGGTGCGACATCATCGTGTCGTTGACCAAGACGACTCGCATGCGCTCGCCGTACTTCAGACGCAGGGGTTCGGCGTCAGCGAACTTCACTCCATCGAACGACCATGCAAAGCGCTCCATGTGACCGGTCAGGTGCAGCTCGACCGTGCGGCCGGGCGCGCGCCCGTCGGGGTCGGGGAACGTGCTGCGCAGATCGCCGTAGGTCAGTACGCGTCGGCCGTTGCCGCGTAAGCCAATGCCCGGATCATCGAGTCTCGGCACAGGGGCCATCGTCTGCATGTCGACCAGCGGGTTGCCGGTTTCGGTGGCTGGATGCTCCTGCATCCCGCCGGCACCGTGGTCCATCCCGGCCATGCTCCCTCCGGCGGCCGTGCCTGCTGCCATCGACGACATGTCGTGACCGCTGTGGTCCATTCCGGCCATGGCACCGCCGGCCATCGCACCGTGCGACATCGAAGACATGTCGTGACCGCCGCCACCCATCCCGCCGTGGCCCATGTCGTCCATGGTGAGGAGTGGCTTGGGGTCGACGTCCGGCACCGGCGCCCGCAAGCCTTCCCTGACGGCGAGTGTTCCGCTGATGTATCCCGTGCGGCCGCTGTCCTGGGCAAAAATGGTGAACGCATCCTGCCCGGTCGGCTCGACAATGACGTCGAACGTTTCAGCGGTGGCGATGCGGAACTCATCGACCGTGACCGGGCGGACGTACTGTCCATCGGCCGCGACCACCGTCATCTTCAGGCCCGGGATGCGCACATCGAAGTACGTCATTGCCGACCCGTTGATGAAACGGAGGCGGACCTTCTCGCCCGACCGGAACAGCCCGGTCCAGTTGCCGAGCGAGGTCGTGCCGTTCATGAGGAAGGTATAGGTGTTGCCGTTGACGTCCGACAGGTCGGTCGGCGTCATCCGCATCTGGCCCCACATCTTGCGGTCCTCGACCGTAGCGGCCAGGCCGTGCTGCTTCACGTCGTCGAAGAAGTCGCCGACCGTCTGCTTGGAGAAGTTGTCGAAGTCAGACCGCTTCTTGAGCCTGGCGAACAGGCGCTTCGGATCGAGGTCGGTCCAGTCGCTGAGCATGACCACGTAATCGCGGTCATAGGCGAAGGGCTCGGGTTCCAGCGGCTCGATCACCAGTGGCCCGTAGAGACCGGCCTGCTCCTGGAAGCCGGAATGGCTGTGGTACCAGTAGGTGCCGCCCTGCACGACGTTGAAGCGGTACTGGTAGGTCTCGCCACGGTTGATGCCGTTGAAGCTCAGCCCGGGCACGCCGTCCATGTCGGCCGGCAGCAGGATGCCGTGCCAGTGGATCGACGCCTGCTCGCCATGGATCGAGCCGCGGGGCAGGGCATTGCGGACCCGCAGGTTGACGGTGGTGCCTTCCCGCCAGCGCAGCAAGGGTGCGGGAATCGATCCGTTGACTGTGATCGCGGGGCGCGTGGCGCCGGTGAAGTTCATCGGCGTCTCGCCGATGGTCAGGTCGAATTCGCTGCCCGAGAGCACGTTGGGCAGGCCCTCGGCCTTGACGGCCCAGCTGGAACGGGGCCACAGGCCCAAGGTTGCGACGGCCCCGCCAACAGCAAGGCCCTGGACGAAGCGGCGGCGCGACGGGGCAGACAGCCCCTCGGCACGGCCGAAAGAATCGGATGACATGGGAACTCCGGGAAAGGTCGAAGGCTCGCGGGACGAGCATTACCCTGTCAGTGCGGAGCAGCGGACAGGATCCATCAGCGCCTCGGAAGGCGCGCAGGGACACTTAGCCGATCGGAGGTCGGAAGAGATTGGTCAGGGCCGCGGACGCGTGCACCGACAGGAACGGTTCGGCGGTGTGCCGGTACCGGATGGTGAAATCGGCGAGTGCCGACCCGGCGAGCGCCGCTGCGCAATGGTGCATGCAGGGGCAGCAATTACCCGCCTCACAGCAGTCGTCCCACGGCGATACCGCTCCGGCCTCGTCAGTGGCCTGGGGGTGATGGTGCTCATTGGCCCCCGTAGCAGCCGCTGCTCCTCCATGGCAGGCCGCCATGGCCTCGGCTGCTGTCGGTGCCGAGGTGACGTCACCGGCGGAGTCGCGCACGTGCTCCATGTGCATGGACGCGCCAGCGATGCCCGGACCGTTGGCGAGCAAGGCAACGACCAGGAACAACCGCATCAGGAGCGCGCGGAAAGGCATGCGCCTTAGTATACGTGCGGATATAACTCCGGATGAATACAGTGACAACGCACGGGGGATCGAGCCGCGGGTCTTCGTCGCCTGCCTGACCCAACGTCGCCTCCCGCTTTTCGGCTACAGGGCCATGTCTTCGTAGCTGCGGGGATCGGAGACCGGTTCCAGGTGCCCGGTCACGCGCATGGCGGGAAACTCCGCCACGATCTTCTCCACCAGGTCTTCCATGGCGTCATGCCCGCGCAGCACCGTCCAGTCGCCGGGCACCAGCATGTGCATCTCCATAAACTGGCGGGCCCCGGACTCGCGCGTGCGCACGGCGTGGAATTCGATCCGGCCCGGTTCGGCGTGCGCGTCCAGGATGGCCTGGATCCGGGCGTCGTCCTCGGGGGACAGGGTCGCGTCCATCAGGCCGGAGGCGGATTCGGACATCAGCCGGTAGCCGACAACCAGGATGTTCACGCCCACCAGGATCGCGATCACCGGATCCAGCCAGTTCCAGCCTGTCAGCCACGCCAACCCCAGGCCCACCACGACCCCGACCGAGGTGTACACGTCGGCCATCAGGTGCTTGCCGTCGGCGCGCAGGGTGATGGAGCGGTGGCGCGTGCCGACCTTGATCAGGATCCGCCCGACGATGCCGTTGAGGACGGCGGCCATGATCGAAACGGCGAGGCCGATGCCGAGCGATCCCAGCGGCCGGGGGTTGAGCAGGCGATCGATGCCCAGGTAGATGATCGAGGCCGCGGCGACGAAGATCATGATCCCTTCCAGCGCGGCGGAGAAATACTCCGCCTTGCTGTGGCCGAAGTGGTGGTCGTCGTCGGCCGGCCGGGCGGCGATGGTCAGCGAGACCAGGGCGACGATGGCGGCCACCAGGTTGACCATCGATTCGGCGGCGTCCGACAGCAGGCCCACCGAGCCGGTGATCGCCCAGGCGCTGCCCTTGAGCAGCACCGTCAGCACCGCGGTCACGATGGCCAGCCAGGCGTATTTCCTCAGGTCCGGCGTGGCTTCGGCCGGTCTGTCGCGGGGTTTCATGGCGACCATTGTCTGCTGTGCGCGCGGGTCCGGCCAGCCGAAGCCTGTCGCCTCACGATCACCAGGGTCGCCCGGAATCTCCACGTGGCCCGTACGTACACGTTGTCATTGCGGCGGGCGCCGGGCGATTTCCTCGCGCGGCGGAGGATGCCCCCGTTGGTCATGGTCTACCACACCCACCGCATCCCGAGCAGTTCGTCGCTGACCTGAAATCGCTCAGCAACAGCTAGCCGTTGGGGCGCCGAGTAAACGATACCGGCGCCGTGATCGTAGGCCGCTTTGGCCGGAAGCGAACATCGATAGGGCAGGGGATTAGGGATGTTTATCGAGGGTAGGTAAGGGCGACTTCCGACCCAAACCTGCCCTTCAATTTCCCAAACTTCGAACTTCAGCTAATCCGTCGAATGCTGACGCTAAAGGCCGCTAAAACAACAGAAAATTCTGAATCGGCTCGATCAACGGTCCTGGTGCGCTCTTAACGGCCATGACACCTTTTAAATTTTGCTCCACTGCCGCACGGACACATTTCATTCCGCCCCGGCTTTTTGGCCTTCAAGGGAGGGATAGCCATCTTTGGCTGGTTAAGATTCACCACCCGCTTGGGGTGAGCCATTTGCGCGGCGTCTTCGTAAATGTGGTCGTTTTCTTCCGTTCGCACCGACGGTATGTGGACCGCGAAGTACTGCGCCCGGTGATAGGTTCCATCGGCACTGACCTCTGCCACGACGCCGATGACGTTAGAAGCCTTGACGGCCAACGCAGCTGCGCTGGCCCTGTCATTCACCCTCGCCCAGTCAACTTGGTGGTCGTGTTGTTGAAGCCAAACGAAGAGCGGCTTGTCCTCCCCGGACAGAATAAAGTAGCGAGCGGGGTGTTTGTTCAGGGTCTGACGAAGTTCGGACAGCATCTTGGCCAGATCATTTCGGCCTTCCTCTCCCAGATCACGAATATGGCTCTCCGCGGAAAGCCATCCTCTTGCTCGGGTGGCGTCGAGCGCCCCAAGCAACTTCAGCACCTCCTCTGGGAAGTGCTGCGTTGGAAACGGCCCGCTTTCCCAGTCCTCACCTTCGAAGCTTTTGTCGATGATGTCGCTCATGCCGTCCCAGACGAGCATGTCCACCTTGTCACCCTTCAACTGATCGGCAATGTCCTGATCAAAACGGTTCTTCTTCAGGTACGCGCCCAGGTGATCGAACTCATCGAATAGGTGGGCGCGCCGCATCCCCGCCACTGCCTGCCGCACTTCCATGTAGTGGGCGAACTCGCCGGGCGTGGGCAGGAAACGCTTGAGCACAAACAGTTCGTCGATGGACAGTGAAACGAACGCATGCTTTCCAAGCAGCGGCTCAACCTGCGGTAGTTCCTTGCAGTATGCGGAAAACGGCGAGAACGACTCTACTGTCAGGCCGATTGGCACCATCACGTGGTAGTCAGCGCGGCGGACACGGCCACACTCTTCGTATTTGCCGTCCACCAGATGGTAGAGGGGCACTTCGTCCGCCGAATCTAGATAGTTGAAGAAGCGCTCACATTGCTTGTATGCCTTGAGTACTAAGTCCTGTACAGACTGGGCGTGCCGGGCGAAATCAAGCGCCGGCGATGCGATGGTGGCGGCTGCACCGGCCTTGGCTTCAACGAGGAAAAGAACGTCATCAACTAGGATGAGGGTGTCGTTTTCGGACCACTGTTTGCTTGCAGGATCCTTGTAGTAGACCTCCTGGAACACTGTGGCGCCGGGAAGCTGGGCCGCAAGAATTTCGGCGAAGGCAGCTTCGCTCATCGTCTTTTGCCGCTCTTCAAAGGTCTTCTTGTAGTCCGGCCTTCGCTGAAGGAGATTGAAAAGAAGCGCACGATATCCCGCATCGCGGGTGAAGCACGGGTCGATGGCGTAGTAGTCCGATCCAAGCTGGATTAGGGGTTTCTTCCGGGCAGGTAGTGTCCGGTAGGGTGTTCCCGCAAAATCGCCCGCAGCAAAGAATTCGGTTTCTTCTCCGCGCCGGTATGCCAAGTCCGTCAATAGCGTCGGCGGCAGCTTGGTGTGACGGCTCACGTTGGCGATGCCGCCCCAAAACATGTCATCCATCGCCCGGCCGGCGGCTTTCGATTGTTCCGCATTTTCCGCCACCCATGCCTCCATAACGTCCTCCAGAGGCTTGTTCTGTGCCGTAGCGAAAGCTTGAGCCGCCTCAAACTGCGCCATCATCTCCATTATTGCGTCGGCTTGCCCGGAACGTGTTGCGTCAGCCATCGCCTGGAAGCCTGCCGCGATATCGGTGGCATCGACGCCGTACGTTTCTTGCAGGACATCATTGTGTGGTGCCAGAACGTAGCCGTAGAACTCGCCCTCCAAGACTTGGTAGCGGTTCCCGCGCAGCATGACCCAAGTGGATTTCGCGCGGACTTCTATGTCGGCCGTATTGGGACCGAAGACACCATCTTTGGTATCGGCGGAAGAGACCATGGCGAAAAACATGGCCTGCTCCCGCAGTTTTCGGCCAAGTTCAAACAGCTCTGCGCACTTGGCTTCGTCGAACGTCACGTCCGCAGGAGCGGCATCTGCCGCGAGAACCGCGTGCACGTACTCCAGCAGGAACTGATTTTCGTTGATCAGATCATCCGGGCCCGCGGCTTCATGTTGCTCTTGAGTAACGCTTTGGTCTGCTATCGATTTCATCATGTGCTGGGCGTAGATATAGCCGAGCAGATCATGCGGAGGCATGGCGACGATCAGCTCGCGCATGCGGGCGGCAATAGCTTCCATGTCCTTCAACAAGGAAGCGGCAGCCTCTTTTCGTTCTTTTTCGCTCATAACTACCTACGTCTGATATCGCTAAATCCTAATTCATGCAGAATCTACCCCAACTGACGTAGCGACCGCTTTAGCTCGGCCGACCCAGAGACCGCTATCCGGTGGGGATCAACTTCCGCTTCTGCCCGAGAGCAGATGTTGGTGAGACAGAGGGTTATGAAGATTCATCGAGGGTAGGGAAGGGCAAACTTCCGCCTTGGATTCAACTGATCGACGCAACAGCTTTCTAATACCATTCCGCCGGTGTTTCGTAGCCTAACGTCTTCCAGGTCCTTAGTTGGTTTCCGTCTTGCCCGATCCGTCCACTGCCGAGACGACCGCATGCCCCTCGCCGTGCTCGATGACCTTGATCTGTTCGGGGGTGTAGGTGCGTTCTGCCATTCGGCACATGAACCTCAATGGTGTGAAGTTGGGCAGTCAGGCCTTGCGAAGTGCATTCCGCTTCTCGCGATGCGGCTTAAGAGTCGTGATATCGAACTCTGAGTTGCGCTTCTTACACCCTTCGAACACGGGCCGGATAGCCTTAAGCTTCGCTACAAGTTCGGACGGATGGGGAATTTCCTGCTGACTGTCTGATGGCGTGTCGTGTGCGGCGATAACGCCACTGCACTCATCATGAAGATCCACAATTGCCTTCCAGTCTTCCAAAGAAAAGCCAACGATGGCGCCGACGTTCTCGATTTTGACCTGATCGGCAAACGGGTGAACCGTGTCAAACAGAACAATCTCACGGATGCCGCGCTCAAGAGCGCCGCGGAGCATTGCGTAAAGACTCCTTACCTGACGGCTTTCCGCATCGTTGAGCTGATCATTGCAGCTCGCCGCCAGATGGGACGATTCCTTCTGAATGCGATCTAGTTGTGAGAAGAACTTGTCGTTCTCCCAAGCAAGGCCCTCAATGACCGCTCCTGGCCTTTGATCCGCCCACTCTACTGTTTTAAGCGTTTGCTCTAGTCCCTGACTGTTTGCGGCCATCCGTAGTTCTGTGAGGAACACGGCATCATGTGTGAATACGATAACCTGCCGTTCTTTGGCCAGCACTATCAATCGTCTGGCCATCCTTTTGCGGAAGCGATGATCCAGGGAGGTGGAGGGATCATCAAATACCAATGTGGACTTGTCGGCCCGAAGTTGCACTTCGGCCAAGAACATGGCCAGTCCCATCGCCCTTTGTTCGCCCTCTGACAGAATGGCTCCAGGGGGCGAGTTGACGTTCTCCAGCGTCAGTGTGATCAAGTTTTCGCCATATGATGTTCGAGACTTGATGGATGGTTTCTGTGTTCTGGCCCCGAGTGATCCAAGCTCCATCTGAATGGCTTTAAGCAGCTCATTTGTGATGTGCTGCTGGGACATTTTGGTGATTCGGACCGATAAGGCCTTGGTTTGAAGTTGGTCCTCCAGCGATTTCAGATGCTTGGCCTTGCGCGCATCCAGAACATACTGCTCGACCAATGGTAGAACCGTCGCCAAACCTCGCTTCGCCGCCAGGAACGCCTTCTCATTTGCAAGCGTCTGGATCCGTGATTGATCTCTTGCAGCGCGCAACTCAGCGGCCTTGTTTCGGCAGGCAGTCGCTTTCTCGGCAAGGGCAGCAGACAAGGTGGGCTGCGGGGCAGGTGTAGGTCGTGGGCAACTCCAGTTGCCTGTCGCGTATGCCTGTGCGGTCCACTCTTGCCTTGCAGACCACGCCTTCTGATGGACTTCCACGATGCTGGCAGTGGTGGCGTCAAGCTCCCTCAAATCGCCAAGGGTTGCTTCATCGATGACATCGGTGCTGCCTTGTGCAACTCTCTGGGCTGCATTGGACAGCGCTGTGTTGGCGGTATTGAGTGCGGTTGCTGCTTCGCTCGCAACATAGGTGCGGAAGCGTTCCAGCCGCTCTCTAGCGCTTTGAGCAAGTGGTTGCTGGCACAGAACACAATGCGCGCCTTCGTCAGTTGAAGGGTGGTGCTCGGCGTGGGGGTAGACCTGCGCCGAGAACGCTTCGGCAGCCCTGAAAAGGGTCTTCCATGTGTCGCTACCCGTGCCCGCAAGCTCCTCGCCATCTTCACCCTGGAGCAGGGCCTGAGCTACCCGATCTGCCTCAACAGCCTCAAGAACCGCAGTATGCAGCTCATGGAGCCTGTCCACGGCCCGGTCAGAGGAAACGTTCTCAATATTCCGGCATTTAGTGGCTGCTTGGTCCAGGCGTGTTGACCTGCCCCCACTGAGCCGTACCACTCGAAGCTAGGTAGAGTCCGTCACCGAGAGAGGACGGACATGCGCAAGA
>NZ_JAQQGN010000014.1 GCF_028550595.1 Luteimonas sp. BLCC-B24
CTTGCCGTGGTCAACGTGACCAATCGTGCCCACGTTCACGTGGGGCTTGGTGCGCTCGAACTTACCCTTTGCCATGGTTTGTAACCTCTGTGTTCGTGATTGGTGATTGGTGATTCGAGTCAGACGGAGCCCATGCCCAGGCGGGCACAGGCTCCGAACCACGAATCACGACTTACTTCTTGGTGACGGTCTCGGCGATGTTGGCCGGGGCCTCGGCGTAGTGGTCGAACTCCATCGAGAACGTCGCACGGCCCTGGGACATCGAGCGCAGCGTGGTCGCGTAGCCGAACATCTCGCCCAGCGGGATCATCGCGTTGATGATCTTGCCCGACGGGCTGTCGTCCTGACCCTGCAGGATGCCGCGACGGCGGCTGACGTCGCCCATCACGTCACCGAGGTAATCCTCGGGCGTGACGATCTCGACCTTCATGATCGGCTCGAGCAGCACCGGGCTGGCGCGGTTGAAGCCTTCCTTGAAGCCCATCGAGCCGGCGATCTTGAACGCCATTTCGGACGAGTCAACCTCGTGGTACGAGCCGTCGACCAGCTTCACCTTGACGTCGACGATCGGGTAGCCCGCCATGATGCCGTTGGCCAGCACTTCCTGGATGCCCTTGTCGACCGCGGGGATGTATTCCTTCGGCACGACGCCGCCGACGATCGCGTTCTCGAACTCGTAGCCGGTGCCGCTCTCCTGCGGCGACAGCTCCAGCCACACGTGGCCGAACTGACCCTTACCACCGGACTGGCGCACGAACTTGCCTTCGGCCTTGACCGACTTGCGGATCGTCTCGCGGTAAGCCACCTGCGGCTTGCCGACGTTCGCCTCGACGTTGAACTCACGCTTCATGCGGTCGACGATGATGTCCAGGTGCAGCTCGCCCATGCCGGCGATGATGGTCTGGCCGGACTCTTCGTCGGTACGCACGCGGAAGGACGGATCCTCCTGCGCCAGGCGACCGAGCGCGAGGCCCATCTTCTCCTGGTCCGACTTGGTCTTCGGCTCGACCGCCATCGAGATGACGGGCTCCGGGAACACCATGCGCTCGAGCGTGATGATGTGGTCCTGGGCGCACAGCGTATCGCCGGTGGTCACGTCCTTCAGGCCGACGGCCGCGGCGATGTCGCCGGCGCGCACTTCCTTGATCTCTTCGCGGTTGTTCGAGTGCATCTGCAGGATGCGGCCCACGCGCTCCTTCTTCGACTTGACCGGGTTGTAGACTTGGTCGCCGGAGTTGAGCACGCCTGAGTAGACGCGGAAGAACGTCAGCGAACCCACGAACGGGTCGGTCATGATCTTGAACGCCAGCGCCGAGAACGGCGCCTTGTCGTCGGCGGTGCGGGTGTCCTCGTTCTCGCGGTCGTCGATGCCCTGCACCGGCGGACGATCCGCCGGCGACGGCAGCAGCTGGATCACGCCGTCGAGCATCGCCTGGACGCCCTTGTTCTTGAACGCCGTGCCACAGAACACCGGCACGATTTCCACCTTCAGCGTGCGCTCGCGCAGGCCGGCGAGAATCTCGTCCTCGGACAGGTCGCCCTCGTTGAGGTACTTGTCCATCAGGCTCTCGTTGGCCTCGGCCGCGGCCTCGACCATGAAGCTGCGGGCTTCGGTCGCCTGGTCGACGAGATCGGCCGGGATGTCGCGATACTCGAACACCGTGCCCTGCGACGCGGTATCCCAGTGGATCGCCTTCATCTTCAGCAGATCGACGACGCCCTCGAAGCCGTCTTCGGCACCGATCGGCACCTGCATCGGCACGGCGTAGGCGCCCAGACGGGCCTTCAGCTGCTCGACGACCTTGTCGAAGTTGGCACCGGTGCGGTCCATCTTGTTGACGAACGCAAGGCGCGGCACCTGGTACTTATTGGCCTGGCGCCACACGGTCTCGGACTGCGGCTGCACGCCACCGACCGCACACAGCACGAACACCGCGCCGTCGAGCACGCGCAAGCTGCGCTCGACTTCGATCGTGAAGTCGACGTGGCCGGGGGTGTCGATGATGTTGAAGCGGTGCTCGGGCAGCGACTTGTCCATGCCCTTCCAGAACGCCGTGGTGGCCGCCGAGGTGATGGTGATGCCGCGCTCCTGCTCCTGCTCCATCCAGTCCATGGTGGCGGCGCCGTCGTGCACTTCACCGATCTTGTGGCTCACGCCGGTGTAGAACAGGATGCGCTCGGAGGTCGTGGTCTTGCCGGCATCGATGTGGGCCATGATGCCGAAGTTGCGGTAGCGTTCGATGGGAGTCGTGCGAGCCACGTCAGTCTCTCGTATTGAATGGCGAAGTCCCGTCTGGAACGCGGAAGCTTCGCGATGGAATCGCTTGAATGGACGAATGCCGCCTTGCGGCGGCCTTCGGATCCTGCGTGCGGTCTGTGACCGCCTGGAGGCACCGGAATGGTGCCGACGGGCTCCGGAATCAACCGGAGCCCGCGGGTCCGCTTACCAGCGGTAGTGCGCGAACGCCTTGTTGGCGTCGGCCATGCGGTGGGTCTCTTCGCGCTTCTTGATCGCGCCACCACGGTTTTCCGACGCGTCGATCAGCTCGGCGGCCAGCTTGCGCGGCATGCTGTTCTCGCCGCGCTTGCGCGCCGACTCGATCAGCCAGCGCATCGCCAGCGCCATGCGGCGCGACGAGCGCACTTCGACCGGCACCTGGTAGGTAGCGCCGCCGACGCGACGCGACTTCACCTCGACGGCCGGCGAGATGTTGCCCAGCGCCTTCTCGACCAGCTCGAGCGCGTTGCCGTTCTTCTCGCTGATGACGTCCATGGCGCCGTAGACGATCTTCTCGGCGACCGACTTCTTGCCGCTCTTCATGACCATGTTGATGAAGCGGGCGATCGTCTCGCTGCCGTGCTTCGGGTCGGGCAGCACCGAACGCTGCGGGGTGTTTCCTTTACGCGACATTGTCTATTCCTCAGCCCTTCGGACGCTTCGCGCCGTACTTCGAACGTGCCTGCTTGCGCTTCGCGACGCCGGCAGCGTCGAGCGAACCACGGACGGTGTGGTAACGGACACCCGGCAGGTCCTTGACGCGACCGCCGCGGATCAGCACCACGCTGTGTTCCTGCAGGTTGTGGCCTTCACCGCCGATGTACGAGATGACCTCGTAGCCGTTGGTCAGGCGCACCTTGGCGACCTTGCGAAGCGCCGAGTTCGGCTTCTTCGGGGTCGTCGTGTAGACGCGGGTGCAGACGCCGCGGCGCTGCGGGCAGTTCGCCAGCGCGGGCGACGTGCTCTTGTACGTTTCAGGGCTGCGCGGCTTCCGCACCAGCTGGTTGATCGTTGCCATCAGGTCTCGAGTTCTATGGTTCGGGCCGTGGCCCGGTGAAAACGAAGGCAGACGGAAACCCGTCTGCCAGACGAAAAAGTATAGCCCGCGTCAACGCAATGCGTCAACGCGAGCCGATACCGCCGCCGGCCAGCCACGAATGGCACAGCCCGACATACTTGCGTCCCGTCCGTCCTGGACCGAATACGAGCCGCGTCCTGCGCCTCATTTCGGAGTCTGGGCGGCCCACGCGGGGCCGCCAAAGAGGTCTATCTTAGCCTGCGTTCTCGTCGCTGTCAGCCACCGGAGTGACCGGCACGTCTTCGAGCATCACCTGTTCCGGCGACAGGGTCACCGGCGCGGTCTCGGCGACGGGACCGGCGAGGGTCTCCATCTCCGAATCCGTCAGGCCCGACGCCGCCCGGCGGCGCTGGGTGTGATAGGCCAGGCCCGTGCCCGCGGGAATCAGACGACCCACGATCACGTTCTCCTTGAGGCCACGGAGCCCGTCGCGCGTGCCGCGCACGGCGGCTTCGGTCAGGACGCGGGTGGTCTCCTGGAACGAGGCCGCCGAGATGAACGATTCGGTGGCCAGCGAGGCCTTGGTGATGCCCAGGAGCACCGGGTCGAACTTCGCCGGCAGCTCGTTCTTGGCGAGATGCTTGACGTTGTCCTCGATCACGCGCTGACGCTCGACCTGCTCGCCATTGAGGAAACGGCTGTCGCCCTGGTCGGTGATCTCGACCTTGCGCAGCATCTGGCGAACGATCACCTCGATGTGCTTGTCGTTGATCTTCACGCCCTGCAGGCGATAGACGTCCTGGATTTCCTTGGTTAGGTACGACGCCAGTTCCTCGACGCCCTTCAGACGCAGGATGTCCTGCGGGCTCGGCTCGCCGTCCACCACGGTCTCGCCCTTCTCGACGTGCTCGCCTTCGAACACGATGATCTGGCGGTACTTCGGGATCAGCTCTTCATGATCCTCGCCGTCCGTCGCCTTGATGATCAGGCGCTGCTTGCCCTTGGTGTCCTTGCCGAAGCTGACGATGCCCGACTTCTCGGCGAGGATCGCCGGGTCCTTGGGCTTGCGCGCTTCGAACAGGTCGGCCACGCGCGGCAGACCACCGGTGATGTCGCGGGTCTTCGACGCTTCCTGCGGCACCTTGGTCACCACGTCACCTACGCCGACGGCGTCGCCGTCCTGCAGGTTGACGATCGAGCGCGGCGGCAGCAGGTACTGCGCCGGCAGGTCGGTACCCGGGATCGACAGGTCGTTGCCGTTCTTGTCGACGATGCGGACGATCGGACGCAGATCCTTGCCCTGCGAGCCGCGACGCTTGGGATCGGTGATCTCGCGCGAGGCCAGGCCGGTCAGGTCGTCGGTCTTCTCGATGACGGTGATGCCGTCGACGAAGTCGATGAAGCGGATGAAACCCGCCACTTCCGACACGATCGGGTGGTTGTGCGGATCCCAGTTCGCGACCGTCTGGCCGGCCTTGATCGCGTCGCCGTCCTTGACGGTGATCGTCGCGCCGTAGGGCAGCTTGTAGCGCTCGCGCTCGCGGCCGTGGCCGTCGAGCACCGAGAGCTCGCCCGAACGCGAGACCGCGACCAGGTTGCCGCTCTCGTGGGTGACGAACTTGAGGTTGTTGAACTTGATCGAGCCGGTGGTCTTGACCGTCACGTTGTCGATGGCGGCCGCACGCGACGCCGCGCCACCGATGTGGAAGGTACGCATGGTCAGCTGGGTGCCCGGCTCGCCGATCGACTGCGCGGCGACCACGCCCACGGCTTCGCCCTGGTTGACCAGGTGACCACGGCCGAGATCGCGGCCGTAACACATCGCGCAGACGCCGAAGCTGCTCTCGCAGCTGATCGTCGAGCGCACCTTGATCGACTGGACACCGGCTTCCTCGAGCTTCACCACCCACTGCTCGTCGAGCAGCGTGTTGCGGGTGACGATCGGATCCTCGTCGTTGCCGGGCAGGAACACATCCTCGGCCACGACGCGACCCAGGACACGGTCGCGCAGCGGCTCGACGACGTCGCCACCTTCGACGATCGGCGTCATGGTCAGACCGTCGGCGGTGCCGCAGTCGACTTCGGTGATCACCACGTCCTGGGCCACGTCGACGAGTCGACGGGTCAGGTAACCGGAGTTCGCGGTCTTGAGCGCGGTATCGGCCAGACCCTTGCGGGCACCGTGGGTGGAGTTGAAGTACTCCTGCACGTTCAGGCCTTCGCGGAAGTTCGCGATGATCGGCGTTTCGATGATCGAGCCGTCCGGCTTGGCCATCAGGCCGCGCATGCCGGCCAGCTGACGGATCTGCGCCTGCGAACCACGCGCACCGGAGTCGGCCATGATGTAGAGCGAGTTCATCGACTTCTGGTCGATGGTCTCGCCCTTGGCATTGACGACCTTCTCGGTGCCGATCGTGTCCATCATCGCCTTGGCGATGCGCTCGTTCGTACGCGACCAGATGTCGACGACCTTGTTGTAGCGCTCGCCGGCGGTGACCAGACCCGACTGGTACTGCTGCTGGATCTCCAGCACCTCGGTCTCGGCCTCGGCCAGGATGCCCTTCTTCTCGGTCGGGATGGTCATGTCGTTGATGCCGATCGACACGCCCGCACGCGTCGCATTGCCGAAGCCGGTGTACATCAGCTTGTCGGCGAACACGACCGTGTCCTTCAGGCCCAGGCGGCGGTAGCAGGCGTTGATCAGGCGCGAGATGTTCTTCTTGTTGAGCTCGACGTTGGCGAGCTCGAACGGAAGACCGTCGGGCATGATCTCGAGCAGCAGCGCACGACCCACGGTCGTCTCGACGATCGAGGTCACCTGGTCACGCGAGCCGTCCTCGCCGATCACGGTCTGGCGGATGCGGACCTTGATCTTGGCGTGCAGGCCCGCGGCCTTGTTGTCGTACGCGCGGCGCACTTCGGCGATGTTGGCGAACACCATGCCCTCGCCCTGGATGTTCTCCAGCGCACGGGTCATGTAGTACAGGCCGAGCACGACGTCCTGCGACGGCACGATGATCGGCTCGCCGTTGGCCGGCGAGAGGATGTTGTTCGACGCCATCATCAGTGCACGCGCTTCGAGCTGGGCTTCCAGCGACAGCGGCACGTGGACCGCCATCTGGTCACCGTCGAAGTCGGCGTTGAACGCGGTACACACCAGCGGGTGCAGCTGGATCGCCTTGCCTTCGATCAGCACCGGCTCGAACGCCTGGATGCCCAGGCGGTGCAGCGTCGGCGCGCGGTTGAGCAGCACGGGATGCTCGCGGATCACCTCTTCGAGGATGTCCCACACCTCGGCCTCCTCACGCTCGACGAGCTTCTTGGCGGCCTTGATCGTCGTGGCGAGGCCACGGCGCTGCAGCTTGGCGAAGATGAAGGGCTTGAACAGCTCGAGCGCCATCTTCTTCGGCAGGCCGCACTCGTGCAGGCGCAGGGTCGGACCGACCACGATGACCGAACGGCCCGAGTAGTCCACGCGCTTGCCGAGCAGGTTCTGGCGGAACCGGCCCTGCTTGCCCTTGATCATGTCGGCCAGCGACTTGAGCGGGCGCTTGTTGGTACCGGTGATCGCGCGGCCGCGGCGGCCGTTGTCCATCAGCGCGTCGACCGACTCCTGCAGCATGCGCTTCTCGTTGCGCACGATGATGTCGGGCGCATTGAGTTCGAGCAGGCGACGCAGGCGGTTGTTGCGGTTGATGACGCGGCGGTAGAGATCGTTGAGATCCGAGGTCGCGAAGCGGCCGCCGTCCAGCGGCACCAGCGGACGCAGGTCCGGCGGCAGCACCGGCAGCACGGTCATGATCATCCACTCCGGGCGGTTGCCCGAGTCGATGAAGGCCTCGACCAGCTTGATGCGCTTGGTGAGGCGCTTGAGCTTGGTCTCCGAGCCGGTGGCGGCGATCTCTTCCTTCAGGCGCGCCATCTCGGCCTGCAGATCGATCGTGCGCAGCAGGTCGAACACCGCCTCGGCGCCCATCGCGGCGTCGAAGTCGTCGCCGTGCTCCTGGCGCATCTGCATGAACTGCTCTTCGTTGAGCAGCTGGCCGCGCTCGAGCGGGGTCAGGCCCGGCTCGGTGACGACGAACGCCTCGAAGTACAGGATGCGCTCGATGTCACGCAGGGTCATGTCCAGCATCAGGCCGATGCGGCTGGGCAGCGACTTGAGGAACCAGATGTGGGCGACCGGCGAGGCCAGGTCGATGTGCCCCATGCGCTCGCGGCGCACCTTGGCCAGCGTGACTTCGGTGCCGCACTTCTCGCAGACCACACCGCGGTGCTTCATGCGCTTGTACTTGCCGCACAGGCACTCGTAGTCCTTGATCGGACCGAAGATCGCGGCGCAGAACAGGCCGTCGCGCTCGGGCTTGAACGTGCGGTAGTTGATGGTCTCGGGCTTCTTCACCTCGCCGAACGACCACGAACGGATCAGGTCCGGGGACGCGAGCGCGATCTTGATCGCGTCGAAGTCCGGGATCTGGCGCTGCTGGTTGAAGAGATTGAGCAGGTCTTTCATAAATTTCTCCGGGAGTCGGGATTCGGAAGTCGGGATTCGTCAGAGCGGAGATCCGGCGCATCGGGATCGAGGCGTTTCGCCTTCGAATCCCGGACCCGGATCCCCTGTCCCGTCTCTCAGTGCTCCTCGAGCTCCATGTTGATCGCGAGCGAACGGATTTCCTTGACCAGCACGTTGAACGATTCCGGCATGCCGGCGACCATTTCGTGTTCGCCGTCGACGATGTTCTTGTACATCTGGTTGCGGCCCTGCACGTCGTCGGACTTCACCGTCAGCATTTCCTGCAGGGTGTAGGCCGCGCCGTAGGCTTCCAGCGCCCAGACTTCCATCTCGCCGAAGCGCTGACCGCCGAACTGCGCCTTGCCGCCCAGCGGCTGCTGGGTGACGAGCGAGTACGGGCCGGTCGAACGCGCGTGCATCTTGTCGTCGACGAGGTGGTTGAGCTTGAGCATGTGCATGTAGCCCACGGTGACCTCGCGCTCGAACGTCTCGCCGGTGCGGCCGTCGTAGAGGCGGTGCTGGCCGCTGGTCGGCATGTCCGCCAGCTCGAGCATCGCCTTGATCTCCGATTCCGCTGCGCCGTCGAACACCGGGGTGGCCATCGGCACGCCGTCGGTCAGGTTGCCGGCGAGCGTCAGCAGCTCCTCGTCACTGAACTGCGACAGGTCGACGCGCTGTGCGAACGACGCCTTGTCGTGGTTGTAGATCTTGTCGAGGAACGCACGCAGCTCGGCCACCTTGGCCTGGGCGTCGAGCATCCGCTGGATCTTCTCGCCCAGGCCCTTGGCCGCCAGGCCCAGGTGGACTTCGAGGATCTGGCCGATGTTCATACGCGACGGCACACCCAGCGGGTTCAACACGATGTCGACCGTGTTGCCGTTCGCCATGTACGGCATGTCCTGCACGGGCACGATGGTCGAAACCACACCCTTGTTTCCGTGACGGCCGGCCATCTTGTCGCCCGGCTGGATGCGGCGCTTCACGGCCAGATACACCTTGACCATCTTCAGCACGCCCGGCGCGAGGTCGTCGCCCTGGGTGATCTTGCCGCGCTTGTCGGCGAAGCGCTTCTCGAACTCCTTCTGGTGCGCGTCGATCTGCTTCTGCGCGCGCTCGATCGCATCGGACGCGTCCTCGTCCTTCATGCGGATCTGGAACCAGTCGGACTTCTTCATGCCGTCGAGCACGAGCGAGCTGACCGTATCGCCCTTCTTCAGGCCCGGACCGCCGTTGGCGACCTTGCCCTGGATCTGCGAACGCAGACGCGCGTAGATCGCCGATTCCAGAATGCGGAACTGGTCGTCGAAGTCCTTCTTGACGCGCTTGATCTCGGACTCTTCGATCTGCTTGGCACGCTTGTCCTTCTCGATGCCGTCGCGGGTGAAGACCTGCACGTCGATGACGGTGCCGTCCATGCCCGGCGGCACGCGCAGCGAGCTGTCCTTCACGTCCGACGCCTTCTCACCGAAGATCGCGCGCAGCAGCTTCTCTTCCGGCGTCAGCTGGCTCTCGCCCTTGGGCGTGACCTTGCCGACCAGGATGTCGCCGGCGCGGACTTCCGCACCGATGTACACCACGCCGGATTCGTCGAGGCGGTTGAGCGCGTTCTCCGACACGTTCGGGATGTCGGCGGAGATTTCCTCCGGTCCCAGCTTCGTGTCGCGAGCGACCGCGGTCAGCTCCTCGATGTGGATCGTCGTGTAGCGGTCTTCCTTGACGACGCGCTCCGACAGCAGGATCGAGTCTTCGAAGTTGTAGCCGTTCCACGGCATGAACGCGACGAGCATGTTCTGGCCCAGGGCCAGTTCGCCGATGTCGGTCGAGGGACCGTCGGCCAGCACGTCGCCGCGCGCCACCACGTCACCCACGTTCACCAGCGGACGCTGGTTGATGCAGGTGTTCTGGTTGGAACGCGTGTACTTGATCAGGTTGTAGATGTCGACGCCGGCATCGTGCTCGCCGGAAATCTCCTCTTCATTGACCTTGACCACGACGCGACCGGCGTCGATCTGCTCGATCACGCCGCCACGGCGGGCGTTCACGGTCACGCCCGAGTCGCGCGCCACGGCGCGCTCGATGCCGGTCCCGACCAGCGGCTTCTGCGCGCGCAGCGTCGGCACGGCCTGGCGCTGCATGTTGGCACCCATCAGCGCGCGGTTCGCGTCGTCGTGCTCGAGGAACGGCACCAGCGCTGCGGCCACCGACACGGTCTGCATCGGCGAAACGTCCATGTAGTGGATTTCCGCCGGCGGCTTGAGCAGCGACTCGCCCTGGAAGCGGCAATCGACGAACTGCTGGGTCATCACGCCGTTCTCGTCCTGCACGGCATTGGCCTGCGCGATGACGTAGTCGTTCTCCTCGATCGCCGAGAGGTACTCGATCTCGTCGGTGACGCGGCTGTCGACGACCTTGCGGTACGGCGTCTCGAGGAAGCCGTAGCGGTTGGTGCGCGCGAACGTCGCCAGCGAGTTGATCAGGCCGATGTTCGGGCCTTCCGGCGTTTCGATGGTGCAGACGCGGCCGTAGTGCGTGGGATGCACGTCGCGCACTTCGAAGCCGGCGCGCTCGCGGGTCAGACCGCCCGGGCCCAGGGCCGAGACGCGACGCTTGTGCGTGACTTCCGACAGCGGGTTGTTCTGGTCCATGAACTGCGACAGCTGCGAGGAGCCGAAGAACTCCTTGACCGCCGCCGCGACCGGCTTGGCGTTGATGAGCTCCTGCGGGGTCAGGCCATCGGCCTCGGCCATCGTCAGGCGCTCGCGCACGGCGCGCTCGACGCGGACCAGGCCCACGCGGAACACGTTTTCGGCCATTTCACCGACCGAACGCACGCGGCGGTTGCCGAGGTGGTCGATGTCGTCGACGACGCCGCGACCGTTGCGGATTTCGGTCAGCACGCGGATGACGTCGAGAATGTCCGAGGTCTGGCCGTACTCGCCGCGCAGGCGCACCGAATCCTCGTCCTTGCGCTCGGCGAAGTAACGCGCGTCGTACAGCACGGATGCGCCGGTGACTTCCTTGCGGCCGAGACGGCGGTTGAACTTCATCCGGCCCACGCCCGACAGGTCGTAGCGCTCAAAGGTGAAGAACAGGTTGTGGAACAGGTTCTGCGCGGCGTCCTTGGTCGGCGGCTCGCCGGGACGCATCATGCGGTAGATCTCGACCAGCGCGTCGAGCTGGGTCTTCGTCGAGTCGATGCGCAGGGTGTTCGACAGGTAGGGGCCGCGATCGAGATCGTTGACCCAGATCGTGCCGATCGTTTCGATACCGGCCTTGCGCAGGGCTTCGAGCGTCTCGAGCGAGATCTCGTCGTTGGCCGTGGCCACGAGCTCGCCGGTCGACGGGTCGATGACGTCGTGCGAGAGGATCTGGCCGACCATGTAGTCGTCCGGCACGGCGAGCGCGGTGATGCCCGAGGCTTCGAGCTGCTTGACGTGGCGCGCGGTGATGCGCTTGCCGGCTTCGACGATGACCTTGTCACCATCGAGCAGATCGAAGTTCAGCGTCTCGCCGCGCAGGCGCTCCGACACCAGCTCCAGCTGCACGCCCTCGCCCTCGGGGAGGATGTGGTAGCTGTTGATGTCGAAGAACTCGTTGAGCATCTCCTCGTTGCTGTAACCGAGCGCGCGCAGCAGCACCGACACCGGCAGCTTGCGGCGACGGTCGATACGGGTGAACAGCGCGTCCTTCGGGTCGAACTCGAAGTCCAGCCACGAGCCGCGGTAGGGAATGATGCGCGCGCTGTAGAGCAGCTTGCCCGAGCTGTGGGTCTTGCCGCGGTCGTGGTCGAAGAACACGCCCGGCGAGCGGTGCAGCTGCGAGACGATGACGCGCTCGGTGCCGTTGATGATGAAGGTGCCGTTCTCGGTCATGAGCGGGATCTCGCCCATGTAGACCTCCTGCTCCTTCACGTACTTGATGGCCTTGGACGACGACTCGCGGTCGTAGATCACCAGGCGCACGGTCACGCGCAGCGGGGCGCCGTAGCTCAGGCCGCGGTTGCGGCACTCGCGCTCGTCGAAGCCGGGCTCGCCGAGCTTGTAACCGACGTATTCCAGAGCGGCGTAGCCGTTGTAGCTGACGATCGGGAAGACCGACTTCAGCGCGGCGTGCAGGCCGCGGTCCTCGCGCTGGGCGGGGTCGCGGTCGGCCTGCAGGAACTCGCGGTACGAGTCCACCTGGATGGCCAACAGGAACGGCACCTCGAGAATCTGCCGGCGCTTGCCGAAGTTCTTGCGGATGCGCTTCTTCTCGGTGAACGAGTAGTTCGACTGGAGCTGGGACGTCGTCATGGATGTACGCCTCGATGAATCGGTGGATCGCGTCGCGATCCGGGGGGAACATGAGCTGCCACTGGGTAGTCGCTGGTATTGCCGGCACCAGCACGCCATCTCCCGCTACTACCCACTGACAACTGGTGTCAGTTGTCTGCGATCGCCCCGATGATCAGGAACGACCAAGGGCCGGGAGCTTTCGCCCCCGGCCCCGGTGCATCGCCAGCATGTGCTGCGATGCCAAGGTGCCGCTTACTTGAGCTCGGCGGTCGCGCCAGCAGCTTCGAGATCCTTCTTGATCTTCTCGGCTTCTTCCTTCGAGGCGCCTTCCTTGACGTCCTTCGGTGCGCCTTCGACCAGGTCCTTGGCTTCCTTCAGGCCCAGGCCGGTGATGGCGCGGACGACCTTGATGACCTCGACCTTCTTGTCGCCGGCGGCCTTCAGCACGACGGTGAACTCGGTCTGCTCTTCGGCAGCCGCGGCCGGACCGGCAGCAGCAGCGACGGCGACCGGCGCCGCGGCGGAGACGCCGAACTTCTCTTCGATGGCCTTGACCAGCTCCATCACTTCCATCAGGGACTTCTCGGCGATGGCGTCGACGATCTGTTCAGTGGTGAGGGACATGTTGATTACCTTTGAAAAGTTTTCTGGGATGGGGTTCGTTGGACCTGCAGGTCGGGCTTACGCCGTCGCTTCGGTCGCGCTTTCGGCAGACGCTTCGGCCGGCGCATCTTCGCCGCCACCCTGCTTGTCGCCGACGGCCTTGACGGCACGGGCGAACATCGCAGCGGGTTCGGACAGCACGCGGGCGAGCATCGACAACGCCTGGTCGAGCGTCGGCAGCGAGGCCAGGACATCGACGTGGCTGGCCGGGTACAGCTGGCCTTCGACGACGACGACCTTCGGCACGAGCTTGTCGTTGGTCTTGGCGAATTCCTTGATCAGGCGACCGGCAGCGCCGGGCTCCTCGGTCGAGAACGCGTACAGCAGAGGGCCGACCAGCGCGTCCTTGGAACACGCGTAGTCCGTACCTTCCACGGCGCGTGCGGCCAGGGTGTTCTTGACAACGCGCAAGTACACACCGGTCTCACGAGCCTTCTTGCGCATCTCGGTCATCTGGCTGACCGTGGTGCCCACGTACTCGACGGCAATCAAGGAGTGCGCCTTGGCGGCGACTTCTGCCAGCTCGGCGACAACTTCCTGCTTCTGGGACAGATTGAGAGCCATTAATCACTCCTCATTGTGAACTCCGCTCGCGGCTCCTGCCGGTCGCGGTCCTGAGCGGCTTCCGTCCTGGAGGCCGGGGATGCGCGAGCATCCCGGTGGTGGCCTTTCTGCCTGGCTGGACGGATGTCTGACCAGAAAACTTCGAAAAGGCATCACCATCTACGCAGGCCCTCCGGTGCATGCACCTCGGGATTAAGCGCTCTCGACCGTCGCGGGCGGCGACTCCCTGCCAGTTCGAGCATCCGATGCCCGTCGCCCCGTCGATCTCGACCGCGCCTGCGGTCTTTGACGGCGCCGCCGCGGCCTTGCGTCCGCGGCGATGCCCCCAAAACGCGTCCCCCGTGTGGACGACGCGGTTGTTGCGTATGGATCAGCGCGCGATGGTCAGCGACGACTGGTCGACCGTGACGCCGGGACCCATCGTCGAGCTCAGCGAGATCTTCTGCAGGTACTGGCCCTTGGCGGTGGCCGGCTTGGCCTTCACCAGATCGGCCAGCAGCGCCTGCAGGTTTTCCTTCAGCTTCTCGGCATCGAAATCGGCCTTGCCGATCGTGCAGTGGATGATGCCGGCCTTGTCGGTGCGGTAACGGACCTGGCCACCCTTGGCGTTCTTCACGGCCTCGCCCGGATTCGGGGAGACGGTGCCGACCTTCGGGTTCGGCATCAGGCCGCGCGGACCGAGGATGGTGCCGAGCTTGCCGACGACGCGCATCGCGTCCGGCGTGGCGATCACGACGTCGTAGTTGATGTCGCCGGCCTGCATCTTCTCGGCCAGGTCGTCCATGCCGACGACGTCGGCACCCGCGGCCAGGGCCTCGTCGGCCTTGGCGCCGGCCGGCGCGAACACCGCGACGCGGACGCTCTTGCCGGTGCCGGCGGGCAGCACGGTCGAGCCGCGCACCTGCTGGTCGGACTTGCGCGCATCGACGCCGAGGCGGACGGCCACGTCCACGGCTTCGGCGAACTTCGCGCTGCTGTGATCCTTGACGATCTTCAGTGCGTCATCGATGCCGTAGCTCTTGCCCGGCTGCACGGCGGCCTGCAGGGCCTTCTGTCGCTTGGTCAGCTTCGCCATGGTCTCAACCCTCCACCGTCAGGCCCATCGAACGGGCGGTGCCCGCGATGGTGCGCACTGCTGCTTCCAGCTCAGCCGCCGTCAGGTCGGCTTCCTTGGTCTTGGCGATCTCTTCGATCTGCGCGCGCGTCACCTTGCCCACCTTTTCGGTGTTGGGACGCTTGGAACCCGAGCTCACGCCCGCGGCCTTCTTCAGCAGCACCGAGGCCGGCGTGCTCTTGGTGATGAAGGTGAACGTACGGTCCGAATAGGCCGTGATGATGACCGGGGTCGGCAGACCCGGCTCGAGCTTGGAGGTCGCTGCGTTGAACGCCTTGCAGAACTCCATGATGTTCAGGCCGCGCTGACCCAGCGCAGGACCGACCGGCGGCGAGGGGTTGGCCTGACCGGCCTTGACCTGCAGCTTGATGTAACCGACGACTTTCTTCGCCATTGTCTTCTTCTCTCCGGGTGCAAGCGCCTGGACTCAGGCTCCCCATCGCTTCCGGGAAATCGCGTGTCCCGGATTCACGTTGTCCATCTCGCGCGAAAGGCCGCCCATACGGCGGCCTGTGCGGTTGCCTGGCGCGGCCAGACAGCGAGCCGCGCACTATAGCAGGGTTTCGCGCGCCCGTCACATGCGGGCGGCGGCGGGGTCAGGCCTTCTCGACCTGCCCGAATTCCAGCTCCACCGGGGTGGAACGGCCGAAGATGAGCACGGCCACGCGCAGGCGGCTCTTCTCGTAGTTGACTTCCTCGACCACGCCGTTGAAGTCGTTGAACGGGCCGTCGATGACGCGGACCATCTGGCCCGCCTCGAACAGCACCTTCGGACGCGGCTTCTCGACGCCTTCCTGCACGCGGTCGAGGATCACGGCGGCCTCGTCGTCGCGGATCGGCAACGGACGGTCGGCGGTGCCGCCGATGAAGCCCATCACCTTCGGCGTCTCCTTCACCAGGTGCCAGCTCTCGTTGTCCATGCGCGGAATGCCGCCCTCGTCCGAGGTCAGGATCTGCACCAGAACATAGCCCGGGAAGAACTTGCGCTCGGAACGGCGCTTCTGGCCGGAGCGCATCTCGATCACTTCCTCGGTCGGCACCAGCACATCGCCGAACTTTTCCTGCATGCCGGTGCGCGCGATCCGGTCACGCAGCGCCTGGGCGACCGACTTCTCGAAGCCGGAATAGGCATGCACGACGTACCAGCGCTTGACGCCTTCGGTTTCCATCTGAATCGTTACTCCGTCACTGCCTCAGAACGAGGCGGATGAGCCACTGGATGACCTGGTCGAAGCCGGCCAGCATCAGGCTGATGATGATCACCGCGATGATCACGATCCACGTCAGCCGGATCGCCTCCTGGCGCGTCGGCCAGACGACCTTGCGCAGCTCGAAGCGGGTTTCCGAGAAGAAATCCCGGGTCTTGTGGCCTTTGCCGGTGGTCAGGAATACCGCGGCGGCGCCGACGACGCACAGCGCGACGATGACGCTGCGCACCACGGTCGCCAGCTGCGCCTCGAACCAGTAGAAGGCGAACACGCCGGCCACCACCAGCAGGACGGCTGCGGCGTACTTGGCGACGTCCGCCTGGGACGCGCCTTTCGAATGTTCCACTCTGCTGTTCAAGTCCCGGCGACTCATCGGTTGGGCGACTGCTCGGTTGACAGGCCAGGCCGTGCAGCACCAGGCCCCGTGCGGAGGATCCGCGAATGGCACGCCAGGAGGGACTCGAACCCCCAACCTGCGGTTTTGGAGACCGCTGCTCTGCCAATTGAGCTACTGGCGTAAGGATGGAACAGATGCCGCCCCGGACGCCTGAGACGGCGAAGGCGGACCGGGGTGCCGGCCCGCCCTTTGGATCGCCATTCCCGCCGAAGCGGAAATCCAGGGACTCTGGTTGTGTGCTGCTCGGCGAACCGAAGAGCCGAAGTCACTGGACCCCGGACCGAACGGACTGTCGTCCGTCGAAAGCCGCCGGGATGACGACCTGGCAGCCGAGCGCGCGAAGCGCGCTCGGACCAGGGCGTTACTTGATGATCTTGGCCACCACGCCGGCGCCGACGGTACGGCC
>NZ_JAQQGN010000015.1 GCF_028550595.1 Luteimonas sp. BLCC-B24
AGAACCAAGAAAGATTCAACAGCATGCAAATGCTGGCGAGTAGTTCGAGTTTCTGGAAAAGACGACTGCACTCGAAGCATTAGATGTCACCTTGTGTGATGTCGAAAATTTTAAGTGAAGAGTTTGATCCTGGCTCAGAGTGAACGCTGGCGGCAGGCCTAACACATGCAAGTCGAACGGCAGCACAGAGGAGCTTGCTCCTTGGGTGGCGAGTGGCGGACGGGTGAGGAATACATCGGAATCTGCCTATTTGTGGGGGATAACGTAGGGAAACTTACGCTAATACCGCATACGACCTACGGGTGAAAGCCGGGGACCTTCGGGCCTGGCGCAGATAGATGAGCCGATGTCGGATTAGCTAGTTGGCGGGGTAAAGGCCCACCAAGGCGACGATCCGTAGCTGGTCTGAGAGGATGATCAGCCACACTGGAACTGAGACACGGTCCAGACTCCTACGGGAGGCAGCAGTGGGGAATATTGGACAATGGGCGCAAGCCTGATCCAGCCATGCCGCGTGGGTGAAGAAGGCCTTCGGGTTGTAAAGCCCTTTTGTTGGGAAAGAAAAGCAGTCGGTTAATACCCGATTGTTCTGACGGTACCCAAAGAATAAGCACCGGCTAACTTCGTGCCAGCAGCCGCGGTAATACGAAGGGTGCAAGCGTTACTCGGAATTACTGGGCGTAAAGCGTGCGTAGGTGGTTTGTTAAGTCTGATGTGAAAGCCCTGGGCTCAACCTGGGAATTGCATTGGATACTGGCAGGCTAGAGTGCGGTAGAGGGTAGTGGAATTCCCGGTGTAGCAGTGAAATGCGTAGAGATCGGGAGGAACATCCGTGGCGAAGGCGACTACCTGGACCAGCACTGACACTGAGGCACGAAAGCGTGGGGAGCAAACAGGATTAGATACCCTGGTAGTCCACGCCCTAAACGATGCGAACTGGATGTTGGGTTCAATTAGGAACTCAGTATCGAAGCTAACGCGTTAAGTTCGCCGCCTGGGGAGTACGGTCGCAAGACTGAAACTCAAAGGAATTGACGGGGGCCCGCACAAGCGGTGGAGTATGTGGTTTAATTCGATGCAACGCGAAGAACCTTACCTGGCCTTGACATGCACGGAACTTTCCAGAGATGGATTGGTGCCTTCGGGAACCGTGACACAGGTGCTGCATGGCTGTCGTCAGCTCGTGTCGTGAGATGTTGGGTTAAGTCCCGCAACGAGCGCAACCCTTGTCCTTAGTTGCCAGCACGTAATGGTGGGAACTCTAAGGAGACCGCCGGTGACAAACCGGAGGAAGGTGGGGATGACGTCAAGTCATCATGGCCCTTACGGCCAGGGCTACACACGTACTACAATGGGAAGGACAGAGGGCTGCAAACCCGCGAGGGCAAGCCAATCCCAGAAACCTTCTCTCAGTCCGGATCGGAGTCTGCAACTCGACTCCGTGAAGTCGGAATCGCTAGTAATCGCAGATCAGCATTGCTGCGGTGAATACGTTCCCGGGCCTTGTACACACCGCCCGTCACACCATGGGAGTTTGTTGCACCAGAAGCAGGTAGCCTAACCGCAAGGAGGGCGCTTGCCACGGTGTGGCCGATGACTGGGGTGAAGTCGTAACAAGGTAGCCGTATCGGAAGGTGCGGCTGGATCACCTCCTTTAGAGACAAGACAACATCGCTTGTCCAGGCGTCCTCATAAGTAACCTGCACGATTGGTAATCAAGCAAGACTGGGTCTGTAGCTCAGGTGGTTAGAGCGCACCCCTGATAAGGGTGAGGCCGGTGGTTCGAGTCCTCCCAGACCCACCACTTGGGGCCTTAGCTCAGCTGGGAGAGCACCTGCTTTGCAAGCAGGGGGTCGTCGGTTCGATCCCGACAGGCTCCACCATTCTTGGTTGTACCGATCGCTGCGCACACATCAGATTTGAATGGTGCCGGGCATTGTGGCCCGACACCGGTTCTTTGAAAAATAGGGAAGTAGCGAGCGTCTGAGACAAGAACTCAAACGTGTCGTGAGGCTAAGGCGGGGACCTCGAGTCCCTAATATTGAGTCGTTATATTTGCGTCGGTGCTTTGTACCCACCGGCCGAGTATGACCCCGAGGCGACTTGGGGTTATATGGTCAAGCGAATAAGCGCACACGGTGGATGCCTTGGCGGTCAGAGGCGATGAAGGACGTGGTAGCCTGCGAAAAGTATCGGGGAGCTGGCAACAAGCTTTGATCCGGTAATGTCCGAATGGGGAAACCCACCCGCTTGCGGGTATCGTGCAGTGAATACATAGCTGTACGAGGCGAACGCGGTGAACTGAAATATCTAAGTAACCGTAGGAAAAGAAATCAACCGAGATTCCCTGAGTAGTGACGAGCGAACGGGGAACAGCCCAAAAGTCGATTTGGTTCTAGCAAAACGGTCCTGGAAAGACCGGCCATAGAAGGTGACAGCCCTGTATGCGAAAGGGCCATATCGATGAAAAATGAGTAGGGCGGGGCACGAGAAACCCTGTCTGAACATGGGGGGACCATCCTCCAAGGCTAAATACTCCTGACCGACCGATAGTGAACCAGTACCGTGAGGGAAAGGCGAAAAGAACCCCGGAGAGGGGAGTGAAATAGACCCTGAAACCGTGTGCGTACAAGCAGTAGGAGCTCTTCGGAGTGACTGCGTACCTTTTGTATAATGGGTCAGCGACTTATTGTTCGTGGCAAGCTTAACCGTATAGGGGAGGCGAAGGGAAACCGAGTCTGATAAGGGCGCATAGTCGCGGGCAATAGACCCGAAACCGGGTGATCTAGTCATGCCCAGGGTGAAGGTTGAGTAACATCAACTGGAGGCCCGAACCCACTCCCGTTGCAAAGGTAGGGGATGAGGTGTGATTAGGAGTGAAAAGCTAATCGAACCCGGAGATAGCTGGTTCTCCTCGAAAGCTATTTAGGTAGCGCCTCATGTGAATCTTCTTGGGGGTAGAGCACTGTTATGGCTAGGGGGTCATTGCGACTTACCAAACCATTGCAAACTCCGAATACCAAGACAGACTGCATGGGAGACACACGGCGGGTGCTAACGTCCGTCGTGAAAAGGGAAACAACCCAGACCCACAGCTAAGGTCCCAAATTATCACTAAGTGGGAAACGATGTGGAAAGGCACAGACAGCCAGGAGGTTGGCTTAGAAGCAGCCACCCTTTAAAGAAAGCGTAATAGCTCACTGGTCGAGTCGGTCTGCGCGGAAGATTTAACGGGGCTAAGTGATAAACCGAAGCTTGGGGTGCACAACTTCGTTGTGCGCGGTAGAGGAGCGTTCCGTAAGCCGTCGAAGGTGGATTGAGAAGTCCGCTGGAGGTATCGGAAGTGCGAATGCTGACATGAGTAACGATAATGGGGGTGAAAAGCCTCCACGCCGAAAGCCCAAGGTTTCCTTGCGCAACGTTAATCGACGCAGGGTGAGTCGGCCCCTAAGGCGAGGCAGAAATGCGTAGTCGATGGGAAGCTGGTTAATATTCCAGCACCTCGCATAAGTGCGATGGGGGGACGGAGAAGGTTAGGTCTACCAGGCGTTGGTTGTCCTGGAGAAAGGCGGTAGGAGTGGGTCTTAGGCAAATCCGGGACCCTTTAACTCCGAGCACCGAGACGAGCTCTTTAGAGCGAAGTGACTGATACCACGCTTCCAGGAAAAGCCCCTAAGCTTCAGCTTATGCAGACCGTACCGTAAACCGACACAGGTGGGTAGGAAGAGAATTCTAAGGCGCTTGAGAGAACTCGGGTGAAGGAACTAGGCAACATAGCACCGTAACTTCGGGAGAAGGTGCGCCCTTGATCGTGGCCCATGCGGGCTATAGCGATCGGGGGCCGCAGTGACCAGGCCGCTGCGACTGTTTATCAAAAACACAGGACTCTGCAAACACGAAAGTGGACGTATAGGGTCTGACGCCTGCCCGGTGCCGGAAGGTTAATTGATGGGGTCAGCCGCAAGGCGAAGCTCTTGATCGAAGCCCCGGTAAACGGCGGCCGTAACTATAACGGTCCTAAGGTAGCGAAATTCCTTGTCGGGTAAGTTCCGACCTGCACGAATGGCGTAACGATGGCGGCGCTGTCTCCACCCGAGACTCAGTGAAATTGAAATCGCTGTGAAGATGCAGCGTTCCCGTGGCAAGACGGAAAGACCCCGTGAACCTTTACTATAGCTTTACATTGAACGTTGAGTTCGTCTGTGTAGGATAGGTGGGAGGCTTTGAAACCCTGGCGCCAGCTGGGGTGGAGCCAACCTTGAAATACCACCCTGTCGTGCTTGACGTTCTAACCTAGGTCCGTTATCCGGATCGGGGACCATGTATGGTGGGTAGTTTGACTGGGGCGGTCTCCTCCCAAAGAGTAACGGAGGAGCTCGAAGGTACGCTCAGCGCGGTCGGACATCGCGCACTGTGTGCAAAGGCATAAGCGTGCTTGACTGCGAGATCGACGGATCAAGCAGGTACGAAAGTAGGACTTAGTGATCCGGTGGTTCTGTATGGAAGGGCCATCGCTCAACGGATAAAAGGTACTCCGGGGATAACAGGCTGATACCGCCCAAGAGTTCATATCGACGGCGGTGTTTGGCACCTCGATGTCGGCTCATCACATCCTGGGGCTGTAGTCGGTCCCAAGGGTATGGCTGTTCGCCATTTAAAGTGGTACGCGAGCTGGGTTCAGAACGTCGTGAGACAGTTCGGTCCCTATCTGCCATGGGCGTTGGAGATTTGAGAGGGGCTGCTCCTAGTACGAGAGGACCGGAGTGGACGAACCTCTGGTGTTCCGGTTGTCACGCCAGTGGCACTGCCGGGTAGCTATGTTCGGAAGCGATAACCGCTGAAAGCATCTAAGCGGGAAGCGCGCCTCAAGATGAGATCTCCCGGGAGCTTGACTCCCCTGAAGGAACCATCAAGACCAGGTGGTTGATAGGCTGGGTGTGTAAGCACAGCAATGTGTTGAGCTAACCAGTACTAATGATCCGTGCGGCTTGACCATATAACCTCAAGTGGCTTCGCTCGAAGCATCCTTGGCCAACGACACGTCGAGTGTCCCAAATGTTCGCTACTTCCCAACCTCTGAGAGCGTGAGCGCTGTCAGTCCCTCTTTCGATCGCAGCACTGCGTCGAAATCCGGACCGATCGGCGACCCTCCACCCTCTCCCTGGTGACTATAGCTGTATGGAACCACCCGATCCCATTCCGAACTCGGAAGTGAAACGTACATGCGCCGATGGTAGTGTGCATCTAGCATGCGAGAGTAGGTCATCGCCAGGGTCTTTACCCCGAAACCCCCGCCCATGGCGGGGGTTTCTTTTTGCACGAACAAAATCGGCGGGTGATTGCGCGCCTGTCGATATCGAATCCGAATCCGGCGCGAGTTAATCCGCGAGCGCGGGCGGTGAATCGGCATTTTCGATACCGGGCGGCGAGACGGCGTGCGCACCACGGCATTGTCGACGCCGGCGCCAGAGGCGAGCGAATGTTCGGGCGCCGTCGGCTGGACGGGGACATGGGATGCGGTCGCGCATGCATGCAGATACCGCCGTTTTCGAAGCGAAATGCATCGGCGC
>NZ_JAQQGN010000016.1 GCF_028550595.1 Luteimonas sp. BLCC-B24
GCATCGGCGCCGTAGCCGAGCGCGGTCGACAGGAAGCCCGTCGCCTCGCTGTAGCTGCCGGTCGCCGTCGCCCCGTCGCCCGAGGCAATCGCGCGGAAGCCGCTGGCCAGCGCCTGCTGGCCGGACGCGTTCGCTTCGGCGCCCACGGCCGTCGCATACGGGCCGGAGGCCTGGGCCGAGGTGCCCAGCGCCGAAGCGCCGAGCGCCGACGCATTGGCCGCCTGGCCGACGGCGGTGCTCGATTCGCCCGTGGCCTCGCTGTACGCACCCAGTGCAACGGCGTTGTCCGCATACGCGGTCGCGTTGAAGCCCACCGCGGTCGCGTCCTGCCCGAACACCTGCGCGCCGCTCCCGTAGGCCGATGCGCCCTGGCCGACCGCGCTGGCCGATTCGCCCGCCGCCGTGGCGTAGTCGCCTTCGACGTAGGCGGCATTGTCGCTGTCGGCACTGCCGGACGCGGCGAAGTAGCGGTTGTACTGCGTCGCCTGCTCCAGCTGGCCGAGATTCACCGCATCCGTGGCTTCGGTGCCGGCAGCGACGTGGGTGATCTGGCGCTCGTTGTCCGTGCGGCCCACCGACACGCTGTCGTCGCGATCGGCCAGCGAGCCCTGGCCCAGGGCCACGCTGCCGGCGCCCGAGGCGACGGCATCCGAACCCAGCGCCAGCGAGTCGTCACCCGATGCGGTGGAGAAATTGCCGACCGCGGTGCTGTTGAAGCCGCTGGCCCAGGCTGCGCCGCCGACGGCGGTCGAGTAATCGCCCGAGGCCTCGGTCGGGAACAGATTGAAGAAGCCGGCACCGCCGCCCACCGCGACGCTGTTGATGCCCGAGGCCACGGAGTACGAGCCGATCGCAGTCGAATCCACGCCGCTCGCCGCCGAGGCATAGCCCATCGCCGTCGACGCATCACCGGCGGCGGTCGCCACGGCACCGAACGCCGAGGACACCTCGCCGGACGCGGTGGCCCCCACGCCGAAGGCCGACCCGGCGAAGCCGGACGCATCGGCACTGGCGCCCACCGCCGTGCCTGCGACGCCGGCACTGGTGGCCGCGGTCTCCACGGGCACGCCCCCGAGGGTCAGCAGGGGATTGCCGTTCTCGTCGACCGCATTGCCGCCGATCGCGACGCTCGCCGCACCCTCGGCCTGCGCACCGGCGCCGAAGGCCGCGCTGTTCTGGCCGAAGGCCACCGCGTTGAAACCGACCGCGGTCGCGTTCTGGCTCTGTGCCAGCGCGCCGCTGCCCACGGCGGTGGCGCCCTGCGCGAACGCGCTGCTGCTCGCGCCCAGCGCGGTGCTGTAGGCGCCTTCGGCGTAGGCGTCGGAGCCCGCGGCCGTCGCGTCGTCGCCGACCGCGTAGGCCTCGCCGTCGCCACTGGCGCGGAAATAACGGTTGCTGGCCGTGGCCTCTTCCAGCTGGCCGAGATTCACCGCGTCGGTGGCTTCGGTGCCGGCGGCGACATGGGTGATCTGGCGCTCGTTGCCCGCGCTGCCCACCGACACGCTGTCGGCGCGATCGGCGATCGAATCCGCGCCCAGCGCCACGCTGTTGGCGGCGACGGCTTCGGCGAAGTTGCCGACGGCCGTGCTGTTGAAGCCGCCCGCCCAGGCCGCGCCGCCGATCGCCGTCGAGAAGTCGCCCGAGGCCTCGGTGACGTAGAGCCCGCCGAGCGATCCGCCGACCGCCACGCTGTTGAGGCCGGTCGCGGTCGCCGCCTGGCCGACCGCGGTGCTGTAGCCCCCCGTGGCCGTGGCATCGGCGCCCAGCGCCACGCTGCTCGTGCCCGATGCGGTGCTCGCATTGCCGTAGGCCGAGCTGTTGAGGCCGGAGGCCGAGGCGTTGCCGCCGGCGGCGGTCGCGAAATCACCCGAGGCGTCGGCACGGAAACCGAACGCGGCGGCTTCGTCGCCGCTGGCCACGCTCTCGGCGCCCACCGCCGTCGACACGTCCCCGCTCGCCTCGGCGAAGAAGCCCACCGCCGTGGCCTCGACGCCGCTGGCCTCGGCCAGTGCACCGCTGGCGAGCGCCCCGTCGCCACTGGCCACTGCCGCCGCGCCGGTCGCGGTCGAGAGTTCGCCGCTGGCCAGGCTCTCCGCGCCCAGCGCCACGCCGTACTCGCCGCTGGCGTCGGCCAGCGCGCCGACGGCGACGGCATTGGCCGCCGACGCCACCGAGTTGAATCCCAGCGCGGTTGCGTTCGTATCGAGCGCGAACGCCCCGCTGCCGAATGCCGAGGCGCCGGTATCGAGCGCTTGCGCGGTCGAGCCGACGGCGGTGCTGTAGTCGCCGTCCGCCGCCGCGTCCGAGCCTGCCGCCAGTGCGTCCTCGCCGCTCACCGCCGCCTCGCCCTCACCGCTGGCCCGGAAATAGCGGCTGGTCTCTTCTGCGAGGTCCGCCACGGCTTCGAGCTGGGCCACGTTGACCGCGTCGGTGGCGTTGATGCCGGCGGCGAGATTGGTGATCCGGCGCGTCGCCGGATAGCCGCCCGTGCCGGTGCCGTTGCCGATCGACACCAC
>NZ_JAQQGN010000017.1 GCF_028550595.1 Luteimonas sp. BLCC-B24
TCTTGCGCATGTCCGTCCTCTCTCGGTGACGGACTCTACCTAGCTTCGAGTGGTACGGCTCAGTGGGGGCAGGTCACGAAGTCGTGGCTTATCCTGTCGTGCTTTATTGCTTTGAGTTCTTTATCGCCGCAGAGGTTTAGAACACAACGCAGACCAAAGTTTGGCACGACGCAGGATGTGTCCACGCGTCTCCAGGCATGTCCAAACGTCATGAGTACACCTTTCCCATCAATCGCAAAGGCAAGGGCGCCCTGGACGGAAATATTGGAGAATCTCGTCGCGGACAGTCCCGCCAATGGAGCAAATTCTTGGACCCACTCCGGCACTGTGCCGGGGGCACTTGAGCCGATCCAAAGTTTTGCTTCAACTCCGTCAACGTTTAAGTTTGCTTCGGTCAGCGGTGCCGATTCAAATGATTCATGAAATATTCTCCACGATCCTAGAACCGCGTTCTTCTTCAAAAGATATATAGAGAGGGGTATGCGATCCATGCAGAGTCCTGTCTGGTCCAGCCAATGATTTCACTTCTACCGTCGAAGGCGCCGAGCCCAACCTGAGCGCGATTAAATGGGTTCTACTGCCGCCCACTACTCCCCCGATACGCCGCAATCGTCTGCTCCGCACTCGGATCCGACATCGCCAGCCCATTGACGAACACCGTCGGCGGGCCGCGCTTGAACACGGCCGATGCCCGGTGGATGCCCTGCATTTGCTCGGGGGTGGGGTCATCCATTTCGAAGGAAAAGCCGCTGCGGCGAACCACCGGAATGCCCGCGCTGCCGAGATCCCGGATCAGCGCCTCCGCACGCTTCGCCTGTGCGGACGGGCAGTTCGGCGGCGTCAGCACGTACACCGTATTGCGCTGCATGCCGCTGGGCATTTCGACGGCCACGAAGGTCGTGGCATCGAACGCGGCCGCGCGGGCGGCCTCGCGTTTCTGCCACAGCTGGTGGGCGCCAAAGGCCGCGCAGAGGAGCATCAGGATCAGCAGGGGGCGCATGGCGGGGCGGTCTCCGGGTCGGTCAGTGGATTCGGATGCACGGGCGCGCTCGGGCGCTCAACTGCAGTGCTGCGATTCGCACGGCACGCCGTCGTTGTCGCCGTCCATCTTGGTGTTGGGGCAATTGCGGATGAAGTACGTGGCTTCCTCGCACGAGCGCATCTGAGAGCAATGCTGGCGGCCGTCGCAGCTGAAGCGCGCCTCGGGTGCGGGCAGTGACCTGCCCCCAGTAGCCGTACCACGAGTTACTGGGAGAGCCCGGGGTTGAAGGGTACTTTGGGTTGGTGGGTTT
>NZ_JAQQGN010000018.1 GCF_028550595.1 Luteimonas sp. BLCC-B24
TGACCTGCCCCCACTGAGCCGTACCACTCGAAGCTAGGTAGAGTCCGTCACCGAGAGAGGACGGACATGCGCAAGAGTCGCTTCACCACGGAACAGATCATCGGCTTTATCAAGCAGGCCGAAGCCGGCATGGCGGTATCGGAGCTTGGTCGGCAGCACGGCTTCAGCCCGGCCAGCTTCTACGCCTGGCGCGCCAAGTACGGCGGCATGGAAGCGGAGGACGCCAAGCGCCTGAAGGAGCTCGAGTCCGAGAACGCACGGCTCAAGCGATTGCTGGCTGAGGCGCATCTGGACATTGAAGCGTTGAAGGTGGGCTTCGGGGTAAAACGCTAGCCCCGCAACGCAAGCGCGAGGCGGTCCGTCGCATGCTCGATGCCACGGCAGTGAGCGAACGACGGGCCTGCCGCCTTGCGGGGCTGTCCCGCGATGCCTTCCGCCACCCGCCCGAACAGGCGCCTGCGACGCAGGCGCTGTCGGCGCGGATCATCGAGCTGGCGCAGGTCCGCCGCAGGTTCGGCTATCGCCGCCTGCACGACCTGCTGCGTCCGGAGTACCCGGCTGTGAACCACAAGAAGATCTATCGCCTGTATCGCGAGGCGAACTTGGCCGTGCGTCGCCGCAAGAAGGTCCGCAGGCCGCCCAGCGAGCGCCAGCCGCTGTCGTCGGCAACGGCGCCCAATGCGGTGTGGAGCATGGACTTCGTCAGCGACGCGCTGGCCAACGGGCGCCGCCTGAAGTGCCTGACGGTCGCCGACGACTTTACCCACGAATGCGTCGACATCACGGTCGACCATGGCATCAGCGGCGCGTACGTCGTGCGCGTGCTGGATCAGGCTGCGCGGTTCCGCGGTTATCCACGAGCGGTACGTACGGATAACGGTCCGGAGTTCACCAGTCGGGCCTTCATTGCCTGGACGCAGCAGCACGCGATCCAGCACCTGCTGATCGAGCCAGGCCGGCCCATGCAGAACGGCTACATCGAAAGCTTCAACGGCAAGTTCCGCGACGAGTGCTTGAACGAGCACTGGTTCACTTCGCTTGCCCAGGCTCGAGACGTCATTACCGAGTGGCGGCGGGACTACAACGAGGTCAGGCCGCACAGCAGCTGCGGACGCATTCCACCCGCCCAGTTCGCTGCCAACCACCGCACCCAAACCCACCAACCCAAAGTACCCTTCAACCCCGGGCTCTCCCAGTAACTCGTGGTACGGCTACTGGGGGCAGGTCA
>NZ_JAQQGN010000019.1 GCF_028550595.1 Luteimonas sp. BLCC-B24
TCCGGGATGAAGGTGTCGAGCGCGTCGACCAGCTTCAGGATCGCCGGCACGCCGATGTCGCTCTGGTCGCCTTCCAGCGCCAGACGGGCCGAGCCGTGGATGATCGGGGTGTCGTCGCCCGGGAAGTCGTACTTCGACAGCAGCTCGCGCACTTCCATCTCGACCAGCTCGAGCAGCTCGGCGTCGTCGACCATGTCGGCCTTGTTCAGGAACACGACGATGTGCGGCACGCCGACCTGGCGCGACAGCAGGATGTGCTCGCGCGTCTGCGGCATCGGGCCGTCCGCGGCCGAGCACACCAGGATCGCGCCGTCCATCTGCGCCGCACCGGTGATCATGTTCTTGACGTAGTCGGCGTGGCCCGGGCAGTCGACGTGGGCGTAGTGACGGGTCGGGCTCTCGTACTCGACGTGCGCGGTCGAGATCGTGATGCCGCGCGCCTTCTCTTCCGGCGCCGCGTCGATCGCGTCGTAGGCCTTGAACTCGCCGCCGAAACGCTCCGCACCGATCTTCGTCAGCGCCGCCGTCAGCGTCGTCTTGCCGTGGTCAACGTGACCAATCGTGCCCACGTTCACGTGGGGCTTGGTGCGCTCGAACTTACCCTTTGCCATGG
>NZ_JAQQGN010000001.1 GCF_028550595.1 Luteimonas sp. BLCC-B24
CAAACCCACCAACCCAAAGTACCCTTCAACCCCGGGCTCTCCCAGTAACTCGTGGTACGGCTACTGGGGGCAGGTCAGTGTGGCCAAGCCATCCTTTGCTCTAGCCTGGGGTTCAAGATCTAGGTTGGCTAGCAACTGATCGATTTCAATGATGCGGTCTTCGTGTTCCTGGTTGAACACGCCTAGTTGCCGGATCTGGTCAAGATCAGTGTCGGCAGATAGGGTTTCAATGATCTGACCGACAGGGTGCGCACCCTTGAGGCTTTCGAATGGGGAAGCATCCAAGCGTATTGCTTCCCGCTCCTGCTTGATGCTCGACTGCAGCCGCGTCAATCCCTGGGTAAGCTCCCCCAACTGTGGGAGTCCGTAGGGCTGGTAGTCGCAGGTCCCTTCATCGGTGATGTAGTCCTCGCTGCAATGGCTGTCGTATACAGCGACCATTGCCAGACGGCGGTCGGCGTCTCGCCCTTCCTGCCACTCATAGAGCCGCGGGTTCCCTTGCTCATCCAGAGCCACGATCGTGGCGCTGGGCGTGCCAGGAGTATCGGCATAAGCGTCGGGCAGGACAGGGGATGAGCGGCGGGCCCGACAGGCACGCTTCAAGACCCGGGAATAGCCAGACTTGCCTGCGCCATTGGTCCCGAACACGATGTTCAGACCGTCGGGATTGAATTGCATTCCGCTGGCTGGGGCAAACCGGTTAACGTGCTGGAGATCTCTCAATTCCAGCAGCACGGTCGTCTGACCATCTCCCAGCGTCGGGATATGGGATGCGTCCAACGGGACCGGACTGGGAGCGCCTTCGGCTTGCTCCAGCATGGCCCTGATCTCGACCAGGTCCGTCTTCCCAAGGGCTCCGACTGTGAAAATGCGTCGCAGTGCGTCGCTTTGCCAAGCCGGCCAACCGGCCGACATGTCCAATAGTTCTTCCAGAAGTCCCATGGCAATCAGTGCATAGGCCCGGAATCGAGCCCCCCTCAGGTCAGACTAGCCGGGATCGGCCGGAATTTCATCGTCCTGGCCCGTTTCGCAGTCAATGAGAACGAAACTGCCTACCTTGTCCAATCATGACGCCATCTCTCCTGCATCCCATCGCCTCGATCACCGACCTGCTGGAGGATGAGACCGGCAATCCCCTTGATGCCAGGGAAGTGCTGCAGGACAGCATGACCGAGGTCTTGCGCTTGAAGTATCGGCTGCAACGGGCGCTGAAAACTGGCCAGGGGCGCTATCTATGTGAACTGTGCGGGGTTGCGGTTTACTTGGTTGCGATGCCCGACACAGCGAGTTTCGTATTCCGGCATCTGCATGAGGATGGCAGTTGCCGCCATATCACCAAGAGCAAGCTCACCACGGCCCAGATCAACGCCTATCGCTACGACGGGCAACGGGAGAGCGTTCGCCACAAGCGCATCAAGCAGCTGGTGGACGAGAGCATTCAGTGCGATCCGAGGTTCACCCGGCCCGTGGTCGAGGGCACCTGGAAGGGTCGAGAGGGGGAGAGGCGGAGGCCGGATGTCAGGTCCCGCTTCTGCGCTGCCTTGGACATCGCCTTTGAGGTCCAGCTTTCCACGACCTTCGATAGCGTCATGGTCGATCGCGAGGAGTTTTACTGCAAGGAAGGTGGATTGTTGCTGTGGGTCTTTGGTGAATTCGATCCCGAGCGCGCCAGGCTGATGATGAAGATCTGTTTTGCCGTCAACAACCGCAACGCCTATGTGGTCAATGAGGAAACCTTGGAGGCATCGCGGCAGGCTGGGGCGTTGATGCTATTGTGCCACTACGACCAGCCGGTTCTGCGAAATGGCAAGATTGAGTTCGAGCACTGCCAAAAGCTCGTGTCCTTCGAGCAGCTCACCTTGGACGAGGCCGGGCAGCGCGCCTACCTCGTAGACACGGATGCGATTGAGGCGAACCTGAAACGCCAGCTGCAGGGTCCCTCGTTGAGCGAACAGCTGGAAGATTTCTGGCTTGCACGGGTGCAGTATCAGGGGCGAGCCACGCCTGGGACCGAGGCAATGGATGCGCGCTGGTCAGCCCTGCAATCGGCCTTCCAGAAGAAGGGATCCCATTTGCCGGGCACCTGGTCTTACGCCCAGCCGGGCATCCTGCTCAGCATCCTGTATTCGGCCAAGCACGGTGCACCCGTGGGCTGGGGATATGAGAAGTTTTGGGATGTCGCCCACCATGTCCTGACCAAATACGGGCAATTCGGGTGGGTCTTCTATGCAGCCCTTGAGTGCTATGGGCGCTTGGCCGACCTGGAAGCACAGGACAAGAACGGAAAGTGGCGCAAGAAGATCTCAGATTGGCGAGCGCATGACCCGGCCGAAAACCACGAATTCGATCGCCTGATCATGGAGGCGTTCCCAGAACTGGGACGACATATCCAAGCGCAGCGAGGTGGTGTGGACGAGTGGGAGCCGTTGCCGTTCTAGCTAGCGTGAGCGGATTGAAAGGCTCTATCAGAGAAGTGATGCAACGTAGTCGTTCAGGTGGTTGCCCGCAAGCATAATCTGGGTCTCCTGACGCTGATATTCCGCGTTTAGAAGTGGTCTGACCCATCGTTGCGGGTAGTCGGTGCCTTCGTAGGAGAATGCGTTGATCCGCATTCCATGGGTATCTTCGATGGCATTAACGGAGAAGCCGATATCGACGATCCCACGATGCTTGCAGTGGTTGTCCAGCGCAGCTAGATACTTGAAATATTCATGGCTGTGCAGGGCATCGAGATCTTCACGGACTTCCAGCGTCCCCAAGCTGTCCTTGACCTTGTTCCAGCTGATCCGTTTTTCTTCAATGCAAGTATCCTTGTCCAGGTTCATGCCGGTGGCGAAGTAGACCAAGTGCACGAGATTGTCGGCTACTGCCCTCATGTTGTGCACGGTGGCTACGATGTGGAGGTAGGCCGTGAACCTGGCATCCTCGAATGAGCCGGTTTCCTTGTCGTAGGCACCCATCATCGCGGCCATGACTTCGTAGTCCGGCCTGCCGTCAATCTTGGCGGCGATGGCGCGCATCGCTTCTCGATAGTGGTAGCGGCTGAACTCGCGACGATCCACAGCGGACCGGATGCAATTGGATACGATCCTGCGCTGGTCATCGCCAAACAGCCGCTGCACATTGTCGCGAAGAGCAGCCAGATCTCAGCGCATGCTTTCAATCGAAATGCTGTTGTTGCTCATAGTTGGGTCACCCACGCCCGCCTCCTTTTTGACGCCGCAAGTCCTCTTAGTAGGTGCGTTCCAACCATGCTGCAAAGAGTTTGCTATTTCAACAGCCGTGCCGCGGGATTGTCCTCTGCCGCACCTGTTTGAAAGTACCCGATCACACTGGCCACAGATCGATGTTCCGTCATCGCCATTACCGCCGGGAGTGGGATGCCTTGCTTCCCGGCCTCGGTTACAAACCCCGACCGCAGGCTGTGTGCCCCAAAGTCCCCCTCCAACCCTGCTAGCCGCGCCCGACGCTTCACGATCGTAGACACCGAACCGGGGAGCAGGGCAGGGCCGACTCGACCCTTCCAGATCCGGCGGAAGATCGCCCCCTCATGGATCCCCGCGGCCTCAAGCCACGCCGCGAGCGCTTCGGAGCTACGCCCCAGGATCGGCTTGTCCGGGGTCGAATCTGCCTTCACCCCTGCTTGCTGGGTCTTCGAATACTCCAGCCGATAGATGTAGCCATCCTCGCCGACCTTGCGCAGGTCGCGCAGGTCCGCAGCCGCGATCTCGCTGCGCCGGCGGCCGCCGCTGGCGAAGCCGAAGCAGAGCAGGGCACGGTCACGCCGGCTTTCCAGGCTGTCATCGCAGGTGGCCAGCATGGCCTCGAGCTCGGCACGGGTAATCGCGGTCTTCTTGGTCGGCCGCTCGCCACGCTTGACCGCCGCACGCCGCGCCCGACTGAGCAGGGTGCGGACGCTGGGCAGTTCGCACGGGTTGGCCAGCCGCTTGAGCTTGTGCGCAGTGGACAGCACAGCCACGCGCTGGACCACGGTCGACAGCTTCAGCGGCCCGCTCCTGGCCTTGAGGCCGGCGGCGACCAGTGCCTGATCGATCGCCGGCGGCAGCTCGCTGACGAGGCCGGTCTTGTTCTTGCGCTGGATGTGGTCGACCAGGAACTGGATCACCACGGCCTCGCTCGCCGGCAATGCCAGCTCGACGCCGTATCGGGCCTGGTGCCAGCCGGCCCAATAGCGCAGGGCGGTGGCGTAGCTGCGGGTGGTGTTGGCCGCGGCCGCTTCTGCGAGCAGTTCACGCACTGCGTCGGCAGCCTGTTGGGCCAGTTGCTCGGGGAGCACCAGGTTCGCGGCCGTCGCTGCCGCGGTAGGCAATGTGCTATTTCGATTCATACTATGTAATGTACGTTATGAAATATGGCATCTACTAGCGATAATCATCACTTATCGGGAGTACGCAATCAACAGAGTAGGGCGCCCGCATAGGAGGCATTTCCATGGCTCGAGGCATCACCGAATCCGACGTCCATACTGCAGCCGACGAGATCGTTGACGCGGGAGAACGACCAACCGTCGAGCGCATTCGCGCTCACCTGGGCACCGGGTCGCCGAACACTGTCACTCGATGGTTGGAGACCTGGTGGCGTGCCCTTGGTACTCGGCTGGACACTCATCAGCGCAGCCTCTCGGTGCCCGAGGCCCCTGAGGCGGTCACTAAGCTGGCGGGGGAGTGGTGGGCGCTGGCTCTCAAGCATGCCCGGTCTGAGGCCGAGAACGGATTCGCCGACAAACAAGTCGCCCTTCTGAGCGCGCAGGAGGCACTGGGCCGGGAGCGCGAAGGATTCGCCGCCGAAGCGATGGCATTGCGGGAAGCGGTAGCAAACGCTTCCCAATCCGAACGTCTTGCGACAGCCCGTACGGCCGAATTGCTGCGCCTGGTCAGCCAGCTTGAAGGAGAGATCAAAGAGCAGGAGCGTCAGCGGAATGCCGCGCTCGATAGAGCGTCAGACGCTGAAGTCGCCCGCCAAGCAGTCGAAAATCGCTTACAAGCTATGGTCAACGAGGCTCGGGCGGAGCGCGAAGGCCTAGCACAGCATGTTCGTGCGATAGAGGATCGTGCTCACCGCGAAGTCGATCTCGCGCGCCAAGAGGCCAAAGAACTGAAGGGCCAGGTAGCAGCCGCCCATCGTGCACACGCATCTGCTGAGAAATCATCGTTTCAGAGCGCCGAGCGGGCCAAGGCGGAGGCCGTCGAGGCACGTCGTGAGGCGGATGCCCAGCGCGCACGTGCGGACGCTCTCGAACAGCAACTCGCGAAGCTCAAGGATCTGCCAGCAGCGCTAGAGGCGGCGTGGCGACAACGATCTCCCACCGCGAAAGCCCGCAAACCTGCGAAGAAGAAAGAGTCCGCCCGGCCTTAGAGCTCAGCTCGTGGCGAAGGAGCCCCGGCTCCCACCCGACGCTCAGCCTTCGAGTGCGTATGCGTGTCTCATCCGGCAAGACTAAGAACCCGCAGAGTCGGAGCGACTGTCCCATCGCGCTAATTGAAGGCGTCCCGTGGCGGCAAACGATCGGTATCAAGGGAGATCGATGTCGTCATGGCCGAGCTGGAGGCCAAAGAAGCTGTCCGTTGTCCGCGACGGGCAAGCAATTCGTCTCAGGGATAAATGGTCACCTAAGAGTGCGGAAGTCGCATGTGTGTACACGCATGTGTGCGTCGAGAGCTTCGGTGTACACCTTTGACTGCCTCAGATGTACCCGTTAAGTGCGTACGCGGAGCACTCGTAAGTGCGGTGCCTACTACAGGCTGGGATGGACGTTGACCCTGAGTTCGAAGCTTGGGCATCTTGTCGGAGGTTTTGTAAAGCTAACGGGCGACTTGTTCACCTGTAAGGACGCCGAATTGCCAGTTGGATTGAGCTACTAGAGTGCTGCGCGTGGAGCATTCCGACACAACCGTCCGCCAAGCAATAGAAGAACTGGGCGAATTCTCGGCTGCTGACGATGCATTAGGGCGACTTGTCGCGGCCTGTACGAATAGCGGGCAATTGTCGGTCTACAACTGGGTATTTGTTGGCTGTCGTCGGGGCGATTTCTTGGCGGCGGACACCAAGCTGGCAAAGTGACGCGCAACGTCACGTGCAAATCGTCCAAGACTTCGCATAATGTACAGTCCGGGTCGGCTTTCACGGCCCGCTGATCGACGCTTGCAGCAGCAGGAAGCCCAGGAAGAAGCACCAGGGCGAGGAGGGTGGCCGTCGCTGCCAGCTGCCGCCAGACAGCCTTCTCGTCGCGACTGATTGCACGAGCTTCGCCGACGATGCCCAGTACCTGCGCAAGAGGTAAACCGCTCAGGCCGGCGATCGTTGCGCACTGCACGGTATCCGGCAGACGGTGCCCATTCCGATAGCTCGACAACGCCTGCTTGGACACTCCGAGGCGCTTCGCTAGCTCGCCGTCAGTCCTCGCCCCGCATACTTCCTTCACTTTGTCAAGTAATTCGTTGATATCCATAAAGTCCTCGGGGTGTAGACAACCGTCCTCACCCAGCGTACAACTGCGCTCGTCCTCGGACTGAGGACCGCTCTCGCCCCCGGTGCCCTAGCCGGGGCAGGGCGTCTAGGGCGCTAGGGCGGGGACAGGGGACATGACCGAACAGCAGATGCGCCGCATCGAGATCGCAGGCCAAGCCTGCGAACGCTGCCTGCGCGCCGAACACGCCGCGCTCAACCTCGGCGATCTTGAGTGGGCCGCGGACCGCGCCGAAGCCGCCGCCTACTGGTCGCGGCTCGCCTTCATCGACGCCCGCACGTCGGCTGCCATCCCGACTGGGGATGCCTGGGCGTGACGTTCCTCGAAACACTCCGCTTGACCCTGTGGACCACGCACCCGGGCGTGGTCTTCGCTCTCGCGTTCGTGCTCGGCCACGCCGCGGGATTCGTGACGCGTCACGCAATCAAGGGCATGAACCGCACCACGCCACCTTTTCACCAGTCCGCCCGCGCAAGCGAGATTCTCCGCCGCGCGGTTGGCCCGGGCAGTAACACGGGCCAAAAGTTTCCCGGAGCCGACCAAGCATGAGCGCCAGCACG
The DNA here is from genome assembly GCF_028550595.1 of Luteimonas sp. BLCC-B24. Taxonomy (GTDB): domain Bacteria; phylum Pseudomonadota; class Gammaproteobacteria; order Xanthomonadales; family Xanthomonadaceae; genus Luteimonas. Next base: position 7,048 of record NZ_JAQQGN010000001.1, read on the forward strand.
CTTTCCGCTCCGATCATCGATTTCTGCGTCGCCGTCCTCGACAGCGAAAAAGCCAAGAAGCTGACGCGCGCCATGCCGATGACCGAGGTACTGCGCTACGTGTTCGGCACCGGTGGGTCTATCGCTGTCGGTCCGCTGCAGGACCGGGTGTTCAACTTCTACCAGCGCTCCGCGACGATGGTCGATGCCCTCGGCGAGGTGTGCGGGAAGATCGGCCTTCGTGACGACGGCGCGATCCAGATTTCCCTGACGGGGCAGGGCTGCGCCTACGTGCCGTCTTGGCATCAGGTGGCTGACCGCCTCGATGACCTACACGCGCGCGTCTCGCACGTCGACATCGCAGTCGATGACTTGACCGGCGAAACCTTCGATATCCAGACCTTTCTCGATCACTACGAAGCGGGCGATTTCACCATGAACGGACGGCCCCCGAACGCAACGCACACCAGCGACATGGGCAGCGGAAAAGGCTGCTCGTTCTATGTCGGCCAGCGCGGCCACAAGCAGCTCAACGTCTACGAGAAGGGCAAGCAGCTCGGCGATCCGGAGTCACGTCACACGCGCTGCGAGCTGCGCCTCTACGCCAAGCGCATCGAGGTCACCACCGACGTGCTGCGGAACCCCGGCAAGTGGTTCGGGGCCGCGTATCCGATGCTCGAAGCGTTTGTGATCGGCGAGGTCGAACGCCTCGGCCTGCGCGATCAGATCGTGGATACCAGCGTGGGCGCCGCGGAGCGCTTCCTGCGCACTCAGACCGGCACGACGCTCGGCGTCTTCGCCAACTGTTTCGACAGCCCGGACGAGTTCCTCGACTGGCTGCGGACCACCGTTCTCCGGACCGATCGCCCCGGACGATGGAAGGCAATTCAAGGCGATTTGCACGCGCATGTCCGCGCATCCCTAGACCGATCCCTCAAAGAGGCAATGAGCAATGAAAATCACGATCCACTCCAATCTCGTCGATGAAAAGCGCTGGCAGAAGGGCGACCGATCCGGCGTGATCCGCACGCAGACCGCCGTCGCCGAGTGCCCGAAGTTCCGCCAGACCATCCGTCTCGACCTGGGCACGCTGCCGCCCTACGAAGTGGGCGAATACACGGTCGATCTCGAAGAAGCGATCAGCGTCGGCGACTTCGGTGATCTGAAGCTCGCCCGGCGCCTGCCGCTTCAGCGCGTCAAGACCGCACCCGCGACCAAGGCCGCGTAAGTATGGCCACGGTGCTCGTCGCGGCGTGCCTCGAACGCGATTTCGACGCCGCGACGGGCACGTGCCAGCAAGTCATCTGGATTCCACAACCGAGCCTCATTCCGGAGCTCTCGGTTGCGGATGCGCAGCAAATCGGGGTCTCCGTGGCCTACGTCCTTGCCATCGCGTTTGTGTTCCGTCTGCTCCGGAAATTCCTCGAAAACTCATAGGTGAAACCATGTTCCAGAACTTCAAGAGCAAGACCGCTGCCCTTGTCGCCGTGCCCGCTGCCGCCCTGGTGGCGTCGCCTGCCTTCGCGCAGGCGGTCGATGTCAGCGGCGTCACTGACGCGATCGGTGGTGCGGCTGCGCCCATCGCGTCGATCGGCGGCGCGGTGCTGCTGATCCTCGTTGGTATCAAGGTCTACAAGTGGGTGCGTCGCGCCATGTAACAACCGCCGCCCGGCTGGGTCCGACACCCTCCGGGCGGTTTCTTTTTGTGACGGAGAACGAAAATGGAAGGCTGGCTGTATCTCGGCACGTTCGTCCTTGCTCTCGCGATCATCTTCTGGGATTGACGATGAACGTAGTCGCTGCCTTCGGCCGAATCCTCGCGCGTGCCGCGTTGTTCCGCGCCTTTCGCCGATCGCCGATCGCCGTCGCGATCATCGCCGCCTTGATCGGCTTCGCGCTCATGTATGGCGGCACTGCTCGTGCGCAGACCTATCCGTGTAGCCACTCGGCGGGCGTCCCTCAGTCCAACTGCGAAACGCAGGGCGAGGCTTACGCCGCAGCGCATGCTGCCGCAACGCAACGCGGACAGACGAACGGCTGGGTTGCATGCGTGCGTCACACCCCCTCCTCGAAGCTTTACGAAGCGGATGCCGTACCTGCTGGCTATTGCCCTACGTGGAATTTCAATAATCCGCTTCGCCGCACCTATGTTGTGCAGTGCCGCCCGGGCGAAGAGTGGAACCCTGCCAGCAACTCGTGTGCGCTGCCGGAGTGTCCCGGCGGGTCCATCCGCATGCAGAACGGCCAGTGCAGCCCGACACCCGAAGAGTGCGAGCAGCGCAACGGCCCCGGCTTCGGTGTCCAGACCACCAAGCCTTTCCAGTCGCATTGCATCGCCGGCTGCACGCTCGCGATGACCGGCGGCGGCACCGGCTGCACCGTCGTGCAGGGCGCAGGCGGCAACAACACGCAGTTGTGCAACGGGGAATTCAACTGGACCGGTGCAGTGTGTGGCGCGACGCCGCCCCCGGTGTTCATTCCCGGATATGAGACGGTCCAGCAAGCCGCAGACAACACGCCTCAGTATTGCAATCCGCTTGCTGGCGGTTCGCACGACTACTGCGTTAAGTCGAACGGCGATCACTGCATGACAAGCGCCCAGGGGCGTCAGCTCTGCTGGAAGCCAGGCGAGACGGGCACGAAAACGGACGGCCCGGTGATGCAGGTGCGCGACGCCGGCACAACGCCTAACGTCCCGAATCTCAACCTTCCAAGCGGCGATACGCTGCAGGCGACCGGCCAGACCGCGACTTCCACGACCACGCGCCCCGGTGGCGGTGGCTCGACCACGACCACCACCACGAATTACACGACGGTGCACGGCACCAATGCCGGCCCGAAAAATCAGGGCGAGAAGGGCGACGGCAGTGGCGACGACAAGGAACAGGACCCTGACAAGAACACCGCGAGCGGTGGCGAGGATTGCGACCGCAAGCCGATCGTCAGTGATCCTGCGTTCGAGATGATCGCGAATCAGGCATGGGCCACGCGCTGCGCGGTCGAGGCTGGAAACGCGGCGGACGTGGTGGGCGACATCGAGAAATGCGACCAGCCGTTCACCGTCAACGGCGACAACGCCAACGCCGTCAAGCTGCGCGCGATGCGTGCGCAAATCTGCGGCACGGCGACGCGCGTGGTCGGTGACGTGAGCGATTGCAAGTCCGCCTTTTCGGTCCAGGGCGACACGCCCGATGCCCACCAGTTGCGAGCCATGCGCACGCAGATTTGTGGTGACGAGGGTGTCGAGTGGGACGCGATCGGTGAGGCGGTCGCCGCGGTCGATGCCACCGCGGGCGAGGGCGATCCCTCGAGCGTCATGCGCGATATAGGCGGTGGAGACGGCGAGGGCGAGCTGGACACGTCGGGCCTCGGCTACGGCCGTTCTTGTCCCACGCTGCCGTCCATCAGCGTCATGGGCACCACCCTCGATTTCAATGTCCACGCTGGCGCGATGTGCCGCTGGATGCAGCTTGCCGGTCAGCTTGTGCTGGTGCTGGCTGCGCTGGTGTCTCTCCGTATCATCGCAACATAAGGGGCGAATCAATGGCATTCCCGGCAGCCGCGCCGTTCCTGCTCGCAGGCGGCATCACGGCCCTATCCAAGAAGCTCGGCAACGGCGCCCTCGTCGCGGCGATCGTCACCGGCATCACCTACATGTTCAAGACGAAGCTGGGCCTGTTCGTCATGGGCGCGATGCTCTGGCTGGGCATCAATTTCGCCAGCATGACGCTGGTGATTGGTCCGGCGATTGACATCCTGCGTGAGTACGCGAACCCCGGCACCATTTCCGGTGGCGGGGCTGGTGAACTCGCCTTGACCGCGGTCGCGTGGCTCGGTGTTCTGAACTTCGATCGCGCGATCACGATGGTTCTATCTGCGATTTACACCCGGCACGCCGTCAACTCCGCGCGCCTCTATCTCACGCGCGCGCCTGTAGGGGGCACTCCGTAATGCCTATCGAGATTTACACCGGCAAGCCGGGCAACGGCAAAACCGCGCTCATGATGGAACGCCTGGTCGCCGAGGCCACGAAGAAGGACCCGCGCCCGCTGTTCGCCTACGGCATCGACGGATTGGAACCCGGCCTGGCAACGGTCCTCAAGGACCCGCGCGAGTGGAATGCCGTGAAGCCGGGTGAGGTGTGCACCTGCCACGACACCGACGATGCCGGCCCGTGTACCGCTCACGTGATTCCCAACGGCGCGATGATCTTCATCGATGAGGCGTGGAAGTGGTTTGGGCATTTGCATGACGCGTCACGCCAAGCCACGCCCGCGCACGTTCTGGCGCTTGCCGAGCATCGGCACCGCGGGATCGATATGGTCTGGACCGCGCAGGGTCCTAATCAGATCTATCCGTTCGCGCGTCCATTGATCGCCGATCACTACCACACGGTGCGCCGGTTCGGGACGCAGTTGATCGACGTGTTCAAGTGGGAGGAGTTGCAGGAGGAAGTGAAGTCAACCGCTCGTCGTGAGCTGGCGATCCGGCAGACCCGCGCGCTCCCGAAATCCGTGTTCGGTCGCTACAAGTCGGCCGAGCAGCACACGATTAAGCGCAAGCTTCCGTGGCGGCTGGTCTTGCTGCCGCTGCTGCCGATCGCCATCGCCGGCTGCGCCTGGTGGGCGTACGTCACTCTGCGGCCCAGCGCCGCCCCTGCGCCTGCACAGGAGGCGGGAGCGGCCGGCCTGCCGGCCGCCCCGCCCACCGCTGCACCGCAGTCCGCCGCGACCCCGCAGAGCCGCGCAGCTACGCCCGCCGAGTACGTCGAGACGCACACGCCGCGGTTTGCGACCATGCCGTGGTCCGCACCGATCTTCGATGGCCGTGCGGCCGTCTCCGATCCGCTCCTGATGTGCATGTCGAGCACCGGAGGCCTGGACGCCCAGGGCGAGTGGAAAGAGCCGTCGTGTGGGTGCCGCACCGAGCAGGGGACGATGTATGACATCGCGATCGAGGAGTGTTTGCTGGTCGCTAAACGCGGCATGCCCTACAACCCGTATCGCGAGCGCGTGCAGCCGGAGCGCGCGGCCCAGCCCGAACCCGTTGCCCGTGCAGAAGGTGACGCCGAGCGCCGCGTTCTGATTGGGGTCGGCGGGCGCGTCGGGGACATCGCCAGTTATGGTGACTTCGGCTATGAAACCGGTCGGTATGTGGGGCAGGGCGTCGGTCGCTGAATCCGCTCGATCGAGCGCATGACGCGTCACGAATCTCACGGGTCACTGACACGACGAACGGTCATTGACATTTCGTGACGCGTCACTATAATGGACGCATACCACGGAGACGGCCATGCGCGACCAGCACGACACCCAGACCAGCGACCTGATTCCGGCCAAGCGCGGCCGTCCTGTCCTCGACGTTCAGGCGGGTCCGATGACCCCGGCCGAGCGCGCAAAGCGCTACCGCCAGAACCGCCGTTCGGATGCGAAGTCGGCGACCAGGCGGGCAGGGACTGCCGTTGCTGCTCTGCTGCACGAGTACAGCGACATTGCTCTCCTGGAAGCCATCCGCCTGGAACGTGCATTCCTCCACGGCCTGCTGTCGTCAACCGGCAATCGCGGTGCCACGCCGTCCAGGAAGCGCCTGGGTGCGCTCGTCGCGGAGCTGGCGCGCAGGTATCCCGCGTGATCGACTGGAGCCTGATCCTGCACGTTGTCGCCGGCGTCGTTCTTGGCGCAATGGTCTGCGTCGTGCTCGCAGTCTCCGTGGCGATCCTCGCGCGCGTTGCGAGGGTGCTGCTCGACGCTCGCCACCCTGTGATCAGAGTCAGCCGCCATGACCGTTCCTGACGTCCCGCCCGAGCTGCCGTGGTTCGTCCAGGTGCTGGCCGGCGCCGTGCTGCTGCTCGGCGTGCTGGAACTCTTCGGCCCGAGGCGTCGTAAGTAGCGCGTGGACCGGGGTGCAGGCCGGCCTCTCCGAGCGCTACACTGCGCCCGAGATAGGGGGCCATATGCCAAGCAGGGACGACGGCTTTGGGGCCGTGCAATTCCGCGCCAGTCGCAGCTCCGGCGCAGCCCTTGAGGCGTCGCCGTCGCTGCTCGCGATCGGCGTGACGGTATTCGTTGCCGTGCTCTTGGCGCTATGCGCACATAGCCTGCTCGCGCTGGTGATAGTCGCCGCCACGCCTGAGCCCACAGCCGAAGATGTCCTTCGCGAGATGAAGAAGTGGGAGGGCATCTGGGAGCAGGCGATGCCTGTGCCGCCGCCGCAATCGATCACGGCCGCGCCTTCATTTGGCAACAAGCCGCCGCGCTCAGCGCCGGTCCCCGGCTATCCCGGCCTGGTCGAAGCCCAGCGAGGTGGGCACGACATCGCCTGCCTCTCGGGCCGCGTCTCGTATCGGATCCCCAACGGCTGGTCGAGCTCCCAGCGCCCGTGCCGTGCCACGACCCAGTGAATCGGGTGCAGGGCAGCGCCCTGCGGATACGCTCTTACGCAGCAGACGTGCCGAAGTGCCGGCGGCGCCAGTCGTCCAGGTCCACGACGACCACCTTGACCAGCTCACGCCGAACCGCTTTTCGTGATGCGTTACGACCTCGAGCGCGCTCGAGCCGAGCCTCGGCCTCGAGGCGGAACAGGATCCCGCGCATGCGCGCTGGCGACACTCGGGTACCGTCTGGTGCTACGAGATCCTTGCCGGCGAGTCTCCAGCCTGCCCACGGGCCATGCAGCGATGTGATGTTGTGCACGACGCGGTCGTAGTGCTCTGCGCTCGACTCGCTCTTACAGTGCCAGCACGTGGGCATCCGGGCCTCCGTAGATCTTGCGGGCGAGCCACAGTGCCAGCGGTCGCGTCCATGCCCGGAGAACTTCGCATAATGTACATTATGTAAAAGATGCCGATGGTCGTCTGGTCCGTGATGTCGCGCGCTGCTCTTCGCCCACTCGTGGCCGACGCGCCCGTCGGGGTTCAGCCGAGATACGCGTAAAAATGCCCCACAGAACTCAAATAATTCTTTCGGTGCAATGACTTAGCCGATATTTATCTTCTCGGCCGGTTGCGCCAGAAGATCGAGCGTCGGGCACGGTGCGCCTGTCACCACGTGGCGACACTCCTCCACCAAATGCTCAAGGTCGACTTCCAATTGTCGTAGCTCATCCAGACGCCGCCGTACCTCGGCCAATTTCTTTTCGGTCAGCCGCCGAGTCTGCTCGCAAGCGCGTTGGCCTTTGACCTCCAACAGCCCCGCTATCTCGTCGAGACTGAATCCCATCGCCTGTGCTCTGCGAATGAACTGAAGTCGGCCGACTTCGTTGGGCCCGTACCGGCGGACGCTGCCCATTGGGCGCTCAGGCTCCGGCAGCAGGCCTCGCCGCTGGTAGTAACGGACCGTTTCGACATGCACACCAGCGGCCGCGGCCAGCCGGCTGATTGTCATTACGTGGGTGGCCATCAGCTTGACTCCGTACTTAGGTACGGAGATTACCATGCGGGTATGGTCCAACCTCCCCCACAGTCCTCCCTGCCCGCCCTCTTGGGCGCCGCCGTCGCGGCCATTGGCGCGTCCGTGTGTTGCGTCGTGCCCCTGGTGCTGGTCCTGTTGGGTATCAGCGGTGCCTGGATCGCCAATCTCACTGCCCTGGACGCGTGGCGTCCGTGGTTCAGCGCGGCCACGTTGGTGTGCCTGGGCTGGGCGTTCTGGATGCTCTATGGCCCGGCCTCGCGCTGTCGCATCGACGGCGCCTGCGTCGATCCCTCGCGATTGCGACGCCGCCGGCGCTGGCTATGGATCGCTACCGGCCTGATCGCTCTGCTGCTGCTCTTTCCCTACTACATCGGTTGGTTCCTGTAGGAGTCCCACATGCGCAAGATTCTTCTCAGTTTGGTATTCACGGCATGGATGGGCTTGGCTTGGGCGGCTACCCCTAAGCAGGTCGTCCTGCAGGTGGAGAACATGACCTGCCCGGCGTGCAGCATCACGATCGAAAAGGCGTTGGATACAGTGCCGGGCGTGACGGCGAAGCGTATTGACACCCGAGCCGCCACCGTGACGGTGGCATTCGATGCCGAGCGCACCAACGCGGCCGCCATCGCGAAGGCCATCACCGACGCCGGTTTTCCAGCCACTGCAAAGGCGAAAGCGAACGGTGGCTGAGGTGCAGTTGCAAAGCACGCTCACGTGCCCGACATGCGGGCACCAGGCGACCGAAACCATGCCCACTACGGCGTGCCAATTCTTTTACGAGTGCTCGGCCTGCCACACGCTCCTGCGCCCGAAAACAGGCGATTGCTGCGTGTTCTGTTCCTACGGCACGGTACCGTGCCCGCCCATCCAGCAACATAGTCCCTGCTGTGGCAGTACCGGTTGACCCACGCTACGCCGCCAGGGCCAGCTCGATTTCGTACGGTTCCGGAAGCGCGTCCACGTCGATCAGGTAATCGCCGAACCGCTTCACGTGGCTGGTCACGTAGGGACTGAGCGCCGCCACGTCCTCCGGGGTGATCTTCCAACCCGCTCGCATCAGCGTCTTGATGATGCGGGTCTGTTCGACCACGTTATGAAAGATGACGGCGTTGGCGACCAGGTCGTTGTACTTGACCGCCTTCTCCTGTTCGAGCGGGTCGTTGTCGGCGATCACACCCTCTCCGCCGAAGAAGAAATACTTCGAAAACCCATTATAGGCTTCGACCTTGTTGGTGGAGGCCGTGATCTGTTCGCGTAGCTCGCGATCGGAAATGTATTGCAGCAGGAACAACGTGCGCACCGCAGCACCGAGTGCCCGGAAGGCCTGGTACAGGCGGTTCTTGCGGCTGTAGTTGCCCAGCTTGCGCAGCAGCGTCGAGGCCGCGATCTTGCCGGACTTGATCGATAGCACGACCTGCATCAGATCCTTCCAGTGGGTCTCGATCAGGTCCCAGTCCACATCTTCCCGGAACAGCGCATCGATGTGCTCGTAGCGGCTGTCCTCGTCCGGACGGAAGAACCGGTAGTCGCGCCAGTTGCGGATGCGCGGCATCAGCTGGATGCCCAGCAAGTGCGACAGCCCGAATACCGGCAGCGACTGACCCTGGGTATCGGCATGGACGGTGTCGGGTTGGATGTCGGAGGTGTTCTTCAGCAGCCCGTCGATGATGTACACCGCTTCCCAGACGCCGCACGGGATGAAGTGACTGAAGAGCGCCACGTAGGTGTCGGACACATGGTGATAGGCAATGCCGCCGTAGCCGCCATAACGGATGTGGTACGACGCCAGCAGGTTCTGGTCGTACAGGTCGTACTTGGTGCCGTCGGCCGCGGCGCGCTTGCCATCGCCCCAGAATTTGGGAAGCTGCAGGCCGGCGTAACTGTTGATGATGTCGCGGCAGGCCGCTGCCAGCTTGTTCGCATCCACGTGACGGCGATTGACGAACGACAGCATGTGCGCCGACGCAGCGCCTCGCAGATGCCGTGCGGCCTGGGCCGGGCCGAGGTTGCAACCATAGGTAAACGCCGTCAGCACGTAGCGTTCGGTGGGCTGGTCGATCTTGGTGTCGGACCCGGACAGCGGTCCGAAATGCCGCGGCCAGCGGGTCCAGTGCGCCACGTCACAGAGGATCTCGATGACACTGCGCTCGCGCAGGCGGTCGAGGATCGCGGTCTCCAGGGCGCGAGCGCCGCTGCTCATGTCCTTGGCCTTGTGGCGCTTGAGCACCGGAAACCCGTCGTCGCCGATGATCACCTGGCCGTTCTCCAGGTAACCCTGATCCGTCAGGTCCGCGACTTGCATCAGCTTGGACTGCAAGGCATTGACGAATCCCACCGCGGAGGCCGGTAAACCCACTTGGCGACAGTAGTCGTCCAGCAACGGCTCGCACTGCTCCCAGGGCAGCAACTGCTCGCGGTAATCGGCGTAGGTTTCCGAACCGCGCACGGCCACGTCGCCGGATTTCAGTTCGTTGGCCAGTGAGGAGAACACGCACACCTCGAACAGGCGGCGGTGGATGCGTTCCTCGCCCTGCTCGGTGCGGTGGGTGATGGTCTTTCGCCAGAGCTGGGTCGTGAACGCCAGATCGACCGGTTCGTCCAGCCAGTCGCCGCGGGCACGCTCCTGCGACAGGATCAGCTCGATCGCGTCGATCAACGAACGGTCTTCGGTGGTGGATTCCAGGTCCAGCATGCGCACCATGCGCAGGATGGTGGCGCGGTGGCTCTTGTAGAACGGCCACAGCAGCGGCAGGTGGTTGTCGCCGCTGTGGGCGGCGATGGCATCGCAGTCAGCCTGCAGGGTCTGGACGCCCCCGCGCGTGCTGACCAGGCGGCGAATCTCCCGTCCTGCGTCGGTGTCGCCCGGGTGACGGTCGAGCACCTGGATCACATCCGACATCGTGGCGACGATGGCCTCGGTCTTCTCGCGGTAGCGCGCACGCAGCCGCTCCAGTTCCTCCTTGCCGCGGTTGTGGAGATTGCCCATGCGTTTGATGAACATCTCAGCTAGGTCGTCGCGGGTCTGCACCCGGGCGCGATGGATCAGGCACAGCAGCAGCGCGTGTCGTTTGGCCGGGCCGAAATCGCGCAACTCGGCAGCGTCCAGTACCCGGGCTTCGGCGGCGAAGTGCTTGCGCTTGAGTTCCGGCACGTCCGCCAGGTGCCGTTCGCTGCCGACCAACTCGTCCAACGCCGCGATGTGGTCGAGCAGTTCCTGGAAGTGCTGCAGAGAAGATCGTTTCGGCAGCCGCTTGATGGCCTGCAGCGGGCTCTTGATGCGAGCGTCGGTGACGACCAGCAGATCGTCCAGCCGTTGCTTCTCGTCCGCCGTCAGCCGCTTGTCGATGAGGGCGAAGTAACGGCCATTGACCAGGGTGCGAACTCGGCGGGCCAGGCGATCCAGGGCGGAAAACGCAGGCAGCTCGATGCGGTCGCGCACGAGTTGTTCGATGGCCACGTTGATCAGGTCGGCCGGGTTGTCCATGACGGCCGCGGCTTCGTGGATGGCGCGTGCCGCCACGTCGAGGCCGCCGTCGGCATAGGCCCGGACTTGCAGATAGGCCCGGATGCGCTGGAAGTAGCGGTAGCGCTTGTTCGGCGCGATCTCGGCGGGCTTGACCTGGATCCGGTACCGCAGCGCATTGCGCAGGTGCCGGATGACCGCGGCGGGCACTTCATCGATTGCGGGGAAATAGCCCAATCGCTGGAAGGATTTCAGCAGCAGCGCCAAGGTCAATCGGTGACCCGGTTGCCGAGCGTTGTCGGCGATGAAGGCCAGTTCGTCGTCGGTCGGCGTGTAGGCCGCGATCAGTTCCCGGACGACAGGATTGCGCTTGAATTGCGGGTATGCGGTCCGTTCGATCGATGCCATGCAGATCCTCAGTCGGTCATGGGGGTGGGAGGGCCGGTGATTGCAGACCGACTTCGATACGCTGCCGTGCGAAGGGATCGCCACCGTCGAGATAGCGCATGGCCGAGTGCATGTCGCGCCAGCCGACGTATTCCATCAGCGCCTTCACGTCCCAGCCGTTCGCATTGGCCCAACCGGCGAAACCGCGGCGCAGGGAATGGCTGCTGTAGGTCGCGGCATCTGGGAGCCCCGCCGCGGCGAGCAGGCTGCGCAGCAGCGGGATCAGGCTGTTCGGATGCAGTGGCGTCTCGCTCACACGGCCCCAGCGGTCGATACCGCGGAACACCGGCCCCTCCGTCAGGGCGGCCGTGGTCGTCCAATCCACGATCGCAGTCACCGGGCACAATCGCGATAGCGCTGGCACCTTGTAGCTGGTGCCCGAGGCCTGACGGTCGCCTTTGCTGCGCGGCAGGAAACAGGTCATCCCGTCGCCCGGGACTAGACGCAAGTGTTCGACTTGCACGCGGATCAGTTCATCGCCGCGGAAGCCGCGCCAGAAGCCGAGCAGGATCAGGGATCGGTCGCGGCGATGGCGCAGCTCGTCCGCGCGATCGCCGCGTTCGCGGGCGACCGAGATCGCAGTGCGGAGCCAGTCGTCGACCTGTGTCAGTCGGGTCAGTTGCAACGGCTCGGCCTGCTTCTCCACCGAGGGGTGCACCGTCTGGATGCCCTTGAGCACTTTGCGCACCAATGGCGCGCGGGTGGGATCGACGAACCCGTGCTCGCGATGCCAGGACGCCAGCGCAGCTAGCCGCTGTCGGAGCGTGTTGTTCGCCAACAGCGCGGCGTGATCGGCCAGATAACGGGCCACGCTGTCCGGCGTGGCTGGCAGGTGGCCGCCCCATTCGACCTCGAAGTGCCGCAGCGCCGAGGCGTAGCTGCGCTGCGTGTTCTCTCGGATCGCAGCCTCTAGATAGCGATCCAAGGTCATCGGCAGCCTTCCTGGTTCGCACACGACGCCGAGTGGTCACTCGTACACCGCAATGCCCCGAGGATGGCGCACGCGCCTCGCTCGCCGCCGGCGCACTGGAGGATCACCCGTTCCAATTCACCTGCCATGCGCGTCAGTGCCTCAAGCCGCTGGTGGATGTCGGTCAAGTGCACGCGCGCCAGCGCATCGACGTCGCCGCACGACAGCTTCGGATCGTCATTCAGGCGCAGCAGGCTGCGGATCTCCTCCAGGCTGAAACCCAGCTCGCGCCCGCGGGTAACGAACCGCAACCGCTCCACGTCTGCCTGCGCGTAGACGCGATAGCCGCTCCCCGTCCGGTTTGGCGATGGGACAAGTCCCACCCGCTCGTAGTAGCGGACGGTTTCCAGGTGGCAGCCGCTGGCGGCGGCGGCTTCACTGATCTTCATGCGTAATCCCGCTCGACTCTGTAGCGGCTACGGACTTTACTCTGTGCTGATTCTCACTGCCACCTGGTCAAGGAATTCCCGGATCGCCGATGGAATGGGCCTGCCTTTGAACGCGGCCGATCCTGCTATTGGGTCGATCACGATCGAAATCTTGACTGTGGCCAACGGAGCTTGTGATGTCTGATTGCCGCGGGTGTGGAAAGGTTGTGAACGTGGCGTCGATGCAGGACTCACAGCGGCGCACCTTGAAAATTGTGCTGGCCATCAATCTCGCCACCTTCGTCATGATGATGGGCGCGGCCTGGTTCAGCCGCTCTTCCTCACTGCTTTCGGGTGGGCTGGACAACCTGGGCGACGCATTCACATACGCCGTGAGCCTGGCCGTCGTTGGCTCGTCCCTGCAGATGAAGGCCAAAGTCGCTTTCCTCAAAGGGCTGTTGATCTTGGGCGCAGCAGTTGCGGTCGCGGCCCAGATCGCATGGCGACTCAACAATCCAGGCGTGCCTGTATTCGAGGCGATGGGGGTGGCGGGGGTGTTGAACCTGGCGGCCAACGCATACTGCCTCTGGCTGCTGACCCCGCATCGAAACGGTGACATCAACCTGTCATCCGCGTGGGAGTGCTCCCGGAACGATATCTATGAAGGCTGCGCGGTCTTGCTGGCGGCTATTGCGGTATGGGTGTTCGGGGCGGGCTGGCCAGACTTGGTAATCGCCTCCGCCTTGCTGCTGCTGTTTCTGCGATCCGCCGTTCGAGTGATGCGCGGTGCGCTGCAGGAACTCCGGGGCACCAGATGCGTGCCGTGCCAGGAAGAGAGTGGCGGGCCTGCAGTCGGTTGAGGTCTTCGACCGGCGTTGTAATTGTATCCGGATACGCGAGACTGATATTTTGCGAAAGATGTACCGCGCCCTTCCCCGACTGAGAGGCTTTATCGCCGCGCTGCTTGTCGCAGTGATGGTGATCGTGCCTGTGGCCGATGCTTTCGTTTGCTCGTTCGAAGTCGACACTCACGCAGCGAGCGATCACGCTGGACCTGCGCCCCAGGATGAGGCTGGTGAGGGCGACGCTCCGGAAAGCGCGCATGGTGGTTGTGTCCACAACCATTGCCATCATTCGACAGCCAATTTCTTTGGCAGTGCCGCCGTTGTTTACCCCGCCGCGCACGTCGTTCAGCACGCACAGCATGACCCAGGTCGTGCATCTGCGCTGTCCGAAGGACCGATGAGACCTCCGCAGAGCTGACGTGCCGTGCCCGTCATGACGGGCTCCCACGTCAACTTTTGCTTCTGGAGTTCCCATGCTCACGCAACTTGTCCGACCGCTCCTTGCGGTCGGGTTGCTGGTGACTGCCTTGCTGTTCGCCTCGCCATCGGTGGCGGTCGAACCGGTCGTCGACACCGCCCCGACCTACGAAGATCTGATCGCTCGACTTGACGCACTGCCGTCATCACTCGAGGCCGTTGCCCGATACGACGCGGCCGTCGCTCGCGCCGACCAGGCGCGCGCCTTGCCCAACCCCTCCATCGCGTACGACATGGAGAACGTTTACGGCACCGGTCCGTACAACGGCATCGGCAACGCCGAAACGACCCTGTCGATCAACCAACCTCTCGAACTGTTCGGCCAGCGAAGCGCCCGGGTCCAGGCGGCGCGCTCTGACGCCGATGCTGCGGGCCTGCGACGCGAACAAGTCCGCTGGCAGGTCGCAGCTCAGGTGGCGCTGGTCTACGCGGAGGCCGAAGCCGCGGCACGGCGACACGAGCTCGCGGCCGAGGCCCTTTCGCTGGCCGAGCAGGATGCGCGCGGGGTCGCCGCCATGGTCGAACAAGGGCGTGAAGCCACCCTCCGGGACATCCAGGCGCAGAGTGAGGTCGCGTCCGCCAGGGCTGCGGTTGATGAGGCCAGCGCCCTTCGGGACGCCGCCTTTGCGCGGCTGTCGGCGATAGCCCTCCTGGACCGGCCGGTCCAGGCCATCGGCGCGAGCCTGCTTGACCGCGCGCCGGGGACGCCGCAAGCAGGCGACGCCGATCCGTTGGCGGTCCAGGTCGCCCAGGCTGAACTCGTCACCGCCGGTCGGCTGGTGACGGTCGAAAGGCGCCGCGCCCGCCCGGATGTCAACGCCTCTCTTGGCATGCGCCGATATCGGGACACCGGCGATGAGGCGTTCACGGTCGGCATCGAACTGACCGTCCCGCTGTTCGATCGCAACCGGGGCGGTATCCGCGCTGCCTACGCTGAGGAGCGAGCCGCCGAAGCCCGGCTGATCGCGCAGCAGCAGGAAGCGCGAGCAGGCCGGTTTGCCGCCGAGGCGGCGCTTGCCGCGTCCGGCAGCCGCACGCGCGCCGCCGACAACGGCGTCGCAGCCGCGGAAGAGGCCTATCGCCTGTCCCGCATCGGCTTCGAGGCCGGCCGCATCTCGCAGCTGGAGCTTCGCAGCACACGTGCGGCGCTGATCGCCTCGCGCAACGCCGCCGTGGACGCGCGGATCGCGCGCGTCCGTGCCGAAATCGACCTGGCGCGCCTGGAAGGCCGCGCCCCGTTTGGAGATTCCCGATGAAAACCGATACCAGGCGACTGATGATGTTCGCCGCGGCGTTCCTGTTCGCCGTCCTCGTAGGCTACGGCCTTGCGAAGCTCACCGGCGGGCAGGACGCTGGCCCAAGCCCTGCGGGCCATGTCGACGGTGGCGGCCAAGACGAACATGGCGATGAAGAGGCCGAGGGCGAAGAAGGCTTGGTGGTCCTCGCGCAACCGCAGATCGAAGCGTCGGGCATCCAGGTCGTGGCTGTGGGCCGCGGCGGTGGCGGCGAGACACGCCTGAGCGGTCGCGTCGAGTCCGCCGTTGGCGCCCGCGCTGCCGTTGCCGCCTCCGTTGGCGGCCGCGTTGAGCGCGTCGTCGTGGCGCCTGGCACCCCCGTGCGCGCCGGCCAGCCGCTCGCCGTGATCGTCAGCGGCGAAGCGGCGACCATGCGGGCGGGCGCCGATGCCGCACGCGCGGAGGCCCAAGCGGCCCGGTTGGTGTACCAGCGCGACCAGTCCCTGGTCACCCAGGGCGTGGTCGCACGGCAGGAACTCGAAGCCTCGCGCGCGCGCTCGCTGGCGGCCGATGCGACTGCGCGGGCTGCCGCGGCCCAGGTCGCCGCGGCCGGCTCACCGGATGCAGGCGGCCGCGCGACCATCACCAGTCCCGTGGCCGGCATCGTCGGCGCGGTGCAGGTGACGCCAGGCGGCTTCGTCGCCGCGGGCGACCTCGTGGCGAACGTGTCCGATCCTGCGCAGACCGAACTGGTCTTTTCCGCGCCGCCCGCGCTCGCCGCGCAGATCGCGCCTGATGCGCGCATCGAAGTTACCGGGGCCACCGGGAGCTTCAGCGCCGTCGTGATCGGCGTGGCCGCCGACGTACGCGAACAGGGCGGCATGGCGATCATCCGTGCACGCCCTGAATCCGGGACGCTGCCGCCAGCGGGTTCACCGGTGTCCGGTGTCGTGGTGGCGGCAGGCCAGGACGACACGCTGACCGTGCCGGTCGATGCCGTGCAGACGGTGGAAGGTCGCTCGGTTGTGTTCGTGACCGATGAAAAAGGCTTCCGCGTAACCCCTGTGCTCGCAGGCCGCCGCGCAGGCGACCGCGTCGAGATCCTCAACGGGCTGTCGGGCGACGAGCGCGTCGCTGGCAGCAACGCGTTCCTGCTGAAAGCCGAACTCGCCAAGGGCGAGGCCGAACACGGCCACTGAGGACCCGACATGTTCAAGATCATTATCGAAACAGCGGTCCGTTTCCGATGGGCCGTGGTCTTCGCCGCGGCGGTCATCGCTGTCTACGGCTTGTTCCAGCTCGGCAGGCTGCCCGTCGATGCGGTGCCGGACATCACCAACCGGCAGGTGCAGATCAACACCATTGCGCCCGCGCTCGCCCCGGGCCAGATCGAGCGCCAGATCACCTATCCGCTTGAAACCGCGCTGGCGGGCATCCCCGGACTGACCAGTACGCGCTCGCTCTCGCGCAACGGGTTCTCGCAGGTTACGGCGATCTTTACCGACCAGACCGACATCTACTTCGCGCGCCAGCAGGTGGCCGAGCGCATGCGCGAGGTGCAGGAGGATCTTCCCGAGGGCGTGACGCCGATGATGTCGCCGGTCACCACGGGCCTCGGCGAGGTGTTGATGTGGACGGTGGACTACGTGCCGTTCGACCCGGCGAACGTCAGTAAGCCGAACGAG
The DNA here is from genome assembly GCF_028550595.1 of Luteimonas sp. BLCC-B24. Classification (GTDB taxonomy): domain Bacteria; phylum Pseudomonadota; class Gammaproteobacteria; order Xanthomonadales; family Xanthomonadaceae; genus Luteimonas. Next base: position 23,926 of record NZ_JAQQGN010000001.1, read on the forward strand.
CCCGGCTGGCAGGCCGAAGAGGTCTACCTGACTCCGGAAGGCAACCGGCTTGCGACGGCACAGGAGCGCGCAACCTACCTGCGAACGGTGCAGGACTGGATCATCGCACCGCAGATGCGCTCCACCGCCGGCCTTGCCGGTGTCGATACGATCGGCGGCTACGTCAAGGAATACGCCGTCCGCCCGAATGCCGAGCGGCTGGCGGCCTACGGTATCGGCCTGGGCGAGCTGGTGCAGGCTCTGGAACGCGCCAACGTCCAGGCCGGTGCGGGCATCGTCCAGCGCGCTGGCGAGGGCCTGATCGTTCGCGCAGATGCGCTGGCGCAGACCGTCGACGATCTGGCACAGGCGCCGGTCGCCAACCGCGACGGCCTTGTGATCCGCGTCGCGGACGTGGCCAGCGTCGGCATCGGACAGGCGCCACGGCTGGGTGCCGCGACGCGGGACGGCCACGAAGCGGTGCTCGGGACGGCGTTGATGATCGCCGGCGGCAACAGCCGCACGGTGGCACTCGCGGCCGCGGAGCGCCTGACCGAAGTCAACCGCTCACTGCCCCCGGGCATCGTCGCCGAGCCGGTGCTCGACCGGAGCGTGCTGGTCAATTCCACGGTCAGGACGGTAGCCAAGAACCTGACCGAAGGGGCACTGCTCGTCATCGTGGTGCTGTTTCTGCTGCTGGGCAACATACGGGCGGCGGCGATCACCGCACTGGTGATCCCGCTGTCGTTCCTGTTCGCGGTGATCGGCATGAACCGCTTCGGGATCAGCGGCAATCTGATGAGCCTGGGCGCACTCGACTTCGGCATCCTCGTCGACGGTGCGGTGATCGTGATCGAGGCCACCCTGCTCATGCTCGGCCAGAAACGGGCCGAACTGGGACGCGCACTGTCCGCAGGCGAGCGAGTGGGCGTGGCGATCCGGGCAGCACGCAAGATGGTGCGACCGGCGGCGTTTGGTCAGCTCATCATCCTGCTGGTGTTCGCGCCGATCCTCACGCTGGAGGGCGTGGAGGGCAAGACGTTCCAGCCGATGGCCGCGACCTTCATGCTCGCCCTGGTCGGCGCGTTCATTCTCTCTTTCACCTTCGTGCCGGCGATGGCCGCGCTGTTCGTGCGTGATCCCAAGCCCCGGCCCGCGCAAGCAGCGCCGCGTGACGAAGGCGAGCACGACGGCGAACACGAGACCCGAATCATCCGTTTCGTGCGTGGCAAGGCCGAACCGGTCATCCGCGCTGCGGTGATGCGGCCGCGCCGCGTGCTGATCGGCGCCGTCGCCATGCTTGTCATTGGCTTCACCGCATTCGTCTCGCTGGGCCGCGAATTCATGCCGACCCTTGACGAGGGCAACCTGGCGATGCAGGCCTTGCGGGTGCCTTCTGCTTCGCTGGAGCAGTCGCTGGCGATGCAACTTGCGCTGGAGAAAGCCATCACCAGCGAGCCGGAGGTCGAGACGATTTTCACGCGGACAGGCACGGCCGAGGCCGCAATCGATCCGATGCCGGTCAACATCTCCGATAGCGTGATCGTCCTCAAACCAAAAGCCGAGTGGCCGGACAGGTCGCTCGACAAAGAGGCGCTGCTCGGCCGACTTGAGTCCATTGTCGACAAACAGATCGGCAATGCATTCGAGTTCAGCCAACCCATCGAACTACGCTTCAACGAGCTGATTTCCGGCGTGCGTACCGACCTTGCCGTGATGGTGTACGGCGACGACTTCGACGTGCTGCAGCCTGTCGCGGAACGCATCTCGGTCCAACTGCGCGGCATCGACGGCGCAGCCGACGTTCGCGTGGAGCAGGTTTCTGGCTTGCCTACGTTGACCGTGCGGGTCGATCATGCGGCCGCGGCGCAGTACGGCCTGAGCGCGGCGGACATCAGCGAGGCGCTGGCGACTGGCGTTGGTGGTACCACGGCCGGTCAGATCTTCGAGGGCGATCGCCGCTTCGATGTGGTGGTGCGGTTCGAAGAGGACGCACGCAACGATCCGGCGCAGCTCGCCGCCTTGCCGGTGGTCGCGCCCGACGGCACCGTGGTTCCGCTGTCCTCGGTCGCGCGCATCGATGTCAGCGAAGGTCCCAACCAGATCAGTCGCAACAACGGCAGCCGCCGCATCGTGGTCCAGGCCAACGTGCGGGGTCGGGATCTGGGCGGCTTCGTCGAGGAAGCACAGGCTGCCGTTGCGGGCGTTTCCTTGCCCAGTGGCGTCTACCTGGACTGGGGTGGCCAGTTCGAGAACCTGCAGCGTGCCGAAGCACGTCTGGCTCTGGTGATCCCCATTGTGTTCCTGATGATCGGCAGCCTGCTCTACATGGCACTCGGGTCGATCCGCGAGGCAGCGCTGGTGTTCCTCTGCGTGCCGCTGGCGCTGGTCGGCGGCGTCCTGGCACTGCTGGTGCGCGGCATGCCGTTTTCGGTGACGGCGGCGGTGGGCTTCATCGCCGTCTCCGGTGTTGCCACGCTCAACGGCCTGGTTCTGATGCAGGCCATCCACGAACGGCTCGAGGCTGGAGATGCGCCACTGGAAGCGGCGACCACCGGCGCCGCCAACCGTCTGCGCGCCGTGCTCACGACGGCGCTGGTGGCCATCGTCGGCTTCATTCCAATGGCGATCGCGGTCGGTGCCGGCGCCGAAGTGCAGAAGCCGCTGGCCACCGTCGTCATCGGCGGGCTGATCACGGCGACCGTGCTGACGCTGCTGGTGCTGCCCACCTTCGCGGCGCGGGCCATCGCGCATCGTCCGAAGCGGCACGCGACATGACCCCGAATCTGGCCCGGCAAAGGAGTGTTCTACGGCAGGTCTTGCTGTGGAACCTCGCGCTGTTCGCAGGACTGGGAGTGGCGGGCTGGGTGGCCGATTCCAGCGCGCTGCTCGCCAATGCCCTCGACAACGGTTCGGACGCAGCCGTCTATCTGCTGAGCTACCTTGCCCTCGAGCGCCGACCCGCCTGGAAGCGGGGAGCGGCGAACGTGTCGGGGGTCCTTCTGTTGATCTTCGCGGGTATGGTGCTGGCGGACGTGGTCCGGCGATGGATGTATGGGGCCGAGCCGCTCGGCCCCGTCATGATCGGACTGGCGCTCGTCGCCGGAGCCATCAATCTGTGGTGCCTGGTGCTGCTGCGCCGCCTCCGTTCCGACGACGTGAACATGAAGGCGGCCGAAACCTTCAGCTTCAACGACTTCATTTCGAATGGCGGCGTAGTCGTGGCGGGTGTTCTGGTGCTCTGGCTCGGTTCGTCCTGGCCGGATCTGGTGGCGGGTGCATTGATTGCTGGTGTCGCGTTCAAAGGCGGCATCGAGATCCTGCAAAGCGTCCACGAAGACAAGCGATCCGATGGATAGAGTTCGGCTGCGCCGTCGTTGCCTGCCGACGGGTGTATGCACAAAACGCTTGCGCAGGCAAGACACCAGCGCTCGAATCGTGGGAGAACAACAATGACCGGAAAGCTCCGCATCGACCTGCAGATCCTGCTACCGCAGGTGCCGGACGAGTCCGACGCCTGCGTCAGGCGGCTGATTCACGACCTGGAAAGCCGCGATGGCATTGTGCAGGTGCACTTGCGCGCGGGATCGGACGGCACGCCGACGCAGTTGTGCGTCCACCATGACCCGGACGTCGTGCCACTCGCCCGCATCCGCGAGATGGTCGAGCGTGCCGGCGCGGCGATCAGCGAACGCTACGGTCATGCTCTGTGGGAAGTGAAGGGCATTGGCCACCAGCGTCGTGCGCGCACCGTCGCCGAGCAGCTCAGGTCGCTTGGGGGCGTACTCGAAGCCGAGGCCAGCGCGGCGGGCATCGTCCATGTCGAGTTCGACCGCCGTGAGGTGTCCGAATCGCGCATCCTGAACGTGCTAGCCAGCATGCAGGTTGTCCCGGTAAAGACTCTGAATGACGATCAACATGCACATGGAGAAGATGAGGCGCGCCACGTCCACCGTGAGGGCGACGACCATTTGCATGGCACCGGTGGGGAGTCGCACGCACATGCGGGGCTGCTGGGGCCGAACACGGAGATGATCTTCTCGCTGGTATGCGGCAGCTTGCTCCTCGCTGGCTTCCTGATGGACAAGTCCTTTGCCGGCGCGCCTGCCTGGCTGCCGTTAGTCTGTTACGTGGCGGCATACTTCTTCGGCGGCTTCTATACGCTCCGTGAGGCGATCGACAACCTGCGCCTGAAGCGCTTCGAGATCGACACGTTGATGCTGGTGGCCGCAGCCGGTGCCGCGGCGATCGGGTCGTGGGCCGAAGGCGCGTTGTTACTGTTCCTGTTCAGCTTGGGCCACGCCCTCGAACACTATGCGATGGGCCGGGCGAAGCGCGCCATCGAGGCCTTGTCTGAGCTCGCCCCGGCCACCGCGACCGTACGACGCGACGGCCGGATACAGGAGATCGCAGTTGAAGAACTGGTTGTCGGCGATGTCGTCCTGATCAAGCCGAACGAACGCCTGTCCGCCGACGGCTTTCTCGTACTCGGTACCTCCAGCGTGAACCAGGCACCGGTGACCGGCGAAAGCATCCCGGTTGACAAGCGGCCCGTGGACGACCCCTCGACCGCGCGCACACGGCCGGATAGCGTCGATGCCGCCTCACGGGTGTTCGCCGGGACCATCAATGGCAGCGGCGCAATCGAGGTCGAGGTCACGCGCAAGTCCACCGATTCGGCCTTGGCGCGAGTGGTCCAGATGGTCAGCGAGGCCGAAACGCGGAAGTCGCCGACCCAGCGCTTCACCGACCGGTTCGAGCGCATCTTCGTACCTGCGGTGCTTGTGTTGGCCTTCCTGCTGTTGTTCGCGTGGGTGGTCGTCGACGAACCCTTCCGGGACAGCTTCTACCGCGCGATGGCGGTGCTGGTGGCCGCCAGTCCCTGCGCGCTGGCCATCGCCACGCCCAGCGCGGTGCTGTCAGGCATTGCCCGCGCGGCCCGCGGCGGCGTGCTGATCAAGGGCGGCGCGCCCCTGGAAGAACTCGGCTCGCTCAGTGCAATGGCCTTCGACAAGACGGGCACCCTGACCGAAGGGCGTCCGCGCATCACCAATGTCATCGCCGTCGATGGGGTGGCGGAGGAGGAACTGCTCACCGTTGCAACGGCAGTTGAGTCTCTCAGCGACCATCCGCTGGCCGCGGCGATTGCCCGGGATGGCCGCGAGCGGCTGGGCGGGCGCGAGATCCCTTCCGCGAGCGGGCTCGAGAACCTGATCGGACGCGGCGTCACTGCCACCTTCGACAACGAGACGGTCTGGATTGGCAAGGCCGAGATGTTCGGCGCCGACGGCGTCGCTCCGCTGGGGGAATCGGCGGCTGCCGCCATCGCACAACTTCGCGCTGCAGGGCGCACCTCGATGGTCGTCAGGCAAGGGGCGCGCGATCTCGGCGCCATCGGCCTGCTCGATACCGCGCGGGCCGGTGCGCCTGAAGCGCTGAAGGCACTGCGTGAACTCGGCATCACCCGCATGATCATGATCTCCGGCGACCACCAACGGGTCGCCGAGGCGATCGCCTCGGAAGTCGGCCTTGATGAAGCCTGGGGCGACCTGATGCCCGAGGACAAGGTTGAGGCCATACGCAAGCTGCGCGCGCAGGACAAGGTCGCGATGGTGGGTGACGGCGTCAACGACGCGCCGGCGATGGCCAGCGCCACGGTCGGCATCGCGATGGGCGCCGCGGGTTCGGATGTCGCACTGGAGACCGCGGATGTCGCGCTGATGGCCGATGACCTCCGCCACCTGCCATTTGCGGTGGACTTGAGCCGTCACACGCGCAAGGTGATCCGTCAGAACGTGTTCGTCAGCCTGAGCATTGTCGCCTTCCTCGTGCCCGCAACGATTTTGGGCTTGGGGATCGGACCAGCAGTCGCTATTCACGAAGGATCCACCTTGCTCGTGGTTTTCAATGCGCTGCGGCTGTTGGCGTACCGAACCCACGTTGGCTAGACGCGGCAGGGCTCATGAAGAGAGCCTGCGCGCCCTTGACCGCTTTTGCTTCTCGTCAGCACGCTGCCGGCCATGATTCTGACAAACGGAAAATGCAGCGCTTACCGAGCGCTAGCACGCGGCGGCACATTCCAGTTTCGTACTGAATGCCCCCCCTGGTGCAGGCCTCAGGCGGCTGACACGGGATAAACCACTATTATCCCGCTTCAAAATACGGTCAAATTATTGCCCGTTCCGTAACTTGATTGGTATGTAATTTCGTGGTATGTAATACATTACGAAATAGTCGGAGAGCGCGATGGCACGCGGCGGCCTGTACAAGAGCGACATCCAGAAGGCCCGCGATACGCTGCGGGCGCAGGGCAAGCACCCGTCGGTGGACGCCGTGCGAGTGGCGCTGGGCAACACCGGCTCCAAGACCACGATCCACCGCTATCTGAAAGAGTTGGAGGAAGAGGAAGGGCAAGGCCTTGGCGCCAAAGTCGCAGTCAGCGATGCATTGCAGGATCTCGTCGGCCGGCTCTCCGGGCGCCTGCACGAGGAGGCCGAGGCGGTCGTCGTCGAGGCTCGTCAGCGCTTCGAGGTGCAACTGCAGGAGCGCAGCCAGGCGCTGGAGCGTGCCCAGCAGGAAGCGGCCGCGCTGGGCGCCCAGCTTCAGCGCGTTGAAACCGCCTTGCACGAGGAAAAAACCGTGCACGCCGCTACCCAGCAGGCCTTGGCCGAACGGGTGACGGAGGTCGCGCAGCTCAGCGAACGCATCGCTGGCCTGACCACACGGCTGACAGAGCACGAGGCACACGCGCAGTCACTGGAACAGAAGCACCAGCACGCCCGCGAGGCGCTGGAGCACTACCGGACCTCGGTAAAGGAGCAGCGCGAGCAGGAGCAACGCCGCCACGAGCACCAGGTGCAGGAGCTGCAGGTCGCGCTGCGTCAGGCCAACGAAGCGCTGACCGCCAAAAACCACGAGCTGGTGCAGCTCAACCGCGACAACGGGCAGTGGCTGGAGCGTCACACCCGCCTGGAGCGGGAGCTGGCGCAGATGCGTCAGGCAGCGGACGAGCAGCGGAAGGAACTAGACGCGCTGCGGCTTACAGCTGCCGAGCACCAGGCCCTGCAGACCCGCTGGGCGCAAGATACCCAGACGCTGGAAGCCGCACGGGTGGAATTGGCCAGTGCTCGCGCCGATCTAACGAAGGAGCGGGAGCGTCGCGAACAGGCAGAGGCCGAGGCGTTGCGGGCCGACGTGCGTATGACCACGCTGGAGCAGTTGCTGGCGCAACTGCGACCCGATCGCGCTGACGGAACTAGCGCCCAAAAAAATCCGGCAACCAAATGAATCTACAAGGGAAAACAGATTGTATGGGGCATTTTTACACGTATCTCGGCTGAACCCCCCGTCCGCTCGCGGCTCCTGCAGCGATCATCGCTGGTCCACGCGTTTCGGTTTCGAACCTGGAATTCGCATGTCCCCAGCGCTGGTCTCGCACTGGATGACCGCATGCCACCGCCGGCTCGGCTCCCATCCAGACCCACGTCGATCCATCCACGTGACGGGGATCCGCCTGCGACGTCCCGAGACAGGCCGCCGGAACGAACAAGGGCGATACGCACGTGTCGTATCGCCCTTGCCGGTGAAGCGCCCTCGCCTTGCGCCGCGGTCCTTGCCGCGACGCGAGGCGCCGGATTACTTCAAGCCGCGGTTGCGCAGCAGCGCGTCGGCGGTCGGCATGCGACCGCGGAACGCGCGGTAGCTCTCGGCCGGGTCGCGGGTGTTGCCGACCTCGTAGACCTCGCGGCGCAGCCTGGCGGCGAGTTCCGGGTCGAACACGTTGCCGGCTTCCTTGAACGCGTCGAAGCCGTCGGCGTCCATCGCCTCGGCCCAGGTATAGGCGTAGTAGCTCGCCGAGTAGCCGCCGTCGAAGATGTGGCTGAAGTGCGGCAGCCGGTGACGCATGCCGATCTCCTCGGGCACGCCGAGCTCGCGCAGCTGCGCCGCTTCCCACGTACGCGCATCGAAGTCCTGCGGCAGCTCGGTCATCTGGTGCAGACGCATGTCCAGAATCGCCGAGGACAGCTGCTGCACGGTCAGGAAGCCCTGGTTGAAGGTCTGCGCCTTCAGCAACGCCTCGAGCATCGGCTCGGGCATCGGTTCGCCGGCGGCATTGCGGGCATGCGCGCGCAGGATGGCCGGCTCGGTGATCCAGTGCTCGTACACCTGGGACGGGAACTCGACGAAGTCACGCGACACTGCGGTGCCCGACAGACTCGGATAGCGCGCCGTCGACAGCAGGCCGTGCAGGCCGTGGCCGAACTCGTGGAACAGCGTCTGCGCCTCGTCCAGCGAGATCAGCGCACGCTCACCGCTCGCCGGCGGCGTGATGTTCTGGTTGTTGACGACGATCGGCGTGTCGCCCAGCAGCGCGTTGGGCACGCGGATGCTGTTCATCCAGGCGCCCGGACGCTTCGTGGGCCGCGCGAACCAGTCGGCATAGAACAGGCCGACCTTGCGGCCGTCCGCCTCGCGGATTTCGAATACGCGCACGCCGTCGGCATACACCGGAATGTCGGTGCGCTCGTGCGCCGTCAGCCCGAACAGCTTCTGCGTGGTCTCGAACATCGCATCGACGATGCCGTCCAGCGGCATGTACTGCTTGACCTCCGCCTCGTCCAGCGCGAAGCGCTCACGACGCACCTGCTCGGCGTAATAGCGCCAGTCCCAGGGCTGGACATCGGTGATGCCGTCCTTCGCGGCCAGGGCCTCGATGTCGCGCAGCTCTTCGCGCGCCCGCACCAGGGCCGGCTGGTAGACCGCCATCAGCAGCTCCATCGCGGCATCGGTGGTCTTGGCCATCGAATCCTCGAGCACGAAGTCGGCATGGCTCGCCGCCCCCATCAGTTCGGCGCGCTCGATCCGCAACTGCACCAGGCGCTTGATCTCCTCGCTGGTGTTGTTGGCGTTGTCGTTGTCGCCGCGGTAGGTGAAGGCGCGCCAGATCTTCTCGCGTGCCGCACGGTTCGGCGCGGCCGTCAGAAAGGGCTCGGCCGACGAACGCGTCGCCGGAAACAGGAATGCACCCGGCTGCCCGGCGGCGGTCGCGGCGGCGGCGGCCGCGCTGCGCTGATCCGCCGGCAGGCCTTCCACCTCGGCCTCACTCAGGAAGACGTCGTTGGCCTTCTGATCCGCCAGCAGCTTCTGACCGAATGCCACGCCCAGATTCGCCAGCTCTTCGTTGATCGCCGCCACGCGCGTGCGCGCCTCGGGCGAAAGCGCCGCACCGGCACGCACGAAACGCTTGTGGGTCTGCTCGAGCAGACGCATCTGCTCGGGCGTTAGCCCCAGCTCGGCGCGCGTGTTGTAGAGCGTGTCCACGCGCTGGAACAGCGCCTGGTCGAGCATCATTTCGTTCGAGAGACGCGCCAGCTTCGGCGCCACGTTCTTCTGCACGGCCTGGTTGGCCGGGGTCGCATCGGCCGATGCCACGGTGAAGAAAGTGCTCGAGACACGTGCCAGCTGGCGCCCCGCCCGCTCCATCGCCTCGATGGTGTTCTCGAACGTCGGCGCGGCCGGATCATTGGCGATGCGCGCGCTTTCCTCACGCGCCTCGGCGATCGCCAGGTCGAACGCCGGCTCGTAATGCTCGGGGCGGATGCGATCGTACGGGGGCACGCCGTCGGGCGTGTTCCACGCCGTGGTCAGCGGATTGGCGGCCTGTTCCGCGCGGGTTTCGACGGATTGCGCTGCGCTCGGCAGGCTGGTGGCCAGAAGCGTCGCCGCGATCGCGGTGGACAGAAGGCAGGCACGAAAAACCATGGTCTTGCTCCGAAGCTGGACTCTCAAAGGCATCGGTCCCGGTGACGGGGACCGCACGTATTCGTGTGAATGTATAACAGGCCGCGCGCTCGATGCCATTCGCGCCGTTCACCGAACTCCCGGAGCGCGGTACCACGTCGCCCTGCCCCCGGTAGGCGCTGCGCCTCGCTTTCGCGGGGGGCGGGCATGCGTCGTCGCGAGCCCCCGGCGGCTGCCTGGTTGCACACGTCCGGCTGCTTCGTTGCGCAGAGACGGGAACCTGGAGCCTTGCGATGCCGCCGGACCGGCCTGCAGAACGAGGGCCGCAGTGCACGACGACTTCGGATTGCGTGCGCGTGCGCGCCGCGGATGCGCCCGCTGCCGTGGTACGGCACGTCATCCTGCCGCGGCGTCCCTGCGTGCGCGGGCGGCAAGGCACGTCGCACACGCCCTCGGCACGGCAAGGCCCCTGCTGCGAGCAGGCGAAGCGCGGACAAAGAGCGAAGCTGCGAATCGAACCTGCCACCGGCGCTGAGGATCGCTACCTGCCCCGCCGTGCAAGGCGATCGAGCCGCGATGCCGGCTCGACGCCTGACGCCGTCGCAGGTGCCCGCGACAGCATTTCGAAAACTCCAATGCAAAACGGGCAGCTCATTCGAGCTGCCCGTCTGCATGAAGAGTGGCGTCCCCACGGGGATTCGAACCCCGGTGTCCACCGTGAAAGGGTGGTGTCCTAGGCCTCTAGACGATGGGGACGCAGAAAACCGTCTTGCGTCGTTCCGATGATCAGGCCGTTGACGACCATCGGACAAATTGTGGTGGAGCCAGGCGGGATCGAACCGCCGACCTCCTGCATGCCATGCAGGCGCTCTCCCAGCTGAGCTATGGCCCCACGTTTGGGAGCGCGAAATTGTAGTGTTCCTTATCGGCAACGTCAACAGAATTTCGTACACCCTTCGTTCGCTGCGTCCGTTCCGGGGAACGTGTCAGCCGGTGGCGCCGGCCTCGTTGCGATCGAGGCGCGCATCATCCGGATTTCGACGCAAGGTTGCAAGCCCGTGTCCCTGGTCGTGCAGGTACAGCAGCCATTTGCCGAGAAAGGTGTTCATGCGGGTGCGGTGATCGACGACCTCGACCGGCGGCGGGAACATGCCGATCACGTCCTGCCAGCGCCGTCCGACATAGCAATGGGTGGCTTCCACCTGCCCGGCATCGCGATACAGCCGCAGATAGGCGGACGGATCGGGTTCACCCGTCGCCGGGTCGAGCATCGTGTAGCTCAGCCGCAGCTCGGTCGTATAGGCGTGCTGGGCCAGCACGTCGAGACGCACGGACAGCGCGCCCTCCACGTGCGACACGTACTGACCCGGCGCCAGACGCCCCGGGTCGAACAGGCGCACCAGACGCCCGTGGTTTTCCGCATACAGCGCCATCAGCCAGCCGAACCGTCCCAGGGCGGGAAGTCGCGGCCGGCGTGTCATTACGTTCTGCATGGACCGATGCTACCGCGCGATCCGTGAACCCGGCAGACATTGACGACCCCGCGCGCGGCGCCCACGATGGTGGGCGCGGCGTTTCAGTACATCACGCGCTCGATTCCGAGCGTCGACATCACCTTGCTGGAGATTTCCTCGATCGAGGTGTGCGTCGTACTCAGCACCGGCACGCGCTCGGCGCGGAACAGCGCCTCGGCGGCCACCACTTCGCTCTTGCAGGTTTCCAGCTTGGCGTAGCGGGAATTCGGCCTGCGCTCCTGGCGGATCTGGGCCAGGCGCACCGGATCGATCGTCAGCCCGAACAGCTTGCTGCGATGCGCACGCAGCCGCGGCGGCAGGCGATCGTGCTCCAGGTCTTCCTCGGTCAGCGGGTAGTTCGCCGCGCGCACGCCGTGATGCAGCGCCAGGTACACGCAGGTCGGCGTCTTGCCCGCGCGCGAAACCGCCACCAGGATCACGTCCGCCTCGTCGTAGTCCACCGACATGCCGTCGTCGTGGGTGAGCGCGAAATTCATCGCGTTGATGCGCCGGTGATAGGTGTCGAAATCCACCATGCCGTGCGCGCGTCCCACGCGCGACTCGCGTGTCTCCAGCAGCTCGCGCTCCAGCGGCTCGATGAACGGCGCGAACACGTCGAGCACCAGCGCCCCGCTCTCGCCCAGGGCCAGCGCCAGATTCTGATCGACGCAGGAACTCACGACGATCGGTCGCACGCCCATCGCCTCGCCACGTGCCCGGATCAGCGCGGCCACCTCGCGCGCGCGTTCGAGACTGTCGACGAACGGGATGCGGTTGGTGCTGAACTGCGTGCCGCTGAACTGCGTCAGCAGACTGTGGCCGATGGTTTCGGCAGTGATACCGGTGCCATCGGACACATAGAAGACGGGGCGCGTGGCGGACATGCGGTGATCCGGTCGTGCGACGAGCGCCTTCGCGCCCGGGAAGGCTAAAATAACCGTTCCATACCGGGCCTGCCCGGTCATCCCCTCGATTCACGCGACACGGAGTTTCCTCTTGAGCGCCAACATCCTGTGGCTGCATGACCTGCGTCTGACCGACCTCGCCCAGGTCGGTGGCAAGAATTCGTCTCTCGGCGAAATGATCGGCAACCTCGCCAAGCTGGGGGTCTCGGTCCCCGGCGGATTCGCCACCACGGCCGATGCGTTCAAGGCCTTCATCGCCCACAACGACCTGCATCAGCGCATCTTCGATCGCTTGGCCACGCTGGATGTCGAAGACGTCGGCGCCTTGACCGCCGCCGGCAAGGAAATCCGCAGCTGGGTGATCGATGCACCGCTACAGCCCGAGCTCGATGCCGACATCCGCGCCGCCTATGCCCAGCTGGCAGCGGAGAACGGCGGCGGCGACGTCGCCGTGGCGGTGCGCTCGTCGGCCACGGCCGAGGATCTGCCCGATGCCTCGTTCGCGGGCCAGCAGGAAACCTTCCTCAACGTCGCCGGCGCCGACGACGTGGTGGTCAAGGTCAAGGAAGTGTTCGCGTCGCTCTACAACGACCGCGCGATCGCCTACCGCGTGCACCACGGCTTCAAGCACGAGGACGTGTTCCTGTCCTCCGGCGTGCAGTTGATGGTGCGCTCCGATGTCGGCGCCTCGGGCGTGCTGTTCACGCTCGACACCGAGTCGGGCTTCCGCGACGTGGTGTTCATCACCTCGAGCTTCGGCCTCGGCGAGATGGTGGTCCAGGGCGCGGTGAATCCCGACGAGTTCTACGTCTACAAGCCCACGCTCAAGGCGGGCAAGCCGGCGATCCTGCGTCGCTCGATCGGCAGCAAGCAGCTGCGCATGGTGTATTCGGACACGCCCGGTGAGCGCGTGCGCACCGAGGACACCCCGGCCGAGCTGCGCGACACGTTCTCGATCACCGACGAGGACGTGCACGAGCTCGCGCGCCAGGCGCTGACCATCGAAGCGCACTACCAGCGTCCGATGGACATCGAGTGGGCGAAGGACGGCGTCAGCGGCAAGTTGTTCATCGTGCAGGCGCGCCCGGAGACCGTGAAGTCGCGCGCCAAGGCGACGCAGATGGAACGCTTCCATCTCGGTGCCCGCGGCGACGTCGTGGCCGAGGGCCGCGCGATCGGCCAGAAGATCGGCGCCGGCGCCGCACGCGTGGTGCGCTCGCTCGACGACATGAACCGCGTGCAGCCCGGCGACGTGCTGGTCGCCGACATGACCGACCCCGACTGGGAGCCGGTGATGAAGCGCGCCTCGGCCATCGTCACCAACCGCGGCGGCCGCACCTGCCACGCGGCGATCATCGCGCGCGAACTGGGCGTGCCGGCGGTCGTCGGCACCGGCAACGCGCTGGACCTGATCGAGGACGGCAAGGACGTCACCGTGAGCTGCGCCGAAGGCGACACCGGCTACATCTACGACGGCATCCTCGAGTTCGAACGCATCACCACCGATCTGTCGTCGATGCCCGAGGCGCCGCTGAAGATCATGATGAACGTCGCCAACCCCGAGCGCGCGTTCGACTTCGGCCAGCTGCCCAATGCCGGTATCGGCCTGGCGCGTCTGGAGATGATCATCGCCGCGCACATCGGCGTGCATCCCAAGGCCCTGCTCGAATACGACAAGCAGGACGCCGACATCCGGAAGAAGATCGACGAGAAGACCCGAGGCTACGCCGATCCGGTCAGCTTCTACGTCGATCGTCTGGCCGAAGGCATCGCCACGCTGACCGCGTCGGTCGCGCCGAACCCGGTGATCGTGCGCCTGTCGGACTTCAAGTCCAACGAGTACGCCAACCTGATCGGCGGCACGCGCTACGAGCCCGAAGAGGAGAACCCGATGATCGGCTTCCGCGGCGCCAGCCGCTACGTCGATCCGTCGTTCTCGGACGCGTTCGCGCTGGAATGCAAAGCCGTGCTCAAGGTCCGCAACGAGATGGGCCTGACCAACCTGTGGGTGATGATCCCGTTCGTGCGTACGCTGGACGAAGGCCGCAAGGTCGTCGAGGTGCTGGAGGCCAACGGCCTCAAGCAGGGCGAAGCCGGCCTGAAGATCATCATGATGTGCGAGGTGCCGTCGAACGCGCTGCTGGCCGACGCGTTCCTCGACATCTTCGACGGGTTCTCGATCGGCTCCAACGATCTCACCCAGCTCACGCTGGGCCTGGATCGCGATTCCTCGATCGTCGCGCACCTGTTCGACGAACGCGACCCCGCGGTCAAGAAGCTGCTGTCGATGGCGATCCAGGCCGCGCGCGCCAAGGGCAAGTACGTCGGCATCTGCGGTCAGGGCCCGAGCGATCACCCGGATCTGGCGCAGTGGCTGATGGACGAAGGCATCGAGTCGGTGTCGCTCAATCCCGACACCGTGGTCGACACCTGGCTGAAGCTCGCGAAGTCCAAGGCCAAGCAGCCGGCCGCCTGAGACCACGTTCGCTTCATGCCGCGTCGGCGAGGCTGACGCGGCCCACGAGCCCCGCTCCGGCGGGGCTTCGTGTGTCCGGGCCGCCGCGTGCGGTCCGCCGCCAACCCATCGACGGAGAACCGCCGTGTTGCAATTCGAGAACGTGCACTGGAACCAGTTGCTGGTGCTGTGGGGGCCGACCCTGCTGAAGGCCGCCGCGGTACTGGTCATCGGACTGTGGCTCGCGCGGCGGCTCACCGGCATGGTGCCCGCCGCCCTCACCCGCTTCGGGTTCGACCCGATGCTGGGCAGCTTCCTGCGCAACGTGGCCTATATCGCCGCCGTGGTGATCGTGGTGGTGGTCGCACTCGGCACCCTGGGCGTGCAGACCGCGCCGCTGCTCGCGGTCATCGGCACCGCCGGTCTCGCGATCGGCCTGGCGCTCAAGGATTCGCTGTCCAACATCGCGTCGGGCGTGATGCTGGTGACCCTGCGCCCCTTCCACGTCGGCGACGTGGTCACCGCCGCCGGGCAGACCGGCACGGTGCGCGAAGTGCGCATCTTCCAGAGCGTGCTCGAAGGCCCCGACAAGCAGCTGCACACCATTCCGAACAATCTGATCACCTCGTCGGTGATCACCAATCTCACCACGCAGGGCATCCGCCGCGTGGAGCTGGTGATCGGCATCGGCTACGGCGACGACATCGACACCGCGCGCCGCGTGGCGCTGGAGCAGGTGCGCGCCGATTCGCGCGTGCTCGACGAACCGGGCGCCGACGTGGTGGTTTACGAACTCGGCGACAACGCGGTGAATCTGGGCATCCGCTGCTTCGTCAAATCGTCCGACTGGTTCGGCACCAAGACCACGCTGCTCGAGCGCATCAAGGTGGCCTTCGATGCCGCCGGCATCAACATTCCGTATCCCCAGCGCGACACGCACCTGTACCTCTACGACCAGGACGGTCAGCGCACTTCCCTGCCCGCGCCGGCGCCGGCGCCGGTGCAGACGCTCGTCGAACCGCAGCGCGACGCGGCCGCGTAAGGCGGACGCGAGGGCGCGACACGATGCGCGCATGCGGCCCGCCCAGCTCCAGTCGAAGGTGCGCACGGCCTTGCGCGAATCGGGCTCGTAGACCGGCAGGAGGCTGCCCTCGCCGCTCTCCTGCCACGGAGAGCCGGCGCTGGACGCGCCGAAACGGAACGGTCGCCCGTCGCCCGCCGCATATGCGCGGAAACACGTCGTCGGGATCGGCCGTGTTCATGACGAACGCCTCGGGCGCCGTTGGGAGTCCGGTCCAGTTGCCGTTGCCGGTGGTCCCGCCGCGCTGCTCGAGCACGCCGCCATGGTCCCAGTCGCCGTGGCTGTGCGAGTCGTCCGCATCGGGATACGTCAGTACACCGGAGCGGTGGCAGCGCTGGATCGACGCCGCGTCACGGGCCTGCTGCTGCGCGTCGTGCGCCTGCCTCTCCGCCGAGGCCGCCGCGTCCACCGGCGCGTCGTCGGCCGCGTGCTCGAACAGGACCTACTCCTGGTCTCCGGGGAAGCGCTAGCGGTCATCCGCTTCCGGACGGAACGCCAGCCGGTTCTCGCGCGTGCAGGCGTTGTGGGATTCGCCGGTGTGATCGCCGACGTCGCCCTCAGGGCTCGAGCGGGCTGAGCAGATGCACTCGGCCGAACGGGTGGGGCTCGATCGCAGACAGCTCGATCGACACCAGCGGATACAGATGACGCGCCAACCACGCCTGCTCCGGCACGCACATGGACTCCGCGCCGGGAAACATGAGCAGCCGCGCGTCCGCGTGTTCCAGCCGCTGCTCCAGCGCGCTCAGTCCTTGGCCAGGGCCGCCATGTGCCGACGGTAGTGGCGCAGTTCGTCGATCGAATCCCGCACGTCGCTCAACGCGGTATGCGCCGAATGCTTGGTGAAGCCGCCCAGCACCTGCGGCGCCCAACGGCGGGCGAGTTCCTTGATCGTCGACACATCGAGGTTGCGGTAGTGGAAGAACTTCTCCAGCCGCGGCATCTGCCGGTGCAGGAACCGGCGGTCCTGGCAGATCGAATTGCCGCACATCGGCGAGCTGCCGGGCGGCAGCCACTGGGCGAGAAACGTCAGCGTCCGCGCCTCGGCCTCGTCCATCCCCACGCCCTGTTCCAGCGACCGTCGCCACAGGCCCGACCGGGTGTGCTGGTTGCGGTTCCAGTCGTCCATCGCCTCCAGGGTTTCGAGCGAGTGGCGGATCGCCAGCTCCGGGCCTTCGGCCAGAATGTTGAGCTGGGCATCGGTGACGATGGTCGCGATCTCCAGGATGTGATCGTGATCGGTGTCGAGCCCGGTCATTTCCAGATCGATCCAGATCAGCCTGCCGTCGCCGAGTTTTTCCGTCATGGGTGTTCGCGTTCGTGGACGTGACGGCGCATGATAGCCCAGACGTTTCCAGGGCTCCGGCCGCCGTGTTCCCGAACCAGATTTTCTCGAGTCCCGAGATGACCCACTACGCGATCCTGACGGCGATGCTCGCGCCGGCGTTCTTCCTCACCGCCACGGCGGCGCTGCTGGGCTCGGCCAATTCGCGCCTGGCGCGAGTGATCGACCGCACCCGCGCGCTGCTGCGCGAGCTCGCCGACGAATCGCTCACCGATGCCGACGACCGGCGCGTGCTCGAAGCGCGCATCGCCCTGCAGCGGCGGCGCAGCCACATCATCCTGCGCGGCAGCCAGCTGCTGTATCTGGCGATCAGCTGTTTCGTCGGTACCAGCCTCAGCGTGGCCGGCGACTCCTTCCTCGATCACCGCTTCGCCTATGCGCCGACGCTGCTGGCCGCGCTGGGCGTGCTGGCGATGTTCGCCGCGAGCCTGCTGCTCGCACGCGAGGCGGCGATGGCGGTGCGTGCGGTCAACGAGGAAATGGACGACGCGCACCGCAAGGCCAACCGGCGCAGTCCGCTGATCTGAGCGCGCGCTCAGCGCGGCGGCAGGCCCCGCTTGCGCCGGAAGTAGTTGGTCAGCATCGGGCCGGCGACCTCGGCCAGCACGCCGCCGTGCACGTCGACCCGATGGTTGTGCCGCGGATCACCGAGCACGTCGAACACACTGCCGGCCGCGCCGGTTTTCGGATCGTGCGCGCCGAACACCACACGCGCGATCCGGGCGTGCACCATCGCCATCGCGCACATCGCGCAGGGTTCCAGCGTCACCACCAGGGTGCAGCCGACCAGGCGATGATTGCCGAGCGCGCGTCCGGCGTGGCGCATCGCCACGATCTCGGCATGGGCGCTGGGATCGTGCTCGGCGATGTTGCGGTTCCAGCCTTCGCCGATCACCGTGCCCCCGGCATCGACCACCAGCGCGCCCACCGGAATCTCGTCGTCCTCGCGCGTCGCACGCTCGGCCAGCGCCAGCGCATGCTGCATCCAGGCGCGTTCGAGATCAGGCGACGGCGACGTGAGCGGCAATGACGACATGAGGGCTCAGCGCGTCGCCTGGATGTGCGCCGCGAAATCCGCAATGAACGCCGCCAGCTGGCCGCGGACCTTCTCGTCCTGCAACGTGCCCTCCGGATCGAAGGCCTGTCCGGCGCGGGAGACCAGCAGGCGTCCGCCGGCCCAGTGCTGGCAACCCAGCGTACGCAGCACCGGCAGCCACGCGTTCTGCGCGAGGATGGTGCCGAAGCCGCCGGGCGATGCGCCGATCACCGCGACGGGCCGTCCACCGAACAATGCGGGAATGCCGCTGCCGGGACGCGACAGCCAGTCGATCGCGTTCTTGAACACGCCCGGGATGCCGTTGTTGTACTCGGGCGTCACCAGCAGCAGACCGTCACTGGCCAGCACGCGCGCCTTCAGTGCCTCGACGGCCTCGGGACTGCCGGCGCGCGCTTCCAGGTCGCCGTCGTAGAGCGGAATGCCGTGCAGGGTGGCGACGTCGACCGTCACGCCCTCGCCCGCCACGTCCCGCGCGGCGTGCAACAGGCCGGTGTTGTAGGACGCAGCACGCAGGCTGCCGGAAATACCGAGAATCCGGGGCATCGGAGGGCTTCGCAGGCCGTGGCGCGCGACACCGTGTCGCGGCTCGCGGCGACTGTACCGCAGACGCCCGACCTCAGTCCGCCTGCACGGGCGTCGCCTCGCCGCGCTGCGACGGAGCCGCGCGCCACTGCGCCGCCTCCCGGTGGATCGTCGCGCGCTCGTCCGGGCCGAGCCGCTCGAGCGCGCGTACCTGCAGCCGCGTGCGCGGGTTGGCCGTCAGCAGCGCCTCGTGGCGGAGCATGAAATCCCAGTACAGGCGCGTGTACGGACAGGCCTGCGGCCCGGTGCGTCGGCCGGGATCGAAGGCGCACCGCCGGCAGTAACTGCCGGCGCTCATGCGCTCGATGTAGCGCCCGCTGGCGATGTAGGGCTTGCTCGACATCAGGCCGCCATCGGCGTACTGGCTCATGCCGAGCACGTTGGGCATCTCCACCCACTCCACCGCATCCACATAGACGGCGAGGAACCAGCGATGCACCTGGGCCGGCTCGACGCCCAGCAGCTGGGCGTAGAGCCCGATCACCATCAGCCGCTGGATGTGGTGGGCATAGCCGAGGTCGAGTGTCTGGCGCAGTGCGTCGGCCAGGCACGGCATCGGGGCGTCCCCCGTCCAGTAGAAGCCGGGCAGATCGCCGGCGGCCTGCAGCGCGTTCGCATCCGCGTAGCGCGGCATCTGCGTCCAGTACACCCCGCGCACGTACTCGCGCCAGCCGAGGATCTGGCGGATGTAGCCCTCGGCCGCCGCCAGCGGCACGCGGCCTGCACGCCACGCGGCCTCCACCGCATCGACGACCTCGCGCGGGCCCAGCAGCTTGAGGTTCAACGCCGACGCGATCTGCGAGTGCCACAGCCACGGCGCCTCGGGCCACAGCGCATCCTGCCAGCGGCCGAAGGCCGGCAGGCGCTCGTCGACGAACCGGGCCAGCGCATCCAGCGCCTGCGCGCGCGTCACCGGCCAGGCAAAATGGTCGAGGCGGCCGGGATGACCGGCAAAGCGCGTCGCCACCAGCGCAAGCACTTCGCGCGTGATCGCATCGGGCTCGACCCGCAGCGGCGCCGGCAACGCGCCGGGGCCTCGCGCGTCGAAGGGCGCGCGGTTCTCGGCGTCGAAATTCCAGCGTCCGCCTGCGGGCGCGTCGCCGTCCATCAGCACGCCGTGCCGGCGGCGCATCTCGCGATAGAAGAACTCCAGCCGGAGTTCCGGCTGATCGCGTGCCCACGCGGCGAATGCACGCACGTCGCAGTAGAAATGCCGGTCCGGTTCGATCACCAGCGGCACGTCGGCGGAGGCAACGGTCGCGCGCAGCGCCTGCAGCACGCGCCAGTCGCCCGGTGCGGTCAGACGCACGCTGCGCGGGCGCAGTCGCGCGATCGCGTCGGCCAGTTCCGCGCCCAGCGTGCCGCGGTTGTCGACGTCGTCGAGCCGCCGGTAGTGGACCGTCCAGCCCTCGGCACGCCGGTCCCGGGCGAAGTGGCGCATCGCGCTCAGAAACAAGGCCGTGCGCGTCTTCGTCGACCAGACGTGGGTGGATTCCTCGGCGACTTCCGCCATCCAGATCGCATCACGCGCCGGGTCGCAGCCGTCGAAGGCGGCGGCCGACGCATCGAGCTGATCGCCGAGCACGACGACCAGATGACGGACGCCGGGCTCAGCCATCGGGGGCCGCTACGGGCACGGCCGCCGCGCCCTTGTTGCGCCGGCAGCGCTCGGAGCAGTAACGCACCTCGTCCCAGGTCTTCGCCCAGGCCTTGCGCCAGGTCATCGTGCGGCCGCAGACCGCGCAGGGCTTGCGGGGCAGGAAGGCCTTGTTGCCGGCGAAATCACGAGTGCGGGCAGGCGTCATGGGTGGGTCCGAAGAGTCCCGGGGCGGGGCGCGCGGCCATGATGCACAGCCTCGCCGTGCGTGCACAGTCGACGGCGCATGGGCGGGCGGCGCCGGCAAAGCGGTGCGGACCGCGACCGGCGACCACCCGGCGGATACACCCGCCCACAGTGTTAGGCGAGCGCGGCCGCCGCGTCCGCACGCGACGCTGCGCGGCATCGCCGGTACCATCCTCCCCCACCCCGACGCCCGGCGTCGCCGCACGAGCGGCCGCGCCACGCAGCGTCGACGCCGTCCACACATGAGCCGCGCCACATGACCACCGAGCCGATCCACACCTTCCGCATCGTTCCGTCGCTGCAGGCCCGCCAGCAGGCCGAACGCGAGACGATCCTCGCCGACCCCGGCTTCGGCACCCACTTCACCGACCACATGGTGGCCATCGACTGGACCGTCGACGCCGGCTGGCACGACGCGCACGTGCGCCCCTTCGGCCCGCTGACGTTCTCACCCGCCGCGGCGGTGCTGCATTACGGGCAGGAAATCTTCGAAGGCATGAAGGCCTTCCGCCATGCGGACGGTTCGATCTGGACCTTCCGCCCCGATGCCAACGGCCGCCGCCTGCAGCACTCCGCACGGCGCATGGCGCTGCCGGAACTGCCGGTGGACCTGTTCGTCGAATCGATCCGCCAGCTGGTGCGCACCGACCAGGACTGGGTGCCGGGCGGCGGCGAATCGAGCCTGTACATCCGGCCCTTCATGATCGCCAACGAGGATTTCCTCGGCGTGCGTCCCGCCCGCCGCGTGGCCTACTACGTGATCGCGAGCCCCGCGGGCGCATACTTCAAGGGCGGCATCAAGCCGGTGTCGATCTGGCTGTCGCGCGACTACGCCCG
This sequence comes from Luteimonas sp. BLCC-B24, assembly GCF_028550595.1. Classification (GTDB taxonomy): domain Bacteria; phylum Pseudomonadota; class Gammaproteobacteria; order Xanthomonadales; family Xanthomonadaceae; genus Luteimonas. Next base: position 45,265 of record NZ_JAQQGN010000001.1, read on the forward strand.
CGCCGGCCGGGGTGGCACCGGTTCGGCCAAGTGCGGCGGGAACTACGCCGCCTCGCTGCTGCCGCAGCGCGAGGCCGTCGCCAACGACTGCGCGCAGGTGCTGTTTCTCGATGCGGAGACGAACACCTGCGTCGAAGAGCTGGGCGGCATGAACGTCTTTCTGGTGCAGAAGGACGGCAGCGTGATCACTCCCGCGCTCACCGGCAGCATCCTCGAGGGCATCACCCGCGACAGCGTGATCCAGCTGCTGCGCGACCGCGGCCACACCGTGACCGAGCGCCGCATCGAGATCAGCGAATGGATCGACGGCGTGCGCTCGGGGGCGATCGCCGAGGTCTTCGCCTGCGGCACCGCGGCCAGCATCTCGCCGATCGGGGTGCTCAAGGGCCACGATTTCAGCGTGGGCGATGCCGACGCGCCGCCGGGCGAACTGACCATGGCGATCCGCAAGGACCTGCTCGACATCCAGTACGGCCGCGTGCCGGACCGCCACGGCTGGCTGACGCAACTGGTGTAAGCCCCCTTCCGGACATCCGGAGGACGGCGGATGCGCCTCGCCCGAGGCGCTCGCCATCCTCCTGGTGCGGCTGGCGCATCGCGATCTCCGCAGCCGTCGGCGCGATCCGCCGCGGTTGCTGAGCGCGGCCGCGACCGGCCGCCGCCACCGCTGCGCTCGTGCGACGACTCGATGGCGCCGCACCGGAGCCGTCAGATGCGCATCGGTCGCCGTGTCACGCGACCAGCGTCAACGCCGGCTGCGTCGCGGCGGGCGTGTCGACCACGCGGTAGCGCGAGACCTGGTCCACCAGCGCATTGGCCTCGTGCTCCAGGCTGCGTGCGCTCGCGGTGGCCTCTTCCACCAGGGCGGCATTCTGCTGGGTGGCTTCGTCCATGACGGTGATCGCCGTCTTGATCAGATCGATGCCCGCGCTCTGCTCGGCCGCGGCGACGGCGATGTCGGCCATCAACAGGTTGACCTCGCGGATGCGCTCCACCGTACGCGACATCGTGGCGCCCGCCTCCGCGGCGAGCTTCGCGCCGGCGTCGACGGTGCGGCCCGACTCCCCGATCAGGCCGCGGATGTTGCGCGACGCCTCGGCGCAGCGCTGCGCCAGCGCCCGGATTTCGGTGGCCACGACGGCGAATCCGCGACCCTGCTCGCCGGCGCGGGCGGCTTCGACCGCGGCGTTGAGCGACAGCAGGTTGGTCTGGAACGCGATGCCCTCGATGACCGCGGTGATCTCGGCGATCTCGTTCGCGCTGCGCTGGATGTCGCCCATCGTGCCGACCACACGGCCCACCAGCTCGCTGCCCGCTTCCGCCACCTGGGTGGCGTTCTGCGCGAGCGCCGTGCTCTGCCGGGCGTTCTCGGCGGTGGCGCGCACGGTGGCGGCGATCTCCTCCATCGACGACGCGGTTTCCTCCAGCGACGCGGCCTGGCTCTCGGTACGCGACGACAGATCCTCGTTGCCTGCGGCGATTTCGGTGGCCGCGGCATGCACCTGCGACGAGGCCGTCGACACCTGGGCCACCATGCGCGCCATGGAGTCGACCATCATGTTGATGTCGGCGCACAGCTCGGCCACGGCGCCGCTGCGTCCCTGCAGGGAGACCCGCCGGCGCAGATCGCCGCGGCCGGCATCCGCCACCACCTCGCCCACCTCGGCCACGGCCTGCGCAAGCTCGCGCTCGCGCATGACTTCCGCGGTGATGTTGGTCGCGTACTTCACCACCTTCCACGGCCGCCCGTCGGTGTCGAAGATCGGGTTGTAGGAGGCCTGGATCCAGATCTCGCCGCCGTCCTTGCCCACGCGGCGGTAGCGGCCCGCATCGAAGTGGCCCGACGCGAGATTGGCCCAGAACGCGCGATAGGCCTCGCCCTGCGGCTCGTCGGGCGGCAGGAACATCGCGTGGTGCCGGCCGCGAATCTCGTCCAGCGTGTAGCCGGTGGTCGCCGAGAAGTTCTCGTTGGCGTTCAACACCCGCCCCTGCAGGTCGAACTCGATCACCGCCTGCACCTTGGAGATGGCGGCCATCTGCCCGGAGAAATCCGCCGCCTCGCGCATCTGCGCGGTGATGTCGGTAGCGAACTTGACGATGCGGCACGGCGCGCCGGCCGCGTCGAGCACCGGGTTGTAGGACGCCTCGATCCACACCGGCGCGCCGCTCTTGGACAGCCGGCGGAAGCGACCGCTGTGGAACTCGCCGCTGCGCAGCGTCTGCCAGAAGCGGCTGTAGTCGTCGGAACGCGCATAGGCATCCTCGACGAACATGCGGTGATGGCGGCCGGCGATTTCCCCCAGGCTGTAACCCACCGTCGAAAGAAAGTTGCCGTTGGCGGTGCGGATGGTGCCGTCGAGATCGAACTCGATGATGGCCTGGGCCCGGTCGATCGCGGCGATCAGGCTGCGCGCCTCCGCCAGCTCACGCGCCGCGTCCACATTCCCGCGCGGGACCCGCCCGCCGAACCAACGCGTCACATCCTTGAAGCTCATAGGGCACCTGCCGTGGTCGGAGGGGCGGATGCCGCCTCCTCCGCGGTAACGGCAAGGGCGGACGGTTCTTGACGCCGCGTTCACGCCGCACGGGTGTCAGCCGACGAGCGGTATCCGATTGGCGCATCCGGCCGACGGAGTGCTCCTGCGCGGCGAGCCGGCGCTGATACGGCGCCGATGCAAGCCGGACAGACCGGCCCAGTGGTCCCAGCCCGAATGGCGAGCACCCGTCCCGCCTCCGCGCGGGATGCACCGCAGCCGAAACCGCCGGGTCGACGCTGGGCGGCCTGAGCCAGGCTGGATTCAGCGGACGTCGCTCGCATGCGCCGACCCGCCTCACCGGATGCAAGACAGCGCCCGGACGCCGGCCCCGCGAAGGGCCCGCCCGCTCGGGCCGGCCCCGGCACGCAGGCTGACGGGAACTCGGAACGGCGCCACCGGCGCCCTGCGCACAGCGGGCAGCGTCTCCCGGAACCGGCCGGGTGCCTCAGCTGTCAGACGCCGCCGGCGTCCTGCTTCCGTCGTTCGGCCTCGCGCTGCGCCTGTTCCTCCTTCTCGCGCGCGTCCTTCTTGGCCTGATCGTGATGCCACTTGATGGCGTAGAACATGCCCGTGCCGAGCACGACCACCTTGAAGACGATGAAGACGATGGGGAACCAGTCGTACATGGGGCTTCCGGGCCGGGCGTGGCACCCGTCACGATGGGGCTGCGCATGTGGGGATGCGATGCGACCGAGTGTCGCATCGCCGGCGTTTGCGTCGCTTGGCGGCCCGTCTGCGTGCGGATCCGGGGCCCGTACCGCCGCCGGGCGCGCCGCCCGAGGCGTCTCATCTTCTCCGCCGGGGCGAAGCGGCGGATCATGCCGCTGCCCTCGCCCGTCACCGGCATCAGCGCTTGACGAACCATGGCCCGCCGGAGCCTCCGGCGGCTGCACGCGGCTCTTGCACCGAAGTGACGTGTGGCAGGCACCGCCGCCTCAGCCCGGCGCCTTCGGATTGCGGACCACCGACTTCAGCGCCGTCTTCGCCTTGGCGTGGAACGTGAGCCCGGCCGCCGCCGGCGACGCCTTCCAGGCTTCGTAGTCTTCGTCCATCTGCGCGCGCTCCTCGGAGGAGAACAGCTGGCGCGCGGCCTTGAACATCTCCTTCTCTTCCTCGTCGGCGTGGTGGGTGATGAACTCCGACAGCACCTTCACCGAGCCGGCGAACTGGCGCGAGGTCTTCTCCGAGGCGTGCAGGTCGGGCAGCACGGTCAGCTCGACCGCGCGATGCTCCTGGATGGCCTCGGCGTGCTGCAGCAGCTGGTCGTGCGACGCGCGCTCGGCAAACGCCGGGTAGAACACCAGCTCTTCCCATTTCGCATGCGGAATCAGATTCGCCTCGATCTTCTCCAGCAGCTCGGCGCGCGTCTTCTCGGCGCGGTCGGTGGTGGCGTTGATCTGTTCGAACAGCGTCTTGAGTTGGGCGTGTTCGTCGGCGAGGGTCTTGAGGATGTCACGCATGGGCGGGGTCCTGACAGGCGGGATGCCGAAGAAAGCGCACACTGGGCACGCGGCTCGTGAAGGCCGCCCGCTGGACCTCGGGCGCGCGTGCGCAAAGTGCACAGCGCCGCGCTACTACGCGCACGGGGTCTCGTCGCCGTCGCGGACGTGAGGGCGCGCGCCGGGAATGCCGGGGGGCTCACACCGTTGCGCGAGACGCAGTTGGACGCGGTGGTGCCAGGGCTGCGCACGCGGCCCGCCGGACCATCGCGTGCCCGCCCGCATAGTGGACGCGCGGCGGTGCCCGACGTCGCCATCATCTGCGGCCATCGGCCACCGCGCCGACTCCCAAGCGCGCCACCTCGACAGCATCGACATCGACGGCGACCCGCCGACGATGTGCCTGGCGGCCCGCCCTCGCGTGACACAGGCGCGATCAAGGCTACGAACGCCGGCTTGCCAGCCGTAGATCCAAGTGACGACGCACCCGGCAGCGCCACCCTAGGGACGGGACGCGTCCCCGCCCTCGCCCGTGTCCAGCGTCTGCCCTGCGAATGTCTGGTCGTCCTCGAGCACGCACTCGTCCGGCAACCCGTGGGCGCTGGCGATCCGGTGCAACTGCTGGTTCAACCAGACCACATCCCCCTGTGCAAGACGGTCGCGCAATGCGAGCGCCGCATTGCACAACGCCGCGATCTTGCGCAGCTTCGCATCCTGCCTGCCCTCGATGCGCGTGAGCTCGGCTTCCAGGTCAACCAGGGCCGCCGTATAGACGGCCTTGTCGTTCGGGTGCATGTGCAGCGCTCGAAGGGGGACGGCCCATGGTGAACCTGCCTACGTGAAACGTGCTCATACACCGCGCGTCGGCCCCGGCTGCGCCGGGGCCGCGGCAGCGTCGCTCAGCTGCGGAGCTTCAGCGTGGGGTGCTCGTCCAGCGTGCCGTCATCGCGGATCACCACGTGCCGTGTGCCGTCCCGGTCGAACAGCACCGGGATCGGCGCCTGGAACAGCGGGCGGCGCACGAAGGCCAGCCGCCAGCCGAAGATCTCCAGCGCTTCCGCCGTGACGAGCTGGGCCGGCAGCAGACCTTCACGCAGCTGGACGGTGTCCGGCGGCTGCCCGGCGCCGCGGCGCTCGGGCGTGCGGCGGGCCGGCACTTCGGACTGGGCTGTCCAGGGGCCGGCGACGACGGTGGAGTGCGCAGGGTGCGGCATCGGGAGGCTCGAAAAACAGATCACCCGGCCTCCATGCAAGCCTCGTGCCGGAACTGCGCAGGCGGCTCGTCCCGCCCCGCTTGTCACTTCGGCAACACGTGAACCTGGAACAGGTGTTCCTACCAAAACGTTGTTCCTCGGAGGCCCCGCCGCGGCGCATGGCCGGGGTGAACGGTCCGCCCGAGCGGTGGGGGCCGTCAGCGGCCGACGATGCCCAGCCGCAGATTGCGCTGGATCGCCGCCGCCATGCGCTCGTCGACCCCCGCCTGCTCGGCGAACCGCAGCCACTGGCTCACCTGCCCTTGGATCTCGTCGATCACCGCCCGCGCCCGCGGCGGTTTGAAGCCGCAGAACACGCCGAACCGCACCAGATCGTCGAGCGCGAAATGATCGCGCTTGCCGTTGAGGCTCATCTGGTGCTGGTGGGTCCAGCTGCCGTCCGGGTTGTAGGCGTAGCTCACGTCGAAGGCCGGCGACAGCCGCCACTCGCCCGCGCGGTTCATCAGGAAGGCGATGTTCTTGACGTGGTCGTCCTGGTTGCGGATCAACACGTTCAGCACGGCACGGCGGAACTGCTGTTCGACATCCAGCGCCGGCAGCCCCAGCCTGCGAATGGTCTCCACGGCCTGCTCGTACGAGTAGGCGCCGGCCGCGTTGAAATCGAAATGCCGCATCGCCGCCAGCGACTGCATGTGCAGCTTGCGGCCGCCGGCACTGCGGTCGAAGCGACGGGTCATGAAATGCGCCCGCCCGCCCTCGCGGTGGATGCGGCATTCGCTCATGTCGATGCCGGCGGCCACGGCCAGCAGGTGGAAGCCGTACTCCACCAGGCCGAAGCCCTGGGGGTCGGCCAGTTCCTTGTCACGGTTGCCGGAAATGCCGTCGAACTTCAGCAGCCAGTACGAGAACCCCTCCCCCGCCTTGACCTGCCCGGAGCGGAACTCCCCGCTCTGCGGGTTCCAGGCCAGGATCGCCTTGGCGCGGGCGCCGCCGGCCGAGGTGCCCACGCGCAGGATGTCCTCCAGCGCGGCCTGGTCGTCCTCGCCGCCCAGCACGCCGGCCAGTTGCCCGCGGTGATTGAGCACGTCGTTGGCCAGGCGGGTGAGCGCTTCGATGTCGACCGGGCGCGATCGCCCCGCCACGCCGGGCAGCATCGGATGGAACTCGAGCGCGCCCATGCCGCGGGTGCCGATGTAGCACAGCCGCTCGACCGGGTTGAACCCGCCGGCCGCCCGGCCCTGCGCCACCAGCCAGGCATCGATCAGCGCATTGCCGAACCTGTCCGGCAGCGCGTCGGCCAGCATGCCGGGCAGGCCCTTGAAGGCCTCCCGCGACAGGCCCGGAAACTCGTAGGGCTCGGACCGCAGCGGCATCTCGATCGGCGCCAGCTGGATGCCGCTGTCGACGAACTCCGGCATGTACTGGAACGCCGCGACCCCGCGCTCGGCCAGCCAGCTCACCGCGCCGATGTCCCGCCCCCAGAGCCGGACGGTCGCATCGGTCACGCGCCCGTCTCCCCGGCGTCGTCATCGCCATCGTCACCCCAGGCCCAGTCCGTCGCCTTGGCCGGCGCCTGCGTCTCGCGCGCACGGCGACGCTCGCGGCCGCCATGCCGCACCCGCTCCACCGGCCGCACGGCCGGATCCGGCAGGCTGTCCAGCAAGCGTCCGTCCAGGCCGAGCACCGCGAGCACCCGCAACAACGTGTTCACCGAGGTGTTCTCGCCCGCCTCCAGGCGCTTGATGCTGCTGACCGACGCCCCCGCCTCCCGGGCCAGATGTGCCTGGGTGAGGTTGCGGCCCAGCCGCAAGCCGGCCAGCCGCGCGCCGAGCGCGCGCTGGACGGCCTCTGGTGATGCCGTCGCGTGTTCGAGATAGCGGCTCATATCAGCACCCTTGAGCGCGGAATCGCGTCTTGTGGGTCATATAAGAGCTTAAATTAATATCTGTCAAGAGTTCACTTATGCGCCCTTATCAGCCAATTATGACTTAAGGGCTGATATACGATCCCTAAAGACCTGCCGGGACCAAAGCGTCGTGCCGATGCGCGTCACTGCGGCGTCCAGTGCGGTCGCACACCCCGGGACGGCCCGCTCGACGCCATCGGCTGAGTGCCGATGGCGTATGTCACGCGTTGGCGCATGCTGCTCGCGTGTGCCCGGCTGGCGAAGACCCGCAAACCGGTCCCGATGGACTTCCAATCCCTCGGATGCGAATCGGCAAACGCGCTTGGCACGGGCCGCAGCGGGTGACAAGCGCTTCGCCGCCGGTATCGGCAGCACCCGGGGCCGGTCCCCGGGCAGATCAAAAAAAGCCCGGCACAAGACGTGAAGCTGGAACCGCTAACGCCAAAGAAATTCAACGGTGCATGTGCGTTGGATTCTGTTTGACGTTGGCGCGAAGTGCTTCGTACAGCTGACCCGGCCCCAGCAGGGTGTCCATCAGCCCATCCTGCACGCGCTCTGACGCAAGCGCCTGTCCGCTCATCACGCCATGCGCTTCGAACGCGTCGATGATCGCGTCCACCAGCGCACGGCGCAGGTCGGGCGAATTCGCAAACTGTTCCTTCGAGTTGTCGATCGCCTGCCGCGCGAGCATGTCGTTCTCGAGCAGCTTGCCCTTCAGCGTTCCGTTGACGTACTGCAGCTGGTCCTCGTCGCTCAACTGTCCTTCGAACAGGCCGTTCACCCGCTCGATGATCTCGCGCAGATACGCCTGCTCCTTTTCCTGCACACGGCCGCTGCCCACCGCATCCACAGGCGACAGCGGATAGCTGCCTTTGGCATCGAGACTGAGCGTCTGTGCGCCCCGGCTGCGAAGCGTGTGGTGGGTCAGTGCCACCTTCGACAGGTCCACGGTGTCGCGCTCGCGGCCGAATTCCAGCAGCGGCAACAGGCGCCGGTAGAACAGAAAGCGCTTTTCGATCTCCGTGTTGCCGTAGTCGAACATCTGCGACAAGAACGCATACAGGCGCACAAAGGCGCCCATGTCGCCCTTGAAGAGCACCAGCGCATCCAGCGTGTCCTTGGCCTCGGCCGCTGCGGCAGAGTCACCGCTCGCGTCTGCCGCAGTCCGGGCCTGCATGGCCGCCTTGTAGCGTTTGAGCAGGCGGTCGGCCACTGGTTGCAGGGCCGCCGCCAGCTGCGACTGCTTCGCCTGCGGGTCTAGCTCCACCTTGGCCACCCGCTCCACTTCGAAATCATCGTAGTGCCCAGCCGCATCGAGCTTGGCGCGCAGGTCGTAGACCAGGTTGGGATCGGTGGTCGCCTCGAGTGACGCGGTTTCGTAATAGGTGCGGAAGGCAGCAAGGATCTCGCCGGTGTCGTTCTGGAAGTCGAGGATGTAGGTCGTGTCCTTGCCCGGATACGCGCGGTTGAGGCGCGACAACGTCTGCACGGCCTGGATGCCGCCGAGTTTCTTGTCCACATACATGCCGCACAGCAACGGCTGGTCGAAGCCGGTCTGGAACTTGTTGGCCACGAGAAGCAGGTGGTAGTCCGGCCCGGCAAAAGCCTCGCGGATGTCGCGGCCCTTGAGCCCGGGATTTAGCAGTGAGTTTGATTCGGTCACGGCTTCCGGATAGCTCTCGGGGTCATCCACCTCGCCTGAAAACGCCACCAGCACACCGAGCGGATAGCCCTGACGTTCCAGATAGGCGCGGATCGCCTTCTGCCAGCGCACGGCCTCGCGCCGCGAGCCCACCACCACCATCGCCTTGGCGCGGCCATCAAGCAGCGGCCGCACGTTCTCGCGGTAGTGCTCCACCACGATCTGCACCTTGGCGGCGATGTTGTAGGGGTGCAGGCGCACCCACTGCATGATTCCCTTCATCGCCGTCGAGCGCTCGACCTCGGTGTTGTCGAACTCCTGCCCGTCGTGCGCCAGACGGAACGCCAGGCTGTAGGGCGTGTAGTTCTTCAACACGTCGAGGATGAAGCGCTCCTCGATCGCCTGGCGCATCGAGTACACATGGAACGGCTGGGGCAGCCCGTCCGGCCCGGGCCGGCCGAACAGCTCCAGCGTCTTGCCCTTGGGTGTCGCGGTGAAAGCCACATAAGTGAGGCCGGATTCGGCGCTGCGCGCGCCCATCTGCGCCTGCAGCACGGTTTCGCTGTCGATCTCGCCGCCGTCCTGCAGCTCGGCCCACTCCTGGGCGCTGAGCAGTTCCTTGAGCTTGGCCGCCGCCTGTCCGGTCTGCGAGCTGTGCGCTTCGTCGGCGATCACCGCGAAGCGCTTGCCCTCGGTGGCCGCCAGTTCCTGCACTGCCTTGAGCGCGAACGGGAAGGTCTGAATGGTGCACACGATGATCTTCTTGCCGGCCTTCAGCGCCTCGCCCAGCTGCGCGCTCTTGCTGCCGTGTTCCCCGGTGATGGTGGCCACCACGCCGGTGGTACGCTCGAAATCGAAGATCGCTTCCTGCAGCTGCGTGTCGAGCACCGTGCGGTCGCTGACCACCAAAACGCTGTCGAACACCTTGGCGTTGGCTGCATCGTGCAGATCGGCAAGGAAGTGCGCCGTCCATGCGATGGAGTTGGTCTTGCCCGAGCCTGCCGAATGCTGGATCAGGTAGCGCTGCCCTGCCCCGTTCGCGCGCACATCGGCGACCAGCTTCCGGGTCGCATCGAGCTGGTGGTAACGCGGAAAAATCACCGTCTTCAGGCGCTTCTTCTCGTCGCGCTTGCCGATGAGGTAGCGGCCGAGGATCTCCAGCCAGCTGTCGCGCGCCCACACCTCTTCCCACAGGTAACGCGTGGCAAATCCGCCCGGGTCCGGCGCATTGCCTGCGCCGCCGCCGTTGCCGCGGTTGAACGGCAGGAAGAACGTGTCCGTGCCGGCCAGCCGCGTGGTCATCATCATTTCGGCTTGGCTCACCGCGAAGTGCACCAGCGCACCGCCCGGGAACGACAGCAGCGGCTCAGGCACGCCACCCTTGGGATGCGGATTGCGGTCCAGCCGGTACTGGTCCACCGCATCGCCCACGCTCTGGGTGAAATCGGATTTCAGCTCGGCCGTCGCCACCGCGATGCCGTTGACGAACAGCACCAGGTCCACGCAGTCGTTCGGGCGATTGGGCGAGTGCTTGACCTGCCGCACCACGCGCAGCCGGTTGGCCGCGTAGTGCTGCTCGATCACGGCATTGATGGCCAGCGCCGGGCGGAACTGCACCAGCGACAGCGGGCGCTTGAGCCCCACCATCTCCACGCCCCGGCGCAACACGTCCAGCGTGCCGCGCTCGTCGAGGTTCTTGCGGATGCGCTCCGCCAGCCGCGCCGTGGCCTGCGGCCCATGGGTCTTCGCAAGTGCCTCCCAGCTCTCTGGCTGTGCGGCCTGCAGCCAGGCCACGAGGTCCGGCAGGTATAACGCGGTCGGCCGGTCGTAGTGCGCGGCGTCGCCGTCCGCGTACAGCCAGCCGTTGCCGGCCAGGTGTTCGCAGATCTCGCACTCGAAGTGGTGTTCCTGATGCAGGTTCATAAGCGGGCCTCCCCCTCGGCCACGACATCATCCGTGAAAAGTCGCACATACGGTTCGTAACGGAACCGGCGGTTCCGCGCGAAGCCGGTCATCTCCATCAGGATCCCTAGTTCCACAAGTCGTGCGACCAGCGTGTTGGCGGCGGGATAAGTAGTTCCCGTCATCGCCCGTACGTCGGACACCGTAACGATCGGGCGGTCGTACAGACTCTCCAACACCCGATGGCCGTTGCCGGCAGCGCGCCCCAGCCCGTCCGTGATCGCAAGCCGGTGCTGCTCGCGCAACAGCTGGATCCTGCGGGCGGTTTCAGCCGCCTCGCCCGCCACCTCCACCACGCCGTGCAGGAAGAACTGCAGCCACTCCTCCCATGCTCCTCGGTCGCGAACCGCTTGAAGATGCTCGTAATAGGCCTGCCGGTGCCGGCGGAAATAATGGGACAGATACAGCACTGGTTTGTGCAGCACACCGCTCTCGGTCAGCAGAAAGGTGATCAGCAACCGTCCAACGCGGCCATTTCCATCCAGAAACGGGTGGATGGTTTCGAATTGCACATGCGCCAGGGCGATCCTTACAAGCGCGGGCAGATCGTCCACCGCATGGAGGAAGCGCTCCAGATCACCCAGCGCCTGCGGCACGTCCTCGTGCGGGGGTGGCACAAAACTCGCCGTTGCGAGGGTGCAGCCCGCCGGGCCGATCCAGTTCTGGCTGCGACGCAGCTCGCCTGGCTGCAATCGCCCGCCGCGTACCCCATCCAGTAGCACGCCATGGATTTCGCGGATCAGGCGGACCGAAACCGGCAGCGCCGCCAGCCGGGCCAATCCATGCTTCATCGCACGGACGTAGTTGACCACCTCGTCCACATCGCGCGGCATGCTCTCGTCGAACAGGTCGGCCTCGGCCGCCAGCAGATCCTGCAGAGAACTCTGTGTGCCCTCGATCTGGCTGGAGAGCACGGCCTCCTTGCGCACATACATGAAAACGAAGAGATCGGGGTTCGGCAGTGTCAGTACCGAACCATCCAGTCGCCCGAGTGCGCGGTCGGCCTGCGACAGCAGTCCCTGCAATGGCCCGGTCAGGGTAAGGGCCGGTTCGGGCGGCAGGGGCGCCGGAGAGAACGCGCTGTATCCGGTGGGTTGGCGCAGGTAACGGCCTGCACGCGTGGATTCGACCTGCTGGGGCATACGCAATCCTGGGATGCGCACGGGGCGGAGTCGCGTCCATGCGATAGGCAGCGTTTACTATATCGGCCGCATCGCGCTGTGTTCAAGGCAAGGTTGAACAAGCGCGTTGAGCGGCGTACAGGCTCAATCGCCGTTTTCCGATCGCGCTCTCGGCGCGGCATAAGCCGCCTTCTCTGCCTGCCGCAGCTTGCTCACCATCGCGACTGGAGCGGCCGTGTAGCTCCCGCGGCAACAATTGTTGCTCCTGGGGCACAGCGCGCAGCCTCTATTCCCTCTCCTCGCCTGATAACCGCTGGGGATCCCAGACCCTATCTGCCAGCTGGCGGTACAGCGCGTGCCGCTCGTCCAGGTGCGCCTTGTGGAACTCTTCAAGCGCCCGGAACGAAAGTCCCTCCCGCTTCAAATAGGCGAGGAAGCCCGGGTTTCGCTCGTAGCACTGCTCATGCAGCGACCAGGCGAGGAGATTCTGGCTGACGTAATGCTTGCGCTTCTTCGGGTAAGTGAGGTCGCCGTAACTGGCGTTGAAGCTCTTGGGCAACAGCAGCAGGCCGCCGAACCGGTTGCGGTAGTCGGAAAAATCCGCCTGTGAGGCGAACTCGTCGCGGTGCCGTGCGTAATGATCGGCCCAGATGTGCTCGATCTCGTATCGCCCGCGCCCCTCCACCAGGTACTTGGCAGCGGTGCTGTCCATACCGGATGCCTGCTCCAGCTCTGCCGTCATACGGGCCAGCAGCACCTTGATGTAGCGCTTGGACCACTGGTTGAGGCCGAAACCCGCAAACCCGTTGCGGCGGCCATCGGCTGTGCCATCGAAGTCACAGCCCTGCTCGGCCAACCGCTTCTGCAAGGTCTCCACCAGCTCCGGTAACGGCAGGCCACGGATATCGCGCATGATCAGGAACGCCGCGTACGACATCGCGCCATGGGTCATGCTGAGGTAGTTCACCGCACGGCGCGCCAGCAGGATGTCGAGGAACACCGCCACCGCACGGATCTTGCGGTCGATGGTGTCGGGTGCGTCGGTGAGGCGCAGTGGCGCCAGCAGCAAGGGGTACTGCAGCGTAAAGTTGAACGCCGCGACGTGATACACCGCCTCCAGCCCCTTCACCGGGCGCATCGACGCCTCGCAAATGCGGACGTACTGACGGGTGTAGAACACCATGTCGTCATTGATGAAGCGGAAGAAGTCCTCCCCGCTTTTCAGCCCGAGCACCTCGGCATGGTCACCGAGCCAGCGGTGGAACTCCGTACCGATCCGTTCGAAATCCTTGTTCTCCGAGCCCGTGCGGCGCTCACGTACGCTGTTGGCATAGCGCGCACGCAGCCACGCCTTCACCGCGTCCGTGTCTTCGTCCTTTCCCAGCTTGCGCAATGCTTCAATGCGCTCGCGCCACAGGCGCGCGGCCTCGTTGCGCTGGCCGATGTCGGTGATCTTGGCCAGCAGATAACCCTTCAGCATGTCCAGCGGCGTCAGTGACAGGCCACGATCATTCATCGTTTCAAAGATCGTGTACGCATCCTCATCGGACGCGGCGCTGATCTCGATCAGATAGACCTTTTCCGTCAGCCAGTCGCAGAAATACGGCAGTGCCGCATCGTCGATGTCCTCGGCCTGCTCCTGCAGCAGCTCGTCCAGATCCTGGTAGCGCGCGACGATCGTCTGCACGGATTCGGATGCATCCGTCGTATCCGGCACGCTGTTATTGAACAGCGCCGTCATGATCGCGCTGCGGTCCTCGACGGCGATGTTGAAGGCGCGCTCGCCGAAGCGCTCCGAATAGATCAGCTCCTCCAGCGACACCCGATCCTTGCGGTCGCCCTGCTTGCGATGCAGCAGAAGCAGCAGCAGCGTGATGGTGGTCAGGCGTTGCTGGCCGTCGACAATGAACTGGCGCCCATCCCGCTCGCTGAGAATGATCGAGCCAAGGAAGTAGTTGCCGTACCTCGCCACCGCGCCACGCGGATTGCCCGGCCGGTGCGATTGCAGGAACTGGTCGGTCAGGTCATCGATGAGTTCCTTGACCTGCTTCTTCTGCCAGCGGTATTCGCGCTGGTAGTAATCGATACCGTAGCGCTTGCCCTTCAGGATCTCGCTGATGGTGCGGGCCTTGCCGTCGATGCTTTTCATGATCGGACTCGTTTCGTGGACGGGCGCAACAGGCCCTCGCTTTCCAGGTGCCGGCGCAGCGTGTCGATTTTGGTCCTGAAACGCTGGTAGCAGGCGAGCTGGTCCGGGGTCAGCCGTGTCTCAAAAGCTTGCTCCGTGTAAAAGAAGCGTTCGCGGTATGCGGCCACTTTGTCCTGCAAAGCGGCCAGATGCCCGGTCGGCGTTCGGTGCTTGCTGGTGCTGCGCACCCACTCGTCGATATCCCGGTCCTGCTTGGAGTCGTCGCAGCGGCCACAGGCGGGCACCAGGTTGCCGGGCACCGTGTCGCCACCCCGCGTCACCGCGTGCAGGTGATCCCAGCGCGAGGGCTCGGGCGCATCGCAGTAGAAGCAGCGGATCTCGCCGCCGGCCTCGAAGTAGTTGCGGAGCTCTTCGAGATCGGAGGCCATGCATCGGGCCGCGAAGGCTTCCTTCACCGCGCGGTCGGTCAGTGAGAGGCCCAACCCCGCCGAGACCTTGATCGGCAGCTTGCGCAGGCGGGTCATGCAGCGTCGCGATCGACCAGGCCGCGGACGTCGATCTGGCCGGTGACGGCGGCGGAGATGAGGGCGCTGCGGCGCTCCAGAAGCAGGTCGATTGCACGAAGAGCCTCGTTCCGCAATCCGTCTAGCAGATCAATTCGGTTGGCTACGAATCGGGCGATCCGACGTTGCTCCGCTTCAGGAGGAATCGGGACTTCCATGCATGTCCACGATTCCATTCGGAGCGCTTTCGTGCCGTGGCCCGCCTCATCCAACCGCTGCAATGACTCATTTGCCGTACCACGCAACAACCACGCGAGGAAAGTCGCATCAATTCCGGGACCAGGTCGTACCGCTTTGAGATCCTGATTAATCGCCATCGGCACGAGCGTCTGCGTCACAGGGAAGGTACGCGCCAGAATCATTCCACGAACGACGACGAGGATCGTTCCTGCAGGAAGCAGCATTGCGGCACCCGCATCCAGCGCGGCCTTCGTCAATCGTTCGGTCGTTTCGGCAAGTTCGTCTGACTTGAGGTCTTTGGCCGATGCCCATGGAATGTTTCCACCCCAGTAATCAAACCGATCCTTGCTTGGAGTTCCCCCGCTCTTGAATGAGACAAGATGCTTTAGCGGTGCAACTCTCCAGTTCGCTGGCACGTCGCCCAGCCACGCGATGCCGGAGTCCTTCATCGGGACGTTGGGGTCGAGGCCGCGGGTGACGGCGTGGGAGATGGTGGCCTGGCGCTTCTCGGCCAGCAGCGCCAGCAGCGTTTCCTGCTCGGCGATCAGCGCGTCGATCCTGTCGGTTTCGCGGTCGAGAAACGCCGTGATTGCGTTTTGTTCTTCCCGTGAAGGAAGAGGCACCA
Organism: Luteimonas sp. BLCC-B24; assembly: GCF_028550595.1. Taxonomy (GTDB): domain Bacteria; phylum Pseudomonadota; class Gammaproteobacteria; order Xanthomonadales; family Xanthomonadaceae; genus Luteimonas. Next base: position 60,603 of record NZ_JAQQGN010000001.1, read on the forward strand.
CGGTCTCGGACAAGTAGGAGTGCTCGATGCTCTCCACGGTTGCACCCTGCTTGGCCCATGCAAGCAGCAGCAATTCGTTCAAGCCTTGCACCCAGCGCATAAGGAATTCGCTCGACGCAAAGCGCTCGTCAAAGCTGAGCGCCTTCATGTCCTGGTTTAAGGCTACAGGCACGTCGTTGATAGCAACAGGAATCGTGTGCTTCAGAATTCCAGACCGGACAACGATGAGCAGGCTCCCCGCGTCAACCATGGAAGAAGTGCTCGCGCGAAGGCCCGTCTCGGTGATGCACTCAGCCGCGACGGTGATACGTTCAACCTTCATATCCTTCGGCGAAACCCACGGAATGTCGCCGTTCCAATAGCTCAGATTCTCGCGCGAGGGTGTTCCACCGCCGCAGAAGCGTGTGAACGCGCGAATCTTCGCCAGTTGCCAGTGTGCCGGCACCTCGCCCAACCAATCGACGCCACTGTCCTTGTACTCCGCATACCTCGGCAGACTCATTCCGCCATCTCCCCCAGCATCCGCATGATGTTGGCGGTCACGGCCTTGAGCTCGGCGTCGATGACCTCCAGCGGGCGCGGCGGCTCGAACACGTAGAAGTGACGGTTGAACGGGATCTCGTAGCCCACCTTGGTCTTCGCCTCGTCAATCCATGCATCCGGCGCGTGCGGCAGCACCTCGCGCGCGAAGTACGTCTCGATGTCCTCGCCCAGCGGCACGTTCTCGGTGTCGCGCAAGGCGCTGTCCGGCTGCGGCCTGCCCTTCTGCTTGCCCTTCTGGCCCAGCACGATGTTGCCGGCGTCATCGCGCAGCGGGCGCTCGACGGTGATGGTGGTGTAGCCGAATTCCTGGTTACGGAAGATGCGGCTGATCGGCACCCGCTTGAGCCGGCCGCCTTCGGGGGCCACGGGCACATCGTCGGTGCCGGTGACGATGTGCTGCTCGAGTTCACGGCCTTCGGCATCCACCACGCTGACGCGCTCGGCCTCGGTGAAGTCACCGAACAGGCGGGTGACCAGGGCGATGTCCTCATCGCCCATCTCGCGGCGCTTGCTGCCCAGGCTCTTGCGCATCTTGCGCCAGAAGCTGCTGGCGTCGATCAGCTGCACCTGGCCGCGGCGGTCCTCATCCTTCTTGTTGCTGACAATCCATACATAGGTGGCGATGCCCGTGTTGTAGAACATGTCGGTCGGCAGGCCGATGATGGCCTCCACCAGATCGTTCTCCAGCAGATAGCGGCGGATCTCGCTTTCGCCACTGCCGGCGCCGCCCGTGAACAGCGGCGAGCCGTTGAGCACTATGCCGAAGCGGCTGCCGCCCTCGCCGTTGACCACGGGTGACATCTTCGCCACGAGGTGCAGCAGGAACAGCATGGAACCGTCCGACACGCGCGGCAGGCCCGGGCCGAAGCGGCCGTCGAAGCCTTGTCGTTCGTGCTCGGCGCGAACGAGCTTCTCGACCTTCTTCCACTCCACGCCGAACGGCGGATTGGAGAGCATGTAGTCGAACTTGCGGCCGGCATGGCCATCGTCGCTGAGCGTGTTGCCGGGCGCCATGTTCGCCACCGGCTGGCCGCGGATCAGCATGTCGGCCTTGCAGATGGCGTAGGACTCGTCGTTGAGCTCCTGCCCGAACAACGTGAGGCGCGCGGCGGGGTTGTGCGCCAGCAGGTGCTCGGCGGCCACCGAGAGCATCCCGCCGGTGCCGGCCGTTGGGTCGTACACGGTACGCACCACGGCATTGCCGGGCGTCAGCACGTCGTCGTCTTCGATGAAGATCAGGTTGACCATCAGCCGGATGACTTCGCGCGGGGTGAAGTGCTCACCGGCGGTTTCGTTGGAGAGTTCGGCGAACTTGCGGATCAGTTCCTCGAACACATGCCCCATTTGCGCGTTGTCGACGCGGTCCGGGTGCAGATCGATGCCAGCGAACTTCTCCACCACCAGATACAGCAGCCCGGCCTTGGCCAGGCGCTCGACCTGGGCATGGAAGTCGAAGCGCTCGAAGATGTCGCGTGCCTCGGACGAGAAGCCCTGGATGTAGGCGTAGAGGTTCTCGCGGATGTGATCCTGGTCGCCCGCCAGCGTGGGCAGATCCAGCTTCGAGGTGTTGTAGAAACCCGCGGTGCCGACGATGCGCTTGAGGAAGGGATCGGGATTGAGGCCCGCGGCGGCCTTCTTCTCCGCCTCGGCGAGCACCTGCGCCTTGGTGGGCGCCAGCACGCAGTCCAGGCGCCGCAGCACGGTGAACGGCAGGATGACGCGGCCGTATTCGGATTGCTTGTAGTCGCCGCGCAGCAGATCGGCAACCGACCAGATGAAGGCGGACAGAGCCTGTTGGTTCAACGGTTGTTCCCTTTTGTTCGAGTCGCTGCGCCTCGGCGAAGATACGTCGAGCCGGGGCGACTAAGGTCGGAGAATGATAACGGCGACCCGAGCGCCCGGCTGGACCATCTCAGACAGGAGTCTCAGAAAGCGCGAGTCGCTGGCTGCTTCCCATTCCGCCCCAAAAAAAGCCCGCACTTGGCGGGCTCTTTTCTCTGATTCTGTCAGCCTCGCAGAAGCTGGCTCACTCCCACTCAATCGTCGCCGGCGGCTTCCCACTGATGTCGTACACCACGCGCGAGACGCCGCGGACTTCGTTGATGATCCGGTTCGAGACACGGCCGAGGAAGTCGTACGGCAGGTGCGCCCAGTGGGCGGTCATGAAGTCGATGGTCTCCACGGCGCGCAGCGAGATCACCCACTCGTAGGCGCGGGCGTCGCCGACCACGCCGACGGACTTGACCGGCAGGAACACGGCGAAGGCCTGGCTGGTCTTGTCGTAGAGGTCGGCGCGGCGCAGTTCCTCGATGAAGATGTGGTCGGCCTTGGCCAGGATCCCGGCGTATTCGGCCTTGACCTCGCCGAGGATGCGCACGCCCAGGCCCGGGCCGGGGAACGGGTGGCGGTAGACCATCTCGCGCGGCAGGCCGAGTTCGACGCCGAGCCTGCGCACTTCATCCTTGAACAGCTCGCGCAGCGGTTCCACCAGGCCCATCTTCATGTGCTCGGGCAGGCCGCCGACGTTGTGGTGGCTCTTGATGACATGGGCCTTGCCGGTCTTGCTGCCGGCCGACTCGATGACGTCGGGATAGATGGTGCCCTGCGCCAGCCACTTGGCGTTGGTGAGCTTGCCCGCCTCTTCGTCGAAGATCTCGACGAACAGGTTGCCGATGATCTTGCGCTTGGCTTCCGGATCGCTCACGCCGGCGAGCGCGCTGAAGTAGCGGTCGCGCGCGTCGACGCGGATCACACGCACGCCGAGGCCATGCGCGCTGGAGGCATCGGCGAAGGTCGCCATGACCTGGTCGCCCTCGCCCTGCCGCAGCAGGCCGGTGTCGACGAACACGCAGGTCAGCTGCGGGCCGATGGCCTTGTGCAGCAGCGCGGCGACGACGGACGAATCCACGCCGCCCGACAGGCCGAGGATCACCTCGTCGCTGCCCACCTGCTCGCGCACGCGCGCGATCTGGTCCTCGATGATGTTGGCCGCGGTCCAGAGCGTGGCGCAGCCGCAGATGTCGACGACGAAACGGCGCAGCAGCGCCTGGCCCTGCTTGGTGTGCGTGACTTCGGGATGGAACTGCACGCCGTACCAGCGCTTGGCCTCGTTGGCGAACGCGGCCACCGGCACGCGGTCGGTGCTGGCGGTGACGGTGAATTCGGGCGGCGCCTCGGACACGTGATCGCCGTGGCTCATCCACACGTCGAGACGCTGGCTGCCCGCGTGATCGCTGAGGCCTTCGAACAGGCTGTCCTTGGCGACGATGGCGACTTCGGCATGACCGTACTCGCGCGCGTCGGCGGCTTCGGTCTCGCCGCCCAGCTGCTTGGCCATCGTCTGCATGCCGTAGCAGATGCCCAGCAGCGGCAGGCCGCAGTCGAAGACTTCCTGCGGCGCACGCGGCGAGCCATGTTCGGTGGTCGATTCCGGGCCGCCCGACAGGATGATGCCCTTGGGCGCGAACGCAGCGATCTCGGCCGGATCGTGGTCCCAGGCCCAGATTTCGCAGTAGACGCCCAGCTCGCGGATGCGGCGGGCGATCAGCTGCGTGTACTGCGCACCGAAATCGAGGATGAGGATTTTGTCGCTGTGGAGATCAGACATGGTCACTCGCAGTACGAAGGCGGCGCACCCGGCGCCATTCCAGAAACAGGGAGATCGGCGGAGCTGCCAGTATCCCCGGCCATAACAGAGACGTCCCCATGGCGACGAAGACGGCGTGCACCACGAGGACGCATGCGGTCGCGACGATCACGCGGACCAACACGCGGCTGAATCCCGATGCGACGCTGATCGCCCAGGCGACCGGAGACAACACCACCAGCGCGTACGCCAGCCCGAAGAAGGTCCAGGCGTAGAGCGAGGGCCACACGAAGAACAGTCCCGCCGCGACACACCCCGCAAGCAGCGCCAGAGCGAGATACGACAGTGCCACCCTGAACACTGGAAACGTCAGCCCGCCTGGTAGTTCGGCGGCTGCTTGGTGATCGTGACGTCGTGCACGTGGCTCTCGCGCTGGCCGGCGCCGGTGATCTTCACGAACTTCGGCTGGGTGCGCATGTCTTCGATCGTCGCGCAGCCCACGTAGCCCATGGTGGCGCGCAGGCCGCCGGCGAGCTGGTGGATGATGCCGCCCAGCGCACCGCGGTACGGCACGCGGCCTTCGATGCCTTCGGGGACGAGCTTGTCGGCGTCGGAGGAATCCTGGAAGTAGCGGTCCTTGGAGCCCTGCTCCATCGCGCCCAGCGAGCCCATGCCGCGGTAGCTCTTGTAGCTGCGGCCCTGGAACAGTTCGACTTCGCCCGGGGCTTCTTCGGTACCGGCGAACAGGCCGCCGATCATCACCGTCGATGCGCCGGCGACGAGCGCCTTGCCGATGTCGCCCGAGTAGCGGATGCCGCCGTCGGCGATCAGCGGGATGCGGTCCTGCAGGGCCTCGGCGACCATGTCGATCGCGGTGACCTGCGGCACGCCCACACCCGCGACCACGCGCGTGGTGCAGATCGAACCGGGACCCACGCCCACCTTCACCGCGTCCGCGCCGGCATCTTCCAGCGCCTTGGCCGCGTCGCCGGTGACGATGTTGCCGCCGATCACCTGCACCTGCGGATAGGTCTTCTTGACCCAGTGCACGCGGTCCAGCACGCCCTGGGAATGGCCGTGGGCGGTGTCGACGATGATCACGTCGACGCCGGCGGCGACCAGCAGCTCGACGCGCTTCTCGGTGTCGCCACCCACGCCGACCGCGGCGCCGACCAGCAGCTGCTCGTCGGCATCCTTGGCGGCATTGGGGTTGTCGACAGCTTTCTGGATGTCCTTGACGGTGATCAGGCCGCGCAGTTCGAACGCGTCGTTGACCACCAGCACCTTCTCGATGCGGTGCTTGTGCAGCAGGGCCAGCACTTCGCCGTCGCTGGCGCCCTCGCGCACGGTGACCAGTCGGTCCTGCTTGGTCATCACGTTGCGGACCGGATCGTCGAGCTTGGTCTCGAAGCGCATGTCGCGCCCGGTGACGATGCCGACCAGCTTGCCGCCGTCGACGACCGGCACGCCGGAGATGTTGCGCGCACGGGTCAGGCGCAGCACTTCGCCGATGGTGGTGTCCGGGCCCACGGTGAAGGGCTCACGGATCACGCCGGCTTCGAAGTTCTTGACCTTGGCCACTTCCGCGGCCTGGCGCTCGGCGCTGAGGTTCTTGTGGATGATGCCGATGCCGCCGAGCTGGGCCATCGCGATCGCGAGGCGGGCTTCGGTCACGGTGTCCATCGCGGCCGAGACGATCGGCAGGTTCAGGCGCAGGTCGCGGGTGAACCGGGTGGCGAGCCGGACGTCCTTGGGCAGGATCGTCGAATGGGCGGGAACGAGCGAGACGTCGTCGTACGTGAGTGCTTCGGCCTGGATGCGCAGCATGCGGGGTGCCGGGGAGGAGAAGCGCGCCATTGTACCGCGGGATCGGGGCTTGGGGATTCGGGATTGGGACGAGCGCTGCACCGGAGTGTTCGGGCGCCGCGGGTCGCGTGGTCGACGGCGCGGCCCTGTGATGCCGCTCATGGGCTCAGCAGGCGGGCACCCGCGTTACGTACGGTCTCGCACCGGGATCCGGCTCGTCTGCAAACACCGCTACCGCGAGCGAACGTCCGCTCGTCCCAATCCCCAATCCCGATTCCCCAAGCCCGAATCTTTCCTCCGGGCCCCTCATCCCGCCGCTTCGGCCGCCTCGATCGTGTTCTGCATCAGCGTGGCCACGGTCATCGGCCCCACCCCGCCAGGCACCGGGGTGATCCAGCTGGCGCGCTGCGCGGCTTCGGCGAAGCCGACATCGCCGACCAGACGGCCGTCATCGGTGCGGTTGATGCCGACGTCGATGACCACGGCGCCGGGCTTCACCCAGTCGCCCGGAATCAGCGCCGGGCGGCCGACGGCGACCACCAGGATGTCGGCCTCGCCCACGTGCCGGCGCAGCACGTCCGGCGGCGTGAAGCGGTGGCAGGTGGTGACGGTGCAGCCGGCGATCATCAGTTCCAGCGCCATTGGCCGGCCGACGTGGTTGCTGACGCCGACGATGGTCGCGCTCTGCCCGCGCACGGGGCGGTCGGTGTAGGCCAGCAGCGTGGTGATGCCCCGCGGGGTGCACGGGCGCAGGCCGAACTGGCGCAGGGCCAGATGGCCGACATTCGCCGGATGGAAGCCGTCGACGTCCTTTCGGGGATCGATGCGCTCGATCAGCCGGTTGGCGTCCGGAATGCCCGGCAGCGGCAGCTGGATCAGGATGCCGTGCACGGCCGGATCGGCGTTGAGGCGGTCGATCAGCGCGATCAGCTCGGCTTCGGTGGTGCCCACGGGCAGGTCGAAATCGAAGGCCTGGATGCCGACCTTCTCCGCCGCCCGGCGCTTGTTGCGCACGTAGGACTGCGACGCCGGATCCGCGCCCACCAGCACCACGGCCAGCCCGGGCCGCGTGCCGCCCGCATCGACGCGTGCGTCCACGCGCACGCGCAGTTCGTCGAGCAGGGTGTCGGCAATGCGCTTGCCGTCGAGGATGCGGGCCGGGGTGGGAGCAGCGGCGGTCATGCGGAGCGGCTTCGACGTGGGGGCCGCGTATTGTCGCCGATTCCGTCCGCGAGGGCCGCGCGGGACCCAGCACCGACCTCCCGCCCGCTGTCGGCGGGCGCGCGGACGGCGCGTTGCCGGGGAACGCGCCGTGCGTCTGCGCTTCGATGCCGTGCCCGGTGCGCACGAGGTCGCGCACGTCTGTCCGAGCAGGCGCGCGCGAACGAGCCGCCGCTCGGAACACGCTCATGCGCGACGGCGCGCCCACGCGGTCCGGCTGCAGCGGTTGCGCTTGCGGGGCCCGGCCCGCCCGCCGATGCTGTGGTCTTCCCTGCTTCCGGAGACTCCCATGGCCGACGCCACGCACGCCCTCACCGACGACGCCCGCACGCGGGTCGAGGCCGCCGCCTTCCGCCGCCTGCTCGCGCATCTCAACGAGGCGCGGCCGGACGTGCAGAACATCGACCTGATGATCCTGGCCGGCTTCTGCCGCAATTGCCTGGGTGACTGGTATCGCGACGCGGCGGCGGCCGAAGGCGTGTTGCTGGACAAGGACGCCGCACGCGAGGCCGTCTACGGCATGCCGTTCGCGCAGTGGAAGGCGATGCACCAGAAGGCCGCGACGCCCGAACAGCTGGCCGCGTTCGAGGCCGCGCAACGCGCGCATCCGCCGCGCTGAGCATGCGTCCGCTCGCATTCGCGCTGCTGGCCGCGGCGCTGGGCTACGCCGCGCTGTGCGTGGCGATGCTGCTGGGCCAGCGCCAGCTGCTGTACATGCCGGGCGTCACCCGCGTGCCGGCCGCGACCACGGATTTCGTTCTCGAGCGCGGGGATGCCGCGCTGCGCGGCTGGCGCATCGGGCCCGAGGACGGGCGGCCGCTGCTGTATTTCGGCGGCAATGCCGAACGCATCGAGGGCAATCGCGCGGACTTCGCGCGCTGGTTTCCCGGGCACCGCGTGTACCTGCTGGCCTATCGCGGCTACGGCGCCAGCGACGGCACGCCCGCGGCCGCGGCGATGAAGGCCGACGCGCTGGCGCTCTACGACGCGGTCGCCGCGGCGCACGGCGGCGTCGGGGTCGATGTGATCGGTCGCAGTGTCGGCAGCGGCGTCGCCAGTCACGTCGCGGCACATCGGCCGGTCGAGCGGCTGGCGCTGATCACCCCGTTCGACGATCTGGCGCGCGTGGCCCGGGGCCATTATCCGTGGCTGCCGGTGCGCGCCCTGCTGCGCGAGCACTACACGCCGGCGCGCGACCTGGCGACGTTCGAAGGTCGGGTGCTGATCCTGCGCGCGGACCGCGACACCATCGTGCCGCCGGCCCGCGCGGATGCGCTCGCGGCCGCCCTGCCCCTGCCGCCGCAGGTGGTCGCCTTCGCCGATGCCGGGCACAACGACATCCAGCAGTTCCCCGGCTATGCCGACGCGCTGTCGGCGTTCTTCGGCCAGGCGGCTCCCGAGTAATCCGCTTCCCTTCGTGCGTGTCCGCGGCGGCCGCTGCGCGTGGCATTGGCGGCACGGTTGATCGACCGCCCGTGTTCGTGCCGCTCGCCCGCCACGGCGCTGCGGAATCGTTCATGCGGCGGCTTGCGTCGCGCGTTCGCGACGACGTTGCGCGAACCTGGCGCCGCTTGGCCGGCCGCGACGCCGCGCTTGCCGGCCACTCCGCCTACGGACAGCGCGGCAGGCCGTCGCCGGCGCTGCATTCGACGCAGCACATCGGTGTCGACCCGGCCGGACGCTCGGCCGACGGCGTGGCCGGTGGCGCTGCGACCTGCAGCGGTGCCGAGGGCGCCAGCGTGGCCAGTTCCGCAGCGGGCCTGAGCTGCAGCAGCACGGCCCAGTCCTGCCGGTTCGCATCGCAGCTCTGCGGCGTGTCGGGCGTGCACGGCGGATCCTCGATCGCACGCATCGACAACGCGGCGAACTGGCCACCCGCGCTGAGCGGCAACATGCGCATGGTCACGCCGTCGAGCACGTTGCCGCCGACGAGATAGGCGTTGGCGTCGCCATCGCCCCCCGCGCCGACCACGATGTCGCAATGCATGCCCAGGCCGCCGTCTTCACTGCTGAGCAGAGTGGCCAGGCCGGCGAAGCCGAACACGCGGTTCGCCGCGCGCACGTAGCAGAGCATGTCGCCGCGCGCCGGGCGTGCGGCTACGGGATTGGCCACGCGGTAGGCGCTGGTGTCGGGATTGCGGTAGGCGTCGCGCACGTAGTCCACGTGGCTGGCCGAGCCGTTGAACCCGGGCAGTTGCGCCCGACGCGCGGTCCAGGACACGAACGCCGCCGACCACGGCACATCGACCAGGAAGGCGCGGCACGCCGCCGACGGCTGGCCGGAGAACGGCGCGAGCGTGCAGTCGTACGCGCCCGGCCGATGCTGCAACCGCGCCAGTAGACCGGCGCCCTGCCAGTAGCCCGCCACGCGCCGCCAGGCCTGTTCGCCGCTGGTCAGCAGCGCGGTCTCGGCTTCGCGCACGGTGGACCCGGCGTACCGGCCCTGGGCGTCGATGAAGGGACGATGCCAGCGCAGGTGTTCCTCGCAGGCCGCTGCGGCGAGACGCGTCGCCGGATCGCCCGCATCGACCTGGGTGCGCAGCAAGGGACACGGATCGGCCGCGAAGACCGCCAGCGGCGAAAACAGCAGGACCAGGGCCAGCAGGCAGGTCGACAGACGGCGCATCGCGCACTCCATCCGCGCGGGGGAACGCGGTCGACGCATCGTGCCCCAGGTCGCCGTGAAGGCGCGTCGCGCGCGACTCAACCGGCGGCGCAGAACGCCGCGTAATCGATGTAGCCCGGGAACGGCCGCCCCTCGGCGCACACCGGGCAGTCCGGGTCCGGCGCCAGCCGGGTCTGCCGGAACTGCAAGCGCAGGGCATCGAACTGCAGCAAGCGCCCGCTCAGCGGCTCGCCGAGGCCGAGCAGCAGCTTCAGCACTTCGGTCGCCTGCAGCAGGCCGATCACCCCGGGCAGCACGCCGAGCACGCCGACCTCGGAACAGTTGGGCGCGGCCTCGGGCGGTGGCGGTTCCGGGAACAGGCAGCGGTAGCAGGGGCGCTCGCCGCGCGCGCGGCCGGCATCGAACACGCTGACCTGGCCTTCGAAGCGATGCACCGCGCCGTAGACCAGCGGCACGCCGTGCAGCACGCAGGCGTCGTTGAGCAGGTAGCGCACCGGAAAATTGTCGGCGCCGTCCAGCACCACGTCCACGCCGTCCAGCAGTCGGTCGACGTTGGCGGAGCTCACGCGCTCGGCGACCGCGTCGATGCGCGTGCGCGGATTCAGCCCCGTCAGGGTGGCGGCCGCAGAGGCCACTTTCGGCTGGCCGATGCGGTCTTCGGCATGCAGGATCTGCCGCTGCAGGTTGCTGCGGTCGACCACGTCGTCGTCGGCGATGCGCAGGGTGCCGACGCCGGCCGCGGCGAGGTAATACGCGGCCGGCGAACCGAGGCCGCCCGCACCGATCAGCAGCACCGTCGCCTCGGCGAGACGCTGCTGGCCGGCGAGGCCGATTTCCGGGAGTTTGAGGTGCCGCGAATAGCGGTCGTGGAAATCCAGATCGATCTCGCCATCGGGCAGCGCGGTCGGCAGCCCCGCGGCCTGCCAGGCGCTGGTGCCGCCGGCGACCGACGCCAGATCCGTGTACCCGAGCGTCGCCAAGGTTTCGGCCGCCACCATCGAGCGACGACCGGTCTGGCAGATCAGCAGCAAGGGCGCATCGCGATCGGGCGCATGCCTCTGCGGCGCCTCTTCCAGCGCTGCGCGGTCGATGCCGTCCGCGCCCTCCGCCATACCGGTCACACGTTCGTGTGCCTCGCGCACATCGATCAGGCGCACGCCCTGTTGCTGGCGTTGCCGGGCCTGTGCCGGCGTGAGTTCCTGGATGCCCATGCGCCGATTATCGCGCGGAACGCCAGCGCTGCGCCCCGTCGCTGACGCCGCTGCACGCGGGAGGCCTTCTGCAGAGCGCCCTGTCGCGCGCCAGCGCGCCTGTCGGACGGTCAGTACGGCAGCACGTCGACGGCCGTGCCGCTGTCGTAGTCGCGCGGCCCGGCATCGAGCACGATCAACGCGTCCGAATCGGCTGCCGCCTGCATGCGGTGCGAGCCATCGGCGGGGTTGGGTTCGACCCACGAGATGCCGTCGTCGTCGATCCACCAGCGGCCGCGCAGGAATTCGAGGCGTTCGTGGCGCTTGGTCCACGCCGACGCCAGCCGCGCACGCCGCAGCGGCCGCGGTGCCCTGCCCTGCAGCCCGTCGACGAGCCGACGGCCCAGCGCGAGCCAGGTCGCGAGCACCGACACCGGATTGCCCGGCAGACACAGGAACAGCGCGGGACCGAGCGTGCCGCCCTCGGCCAGCAACAGCGGCATGCCGGGCTTCATCAGCACCTTCCACATGCGCACGCGGCCGCGGCGCTGCAGCAGCTCGGGCAGCAGGTCCTTTTCGCCGGCGGAGACGCCGCCGCAGGTCAGCACCAGATCGAAGGCCTCGCCCGCGTGACGCAGCGCCGAGGTCACCTGCGCCGCGTCGTCGGGCAGTGTGGGAAACGCGACCGGCTCCAGCCCTTCGGCGCGCAGGAGCGCCATCAGCTGGTCGCGGTTGGAGTTGTAGATCTGCCCCGGCCCGAGCGCCATGCCGGGTTCGACGAGCTCGTCACCGGTGGCGAACACGGCGACCGTCGGCCGGCGCACGACCTCCAGTTGCGCCAGGCCCTGGGACGCCGCCAGGCCGATGCGGGCGGGCGTCAGCGTGTCGCCCGCACGCAGCAGGGTATCGCCGATGCGCGAATCCTCGCCGGCGCGGCGCACGTGCTGGCCCAGGCGCGGCGCCACCTGCACGAGGACGTGCTCACCGTCGAGCGCGGTGTTCTCTTTCATCACCACGGTGTCGGCGCCGGCGGGCAGCGGCGCGCCGGTGGTGATGCGCACGCAGCTGCCGCTCGCCACGGCCAATGCCGCATCCGGCCCGGCGAACTGCTCACCCGCGAGGCGCAGACGCGTCGGCGCGCCGTCGGCGGCGAGATCGGCGTGGCGCAGTGCGAAGCCGTCCATCGCGGCATTGTCGAAGGGCGGCTGCGCCAGCGTGGCGACCACGTCGCGAGCCAGCACATGGCCGTGGGCGCGCGCGAGCGAGACCGTCTGCGGCTGCAGGCGGTGCTCGCCGGCGACGGCGTCGACGATCGCGCAGGCGTCGGCGAACGGAATCCGGAACGGAAAATCAGGCGTAGCGTCAGGGGTCGGCGATGCCGGCATCGATCAGATCGTCGGGGGTATTGAGGTTGCCGAAGCGTACACCGTCGAGCCGGACGCCCTGCATGCCGAGCGCCTGCTGCAGACCACGGACCGCGTAATCGCCCTGCGCGAGCGCGCCGTCGATCGCCGGACGTGCGCGCGCGACCCGCCACACCGCGACCAGCGGCTGCACGCCGTCGTCGTCGATGGCGTAGGCACCGGCATCACCGGCCATCCACACCAGCATCGGCAGCAGGCGGGGATCGGCCTGCACCAGATCGACCGGCAGCGTGAGCAGCCACGGCGTGGTCGTCGCCGCGAGCAGGGCATCCAGTCCCGACAACGGTCCTGCGTCGGGCACGCGGTCCTGCACCGTGTCCAGCCCGTGCGCCGCGTAGCGGTCGAGCGCCGCGTTCGCGCTCACCAGCACGCGCGCGACCCGGGGTGCGAACGCCTGCTGCAGCCGCATCACCTGGGGCTGGCCGTCGCGTTCCAGCCAGGCCTTGTCGCGCCCGCCGAGGCGGGACGCGCGGCCGCCCGCGAGCAGGCCGAGCGTCACCCCGTCCGCGACCGGCGTGCGGATCACTTGCCCTTGACGTGGCGGATCAGGCGCTTGCGCTTGGCGATCTGCCGGTCACTGAGCACGTTCTTCTTGTCCTTGTACGGATTGTCGCCTTCCTTGAAGACGAACCGCACCGGCGTGCCGACCAGCTTGAAGCGCTTGCGGAAGAAGTTCTCGAGATAGCGCTTGTAGCTCTCGGGCAGCGTGCGCAGGCGATTGCCGTGGACCACGATCGTCGGCGGATTCTCGCCGCCCGGATGGGCGAACCGCAGCTTGGGCGCGTGGCCGCGCACGACCGGCGGCGGATTGGTCTCGTAGGCGATCTCGAGTGCCCGGGTGACGTCGGCGGTGTTGAACTTGTAGTTGGCCGAGGCGTGGGCGTGGTGGATCGCGCGGAACAGTTCGCGCAGGCCGGAGCCGTGCTTGGCGCTGATGCGCACCGCTTCCGCCCAGGGCACGAACGCGAGCTTGCGCGACAGCAGCGCTTCGGTCTGCTCGCGCTGGTAGTCGGTGAGTCCGTCCCACTTGTTGACGGCCACCACCAGCGCCCGGCCCGAATCCAGCACCGCGCCGAGCACGCTGGCGTCCTGGTCGGTCACGCCCTCGCTGGCGTCGATCATCACCACGGAGACCTGCGACTGTTCGATCGCCTGCAGGGTCTTGATGATCGAGAACGTCTCGACCGCCTCCTCCACCTTGGATTTGCGGCGGATACCGGCGGTATCGACGAGGCGGTACTTGCGCCCGTCGCGCTCCAGATCCACTTCGATCGAGTCGCGCGTGGTGCCGGCGACCTCGGAGGCGATCATCCGCTCCTCGCCGAGAATGCGGTTGACCAGCGTCGACTTGCCGACGTTGGGGCGACCGACGAAGGTCACGCGCACCCGCTCGGGGTCGCTGTCGAGCTGCTCGGCCTGGCCGCTCTCGGGCAGCTTGGCCAGGACCTCGTCGACGAGCTCGTCGATGCCGTGACGGTGCGCCGAGGAGATGGCCAGCACGTCGGAGAAGCCGTAACGCGAGAAGTCGGCGAGTGCGGCGCGGGCGTCGAGACCGTCGGTCTTGTTGACGATCAGATACGTGGGTTTATCGATCTTGCGCAGCCAGCGCAGGATCTCGTCGTCGAGCGCGGACGCACCCTCGCGGCCATCGACGACGAACAGCACCAGATCCGCCTCGGCGGCCGCTGCGCGCGACTGCTTGGCGGTCGGGCCGGCCAGGCCGCTGGCCTCCAGATGCACGTTTTCGCCGGCGATGCCGCCGGTATCGACCAGCGCGAACGGACGCGCGCCGAGGCGGCAGACGCCGTAGTGGCGGTCGCGGGTGACCCCGGGTTCGTCGTGGACGAGCGCGTCCCGGGTGCGGGTCATCGCGTTGAACAGCGTCGACTTGCCGACATTGGGGCGGCCCACGAGGGCGACGAGCGGAAGCATGGGCGATCCGGTTCAGAAAGAGGAAGAAGCGTTGCTGCGGCCCGCAGTGTCAACGCGAACGGCCCCGGGCAGTGTGGCTACCCGGGGCCGTAGTGTCGCATCCGCATGGAGTGCGTGGGCCGCCCACCGGCCGGAGGCCGGGACGGTTTACTGTCCGAGACGCCAGGCGGTGACGTTGCCGTCGATGTTCTGCACCACCAGCACACCGTCGGCGACGACCAGCGCACCGCGGATCGCGGCACGGCCGGCGCGCTGACGCGCGACGAATTCGCCGTCGTCCAGGCGCATCCAGTGCAGGTAACCGTCGTAGTCACCGACCACGGCGTAATCGCCCTGGATCGCGGCGCCACTGAGGTTGCGACGGGCCAGCGCCGGCTGCTGCCAGGCGGCCGTGCCGCTGTACTTGTCCAGGCCCCAGACCGTGCCGTTGGGATCGGTGACGACCACGCGCACCGCACCGACGCCGGGGCGGTTCGCGCCGCCGTGCTCGCTGACCCACAACGGCCGACCGCTTGGGCCTTCCAGCGCCATCGTGCGCTGCTTGTAGCTGCTGGCGAACAGCACCGCGTCGTCGAGTACCGGCGAGCCGTCGACATCGGCCATGCGCTCGAGCTCGGTGCGGCCGTCGGGCTGGGCCACCGCCTGCTCCCACAGCACGCGGCCGTCGGTGAGCGACAGCGCGGCGATGGTGCCGTCGTCGTTGCCGACGAACACGAACCCCGGGCCGAGCGTCGGTGCGTCGTTGCCGCGCACGGTCAGCGACGGCAGTTCACGCACCCAGAACCAGCGGCGCTCGCCGGTGGCGACGTCGAACGCGGTCACGCGCCCGTCGTTGGAGCGCACCAGCGCGACACCCTGCCCGACCACGGGCGCCGCGATGACCTCGTTCGGCACCTTGGCCGTCCAGCGCTCCGCGCCCGTGGCCGCATCGAGCGCGACCACCTCGCCGTCGAGCGAGCCGACCACGACCACGCCGTCGCCAACACCCGGACCGCCGCTGAGGCGCAGATCGGAGCCGTACTGCCACACCGGGGCACCCGACTGCAGGTCGAACACCCGCACGCCGCCGCGGATCGCCGCGACGTACACGCGACCATCGACCACGGCCGGCGCCTGGCGCACGCCGAGCCGGCCTTCGCCCTTGCCGGCATTCGCCGACCACAGACGCGCGACGGACACGGAGGGCGTGATGTCGACCAGCGGCGCCGGTTCGGTCAGGGCCTTGGCCTGTGCCTTCTCGCTGTTGCCGAACCAGCCGCGCACGGTGCTGCAGCCGGTCACCGCGAACACGCACAGCGCGATCGCCGCGATCCGCAACGCGCGGGACGGAACGGGGGAAGCCACGACGGGCGCCGTCTGCTGGGTCATCAGGATTCAACCTCGGGTGCGTCGGGTGTGCCGCCGACTTCGGAAAGCTTGAGTTCGAGCAGGCCGCGCTGCGGCGCGGCGCTGTCGAGATGGCGCAGCGCGGCGGTGTAGTCGTCGCGTGCCTGGTCGAGCTGCTCGAGCGCGAAGTGCGCATCGCCGCGCGCTTCGAGTGTCACCGCGTCACGCGCATCGGCCAGCAGCGTCAGCGCTTCTTCGCCGCGCCCGGCATCGATCAGCAGGCGCGCCAGGCGCTGCTGGACGACGGCCGCCAGACCGGGCTCGGTGCCCTGGACGGACTGCAGCGTGGCGATCGCGGCGTCGCGGTCGCCCGCGTCGAGCTGGGCCTTGGCCAGTTGCAGCGCCGCGAGTTCACCGTAGGCGCCGTCGGGCAGACCTGCGATTCGCTCGCCGGCGCGGTCGAGATCGCCGCCCGTGATGTCGAGCACGGCGGCCTGGTACGCCGCGTGCTGCTCCATCGCGAGCGTCTGGGTGCGCGTCTTCCAGTAGTGCCACCCGAAGATCAGGGCGCCGCCGAGCACCAGACCGCCGATCAACCCCAGACTGTTGTCGCGAAGCCAGGCCTTGACCCGCTCCCCCTGTTCGCGCTCGTCCAGCAACTCGTCAATCGCCATATGGTCTCTACGCCCGCCTCGGTCGGCGGGTCACAACGGATGAAAAGAAAAACGCCGGCGGTCTCGGCCACCGGTCGACCGGGCCAGGCCCGGAACGGTCGCGGTTACTCGGAGATCGGCGCCAGAGCGCCGTCGGAGGATACCGTAAAGCGCGCAACGCTGGCCCGCTGGAAGCCGGACAGATCCTGAACGTCACCGCCGCGCAGCACGTCGACCGCGCCCGCGTTGCCGAGGACCACGCGGCCCACTTCGCCGCTTTCGAACCGGCGCTCCTGACCCGCGCGCACCAGGGCATGCTCGATCTGACGGCCGTCGCGGCCGTTGATCTCCATCCAGCTGTCGCCATTGAAGCGCAGCGTCAGCTCGCTCGCGGCCGGCGTCTCGACCACCGGTGTCTCGTCGGCACGCGCTGCAGGCGTGCGCTTGGACGGACCGGCCAGCGACGCGGTGACCGGCGTCGGCCCCTGGGGGCGCGCATCAGGCTGCGGCGCCGCCGGGTCGTTCGCCAGACCGAGGGACGCCGTCACGTCGTCCACGCTGCCGACATGGGTGCGGGTGGCCACCCAGACCGGCACGACGATCAGTGCAGTGATGACTACGTACACCGCGCGGCCCATCGCCTTGTCGAGCATGCGCTGCATCGGCGGCGTGTAGGTCCGCGGCGTCAATGCGGGAGTCTGTGCCAGAGTGGCATCGGGCACGTTGTCGGCCAGCACCTCCGGCAGTCCGAGCAGACGCAGATAGCTGCGCAGCTGGCCGCGCACGAAGACCTGCGCGCCCAGGCGACTCCAGTTCTCCGCCTCGAGCGCCTCGACCACGCGCACCTGCATGCGCAGTCGTCCCGCGACGTCCGCCACGCTCAGCCCCGCCTGCTCGCGCGCCGCGCGCAGCCGCTCCCCGACCCCAGACGAAGGCGCTGGCACGGTCTGGTTCGAAGAACTCATGGTGGACTGGCTTCCCTTGGCTGAAGGTTCTGCGAGGACGGAAAATCCGTTTGAAGGCGTTGCAGGTATCGCTCGGCGGCGTTGGAATCGCCGAGCCCCTGTTCGATACGTGCCGCCAGCCGCAATGCTGCCGCAGTTGCGGGGGCGGCTGCAAGACGTCTCTGGGAAAAAGCGCGGGCATCGAAGTAGCGCCCCTGCTCGGCCAGCAGCCGCGCCATGGCATCGAGCGCGACCGGACTTTCAGCATCGATCGCCAGGGCGGCACGCAGATCCGGCTCGGCACGGCCCGGCTGTCCGGCATCCAGCGCGCAGGCGCCGGCGTTGGCGAGCGCGGCGGCAGGATCGCCGTAGCGTGGATCGCGCATGGCGGCGTCGAAGTACGTCAGCGATTCGGCCGCGCGCCCGTTGCCGCACAGCCACGCGCCGTAGTTGTTGAGATAGGCGCCCTGGTCCGGTGCGCTTTCGGCGGCGGCGCGATAGAACGCACCCGCCTGGTCGCGTCGGCCGCGCCGCTCCTGCACCAGCGCGAGAATCGTATTGGCATCGGCGGCGGTCGCCGGCACCCGCAACGCCTGACGCGCCGCACGCTCGGCGCTGTCGTGGTTGCCGATGTCCAGATCACGCGTCGCCAGTGCGATCTGCTGCCGGGCCGCGTCGGCTCGACGCGCCTCGGGCGTGCCGCGGGTGTTGTAGGACGGCGGATCGACGCGGAGATTGCTCTTGCCGCTGGGCTTGACGAAATCGAGACGGGAACAGCCGGCGATCGCCGCCGGCAGCAGAATCAACAGGGCCGCGACATCACGCAGCCGCATCGACACCATCTCCGCCTTCCGCCAGCCGCTTCTGATGCTCGGCCTGGCGCCGGGTCCGATCGGCGACCTGGCCCTTGAGCTGCCCGCAGGCCGCGTCGATGTCGTCACCGCGGGTGCGGCGCACCGGCGCGATACGGCCCGACTCGTTGAGCAGCTTCTGGAAGCGGCGGATCGCCGCATCGTCCGGGCGCTCGAAGCGCGTGCCCGGGAACGGGTTGAACGGAATCAAGTTGACCTTGGCCGCATCCTTCATCTGCAGGCGGTTGTCGAACTCGCGCATCAGCCGGGCCAGCTCGCGCGCATGCTGCGGCTGGTCGTTGACGTCCCGCATCAGGGTGTATTCGAAGGTGATCGATTCGCCGCGCTTGCGCTGCGCGTAGCGCACGCACGCCTCCATCAGCTCGGCGATCGGGTACTTCTTGTTGAGCGGCACCAGCTCGGTGCGCAGCGCGTCGTTGGCTGCGTGCAGCGAGACCGCCAGCGAGACGTCGCTGACCTCGCCCAGCTTGTCGATCATCGGCACCATGCCGGCGGTCGACAGCGTGACGCGCTTGTTCGCCAGGCCGTAACCGAGGTCGTCGCGCATGATGCTCATCGCGCGGACGACGTTGTCGAAATTCATCAGCGGCTCGCCCATGCCCATCATCACGACATTGGTCAGGCGGCGCTGTTTGTGCGGCACATTGCCCAGGTGTTTCGCCGCCACCCAGACCTGGCCGATGATCTCGGCGGTCGACAGGTTGCGGTTGAAGCCCTGGGTCGCGGTGGAACAGAACTGGCAGTTCAGCGCGCAGCCCACCTGCGAGGACACGCACAGCGTGCCGCGGTTCTTGTCGGGGATGTAGACGGTCTCGATGGCGTTCTTGCCGTCCATCGCCAGCAGCCACTTGTGGGTGCCGTCGGTCGAGGGCTTCTCGAACTGGATCTGCGGCACCCGGACTTCCGCATGCGCCTCGAGCTTGGCGCGCAGCGCCTTGCCCAGATCGGTCATGTCGTTGAAGTCGGTGACGTGCCGGTGGTGGATCCACTTCATGATCTGGTGGGCGCGGAAGCGCTTTTCGCCGAGGGTCTCGGCGAAAAAGCGCTCCATGCCCTCGCGGTCGAGGTCGAGCAGGTTCTGCTTGGCGACGGAAACGTCGATGGCGACCTCGGTCACGATGGCATCACTCAGCGGGAAACGACTTCGTCGTTCTTGAAGAAGTACGCGATCTCGGTCTGCGCGTTCTCGACCGAATCCGAGCCGTGGGCGGCGTTGGCGTCGATGGAGTCGGCGAAGTCGGCGCGGATCGTGCCCGGCGCGGCGTCCTTCGGATTGGTGGCGCCGAGCAGCTCGCGGTGCAGCGCGACGGCGTTCTCGCCTTCCAGCGCCTGGATCATCACCGGGCCGGAGGTCATGAACTCGACCAGCGCGCCGAAGAACGGGCGCTCCTTGTGCACGGCGTAGAAGCCCTCGGCTTCCTCGCGGGTCAGCTGCTTGTACTTGGCGGCCACGATCTTCAGGCCGGCCTTTTCGAAACGGCTGTAGATCTCGCCGATGACGTTCTTGGCAACGGCGTCGGGCTTGACGATGGACAGGGTGCGCTCGAGCGCCATCTGGTGTTCTCCGGGGTTATGGGGCCGTCCGCTCCGGAACGGCCGAGTCTACATGGAAAAACCCGCGACGGGACGCGGGTTTAGCCAACATGGCTGCGGAGATTCTAACGTATTCGCCAGCCCCGGCGCAGCCTGCGGACCGCGCCGGGTCATTGACGCGTCAGGCGCCGAGGGCCTAGCATCCAAACAAGCGTTTGATTCGGAGGAGCCGATGGCGACAGCGCAGTTCTCCACCAAGGACAAGATTCTCGGCGCGGCCGAGGAGCTGTTCGCGACCCACGGGTTCGCGGGCACGTCGCTGCGTCAGGTCACCAGCCGGGCGGATGTCAACATCGCCGCGGTCAATTACCACTTCGGCAGCAAGGAAAACCTGGTCAACGAGGTCTTCCGTCGCCGCATGGACCAGATGAGCGCGCAGCGCCTGGCCCAGCTCCGGCGCGCACTGGCCGAGCAGCCGGGCGAGATCGAGCCGATCATCGCCGCCTTCGTCGAACCCGCACTCGACATGGCCGGCGCCCGCAGCGGCAGTGGGGCGTTCGTGCGGGTCATCGCCCGTGCGTACGTGGAGAAGAACGATGCGCTGCGCAAGTTCCTGTCCGACCAGTACGGCCATGTGCCACGCGAGTTCGCGTCCGCCCTGTCGGCCTGCCTGCCGGCGCTGGGCAAGGCGGAGCTGTATGGGCGGCTCGATTTTCTCGCTGGTGCCCTGACCTACGCCATGGCCGACTTCGGCCTGATCAAACGGCCGGCCGGAACGACCGAGCACGCGCACCGGTCCCGGATCGCCGGTGAACTGATCCGCTTCGCCGCCGCGGGCTTCCGCGCCTGATTACCTATTTGAAACAAAGGGATGGAGCAAATGTCTGAGAAACTGCTTGTACGTCGCGCCGCCGTTCTCGGAGCAGGCGTCATGGGTGCGCAGATCGCGGCGCATCTGACCAATGCCGGGATTGACACGGTGCTGTTCGATCTGCCGGCCAAGGACGGCGACAAGGACGGCGTCGTGCGCAAGGCGCTCGCCAACCTCGCCAAGCTGAGCCCGGCGCCGCTGAGCAGCAAATCGCTGGCCGAGTCCATCGTGCCGGCCAATTACGAGACCAGCCTGGCCGAACTCGAACACTGCGACCTGATCATCGAGGCCATCGCCGAGCGGATGGACTGGAAGCAGGACCTCTACCGCAAGATCGCCCCGCACGTGCCGGCGCATGCCGTGCTCGCCAGCAACACGTCCGGCCTTGGAATCAATGCCCTGGCGGATGTTCTTCCCGAAGAACTGCGCCATCGCTTCTGCGGCGTGCATTTCTTCAACCCGCCGCGGTACATGCATCTGGCGGAGCTCATCCCGGCCAAGACCACCGACAAGGCGGTGCTGGACGGCCTCGAGACCTTCCTCACCACCCAGCTCGGCAAGGGCGTGGTGTATGCCAAGGACACCCCAAACTTCATCGGCAACCGGATCGGCGTGTTCTCCATCCTGTCGACGATCCATCACACGCAGGAATCCGGGCTGGGCTTCGACGAGGTCGACGCGCTGACCGGTCCCCTGCTCGGCCGTCCGAAATCGGCGACCTACCGCACGTCGGACGTCGTCGGCCTGGACACGATGTCCCACGTCATCAAGACGATGGCCGACACCCTGCCCGAGGACCCCTGGCACGAATACTTCGCCTCGCCCAAGTGGCTGACCGCGCTGATCGACAAGGGCGCGCTCGGCCAGAAGACCGGCACGGGCATTTTCCGCAAGGCTGGCAAGGACATCCTGGTGCTGGACCTCGAGAAGCAGGACTACCGCGCGGCCGACCGCAAGGCGGCCGACGAGGTGGTGGCGATCCTCAAGACCAAGGATCCGGCCGAGCGCATGGCCCAGCTGCGCGCCAGCGAACACCCGCAGGCGCAGTTCGTCTGGGCGATTCTGCGTGACCTCTTCCACTACAGCGCCGTGCATCTGGAGGACATCGCCGAGACCGCGCGCGACGTGGATCTGGCGATCCGCTGGGGTTACGGCTGGCAGCAGGGGCCGTTCGAGCTGTGGCAGGCGGCCGGCTGGAAGCAGGTGGCCGACTGGATCGCCGAGGACATCGTCGCCGGCAAGACCATGAGCAGCGCCGCGCTGCCGGACTGGGTCTTCGACGGCCGCGAGGGCGTGCACGCCGCCGAAGGCAGCTACAGCCCGGCGAAGGACGCCAAGCTGCCGCGCTCCGCGTTGCCGGTGTACCGCCGCCAGCGCTTCCCCGACCCGTTGCTCGGCGAGCGTTTCGACGCGGGCGAGACGGTGTACGAGAACGACGGCATCCGCCTGTGGACCGACGGCGACGACATCGGCGTGATCAGCTTCAAGACCAAGATGCACACGGTCTCCGACCACGTGCTCGACGGCATCCAGGAGGCGATCGGCATCAGTGAACAGAAGTTCAAGGGTGTGGTGATCTGGCAGCCGAAGGAGCCGTTCTCGGCCGGTGCCGATCTGGCCGGCGCGCTGGGCCTGCTGCAGGCCGGCAAGGTCGACGCCTTCGAGGCGATGGTCGAGAACTTCCAGAAGACCAGCCAGCGCATCAAGTATTCGCTGGTGCCGGTGGTCGCGGCCGTGCGCGGTCTGGCGCTGGGCGGCGGCTGCGAGTTCCAGATGCACAGCGCGCGCACCGTCGCGCATCTCGAAAGCTACATCGGCCTGGTCGAGGCCGGCGTCGGCCTGTTGCCGGCCGGTGGCGGCCTGAAGGAGCTGGCGGTGCGTGCTTCGGAGGCCGCGGGCCCGAACGGCGACGTGTTCGCCGAGCTGAAGAAGACCTTCGAGACCATCGCCATGGCCAAGGTCTCGAACTCGGCGGTCAATGCCAAGGAACTCGGCCTGCTGCGCAGCGACGACATCGTGACCTTCAACGCCTACGAGCTGCTGCACGTGGCGCGCCAGCAGGCCTCGGCGCTGGCCGAAGCCGGCTATCGGCCGCCGCTGCCGGCGCGTGCGATCCGCGTCGCCGGCGATGTCGGCATCGCCACGTTCAAGATGCTGCTGGTCAACATGCTCGAGGGCCGCTTCGTCAGCGACTACGACTACGAAATCGCCGAGCGCATCGCGACCGTGCTGTGCGGCGGCGACGTGGACCGCAACGCGGTCGTCGACGAGGACTGGCTGATCCGTCTGGAGCGCAAGCACTTCGTCGAACTCGCCCAGCAGGAGAAAACCCAGGCGCGCATCGGCCACATGCTCAAGACCGGCAAGCCGTTGCGGAACTGATTGAGGGCCGTGATTGGTGATTCGTCATTCGTGATTCGAAGACGCGACATTCGCGCTTTTTCGAATCACCAATCACCAATCCACGAATTACGACGCGCACCCGCGCCAAGATTCCGGAGTTTCCAATGACCAAGCAGATCCAGGACGCCTACATCGTCGCCGCCACCCGCACCCCGGTGGGCAAGGCGCCGAAGGGCGTGTTCCGCAACACCCGGCCCGACGACATGCTGGCGCACGTGCTGAAGAGCGTCGTCGCGCAGGCGCCGGGCGTCGACGTCAACCGCATCGACGATGCCGTGATCGGCTGCGCCATGCCCGAGGGCGAGCAAGGCATGAACGTGGCCCGCATCGGCGTGCTGCTGGCCGGCCTGCCCGACACCGTGGCCGCGCAGACCATCAACCGCTTCTGCTCGTCCGGCCTGCAGGCGGTCGCGCTAGCGGCCAACGAGATCCGCCTCGGCAATGCCGACCTGATGCTCGCCGGTGGCACCGAGTCGATGTCGATGGTGCCGATGATGGGCAACAAGGTGGCGCTGTCCCCGAGCGTGTTCAAGGACGACCACGTCGCGATCGCCTACGGCATGGGCATCACCGCCGAGAAGGTCGCGGAGGAATGGAAGGTCTCGCGCGAGGATCAGGACGCCTTCGCCCTCGCCTCGCACCAGAAGGCGATTGCCGCCATCCAGGCCGGCGAGTTCAAGGACGAGATCAGCCCGTACGAGATCCACTCCCATCAGCCCGACCTCGCCGGCAATACCGTGCGCCTTCGCAAGCTGCTGGTCGACACCGACGAGGGTCCGCGCCCGGATTCCTCGATCGAAGGTCTGGCAAAGCTGCGCCCGGTGTTCCGCAACGGCCAGTTCGGCGGCTCGGTCACCGCCGGCAACAGCTCGCAGATGAGCGACGGCGCGGCCGGCATCCTGCTCGCCTCGGAGCGCGCGGTGAAGGAACAGAACCTCACCCCGCTGGCGCGCTTCGTCAGCTTCGCCGTCGCCGGCGTGCGCCCCGAGGTCATGGGGATCGGTCCGATCGCGGCGATTCCGAAGGCACTGGCCCAGGCCGGCCTCACCCTCGACGACATCGACTGGATCGAACTCAACGAGGCCTTCGCTGCCCAGGCGCTGGCGGTGATCCGCGACAGCAGGCTCGACCCGGACAAGGTCAACCCGCTCGGCGGCGCGATCGCGCTGGGCCATCCGCTGGGCGCGACCGGTGCGATCCGTACCGCGACCATCGTCCACGGCATGCGCCGTCGCAAGAAGCGCTACGGTCTGGTCACGATGTGCATCGGCACCGGCATGGGCGCGGCGGGCGTGATCGAGGCGCTCTGAGGGCGACGGCCTCGCGTCGGGACCTGCTCGCTCGTGGTGAGTTCCCTGTCCGAGGTCACCGGAAGCGCCTTCGGCGCGACACGCCTTCTACAGGACGAAACGCCCCGGCACTCCCGGGGCGTTTTCGTGGGACACGCCGCACCCGATCACGCGAACCGCGCCGACGCGGCCCTTGGGCGCGCGTCTCCCCCCCGCAGCGCGCGCGATGCGGCTGACCGTGCCACGCCGCCGCACGCGGGCGCGTCCGTGCAGAAAAAAAGCCCCGGCGATGCCGGGGCTTTGTCCTTGAACACGCCGCCGCGGATTACGACTGCAGCGGAATCACGCGGATCTCGACGCGACGGTTCAGCGCACGGCCCTGCTCGGTGCTGTTGTCGGCGACCGGACGGCTCTTGCCGAAGCCGACGATCTCGAAGCGCTGGCGCAACAGGCCCTGGCCGATCAGATAGTTGCCCACCGAGTCGGCACGCTGCTGCGACAGGCGCTGGTTGACGGCGTCGGAGCCCACGCTGTCGGTATGACCGGAAATCTCGACGATCGTCTGGTCGTACTCGGCCAGCGTGCGCGCGACGTTGTTGAGCGCCGGGTAGAACTGCGGCTTGAGATCGGCCTTGCCGAAGTCGAAGGTCACGCCGTCGGGCAGGTTGAGCTTGATCACGTCGCCGTCGCGGTCGACCTGGATGCCGGTGCCCTGGGTCTGGCGACGCAGCTCGGCCTCCTGGCGGTCCTGGTAGGCACCCACGGCGCCGCCTGCGATTCCGCCGACGCCGGCGCCGACGAGAGCGCGCTGGCGACGCTCGGTGGCGTCACCGCCGCTGAGCAGTCCGGCCACCGCACCGATGCCCGCGCCGATCAGGGCGTTGTTGCGGGTGCGGTTCGGGTCGTCGGGCGCATTGGTCTGGCCGGTGTAGCTGGCGCAGCTGCTCAGCAGCAGAGCGCCGGCGAGCGCGGTGGTGAGGCCTGCGGTGGTCGAAGTGCGCATGGAATGTCTCCTGAGGGACGCGGCTGCGGACATGCAGCCGCTGGAAAGAACGGCGCCGACGGTAACCCGTTCAGGATGCATGAAGAGTGACGGCGCGCCGCGGACAAAAGCACCTGTTCAGCGACCGTCGAGCGTGGTAGCGACGTGGCGCGTGCTGCGCGGTTCGGGACGCACGTACCGGCGTGTCATACCTGACCGGGGCGTGCAGTCACCCCCCGTCCTGCCTGGCCGACGGGCCTGATCGTCACGATCGTCCGCCAGCGCGGACGCGCGACATGCGCAATGGCCGCCCCGGGGCCGGTGTATCGCACGCTGTGCTGATTCCCAGCGCCTTGCCCGCGACTCAACGCATGTCCGTGTACGCCGCCAGTGCCGCCTGACGGCCGAAGTCGAGATCGACGATGGGCACGCGGGGATAGTCCGGCGCGACGGCGGCCAGGCGATCAGGATCGCGCCAGGGCGCGAAGCGCAGCGGCACCGGGAGATCGGCGAGCTCGGGCACCCAGCTCGCGATGTAATCGCCGTGCGGGTCGAATTTCTCGGCCTGGGTGACCGGATTGAAGATGCGGAAGTACGGTGACGCGTCCGCGCCGGTGCCACCGATCCATTGCCATCCCAGCGAGTTGTTCGCCAGGTCCGCGTCCACCAGCGTGTCCCAGAACCAGCGCGAGCCCTCGGTCCAGTGCAGCCGCATGTGCTTGCACAGCCAACTGCCGACGATCATCCGTACGCGGTTGTGCATCCATCCCAGATGCCAGAGCTCGCGCATGCCGGCATCGACGATCGGCACGCCGGTCCGCCCGCGGCGCCAGGCCTCGATGCGTCGGGGGTCGCGCCGCGCCCATGCAAAACGGGCGAACTTCGGATTGAAGTCTTCGGTGGGCGTCCTGGGAAAGTGGTGCAGCAGGTGATGCGCGAACTCGCGCCAGCCCAGTTCGCGCACGTAGGCATCGATGTCGGCGGCAGTGCCGGCGGTGCGCGCGGATTCGAGCCTCGCGACCACGCGCCACGGCGCGATCTCGCCGAAATGCAGATGCGGCGACAGTCGCGACGTGCCCGCCTGGTCCGGGCGGTCGCGTCCGCTGCGATAACCGCGCAGCGCACCGTCCTCGAACACCTCGAGCGCCTCGTGCGCGCCCGCTTCGCCGGGCGTCCACATCGGCCAGAAGCCCGCATCCCAGGCAGGCCTCGCCGTCAGACGCAGGTCACCGAGCGGAACGCCGCCCGGGCCGTCGGCGACGTCGGCGATCGTCCGCGGCGCGGTCCACGACGTCTCCGGTTGCCACTGCGTCAGCGCCTTGCGCCAGAAGGGCGTGAACACCTTGTAGGGGCCCTCCTGCCCGGTCTGCACTTCCCAGGGTTCGAACAGCAGCGCGCCGTTGTGACTGTCCGCGCGGATGCCGTCCTCGCGCAGCGCGCGCTTGATCTGCGCGTCGCGGGCCTCGATCGCCGGCTCGTAGCGCCGGTTCCAGAACACCGCCTCGGCCTCGCAGGTCTGCACCAGCGTGCGCAAGGTGGGCAAGGTGGGGCCGTGGAACAGCCGGAGGCGCGAACCGCGCCGTCGCAGCTCGGCATCCAGGGCCGCCAGCGAACGGTGCCGCCATGCGTTCGAGGCGGCGCCCGGCGCCCAGTCGCCCTCTTCGTCCGGCGCGTGGATGTACACGCAGACCGGAGCCAGGCCGGCGTCGAGCGCGGCGTGCAGGGCCGGATGATCGTCCAGGCGTAGATCATTGCGGAACCAGACGATGGCGTTGGCCATGCCGCCTCCCAGGGGCGAACCGGTGTGGGCCGAGAGCATGCAGCAAGCGTGCGTGCAGGGACAGCGGCCGCCGACGGCCGCTGACAGGCGCGCCCGGCGTGCACGGCGACGGCGTGCCACGCCCTTCGCGCGGCTTTGGTTCAAAATGCGCGTTCTGGCCCCGCGCACCGGGCCGCCCGCTGCCCCCGTGGACCCGTGACCGACGCCCCGTTCCCCCTCGAAGCTTCGCCCGCGCTCGCCCAGCGCGCCATCGCCGACGAATTCGCGTTCTTCAGCGACTGGTCGGAGCGTTACCAGTACCTCATCGATCTCGGTCGCAAACTGCCCGCGTTTCCCGACGAGCTGAAAACCGAGGCCAATCGCCTGCACGGCTGCCAGTCGATGGTCTGGATCGTGCCCTCGGGCGATGCCGAGCGGCTCGAGTTCGCCGCGGCGAGTGACTCGGCCATCGTGTCGGGCCTGATCTATCTCGCGCTGCGGGTGTACTCGGGTCGCAGCGCGCGCGAAATCCTCGAGACCGACGCCAGCTACATCGGCGACATCGGCCTGGCCAAACATCTGTCGCCGACCCGCAGCAACGGGCTCGCCGCCCTGCTCGCCTTCATCAAGGACCAGGCGCAACGCGCCGCGGCGTGAGTCCGCCAGCACGCGGCCAGGAGGCCGGCGCCGACGCCGCGGCCAGTCGCGCCGCCCCGCTCCGCAATCCGAATTTCCGCGCCCTGCTCGGCTACCGGATCTGCACGATCCTGTCCTACCAGATCGTCGCGGTGACGGTGGGCTGGCACATCTACGCGGTCACCGGGAACCCGTGGATGCTCGGGCTGATCGGCCTGGCCGAAGTGCTGCCCTATTTCTGCGTCGCCCCCTTCGCCGGTTATCTCGTCGACCAGCTTCCGAGACGCAAGCTGGGAATGGCGGCGGCGACCGGACTCGCGATCACCCCGCTGCTGCTGGCCCTGATCGTGCTCGACGTGATCGCCGGCAGCGTCTGGCTGCTGTATCTGCCGATCGTGCTGACCGGCATGGTCCGGGCGTTCCTCGGGCCGGTCTACAACGCGCTGTTCGCGCGGGTGCTGCCGCGCGAGCAGTACGTGCGCGGCGCGAGCCTCGGCAGCATAGTGTTCCAGAGCGCGCTGGTGCTGGGGCCTGCGATCGGCGGCTTGCTGATCGCGCCGATCGGCATCCCGGGCGTGTTCGTGCTCGCCGCGGTGCTCGCGTTGACGGTGATCGTCTTTCTCGCGCGCATGGAGGTCACCGAGCCGGCGCCGCGGCTGCAGCGCGAGCCCGTGTTCGCCAGCATCGCCGAGGGCGCGCGCTTCGTGTTCGGCCACCAGATCCTGCTCGCGGCGCTGGCGCTGGACATGTTCGCGGTGCTGTTCGGCGGTGCGATTTCGCTGGCGCCGGCCTTCATCCACGACATCCTCGACTACGGACCCGAGGGGCTGGGCATCCTGCGCGGCGCGCCGGCGCTCGGGGCGGTGGCCATGGGCGTCTGGCTGGCGCGCAACCCGATCCAGCGCAACGCCGGCCGGGTGCTGCTGATCGCGGTGGCCGGATTCGGCCTGTGCATGATCGGCTTCGGCCTGTCGACGGCATTCTGGCTGTCCGCCCTGTTCCTGCTGCTGTCGGGCATGTGCGACGGCGTCTCGGTGGTGATGCGCTCGACGATCATGCAGCTGTCGACGCCGGATGCGATGCGCGGCCGGGTCTCGTCGATCAACGGGCTGTTCGTCGGTTCGTCCAACGAGATCGGCGCGTTCTACATGGGTTCGATGGCGCGCCTGCTCGGTCTGGTGCCCGCGGTGGTGGTGGGCGGCTTCATGACGCTCGGCGTGGTCGGAGTGACCGCGAAACGAGCCCCGGCGCTGCGCCGCCTGGACCTGCGCGAGCTGGCCCGACAGCCGTAGACAGCGATTCCGGGCCGCCGTCCCCTCAAACGCGAAAAGCCCGCCAGGCGGCGGGCTTTTCCAGTGGATCGGCCGTACAGGACCGGCTCGTTCGACTCACGAATCCCGGGTCTCAATGGCCGGGCGGCGGGTCATCACCGAGCCCGGCCGCGCGATCAATCCCCCATCTGCTTCTGCAGATGTTCCCAGCGCTCCTGCTCGTCGATCGTGCGCTCGGCGGTCTGGAGCGCCTCGAGACGCTCCAGACCGATCTCCTCGCCCGAGTCGACGCTGTAGCCGTACTCGCCCGAGTCCACGCGCTTGAGCGTGCTGTCGATCTTGCCGATCAGCTTGCGATAACGGTCGCGGGTGCGCAGTTCGAGCGAGTTCTCGGTTTCGCGCGTGGCACGTTCGGCCTCAT
The DNA here is from genome assembly GCF_028550595.1 of Luteimonas sp. BLCC-B24. Lineage (GTDB taxonomy): Bacteria > Pseudomonadota > Gammaproteobacteria > Xanthomonadales > Xanthomonadaceae > Luteimonas. Next base: position 89,891 of record NZ_JAQQGN010000001.1, read on the forward strand.
CGCCGACATCGCGCACCTCGTCCTTGAGGTTCTCGATCGTCTGCTTGGATTCCTCGACCAGATCCGCGCGCCAGTTGAGCAGGCGCTGACGGAAGTATTCGAGCTGGAGCGGACTCATGTATTCCTCGTCGGCGCTGGGCTTGTAGCCCGCCGGGAGGATGGGACGACCTGTTTCTGCATCGGTCTTGTACTGCACGACCTTCACCTTCGTCTTGGGCGCCGGTTCCGCCTGGCGCGCAACGCCCGCGACGGCCACCTTGCCGGCCGGACGTGGACGTGTTGTGGGAGTGGAAGCCGCACTCTTGGGCGCGGCCGGTTTTGCGGGCGCCGCCTTGGCGGGCGGCGTTTCGGGTGCGGCTGCAGGCTTGTCGCTGATCGACTTCGCCGGTGCAGCCTTCTTGGCGACGGGCTTGCTGGCCGCCGGTTCGGCGGCCTTCGGCTTCGCCGGTGCCGCCTTGGCGGCAGCCGCCGTCGGCGTCTTCTTGGCGGGCGCCTTGGTCGGCGCCGCCTTCTTCACCGGCGCACGCGTGGCCGCCGGTTTCGCCGGGGTCGCCTTCTTCGCAGGCGCCTTGGCGACGGTTTTCTTCGCAGCAGTCTTCTTCGCGGCCGCCGCGGGCGTTGATGCCTTCTTCGCGGGCGCCGCCTTCTTGGCAACGGACGACTTCTTGACCGCAGCCTTGGCAGGCGCTTTGGCGGCGGGCTTGGCGGCCTTCTTCACGGCCTTTTTCGCGGGTTTCTTGACGGCCACGTGCTGCGTTCCTTGTCATTCCCTTGGACGGGGAAGCGGGGTGTTATACCCTGCAAACCCTGCAGCGGCAACCACGATCGCCTCTGTATTCATCGCCTTTGCCGACGTGCCGTGATCGAGCGTTTTCTCATTGCCCTGCTGCGTGGCTACAAGCGCGTCATCAGTCCCCTGCTCGGCCCGCGTTGCCGCTTCCATCCCAGCTGCTCGTCGTATGCGATGGTCGCCATCGCACGTTTCGGCGTGCTGCGCGGCAGCTGGCTCGCGCTTCGGCGCATCGCGCGCTGCCATCCCTTGAATCCCGGCGGGCACGACCCCGTGCCGATGCCGAAACTGGACCCCAAGCCATGACCGAGACCCTGATCCGCAACGCCCGCCTCGTCAACGAGGGCCGGGTGATCGAAGGCGACCTGCGCATCGGCGCCGACGGTCGCATCGCCGAGATCGGCGGCGACCTGGCCGCAGACACGCGCGGGACGATCGTCGACGCCGCGGGCCGGTGGCTGCTGCCCGGCATGATCGACGACCAGGTGCACTTCCGCGAACCGGGCATGGAGTACAAGGCCGACATGGCGACCGAGTCCGGCGCGGCGGTCGCCGGTGGCCTGACCAGCTTCATGGACATGCCCAACACCAGCCCGCCGACGCTGAGCGCCGAGGTGCTGCAGGACAAGTACGACAGAGCGCGAGGCCGGGCCCGTGCCAACTACGGCTTCTACATGGGCGCGAGCAACGACAACCTCGACCACGTCCGCGCCATCGATCCGCTGACCACACCGGGCGTCAAGGTGTTCATGGGGGCCTCCACCGGCAACATGCTGGTCGACGATCCCGAAACGCTGGACGGCATCTTCCGCGAAACGCCGGTGCCGATCATCACCCACTGCGAGGACACGCCGACGATCGACGCGATCCAGCGCGAGTACGTGGCGAAGTACGGCGACGACATTCCCGCCGAATGCCACCCGGACATCCGCTCGCGCGAGGCCTGCATGAAGTCCACGCAGCTCGCGCTGTCGCTGGCGCGCAAGCACGACACGCGCCTGCACGTGCTGCACATCTCGACGGCCGAGGAGCTGGCACTGTTCGAAGCGGGGCCGCTGGTCGATGCCGCCGGCAAGCTGCGCAAGCGCATCACCGCCGAGACCTGCATCCACTTCCTGCGCTTCGCGCGGCCCGATTACGCGCGCCTCGGCCACCTGATCAAGTGCAATCCGGCGATCAAGGACGAGCGCGATCGCGCGGCGCTGCTCAGGGCGCTGGCCGACGACGTCATCGACGTGCTCGCCACCGACCATGCACCGCACACGCTCGAGGAAAAGAGCAATCCCTACACGCGTGCGCCGAGCGGCCTGCCGCTGGTGCAGTTCGCGCTCAACGCGGCCCTCGAATGCGTGCACGAAGGCCACTTCGACATCACCCGCGTGGTGCAGAAGTTCGCCCACGCGCCGGCGCAGCTGTTCGACGTCGCCGAACGCGGCTTCCTGCGCGAGGGCTACTTCGCCGATCTGGTGCTGGTGGAGGACACGCCGTTCACCGTGACCCGCGAACAGGTGCTGTCGAAATGCGGCTGGTCGCCGTTCGAAGGCACCACGTTCCGTTCGCGCATCGCCTCCACCTGGGTGAACGGCCAGCTGGCCTGGGACGGCGACCGCCTCACCGGCGAACCCGCGGGCCAGCGTCTCGCGTTCGCGCGTTGAGTCCTGCACCCGACACCATGCCTTCAGAACCGGCTGCGTCGCGTGGCCGGCCCCCGCGCTTGCTTCCGACCGGAGCCCCCATGCCGTCACACCGCCTGCGACCCTTCGCGTTCCTGCTCGCCTTCGGCGCACTGCTCACGGGCGGCGCCCCGGCTGCGGCGCAGGGCGCTGCCGATGTCCGCTTCCCCGCGCAGGTACAACAGGGAAGCCTGGTGATCGGCAAGGTGCCGGCGGGCGCCCGGGTGCTGTATCGCGATCGCGCGGTGCGCGTCAGTGACTACGGCACGGTGGTGATCGGCGTCGGCCGCGACGAAGCCGGACCGGTGCAGCTGCAGATCACGCGCGCGGACGGGACCCGCGACACGGCTTCGATCGCGATCACGCCGCGTGACTGGCCGGTGGAACGCATCAATGGCGTGCCGCCGGCAACCGTCAATCCACCGGCGGCGATCGCCGAGCGCATCCGCCGCGAACAGGCGCAGGTCACCGCGGCGCGCACCCGGGACGATGCCCGCGTGGACTTCGGCAACGGCTTCATCCGGCCGGTCGAGGGCCGCATCAGCGGCCGCTTCGGCCGCGCCCGGTCCTACAACGGCCAGCCGGGCGCCCCGCATTCGGGCATGGACATCGCCGCGCCCACCGGCACGCCGGTCAAAGCGCCGGCCGCGGGCATCGTCACCTTCGCCGCACCCGACCTCTATCTCACCGGCGGCACCCTGCTGCTGGATCACGGCCACGGCGTGAGCTCGAACTTCCTGCACCTCTCGCGCATCGACGCCAAGGTGGGCGATCGCGTCGAACAGGCGCAGGTGATCGGCGCGGTCGGCGCCACCGGTCGCGCCACCGGCCCGCATCTGCACTGGGGCATGAACTGGCTGGATGTGCGCATCGATCCGCAGCTGGTGCTCGAGCGCGCGCCTTGAGCGTCTGCGTCGTCCAGGCGCCGCAAGCCGCGGGGCGCGAGGACCGTCACCGGGCTCTGCGCGGGCATCGGCGCACGCGGGCGCGGGCGCGGGCGCGGGCGACGCGGTGAAGATCACGGCGCGCGGAGTGACGCTTCTGGCGATCGTCGTCGGGGGTACGGTTGCAAGCGCCTGTACGGCGCAGACGGAGACTGTCGCGAACACGCCGCCCGCCTCCGGTGAAGCGCTCGCCGCGTCTGCAAGCACCGACACGCCCTCGCCCGCCGGTGAGCCGGTCGCCGATACGACGGTGATCGTGATGCGCGCGGCGCGCGCGGGCGGCACGATCCTGGTGCAGGCGCCACCGGGATCCACGGTCGAGACGGACCGCGCGTCACACACCGTAGCCGGGTCGGGACGTCTCGAACTGGCCGCCCCCGGCCAAGCCGGCGTCGTCCATCTCCGGGTCACGCGGCCCGACGGACGCGCGCTTCCGTTTCGGGTAACGGTGTACTGACCACCGTCGGAACGACGGCTGCGCCGACCCCGCGTTCCCTGGGGGCCGCAGACAAATACCGAGTTGGACGTAGGAAAACCGGAGAGAAGCACGCCGGTGCGTTCGCTGCTGCAGAAATGTGACAGGCCACGCATGAAAAACACGACCCACTCGGGCAAAGTCCATGACTGCCGCCTGAATGATTCGGGTCGGCGTGTCCACCTTGCCCAGGATTGCGAATGAATCACAGTAAGTCCGCTTCGCCCGCCCCCAGCCCGAACGCGCGCACGCCGCGTCACACACGAATCGCCGCGGCGATCGCCGTCGGCATTGCCGGCCTCTCTCTCGGTGCCAGCGCCTTTGCCTCCGCCCCGGCATCCGATCTCATCGACCACGACATCGAGCGGATCGTTGCCGCTGCGTTCCGCGCAGCGCCTGCCAGCGCTCCGCAGTGGACGGATCCACCGCAGGCGTTCAGTCGCGTGTGGCAGCGCAGACCGTTCAGTGCGGCCAGCGTGCCGAGCGCGAGCGCAGCGCGGCCTGCCGCGTTCGATGTGCCCGGCACTCCCGATTCCGCCGAAGCGTGGATCACCGAGGAATTCCAGGCCGACTGGGGCCTCGAGGTCATCAATGCGCACCACGCCTATGCGCGCGGACTGACCGGCGCCGGCGTGCGCCTGGGCCTGCTCGACTCCGGCGCCGGGCTCGATCATGACGAGTTCGCAGGCAAGGACCACCGCGCGATCACCATGGCCGAGCTCCTCGCCGACGGCACGCTGTGCGCCGACAGCACCGTGCTCGCCGGTCCCGATGCCTGTTTCTACTCCGAAGGCGACAAGGTCTCGATTGACGCGGAGTACTACGATCCGGCGCTGCAGCAGTACTTCCCCAACCCCGCCAACAATTATCTGTGGGGTAACACGTTCTATTACTACGGCAGCCACGGCACCCATGTCGCCGGCACGATGGCGGCCAACCGCGACGGCAGCGGCATGCATGGCGTCGCCTTCGGCGCCGATCTCAGCTCGGCTCGCCTGTTCAACGACAGCCTGACCGTCGTCGACCTGCCGTGCATCCTCTACAACGATTGCGCCACGTTCACCACGTCGGCCGACAGCAACGCCTTCGCGCAGATGTATCGCCAGGCCGCCGATCACGGCGTCCGTGCGATGAACCACAGCTGGGGCTACACCTACCAGGCCTATACGCCCGGAGAAGTCGCGCTCTACCACAACGCCTTGATGGCCAATGCCGGCATCGCGGCGACCTTCGAGGAGATGGCCGCCGCATCGCGCGACACCGGCCTGCTCCAGGTGGTGGCCGCCGGCAACAGCACCACGAACCCGTCGCCCGCGGCCAGCCCGCATGCCAGCGCGCCGGCAACGCTGCCCATGCTCTTTCCCGAGATCGAGCAGTACTGGGTCAGCGTGGTCAATCTCAACGAGCAGCTCCAGCTGAGCAACCGCTCGATGAAGTGCGGTGTCAGCGCCGAGTGGTGCATCGCCGCGCCGGGCTCGAATATCACGTCGACGGTCTACGGCGGCGATGAGGAGATCGTGGCCGACTGGGTGATCGACGACGACGGTAACCTGCGGTTCGAGTACGGCGATTTCTCGGCGGAGTTCGCCTATGCGGATTACTCCGGCACGTCGATGGCCGCGCCCCATGTCACCGGTGCACTGGCGCTGTTGCTCGAGCGCTTCCCCTATCTGACCGGCGCGCAGGTGCGGGACGTCATGCTCACCACTGCCACCGACATCGGCGCCCCGGGCGTCGACGAGATCTACGGCTGGGGCCTGCTCAACCTCAAGGCGGCGATCGAAGGACCCGGCCTGCTGCGCGTCGACACCGACGTGGTGATGAACACGGTCGCCGGCGGACGGAAGGTCTGGGAAGGCGGCGCGTGGGACGACTGGACCAACGACATCGGCGGCCCAGGCCGACTGACGAAGTCGGGGACGGGCTGGTTGCGGCTCTCGGGAGACAACAGCTTCGGCGGTGCGACGGTCCGCTCGGGCCTGCTCGAACTCGATGGCGACAACGCGCTGAGCAGCGATGTCCGTGTGGACGGCGGCGCGCTGCTGATCAATGGCGCATTGCGTGGAAGCACGCTCGAGGTCGTGAACGGCCTCGCCGTGGTCAACGGCACCGTCAGCGGTGCCCAGACCCGCGTCGGCGCTTCCGGCACGCTCGGCGGCAGCGGCACGCTCGCCGATACCCGGGTGGCCGGCACCATCGCACCGGGCAATTCGATCGGCACGCTCACGGTCGACGGCAACTACGTGCAGGTGGCCGGCTCGGTGTTCGAGGCGGAACTGCAGCCGCCGTCGACGTCGGACCTGCTGCGTGTGACCGGGAGCGCCTCGATCGAGGGCGGCACCCTGCGTGCGATTTCGTTGCCTGGCACCTACCTGCTCGGCCAGCGGTACAGCCTCATCACCGCGCAAGGCGGCCTGACCGGACAGTTCGACGCACTCGACAGCAGCGCGCTGTCCCCGTTCCTGGCCCTGTCACTGATCTATGGTGCCAATGGCCTGAGCGTGGACGTCGCCCGCGGCGCGTCCCTGGCATCCGCAGCCGGCACTGCGAACCAGCAGGCCGCTGCGGTCGCCGCCGACACGCTCGCCTTCAACCAGGGCCTGCCGGTCGCATTGACCCAGCTCACGCCCGAACAGGCGCGTCAGGCCTTCGACGGCCTGTCCGGCGAGGCGCACGCAAGCGCGCAGGCGATCCTGATCGACAGCGGCCGCATGGTCCGCAATGCCGCGCTCGCGCGTGCAGGACTCGGTCAGGACGCCTTTACCGCGCAGCGCGACGAGGACGCGGCCACCGGGGCCTGGGTCGAGCTCCAGCGTCACGGCGGCCGCATCGAAGGCGACGGCAACGCGGCACGCGTGCAATCGAACGGCAATGCCGCACTGGTCGGTGTCGATCACACCTTCGGCACCTGGCGCCTGGGCGTGTTCGGCGGAACCGGGCGCACCGACTTCGACGTGCGCCAGCGCGGCTCCAAGGGCGAGACCGACAGCCGACATGCAGGCCTCTACGCGAGCACCGACTTCGGCGGCTTCGGCGTGCGCGCCGGCTACAGCTACACCTGGCACGAGCTCGACCTCGAGCGCCGGGTGGCCTTCCCCGGTCTCACCGACGTGACGCGCGCGCGCTACGACGCCGATGCATGGCAGGCCTTCGTCGAAGCGGGATATCGCTTCAACGCCGGTGCCTGGTCGTTCGAGCCGTATCTCCAGTACGCCCACGTGGAACTGGATACCGATGCGGCGGTCGAGGACGGCGGGGCCGCCGCGCTCGCGCTGGGCGCGTCGAGCGAACGCGTCGATCTGACCACGGCCGGCTTGCGGTTCGATGTGGCCCTGCGCGGCTCGCAGCAGGACCAGTCGTGGCTGAGCCTGCGCGGCAACCTGGGCTACCGCTACGCCGGCGGCGACCAGATCCGCAGCACGCAGGCCGCCTGGAGCGGCGGCGAGGTGTTCACCGTGCGCAGTCCCGCGATCACGGACGAAGCGACGTTGGTGGAGCTGGGCTTCGCCGCCCGGACTTCGGCCAACAGCCTCTTCGAGGTGGGCTACTCGGGCGTGCTGTCGGACGGCGTGCGCGACCACGGCGCGAACGCCCGGTTCTCCGTGCAGTTCTGATCGGCGACAGGGCAAACGAAAAGGGGAGCAGCCTTGGCTGCTCCCCTTTCTTTTTTGGTTCGCCGCACGCGCCGGATCGGCGCGCCAGCCGGCACATCGACGCGGGATCGCTCAGCCGCGCACCCGTGCTACCGCGTCGTGGGCGTGCAGGCTTTCGAAATGCGAAACCGTGGCGTCGAAGCGCACGACGTGCGGATCGGCAGCCAGCACCGCGGCCACGCGGCGCGCGGCATCCTCGCAGAACATCAGGTTCTCGGCATTGAGCGAGGCGAAGGCCTGCTCGTCCTCGCGTTTGACCGCAGTCTGGACCGGGGTGCCGAGGGCATGCTCCAGGGCGTCGACGAGCGCCAGCACCGGAAACGCCTCGACCTCGTCGGCCAGGACCAGACGCACGTCGGCGCGGCTGCGCTGGGCATGCGGTGTGGCCGCGAGACCGCGCGGCGAGGCGAGCCAGGCGCGGGTGGCCTCGACGTCAGGCGCGGCGCCGTCGAAATCACGCGCGAAGCGGTCCGCATTGAGTTGCCGCGACAGCGCGGCCGATGCCGGGCACGTGCTCGAATATTCGACCGCGACCGCCAGCGTCAGGGCCAGTCCGTCGGGCCCCAGCACCGCGTCGATCTCCACCGGATACGACTTCCACCCACTGTGGCCACTGGCGAGGGCCGGACGACGCAGCATCTGGTCGTAGCGCAGCGTGAGCTGGACCCGGTCGGCGAGACCGCGCTGGGAGTCGATGCAGTCCTGCAGCACACGATGCAGGGAGCGCCGGCCGAGGGTCTCGCTCGACAGCGCATCCTGCAGATGCAGATAAAGCCGCGACATGTGGATGCCGCGTGCGTCGGGGTCCACCAGGTTGACGCCGACATCCGCCGAGGCGGCGACGGTCACGGGGCCGCCCTCGCCCGCCTCGACCTGCAGCGGCAGCGCGATCCGCGCCATGCCGACCCAGTCGAGCAGACGGGCCGCCTGGGCCTGGTCGCCGGCGACATCGGGAAGGGACTGGGTGCGTGCGGGAATACTCAAGGGTGGACTCGCGGGAGAATTGCGGGGCGATCGACAGGGTCGACCGCGAGGCCCGCAAGTTTACCGGCTCACCCGTATGCAACCCCGCAACGGAGCGTTTCCGCGCCGCCGCTCAGCGCGCGCGTGCGGCGCGCCAGCTCGCCCACAGGGCGGCGGGCCCACGTGCGGGGCGAGCCTGGCCGGACCGGGCCAGACTGCGCAGGCGTCCCGCCAGCATCGCGTTGGCGATCCGCCGTGGGCGCGGACCGGCGGTGTTCGCCGGCCATGCGGCCAGCAGTGCCACCGCCTGATCGCGATCGCCGTGCAGGCAGGCGCGGGCCGCCAGCAGCGGCGCGACCGGCCCGGCATCCGCATCGCCCGCCGCAGCAGGAACACCGAACAGGCGCGACTCGCAAGCAGCGATCGCGCGCGCCAGATCACGCAACTGCAGCGCGGTATCCGACGCCTGGCCGCCCTCGCGCGTGGCCGGCAATACGCGCAGCGCGAGCGCCAGCGTCTGCCACGGTGCATCGAGCCGCTGCAGCGTGGTGGCCAGCGGATGCCGGCGGGCGCCCTTGGCCCAGCCCTGGAGCTCCTCCTGCCACCACGCGAGCTTGGCCAGGCCGGGCGTGGGGTCCGCGCCGCCCCAGGCCGCGTCGGCGAACTCGTCGAGCAGGGCGAACCAGGCCTCGACACGGGCCTGCTCGGACGGCGCGACAAACGCCATGCCGATGCGCCATTCGGGCCAGCGCCGGCGCCACTTGGCGAGGAAATCCGCGCCGTCGTCGGTCGCGGCGGTCACGCGGACACCGGCCAGGCACCAGGTGCGAGCAGCTGGACGGGCTGTTCGATCATCACGTCACCCTGCCAGGCGACGGGGTCATCGCTGTCCAGGCGATAGCCCCACAACGCGACGATCGACGGCATGCCCGCGGCGCGCGCCGCCTCGATGTCGCGCGCGTCGTCGCCGACATAGACGCAGGCGGCCGGCGCCAGGCCGATCGCCTCGGCTGCGTGCAGCAGCGGCAAGGGATGCGGCTTGCGTTCGGCCAGCGTATCGCCGCCGATCAGCACCGCGCACCGTGCCTGCCAGCCGAGCTGCGGAATGATCCGCTGCGCGAGGCCCTCGGGCTTGTTGGTGACGATGCCCCAGCGCGTGCCGGCCGCGTCCAGCGCCGTCAGCATCGCCTCCACGCCGTCGAACGGCGCGCTGTGGCGGCCGAGCTCCTCGCCGTAGACGGCCAGGAATTCCGGCACCAGCGCCAGCACACCGTCCGCGTCCAGCTCCGGAAACGCCACCGATGCCATCGCACGCGCGCCGCGCGAGACGACCGGACGGATGTCGGCCAGCGTCAGCGGCTCACGGCCACGGGCATCGCGCATCCGGTTGACGGTGGCCAGCATGTCGGGCGCGCTGTCGAGCAGCGTGCCGTCGAGATCGAACAGCGCGCCGGCCGGGAAACGGTCCGGCGCGCTCACGCCGGCTTCCGCGCCCAGGCGACGTAGTTGACGTCGGTGCGCGGGATCAGGCGCGCGCCATTGCGCCAAGGCTCGTACATCAGCCCGCTGACGTCGTCGAGCTGCAGGCCCGCCGCACGCAGCCAGCTCCCCAGCTCCGACGGCCGGATGAAGGACGCGTACTGGTGGGTGCCGCGCGGCAGCAGGCGCGCCACGTATTCGGCGCCGACGATCGCGAGCGCGAACGCAGCCGGTGTGCGATTGAGGGTCGATACGAAGAGATGCCCCCCGGGCTTGAGCAGCGTCGCGCAGGCCTGCAGGATCGCCGCCGGGTCGGGCACGTGCTCGAGCATTTCCATGCAGGTCACGATGTCGTAGCTGCCGGGTCGCTCGGCGGCCAGCGCCTCGACCGACTGCACAAGGTAATCCACCTGCACCCCGCTCTCGAGGCTGTGCAGCGTGGCCACCTTGACCAGATCCTCGGCCAGATCGATCGCGGTGACCCGGGCGCCGAGCTTGGCCATGGCCTCGCTGAGCAGGCCGCCGCCGCAGCCGACGTCGAGCACGCTGGCGCCGTCGAGCTGGGCGCGATGGCGCACGTAGTCCAGACGCACCGGGTTGAGCGCGTGCAGCGGCTTCTGCGGGCCGTCCGCATCCCACCAGCGGTTGGCCAGGGCGCCGAACTTGTCGAGTTCGGACTGATGGAAATTGTCGCGGGGGGCGCTCATACGGCGGCTCCGGTCAGGACTGGGGACGGATGGAGGAAATACGCGCGCGCCACTGCCGCGCGTTGGCGCCGATCGCGTCGAGGTCGAAACCCACCAGTGCGCGCTCGCGCAGCTTGCGCTGGCCTGCGATCCAGACGTCGCTGACCTGGTGGCGTCCGGTCGCGTAGACCAGCTGCGAGACCACGTGATGCAGCGGCTGGGTCTCGATGGGCGAGAGGTCCACGCAGACCAGATCGGCCTGCTTGCCCGCCTCGATCGAGCCGACCAGATGATCGAAACCGATCGCCTTCGCGCCGCCGAGTGTGGCCGCGCGCAATGCGGTGAACGCGTCGAACCCGGCCGCATCCCCGGCCACGGCCTTGGCCAGGATCGCCGCGGTGCGGGTCTCGCCGAACATGTCGAGATCGTTGTTGCTGGCGACCCCGTCGGTGCCGATGGCGACAGTGACACCCGCGCGCTCCAGCGCGCAGGCCGGGCAGAAACCGGACGCCAGTTTCAGGTTGGATTCGGGGCAATGCACCACGCTGACCCCGCGCTCGGCGCACAGGTGGATTTCCCCCTCGGTCAGCTGGGTCATGTGCACCGCGATCAGGCGGTCGTTGATCAACCCGAGACGGTCGAGGCGCGCGATCGGCCGCTGGCCGTACTGCTGCTGCGACTGCTCCACCTCCTGGGCGGTCTCGTGCAGATGCAGATGCACCGGCAGATCGAGCTGGTCGGCCAGCATGCGGATGCGCTCGAAGTTCGCATCACTCACCGTGTACGGTGCATGCGGCGCGAACGCCATCGCGACCAGCGGATCGTCGCGCCACTGGTCGTGCACCGCGCCGGCCTTGTCGAAGTATTCGTCGTCGCTGCCCGCCCAGGCGGTGGGAAAATCGATGACCGGCAGGCCCACACGTGCGCGGAACCCGTGCTGCTTGTACACGGCCGCCTGCACATCGGGAAAGAAGTAGTTCTCGTTGACGCAGGTGGTCCCGCCGCGCAGCATCTCGGCCATCGCCAGGGTGATGCCGTCGGCGACGAAGGCCGGGCTGATCACCGCGCCCTCGATCGGCCAGATGTGTTCCTGCAGCCAGACCTTGAGCGGCAGGTCGTCGGCGATGCCGCGCAGCAGGGTCATCGGGTTGTGCGTGTGGGCATTCACCAGCCCCGGCACCACCGCCGAATGCGGCCGGGCTACCGTCTCGGCCGCAGCGAAACGCCGTCGCGCGTCGGCGATCGGCAGCACGGCGACGATGCGACCGTCGTGCACCGCGACCGCGTGATCGTCCAGCACCACGGTGTGCGGCTCGACCGGCACGACATGGGCGGCCTCGATCAGCAGGTCGATGGACTGGGGCGTGTCTTGCGTGCTCATTCGCTCTCGGACTCCTGGCTCCAGAAGAACCCGTTCTGCAATACACGGGTGTCGTAGCGCGCGCCGTCGTAGCGCAGTACGCGGCTGTCGCGTCGCTGCGCGACCTGGTCGCGATCGCTGCCGGTGATGGCTTCGGTGCGCGTCACATGCGCCTGCACCCGCAGGTCGGCGAAGCCGTGATGGGTCGTGGGCAGTACGGCGATGGTGAAGCGTGCGTCCTCGGTCACCAGGCGCTGGTCACGTGCCCAGCTGCAGGGTTCGCCTTCGACGCGCGCCCAGAAATCCAGGTGGGAACTGAACACCGGGCGCAGACGTTCGCCGTCGCGGACGTACAGCGTCATCTCGTCGTTGGCGCGTGCATCCGGACAGCTCGGTCCGGGCGCCGAGTTGCGCAGCACGACACCGAATGCGCGCACGCCGCGCGCCAGGTCGTAGCGCGCGGTGTCGAGCAGAACGCCGTCCCCGGCCAGCGCGAAGGCGGCGTCCTCGTCGAGATCGGTCTGGCCGGTCGACAGCAGCCGCGCGTCGCGGGCGTCGAGCACCGCGACGACCAGCCGGAGGGCGCGCTCGCCCATGCGGTCCTCGGCCGAGGTCGGATACGCGACCGCGGCGAGCTCGAGGGTGGGGTCGAACGGCCAGATCCGGCAGGCCCGGGACACGATGGGCACCGTATCCCCCGCCGGCAGCAGCCCGGCCTCGGTCAAGGCATAGAGCACCTGGCCGCTGCAGGGATCGCGCGGCGCGTCGACGTCCGTCGCCTGCACGCCCACCGACGCGGCCACACACGCGAGCGCGCAAAGCCAGCGCCGCAGGCGGGTGACATGCCCGCCTCCGCCGCTCCCGGATATGGCCTTCCGGACGGCTGCAGCGGAGTCCCCCCACCGCGCCCCGGCTCGCATCGCGATTCCGCTGTGGACACGGCCAGGCACCGACTCCCTGTCAGACCCGATACGCGCCTGTCGAGGGCCCACGGGGTGCTTGATCCGCGACGCAAATCGCATGGCGATTTCGCTGACATCATTTCCCACGCGCAGAGGCGCTGGATCCCCGCCTACGCGGGGATGATTGATCCGCGACGCAAATCGCATGGCGATTTCGCTGCGGATCAATCACTTCACCCGGCTGACGTATTCGCCCGAGCGGGTGTCGACCTTGATCACTTCTTCCTGGGCGACGAACAGCGGCACGCGCACCACCGCACCGGTTTCCAGCGTCGCCGGCTTGCCGCCGGTGCCGGCAGTGTCGCCCTTCACACCCGGGTCGGTCTCGGTGATCAGCAGTTCGACGAAGTTCGGCGGCGTGACCATGATCGGATTGCCGTTCCAGAGGGTGACCACGCAGGTCTCCTCGCCCTTGAGCCACTTCTCCGCGCCGCCCATGCCGGCCTTGTCGGCCTGCACCTGCTCGAACGATTCGGGATTCATGAAGTGCCAGTACTCGCCGTCGGCGTAGAGGTACTGCATGTCGGTGTCCACCACGTCGGCCGCCTCGACCGAGTCGGTCGCCTTCATCGTCATTTCGACGACGCGGCCGGTTTTGATGTTGCGGTACTTCACGCGGGTGAAGGCCTGGCCCTTGCCCGGCTTCACGTACTCGGTGTCGGTGATGACGCACGGCTCGTTGTTGACCAGGATCTTCTGGCCGTTCTTGACGTCGTTCATGCCATAACTGGCCATCTTTCGCTCCTGCTGGGCCGGGTACGCCGGCGGCTACAATGTGGGGTCCCGGGCCGCGACACGCGCGGACGGCTCTTCGGATTCAATCGCACATGATACCCGCAGCCCCTCTTTCCATGCAGCCGCGGCGCTGGCAGCAGGCCTGGCGCGAGGCCGTGCGGGACCCGCGTGAACTGCTCGCGCTGCTCGGCCTGCATGAACTCGCGCTGGGGGTCTCGGACGCGGCGGCCGCCCAGTTCCCGCTGCGGGTGCCGCGCGGCTTCGTCGCGCGCATGCGCCGCGGCGATCCACAGGATCCGCTGCTGCGCCAGGTCCTCCCGCTCGACGAGGAGATGCGCCCCGTGCCCGGTTTCGGCCTGGACGCGGTCGGCGACGGCGCGGCGAAAGCCGGCCAGGGCGTGATCCACAAGTACCGGGGCCGTGCCCTGCTGGTGGCCACCGGCAGTTGCGCCGTGCACTGCCGCTATTGCTTTCGCCGTCACTTCCCCTATGCCGAGGAAACCGCCGCGGCGGGCGGCTGGGCCGCGGCGCTCGAGGTGATCGGCGCGGACGCCTCGATCGAGGAGGTACTGCTGTCGGGGGGCGATCCGCTGTCGCTGGCCACCGCCAAGCTCGCCGAACTCACCGAGGCCTTGCGCGCCATTCCCCATGTACGGCGCCTGCGCATCCATACCCGCCTGCCGGTCGTGCTGCCCGAGCGGGTGGACGCCGAGCTGTCCCAGTGGCTGCGCGCGCTGCCTTGGCCGGTGGTCGTGGTGATCCACGCCAACCACGCCAACGAATTCGACGCGAGCGTGGACGCGGCCATGCGGTCGCTGCGCGACACCGGCGCCGTCCTGCTCAACCAGGCGGTGCTGCTCAAGGGCGTCAACGATTCCACGGACGCGTTGTCCGCGCTGTCGGAGCGCGGGCTGACCGCCGGCGTACTGCCCTATTACCTGCACCAGCTCGACCGCGTGGCGGGCGCCGCCCATTTCGAGGTCGACGACGCGACCGCGCTGGCGTTGCATGCGGCACTGGTCGCGCAGCAGTCGGGCTATCTCGTTCCCCGGCTTGTGCGCGAGGTCGCAGGCGACGCATCCAAGCGTCCGCTCACGGGCGACGGCGATGGACGGAATCGCCCCCCCGTGGCATAACGCCGGTCTCTGCCACGGAGCCCCAGATGTCGACCCAAGCCGACACCGCCCTGCGCCTGCTGATCGTCGACGACCGGGTCGAAGATGCCGAAGCCATCGTCAGCGGCCTGCGCAACGCCGGCGTCGCCGTGCGGCCGTCACGTCCCGAGTCGGACGAGGAACTGGGCCGGATCGCCGCCAACCAGGCCATCGACCTGGTGCTCGCCGCCCGCAATGCCACCCTGGTGCCGTTCGCCCAGGTCATGCAGCGCGTGGCCGAGACCGGGCGCGACCTGCCCGTCATCGCCCTGGTCGATACGCTCGACGAGGCCGGCTTCGTCGAATCCATCCTGGCCGGCGCCCGGACCGTGGCGCTGCGCCATGCGCCCCAGCAATTGCTGGCCAGCGTGCGCGAGGCGTGGGCCGATCGCGACGCGCGCCGCAATCTGCGCCGTCTCGAAAGCCGTGTGCGCGAGACCGAGCGCCGCTGCGATGCGCTGATCGATTCGTCGCGCGATCCCATCGCCTACATCCACGAGGGCATGCACATCCGCGCCAACGGGGCCTACCTCGAAATGTTCGGATACGAGCAGTTCGAGGACATCGAGGGCATCTCGCTGCTCGACATGGTGGCGCCGCAGCACGTGGAAGACTTCAAGACCCTGCTCAAATCGCTGGCGAAGGGCGAGCCGCCGCCGCCGCGCCACGAAATCGAGGCGCGTGACATCGACGGCAACGCGTTTCCGGCGGCGATGGAGTTCACCACCGCCCAGTACGAGGGCGAGCCCTGCCTGCAGGTGGTGTTCCGCCGCCGCGAACTGATCGACCCGGACCTGGCGCTGGAGCTCGAGGAATTGCGCCATCGCGACCAGGTGACCGGCCTGCTGAACCGCCCAGCCTTCCTGCGTGCGCTCGAGGACGCCGTCGACGAGGCCGCGCAGGCCGACCGCCAGTACGGTTTCCTGATGATCGAACCCGACCATCATCAGCAGCTGCTCGGCGAGATCGGCCTCGACCACGCCGACGATCTGCTGGCCGCCGCCGCCGAACGCCTGCGTGGCCTGCTCACCGACGGCGCGACCGCGGCCCGCTACGCCGGGCATACGCTCGCCGTGCTGCTGCCGGGCGCCGACTACCACACCACCTCGGCCCTCGCCGACCGCATCCGCGACGGCTTCTCCGCGCAGCTGTTCGAGATCGGTGCACGCTCGAGCGTCGTCAGCGTCAGCATCGGCGGCGTGCAGATCGGCGAAAAGATCGCCAACGTCGGCCAAGTGCTGGCCCGCGCCACGCGTGCGCTGGAGTCCGCGTCCGGGACGGGCGGCAACCGCAGCGAGATCTTCGATCCCAGCGCCACCGATCGGGTCGAGGAGGAACGCATCCAGGCCTGGGTGGCGCGCCTGCGCGGCGCATTGGACAACGACGGCTTCCTGCTGCATTACCAGCCGGTGATCAACCTGCAGGGCGACACGGCCGCGGTCTACGAGATCCTGCTGCGGCTCGACGGCGGCGACGAACTGATCGCGCCGGGCACCTTCCTGTCGATCGCCGAGGACAACGGCATGCTCGGCGAGATCGACCGCTACGTGGTCGGCCGGGCGATCGCCGCGATCGGACAGCGCCTGCGCGAGCACCGTCCGACCACGCTGCTGGTGAAGATCAGCCAGGCCTCGCTGGACGACGACAGCCTGGCGGAATTCATCGGTGCGCAGCTCGCCGCGCACCAGGTGCCCGGCGAGTACCTCGTGCTGCAGCTGCCGGAGTCCAAGGTGTTCACCCACCTCAAGGCGGCGCAGGCGTTCGCGGCGAACATCGGCCGCTTCGACTGCCGCTTCGCCTTGGAGCAGTTCGGCGTCGGGCTGGATTCGTTCCAGCTGCTGACCCACCTGCAGCCGCACCTGCTGAAGATCGACCGCAGCTTCACCGACGATCTGACGGGCAACGCGGAGAACCAGGAACGGATCGCCGAGATCGCGCGCCGCGCGCGCCAGATCGGGATCCGCACCATCGCCGAGTTCGTGCAGGATGCGGCGAGCATGACGATCCTGTTCGCCGCCGACATCGATTACGTGCAGGGCAACTTCCTGGCGCCGGCGGGCCCGGGCATGAATTACGACTTCGAATAGCGTCTCGGGTCGTCTCCGCCCCGGCAGTTGGCTGTCGGCGGACTGCACGAAAAGCCCGCCGATCGGCGGGCTTTTCGTTCGGTGCGCAGCCGGCTCAGGCCAGGATGCCCTGCTTCACGGCCGCGCTGTCCGGCGACGCGTTGCGCAGTGCGGCGATGCGCTCCTCGAGCGGCGGATGGCTCATCAACAGCCGCTTAAGCCCACCGCCGACGCCGCCGCTGATGCCGAAGGCGGCCACCTGCTTCGGCAGGGTGTTCTGGCCGTACGTCAACGACAGGCGCTCGAGCGCGGCGATCATCTTCTCGCGGCCGGCCAGCATGGCGCCGCCCTCGTCCGCGCGGAACTCGCGATGCCGCGAGAACCACATCGTGATCATCGAGGCGAACAGGCCGAACACCATGTCGAGCACGAAGACCACCGCGAAGTAGCCGATGCCACCACCGCCGTTGTCGCGACCGCCGTTGAGGTAGCCGTCGACCACGCGGCCGACCACGCGCGCCAGGAAGATCACGAAGGTGTTCATGACCCCCTGCAGCAGCGTCATGGTCACCATGTCGCCATTGGCGACGTGCGCGACCTCGTGCGCGAGCACGGCTTCGGCTTCGTCGCGGGTCATCGCACGCAGCAGTCCGGTCGACACCGCGACCAGAGACGCGTCGCGGCGCGCGCCGGTGGCGAACGCGTTGATCTCGGGTGCATCGTAGATCGCCACTTCCGGGGTGCGGATGCCGACCATCTCGGCCTGGCGCTGCACCGTCGTCAGCAGCCAGCGTTCGGCTTCGTTGCGCGGCTCGGTGATGACCTGGGCGCCGGTGAACCGCTTGGCCGACCATTTCGAGATCGCCAGCGAGAAGAACGCGCCGCCGAAACCGAGCAGCGCCGCGAACACCAGCAGCCCGCCGTAGGACGCCGGACTGACGCCGAGCACCGCCATGACGATACTGACCAGTGCCAGCACGGCGAGGTTGGTGGCGATGAGAAGAGCGTAGCGTTTGATCATCGGAGTCTGGATCTGTCGGCGCCTGCGCGGGGCGAAACATTGCGCTGGGTGGATGTGCGACCACCACGTTAAGATTTCAATTCCCGCGCCGTGCGGCGCGCGTGCAGGCCGTCTGACAGTTCATGATCGGGACAGTTCCAGGCCTCTGCCCTGATGATCGCCGCTGATCGCGTCACGCCCGTGGTGGGCCGGTTCGCGCCGTCGCCGACCGGGCCCTTGCATGCCGGCTCCGTGCTCGCCGCGCTCGGCAGCTGGCTGATGGCGCGCCGTCGCGGCGGCCTCTGGCACGTGCGGATCGAGGATGTCGACCGCGTGCGCGCGGTGCCCGGAATGGCCGAACGGCAGCTCGCCACGTTGCAGGCGCTCGGCCTGCACGCGGACGGCCCGATCGTCCGCCAGAGCGATCGTGATGCGCACTACCAGCAGGCGCTCGACCGGCTGCTCGAGACGGGCGATGCCTTCGTCTGCCACTGCAGCCGACGCGACCTCGAGGCGAGCCACGGCCGCCACCAGGGCCGGTGCGTCGCCGTGAGGCGTCGCCCCGATCCGGCGATCCGCCTGCGCGTGCCCGTGGGCACCCGGGTGGCATTCGAGGATCGGCTGCGCGGCCGCATCGAGCAGGATGTCGGCGAGGCCGTCGGCGACTTCGTGCTGCGTCGCGCCGACGGCCTGTGGGCCTACCAGCTGGCCGTGGTCGTCGACGATGCCGCGCAGCAGGTCACCCATGTGGTGCGCGGCGCCGATCTGCTGGATTCCACGCCCCGGCAGATCCTGTTGCAGCGCCGGCTCGGCCTGCCGACGCCGGCGTACGCGCACCTGCCCCTGCTGCTCGATGCCGACGGCCGCAAGCTGTCGAAATCCGATGCCGCGTCGCCGGTGGAACCGGCATTGCCGCTGCGCGCGCTCGAACGCGCCTGGCAGCAGCTCGGCCAGGCCGCGCTGGGGGATGTGGCCGATGTGCGGGCGTTTCTCGAACGGGCATGCGCGTGCTTCGATCCCGGCCGCATTCCACGCGATGACATCCGATTGTGCGGCGCACCACAAGCGCGCGGGACCTTTGACTAGACTGGCCCGAGCATCGCCGCACCGGTGGTGCAGGCAACGGAGGGATGCAATGAGCGCACGCGTGGCACTGGTGACCGGAGGAACCGGAGGAATCGGCACGGCGATCGTGCGTCGCCTGGCCGACAACGGCTATCGGGTGGCGACCAATTACCGCAACGAGGACAAAGCCCGGGCCTGGCAGGCCCAGTTGCGTGCCGACGGCTACGAGATCGCGCTCGCAGCCGGCGACGTGGCCGACCATGCGGCCGCCGAGGCGATGGTGCGCGACGTCGAAGCGCAACTCGGACCGGTCGACATTCTGGTCAACAACGCCGGCATCACCCGCGACGGCACCTTCCACAAGATGAAGCCGGACCAGTGGCAGGACGTGATCAACACCAATCTCAATTCGGTCTACAACGTCACGCGTGCGGTGATCGAGGGCATGCGCGAACGCAAATGGGGCCGGATCATCCAGATCAGCTCGATCAACGGACTCAAGGGCCAGTACGGCCAGGCGAACTACGCCGCCGCCAAGGCCGGCATGCACGGGTTCACGATTTCGCTGGCGCGCGAGAACGCCAAGCTCGGCATCACCGTCAACACCGTCTCGCCGGGGTATGTCGCCACCGACATGGTGATGGCGGTGCCCGAGGACGTGCGCGCGAAGATCGCCGCCGACATTCCCACCGGCCGGCTCGGGCGTCCCGAGGAGATCGCCTACGCGGTGAACTTCCTCGTCGCCGACGAAGCGGCCTGGATCACCGGCTCGAACCTCGACATCAACGGCGGCCACCACATGGGCTGGTGAGTGCGCGGGTGCGCCGCGCAACGCGGCGCGCCTCACGCGGTCCGTACCCGACCGGACGGTCGCGCCACGGCCCCATCCGCCCCCATTCAGTCCGCGCCCGAGTTGCGTGCCCTCCGGGGCTACGCCATGCTGCGCGGCACCAATGACCCGAGTGTTGGCTTCATGAGTGCAACGCGCATCATCAAGAAATACCCGAACCGTCGGCTCTACGACACCGAGATTTCCAGCTACATCACCATCGAGGACGTGCGCCAGCTGATCGTCGACGGCGAGGCGTTCGAAGTCCGCGATGCTAAGAGCGGCGAAGACCTCACGCGCTCGGTCCTGCTGCAGATCATTTCCGAGCACGAGTCGGACGGCGAGCCGGTGCTGTCGACCCAGCTGTTGAGCCAGATCATCCGCTTCTACGGCGATTCGATGCAGGGCTTCATGGGCACCTACCTCGAGCGCTCGATGCAGGTCTTCCTCGACCAGCAGCAGCAGTTCCGCCAGCAGATGGGCGGCCTGCTCGGCCAGACGCCGTGGACCATGATGAACCAGCTCACCGAGCGCAACATGGAACTGTGGAAGGAGTTCCAGAAGACCATGGTCGGCGGCGTGGCACCCACGGCCCGCCCGGGTGATCGTGATCCGCCCAAGCGCGGTCGCTGATCCGCCTGCAGCCTCTCCACGGCGCGGACTCCGCGCCGTTTTCGTTTCCGCGTTTTCCGGATGAATCCATGACCCACACTCCACGCGTCGCCATCGTCACCGGTGGCCTCGGCGGCATCGGCCGCGCCATCTGCAGGCAGCTCGCCGAACGCGGCGTCCAGGTCGTCGCCGCTGACCTGGCGGCCGACGCCGATCGGCTCGAGGCCTTCGCGACCGACATGGCCGGCCTGCCGGTGACCACGCTCGCGGTCGATGTCGGCGAGGCCGCTGCCTGCGCGTCCGCGGTCGCCGAGGTCGAACGACGCCACGGGCGGCTGGACATCCTCGTCAACGCCGCCGGCATCACCCGCGATTCGACGCTGCGCAAGATGTCCACCGAGCAGTGGGACGACGTGCTGCGCATCAATCTCGACAGCGCGTTCCATCTGTGCCGGGCGGCCGTCGACGGCATGCTCGCGCGCGGCTTCGGCCGCATCGTCAACATCAGCTCGGTCAGCGGCCAGACCGGCAATTTCGGCCAGACCAATTACGCCGCGGCCAAGGCCGGCCTGCACGGCTTGACGATGTCGCTGGCGCGCGAGGTCGCGGCCAAGGGCGTCACCGTCAACAGTCTGTCACCGGGCTACGTCGAAACCCCGATGACCGCGAAGATGCCGCCGGAGGTGCTGGCGCGCACCGTCGCCAGCGTGCCGGTCGGCCGGGTCGGCCAGCCCGACGACATCGCGCGCGCGGTGGTGTTCCTGACCGCGGACGATGCGGGTTACATCACCGGCATCAACCTGCCGGTCAACGGCGGCCTGCTGATGGGGTTCTGAGGCGCCGCGGCGTCCGCACCTCTCACAACGCCAGTGCGGGTTGCTGCTGCGCGTCTTCGCAGAACTTCGCCCGGTACTCCATCGCCTTGGGCATCAGGTTCTGCAGGTTCTGGATGCGGGTGCCGGGGTTGGGATGCGTGGATGCGAACTCCGGCTGGGATTGCCCGCCGCTCGCGGCCGACATGCGCTCCCACAGCGGCACGGCCTCGTTGGGATCGAAGCAGGCCGCCGCGGCCAGCATCAGGCCGACGACGTCGGCCTCGGTCTCGTGCTTGCGCGCATACGGCAGCAGGTAGCCGTAGCCCATCGCGGCCATGACCATCTGCTGCTGTTGCGGATCCATGCCGCTCATCGCGCCGGCCATCTGGCCGACCTGGGTCAGCCGCTGCTGCGCCATGCGCTGCGCGCCATGCCGCAGCAGCGCGTGCGCGATCTCGTGGCCCATCACCACCGCCATCGCGTCGGCATTCTGGGCCACCGGCACCAGGCCGGTGTACACCGCCATCTTGCCGCCCGGCAGGCAGAACGCATTGGCCTGTTCGGAATCGATGACGTTGACCTCCCAGTCGAAGCTCTCTGAGAACCGGGTCGGCTGCAGACCGTTCTCGCGGGCCAGCTCGGCCTCGACCACGCCGACCTTGGCGATGAGCCGGTCGGCGATCGCGCGCACGTAGCGGGCGATCGCGCTGTCGGCCGGCACCGGACGTTCCTGCTGCAGGATCTGCTCGTAGGCTTCGAGGCCCAGCGCCTTCTCGTCGTCGACGTCGAGCGCGCGGTCGATCAGCACGGTCTCGCCGGTGACCGGATCGGTCGACCGGTTGGCGAGGTAGTAATAGACGCCGTAGCCGGCGAACAGCAGCAGCATGACGAAGCGCAGGTTGATGCCGCGCCGGGGTGCGCGTGCGGCCGGACGCCGGTCACCGCGGCCGAAGGGATCCTGTCTCATGGTGTGCTCCGATGCCGGAAAAGGCGGGGTCAAAGATCGCGGACGACGCGGAAGCCGATTCTGGCATTGGTCGTGTCGACTTGCGCCAACGCGCGCCAGCTGGCGCGGGTCTGGGCCGGGGAGCTGGCCCAGGAGCCGCCGCGGATGACCTGGTCGCGGCACCCGGGGTTGACCCAGGCCGAGCCGTCGCCGGGAGCCCGGCGGTAGGTGGCGTGCCAGCAGTCGGCCATCCATTCGCTGACATTGCCGGCCAGGTCGTGCACGCCCCAGGTATTGGGCTGGAAACTGCCGACCGGCGCCGGCCCCCAGTAGCCGTCGCCGTAGCCCGGAAACGCGTTGCCCCAGGTACGCCCCGACGGCGAGCGGTCGAGCGCGCCGGTCATGTTGCCGCTGCCCTCGGGCGGTGTGCCCTCGCCCCACGGATAGCGCTCGCTGCTGCCGTTGCGGAAGGCGTATTCGAACTCCGCCTCGCTCGGCAGCCGGTAGCGCCGGCCACTCTGCGCCGACAGCCAGTCGACGTAGGCCTGGGCGTCCTTGGCACTGACGTGCAGCACCGGCAGGGTGTCGCCGGCCGGACGCCCGGCGTAATCGGAGCGCCAGTCGACATTGCTGCGCCGGAGAAAATTGCCGGTGCGCTCGTCGTAGGCCATCGAGAACCCGCGCCGCACCGCACGCGACTGGTAGCCGGTGGCGTCGACGAAGCGGCGGAATTCGCCCACCGTCACCTCGCGTACGCCCATCGCGAAACCGCGCTCGAAGCGCACCGGATGCCGCGGCTTTTCGTTGTCGTCGGCATCGTCGTCGCCCGGCAGCGCGCCCATCATGAAACCGCCGTGCGGCAGCACGACCATCTGCGGCCCGCGCGCGCCGCCTTCGAGCGCATCGGTGAACACCTGGCCGGGCCGGAAATCGCCGTAGTGCACGGCGCGGTCGATCCGTTCGCGCAGATCCAGCGCCACCGGATCGCCGGGCCGGGCGATGGTCAGGATCTCGGCCAGGCGTTCCCGGGCCTGGACGACGCCGTTGATCTTCGGCAATGCGGCCACGCCGGCGTCGCGCAATTGCCGGATGCGGGTGGCGCGCATGCGCTCGATCCGCCGTTCGGCGTCGGGCACCGTGGCGAAGCCCGGGCGGATCTCCGCAGCATGCGCCAGCCATTGCGTCGCGAGCGGAAAATCGCCCTCGGCCGCCGCGTCTTCGGCGCGCCGGATCATCGCGCTCTCGACCGCCGCCATGCCCTGGAGCGCGCGCGGTTGTCCGGGCCGCAATGCGGCGGCCGCGCGGAACCCCGCCAGCGCCCCGCCCCCGGCTTCGCCGAGGTCACCGGCCTGCATTGCGCGTTCGGCATTGCGGTTGAGTTCCCACAGGCGATCGCTGGCATCCACGCGCTCGAGATAGGCGATCACGTCGGCATCGTCGGCCGCGAGATACCGGGCGACCGCCGCGAACGCATGCGCCGCGCGCAGACCGGCGATCGAATCGCCGGTATCGGCTTCGTCCAGCGCCATGCGGCCGAGCACCAGCACGCGCGCGCGCGCCTGTCGCAGACCGGTGGCCGCGGCCCGCTCCTGACCCTCGACCGCCGACAGGGCCAGATACAGCGGAATCGCCGATTCGGCGGTCGCATAGAGATCGTCGTCGCGCAGCGCCGCGTCGGCGCGTGCGCGCGCATCGTCGACCGCGTCGGGTTCGATCCGCGGCAGCGGCGGCGTCCAGTTGAGTTCGGCCACGATCACGTCGTCGCCGCTGATGGTCACGCTGCCGTCGCCCGGAGCGTCGGCGGCGCTGTCGGCATCCATGCGGCCACAACTGGCGAGCACGCCCAGCACCATCAGGCCGGCGACAATGGTTCCACGCAAACGGGGCTCCCGTGACCGCATCGCGCCAGATTAAGCCATCGCCGGCGCCGTCGTGCCGTCATGGTCCGCCGCGATTGCCGCCACCCGGCGGCGCCGCTAGGCTGTCGCGCATGACCTCCTCCAATGCGTGCTGGATCAATGATCCGGCCAGTCTCCGCGCGCGGCTCCCGGCCGCTCCCGCCCGTGTCGGGCTCGATACCGAATTCATCCGCGAACGCACGTTCTGGCCGCAGCTGGCCCTGGTGCAGATCGCGGTCGAGCGCGACGGCGGCATCGATGTGCTGCTGGTCGATCCGCTCGCACCCGGCATGGTCGACGCCCTGCGTCCGCTGCTGTCGGATCCGGACATCGTCAAGGTGATGCACAGCGCCAGCGAGGATCTGGTCGCGTTCGGTCATGCCTGCGGCGCGGTGCCGGCGCCGTTGTTCGACACCCAGATCGCCGCGGCGCTCGCCGGCGTGGGGGGCGGCATGGGTTACCAGCGTCTGGTGCATGCGCAGCTCGACATCGCGCTGCCCAAGGGCGAGACGCGCTCGGACTGGCTGCGCCGGCCGCTGTCGCCGACCCAGCTCGACTATGCCGCCGACGACGTCGAGCATCTGTTCGCGCTGCATGACCGGCTCGCCGCCCGCCTCGACGCACTCGATCGCGCGGCCTGGCTGCGCGAGGACTGCGCGCGTCTGGTCGAGACCGCCGGCAATCTGGAGGGCGAACGCTGGCCGCAACTGGGCGGCCGCACCGGCCAGTTTCTCGATGCCGACGCGCAGCGTCGCCTGCTGCGCCTGCTGCGCTGGCGCGAACAGCAGGCCCGCCTGCAGGACAAGCCGCGCAGCTGGATTCTCGACAACGAGCTGGCCACCCTGCTGGCGCGCGATCCGCCGGCCGATCCGGTCGCGCTGCAACGCCGGCTCGAGGCGCATCCCAAGGCGCCGCGCAAGCTCGGTGCCGCGATCTGGCAGGCGCTGACGACCGAGTTGCCGGACGAAGCCGAGGCGCCGTTGTCCAATGGCGAGGAACCCGACCGCAAGCGGCTCAAGCGCCTGCAGCAGGCCGTGGCCACGCGCAGCGCCGAACTCGGCCTGCCCGACGGCATCCTCGCCTCGCGCAAATGGCTCGAGGCGCTGGTCGAAGGCGCGGACTGGCCGGGTGCGCTGGCGGGCTGGCGGCGCACGCAGCTCGAACCCGTGCTCGCGCCCCTGCTCGCGGAGGCTGGCGAAGCGTCGACGGCCTCTGTATGATGCGACGCTTCGTGGGGCGGTAGCTCAGCTGGGAGAGCGCCACGTTCGCATCGTGGAGGTCAGGGGTTCGATCCCCCTCCGCTCCACCACGAAACAGGACACCCCGGAAGGCGCAGGCCTTCCGGGGTGTTTCTTTGTGCGCTGCGTGTTGCGCCCGAGCCCGCATGACGGGCGCCGACGCGCGCGGCGTCAGTGGCCGGCCTGGTCCGATCCGGACTCGCCTGGAATCACGGTGTCGGTGTCCAGCAGCTCGCGCACGTACAGGCGTTTGACCAGCACGTAGAGCACCACCGTCAGCGGCGCGGCGAGCAGCAGCCCGGTGAAGCCCTGCAGCGAACCGAACACCAGCAGCGAGAACAGCAGCAGCGCCGGCGGCAGCTCCACAGCGCGCTGCTGGATCAGCGGCTGCAGCAGATTGCTCTCGATCTGCTGGATGACGATGTAGAGCGCAGTCGTCGCCAATCCGATCTGCGGACTGACGGTGAAACCGAGCAGGATGCCGGGAATGGCCGCGGCGATCGGCCCGATGATCGGCACGAAATCCAGCAGGAACGCGATCAGCGCGAGGGCGAACGCGGCCGGCACGCCGAGCAGCCACAGCCCGATGCCGGTCAGCACCGCCACCACCGCCATCGCCACCAGCTGGCCACCCAGCCACAGGCGTAGGGCACGGGCGCTGCTGTCGAGTGCGTCGGCGCTGACGTCACGGACCGACTTCGGAATCAGCTGCAGCAGCCCGGCGCGGTACATGCCGGGCTGGGCTGCGATGTAGATCGCACCGATCAACACCAGCAGCAGGTTCATCAGTCCGCCGGAGAAGGTCATCGCCATCGCGCCGGCACTTGTGGCGATGCGCCCGACGTTGTTGCGCAGGGTGTCGATCTGCTCGGCGAGCAGGCTGCCCACCGTGGTTTCCTCCACCCACGCCTGGAACTGCGCGTAGGCCGGCGGCAGGGCTTCCACCAGCGTGGCGACCTCGCGCGAGACCTGGGAACCGAACAGCCACAGCAGCAGTCCCAATCCGCTCGTCAGCACGACCAGCACGATGCCCAGGGCGATCCCGTGCGAGACCGGCAGCACCCGGCGCAGCAGATTGGACAGCGACAGCAGCATGGCCGCGAAGACGATCGCGCCGAAGACCAGCATCAGCACCGGCAGCAGCGCCCAGAACAGGACGAGGGCCGCGACCAGCGCGATGACGATCAGGACCTGGCGGGTGAAGCGGGAAAGATCGGAAGGCAGCGGCATGGCATCCAGGGCGTCGGCGGCGTATCGGCCCGGGCGGCCATGACCAGCCGGGGCGAACGGGGTCTGCCTTGTCCCATACACGCCGTGCAGGGCATGCATTCAGCCCCGCGAAGGCGGCCACCGGGCCGGCATCCCTGTCGTCACGCTCGCCAGTGGCCGCGCGAAGGTGTACAAATGTACACCATGGACACCCTGCCCCCACAACGCGCCGCCGTACTCGATTTCATCCGCGAACGGCTGGCCGCCGGCCGGCCGCCCAGCCTGGCCGAGATCGCCACCCAGTTCGGCTTCGCCTCGCGCAATGCCGCGCAGAAACACGTGCGCGCGCTGACCGAGGCCGGCCTGCTGGAAGCGCGTCCGCACGAGAAACGCGGCCTGCGACTGCCCGGCGCCGCGGCGGTCCGCCCGGATCTTCTGATGCTGCCCGTGCTCGGCCGCGTTGCGGCCGGCGTGCCGATCGGCGCCGACATCGGCCTGGACCGGCAGCTGTGGCTCGACCGCGGCGTCTTCGCGTTGCGGCCGGACTACCTGCTGCGGGTCGAAGGCGATTCGATGATCGACGACGGCATCCTCGACGGCGATCTGGTCGGCGTGCACCGCAGCGCCGATGCGCGCGACGGACAGACCGTGGTGGCCCGGCTCGACGGCGAGCTGACGATCAAGCGGCTGGCGCTTGCGGCCGACGGCCTGCAGCTGTTGCCGCGCAATCCCGCCTACGCGCCGATCCGCGTGCCGGCCGGTGCCGACTTCGCGATCGAAGGCCTGTTCTGCGGACTGGTGCGGCAGGGCTGACATGACGGCGGCACAGCCCCTCGATGCCCTGCTCGCCGCACGCACGGTCTGGCACGCCGGCCGCAGCGCCCAGGCCGTGGATACCGGCGAGCCGACCGGCTTCCCGGCGCTGGACGCGGTGCTGCCCGAACGCGGCTGGCCGCGCGGCGCGCTGACCGAGCTGCTGCTGCCGGCCGACGGCGTCGGCGAACTCGCGCTGCTGATGCCGGCCCTGGCACGTATGACCGCTGCCGGTGAGCGGGTCGTGCTGGTCGCCCCACCGTACGTGCCCTATGCCCCCGCCTGGCAGGCCGCCGGCATCGATCTGGCGTGCCTGGACATCGTCGACGCCGCGCCGCGCGATGCCCTGTGGGCCTTCGAACAATGCCTGCGCAGCGCCGCCTGCGCGGCAGTGCTCGGCTGGCCGCAGACCGCTGACGACCGGCTGCTCCGGCGGTTGCAGGTCGCGGCCGACACCGGTGGCGGCTGCGCCTTCGCGCTGCGCGACCGTCGGCATGCGGTCAATGCGTCGCCGGCCGCGCTGCGTATCGAGTACCGGCCCGACGACGGCGCCTGGCAGGTACGCAAATGCCGCGGCGCGCAGCCGCCGGCAACCGCGCTGCGGTTGACGCATTGATGTCGCGACACGCCGCGTCCATCACCGCCGTCCTCGATCCGGAGGACCGTGTCGTGCGCGTGTCGCATGCATCGGCCAGACGCCTGCACACCGGCACCCGATGCAACGGCCCCGGTCGGCGCGATGCCCGTCCCGTACGGGCTGCGGCCCGGCTCCGGCGCTCTGCGCGCACGCGCCGCTGTTGAGCCTGCGCCGTGCTCTGGGCCTGCATCCTCGTGCCGCAACTGGCGCTCGACGCCGTTCTCCGGCGCCTGCCTGATCCCGAGCCGCCGCTGGCGCTGGTCGAAGGCCCGGCGCAGTTGCGCAGCCTGCACATGGTCAACGCCGCGGCCGCAGGCGCCGGCCTGAAACCCGGCATGCGGCTGTCGGCCGCGCATGCGCTGCTGGCCGACGTGCGCACCGTCGATTACGACCCGCAGGCCGAGGCGCACTGGCACCGCTTCCTCGCCGCCTGGGCCTACCGCCACAGTTCACTGGTGAGCCGGCAATGGCCGCGTGCGATCGTGCTCGAGGCGCGCGCCAGCTTCCGTCTGTTCGGCCCCTGGCCGCGGTTCGAGCGGCGGCTGCGCGACGAACTCGATGCCCTGGGCTTCCGTCATCGCATCGCGCTGGCCCCGACGCCGCGCGCGGCGCGCGTGCTGGCCGGGCTGCGCGACGGCTTCGCGGTGACCAGCCCCGCCGCGCTGCAGCCCCTGCTCGGCACGGTGCCGGTGCGTCGCGCCGCGCTGCCGGACGATGCCGGCGAGCGGCTGCAGCGCATGGGCGTGCGCACGCTGGCCGCACTGCGCGCGCTGCCGCGCGATGGCGTGCGCCGCCGGTTCGGGCCGGCCCTGCTCGACCACGTCGATCGCCTCTACGGCGAGGCCGACGATCCGCTCGAATGCTATGCGCCGCCCGATCATTTCGAGGCTCGCGTCGAACTGGGTTACGAGGTCGAGAACCACACGGCCCTGCTGTTCCCCTTGCGCCGGCTGATCAACGACCTGTGCACCTATCTGTCGATCCGCGACGGCGGCGTGCAGCGCTTCGTGCTGCGGCTCGAACACGAGCGCACGCGCACCGACGTCGAGGTCGGCCTGCTCGCCGCCGAGCGCGCACCGGCGATGCTGTTCGAACTGGCGCGCAGCCGGCTCGAGCGCGTGACGATCGACGCGCCGGTGCTCGCGCTCGGCCTGGTGGCGCGGCATCTGCCGCCGTTCGTGCCGGCCACGCGCGATCTGTTCGACCCCCGCCCGCAACAGGCCATGCCGTGGCCGCAGTTGCGCGAACGGCTGCGCGCCCGCCTGGGCGACGACGCGGTGTACCGCGTGGCACCGGCAGACGATCCGCGCCCCGAACGCGCATGGACGCGCGTGTTCGGCGATACCGGCGCACCGGCACGTACGGCGCCGCCGCGGCCCGAACGCCCCGCCTGGCTGCTGCCGACGCCGGTGCCGCTGCGCGATGCCCGGCTGCGCATCCTGTCCGGTCCGGAGCGCCTGGAAAGCGGCTGGTGGGACGGCGACGACGCACGCCGCGACTACTACATCGTCGAAACCACTCAGGGCCAGCGCGCCTGGGCCTTCGTGCCGCCCGGTGAACGCAGCGGCTGGATGCTGCACGGGTGGTTCGCATGAGCTGGGACGATGCGGTCGATGGCATCGACCGCGACACGCCCGGCGGCCGTCCGCCGCGCGCCTGGACGGTGGCGTCGCGCCTGCACGGCGCGGCCAACGACGAGGTCGTGCACGAACGCGGCGGCGATGCGCCCGCGTATGCCGAGCTGCACTGCCTGTCGGATTTCTCGTTCCTGCGCGGCGCGTCGAACGCCGAGGCGCTGTTCGCGCGCGCCGCGCAGTGCGGCTATTCGGCGCTGGCGATCACCGACGAATGCTCGCTGGCCGGTATCGTGCGCGCGCTCGAGGCTTCGCGCGCGACCGGCGTGCCACTGATCGTCGGCAGCGAGTTCGCCCTCGTCGACGGCACCCGCTTCGTGCTGCTGGTCGAGCACGCAGCCGGCTACACCCGGCTGTGCGAACTGATCACCACCGGCCGCCGCGCCGCCGGCAAGGGCCGGTATCGGCTCACCCGCCCCGATGTCGAGGCCTGCTTCGGCAATGCGGACGCCGGCGTCTTCGCGCTGTGGCTGCCTGGCGCGACGGCCGATGCCGCGCAGGGCGCATGGCTGCGCGCGGTGTTCGGCGAGCGGGCGCGACTGGCCGTCGAACTGCACCGCGAACACGACGACAGCGCCCGGCTGCAGACGCTGCTGGCGCTGTCACGACAGCTGGACCTGCCCGCGCTGGCCAGCGGTGACGTGCACATGGCGCGCCGCCGCGACCGCCTGCTGCAGGACACGCTGACCGCGATCCGGCACACCACGCCGCTGGCCGAATGCGGCGCCCATCTGTTCCGCAACGGCGAGCGCCATCTGCGCACGCGTCGCGCGCTGGGCAACATCCATCCGCATGCGCTGCTGGACGAAACCGTCGCCCTGGCCCGGCGCTGTCGCTTCGATCTCGGCCGTGATCTCGCCTACCGCTATCCGGTCGAACTGGTGCCCGAGGGCGAAACCCCGGCGTCGCACCTGCGCGCGCTGACCGAAGCCGGCATGCGCGTGCGCTGGCCGGACGGCACGCCGGCGGCCATCGTCGCCACGATCAATGAAGAACTCGCGCTGATCGAAGGGCTCGGTTACGAGGCCTTCTTCCTCACCGTCGCCGACATCGTGCGCTTCGCGCGCTCGCGCGGAATCCTGTGCCAGGGCCGCGGCTCGTCGGCCAATTCGGCGGTCTGCTTCGCGCTCGGCATCACCGCGGTCGATCCGGTGGAGACGCGGCTGCTGATGGCGCGCTTCCTGTCGCGGGAGCGCAACGAGCCGCCCGACATCGACGTCGATTTCGAGCACGAGCGCCGCGAGGAAGTGCTGCAGTACGTCTACGCCAAATACGGCCGCGAACGCGCCGCGCTGGCGGCCACGGTCATCGCCTATCGCGGCAAGAGCGCGGTGCGCGATGTCGCCAAGGCCTTCGGCCTGCCGCCCGACCAGATCGCGCTGCTCGCCAACTGCTACGGCTGGGGGAACGGCGACACGCCGATGGAACAACGCATCGCCGAAGCCGGCTTCGATCTCGACAACCCGCTGATCGCCAAGGTGCTGCTGGTCACCGAACTGCTGCGCGACCATCCGCGGCACCTGTCGCAGCACGTCGGCGGGTTCGTGATCTGCGATGCGCCGCTGTCCACCGTGGTGCCGGTCGAGAACGCCGCGATGCCGGACCGCACGATCATCCAGTGGGACAAGGACGATCTGGAAACCATGCGCATGCTCAAGGTCGACTGCCTCGCGCTCGGCATGCTGACCTGCATCCGCAAGACGCTGGACCTGGTGCGCGGCCATCGCGGCCGCGACCACGAGATCGCGACGATTCCGAACGAAGACCCTGCCACATACGCCATGATCCAGATCGCCGACACCGTCGGCGTGTTCCAGATCGAATCGCGCGCGCAGATGGCGATGCTGCCGCGGCTGAAGCCGGCGACGTTCTACGACCTGGTGGTGGAAGTCGCCATCGTGCGCCCGGGCCCGATCCAGGGCGACATGGTCCATCCCTACCTGCGCCGCCGGCAGGGCAAGGAAACGCCGACGTATCCGTCGGCCGGCGTCGAGGACATCCTCGGGCCCACGCTCGGCGTGCCGCTGTTCCAGGAGCAGGTGATGGAGCTCGTCATCCACGCCGGCTACACCGCCGACGAGGCCGACCAGCTGCGGCGCTCGATGGCCGCCTGGCGCCAGGGCGGCGACATGGAACCGCACCGCGTGCGCATCCGCACGCTGATGGAAGGCAAGGGCTACGCCTCCGCCTTCATCGACCAGATCTTCGAGCAGATCAAGGGCTTCGGCTCCTACGGATTTCCGCAGAGCCACGCGGCCTCGTTCGCGAAGCTGGTCTACGCCAGCTGCTGGCTCAAGCGCCACGAACCGGCCGCGTTCGCCTGCGGCCTGCTCAACGCGCAGCCGATGGGCTTCTACTCGCCCAGCCAGATCGTGCAGGACGCACGGCGCGGCAGCGCCGAGCGGGCGCCGGTCGAGGTGCTGCCGGTCGACGTGCTGCACAGCGATTACGACTGCACCCTGCACGGCGGCCGGCACTGGCGCAGCGACGCCGATCCGGGCGAACAGCCCGTGATCCGGCTCGGCCTGCGTCTGGTGGCCGGGCTGTCGGAAGACGCGGCCCGGCGCATCGTCGCCGCGCGTGCGCAGCGCCCGTTCGCCGACCTTGCCGACCTGTGCCAGCGTGCCGACCTCGATGCCAAGGCCCGTCAGATGCTGGCCGAAGCCGATGCGCTGCGCGGTCTGGCCGGGCATCGCAATGCTGCACGCTGGGCCGTGGCCGGCATCGAACAACGCCGCCCGCTGTTGCCCGGCAGCCCGGCCGAGCAGCGGGTGGCCCTGCCCGCGCCGGCCGCGGGCGAAGACATCATGTCGGACTACCGCAGCCTCGGCCTGAGCCTCGGCCCACACCCGATGGCGCTGCTGCGCGCGCAGATGACCGAGCGCCGCATCGTCGGCCTGCGCGAGCTGCAGCACCGGCCCCACGGCAGCGGCGTGCACGTGGCCGGCCT
Organism: Luteimonas sp. BLCC-B24; assembly: GCF_028550595.1. Classification (GTDB taxonomy): domain Bacteria; phylum Pseudomonadota; class Gammaproteobacteria; order Xanthomonadales; family Xanthomonadaceae; genus Luteimonas. The sequence goes on from NZ_JAQQGN010000001.1 coordinate 122,477, forward strand.
GGTCACCCAGCGCCAGCGCCCGGCGACGGCCAAGGGCACGATCTTCGTCACCCTGGAAGACGAGACCGGCATGATCAACGTCATCGTCTGGGCGCGGCTGGCGGTGCGTCGACGGCGGGCCCTGCTCGAATCCCGGCTGCTCGCGGTGCGCGGGCGCTGGGAGCGCGTGGACGGCGTGGCCCATCTGATCGCCGGCGATCTGCACGATCTCAGCGCGCTTCTCGGCGGAATGCCGTTGGCATCCCGCGATTTTCATTGAGGCCACGCCGGGGTTTGGGATTCGCCCGCGCCGCATGCGAAAATCGCCGCGTTCGGCCCCGTAGCTCAGCTGGATAGAGCGGTCCCCTCCTAAGGGACAGGTCGCCCGTTCGAATCGGGCCGGGGTCACCATCCGCGACCGCCATTGCCGGCCCGTGTGCCGCGCCGCGTCGCGCCGCGTCCCCGCAGGCCGCCGATCTCGCTTCGGCCGCTTGCGCTCAACAGGAGTTCCGTCCATGCCCCATTCCGTCCTCACCGCGCTCGGCCTGTCCGCCACCGAATCGGGCACGTATCTCGGCAACGGCGAGTGGTCGACGACCGGCGATGCCGGCGTCCTCGAGCCGGTCAATCCGACCGACGGCGAGGTGCTCGCCCGCGTGCAGGCCAGCTCGCAGGCCGACTACGAGCGGATCGTCGAGCGCGCCCAGGCGGCTTTCAAGCTCTGGCGCAAGACGCCGGCCCCGCGCCGCGGTGAAGCCGTGCGCCTGTGCGCCGACGCGCTGCGCACGCACAAGGACGCGCTGGGTTCGCTGGTCGCGCTGGAAATGGGCAAGTCCAAGCCCGAAGGCGACGGCGAAGTGCAGGAGATGATCGACATCGGCGAGTTCGCCGTCGGCCTGTCGCGTCAGCTCTACGGCCTGACCATGCACTCCGAGCGTCCCGGCCACCGCATGTACGAGCAATGGCATCCGCTGGGCCTCGTCGGCGTGATCAGCGCGTTCAACTTCCCGGTGGCGGTCTGGGCCTGGAACAGCTTCATCGCCGCCATCTGCGGCAACATCACGATCTGGAAACCGTCGCCGAAGACGCCGCTGTCGGCGATCGCGTCGATGAAGATCTGCAACGACGCGCTCAAGGCCGGGGGCTTTCCGGACATCTTCTTCCTGTTCAACGACGCCGGCAGTGAACTCGCCCAGGCCTTCGTCGACGACAGGCGCATCGCGCTGGTCAGCTTCACCGGTTCGACCAAGGTCGGCCGCCACGTCGGCGAGTGCGTCGCCAGGCGCATGGGCCGCTCGCTGCTGGAACTGGGCGGCAACAACGCGATCATCGTCGACCCCACTGCCGACCTGAAACTGGCGATCCCGGCGATCGTGTTCGGCGCCGTCGGTACCGCCGGCCAGCGCTGCACGACGACCCGCCGCCTGTTCGTGCACGAGTCGATCTTTGATGACGTGCTGGCCAAGCTCAAGACCGCCTACGCCCAGGTCGAAACGAAGATCGGCGATCCCACCGACGCCGCCAACCTGATGGGGCCGCTCAACAGCCGCGAGGGCGTGCAGGCGTATCTGGACGCGATCGAGAAGGCCAAGGCCAGCGGCGGCACGATCGAGAGCGGCGGCCGCGCACTCACCGAGCGCAAGGGCAACTTCGTGCTGCCGGCACTGGTCAGCGGCCTGACCAACGACGCCGAGGTCGTGCAGACCGAAACCTTCGCCCCGATTCTCTACGTCATGAAGTACCGCGATCTCGAAGAGGCGATCGACCTGCAGAACGACGTGCCGCAGGGCCTGTCCTCGTCGCTGTTCACCACCGATCTGCGCGCGTCCGAGCAGTTCCTCTCGGCCTGGGGTTCGGATTGCGGCATCGCCAACGTCAACATCGGCACCTCGGGCGCCGAGATCGGCGGCGCGTTCGGCGGCGAGAAAGACACCGGCGGCGGCCGCGAGTCGGGCTCGGATGCGTGGCGCGCCTACATGCGGCGTCAGACCAACACGATCAACTACTCGGACGCGCTGCCGCTGGCCCAGGGCATCAAGTTCGATCTGTGAGCGCCACCGGCGCGGCGGCGACCCGGGGGCGCCGCCGCGCTCCCATCGCAGGGGCGGTTCTGGAATAATCGGGACTCCCCCGCTTCGCTCCGGGCCGCCGCCGATGGTGCTGCGCACTCCAGCCTGCCTGCCTGTTCGCCCCATGCCGCGGCCGTGCCCGGCCCCGTTCACTTCCCACCAAGGTCCGCGTCCGTGAGTACGCCGCTGCCCGGCCCCGTGCGCCAGACCAGTCCGCTGGCGATCACCAGCCTCGTATTCGGCCTGCTCGGCTTCCTGCTGCTGCCCGTGATCGGCAGCCTGGTGGCCATCGTGACCGGGCATCTGGCGCGTAGCGAAATCCGCCGCACCCCGCAGCGTTTCGAGGGGGACGGCCTCGCGGTCGCCGGCCTCGCGCTGGGCTACGTGGCGATCGGCCTGGGGCTGCTGACGCTGCTGGTGGCACTGGTGTTCTTCGGCGGTCTGTTCGCGTTCATCGCCGCGACGTCCTGACATGTACGCATTCGCGCGCCCGCTGCTGTTCCGCCTCGATGCCGAGCGCGCACACGGCCTGGCGATGACCTCGCTGGACGCGGCCTATCGCGCCGGGCTGGCGCCGATGCTGGCCAAGCCGCCGGCCCCGCTGCCGACCGAGGCATTCGGACTGCGCTTTCCCAATCCGGTCGGCCTGGCCGCCGGCCTGGACAAGAACGGCGCCCACATCGACGCGCTGTTCGCGCTCGGCTTCGGTTTCGTCGAAGTGGGCACGGTCACGCCGCGCCCCCAGGACGGCAATCCGAAGCCCCGGATGTTCCGCCTGCCGCGCCACCGGGCGCTGATCAATCGCCTGGGTTTCAACAACCAGGGCGTGGATGTGCTGGTCGCGAACGTCGAACGCGCGAAGCGCGCCGGCGTTCTCGGGATCAACATCGGCAAGAACAAGGACACGCCCAACGAGAACGCGGCCGACGACTATCTGTTCTGCCTGGAGCGGGTGTATCCGCTGGCCGACTACGTCACCGTCAACATCTCCTCGCCCAATACCGCGGGCCTGCGTGAACTGCAGGAAGAGCAGGCATTGCGGCAGCTGATCGGCACCCTGCGCGAGGCGCAGGAGCGTCTGGCCGCGCAGCACGGGCGCCGCGTGCCGGTGCTGGTCAAGGTGGCGCCCGATCTGAGCGACGACGACATCGAGGCCGCGGCCCGCGTGCTCTCGGACCTGCACGTCGACGGCGTCATCGCCACCAACACCACGGTCTCGCGCATCAACGTGCAATCCGACCGCCGCGCCGGTGAAACCGGCGGGCTGTCCGGCGAGCCGCTGATGAACAAGTCGACCACGGTGCTGCGCATGCTGCGGACGCGCCTGCCGGACAGCATTCCGCTGGTCGGCGTCGGCGGCATCCTCTCGGGCGCCGACGCGGTCAAGAAGTTCGCGGCGGGCGCTTCGCTGGTGCAGGTGTATTCCGGTCTGATCTACCGCGGCCCCGAGCTGATCGGCGATTGCGTGGAGGCGATCCGCCGGCGCCGCGAGGCACCGAGTCGCGGCAACGTGCCCAATCTCTGACGTGCCGATGTCCGCCGCCGTTCGCGTGCTCCAAGGGGCCGACCTCACCTCGCGCAACAGTTTCGGCATCCGCGCCGCCGCGCGGCGGCTGGTCGACGTGCACGACATCGACGCACTGTCCGAGGCGCTGGCGATGTTCGACGGCGCCGCGCCCCTGATGCTCGGCGGCGGCAGCAACGTCCTGTTCGTCGGTGATGCCGACGACGTGCTGACGATCTCCGATGCGCGGCGCGCCCTGGTGTCGGACGACGGCGACCGGGTCGTCGTGCGCGCCGCCGCAGGCGCCGACTGGCACGGCTTCGTGCTCTGGACCCTGGCCCAGACGCTCGGCGGACTGGAAAACCTCGCGCTGATCCCCGGTACCGTCGGTGCGGCGCCGATCCAGAACATCGGCGCCTACGGCGTCGAAGTCGGCGAGCGGGTGGTCGCGGTCGACGCCTACGACCTTCAGACACGCACCGCCGTGCGCCTCGACGCCGCGGCCTGCCGGTTCGGCTATCGCGACAGCGTGTTCAAGCAGCAGCCCGACCGGTGGATCGTCACCGCGGTCGAGTTCGCGCTGCACCGCTTCGCCGAGCCCAGACTCGACTACGCCGGGCTGCGCGACGCCCTGGCCGCGCGCGGCATCGCGTCGCCCCGACCGCTCGACGTGGCGGACGCCGTGATCGACATCCGCCGCAGCAAGCTGCCGGATCCGGCGGTGATCGGCAACGCGGGCAGCTTCTTCAAGAATCCGGTCGTGCCGGCCGCGCAGGCCGCCGCCCTGGTGGCCGCGCATGCGGGCATTCCGGTGTTCGCGGTCGACCCGGGCCTGCGCAAGCTGTCGGCGGCGTGGTTGATCGACCGCTGCGGCTGGAAGGGACACCGCGAGGGCGATGCGGGCGTGGCCCCCGGTCACGCACTGGTGCTGGTCAATCACGGCCGCGCGGAAGGCGCCGAGCTGCTGGCACTGGCCCGGCGCATCGCCGCGTCGGTACGGCTGCGGTTCGGCGTCGACCTCGAACCCGAGCCGCGGATCGTCGGCGCGACGTGGTGACGGCGCGCACCCTGCTCGGCTGGCGCCCGGCGACCGTGCAGGGCCGAGCGGCGCTGCTGATGCTCGGCAGCACCTCTGCGTTCGCGCTGATGGCGATCACGATCCGCTTCGCGTCGGCGACCGTTCCGACCACCGAGGTCGCGTTCTTCCGCAACTTCTTCGGTCTGCTGGCGCTGCTGCCGATTCTGCTGCGCAGCGGCGGCGGCCTGCCGCGCACACGCAACCTCGGCCGCTATGTCGTGCGGACCCTCGTCGGACTCGGCTCGATGCTGTGCGCGTTCTGGGCGATCGGCCACCTGCCACTGTCGCAGGCGATCTCGCTGTCCTACGCGGCGCCGCTGTTCGCGACGATCGCCGCCGTGCTCTGGCTGGGCGAAGTGGTGCGCATCCGGCGCTGGATGGCGGTTTCGGCCGGGTTCGTCGGCGTGCTGGTGATCCTGCGCCCGGGCGTGGCGTTCTCGGCGGCGATGCTGGTACCGGTCGTCGGCGCGCTGCTCGCGGCGGTCGTCGCGATCCAGATGAAGCAACTCTCGAAGCTCGATTCGCCCGACACCATCGTCTTCTACACCTATCTGCTGTGGGTGCCCCTGTCGCTGGTGCCGGCGCTGTTCCAGTGGGTCTGGCCGAGCCCGACCGTCTGGCTGTGGCTGGTCGCGACCGGCGTGCTCGGCACGCTGGGCCAGTGGCTGTGGACACGGGCGCTGCGCCTGGGCGAAGTGTCGGCGCTGCAGCCGATCAGCTTCGTGCAGCTGCCGATCGTCGTCGTGTTCGGCTGGTGGCTGTTCGGCGAAGTGATCGACCTGTGGACCCTGATCGGCGCGGGCATCGTATTCGGCGCCAACGGATACATCGCCCACCGCGAGGCCGTGCTGTCGCGCCGCGCGGCGACCCAGCGTCCGGCCCAGGCCGCCAAGCCGAGCGAATAGGCCGGAGTCCTGTCTACACTACGGGTGCGGGCCGCCCGTCGCCGCGCGAGCGACGCGCCTGCAGGCCGCCGCGCTGCCGCCTAGAGCTCGCTTTTGGCGACCTCGCGCAGCTTGCCCTGGTGCAGCTCGAGCACGCGGTCGAGCTTGGCGGCGAGGCGCCGGTCGTGGGTCACCAGGACCAGGCTCGTGCGCTGGGCGCGGTTGAGTTCCAGCATCAGCTCGAACACGGTGGCCGCCGTACGCTCGTCGAGATTGCCGGTGGGCTCGTCGCCGAGCACGCAGGCCGGCCGGTTGACCAGTGCACGCGCAACCGCGGCACGCTGCCGCTCACCGCCCGACAGCTCGCCGGGCTTGTGGCCGAGACGATGCTCGAGGCCGACCGCACCGAGCAGGCCGCGCGCGTGCCGCTGCGCATCGGCGTCGCCCAGACCGCCGAGCAGCGCCGGCAGCATGACGTTTTCGAGCGCGGTGAACTCCGGCAACAGATGGTGGAACTGGTAGACGAAACCCAGCGAGCGGTTGCGCAGGGTGCCGCGGGCGGCGTTCGACAGCGCGCTCATCTTCTGTCCGGCGACGTAGACCTCGCCTCGGGTCGGCGTGTCCAGCCCGCCCAGCAGGTGCAGCAGCGTGCTCTTGCCGGCGCCGGACGCGCCGATGATCGCGACCGTCTCGCCCGCCTCCACCGAGAAATCCAGGCCGTCGAAGACCGGCGTCTTCATCGACCCCTCGGCGTAGGTCTTGCCGAGCTGCTCGGCCTGCAGCACCACGCCCTCGTAGGGCGCGTCGGACGGGCGTGTCGTCGTGCGGGTCACGGTCTCACTCATAGCGCAGTGCCTCCGCCGGCGCGGTCCGCGCGGCGCGCCAGGCCGGATACAGGGTGGCGAGGAAGGCCATCGCCAGCGCGATCACGGCGATCATCACCACGTCGCTGGTTTGAAGATCGATCGGCAGGCCGGTCACGTAGTACACGTCCTCGGGCATCAGCACGACGTTGAACGTCCGCTCGATCGCGCGAAGGATGTGTTCGAGATTGAACGTCAGCAGCAGGCCGCCGCAGACGCCGAGCACGGTGCCGATCACGCCGATCATCGTGCCCTGCACCATGAACACCTGCATCACGCCGCCCGGCGTGAGCCCCAGCGTGCGCAGGATGGCGATGTCGGCGTGCTTGTCGGTGACCAGCATGACCTGGGAATTGAGCAGCGAGAACGCGCCCATCAGGATGATCAGCGACAGCAGGATGCCGATCATCGTCTTCTCGAGCTTGAGCGCGCGGAACATGTTGGCGTTCTCGCTGCTCCAGTCGCTGACCCGGTAGACGCCGCCGAGGCGATGCACGAGGTCGCGGGTGACCTGCTGGGCCTGGTCCATGTCGTGCAGCTTGAGCCGCACACCGGTCACGCCCTCGCCGATGCGCAGCAAGCGCTGCGCGTCCTGCAGGTTGACCACGGCCAGGCGACGATCGAAATCCTGATAGCCGGCTTCGAAGATGCCGCTGACGTTGAACCGCTTGAGCTGCGGCACGGCGCCCATCGGCGTGACCTGGAAATCGGTGGTGACGATGACGCTGTCGCCCACGCCGACGCCGAGCCACAGGGCCAGCTCGCGGCCGAGCACGATGTTGAAGCTGCCGGGCTGCAGGTCCGAAAGCTCACCGACGACCATCGACGTGCCGAGGTCGGACACCTGCACTTCGTCGTCGGGCGAAATCGCGCGCACCGCCGCCGGCTCGTTGCGGCGTCCGCGCAGCAGCGCCTGGGTGTCGACGTACGGCGCCGCGCCGGCCACGCGCGGATCTTCGCGCGCGACATCGATCGCACGCGCCCAGTTCTGCAGCGTGTCACCGTCGGCGCTGATCGTCGCGTGCGCGACCATCCCGAGCATGCGATCGCGAATCTCCTTCTGGAAGCCGCTCATCACCGCCAGCGTGGTGATCAGCACGGTCACACCGATCGCGATTGCGAAGATCGATGCCAGGGAAATGAAGGAGATGAATCCGTTGCGGCGTTTGGCGCGCAGATAGCGCAGGCCGATGGCGGCAGGAATGGGTCTGAGCATGGAGGTCCGTCATGGAGGCGGCGCGCCGTCGGCGCGTCGCTCGCCGTTCGGGGCCCCGCCGGGCGACGGCTATGGTGCCACCGTTTCCGCCCGGGGTGGCGGCGTCAGCGCCGCCGAGGCCAGACGCAGTTCACGTCGTGCTGCCGCGGGCAACGTATCCGGCCACCACAGCAGCGTGTGGCGTCGCCGCCCCTCGCGCCAGTCGAGACGGACGATCGGTCCGCGCCAGTGCAATCGGGGCCCATCGAGACGGTGCCCGTCGAGGCACACGCCTCCCCCGGCGTCGATCACCAGCTCTCGGCCCGGGCGACGCGACTCGGCGAGGATCATCCGCGCGCCCAGCAGCAGCACGCTCGGCGTCGCCAGCCACACCAGCACGACCGGCATTTCCGACAGCAGCAGGGACAGACAGGCGCAGACGGTCAGCGCGGCGAGCAGGCTCATCAGCAACCGCGACGGTACCCAACGCACGCGCGCGGAGGCGCCGTCAGTCGTTGTGCGGAAGCGCGCGGATCGATTGGACGAGGGTGTCGAGGTCGGCATCGTCGGGACGGTCGTGGCCGAGGAACCACTTCCACAACCTATCGTCCTCGCAGTCCAGCAACCGTCGGAAAACCGCCCGCTCGGATTCGGAGGACACCGCCCAGCGCTGGTCGAGCCACCGCTCGAACAGCCGGTCGAGTTCCCGCATGCCACGCCGGCTGCGCCAACGCAGACGACGGAGTTCGAGGGCATCGTCTTCAGACATGGGAGGAGTTTCCAGAGACACGGGGTACCCGGCGCGTGTACGACACCGGAGCGCCGGGGACGCGGCGGTCCACGCGATTATCGACGCACGACGTGATCGCTTCACGATGCGCGGCCGCGCGCCATCCGCCCCGGGAAGCGCGAATGGCGCCGGCATCGCCGGCGTCGCGGTCGAGCTGGACCGGTCGTCCGCGGTGATCTGTCGATGATGACGGCATTGCGGGCTGGCGGCTGTGCCGCGCCCCGCTGCTTTCGCGAACGCCGCGCGCCCGGGGCGCGCACGCCGAACGACTGTGAGTCAGCCCGACTGCCGGGCCGCCGTGCCACGACGCCGTCGACGATGGCGTCGTGCCCTCAACCGCGACGCGCGAGCATCAACCGCTTGATCTCGCCGATCGCCTTGGCCGGATTCAGGCCCTTGGGGCAGGTCCGCGCGCAGTTCATGATGGTGTGACAGCGGTAGAGCTTGAACGGGTCTTCGAGATCGTCCAGACGCGCACCGGTGTCTTCGTCGCGGCTGTCGATGATCCACCGGTAGGCCTGCAGCAGCACGGCCGGCCCCAGATAGCGATCGCCGTTCCACCAGTAGCTCGGGCAGCTGGTCGTGCAGCACGCGCAGAGGATGCACTCGTAGAGGCCGTCGAGCTTGGCGCGGTCTTCCTTGGACTGCAGGCGCTCGCGATCCGGCGGCGCCGCACTCTGGGTGCGGATCCACGGCTGGATCGACGCGTACTGGGCGTAGAAGTGGGTGAGATCCGGGACCAGGTCCTTGACCACTTCCATGTGCGGAAGCGGATAGATCGGCACCTCGTCCTTCTTGCAGTCTTCGATGGCGCGCGTGCAGGCCAGCGTGTTCGTGCCGTCGATGTTCATCGCGCACGATCCGCAGATGCCCTCGCGGCACGAGCGACGGAAGGTCAGCGTCGGATCGATCTCGTTCTTGATCTTGATCAGCGCGTCGAGAACCATCGGCCCGCACTTGTCGAGATCGACCTCGTAGGTGTCCGTGGACGGGTTGCGACCGTCGTCGGGATTCCAGCGGTAGACCTTGAAGGTACGCGTGCGCGTCGCGCCGGTCGCCGGGAAATGCCGGCCCTGCTGCACCTTGGAGTTCTTCGGGAGCGAGAATTCTGCCATTTCGAGTCCGTGATTCGTTATTGGTAATTCGTGATTCGGAAAAGCGGGATTCGCATCGTCTTTGGCATTACGAATCACCAATCACGAATCACCAATTACGGCGTCAATACACGCGCGCTTTCGGCGGCACCGGTTCGACTTCGTCGTCGAGCGTGTACATGTGCACCGGGCGGTAATCGATGGTGGTCTTGCCGGCATCGTCGAGCCAGCACAGCGTGTGCTTGTGCCAGTTCTCGTCGTCGCGCTCCGGGAAATCCTCGTGCGCATGCGCGCCGCGCGATTCCTTGCGGTTCTCGGCCGACACGATGGTCACCAGCGCCTGGCCCAGCAGGTTCTGCAGCTCGAGCGTCTCGACCAGATCCGAGTTCCACACCATCGAACGGTCGCTGACCTTGACGTCGGCAAACGAGGCGTGGATCTCGCGGATCTTCTCGACGCCCTCGGCCAGCGTCTTGCTGGTCCGGAACACGGCGGCGTCGTTCTGCATCGTGCGCTGCATGTTGTCGCGGATCACCGCGGTCGGCGTGCCGCCGCTGGCGTGGCGCAGCGCGTCGAGGTTGGCCAGCGCCTTGTCGCAGGCATCCTTGGCCAGCGGCTTCTGCCGCGCACTCGGCGTGATCGTCTCGGCGCAGCGGTTGGCGACCGCGCGGCCGAACACCACGAGGTCGAGCAGCGAGTTCGAGCCCAGGCGGTTGGCCCCGTGCACCGACACGCAGGCGGCCTCGCCGATCGCATACAGGCCGGGCACCACGGCATCCGGGTCGCCGTTCTTCAGCTGCACCACTTCGCCGTGGTAATTGGTCGGAATGCCGCCCATGTTGTAGTGGACGGTGGGCAGCACCGGGATCGGCTGCTTCTCGACGTCAACACCGGCGAAGATCCGCGCGCTCTCGGCGATACCGGGGAGCTTCTCGTGGATTTCCTTCGGGTCGAGGTGGGTCAGGTCCAGGTGGATGTGGTCCTTGTGCTCACCGACGCCGCGGCCCTCGCGGATTTCCATCGTCATCGAGCGCGAGACCACGTCACGCGAGGCGAGATCCTTCGCATTCGGGGCATAGCGCTCCATGAAGCGCTCGCCGTTGGCATTGCGCAGGATGCCGCCTTCGCCGCGCACGCCTTCGGTGATCAGGCAGCCCGCGCCGTAGATGCCGGTCGGATGGAACTGCACGAATTCCATGTCCTGCAGACCGAGCCCGGCGCGCAGCGCCATGCCGCCACCGTCGCCGGTGCAGGTGTGGGCCGAGGTCGCGGAGAAGTACGCCCGGCCGTAGCCGCCGGTCGCCAGCACCACGCCTTGGGCGCGGAACAGGTGCAGCGTGCCTTCGGCCATGTCGAGCGCGAGCACGCCGCGGCAGGCGCCGTCCTCGTCCATGATCAGGTCGAGCGCGAAGTATTCGATGAAGAAGCGCGCATCGTGCTTGAGCGACTGCTGGTACAGCGTATGCAGGATCGCGTGACCCGTGCGGTCGGCCGCGGCGCAGGTGCGCTGGGCGATGCCCTTGCCGTAATGCGTCGTCATGCCGCCGAACGGGCGCTGGTAGATCTTGCCCTCCTCGGTGCGCGAGAACGGCACGCCCTGGTGCTCGAGCTCGATGATCGCGGGGATGGCCTCGCGGCACATGTACTGGATGGCGTCCTGGTCGCCCAGCCAGTCGGAGCCCTTGATCGTGTCGTAGAAGTGGAAGCGCCAGTCGTCCTCGCCCATGTTGGCGAGCGCGGCGGAGATGCCGCCCTGGGCCGCGACGGTGTGCGAACGGGTCGGGAACACCTTGGTCAGACAGGCGGTCTGCAAGCCCTTGTGGGCCAGGCCGAACGTCGCGCGCAAGCCGGCGCCGCCGGCGCCGACGACGATCATGTCGTAGGTGTGTTCGGTGATCTTGTAGGCGTTGGTCATGTGGTTCTCAGCCCAGCAGTGCGATGCGCGCAATCGCGTACAGCGATGCGAGCGCGCCGGCGGCGCAGGCGAATGTGACGAGAAGCTGCAGGGTGATCTCCAGCGCGCGCTGGTGGATGTAGTCCTCGATGATCACCTGCAGGCCGAGCTTGGCGTGCCAGAACATCGCGATCGCGAACAGCGCGAACGCGATCGCATTGAACGGACGCGCGAGCACAGTCTGCACCGAGGCGAGGTCCGCGCCGACCAGCGACACCAGCGTGCCGACGAACCAGGCCACCAGTGGCACCAGCGCGACCGCGGTCACCCGCTGCCACCAGAAGTGCCCCGTGCCCGTCTTGCCCGAGCCCAGACCGCGGGCGCGACCGACGGGCGTGCGGAAATCGCGCGGCCGCGCGACGTCGTTCGATGTCTTGGTCTCGCTCATGCCCCACCCCGCAACGCGATGAACCAGATCGCGGCGGTCAGCACGACGGCGAGCACGATCACGGTGTAGCCGGAGCGGTAGACCTCCGGAAGTTCGAAGCCCCAACCGGAGTCCCACATCAGATGGCGGATGCCGTTGAGCAGGTGATAGACCAGGGAGAACGTGGTCGCCGCGAGCACCAGCATGCCCAGCGGAGACGCGAGCACCGCCGAGGCCGACGCATACGCTTCGCCGCCCTGGGCGACCGCAAGCAGCCACCAGGCGATGCCGAATGCGCCGATCGACGCGACGATGCCGGTGACCCGGTGCATCAGGGACATCACCGACGTGATCTGCAGGCGGTACAGCGTGCCCAGCATGAACGGTGACAAGGGACGGTTGCGGTGTGCCATCGCTGGCTGCTCTCCTCGCTGGCGGCGTCTCGCCGCGTGGCTGATGGTGCGATTCCGCGCGTCGAGCACGGCGGCGCGGATCAGAAATCGATACAACGCCCGTTCTTTTCCCAGTCGCCGTACCGCGTCGGCTCGGGGCCGTCGCGGCCGCCGACTTCCGGCTCGGATGCGGGGACCGGCATCGGCGCCTGCGGCGTCTCCGCGTCCTCGCCTATGATGTCGGGGTTGGTCATCCGTTCAAGTCTAGTTCCCAGCCCCATGTCAGACAAGCCGCAGGCGGCGTACGACGCGCCATTCGCCCTTTCCGACGTCGCCGTCGTGACGCTCACCGGGCGGGATGCGGTGGCGTTCGCGCAGGCCCAGTTCATGAGCGATGTCGCTGCGCTGGCGCCCGGCCAATGGCAGTGGAGCGGGTGGTTGACCCCCAAGGGCCGTGTGATCGCATTGTTCGCGGTCCTGCGTCGGGAGGCCGAATCCCTGTACGTGCTGCTGCACGATGCGGATCCCGCCGACTTCGTCTCATCGCTGCAACGCTTCGTTTTCCGGAGCAAGGTCACCATCGGCGTCGACCGCGGCTTGCAGGTATCCGGCAGCGGGCGCGCACCCGCTGCCGCGCGCGGGCCCGTCGCGCACGTCGATGCGGACGCCATCGAGCTCGATTTCGGGAGCGACGCGCATCCGCGCACGCTGCGGATCGCGCCGGCCGCTGCGCCGGCGTCACTCGACGCCGAGGCCGAAGCGCAGTGGCGCGCCCGGGACATGGCCTTCGGGCTGCCCCGTCTTCCCGCCGACCAGGCCGAGGGCTGGACGCCGCAACAGCTGTCCCTCGAACGGCTGCGCGCCTTCAGCGTCCGCAAAGGCTGCTATCCGGGCCAGGAAATCGTGGCGCGGACGCATTTTCTCGGTCAGGTGCGGCGTGGTCTGGTGGCCCTGCGGACGCCGGAAACGGCACCGCTCGCAGGCGAGATCGAACAGGACGGCCAGGTGATCGGACGCCTGGTCTGCGGCGCCCGCGACATTCGCCTCGCCGTGTTGCCCATGGAGCGCGCACAGACGCCGCTCACGCTGGCGGGCATGCAGGTCGAACCGGCGCCGCTGCTCGACGGCCTCGCACGCTGACGCCCGCGCCCGGCGCGATTGCCGCGCCGGGGCCCGCGCGGAGACCTCAGGTCACCGCGAGCGCGCGGGCCGCATCCACGATGTCGTCTTCGCCGGGAATCACCAGCAGCGCGGCACCGGCCAGCGGCGTATAGGTATCCGCGCCGACCACCCGGCGCAGCGGCGTCGCGCCCAGACCGGCCTCGACGATCGCGGTGAGGATGCCCTCGCCCACCCCGGCGCTGCGTCGCCCTTCGTCGACCACCAGGATGCGCGCGCATTCGCGCGCATGGCGTGCGATGGCCGCCTCGTTGAGCGGCAACAGCCAGCGCAGGTCCACCACGCGCACCGACCAACCGTGCTCGGCCTGGATCTCGCGCGCGGCCCGCAGGCTCATCGGCACGCCGTTGCCGAAGGTCAGGATCAGCAGGTCCGAGGCGGCATCGTCGTAGACCCGCGGCTCGCCCGGCGTCAGGGCCTGGTCCGGCGGCGGATAGGCGGTGAGCCAGGCGCCGTCGCCGGGGTACAGGTCCTTGGTCATGTACAGCGCGATCGGCTCGAGCAGCGCACACACCCGGCCGTCGACCTTGGCCAGCGCCATCAGCGTGCGCAGCATCATCGCGGCGTCGTCGCCGCGCGAGGGGCAGCCGATCACCAGTCCGGGGATGTCGCGCAGTGCGGTGATCGAATTGTCGTTGTGGAAATGCCCGCCGAAGCCGCGCTGGTAGCCGAGCGACGCGATCCGCACCACCATCGGATTGCGGTACTGGCCGTTGCTGAAGAACTGGAGGCTGGCCGCCTCGCCGCGGATCTGGTCGCAGGCGTTGTGGAAATAGGCCAGATACTGGATTTCCGGCAGCGGCAGCAGGCCCATGTTCGCGTAGCCCTGCGCCATGCCGAGGATCATCGTCTCGTCGAGCAGGGTGTTGAAGACGCGCCGCCCGCCGAAGGCCGCCTGCAGGCCCTTGGTGACGGTGTACACGCCGCCCTTCTGCGCGACGTCCTCGCCGAACAGCAACGCTTCCGGGTACTTCAGCAGTAGATCGTGCAGCGCCTGGTTGAGCTGGATCGCCAGATGCCGCGGCGGTTGTTGCTCGGGCAGGCGGGCCTCGCCGCCGAAGGCCGCTGCACGCGCGTCCGCATCCACGCAGCGCGTCGCCTCGGCCCGCACGGCGTCGAGCGAATACGGGGCCAGTGGTGCGATGATCTCGGCGAGCGAGCTCAGCCGCGGGCGCCGGTCCGCCACGTCGGCCGCGGCGAAACAGCGCGCCCGCGTGGCTTCGTACAGGGTCAGGATCCCGTCGGCCGACAGCAGGCCGGATTCCAGCGCGATCGCCGCGGAACGCAGCAGCGGATCACTCGCCTCGACCGCGCACAGCTCCTCCAGCGCCCGCCATTCGATCTCGAAGTCGGTCCCTGCGTGCCCCATCAGGCGCGTGGTGCGCAGATGCAGGAAGGTCGGACGTCGACTGCGGCGGCAGTGTTCGACCGCGCGCTCCACATCGCCGAAACCCGCGGCGAGATCGAGCCCGTCGGCGGCGAAGTAGTCCAGCCCGGCACGCTGGGCGAAATTGCGTGCGATCCAGCCCGCCGGCGTCCTCACCGAAATGCCGATGCCGTTGTCTTCGCAGACGAACAGCACCGGCGCCTGCAGCCCCTGGTAGCTGGCCCAGGCGGCGGCGTTGAATGCCGTCTGCGCGGTCGCGTGATTGCTCGACGCATCGCCGAACGAGCACACGACCAAGCTGTCGTCGGGCACGGGGAGCGGCTGGCCGATCCGCCGCGCATGTTCGATCGCCATCGCGGTGCCGAGCGCCTTGGGCAGGTGCGAGGCGATCGTCGAGGTCTGCGGCAGCACCCACAGCGGCTTGCTGCCCCAGACCTTGTGCCGGCCACCACTGGCCGGGTCGTCCGCGCTGGCGGCGAACGACAGCGCGGCGTCCATCACCGGATCCATCCCCGGCAGCTTGCGGAAGCGTTCGGCCATGAAGCCGCCGCTGCGGTAATGCAGGAAAGCCGGATCGGTATGCCGCGTCGCCCGGGCGATCATCGCGTTGCCCTCGTGGCCGCTGGAGCCGATCGTGTAGAAGACCTTGTTCTGCACGCGCAGCACCCGCGCCATCAGGTCCAGATGGCGACTGATCAGCTGCGATTCGAACAGTTCGCGAAACCCCTGCGCATCGAGCGCGCTGCCCGCGAGGACGGGTTCGTCGTGCGCAGGTGCCGCGCCGCGCGGGCCGGCCCATTCGCGGACGAACTGCTGGAAGTTCGCGTCGCAGATCTCGGCGCGGTTGAGGCCCTTCATGCGGGCCGGAATCGGATCGGGAACGACTGCGAACATCGCGTCACCTTCAGTCCGTGGCCGCGAGCCTCGCGGCGTGCACCGGCGCGGGCGCCGGCATGTCGATGAACCCCGGCGTGCCGCGCACGCGCGCGAGCCAGTCCCGCAGCGCCGGATACGGCGCCAGGTCGAACCCGCCCTCGGGGGCGACCGCGGTATAGGCGACCAGCGCGATGTCGGCGACGCCGTAGGCGTCGCCGGAGAACCACGTCGCGCCGGCGGCCAGGTGGCCCTCCATCACGGCCAGTGCGCGATGGCCGCGCGCGTGCAGCGCCGGCAGCTCCATGCGGCGCGGCGAATCGGGTTCGGTCCAACCGCGGATGAACCGGGCGACCGCGATCGCCGGCTCATGGCTGTACTGCTCGAAGAACATCCAGCGCAGCGCCTGGGCGTGGTGCCAGGGATCGCTCGGCAGCAGCGGTGTGCCGGCGGCGAGGAAGCACAGGATCGCATTCGACTCGACCAGCAGGCGGCCGTCCTCGAGCTCCAGCATCGGCACCTGTCCGACCGGATTCTTCGCGAGATAGTCGGGCGTGCGCGTCTCGCCGCGGCTGCTGTCGACGTCGACCCAGGTATAGGGCCGCCCCAGCTGCTCCAGCAGCAACCGCACCTTGTGACAGTTGCCGGACGGCGGATAGCCGTAGACGGTGGTCATCCCCGGGCTGCCCTTCCCGCCTGCCACTGGGTCCGCGTCTGCCCCCAGAGTTCGACCGCGGCCTCGTGCGCCGGAGGCGGCAGGCGCACCGGCCCGCGCCGGACCGAGCCCAGCCGCCGCGCGACGTTCTGCGATGCGAGGTTGTCGGGTGCGATGCAATGGACGATCTCCTCGCAGCCCAGCGTCGCGAACGACCAGTCGATCGCGGCCACCGCCGATTCTACGGCGTAGCCCTTGCCCCACGCATCGGGATGAAACGCATAGCCGATCTCGGTGCCGGGCCATCCGTCCGGCTGCCACGGCCCCATCTGGCCGAGCCAGCGGCCGTCGGCCTTGTCGATCACCGAGAACATCGCGAAGCCCTGGAGCGCCCAGGCGCCGGGCATCTGCAGAAACCGGCGCCAGGCAGCGCCGCGCGGCAGCTGGCCGCCGATGTGCCGACTGGCAGCCTCATCCGCCATCAGCTCGGCGTAGCGCTCGAAATCCTCGATCCGCGGCAGGCGCAGAATCAGACGGTCGGTTTCGAGCTGGACATCCGGATTCGGCACATCGGCCTCCTGAAGCGTCACCGCGGCGGGCGGATCCGCGTGCGTCGTGGCGCACGGCATTCAGAACGCGTTGATGCCGGTCAGCTCGCGCCCGACCACCAGCTGGTGCACGGTCTCGGTGCCCTCGTAGGTGATCACCGATTCGAGATTGAGCGCATGACGGATGGGGCTGTGCTCGGTGGTGATGCCCGCGCCGCCCAGCAGATCACGCGCCTCGCGCGCGATGTCGATCGCCATGCGGCAGTTGTTCCACTTCGCCAGCGACACCTGCGTAGGCTGCATGGTGCCCGCGTCCTTCAGGCGGCCGAGCTGCAGCGACAGCAACTGCGCGGTGGTGATGCGACGCGCCCAGTCGGCCATTTTGATCTGCGCGCTCTGCGTGGCCGCGACCGGGCGTTCGAAGAGGATGCGTTCCTTGGAATAGCGCAGGGCTTCATCGAGGCAGGCGATCGCCGCCCCGATCGGCCCCCAGGTGATGCCGTAGCGCGCCTGCGTCAGGCAACCCAGCGGCCCCTTCAGGCCCTTGACGTTCGGCAGGCGGTTCGCCTCGGGCACACGCACGCCGTCGAAATACAGCGCGCTGGTCACCGACGCGCGCAGGCTCATCTTGTGCTTGATCGGCTGCGCGGTGAAACCGGCGAAGTCCTTCTCGACCAGGAACCCCTGGATGCCGTCGTCCGTCTGTGCCCAGACGATCGCGACATGGGCCAGATTGCCGTTGGTGATCCACATCTTCGCGCCGCTGAGTACCCAGTCGTCGCCGTCGCGCGTGGCATGCGTCTTCATGTTCGCCGGGTCGGAACCGCCGTGCGCCTCGGTGAGACCGAAACAGCCGATCACCTCGCCCTTGGCCATGTCCGGCAGCCAGCGGCGGCGCTGGTCCTCGGAGCCGTAGGCGAAGATCGGGTACATGCACAGCGACGACTGCACGCTGGCGAAGCTGCGCAGACCCGAATCGCCCCGTTCGAGCTCCTGACAGATCAGGCCGTAACTGACGGCGTTGAGGCCGGCGCAACCGTATTCCTCCGGCAGCGTCGCGCCGAGCAGGCCGAGACCGGCCATCTCGGGGATCAGCTCCTGGGGAAAACGGGCCTGGTCGAAGCACTCACCGATGATCGGCAGCACGCGCTCGTCGGTGAAACGCGCCACCGCATCCTGCACCGCGCGTTCTTCCTCGCTGAGCAGCGAGCGCACGTCGTAGAGATCGTAGGGATGCAGAGCCATGCGCGTCGATCCTGTGGAGTCGACGCATTCTAGCGAGCGCGGACGCAGGGGCGTGGAGCACTGCAACAAAGACGGGCCGGCGAATGCCGGCCCGTGGGGACACGCCACGCGGCGGTGGGATCAGCCGCGGTCTGCGGTGCTGTCCACGGCCGCGGTCATGATCCGGCCGTTGATGACGGGCAGCCGCTCGCCCGGCTCGTCCTGCATGCGGATCGTGCGCTCGCTGCCGTCGTACCGGTAGGTCACGTCGTACCCGATGGTGCGCTGTTCGTCACCCAGCAGGATGCGGTTGCCGGGCTTGCTGTCGGTGCGCATCGAGCCCGTGGTGCCGTCCGGGTTGCGATAGGTGACGTTGTAGGCCACCACGCGGGAAGACTGCGAGGAGTCCTGCACGGTGCGGCACTGGCGGTCGACCCGCTCCACCACGCGTCCGCCGACGTGATTGCGATCGATTCGGTTGCCGACGTAGCCACCCGTTGCGGCGCCCGCCACGGTGGCGACCTTGCGCCCGTTGCCGCCGCCAATCTGATTGCCCACGAGGCCCCCGATCAGCGCGCCGGCCACCGTGCCGCCGACGTTGCCGTCGCGCTCGGGCAGGCGCTCCTGCACCACCACGTCCTCGCAGACTTCGCGCGGCGATGTGCTGGTCATGGTCTCGCGCACGGGCTCGGTGCCGAGCACGGTGGCGTAGATCTGCCCCGACTCGGTGACCGGACGCACGGCCACCACGTCCGCGTATTCGAGCGCATCGGCGCGTGCGTCGATGGGCTCGCCGGTCGCCGCATCCACCGCGAGGGCCGCATCAGCGGTCGCGAGATCCGAACGCGGGGCCGCATCCCGGCTGTTGTGATAGGCGCCGACGGCGACGCCGCCCACGAGCAGCGAAGCCAGTGCGATCGCGAGTGTGTTGCCTTTCATGGGATCTCCTTCGGCCGCTGCGGCCAATCGTGCTGTCGGTGCCGATTGCAGCACCTGGAAGCTGAATGCACGCCGGCAAATTCGGCTCCAGACTGACGCGTTGTTAAATATTGCGACGCTACGCGTCCATCCGACCCGCGTGATAGCGTGTCAGCGGTCGTTCGAGGAGTCTTCCGATGCGCAGCATCTTTTCCGCGCCACTGATCGCGTGGCTGTCGCGGCTGAGCTATCCGCGCCTGTTTCTCGTGGTCGCCGCGCTGTTCGGCATCAACCTGCTGATTCCCGATCCGATCATCCTCGTGGACGAGGTGCTGCTGGGTCTGGCGACCGTCATGCTGGCCAAGCGCAAGCGTGCTCCGAAGCCGGGCACGGCGCCGCCCCGCCCCCCGATCGACGGTGAGGCGCGTCGCTCCTGACGCCGACCGTGGACGCCGCCGCGACGCGCCTCCGGCTGATCGACAGCCACTGCCATCTGGATGTCGCGCAGTTCGATCCTGACCGGGCCGAGGTGCTGGCGCGTGCGCGCGCGTCCGGCGTGGTCGCCCAGGTGGTGCCCGCGACGCACCGCGCGGCCTGGCCGAACCTGGAGGCGCTGTGCGCCGCCCACGGCGAACTGCATCCCGCGCTGGGCCTGCATCCGATGTTCCTGGCCGAGCACGCGCGCGAGGACCTCGATCGACTGCACGACCGGATCGTCGCCCGGCGCCCGGTGGCGATCGGAGAATGCGGCCTCGACCACTTCGTCGAGGGTCTGGACCCCGATCTGCAGGCCCTGTACTTCGAAGGCCAGCTGAGGCTCGCGCGCAGCGTCGACCTGCCCGTGATCATCCATGCGCGCCGCGCCGTGGACGCGGTCATCGCCACGCTGCGACGCTTCGACGGGATTCGCGGCGTCGTGCACAGCTTCAGCGGGAGTCCGCAGCAGGCGCGTCAGCTCTGGGACCTGGGCATCCACGTCGGCATCGGTGGCCCGGTCACCTACGCGCGTGCCCAGCGGCTGCGGCGCACGGTGGCCGGACTCCCGGCCGAGCAGCTGTTGCTCGAGACCGACGCCCCCGACCAGCCGGGCGACGCTCATCGCGGCGAACGCAACGAGCCGGCCCATCTGACCGAGATTTGCGCAACGGTGGCCGCGCTTCGCCACGAGGACGCGGCCGCGGTCGCCGCGCAGACCACGGCCAACACCGCGCGGCTCTTCGGCCTGCCACTGGCGTGAGGCCCGCCAGGGCCGCCGACGGATTCAGTCCTGGGCGCGTTCCGGCTTGAGCAGAATGTCGATCGCCTTGCCGGCCGCCGCGAACGCGAACGCGCCGGTGATGTGCGTCGCGGCGCCGAGACCGCTGCCGCAATCGAGGTTCAGCGCGGCATCCGGCCCGATCTGCGGCCGCAGTCCGCAGACCGTGCCGTCGGCCTGCGGGTAGCGCACGTTCTCCAGCGAATAGATCGCGGGCACGCCGAAATAGCGCTTCGCGCTCTTGGGGAAATTGAACTCCGCGCGCAGCTTCTTGCGGATCAGCGCGAGCATCGCGTCGTGCTCGGTGCGCGAGAGATCGCGCACGCGCACCAGGGTCGGGTCGACCCGCCCGCCGGCCGCGCCGACGGTGATCACCGCGCGCTTCCGACGCCGGCACCAGGCGATCAGCTCGACCTTGCTGCGGAAGCTGTCACAGGCGTCCACCACCAGGTCGTAGCCGCGATCGAGCAGGTCGTCGAGGTTGGCCGGGGTCACGAATGCCTCCAGCGCGTGCACCGTCATCGACGGATTGATCGCGCGGCAGCGCTCGGCCATGGCCAGCACCTTGCTGCGGCCGTACTGCCCGTCGAGCGCCGGCAACTGGCGGTTGGTGTTCGATATGCAGATGTCGTCCGCGTCGATCAGGGTCAGCGTGCCGACGCCGGTCCGCGCCAGCGCCTCGGCCACCCACGAGCCCACACCACCCAGGCCCACCACCGCCACATGACGCTCGAGCAGGCGGGCGACCGTGCCCTGCCCGTACAGACGTTCGATTCCGGAAAAGCGTGCGCGTGCGTCGTCGTTCATGGGCGAAGTTTAGCGGCCGGGTCCCGGCGGCATGCTAAGTTCGCGCGCCATCCGGCTGGTCCCGCACATGTCGAGTCCCGATTCCGTACCGACGCCCCCCGCCTCCGCCGCGGCGCGGTACGCGGCGGTGTTCGTGACCGGGCTGGTGGTCGGCCTGTTCGCGCTGCTGGTGCTCCTGCGTGCGCTGGAGAGCCGCAGGACATGGGACGCGCACTATCCCAGCGCCGTCATGCATCTCTATCAGGCGCAACTGGCCCAGTTGCATGCCGCGCACGCCTCGGGAGACTGCGCCGCGCCGGACACTCGGCGGCGGTTGGAAACGATGCGGGCCGTGTCGAACGATCTCGAGCCTGCATTTCCGGCGTTGCGCGACCATCGACGCTTCGTCGGCGACGCGGACCGGATGCGCAGTGCGCTCGATCTCGCACTGGGTTCGCCACTCGACAGCTGCGCAGCCCTGGAGACGTCCTTGCGCGAGGTGGAACGCGCATGCAGCGACTGCCACCGGGATTTCCGGAACTGAGCAGATTCCGGGCAGACCACGGCGGACGCGCGCCGTCCGCGTCCCCTGCTGAATCGCGCCTGCATCCGGCGAGCATCAGAGGGCCGATGCCGGCGCAATTGCTGCGCTGTTCACACGCTGCTGCTTAGCGTCGACCCGGTCGGGCACACGCCCGCGTGGCCTGGCCCAGGCCGAACCAGCTCCCGGAGGATCGCCATGAAACACCGTCTGCTCGCAACCGCGGCCATCGCCGCCTCCATCGCCCTTGCCGGCTGCGCCACGTCGCCGGGGTCTTCGTCGGGTTACGGCGGAGGTGGCTACGGCGGCGGCTACAACTCGCGTCCGGCCAACTGCTACGACTGCGGCACCGTGACACGCATCGAAGCCGTCGGCGGCAACAACAATCCCAATATCGCCGGCCCCCTGATCGGCGGTGTCGTCGGCGCGGTCGCCGCGAAGGAACTCGCACGCCGCAATACCGACAGCGAAGGCCGTCGCAACGTGGCCATCGGTGCCGGCGCCGTCGGCGGTGCCGTCGCCGGCAACGCCATCCAGAACCGCGTGGAAGGCAGCGGGCAATACAACGTCCATGTGCGCATGCAGGACGGCCGCACCACCGTGGTCTCGCAGAGTGATCTCGGAGGCATCCGTGAGGGCTCGTACGTGCGCGTGCAGAACGGCCGCGCCTACGTCTACTGAGCGGGTCGCAACCACGTTGCAAAAAAAAAACCCGGCCGCGAGGCCGGGTTTTTTTCGTGCGCGAGCCGCACTCGTCAGAGCGGCGTCACCGCGTCGGCCTGAAGACCCTTCTGACCCTGGACCACTTCGAACTCCACCTTCTGGCCTTCCTGCAGGCTCTTGAAGCCGGTGCCCTGGATGGCGCGGAAATGCACGAAGACGTCTTCGCCGCTTTCGCGACTGATGAAGCCAAACCCCTTGGCATCATTGAACCACTTCACCACACCTTGTTCGCGAGCTGCCATGTTGCCCTCTCTCCCTGGAACTGTCCGATGTTTCGATCGATAAAACGCCTGTCAGGCGGCTGGTTGCAAGGAGAACACGGGTGCGACGATGCAGCGGACCGGTGGGACGAGCCAACACGAATCTACTCACGCAGGGTCACGAGTCACGGTGACCTTGACAAACACAGCGTCTGCAAAGTACCCCGGCATTTATGAAAATGCAATCGAGTTTCACCCCTGCCGTCCGGCCCTGTCGACGCGAGCTGAGTGCGGGCGGCGCATGGAACTGACGGGACTCTATTACGTCATCGCCGCCCTCCTGATGCTGGTCGGAGTCGCCGGCGTGGTGTTGCCTGCGTTGCCCGGCCTGCCCCTGCTTTTTGCGGGCATGGTGCTGGCCGCATGGGCGGACGGTTTCGAGCGGGTCGGCACCGTGTCGCTGCTGGTGCTCGGCGCGATGACGGCCGTGTCCTTCATCGTGGATTTCTGGGCAACGGCGGTCGGGGCGCGGCGGGTGGGTGCCAGTCGCCTCGCGCTGGTCGGCGCGGTCGTGGGCACGTTCGTCGGCCTGTTCTTCGGATTGCCCGGCCTGTTCGCCGGCCCGTTCCTGGGCGCGGTGGCCGGTGAGCTGATCAGCCGGCGCAACCTGCGGCCCGACGGGCTGGGCCAGGCGACCCGCGTGGGCTTCGGCACGTGGGTCGGCATCGCCTTCGGTGTGGCGCTCAAGCTGGCGCTGGCGGTCTCGATGCTGGCGGTGTTCGCGCTGGCCTGGTGGTTCTGACGCCACAATGGCGCATGCCGACACGACCCCTACCCGCATGAGCCCGGCCACCCGCGCCGCGGCACCCGCCGCGCGCCGAACGTCGCCGCTGGTCTTCGTTCTCTGCGCGCTGTTGATGCTGGCGATGCCCGCGGCGATCGCCGCGCCGCCTTCGCTCGCGGAGCCGACCGCTGCGCCCGTGGAGGCCGCGCCCGCCCTGGATGCGGACGTCGATGTGCGGGGACGCTTCGACGCGGTCTACGACGAAGTCCGTGATCGCACGGTGCGGCTGATCGCGCATCTGCCCCTGCTGTTCGCCGCGGTGGTGATCGTGCTGCTGGCTGCCCGGCTGGGACGTCTGGTCTCGCAGCGCCTGCACTGGCTGCGGCTGCGGACACGCAATCCGTATCTCGATGGTCTGATGCGGCGCATTGTCCATGGCGTGATCCTGATCGCGGGTGTGCTGATCGCATTGGATCTGCTCAATGCGACGGCGCTCGTCGGCGCCCTGCTCGGCTCGGCCGGCGTGCTGGGTCTGGCGCTGGGCTTCGCGTTCAAGGACATCGCCGAGAACTACATCGCCGGCATCC
The DNA here is from genome assembly GCF_028550595.1 of Luteimonas sp. BLCC-B24. Classification (GTDB taxonomy): domain Bacteria; phylum Pseudomonadota; class Gammaproteobacteria; order Xanthomonadales; family Xanthomonadaceae; genus Luteimonas. Next base: position 146,306 of record NZ_JAQQGN010000001.1, read on the forward strand.
TGCTGAGCCTGCGCCGTCCGTTCGCGCCCGGCGACACCGTGCGCATCGACAGCTTCGAAGGCAAGGTGGCCGCACTCAGTGCACGGGACATGGTGCTGGTGACGATGGACGGCAACGAGCTCCGGTTGCCGAACGCGCTGGTGTTCAAGGCCGTCCTGCTGAACTTCACCAGTAATCCGCGGCGCCGGTTCGAGTTCACCTTCAACATCGATGCGGGCCAGTCGATCCGAAAGGCGCAGGAAATCGCCGTTGCGGAAATCGCCGGCATCGACGGCGTGCTGACCGAGCCGGCGCCGTCGTGGACGGTGGTCGAATTCGGCAGTGGCGGGACGGTGCTGCGGTTCTTCGGCTGGATCGACCAGCGCCAGTCGGATCTGGGCAAGACCCGGAGCGAGGCCATCCGCCTGGTCAAGGGTGCGTTCTGGCGGGCGGGCATCGAGACGCCGCGCACCACCAATCACGTGGTCTTGTCGCGCGCCGCGGATGATGACGCGCCGCCGCACCGGGTCGACGTCGAACCGGCCACCAGCATCGGCGTGGACACCTCGGTCAACCGGGACATCGACCTGCAGGTCGCCGAGGTCCAGAACAGCGATCAGAATCTGCTCAATCCCAAGGAACCCACGTCATGACACTTTCCCGGGCCTGCCTGCCGCTCGCGCTCGCGGGCCTCACCACCGGTGCGCTGGCGCAGCCTGGACCGGCGCCGGCACCGACGCCGGCCAGCCTGGCGGCCTGTCTCGCGATCGAGAACGACGCGCAGCGGCTGGTCTGCTTCGACACCGCCACCGGCCGCCAGGCGCGACCGCCGGAAGTGGCCGACCAGCAGGCCGACGTGGCCCGCGAACTGCGCGCCAACCCGGCCGCGCGCGCGGATGCGATGGCCGAGCCGGCGCGCGGCAACGCCACGCTCTACGCGCACGATAGCCAGGCGCTGCTGACCGACGCCATCGCCAATGCCGGCCAGGGTTCGCTGCTCGACACCCGCTGGGAACTCGCCAAGGATTCCAAGCTCGGCATCTTCAACCTGCGCGCCTACAAGCCGGTCTATCTGCTGCCGGTGTTCTGGAGTTCGAACGTCAACACCGCGCCGTCGTCTCCCAACCCCGACAACACCGTCACGACGCCGCAGGCACTCGACAGCCTGGAAGCGAAGTTCCAGCTGAGCTTCAAGACCAAGGCGCTGGAGAATCTGTTCGGCACCAACGGCGACGTCTGGATGGGCTACACCCAGAGCTCGCGCTGGCAGGTCTACAACACCGAGGAATCGCGCCCGTTCCGCGAAACGAACTACGAACCCGAAGTGTTGCTGGTGTTCCGCAACAACTACGGGCTGCCGGGCGGATGGCGCGGGCGCATGGCGGCGGTGGGTATCAACCACCAGTCCAACGGGCGCGAGGATCCGCTGTCCCGCAGCTGGAACCGGGTGGTGTTCAACGTCGGCTTCGATCGCCAGGACTGGGCCCTGATGCTGCGTCCGTGGATCCGGCTCTCGGACGGCAACGAGGACGACAATCCCGACATCGAGGACTACATGGGCCGCGGCGATGCCACGCTCACCCATGTGCGGAACGGGCACGAGTACTCGTTGATGGCCCGCCATACGCTGCGGGGCGGCGAACGCTCGCGCGGTGCGCTGCAGTTCGACTGGGGTTTTCCGATCCACCGCAACTTCCGCGGGCGCCTGCAGGCCTTCCACGGCTATGGCGAAAGCCTGATCGACTACAACCACAAGGCGACCTACGTGGGGATCGGCATTTCGGTGCTGGAAGGCTTCTGAGCCTCCGATCGTGATCGCCGCCGTGCGGCGGAGGCAGGAGGCAGAAGGCAGGAGGCAACGTCGTACGAGGGCGCCGGTTTCGATCTGTGCCTCGCTGCTGGTGTGCTGCGCCGCCGCTGCGCAGACACCCGGCGCATGGCGTTGATGCCGCGGCACGCACGCGTTTCGTGGGCACGCACCGGTTGAGCCTGCAACGGATCGACCGGGGCAATCTGGACCGCGCCGGCTCGGTCGAAATCCGCGAGCGCGGAGCCATCCTCAGCGTCACCGGCAGCGAAGCACTCGGCGGGCAGTGTCCGGACATCCGCAGCCACATCATCTCGGCCACGGCGGATGGCTTCGTGATCGAAGGCGCGATCACGACGCAGGTCGACAGCGTGGCCGGCGGCGCGCGGAGCACGCGCAGCGGCGCGATGGAGTCCCGGACGACCGGCCGGTGTCAGGACTGGCGTCTGCAGCAGATGCAAAGCCCCTGCGACAGCACCATCGGCGACGTCGACCTCGACGTTCTCGACATCCGGGCGCTCGGCCCGGCGCACGGCCTAGAGCCAGTCCTCGATGCCCTCGCGCCGACAGGCCGTCTGGAACGCGGGCCGGTCCTTCATGCGCCGGGCGAAGGCGGCGAGCTCGGGCCAGCTGTCACTGGGCCGCGGCATCGCGCGCGACCAGCGCATCAGCATCGTCAGCAGAAAATCGGCCGTCGACGGCACGCGGCCCAGCAGATACGGGCCGTGGACGGCCAGATGCGCGGCCACCTGGTGCCAGGCCGCTTCGATCTGCACGCGCGCGCGCTCGCGTACGACCTCGGTATGGGCTGGACCGGCGGGCTCGTCGGGATAGAACCACGCGCGGTAGGCCGGCATCAGCGTGTAGACGCCGAAGCAGACCCAGCGGTAGTAGTCGCCGCGTGCCGGCGTGCCCGCTGCCGGGGCGAAGCCGGCGTCCGGGTACAGATCGGCCAGATGCATCGCGATCGCGGCCGATTCGGTCAGCACCTGCTCGCCGATCACCAGCGTGGGCACCCGCCCCTGCGGATTGAGGGCGAGATAGGCGGGCGAACGCTGCTCGCCGGCCGCGAAATCGAGCATCTGCAGGCGATGCTCGATCTCCAGCTCGATCAGGAGCCAGTGGACCACCAGCGACGCGGTGCTCGGGGCACCGTAGAGCACGACGGACATGGCGACTCCGCTCGGAAACGGGACTGCCCCGCCGACCCGATGGGCCGGCGAGGCGCGTGGATCAGGCGATCTCGACCACCGGAATGCCGCCGATGCGCGCCTTCCACTCGCGCGGGCCGGTCTCGTGCACCGAGGTGCCGGCCGAATCGACCGCGACGGTCACCGGCATGTCCTGCACCTCGAACTCGTAGATCGCTTCCATGCCGAGATCTTCAAAGGCCAGCACGCGCGCGGCCTTGATCGCCTTTGACACCAGATACGCCGAGCCGCCGACGGCCATCAGATAGACCGACCGGTGCTTCTTGATCGCTTCGATCGCGGCCGGACCGCGTTCGGCCTTGCCGACCATGCCGAGCAGGCCGGTCTGGGCGAGCACCTGCTCGGTGAACTTGTCCATGCGCGTCGCCGTCGTCGGACCCGCGGGGCCGACGACTTCCTCGCGGACCGGGTCGACCGGTCCGACGTAATAGATGAAGCGCCCCTTGAGATCCACCGGCAGGGTCTCGCCGCGGTCGAGCATTTCGACCATGCGCTTGTGTGCGGCGTCGCGGCCGGTCAGCAGCTTGCCGCTGAGCAGCAGCACCTCGCCCGGCTTGAAGGCCGTGACCTCGTCCGGGGTGATGGTGTCGAGATCGACACGACGCGCGCCGGTCGGGTTGTAGGTCAGCTCCGGCCAGTCGGCCAGCGACGGCGGATCGAGCATCACCGGACCGCTGCCGTCGAGGGTGAAATGCGCATGCCGGGTGGCCGCGCAGTTCGGGATCATCGCCACCGGCAGGTTGGCCGCGTGGGTGGGGAAATCCTTGACCTTGATGTCGAGCACCGTGGTCAGGCCACCCAGGCCCTGGGCGCCGATGCCCAGCGCGTTGACCTTGTCGTAGAGCTCCAGTCGCAGCTCTTCGGCCCGGTTGGATGCGCCGCGCGCCTTGAGATCGACGATGTCGATCGGCTCCATCAGCGATTCCTTGGCCAGCAGCATCGCCTTCTCGGCGGTGCCGCCGATGCCGATGCCGAGCATGCCGGGCGGGCACCAGCCGGCGCCCATCGTGGGCACGGTCCTGAGCACCCAGTCGACGATCGAATCGGACGGGTTGAGCATCGCGAACTTGGACTTGGCTTCCGAGCCGCCGCCCTTGGCCGCGACGATCACGTCGACCGTGTTGCCCGGCACGATCTTGACGTTGACCACGCCCGGCGTGTTGTCCTTCGTGTTCTGGCGCTTGCCGGCCGGATCGGCCAGCACGCTGGCGCGCAGCTTGTTGTCGGGATGGTTGTAGGCGCGGCGCACGCCCTCGTTGACCATGTCCTCGACCGACATCGTCGCGTCGTCCCAGCGCACCGACATGCCCACTTCCAGGAACACCGTGACGATGCCGGTGTCCTGGCAGATCGGCCGGTGGCCCTCGGCGCACATGCGCGAATTGATCAGGATCTGCGCGATCGCATCCTTCGCGGCCGGCGATTCCTCGCGCTCGTAGGCGGCGGTGAGGTTCCTGATGTAGTCGACCGGGTGGTAGTAGCTGATGTACTGCAACGCATCGGCGACGGACTGGATCAGGTCTTCCTGGCGGATCTGGCTCACGGCGCTCAAGGCCTCTGGCTGGGGGCCGATAGTGTACCGTCCACGCATCGCCGCCCCCGGCTTCCAGCGGGCGCGCGCAGCCGCTGTGCACAGCGACCAGGCCGGCAGCCGGCCAACCAGGGCGACACGACGATGACTGCAGCGCCAGCCCCGCCCGCTCCATTCCGGCCGGACCGGACGCAGGTCGAACGGCTCTACGGCACGCTGTGGGAGACCACGACCGACGCCGTGCTCATCCTCGACACGGACAGCGTCATCGTGGCCGCCAACCCCGCGTCCGATGCCGTGCTGGGCTATCGGCCCGAGGCGCTGGTGGGGCGCAACCTCGACGTCCTGCAGCATGCGCATCACCGCGAAGCGCACCGCGCGGGCATGCGCCGGTATCTGGACAGCGGCGTGCGCACGCTCGACTGGCGCGCCACCGAGACCGTGGCCGTGCGCGCCGACGGCAGCGACGTGCCCGTGGACATCGCCTTCGCCGATATCGAAATCGAAGGCAAGCGACTGTTCGTGGGGTTCTTCCGCGACATCAGCGCGCGCAAGCAGGCCGAGCAGGCGCTGTCGGACGAGCGCGAACGCGCACACACCACGCTGCGCTCGATCGCCGACGGCGTGGTGACCGTCGACCCGGGCGGCGTGGTCACCTTCATCAACGCCGCCGCCGAGCAGCTCACGGGCTGGTCGAGCGCCGAGGCCGTGGGCCGGAACTGCAGCCAGGTCCTGCACCTGGCGCAAGAGGACCACACCGTGCAGGCGCTGGTCGATCAGGCCATGGCGGGCGGCGCGCCGCTGCAGCTCGGCGACCGCGCCCTGCTCGTCCGGCGCGACGGCGACGTGTTCTCGGTCGAAGGGTCGTTCGCGCCCCTTCTCGACCGTGATGCCCGGGCGGCGGGCGTGGTGATCGCGTTCCGGGATGTCTCGCCGGCGCGGCGCATGGCGGCGCAGCTCCGTCATCAGGCGCGTCACGACCATCTGACCGGGCTGGTCAACCGGGTCGAGTTCGACCGGCGCCTGCACGCCGCCCTGCGCAGTGCCGGCGCAAGCCGCATGCCGCACGCGCTGCTGTATCTGGATCTCGACCAGTTCAAGATCGTCAACGACACCTGCGGCCACACGGCCGGCGATGAGCTGCTGCGCCAGCTCTCGGCGGTGCTGCGGACCGTACTGGGTCCGCGCGACGTGCTCGCACGTCTGGGGGGCGACGAATTCGGCGTACTGCTGGAAGACAGCGCCCCGGCGACGTCCCGCGCCACGGCCGACGCCCTGCGTCGTGCGGCGGCCGATCTGCGTTTCGGATGGCAGGGCACGCGCTTCCCGGTGAGCGTCAGCATCGGCCAGGTGGATTTCGACGACGCCAGCATGACCCCGATCGAACTGCTCGGCGCCGCCGACGCGGCGTGTTACGTGGCCAAGGAGCAGGGCCGCAACCGCATCCACGCCTACAGGCCCGACGACGACGCCATCGCACGCCGCCACGGCGAGATGGAGTGGATCGGCCGGCTCAACCGGGCACTCGAGGACGACCGCCTGCAGCTCCACGCGCAGCCCATCCACTCGCTGCACGACGGCCGCGTGCTGCACAGCGAGGTGCTGCTGCGGCTGCGTGATGTCGACGGCCGTTGCGTGATGCCGATGGCGTTCATCCCCGCCGCGGAGCGCTATGGCCTGATGCCGACGCTCGACCGGTGGGTGATCCGCTCGGTGCTGGCGCGACTGGCCGATCCGGCGGAAGCCGCGGACCGGGTCTATGCGATCAATCTCTCCGGTGCCTCGCTCGGCGACGAGACCCTGGCGGCCTACGTGCGCGAGGCGTTCGCCGACGCCGGCGTCGATCCGGCGCGCATCTGCTTCGAGGTCACGGAGACGGCGGCGGTCGGCAACCTGGCCAAGGCCTCGGCGCTGATGGCGGAGCTCAGGTCGCTGGGCTGCGCGTTCGCGCTGGATGACTTCGGCAGCGGCATGTCGTCGTTCGCCTACCTCAAGCATCTGCCGCTCGACTATCTCAAGATCGACGGCAGTTTCGTCCGCGATCTGCTGGTCGACCCGATCGACCAGGCCATGGTCGAAGCGATCAATCACATCGGGCACGTCATGGGCCTGAAGACCATCGCCGAGTTCGCCGAGGACGCGCACATCCTGGCGCGCCTGCGCGAGATCGGCGTCGACTACGCCCAGGGCGATGCACTGGGGCCTGCAGCGCCGCTGCACGCGAATCCGGAGCGCGCGCCCCGCTGAAGCGGCGCCGGGCCTCCGTCCGGCGCACACTGTCGGCATGGACACGCTCGTACTCGCACTGGACCTGATCGGCACCTTCGTCTTCGCGCTGAGCGGCGCCGTGCTCGGCGTACGCAGGCGGCTCGATCTGTTCGGCATTCTGGTGGTCGCCTTCGCCGCCGCCACCGCAGGCGGGATGACGCGTGATGTGCTGATCGGGGCGACGCCGGTGGCCGCGCTGGGCGACTGGCGCTATCCGGCGGTCACACTGGCCGCCGGCCTGATGACGTTCGGTTGGGCACCGCTGATCGAGCGCCTGCAACACCCCGTGCGCCTGTTCGATGCGATGGGCCTGGCCCTGTTCGCCGTCGTGGGCGCCCAGAAGGCGCTGGATTTCGGCGTTCCGCCGCCGATGGCGGCCGGTCTGGGCATGCTGACCGGCATCGGCGGCGGGATCGTCCGCGACGTGCTGCTGGCCCAGGTCCCGCTGGTGCTGCGCGCCGATCTGTACGCCGTGGCGGCGTTGGCGGGCGCCGCCGTGGTCGCGTTCGGGCACTGGCTGCACTGGCCTCCGGCTCCGTGTGCGATTGCCGGCGCACTGCTCTGCTTCGGTCTGCGGATCATGGCGCTGCGCTTCGGCTGGCACCTGCCGGTCGCCCTGCAGTCCGGTGGCAGCGGCGCGCCGCCCGATGCGCCGCGCTGAGCATCCCGGCCGAACGCCACCCACGCGCCTACGATAGCGCCCATGCCGACACCCGCCCCCGCGCGCACCGCGCCGAACGCACACCGTCCCAGCCTGCGCGAACGCTTCGATGCGATGCGCAACCTGCGTCCGTTCCTGAAGCTGATCTGGCAGACCAGCCCCGGCCTCACCCTCACCAGCCTGGGCCTGCGCCTGATCCGTGCCTTCCTGCCGGTGGTGATGCTCTACATCGGCAAGCTGATCATCGACGAGGCGATCCGCCTGGTCGGCGCCGGCGTCGCGTTCGACGATCTCGCCGGCGCATGGGCCAGCGGCGCGCTGGATCACCTGGCGTGGCTGCTGGCCCTGGAGTTCGCTCTGGCGATCGGCTCCGACCTGCTCGGCCGGCTGGTCAGCTACGCCGACAACCTGCTCTCGGAGTTGTTCACCAACGCCACCAGCGTGCGCCTGATGGAGCACGCCGCGACCCTCGATCTGGAGGACTTCGAAGATCCGGAGCTGCAGGACAAGCTCGACCGCGCGCGCCGGCAGACCATGAGCCGCATGAACCTGATGGGCCAGCTGTTCGGCCAGGTCCAGGACGCGATCACGGTGGTGAGCTTCGCGGTCGGCCTGATGGTCTACGCCCCGTGGTTGATCGTGCTGCTGGCGATCGCGCTGGTGCCGGCCTTCATCGGCGAGTCGCACTTCAATGCGCTGGGCTATTCCTTGAACTTCCAGTGGACCCCCGAGCGGCGCCAGCTCGAATACGTGCGCCAGACCGGCGCGAGTCTGGAGACCGCGAAAGAGGTCAAGATCTTCGGCCTGCACCGGTTCCTGATCGACCGCTATCGCAGCCTCGCCGACGGCTTCTTCCGCGCCAACCGCGCGCTCGCGCGCCGGCGTGCGGTCTGGGGCACGTTGCTGGCCGCGCTCGGCACCCTGGGCTACTACGTCGCCTATGCCTACATCGCCTGGCGCACGGTGCGCGGCGACTTCACGATCGGTGACCTGACCTTCCTCGCCGGCAGCTTCCGGCGCCTGCGCCAGTTGCTGGAAAGCCTGCTGATCGGGTTCTCGCAGGTCGCCGGCCAGGCGCTGTATCTGGACGACCTGTTCTCGTTCTTCGCGATCGAGCCGGAAATCGTCTCCCCCGCCGATCCGGCGCCGTTCCCGCAGCCGATCCGCGAGGGCTTCGTGTTCGAGAACGTGGGCTTCCGCTACCCCGGCGCGGAACGCTGGGCGGTGCGGCATCTCGATTTCACCCTGCGCGCCGGCGAGGTGCTGGCGCTGGTGGGCGAGAACGGCGCGGGCAAGACCACTCTGGTCAAGCTGCTGGCGCGGCTCTACGACCCCGACGAAGGCCGCATCCTGCTCGACGGCCGCGACCTGCGCGAGTACGACCTCGATGCACTGCGCGCGAACACCGGCGTGATCTTCCAGGACTTCGTGCGCTACCACCTCACCGCCGGCGAGAACATCGGGGTGGGGCGCATCGAGGCGATGGACGACGATGCGCGCATCCGCGACGCCGCGCGCCGCTCGATGGCCGACGACCTCATCGCCACCCTGCCCGGCGGTTACGACCAGCTGATCGGCCGCCGCTTCAAGACCGGCGTCGACCTGTCGGGCGGGCAGTGGCAGAAGATCGCGATCGCCCGGGCTTACATGCGCGAGGCCCAGGTGGTGATTCTCGACGAGCCCACCGCCGCGCTCGACGCGCGCAGCGAGTTCGAAGTCTTCCGCCGCTTCAAGGAACTGTCGGAAGGCCGCACGGCCGTGCTGATCTCGCACCGCTTCTCCAGCGTGCGCATGGCCGACCGCATTCTCGTGCTGGAGCAGGGCCGGATCGAAGCCAGCGGCACGCATGCCGAACTGATGGCCCAGCGTGGGCGTTATGCCGAACTGTTCGAGCTGCAGGCGGCGGGATATCGGGATCCCTGAGGCCGGGTGCGCGGTGGGCTGGCTGCACCCACCGGGCATGGCATCGGCTTAGGCCCTCGCCTTGGCCTTGGCTTTGGCTTTAGCTCTGGCTTCGGCTCTGGCTTTAGCTTTGGCCTTGGCCATGGCCTTGGCTTTCAGCCTTTGATTTCGAGCCGTTGAGCGAGCCGAGCACCGGAGCCTGGCGCGGCCGTAGAGGCGCCCATGTCTGAGCGAAGCGAGTTTGGGCGCCGTGCCGCGTCAGGCGAGGAGCACAGGGGACCGATGCGGCTTCATCGCATCGGCGAGTGTCCGGCGATGGCGGTTTGACTCGCGCCTCCGGCACTCGCCCTGCGGGCCGGCTTCGCCGTTCGCCAGCGCATCGGCGCTGTCGTGCTCACTTTTGACAAGACAAAAGTAAGCCGCGCGAACAGCGCGGAAGCTCTGTTCTTCGCGAATCAATTGAAACCGAGCGAGAGCGGCGAACGGCGGGAAGCAGAGCAAGTGCACAGCTTTCGCCCGCTGCGCGTGCGAGTTCCTTTTTGAAGGACCAAAAAGGAACCAAAACGTCCCTTCGCCGGACGCGATCCGCCGCGATACGGCCGCGGCGGGTCCCTGCGCTTCTCGGTCGACGGGGCACATTGTCACCTTCACAGTGACGCAGCCCAAACTCGCTGCGCTCAGACATGGGCTGCTCGTAGGCCCCGCCGCCCTGCGATGCTCGGCTCGCTTTACCGCTCGAACATCAGACGCAAAAGCAAAAGCAAAAGCGGAGCGAGAGCAAAGCCAGAGCCGAAGCTGGAGCCGGAACCGTCACATTGCCGGGGGCCCAGCTGTGGATCTCCCCAACATCTCAATTACGTGCGCGAATGCAGCATTTCGGGCTTTCCAGCGCTTCAAACGAAAGGCGCCGGATTTCCGCCCTCGCGGGAATGACGGGCATAAAAACTGTGCGCAGAACGTCCTTGGAGCCGGACTCGAACGACGGTGGTGCCTGCGCGCTCCGCTCAGGAGCTGCACGACAACATCGAACATCCCGCCTTGGTCCGCGCCCACTCGGGCCGACGCGCCGCGAAGCGCTCCAGTCCGGGCTGATCGTCATACGGACGCCGCAAGACCTCCAGCAGTTCGCCGATCGGCGCCACGTCGCCCCGCGTCGCCGCATCGATCACCTGCTGGGCCAGGTAGTTGCGCGGCACGTAGCGCGGATTGACGGCCCGCATGCGCTGCCGACGCAGCTCGGCCGGTTCACCGCCCGCCTCGATCCGGGCGACGTAGGCCTGCAGCCAGGCCTCGAACTCGGCCGCCAGCGCGTCGCGCTTGTCCGCATCGTAGAAGGCATCGGCGACGACATCGAGCGACGGCGCCCGGGTGTCGAGATCGGCGAGTCCGCGAAAGAACAGCGTCATGTCGACCTCGCCGGCCTGCAGCACCCCGTGCAGCCGCTGCATCAGCCCGACATCCGCATCGCCCGCCTCCGCCAGACCCAGCTTGGCGGCGATGTTGCGGCGGTCCAGCGCGGCATAGGTCGACGCGTAGGTATCCAGGCCCGCCTGCAACGGTGCGACGTCCGCGAACAATGGCGACAGGGCCTGCGCGAGCCGGCCCAGGTTCCAGTGCGCGATGCGCGGCTGCCAGCCGAAGCGGTAACGCCGCCCCTGCGCGTCGGTGGTATTCGGTGTCCAGTCGGGGTCGAAATCGTCGACCCAGCCGTAGGGGCCGTAATCGATGGTCAACCCGAGAATCGACATGTTGTCGGTGTTCATCACGCCGTGCACGAAACCCACGCGCATCCACCCGGCCACCATCACCGCGGTGCGTGTGCACACCTCGGCAAACCAGTCGGCGTACAGCGATTCGCCCTCGCCCGAGAGATGCGGGAAATCGCGGGCGATCGTGAAGTCGACGAGCCGGCGCAGCAGTGCGACGTCGCCGCGCGCGTACGGCAGTTCGAAATGGCCGAAACGGATGAACGACGGGGCGACGCGGCAGACGATCGCACCGGGCTCGGCGGCTGCGCGACCGTCGTAGAACATGTCGCGCACCACCGCATCCCCGGTGGCCACCAGCGACAGCGCACGCGTGGTCGGGATGCCCAGATGGTGCATGGCCTCGCTGCACAGGAACTCGCGGATCGACGAGCGCAGGACCGCGCGTCCGTCGGCGGTGCGCGAATACGGTGTGGGGCCGGCGCCCTTGAGCTGCAGCTCCCAGCGCTGGCCGGACGCATCGGTCCCCTCGCCCAGGGTGATTGCACGGCCGTCCCCCAGCTGGCCGGCCCAGTGGCCGAACTGGTGGCCGCCGTAGTTCGACGCATACGGCATCAGCCCCGGCATCAGCGCGTTGCCGCCGAATACCTCCGCGAACGCGGGGGACAGGATCGTCGCCTCGTCGAACCCCAGCGCGGCGGCCATCTCCGCCGAATGCGCGATCAGCCGCGGTGCGGCGACCGGCGTGGGCAGCACGGGCGACCACACCGCGCCTTCGACCTGGCGCCGCCGCGGGCCGGTTTCCGGATCAGCGGGCAGGCGGCGCACCAGGCGATTGTCGAATCGCAGCGCGTGCTCGAGCGCGACCTCGGGCAGGCGCATGTCGGGGCCGGCGCTCATGTCGCCAGCGCGTAGGGGCCGCCGGTCGCCAGCGCCCGCTGGTACGCAGGCCGCGCGTGGATGCGCTCGACGAAGGCGCGGATGTGCGGGCCGGCATGGTCCGCGGCGCGCGCCACGGCGGCTTCCAGCGGAAAGCTCATCTGGATGTCGGCCGCGGTGAACCGGTCGCCGGCGAACCACATGCGCGCGGCCAGCTCGCCCTCCACATACGAAAGGTGCGTGGCCAGCTGCGGGCCGACGAACGTCCTCATCGCCTTGTCGGCGATGCCGCGCGCCACCGGTCGTACGAAGAACGGCATCGGCGCGGTGCGGATGCGCGAGAAGACCAGCGACAACAGCATCGGCGGCATCGCCGAGCCTTCGGCGTAGTGCAGGAACTGCCGGTAGCGCTGCTGTGCGTCCGCATTGCCCGGCACCGGGGACAGCCGGTGTTCGGGATCGAAGCGCTCGATCAGCGCTTCGATGATCGCGCCCGACTCCACCAGCACCCGGCCGTCCAGCTCCACCACCGGCGACTTGCCCAGGGGATGCAGACGCTTGAGTTCGGGCGGGGCGAGCATCGTCCTTGGGTCGCGCGCATAGCGCACCACCTCGTAGGGCTGGCCAAGCTCCTCCAGCAGCCACAGCACGCGTTGCGAGCGCGAGTTGTTCAAATGGTGCACGCGAATCATGCCGATCTCCGTCAGGCCCCAGGCGGGCAGACGTACATGATGGCCGACCGCCGGTGGAGGCCCAGTGCGCTGCAGACGGCAGGTGAACGCCAGCCAAGGCGCATTCAGTGACACTGCGGCTGCGGCCGCCCTCATGGCGGCAGCCCGTTACACTATGCGGTTCCCCGACCGGCACTGCGCCGGCGCTACGAGAGCCTGCACCATGAGCGCCGAGTCGCCCATCACGCCCCAAGACACCCTGAAATTCACCGATCTCGCCCTCCCCGAGACCCTGCTGCGCGCGCTGACCGACGTGGGCTACGAATCGCCCTCGCCGATCCAGGCGGCCACCATTCCGCCGCTGCTCGCGGGCCGCGACGTGCTGGGCCAGGCCCAGACCGGCACCGGCAAGACCGCCGCATTCGCGCTGCCGGTGCTGGCGCGCATCGATCCCGCCGCGCGCAAGCCGCAGGCGCTGGTGCTGGCGCCGACCCGCGAACTGGCGATCCAGGTCGCCGAGGCGTTCCAGAAGTACGCCTCCCACATGCCCGGCTTCCACGTGTTGCCGATCTACGGCGGCCAGGGCTATGCCCAGCAGCTCTCGGCGCTCAAGCGCGGCGTGCAGGTCATCGTCGGCACGCCGGGCCGCGTGATCGACCACCTCGAGCGCGGCTCGCTGGACCTGTCCGAGCTGCGTGCGCTGGTGCTCGACGAAGCCGACGAGATGCTGCGCATGGGCTTCATCGACGACGTCGAGGCCGTGCTGAAGAAGACGCCGGACACGCGCCAGGTCGCGCTGTTCTCGGCGACGATGCCGAGCCCGATCAAGCGCATCGCGCAGACGTATCTCAAGGAACCGGTCGAGATCGCGATCAAGGCGACCACGACCACCGCCGCCAACATCCGCCAGCGCTACTGGATGGTCAGCGGCGTCAACAAGCTTGATGCGCTGACCCGGATTCTCGAGGCCGAGCCCTTCGACGCGATGATCATCTTCGCGCGCACCAAGCTCGCGACCGAGGAGCTGGCGCAGAAGCTGTCGGCGCGTGGCCTGTCGGCAGCCGCGATCAACGGCGATCTCGACCAGAAGCAGCGCGAGCGCGCGATCCAGAACCTCAAGGACGGCCGTCTCGACGTGCTGGTGGCCACCGACGTCGCCGCGCGTGGCCTGGACGTGGACCGCATCAGCCACGTGCTGAACTACGACATCCCCTACGACACCGAAAGCTACGTGCACCGCATCGGCCGCACCGGCCGGGCCGGCCGCAGCGGCGAGGCGATCCTGTTCGTCGCCCCGCGTGAGCGCGGCATGCTCGGTGCAATCGAGCGCGCGACGCGGCAGAAGATCGAGCAGATGCAGCTGCCGAGCGTGGAGACCGTCAACGAAGCGCGTGTGTCGAAGTTCCTCGACAAGATCACCGGCGCGCTCGGCGGCAGCGATCTGGGCATCTTCCGCGACCTCGTCGAACGCTACGAGCGCGAGCACAACGTGCCGGCGGCCGAGATCGCCGCGGCGCTGGCCAAGGTCGTGCAGGGCGAGACGCCGCTGCTGCTGGAAGCGCCGCGCAAGCCCGAAAAGCCGGTGTTCGAACGCGAGTACAGCGAACGTCCCGGCGGCCGCGAGGCCTCGCGCGCCGCACGCGAGCCGCGCGAGCCCCGCGCCCCCCGCGCCGACACCGGCCCGCGCGAGCCGGACGTGGGCATGGAGACGTTCCGCATCGAGGTCGGTTACCAGCACGGCGTGCAGCCGGGCAACATCGTCGGCGCGATCGCCAACGAGGCGGACCTCGAGAGCAAGTTCATCGGCCGCATCGACATCCGTGACGACTACAGCCTGGTCGACCTGCCCGAGGGCATGCCGCGCGAACTGCTGGAACACCTGAAGAAGGTGCGCATCGCCGGCCAGGCGATCCGCATGCGCCGCGCCGAGGATGCCGACCTGACCGCGGCGCCGCCGCGCGGCAAACGTCCCTTCGGCGCGAGGCCGGGCGGCCGCCCCGGCGGTTTCAAGCCCGGCGGGCCGCGCAAGGGGCCGCCGCGTCGCGACCCGCGCTGAGGCCGCGCAGCCGCGACGCCCGCGCCGTCGTGCCGGAGCGACTCCCGGATTCGCCGACGTCGCAGATGCACTGCCGCCACCTGCCGGATCCGCAGGTGGTGGCCGGGGCGGCGGTGCGGGCGTCGCACGTCGTACCTTGCGCCGCGCACCGGCGAACAATCGAGGTTCGACGCCGGTTTGCGGGCCATCGCCGCGGTGGCCGCCCGACTGGACGACGGGCCACCTGGTTCCGGCGTGCCGCGACCAGCGGGACGGCCGCCACGGCGGCGTCCGCGCCGGGTTTCCGGGCCGGTGTCTCCCACTAGAATCAGACGATGCCCCGCATCCTCGTTTTCCAGCATGTCGCCGCCGAGCCGCTGGGCACGCTCGATCCGCTGATCCGCCGCCGCGGCCATCGGATCCGCTTCGTCAATTTCGAGCGTGAGCCGCAGGCGCAGCCGAACGTGGACCGGTATCGCGGCCTGATCGTGCTCGGCGGGCCGATGAATGTCGCCGACCGGCATGCCCGCCCCCACCTGTCGGTCGAACTGCGCGCGATCGAACGCATGCTCGAACTCGGCCGTCCGGTGCTCGGCATCTGTCTGGGCGCCCAGTTGCTCGCGCATGTACTGGGCGCGCCTGTGCGCCGCATCGCGCGGCCGGAAATCGGCTGGTACCCGCTGCATGCCACCGATGCCGGCCGTCGCGACCCGGTGCTCGCACCACTCGGCGCGGCGTCGCCCGTCTTCCAGTGGCACGGCTGTCATTTCGAAGTGCCGTCGAGCGCCGTGCATCTGGCGCGCACGGCGGACTGCGAGCAGCAGGCGTTCCGCTACGGAGAAACCGCGTACGGCTTCCAGTTCCATCTCGAGATGGACCTGCCACTGATCGAGCGCTGGCTGGCGACGCCGGCCTACCGGGCGGAACTCGCCGCCTCCGGCCTGCCGCACGACGATGCGGCGATCCGCGCCGCGACGCAGCGCTACATCGCCCCGATGCAGCGCCAGGCCGATGCGGTGTTCAACCGCTTCCTCGATCTCGTCGGGCGCCCCGACCGCCGCTACGTGCTGCCGTCGCGCGAATTCGGCTGAGGCGGTGCCCGTGCCGCGCGCCGGCGATCGTCCCGGACGCCGCGTGTCGTTTCCGGGCCGGGGCCCGAGCCGGATGCACCACGCGCGCGGCAGAGGCCTGTCGCGAGGACGGCACGCTCAGGGCAACTCGAGCGCCGGCAACGCGACCTCGGGCAGACGTATATCGGGCCCCATCACGTAGATCACTTCGCCCAGCGTGGGCCAGCCGAACACCGGGGCCAGCCACCAGTAGGCGGCGACGAGGATCAGTACGGTCACGATCAGCCGCAGCACCACGCCCGCGACCTTGAACGCGAGCCAGATGCCGAGGATCACGAGGACGAAGCCGAGCCAGCTCATGCGGCCGCACCGTCCTGCAGCGGACGCAGCGCGGGATCGAGTGCGATGCGATCGTCGAACACGAAGCAGCGGCCGTCGTAGCCGTAGCCACCGACGCGCTCGAAGTAACCGAGGATGCCGCCGTCGAGCTGCAGCACGTTGTCCATCCCGTCGGCGCGCATCCACAGCGCGGCCTTCTCGCAGCGGATGCCGCCGGTGCAGAAGCTCACCACGGTCGCGTCACGCAGCGATTCGCGATGCGGCGCCAGCGCCTCGGGCAGCTCGGTGAAATTGTCGATCGGCAGGGTCAACGCCCCCTCGAAGGTGCCATGCCCCACTTCTTCGCGATTGCGCGTGTCGAGCAGCACCAAGCGCCTGCCGGCATCGTCGTGGCCCTGCGCGATCCAGCGCGCGAGGGTCTCGGGCGCGACGTCGGGCGCGCGCGCCGGCGCTGCCAGTGGCATCGCTTCGGGCTTGCGGAAACTGATGATCTCGGGCTTGACCTTGACCTTCAGCCGGGCGAACGGCCGGCTGTCGCTGCGGCTGCGCTTGACCACGAGCGCGGCGAAGCGGGCATCGGCGCGCACGGCGTCGACCAGCGTGTCGACGGCATCCACCGTGCCGGCCAGGAACAGATTGATGCCCTCCGGGGCCACCAGCACCGTGCCGCGCAGATCCCCCGCTTCGGCCAGCGCGCGCAGCCAGGCGGCCACCGCGTGCGGGTCCTCGAGGGCGACGAAATGGTAGGCGGCGAGGTTGTCGATCATGGCGGCCATTGTAGGGCGTGACGCCGCGCCGGGGCCGGTGCGGGCCTGCGCCGACTCGCGCGTGCGGTGCGCGGCGCGCTCCCCACCGCCCGGCTGATCTGCTGCCGGTGATGCCGATGCCGCAGCCGGCGGATGCGCGCGTCTGGCATCCGCCGTGCCGGGGCACCCGACGCCGTCATCCGGCGCGCGGGTCGGGCCGACACGCCGTGTCGTGCCGCACCTTCGCGCTTTCCGCGCGCGGGCGCGATCGCGACCATTCCGCAGAACGACCAGCGGCGATCGCCCGGCCGTCCGGCGCCCGGCCACGTCGGGCCGGGCGCAACCGTGCGGCGTCAGCGCTCGTAGTTCTCCCGCACGAAGCGGTCGAACAGGCGCACGCCGAACCCGGACGCGCCTGCCGGCGTGACCGACACCTCGTTGCCGTCGCGCCAGGCCATGCCGGCGATGTCGAGATGCGCCCAGCTGCGGCCGGCGTCGATCCACTCGCCGATGAAATGCGCGGCCGTGCCGGAGCCCGGACGCCCGCCGCCGTTGCGCATGTCGGCGATCGGCGATTCGAGCATCTTGCCGTAGCCCGGATGCAGCGGCATGCGCCAGACCGGCTCGCCCGCGGCGTCGCCGGCACGCTGCAGCTGCGCGGCCAGGGCATCGTCGCGGGTGAACAGGCCGGCGTAGTCGTTGCCCAGCGCGGTGACGATGGCGCCGGTCAGCGTGGCGATGTCGACGATCACGCGCGGATTGTCCTGGCGCTGCACGTACCAGAGCGCGTCGACCAGCACCATGCGCCCCTCGGCGTCGGTGCTCATGATCTCGTAGGTCTTGCCGGCGGCCGTGCGGATCACGTCGCCCGGACGCACGGCGGTGCCCGACGGCATGTTCTCGGCCAGCGCGGCGACCGCGACCGCGTTGACACGGGCGCCGCGCCCGGCCAGCGCGAGCACCGCGCCGGTGGCACTGGCGGCGCCCGCCATGTCGTACTTCATGCGCCACATGTTCTCGCTGGGCTTGATCGAGATACCGCCCGAATCGAAAGTGATGCCCTTGCCGACGAACGCGATCGGCGCCTCGCCGCGGGGGCCGCCGTTGTAGCGCACCACCATCATCCTCGGCGGCCGCGCACTGCCCTGGCCCACGGCCAGGATGCTGCCCATGCCGAGGCGCTCCATGGCCGGCACATCGAGCACCTCGATGCTCACATTGGGCTTGCCGGCAAAGGCCGCACGCGTGCGCTCGACGAAGGTTTCGGGATAGATCGTATTCGCCGGCTCGGTGACCAGGTCCCGTGCGAAGGCCACGCCTTCGGCCACGGCCTTCAGATCGCGGTCCCACGTGCGGCTCGCGGCCGCACCGTCGGCGCTGCGCACGACCAGGCTGCCCTCGCCGGCCCGTGCCTCGTCCGCGCTGCGGGTGGTGCGATAGGTGTCGAAGCTGTACTGGCCGAGGGTCGCACCGAAGGCCAGACGGGCCGCAGCGTCGGCGTCGGCGCCGTCCCAGACCACGTCGATCTGCGGCGCCCGGCTGCGCGCCGCGAACCGGCCCACGTGGCCGCCGACGTCCTCGATACGTCGCGCATCGGGCGCGCCTTCACCGGTGCCGACGAGCAGCACGCGGTCGTAGCCGGCGATGCCGGGAAGATCGAGCTGGCTGTCGGCACGTCCGGTGAAGCCCGCGGCTGCCGTCGCCCGGGTCAATGCGCCGCCGCTGGCGGCATCGATCTGCGCGAAGCTGCCGTCACGGGCCGCGCCTTCGGCGACCTGCGGCACGGCGAGTACCAGGGTGCCGCGTTCGGGCACCTGCGCCGCGTCGAACCGGATGTCGCGTTGCGCAGCGGCCGGCAGGGCGAACGAGGCGATCAGGGTGGCGAGCAACAGGGGCTTGAGCGAGCGGGCGTGGCGCATGGGATCTCCGGACGATGGCAGGACGGCACCCGCGCAGGCGCGGGGCAACCATCGACCTTACCAAGCCGGCCACCGCCGCGGGCCGTGCCGATGGTCACAACGGCGCGCGACGAGGGCCCGTGCGCAGGTGGCTCAGCGCTATTTTTCCGTGCCGTCGGCGTTCACGTGGCGCTTGGCCCACATGTTGTCGACCAGATTCGGGTAGCGGCGCCCGGCGTCGTCGGCGCGCTCCCGGGCTGCCGCCTTCTGCGCATCGCTGAGGGAACTCCGCGCCGCGCGCGGCTTGGGATTCGGCCGGGTCCAAGGCTCCGACTTCGGCTTCGGGCGGGCCCGGGTAGGCGGCGGTGTGGTCATCGCAGAGCGCTCCGGCTTGGAATCGGCATTCGGCCGGCAATCGCGACGCTTCGCCGGGCGCGAACAGGCGCAAGCATCGGCCGGTCGCCGTCGTGGCACGGTGATCGCCTCGCCCCTTGTCCCCCGGGTCGCGTGGTCGGTCTCAGCGCGACAGCAGGTAACCCGGCACGGCCATCAGGCCGATCAGGAACACGATGGCGAGCACGATCATCACCACCCGCACCGGGTCGGCACGCACGATGTCGGCGAAGGTTTCGGCTGTCCCCTCGCGTTCGGCGCGTGCCCGTTCCGCGCGCGCCCGCGCCTGACGCTCGCGCTGGTAATCGGCCATCAGCCGTTTGGCCTCGGGCAGATCGTCATTGTTGCGCAGCCAGATGCCGCCCTGGGAAATGCCGAACGGACTCGGGCGCGTCTGGTACCACTCCAGCCCTGCCGCATCGAGAAACGCGCGCACGTCGGCCGCCTCGTCCTCGGGCACGTAGCGCAGGTTGAGCAGGAGTCTGGCCATGCCCGGGATGATACCGCGGCCCGTCGGCGGCCTCAGCGCTTGGTGGTCACCGCCCGGCGCAGATTGTGCCGGGCCTGGGCATCGAAACGCGCGTGAAAGGCGTCGTCGAGAAAGATGCGCTCGCGCGCGAGCAGCCCCTTGAGAAAACGTCGGCGGTTCAGCGCGAACATCCAGCGCGGCAGATGCCGGTATTCGGCCGCGATGCCGCGGTCGTAGGCGTCGAAGGTGGCGGCGTCGGCGCCGAGAACCGCCATGTCGCAATCGAGGAACCGGCGGGTGTCGTCGCCGATCGCATCGGCGGCGAAATCGCCGGCGACGTGCCGTCCGTGACGCGCGGTCATCTCGATCAGCGCGGTCACGCGCGCGGTATCGACGCCGGCGTCCGGCAGCCAGCGATCGATCGCCCGGGCCGCCATCGCCGCGGATTGCGCCTCGTTGTCGCCGCGCCGCACGTCGTAGATCGCATCGTGGTAGAGGATCGCCAGATAGACCTCCACCGGCTGCGCCCAGCCCGAGGTCTGCGCGACCTCGTGATACAGGCACAGCAGCGCGGCCACGTGAGCCAGCGAGTGATAGGCGCGGGGAGGCTCCGCGTACGCGGCCTCGAGCGCCGCGCGCATCGCGGGCGGCAGGGTGAGCGGCGCCGGCGTTTCGTCGAGCCCGCTCATCCCGCGCTCCAGGGCCGCACCACCAGCAACGCGCCCACGCAGACCAGGACCGCGCCGGCAAGCCGCGTCAGATCGACCGGACGCGATGCGGTGAGCACACCGAAGTGGTCGACGAGCAGCGAGCCCACGAGCTGTCCGAATACGATCAGGCAGATCAGCCCGGCGGCGCCCAGACGCGGCACCAGCAAGGTGCCGCAGAACACGAACAGCGCACCGATCACACCGCCAAGCCAGAGCCACGGCGGCAGGGCCGCGAGGTCGCGAACCCCCGGCCACGCGGTTCGCGATACCGCGAGCACCCCACCGAGCACCACGGTGCCGACCGCGAACGAGACGAACGATGCGAACAGCGCGCCCTGGGTGAGCGCACCGAGTCGCGCATTGATCAACGCCTGCAGCGGCAGCACCATGCCGACGAGCGCCGCCAGTGCGACGCTGCCCAGCAACCAGATCTTCATGGCCTCTCCTCGTGCGGCATGGCGCCAGTCTACGGGGACGACGGGCGCGGGCCGCTCACCTGCGCGGGTGTATCGCGCGGCAACGACAGCAGCGCCGCGAGGCTCAGTGCCGCCGCCCCCGCCAGATACAGCCCGACCGACGCCAAGCCGTGGCGCCCGGCCAGCCAGGTCGCGATGTAGGGCGCCAGGGACGCGCCGAAGATGCCGGCGAGATTGAAGGCCAGCGAGGCGCCGGTATAGCGCACCGCGGTCGGAAACTGCTCGGCGAGCAGCGTGCCCACCGGTCCGTAGCTCAGGCCCATCAGTGCCAGGCCGAGCATCAGGAAGGCCAGGACGCCCGCCGTATGGCCGGCGACGAACAGCGGCGCGAAGCCCAGTCCGAACAGCAGGATCAGGCCGCTCGCGACCAGCATCGCGCGGCGCCGGCCGACGCGATCGGCGTACAGCGCCGCGACCGGGATCGTCGCGGCGAAACACAGCACGCCGATGAGCTGCGGCACCAGGAACTGCTCGCGCGAGTAGCCGAGCCGCGACGTGCCCCAGCTCAGCGCGAACACCGTCATCAGATAGAACAGCACGAAGGTCGCGAGCGCCAGCAGCGTGCCGGCGACCACGCCGCGCCACTCGTGCACCAGCACCTCGCGGATCGGCAGACGCACGCGCGCCCGGCGATCGAGCACCGCCTGGAAATCCGGGGTCTCGTGGATCGTGAGCCGCACCCACAGCCCCACGAGCACCAGCGCAGCACTGGCGAGAAACGGAATGCGCCAGCCCCAGGCCAGGAACGCCGCGTCGTCCATCACCGTGGTCAGCAGCAGAAACGAGCCGGTGGCCAGGAAGAACCCGATGGGCGCGCCCAGCTGCGGAAACATGCCGTACCACGCGCGCTTGCCGGGCGGTGCGTTCTCGGTGGCCAGCAGCACCGCCCCGCCCCATTCGCCGCCCAGACCGAGCCCTTGGCCGAACCGGCACAGTGCCAGCAGCGCGGGGGCCGCGACGCCGATCTGGGCATGGGTCGGCAGCAGGCCGATCACCACCGTCGAGATACCCATCGTCAGCAGCGCCGCCACCAGCGTCGCCTTGCGGCCGATGCGGTCGCCGTAATGGCCGAACACCGCCGAGCCGATCGGACGGGCGACGAACGCCAGTGCGAATGTGGCCAGCGACTGCAGCATGGCCGATGCCGGATCCGCCGACGGGAAGAACAGCGCCGGAAACACCAGCACGGCCGCCGTGGCGTAGATGTAGAAATCGAAGAATTCGATCGTCGTGCCGATCAGGCTGGCGAACAGCACGCGCCGGCGGTCGCGTGACGGGGCGTTCGTGCGGGGGGCAGCAGCAGTCGCGGACATCGCGCGATTCTGCCATGCCCGGGCTTGCCTGCTGCCGGCGCACGGAGCCCGTCCTCCGCTGCCAGCCGTCGCGGCCGGGCAGCAAAAAGCCGACCGGAACACCGGTCGGCTCGGGATCACATCGGGCCCGGCGATGCCGGGCCGCGGTCGGCTTACTTGGCCGCCTTCATCGCGTGCTTGCGGGCGCGCATCACATCGTGGCACGAGCGCACTTCCGGCAGCAGGCGGACGACGACGTCACGCGCCGCCGGCGGCGTGTCGGCATCACGTGCGGCCTCGTCGAAGGCCTCGAGCAGGCGGTCCTCGGACTCTTCGAGCTCGGCGACGTAACCGTACTCGGTGTCGCCCAGCGCGGCGCGGATCTTGCCGTACATCTGCTGCATGCTGCCGACCATCGTGCCGGAATCCTCCGGCTTGCCGCCCGCGGCCTGCACCGCCGTGCTCAACTCGTTGACGATCTGGGCCTTGCTGGTCGCGATGCGGGCGAACAGTGTCTTCAGCTCGGCGTCGTCGACCTTCTGCGCGGCTTCCTCGTAGAACTCCTTGCCGTCACGGGCGATCGAAATCAGGTCGTTGAGGGTGTTCGCGGTCTTGTTGCTCATCTGTCGATGTCTCCCAGTGCGTGATCGAGAAGCGGCGCTGGCCGGCGTGTCGCCGTGGCCGCATCGTCCGTCGCGGAGGTGTCCGGCGCGGATCGATGGGACCTACGCTACCCACGCGCTTCGCAAGGAAGCGTGACGCGCAGGCGACGATGGCGTGAATCCGGACGCGCGTGCCGCGCACTTCGAACGCGCTTCCGCTGTCGCTCACGGCCGCGCGTACAGGCGCGTCGCAAGGCGACGCCCGCACGCCCACGCGGTGGCCGCTGCCACCGCGCGGTTGATCAGCGCGGCGAAGGCGTCGCCGATGCAGGCAACGCGTACTCGATCTCGTACGCCGGCGGCTCGCCGCCACGGCCGGTGAGGTAATGCTCCATCCACTGCATCAGCCGCAGCGAGTAGTCGTAGCGCGAGGCACCGCGGCTGTTGCCGTGACCTTCGCCCGGGTACAGCACCAGGCGCACCGGCGCCTGGCCCGCCAGCTGCAGGTAGCGGTAGAGCATGTAGGACTGCATCACCGGCACGCGCGGGTCCGCCTCGCCGTGCAGGATGAGCGTGGGCGTGCGCGACTTCTGCGCGTGCGTGATCGGACTGGTCTGCCGGAACATCTCCGGGTTGTCCCAGGGCCAGCTGCGCATGTGCACGAGGTACTGCTCGCGCGGGATGTCGCCGGTGGTGACCAGGCTCGCCTGGTCGGAGATGCCGACGAACATCACCGAGGCCGCGAAGCGCTCGCTGTAGTAGGTGGCGCCCCAGGCGCTGGCGTAGCCGCCGTAGGAACCGCCGGTGATGCCGACGCGGTCGCGATCGATCAGGCCGGTTTCGATCAGATGATCGACGCCGTCGACCAGATCGTCGAACTCCTCCATGCCGGGCCGGCCGTGGCCGAGCTTGGAGAAGGCCACCCCGCGGCCGGTGCTCGAGCGGTAATTCGGAAAGAACGACGCGAAGCCACGCGCCGCCGCGACCTGCGCGGGCTGCGAATAGGAATTGAGCCAGGCGTTCGAGTAATGCGCTTCCGGCCCGCCGTGCACCACCAGGATCAGCGGGACGCGCGCATTGCCGCGGCGCTCGAGCGGATGCACCAGCAGGCCTTCGAGTTCGAGGCCGTCACGCGCGGTGTAGCGCACGATCTCCTGACGCGCCAGCCGGACGTCCTTGAGCCACGGATTGCTGTCGGTCAGGCGACGCGCCTCGCTGGCGCCCGGGGTGTACAGGAACACTTCGGACGGATGCGCCGGCGTGCTGCCGACCAGCGCGGCCGCGCCCCCCGACGCGACGCTCAGCCCCATGTGCACCGGACCGTCCGCCGCGAGCAGCGTGCGCTGCCCGGCGCCGTCGACGCCGATCTCGGCGAGCCGGCTGTGCACGCCTTCCTGGCTCAGGAACACCAGCGTCGATGCATCGCGCCAGGCGACGTTCCACACATGGCCCTCGAGACCGGGCAGAAGATCGCGCTGCGCGCCACCGTCGCGGCCGACGACCGTCAAGCGGCCTTCGCGCGGGTCGTTCTCGTCGGCCGCCGACACGATCGCCAGATGCGCACCGTCCGGACTCCAGGCGATTTCGCCGAGCTTGCCCGGATTGTCGACCCGGCCGATCTCGCGTCCCTGCACCGACAGCATGCGCACGCGCGCGTCCACCATCGTGTCGTCGGTCAGCTGCCGCGGCGTGACGACGATCGCGAGCCGGTCGCCGGCAGGGCTCCAGCGCACCGCCTGCACACTGCCCTCGACCTCGATGCGGCGCGGCGCGCCCGTGCCGCCGACCTCCGCGATCCACAGCTCGACCGGCCGCCAGTCCTCCTCGTAGACCTTCTGGCTGAACCCCTTGTCGCGCAGCGCCTTGCGCGCGTCGCTCTCGCGTTGCACCGCCAGCAGGGCGACCTGGCGGCCGTCCGGCGACAGGTCGAACGCATTGATGTCGGCGCGCAGCTGCGCCGCCACCGTCGATTCGCCGCCCTGCAGCGGAATGGTGTAGAGCCGCCGCGTCTCGTCGCCCTCGCGCTTGGCCAGGTAGGCGATCGCGCGACCATCGGGCAACCAGCGCGGCGAAGCGACGTCGACCTTGCCGGCGATGAAGGCGCGCGTCGTGCCGGCGCGGTCGACGACATGCAGTTCGCTGCGCGCCGGGCCGTCCGGATCCACGCCCAGCGTGCGCGGAACCGACAGCAGATAGGCGATGCTGCCGCCATCGGGGCTGATCTGGGCCTGGGTGACCGCGCGGGTCTGGGCCACCTGTTCGAGGGTCATGCCACCCGTCGTGGCCGATGCGCCCGTCGCCAGCAGCAGCGCGCAGGCGAGTCCCAAGATCCAACGTGCCATTCGGACATCCCCGTGAAGTCGCAGAGTGGTCCGCGACTTTGACGGGGTTCGGCCGGCGGCGCAATGCGTGGGAACCCCGCCATTGTCCCGGCGAACGCATCGACGCGGGCCGATGGAACCCGGCTTACGCCTGCACGCGAAGCCCGTACCGCTGCCGGAAGGCCTTCGAGCCAGAAGACATCGGATTCCCGCGTTCAGGAGGCCGACGCGCAACCACGGGGCTGCCCACCCTGCTCAGAGCCCGGTGAGCGCGCGGTGCCGCACGATGCGCGCGGCGATCCGCGGCAGCACGTCGGTCAGGCGCGTCCGCGCGGCCTCCGGCACGCGCGCGACCAGCGCCTCGGCCTCCAGCGCAGGGAGCGCCCCCCGCCACGCGAACGCGACGCGGTTACTCATTTTCGGCTCGTCGACCACCAGCACCTGCGCTTCGCCGAACGCCTGCCGCAGCTTCTCGACGTGGTGTTCGGGGTTGCGCACGTACAGGTTGCAGGCCATCACGCCGTCGGCGGCCAGCGCGTCGCGGCAATCATCGTAGAACGCCTGGGTGGCCAGCACCGCGGGGATGCCGTGTTCGTCGTAGCCGTCGACCAGCAGCACGTCGAACGCGCCGGTGCGGGCTGCGACGAAACGGGCGCCGTCGTCGACGACGACCGCCAGCCGCGCGTCATCGTCGGGGATGCCGAAATCCCGCCGCAGCGCGACCACGTGCGGGTTGTTCTCCACGACCTCGATGCGGGTGCCGGGCAGATGCGCATGCGCAAACTTCACCTGCGAGCCGCCGCCGAGACCGACCATGCCGAGCACGCGCGGCGCGGGCTGCCACAGCAGCGCGGCGAACATCGTGCGGGTGTAGTCGATGAGCAGGCGCGCCGGATCGCCGGCGACCATCCGGCTCTGGGTCTGCGCGCGGACGAACTGCAGCGAGACGAATCCGTCGTGATGGCGCACGTAGGGACGGCGCAGGCCGTCGGGACCGCGGCCGCGCAGGCGGTCGAACCAGCGCGCGACCAGGCCGCGCCGGGAGGACGGTTCGCGTTCCTTCATCATGCCAGTCAGCGGTTCGACCAGCCGTGGGGCACGTGGCCGGCGGCGACGTGCGGGCGCGCGGACTCGATGTTGTGCTGCGAATCGTCGAAGAAGATGTCCGCGCCGAACGCATCGAGGAAGGGCCCCTTCGGACGCCCGCCCAGGAACAGGGCCTCGTCCAGGCGCACGCCCCAGGCGCGCAGCGTGCGGATCACGCGCTCGTGCGCCGGCGCCGAGCGCGCGGTGACCAGCGCGGTGCGGATCGGCGCGTCCTTGCCCGGCGGATAGGCGGCCTGCAGGTCGTGCAGCGCGGCGAGAAACCCGCGGAACGGGCCGCCGGTCATCTCCTCGCGCGCACGCTCGCGTTCGTGCTTGTGGAACGCGTCGAGCCCGCCTTCCTGCGACAGGCGCTCCCCCTCGTCGCCGAAGATCACCGCATCACCGTCGAAGGCGATGCGCAGCTGGTCGTTGCGGTGTGCGGGCGCACGTGCCGGGATGATGGTCGCCGCGGCGACGCCGTTCTCGAGCGCGCGTCGTACCGATTCGGGATTGGCCGACAGGAAGAGCTGGGTGCCGAACGGCTTGATGTAGGGCCAGGTCGGCTCGCCCGAGGTGAAGGTCGCGCGGCTGATCCCGAGGTCGTAATGCTGGATCGAGTTGAAGATGCGCAGGCCCGTGTCGGCGGAGTTGCGCGACAGCAGGATCACCTCGACCCGCGGCGCGTCGGCCGGCGCATCCACGTTCAGGGCCAGCAGCTTGCGCACCAGTGGAAATGCGATGCCCGGTTCGAGCACGTCGTCCTCGTGCGCTCGCTGGTGTTCGGCGTAGGCGTCGATGCCTTCGGCTTCGAACAGCGCGTGGCTGTCCTCCAGATCGAACAGGGCGCGCGTGGTGATCGCGATCGTCAGGGTGGGCACGGACAGGTCGGGCATGGGCATCGCAGCAGGACGGAGACACGTCGCCGGGATTATGCGTGATCCCGGCACGCCGGCCCCTGACCATCGGCACTGGGCCATCGCGGCGCGCCGGCGCAGCGTGGATCATGATCCGCGCCACGAGGAACCCGCCATGGCTCCGACCCGCCTGTATGCCCTCGCCCTGCTCGCCCTGCTCGCCGCGCCGCTGCACGCAGGCGCGGCACCGCCGGACGACGACGCCTACGCCGAGGCCCGCAGCATCGTGAGCGGACTGCAGCGCATCGTTGCGCCCACCGGCGTGCAGGAGACGCACACGGTGAGCATCGGGGGGATCGACCAGGTGATCAGCGTGCGCGGCATGGACCGCGCCAATCCGATCCTGCTGTATCTGCACGGCGGGCCGGCGGCGCCGATGATGCCGGCGTCGTGGACGTTCCAGAAACCCTGGGAAGACTATTTCACCGTCGTGCAGTGGGATCAGCGCGCCGCGGGCCGGACGTTCCGCGCCAATGATCCGGCGGTCGTCACGCCGACGATCACGATCGACCGTTACGTGGCCGACGCCGTCGAATTGATCGACTGGCTGCGCACCCGCTACGACAAGCGCAAGGTGATCCTGGTCGGGCACAGCTGGGGCACCGTGATCGGGCTGCGCGTGCTGGCCGAAGCCCCGGAACGGCTGCACGCCTATGTCGGCATCGGCCAGATCATCCATCCCTGGACCGACGAACCCATCGGCCATGCGTATGCGCTCGCAGCGGCCCGCGCCGAGGGCAACGCGGCCGCGGTGCATGAACTCGAAGCGCTCGCGCCCTACCCCGGCGACGATCTGCGCAACGGACGCATCGACGCGCAGCGCAAGTGGGTGATCCGGTACGGCGGCCACAGCGCCTATCGCGACAACTCCGATCACTACTTCCGGTCGCAGCGCCTGTCGCCGGACTACAGCGCCGAAGACCGGCGGGCGATCGCGGCCGGCAGCGCGCTCACCCTGGACCGCATCCTCGGGGAATGGCGAAGCGTCGACTTCCGCGGCGTGCGCCGCGTGCGGGCGCCGGTGGTGATGCTGATGGGCCAGCACGACTTCACCACCCCCTCGCAGCCGGTCGCCGACTGGCTGGATGCGGTGGACGCGCCGTTCAAGCACGGTGTCCGGTTGCCGCACTCCGCACACTTCGCGCCGATCGAGCAGCCGGGACGCACGCTAGTGGCCCTTCTCCGGCACGTGCGGCCGCTTGCCGTCGCCGCAGGCGATGGCGCGGCGCTGGAGGACTGACGCCGCTCAGACCACGAACTGCTCGCTGAGGATGCGTTCCTCGAGATTGTGTTCGGGATCGAACAGCAGGGTGACGGTGTGGGCTCGTGATTCGTGGATGGTCACTTCCACTACGTCACGCACCTCGTGCGAGTCGGCGGTGACGCTGACCGGCCGCTTGTAGGGATCGAGCACGCGGAAACGCACTTCGGTCTCCGCACGCAGGATCGCGCCGCGCCAGCGCCGCGGCCGGAACGGCGCGATCGGCGTCAGCGCCACCACGCCCGCCCCCAGCGGCAGGATGGGGCCGTGCGCCGAGAAGTTGTAGGCGGTGCTGCCGGCAGCCGTGGACAGGATGACGCCGTCCGCGACGAGTTCTTCCAGCCGCGTGACGCCGTTGAGATCGATGCGCAGATGCGCGGCCTGGCGTGTCTGACGCAGCAGCGAGACCTCGTTGTACGCGAGCGACGTCACCCGGGTTCCGGCTTCGGTTTCGGCCGTCATTTCCAGCGGTCGCAGCACGGCCGGCTCGGCGCGTGCGATGCGCGCCAACAGCGCGTCGGGGCGATGCTGGTTCATCAGGAAGCCGACCGTGCCGAGCTTCATACCGTAGACCGGCTTGCCCAGATGTCCGTGGCGATGCAGCGTCTGCAGCATGAAGCCGTCACCGCCCAGGGCCACGAGCACATCCGCCTCCGCCGGTTCGCACTGGCCGTGTGAACCGGTCAGCGCAAACAGGGCGCGCTGGGCCTCGTCGGACTGGCTGGCGACGAAGGCGATGCGGGGCGAAGCGGTCATCGGCGGACCCGGTGATGGACGACGGGCCGCAGCTTAGCGCAGCGTTGATGGCCGGCTCGCGACCACGGCGACGACGGGCGCACCGCGGCCAGGACGTGCCACGGCCGGCGGCAGGCCCGGGCGCCGCCGATGACGGCGCCCGGACACCTCAGCTGCGCTGGACCAGCTGCGACACACGCTGCACCGCGACCGACGCCGTCGGATAGTCGAGCGCCTTCTGCGCGGACAGCTCGGCCAGCATCGCCAGCGTGAAGCGCAGCGCCGAATCGTCGCGCGCGAGCCACGCCGCGACCTTGTCCTCCGGCGTCGCGCCCGGCATCGCCAGCACCTGGGACACCAGTGCGCGGTGCTGTTCGCCCAGTTCCTCGCGCAGCACGCCGCGTGCCACCGCATGCCAGCGGCCGTCGACTTCCAGCGCGTCGATCTGGCTGGTCAGCCACGGCAGGTTCAAGGCCTCGCCCAGGCGGAAGTGCAGACGCGCCACGTCGACCGGCTTCTGCCGGCGCTCGCTCGCGACCTCGATGATGTCGCAGGCCGCTTCCAGATACGGCAGCGCCGCCAGCTGCTCGGCCAGATCCGCCGGCACGCCCTTGTCGATCCAGGCCTGCAGGCTGGCGTCGTGCTCGGCACGCTGGCCGTCGGCGATGATCTGCCGGCCGTTGCGGATCGCATGGAAGCCGTCGTGATAACGCTCGACCGCGGTGGTGATGTCCGGAATCGCACCCGGCCGGGCCAGCAGCCAGCGGGTGAAGGCGCGCTGCAGGTTCCAGATCACCTGCAGGGCATCGACCTGCACGGATTCGGGCACCGTGCCGTCGAGTGCATCGATGCGGTTCCACAGGGCCCGCGCGTCGATCGTCTCGCGGGTGATGGTGAACGCCTTGGCCACCTCGCCCGGCGTACGTCCGCTGTCCTCCTGCATGCGCATCAGGAAGGTCGCGCCCATGCGGTTGATCATCTGGTTGGTCACCGCGGTGGCGATGATCTCGCGCTTCAGGCGGTGGTCTTCCATCACGGCCGCATACTTCTTCTGCAGCGGCTGCGGGAAGTAGCGCTGCAGCTCGCGCGACAGGTACGGATCCTCGGGGATGTCGGACGCCAGCATCTGGTCGAACGCGACGAGCTTGCTGTAGGACAGCAGCACCGACAGCTCGGGACGGGTCAGGCCCAGGCCCTTGGCCTTGCGCTCGGAAATCTCGGCATCCGACGGCAGGAACTCGATCTGGCGGTCGAGCAGGCCCTGCGCTTCCAGCGTGCGGATGAAGTGCCGCTTCGAGCCCAGGCGCGAGACGCTCATGCGCTCCATCAGGCTCAATGCCTGGTTCTGCCGGTAGTTGTCCCACAGCACCAGTTCGGCGACCTCGTCGGTCATCGACGCCAGCAGCTTGTTGCGCGCGGGCACCGTGAGCTTCTTCGACTGCACCACGGCGTTGAGCAGGATCTTGATGTTGACCTCGTGGTCCGAGGTGTCCACACCGGCCGAGTTGTCGATGAAATCGGTGTTGAGCAGCACGCCGTGCTGGGCGGCTTCGATGCGGCCGAGCTGGGTGAGACCCAGGTTGCCGCCCTCGCCGACGACCTTGCAGCGCAGGTCACGGCCATCGACGCGCAGCGGGTTGTTGGCGCGGTCGCCGACGTCGGCATGGGTTTCACTCGATGCCTTGACGTAGGTGCCGATGCCGCCGTTCCACAGCAGGTCGACCGGCGCTCGCAGGATGGCCGACATCAGTTCGTTCGGACTGATGGACGTCGCATCGCCTTCGATACCCAGCGCCTGACGCGCTTCGGGCGAGAGCGGAATCGACTTCGCGCTGCGCGGCCACACGCCACCGCCCTTGGCGATCAGCGCGCGGTCGTAGTCCTCCCAGCTCGAACGCGGCAGCGCGAACATGCGCTTGCGCTCGGCGAACGAGCGCGCGGCATCGGGATCCGGATCGATGAAGATGTGCCGGTGGTCGAACGCGGCGACCAGGCGGATGTGCTCGCTGAGCAGCATGCCGTTGCCGAACACGTCGCCGGACATGTCACCCACACCCACGCAGGTGAAGTCCTCGGTCTGCGAGTTGCGGCCCATCGCGCGGAAATGGCGCTTCACCGACTCCCATGCACCGCGCGCGGTGATGCCCATGCCCTTGTGGTCGTAGCCGACCGAGCCGCCGGAGGCGAAGGCGTCATCGAGCCAGAAGCCGTGCTCGCGGGCGATGCCGTTGGCGGTGTCGGAGAACGTGGCCGTGCCCTTGTCGGCCGCCACCACGAGGTAGGGGTCGTTGTCGTCGTGCCGCACCACGTCGCGCGGCGGCACGATTTCGCCGTCGACGATGTTGTCGGTGATCTCGAGCAGCCCGTTGATGAAGAGCGTGTAGCAGGCCACGCCCTCGGCGAACTGGGCATCACGGTCACCGCCGACCGGAGGACGCTTGACGATGAAGCCGCCCTTCGAACCCACCGGCACGATGACGGTGTTCTTGACCATCTGCGCCTTGACCAGGCCGAGCACCTCGGTGCGGAAATCCTCGCGACGGTCCGACCAGCGCAGGCCGCCGCGCGCGACCGGTCCGAAGCGCAGGTGCACGCCTTCCACGCGCGGGCCGTAGACGAAGATCTCGCGGTAGGGGCGCGGCTTGGGCAGATCGGGGACGCGCGCCGAATCGAATTTGAAGCTGATCGTCTCCAGCAGGCCGCCGGTCCTGGCGCGCTGGTAGTAGCTGGTGCGCAGCGTCGCGTCGATGACGCCGAGATAGCTGCGCAGGATGCGGTCCTCGTCGAGGCTGGACACACGGTCGAGCAGGCCCTTGAGCGCGCTCCGCGCGGCCTCGTACCGCGTGGCGCGCTCGGCGCCGCGGGCATCGAGCAGCGGCTGCAGCGCGGTGCGCGTCGCCTCGTCACCGGCCGACAGGGCCTGCAGCTGGGCGGCGAACGTGTGCGCACCGTCCTCGATCTGCGCGCGGCTCGCATGGCCGATCGATGGATCGAAACGGGCTTCGAACACCTCCACCAGCAGGCGCGCGAGCAGCGGATAGCGGCCGAATGTGTCTTCCACGTAGGCCTGGGAGAACGGCACGCCCACCTGCAGCAGATACTTGCAGTAGCCACGCAGCATCGCGACCTGACGCCAGTCGAGATCGGCGCCGAGGATCAGGCGGTTGAAGCCGTCGTTCTCCGCATCGCCCTTCCAGACGCGCGCGAAGGCTTCGGTGAATGCCGCCGCCCGGGCCTCGACATCGATCTCGCCGGCCAGCGCTTCGACGTAGAAGTCCTGGATGAACAGTGCGGTGCCGTCGACCTCGATGCGGGTGGGATGCTCGGCGATGACGCGCAGGCCGAGGTTCTCCATCACCGGCAGCACGTCCGACAGCGGAATATGGGTTTCGCGGCGGTAGAGCTTCAGATGCAGCACGTCGCCGCTGCCCACCGGCGAGGGCTGGACGTAGAAGCTGAGCTGCAACGCGTCGGTGGATTCGAGCGCGGCCAGCTTCTCGACGTCCGTCGCGGCCGCCTGCGGCGAGGCCACTTCGATGTACGTCGGCGACAGCGCGCGCCCGATCCGGCCCGACAGGCGCAGCCCTTCGGCCTCGCCGTGACGGGCGACCAGCTCGTCGCGCAGATTGTCCTGCCAGTTGCGCACGATCGCCTGCAGCGCCTGCTCCAGCGCGCCGGCGTCGATGTCGACCTGCGCATCGGCGCGCGGCCGCACGATCAGATGCAGTTGGGCCAGCGGCGACTCGCCGAGCACCACGCTGGCGTCGACGTGGTCGGCCTCCATCACTTCGCGCAACAGCTGCTCGATGCGGCGGCGCACGTCGGTGTTGAAGCGGTCGCGCGGGATGTAGACCAGGACCGAGTAGAAGCGGCCGTAGCGGTCCTTGCGCAGGAACAGCCGGCTGCGCACGCGCTCCTGCAGACCGAGAATGCCGGTGCCGAGGCGGAACAGTTCGTCGGCCGTCGACTGGAACAGCTCGTCGCGCGGCAGGGTTTCGAGCAGATGGCGCAGTGCCTTGCCGCTGTGACCGGTGGGCTTGAGGCCCGATTCGCTCATCACGTGCTCGAAGCGCTCGCGCACCAGCGGGATGTCCCACGGACGACGGGTATAGGCGCTCGACGTATACAGACCGAGGAAGCGCTGTTCGCCGATCACGTTGCCCTTGGCGTCGTAGCGCAGGATGCCGATGTAGTCCATGTAGCCGGGGCGATGCACGGTGGAGCGCGCACTGGTCTTGGTGAGGATCAGTGCGTCCACTTCACCTGCGCGGCGCAGTGCATCGGCGCCCAGCTCGCTCAAGGGGCGCGACTTCACCGCGGCCGGCGTGCGCAGCAGACCGAGTCCGCTGTCGCCCACCGCCTCCAGCACGTCGTCGCCACCCTTGCGACGCACCTGGTACTCGCGATAGCCGAAGAAGGTGAAGTGGTCGCTCGCCGCCCAGCGCAGGAATTCCTGCGCCTCGCGCCGGCTCGCGTCGCCCACCGGCATCGGCCGGCTGTCCAGGTCCGCCGCGATCTGCTGCATGCGCTCGCGCATCGGGGCCCAGTCGGCCACGATCGCGCGCACCTCGTCGAGCACCTTGCGCACGGCCGCTTCGATCCGCTTGTTGTCCTCGGGCGTCTGGCGGTCGATCTCCAGATGCATCACCGATTCCGTCTCGCCCTCGCCGACACCGGTGAGGCGTCCGCTGCGGTCACGCGCGATCTGCACCACCGGATGGCCGAGCACGTGCACGCCGATGCCCTGCTCGGCCAGCGCCATCGTCACCGAGTCGACGAGGAACGGCATGTCGTCGTTGACGACCTGCAGCACCGTGTGTGGCGATTCCCAGCCGTGCGTCTTGAGCACCGGATTGAACAGGCGCACGTTCGCCGTGCCCGGCTTGCGCTTGGCCGCGAATTCGAACAGGTCGGCGGCGAGCGCGGCCCAGCCGTCCGCGGTGTGCAGCGGAATCTCCTCCTCGGTCATGCGCCGGTAGAAGGCTTCGGCGAAAGCGCTCGCATCCCGGTGCGCGGCCTTGCCCGCGCGGCGGCGCACGGCGTCGAAGATCGGGGCGAGCAGGCCCGATGCCGCGCGCGGCGGCGCGGCCGGCGCCTTGCGGGCCGCGGCCGGGGCTTTGGCCGGCGCCTTCGCAGGCGCCTTCGCCGATGTCTTGGCCGCGGCCTTGGACGCGGGATTCGTGGCGGATTTCGTACCGGTCTTGCGGGATGTGCTCATGACGACAGAGGGTCCGATGCAATGAGGCCCGCGTTTTCACGCGGGCCGACAGGAAACAACAATGGGTGTGCGCCGCCATCGGCGGCGTGGTCCGGCACCCTCGACGCGGCCGCGCATCCGCGCAGGCTGCGCGGATGCGGGACACGCTGGACGGGGCGCGGCGCCGGGATCACGGTCAGGCTCAGCGCAGGCCGGTCTCGTTGCGGGCGATGACCAGGCGCTGGATCTCGCTGGTGCCTTCGTAGATCTCGGTGATCTTGGCGTCGCGGAAATAGCGCTCGATCGGCATCTCCTTCGAATAGCCCATGCCGCCGTGGA
Organism: Luteimonas sp. BLCC-B24; assembly: GCF_028550595.1. Classification (GTDB taxonomy): domain Bacteria; phylum Pseudomonadota; class Gammaproteobacteria; order Xanthomonadales; family Xanthomonadaceae; genus Luteimonas. The sequence continues at coordinate 180,804 of NZ_JAQQGN010000001.1, forward strand.
TCTGCAGCGCCTGGTGGGTGATCCACATGGCGGCCTCGGACGCAGTGAGCTTGGCGATCGCCGCCTCGTTGCTGAAGCGCTTGCCCTCGCCCTTGAGCCAGGCCGCGCGCAGCGTCAGCAGCAGGGCCGCATCGAGCCTGCACTTCATGTCGGCGATCTTGGCCTGGGTCATCTGGAAGGCGCCGATCGGCTGACCGAAGGCCTTGCGCTCCTTGACGTACGCGATCGTCGCCTCGTAGGCCGCGCGGGCGATGCCGATGGCCTGCGAGGCGATGCCGATGCGGCCGGCGTCGAGCACGCCCATCGCGATCTTGAAGCCCTGGCCTTCCTCGCCCAGCACGTCCTCGGCGCGGGCGACATAGTCCTGGAACTCGATCTCGCAGGTCGCCGAGGCGCGGATGCCCAGCTTGGGTTCGGTCTTGCCGCGGTGGAAGCCGTCGCGCGTGCCGTCGACGAGGAACGCGGTGATGCCGCGCGCGCCCTTGTCCGGATCGGTCATCGCGAACAGCACGAAATACTTGGCCACCGGGCCGGAGGTGATCCAGCTCTTCTTGCCGTTGATGACGTAGCTGCCGTCGGCCTGCTTGACCGCGCGGCACTTCATCGCCGTGGCATCGGAGCCGGACTGCGGCTCGGTCAGCGCGAAGGCGCCGATCTCGCGGCCTTCGGCGATCGCGCGCACGTAGGTCTGCTTCTGCTCCTCGGTCCCGTGGGTCAGGATGCCGTTGCAGAACAGCGAGTTGTTGACCGACATGATGGTCGAATGCGCGGCGTCGGCCGCAGCCACCTCGATCATCGCCAGCACGTAGGAAATCGGATCCATGCCCGCACCGCCGTAGGCGTCAGACACCTCGATGCCCATCAGGCCGTTCTCGCCCAGAACGCGCATGTTCTCGACCGGAAACTCGCCGGTGCGGTCGTGATGCTCCGCGCTCGGGGCGATCTTCTCCTGCGCAATCCGCCGCGCAATGTCCTGGATCATCAACTGCTCTTCGCTGAAACCGAACTCCACGGCGCCGCCACTCCTGTCCTAGACAATCCGGCAATTGTAGCGACGAACGCGTATCCGCATCTGCATCGTCGATGGCGCGATGCAGCATAAATCGGCCTTGAACCGCGTCGTCCGCCCTCTTGAGGCCGACAGGGATCCGTGCTGCCCCGTCCGTCTCGCCTTGACCGTTCACTCCCCTGCGCGGACAATCATCTCTGTATCGCGATACGGAGATATGCATGGACCTCGAAGCCTGGTCGGCCCGCCTGAAGACGCTCGCCGATCCGACCCGCGTGCGTCTGCTCGCACTGCTGGAGATCGAGGAACTCACGGTCGCCGAGCTCTCGTCCATTACCCGCCTCGCGCAGCCCCGCGTCTCCACGCATCTCGCGCGCCTGAAGGACGCGAATCTGGTGCGCGACCGGCGCGCCGGGGTGTCGGCGTATTACCGCTTCGACGACGCCGCGCTCGATCCCGCGCAGCGTGCGCTGTGGCAGGCCCTGAGCACCGGCAGCGACGATCCCCTGCTGCGCCAGGATGCCGAGCGCGTGCCCGGCGTGCTGGCGATGCGCGCGGCCGATCAGAACTGGGCCGACACCGTCGCCGGCGACATGGAGCGGCACTACTCGCCCGGCCGCACCTGGGAGGCGCTGGCGCGCTCGGCGCTGCCCCTGCTGGAGACCGGCGACGTGCTCGACATCGCGTCCGGCGACGGCGTGCTGGCCGAACTGCTCGCGCCGCATGCACACCGCTACATCTGCCTCGACGCCAGCCGACGCGTGGTCGCCGCCTCGACCGAGCGGCTCAAGCGCTTCGCCAACGTGGACGTGCGCGAGGGCGACATGCACGCCCTGCCCTTCGAGGACGCCAGCTTCGATCTGGTGGTGCTGATGCACGCGCTCACCTACGCCAGCAAACCCGCGCAGGCCGTCACCGAAGCCGCCCGCGTGCTGCGGCCCGGAGGCCGTCTCCTGCTGTCGAGCCTCGACCGCCACGGGCACGAAGCCGTTGTCCAGGCCTACGGTCACGCGAACCTCGGCTTCGCCGACAAGGAACTGCGCCGGTTCGTCACCAAGGCGGGACTGGAGATCCACAGCGCCGAGACCGTCACGCGCGAGAAACGGCCGCCGCACTTTCAGGTGATCTCGATCATCGCGCGGAAGCCGGAATGAGCTGGCTGCATCCCGACCGTGTCGCGGCGCTGGACGCCGCACTCGCGCGCCGCATCCTCGTGCTCGACGGCGCGATGGGCACGATGATCCAGCGGCACGAACTCACCGAAGCCGACTACCGCGGCGACCGGTTCGCCGAGGGCTACGACGCCCTCCATGCGGCGGACGGCCACGCGCACGGCGCCGGCTGCGGCTGCGAGGGCCACGACCAGCGCGGCAACAACGACCTGCTCACCCTCACCCGGCCCGACATCATCCAGGGCATCCACGCCGACTATCTCGCCGCCGGCGCGGACATCATCGAGACCAACACCTTCAACTCGACGGCCGTGTCGCTGGCCGACTACCACCTGCAGCACCTCGTCCACGAACTCAACCGCGAGGGCGCGGCGCTGGCACGTGCCGCCTGCGACGCCGCGCAGGCGCAGACGCCGGACCAGCCGCGTTTCGTCGCGGGCATCCTCGGCCCGACCAGCCGCACCGCGTCGATCAGTCCCGACGTCAACGACCCCGGCTATCGCGCGGTGACCTTCGACGAACTCGTCGCGATCTACCGCGACGCCGCGCACGGGCTCATCGACGGCGGCGCCGACATCCTGATGGTCGAGACCGTGTTCGACACGCTCAACGCCAAGGCGGCGCTGTACGCGATCGAGACCGTGTTCGACGCGCGCGGCGGCCGGCTGCCGGTGATGATTTCCGGCACGATCACCGACGCCTCCGGCCGCACGCTGTCGGGCCAGACCGCCGAGGCGTTCTGGTATTCGCTGCAGCATGCGAGGCCGCACGCCGTGGGCCTGAACTGCGCGCTCGGCGCGAAGGAGCTGCGGCCCCACGTCGAAACCCTGTCCCAGGTGGCGTCGACCTGTGTGTCCTGCCACCCCAATGCGGGCCTGCCGAACGCGTTCGGCGGCTACGACGAGACCCCCGAGGACATGGCCGAGGTGCTGCACGAGTTCGCCACTGCCGGCCTGCTCAATATCGTCGGCGGCTGTTGCGGCACGTCGCCCGCGCACATCCGCGCGATCGCCGAGGCGGTGCGCGGCGTCGCGCCGCGCGTGCCGGCCTCGCAGGCCGTGGAGCAGGCCGCATGAGCGCCCCGCGCCACATGCGTCTCTCCGGCCTGGAGCCGCTGGTCGTTACGCCGGAACTGCTCTTCATCAATGTCGGCGAGCGCACCAACGTCACCGGCTCGGCGGCGTTCCGCAAGCTGATCAAGGAGAACCGCTATCCGGAGGCGGTGGAGGTCGCCCGCCAGCAGGTCGAGGGCGGCGCGCAGATCCTCGACGTCAACATGGACGAAGGCATGCTCGATTCCGAGCAGGCCATGACCACCTTTCTCAACCTGATCGCCGCCGAGCCCGACATCGCGCGCATCCCGGTGATGGTCGATTCCTCGAAGTGGAGCGTCATCGAGGCCGGGCTCAAGTGCCTGCAGGGCAAGGGCGTGGTCAATTCGATCTCGCTCAAGGAGGGCGAGGCCGCGTTCCTCGAACAGGCACGCAAGGTGCTGCGCTACGGGGCCGCGGTCGTGGTCATGGCCTTCGACGAGGTCGGCCAGGCGGACACCAAGGACCGCAAGGTCGAGATCTGCACGCGCGCCTACCGGCTGCTGACCGAAGTCGTCGGGTTCCCGCCCGAGGACATCATCTTCGATCCCAACATCTTCGCCATCGCCACCGGCATTCCCGAGCACGACAACTACGCGGTCGATTTCATCGAGGCCACACGCGAGATCCGCGCGACGCTGCCGCATTGCCACGTTTCGGGCGGCGTGTCCAACGTCTCGTTCTCGTTCCGTGGCAACGAGGTCGTGCGCCAGGCGATCCATGCGGTGTTCCTGTTCCACGCGATCCGCGCCGGCATGGACTTCGGCATCGTCAACGCCGGCGCGATGCCGATCGTCGACGATCTCGACCCCGAGCTGCGCGAGTGTGTCGAGGACGTGGTGCTCAACCGCCGCAGCGATGCCACCGAACGCCTGCTCGATCTGGCCGAACGCTACAAGGGCAGGAAGGGCGCGGCCCGCGTCGAGAACACCGCCTGGCGCGATGCGCCGGTGCAGCAGCGGCTCACCCATGCGCTGGTGCACGGCATCGACCAGTACGTGGTCGAGGACACCGAGGAGGCACGGCAGGCGTTCGCCCGGCCACTGGAGGTCATCGAGGGCCCGCTGATGGCCGGAATGAACGTCGTCGGCGACCTCTTCGGCGCGGGCAAGATGTTCCTGCCGCAGGTGGTCAAGTCGGCGCGCGTGATGAAGAAGGCCGTCGCCTATCTGCTGCCCTACATCGAGGCCGAGAAACTGCGCACCGGCGACGTCGGCAGGAACAACGGCCGCGTGCTGATGGCGACGGTCAAGGGCGACGTCCACGACATCGGCAAGAACATCGTCGGCGTTGTGCTGGCCTGCAACAACTTCGAGGTCGTCGACCTCGGCGTCATGGTCCCCACCCAGACCATCCTCGACAAGGCGCGCGAGGTGCAGGCGGATGTGATCGGACTGTCGGGCCTGATCACACCGTCGCTCGAGGAGATGAGCCACGTCGCACGCGAGATGAAGCGCCAGGGCTTCGAGACGCCGTTGCTGATCGGCGGCGCGACGACTTCGCGCGCGCACACCGCGTTGAAGATCGCGCCGCATTACCCCTCGCCCACGGTCTGGGTGAAGGATGCCTCGCGCGCGGTCGGCGTGGTGCAATCGCTGGTCAGCCCGGAGCTGCGCGGCGCCTTCGTCGCCGCCAACGACGCCGACTACGCCGAGATCCGCGCGCGCCATGCCAACCGCGGTGATGCCAAACGCCTGGTGTCGCTGGCCAAGGCACGTGCGCAGCGCTTCGACGGCGGCTGGGACGATTACGTACCGCCGACGCCGCGGGCGCCGGGTGTGCACGTCTTCGAGGACTGGCCACTCGACGATCTCGTCGACGTCATCGACTGGACGCCGTTCTTCAATGCCTGGGAGCTGTTCGGTCGCTACCCGGCGATCCTCAGCGACGAGATCGTCGGCGCGCAGGCCAGCGATCTGTTCCGCGATGCGCGGGCGATGCTGGGCACGATCATCGAAGAGAAGTGGCTGACCGCAAAGGCCGTGTTCGGGCTGTGGCCGGCGAACAGCGTCGGGGACGATGTGGAGGTGCAGCTGGCGGATCACCGTGATCCGGAATCGGTGAAGGGTCATGCGAACGCGCCGCGGTCCGCGGCTCACAGCGAATCCCCATCCCCCAATCCCCGGTCCCGAACCGCCACCCTGCACTTCCTGCGCCAGCAGGTCGACAAGCCGATCGAACGCCCGGACTTCTGCCTGGCCGATTTCATCGCGCCGAAGGACAGCGGGGTCGAGGACTGGATCGGCGCGTTCGCGGTCACCGCCGGCATCGGCATCGAACCGCACGTGGCGCGCTTCGAGGCGGCCCACGACGACTACAACGCCATCCTGCTCAAGGCGCTGGCCGACCGCCTGGCCGAAGCCCTGGCCGAGCGCCTGCACCAGCGCGTGCGCCTCGAGTACTGGGGGTATGCGGCCGACGAGGCGCTCGACAACGACGCGCTGATCGCCGAGCGCTACCGCGGCATCCGCCCCGCGCCCGGCTACCCCGCGTGTCCGGAACACAGCGAAAAGGCCACCCTGTTCGAGCTGCTGGACGCGCCCGGCAACGCCGGCATGTCGCTGACCGAGAGCTTCGCCATGCTGCCCACCGCGGCGGTGTCGGGCTATTACTTCAGCCATCCGAAGAGCCAGTACTTCGTCGTCGGACGGGTCTCCAAGGAACAGGCGCAGGACTACGCGAAACGCAAGAACGTGCCGCTGCCCCAGGTCGAGCGCTGGCTCGCGTCGAATCTGGATTACGACCCCGAGTAGCGCGCGACCGGCACACGCACCGGGCCGACGGACACGCGGCCGCGACCGGGCGGCCGCTATGGTGGCGCGTCCTGATCGCCACCTGAGGACTCCGCATGTTTCGACGATTCGGCCCCCTCGCCGCGCTCGCCGCCATCGGTCTCACCGCCTGTGGCGGGAGCGACATCGGCGCAGCGACGCCCGACCCCGCCGGCACGCCCGGCACCGGCGACCTCGTCGTCGTCGACAACGCCCGCGTCTTCGACGGCGAACGCGACCTGGGCACGGTTGCACTGGTGATCCGCGACGGCCGCATCGAGCGCATCGAGGCGGCGGGCTCGGAGTCCCTGCCCGCGGACGCCGAGCGCATCGACTACAGCGGACGCCACATCATCCCCGGCCTGGTCAACGCCCACGCCCATGTCGGCAACACCGAGGGCACCGAGCACGGCGACCGCTTCTACACGCGCGACATCTTGGTCCGCGACCTGCGCCAGTTCCAGGCCTACGGCGTGACCACCGTGGTGGCGCTCGGCCTCAATGGCGCCGCGTTTCCGCAGATCCGCGCCGAGGTCGCCGCTGACCCGGCGCTCGGTGCGCAGCTGTTCGGCGCCGGTGCGGGCGTGGGTACCCCGGGCGGTGCACCGCCCGCGGCGAACATGGGACTGGAGCAGGACCCGGTGGCGCGACCGGGCGATGCGGACGCCGCGCGCGCGGCGGTGCGCGCGCAGGCCGGGGCCGGTGTCGACCTGATCAAGCTCTGGGTCGACGATCTCGGCGGCAAGGCGCCGGCGATGCTGCCCGAGGTCTACCGCGCGGCGATCGAGGAAGCACATCGCCACGACCTGCTGGTCGCCGCGCACATCCACGATCTCGCGCCCGCCACGGACCTCGTCGCGAGCGGCGTCGACATCATCGCGCACGGGGTGCGCGACCAGCCGATCGATGCCGCGCTGGCTGCGGCGATGCGCGAGGCCGGGACCGGCTACATCGCCACGCTGCAGATCGACGAGGCGAACTACATCTACGCCGAACATCCCGGCTGGCTGGACACGCCGTTCCTGCGCAACGCCCTGCCCGCCGCCGTCGTGCGCCAGTGGTCGGACGCCGGCTGGCGCGCGCGTACACTCGCCGATCCCGCGACGCAGCGCGCCCGGGACGCGGTGGCGATGAACCTGCGCAACCTCGCCACGCTGCGCGAGGCCGGCATCGCGGTCGGCTTCGGCACCGACGCCGGTGCCCTGCCGCATCGCGTCGCCGGATTCGCCGAACACCGCGAACTCGAATTGATGCTGCAGGCCGGCTACACCCCGCAGCAGGCGCTGACCGTCGCCACGCGCGATTCGGCCCGCCTGTTGCAGCTCGACGATCGCGGCCTGCTGCAGCCCGGCCGGCGCGCGGATTTCGTCGTGCTGTCGGCCGATCCCCTCGTCGACATCCGCAACACGCGCCGCATCGAGGCGGTCTGGCAGGCGGGCCGCCAGGTGGCCGGCCCGGTCAGCGGGTACGCGGTCGACTGACGCCGCGGCCGCAAGGCCGCGGGGCGGCCGTGCGGCGATGCGCGCGCGGCTTCAAGGCGCGGCGCGGACGCGGACGGCTTCGCCGCGCATGCCGTCGAGCATCGCGAGAACGGACCGCGCGGTCTCGTCCGGCCGCTCCATCGGGTAGAGATGGCTGCCGTCGATCCAGGCCAGCCGCGCGCCCACCCGTGCACGGGTCGCGCGCAGGCCGATCTGGGCGACTTCGCGCGAGCGACGGCCGGCGATGAAGCCCATCGGCGCGGTCACACGCTGCGCGGCGCGATGCACGCTGCGCGTGGGCAGCGTCGCGTAGATGCGATGTTCGACCTCGCGATCGAACAGCAGCCGCCGCCCCTGTCCATCGCCTACCGTCGCCGTCGATGCGTAATCGCTCAAAACCCGCGGGTCCCACCAGGCGAATGCCGGCTTCGCGGCGAAGTGCGCGCGCACCGCGTCCACGTCGGGCCAGTGGGTCCGGCGCTGCAGGGTCTGGCGCAGCGGCATCAGATGCCGGTCGAAGCCGGTGCGTCGCCCCAGTTTGACCAGGTGCGCGGTGAGGCCGCCGATCAGCGGCGAATCGAGCAGCACCACCCCGCGCACTCGCGGCCCCAGCTGCGCCGCGGCGAGCACGCTGAGATAGCCGCCGAGCGAATGGCCGAGCAGCCAGACCGGGCGGCCGGCGGCGTGGGCCTCGATGTGGTCCAGCAGCTGCCGGGTCAGGGCGGACCAGCCGCGCGAGACCGGATAGCGCGCCTCGTGCCCGAACGCGTCCACGTGCGTGACGTCGACGTGCGCGCGCAGCGGCGCGAGCATCCGGGCATAGGTCGGGGCGGGAAACCCGTTCGCGTGGGAGAAGACCAGATGCTCGCGCTGCGCCGGCGGCGCGCCGTCCGACGGCGGCACCGCCATCAACGCAGGCCCAGCGACACACCCAGGCCTGCGCTCCAGTCCGGCGCCTCGGCGCCAAGGCCGCGCAGCACCGAGACGTCCAGCTGCACCGCACCGCGCGGCTGCCAGGTCAGACCGCCGCCGGCGCGCACGCCGCGCTCGCTGCCCGTCCCCAGCACCGCTTCGACGTAGCCGCCGAACCGGTCGCCCGCATGCAGGTCGAGACTCGGCGCCAGCTGCCAGCCGCGGCCCGCGTCGTCGCGCGCGTAGCCGGCGAACACCGAGTACCCGCGCCCGCCCGCGGTCTCCCCGGCCACGGTGGCCCCGAGGCTGCGCGCATGCCGGTCCGGCCGCAGATCCGCCGAGCCGGTGCGCAGGCCGTAGCGGGCCAGCAGTGCCCAGTCGAGCTCGCCGGCGGCGGGCAGCGCCCATTTGAGTCCCACCTCGCTGTCACCCGCCCCCTGCCGCCGCTGACGGCCGTCGGGCGAGGTGTCGGACACGCGCACATGCGGCGCGCCGGCCAGCTGCAGTTCGAGCGAAGCGCCAAGGCCCACACGCAGCACGCTGCCGAAGGTATGCGTCGTGGTACGCACGCCGGCGTTGTCGTCGCGCTCGCTGTCCGGCAGGCCCTGCTCCCAGACCACCGCACCCGGCGCCAGCACCGAGGCCGAGAACCCGGTGCCTGGCCGATCGAACTCGAGCGGCTCCTTCGCGGACGCGGCGCCCACCGACGCCGCGCAGACGCACGCCGCCACGCAGGCCCGCGCGCGCGTCACCACACCAGGTCGTCCGGCACCTGGTAGCGCGGATCGCTGTACGGGTCCTCGCCCGCAGGCGCCGACGGATCGACACGCAGGGCGACACCCTGCGGAAAGATCGCCTCGGCCTCGTCCAGCACCGCGGCGGTCACCAGCAGATACCGACCGTTGAGCTGGACCACGCCGAGTTCGCCGGCGTTGAGCGCGGCGAGCTGCTCTGCATCCACATGGATGCGCTTGATCTTGCCGCCGTACTCGAAATGCCGGGCGATGTCGGCCTCGGGCCGGTTGAGCGCCTTGCCCTGCATGAAGGCTTCGAGCTTGGCGCGGGCCTCGCGGCGCAGCCGGGCCTCTTCCTGCTTCAGCCGTTCGGCCTCGATGCGCTCTTCCTTCTCGCGCTGGGCCCGGATCGCGAAGGCCTTGGCGAGATCGATGTCGTCGCGGGGCGGACGCGGCTTGCGCGCCTGGCCCTGCGGGCCTGCGCCCCGCGGTGTTCCCGTCCGGTCGGCACCCCGCGCCTGCCCGCCGGGCTTGCCGCCCGCGGGGCGTGGCCGCCCGTCGCCGGCCTTGCCCGGCGGACGCGGACCGCGGCGGTCGGCATTCCGGTCGTTGGGACGCGGGCGGCGTTCGTCGCGGGACGGCGCCGGCTGGGCCGGGGCCTTGAAGCCCAGACCGAGCAGCTGGTCGCGAAGGGAATCGGTCATCGTGGACGGTTACTCAGTAATGCGGCGGCGGCGGTTCGTCCGAGGGATCGGGGAACTGCACGGTGCGCGCCTGGCGCAGGTCATCCATCACCCGGCGCAGCAGACCGGTCTGTGCACCGAGTTCGAGCCGGGCCTGGCTCAGCGCGTCGTTGAGCTGGGCGATGGTGTCTTCCTGGAACGCGAGACGCGTCTCCAGTTCGGTCACCCGGTGCTCCAGCGTGGCGTGGATCTCGTTCTGGTCCATGGCGGTGTCCTGGCGCCGCGCCGGGGGGCGCGGCGCCGCGGACCTCAGTTGCGGACGATGTCCTGCAGCTCGACCTCGAACACCAGGGCCTGGTTCGGGCCGATCGGGCCCGAGCCCATCTCGCCGTAGCCCAGCGCCGCCGGAATCCACAGTTCGTACTTGCTGCCGACCGGCATCAGCTGAAGGCCTTCCTGCCAGCCGGGCACGACCTGGTTCAGCGCGAACTGGGCCGGCTCGCCGCGGTCGTAGGAGCTGTCGAAGGTTTCGCCGTTGAGCAGGGTGCCCTTGTAGTGCACGCGCACGGTATCGTTCGGGCCCGGCTTGGCACCGGTGCCTTCGGTGATCACGCGGTACTGCAGGCCCGAGGCCGTCGTCTGCACGCCCTCCTTCGTGGCGTTCTGGGCGAAGAAGGTCTCGGCTTCGGCCAGATTGGCCTTGGACTTCTCCTGCATTTCGGCCATCTGCTTGGCCTGCATGCGCTCACCGAACGACTGCATCACGGCCATCGCCTGCTCGTCGCTGATCTCGATGGCCTTGTCGTCCAGGGTCTCGGCGATCGCGCGCTGCAGCGTCTTGACGTCGATCTCGTCCTTGATCTGCTTGAGCTGCTCGCCCATCTGGTTGCCGATGATGTAGCTGATCTGCTCGCGCTCGCCCCGCAGGCCCGCGATCTCGGCGCCGGCGGCCGGCGCGTCGGCGGACGTGCTCTCCACCGGCTTGCCGGTCTCCTTGTCGATCGGCTTGCAGGCGATCATCGCCAGCGGCAGGGCGGCGGCCAGGCCGGCAATGGCGAAACGCGTGGTGGTCTTCATCTTGATGGCAGCTCCGGTGAAAGTCGTTCTTGGGAAAGAGAAACGGCGACGCGCAACGGCGACGCGCGTCAGCGGTCAGAGGATGTCGAGCAGTTCGACATCGAAGACCAGGGTGGAGTTCGGCGGGATGGTCGGCGGACTGCCGCGCTGGCCGTAGGCCAGCGCACCCGGAATCCAGAAGCGGTACTTGGCACCGATGGGCATCAGCTGCAGGCCTTCGGTCCAGCCGGCGATGACCTGGTCCAGCCCGAACACCGCAGGCTCGTTGCGCGCATAAGAGCTGTCGAACTCGGTGCCGTCGAGCAGCGTGCCGCGATAGTGCACGCGCACCCGGTCGCTGGCGCGCGGGCGCGGCCCCTGGCCCGCGCGTTCGACGCGGTACTGGATGCCCGAAGCGGTGGCGAACACGCCGGTCTTGCCGCGGTTCTCGGCAAGGAAGCGGGCGCCCGCGTCGCGGTTCGCGTTCGCGGCCTCGGTGGCCCGCGTCTGCGCGCGCGCGACCATGGCCTGGCGCGCGGCCTCGATCTGTTCGGCGGCCATCGTCGGCGGTGTGCCGGCGACGACCTCGCGCACCGCGCGCATCAGCGGCGCGATCGCGATCTCGTCCTTCAGCGGAAGCAGCGATCGCCCGATGTCGGCGCCGACCAGGGTGCCGGCACGCACGGCATCGACCGCCGGCGGCTCGCTGCCCGGCGGCATGCCCGGCACGGGGCGCCCGCTACGCGCGGCCGCGCGTTGCCCGAGAGCCAGGCCCAGCTGCTGGCGTTCGGCCTCCGGGAGCACCGGCGCGTTGCCGGCCAGCGTCGCGGCGACGGCGCGTTCGAATGCGGCGAGGTCGAGATCGGGGCCGATCTGGCGGATCGAACCGGCGACGTCGAGGCCGATCACATAGCTGGTCGCATCCCGATCGCCCACAGGCTCGGCCGCAGCGGCGTGGCCGAGGGCCGCGATCAGCAGCGCCAGCGTGCCGGCGCGCAACAGGGTCAACATCCGCAGGATCTCCCGCCCGGACCGTCCGGACTGATGCAGCCGGCTATTGTCGCGGCGTTGACGGCGACGGGCAATCGCCCGCCCCGCCGGCTCAGGGCGCCTTCAGCGCGCGCCCGGGCGCGGCACGGCCAGTGCGCGCTCGATCGCGGCGACGATCTGCGGATCGTCCGGCGCGGTGCGGCTGCCCCACTGGGCGAGCACCCGGCCGTCCCGGCCCACCAGATACTTGTGGAAGTTCCACTGCGGCGCCTGCCCCGTGGCCGCCGCGAGCTGGCGGTACAGCGGCGTCGCGTCGGCACCCACCACGTGCACCTTCTCGAACATCGGGAACTTCACGCCGTAGGTCAGCGTGCAGAACGCCTGGATCGCCTGTTCGTCCTCGAACTCCTGCTCGCGGAAATCGCCGGACGGAAACCCGAGCACCGCGAATCCGCGGCTGCTCAGCCGCGCGTGCATCGCCTCGAGCGCCTCGAACTGGGGCGTGAAGCCGCATTTGCTCGCCGTATTGACGATCAGCAGCACATCGCCGCGGTACGCGGTGGCGAGATCGACCGGCTCCCGGCCTGCGAGCGGACGGTACCGGTGGTCGACGACACGCAGTCCGGCGTTCGCCGCGGGCGCATCCGCGGACCGCGCCGGCGACCGCGACTGCGACAGGGCCAGTGCCGAGGCGCCCAGCGCCGCCAGGCCGCCGGCGAGCAGCACCCACTTCAATACGGACGATCCGCGCATGACGATTCTCCGGCAGGCCCCCTGCCATCAGTTGGGTGGACGACGGTGCGACGTGTGTTGACATCCCCTGCGGTGGTGTTATAGTTGCCTACAACACCTACCCACTAGAGCAGGACGGTCGACATGAACCGCAAGCTCCATACCCCGATCTTCGCATGCGCCGCCTCGACTGCAACGCTGGTCCTGGGCCTGCTGGTCGCCTGGCCGGCGTTCCCGGCCGACGACGCGAGCGCCGCCGCGCCGTCGACCTCCGCCGTCGAAAGCCGCACGCAGGAGAAGGCGTCCACCGACCAGGCCGCACCCCCGCCCCGCAGCCGCAGCAAGCGCGCGCGCAACGCCATCGCCATGCCGTACTTCTCGTTCGCGCGGGGCGCCGGTGGGAGGAGCTGAGGCCATGGCCAACATCGAATGGAGCGACGGCGCTCCCATTTACCGCCAGCTGAAGGAACGCGTGATCGCGATGATGCTCGACGGCGTCCTCAAGCCCGGCGACGCGTTGCCCTCGGTGCGCCAGGTGGCCGCCGACTACCAGCTCAATCCCATCACCGTCTCCCGCGCCTACCAGGAGCTGGCCGACGAGGCCCTGGTGGAAAAGCGCCGCGGCCTCGGCATGTTCGTCACCGAGGAGGCCTCCAAGAAGCTGCGCAGCAGCGAACGCGAGCGCTTCCTGCAGGAGGAATGGCCGCTGGTGGTGGAACGGATCGAACGCCTCGGCCTCTCGGCCCGGGATCTGCTGCAGTCCATCGGCAATGGAGCCAACGAATGAACGCCGTCCCCGATATCCCGGTGATCACCGCGCGCAACCTCTCCAAGGTCTACAAGGGCGCGCGCGCGCTCGACGGCACCAGCTTCCAGATTCCCGCCGGTCGCATCGTCGGGCTGATCGGTCCCAACGGCGCCGGCAAGACCACCGCGCTCAAGGCGCTGCTGGGCCTGATCCGCTTCGACGGCGAGATGTCGGTACTGGGCCGCGATCCGCGCACCGAGCGCGACGCACTGATGAACGATGTCTGCTTCATCGCCGACGTCGCCGTGCTGCCGCGCTGGATGCGGGTGCGCGACGCGATCGACTTCGTCGAGGGCGTGCACCCCCGTTTCGACCGCGCCCGCTGCGAGCGCTTCCTGGCCAACACCAAGCTGATGCCGAAGCAGCGGGTGCGCGAGATGTCCAAGGGCATGATCGTGCAGTTGCACCTGGCACTCGTGATGGCGATCGACGCCAAGCTGCTGGTGCTCGACGAGCCCACGCTCGGCCTCGACATCCTCTATCGCAAGCAGTTCTACCAGCGCCTGCTGGAGGACTATTTCGACGAGCAGAAGACGATCATCGTCACCACGCACCAGGTCGAGGAAATCGAGCACATCCTGACCGACATCCTCTTCATCCAGAACGGCAAGATCGTGCTGGATGCGCCGATGGACGATGTCGGCGAGCGCTTCGTCGAGGTGCTGGTCAACGCCGACCAGCTCGCCGCCGCCCGCGCCCACGGGCCCATCGACGAACGCGCCCTGCCCTTCGGCAAGACCGTGATGCTGTTCGACGGCGTGCCCGTTTCCACCCTCTCCGTTTTCGGTGAGACCCGCACGCCGGGCCTGGCCGACCTGTTCGTGGCCACGATGAAAGGAGCCTACGCATGAACGCGCCCGCCGAAACCATCGATCCGCCGGCGCCGGCGCGCACGGCCCGGCCCGCACACGTCACGCACACCTTCCGCCTGCTGCTGCGCCGCGAGTACTGGGAGCACAAGGGCGGCATCGTCTGGGCGCCGGCGATTGCCGGTGCGATCTCGCTGCTGCTGTCGGTGGGCCTGCTGGTGATGGCGATCTTCTTCGCCCACCGCTCGGTCGCCGAAGGGCACACGATCGAACACAACGGCGTGACCATCAACGGTCTCGATCTGGGCACCCTCGTCAGTCAGCTCAACAGCGAGGACATGCGCCAGCTCGCGGACGGCCTGTACATGACCTTGTTCATGTCGTCGAGCTGGCCATTCCTGGTGATGGTCTTCGTCGCGTTCTTCTATTGCCTGGGCGCGCTCTACGACGACCGCAAGGACCGCAGCGTGCTGTTCTGGAAGTCGTTGCCGGTCTCCGACAGCGCGACGGTGGTCTCGAAGGTGGTCACCGCGGTGCTGGTGATTCCGCTCGCAGCCACGCTGATCGCCATCGTCACGATGCTGCTGTTCCTGGTCGCGATCAGCATTGCCGCAGCCGCGCACGGCGCCAATCCGCTGCCGCTGCTGTGGGGCAACGGCACACCCTTCGTGCTGGCCGGGCAGTATCTGGCGGCGATTCCGGTGTACGCGGCCTGGGCCTTGCCGACCGTCGGCTGGCTGATGCTGTGCTCGGCCTGGGCCCGCGGCAAGCCCTTCCTGTGGGCAGTGCTGCTCCCGCTCGCGTTCGGCGTCGCCAGCTCGATGACCGGCCTGCTGCAGCTCGTCGGCCTCGACCGCCACTGGCTCTGGGGCAACGTCATCGCCCGCATGCTGCTGGGCACGGTGCCGCTGACCGGCGCCGATCTGTCCCACGCCTCGCAGGCGATGGAACGGGGCGAGCTGACCAACCTGTTCAGTGTCGGCGGGATCTATTCCAACTTCGCCGAGCCGTCCATGTGGATCGGCATCGTCGCCGGCGCCGTGATGATCGCCATCGCCATCCGCCTGCGCCGCTGGCGCGAGGAAGGCTGAGCCCCGCCCGTTCCGCGTTCGGAGATCCGTCGATGCGATTCGTCCGCCTGTGTGCCATCGCCGCCCTCGCCACCTGCCTGCCGTTGACCGCCTGGGCGGCGTCGCCCGGCAGCGACGACAGCATCCGCAGCGAGATCCGCCGCGACCTCGACGACGCCCGCCGCGAGATCCGCACCGATCTCGCCAAGGCCCGGGCCGACCTCGAGATGGAGAACCTCGACGTCGGCAACAGCTTGCAGTTCGGTGGCGACGCGCGCTCCACCAAGAAATCGGGCGCCCCGTTGCCGAAGGCCGAGATCACCCCGCAGGGCGATTTCCTGATCGACGGCCGCGCCGTCACCGTCGACGCCGCGCAGCGTCGCCAGCTGCTGGCCTACCGCGGCCAGGTGATCGACGTCGCAAGGTCCGGCATCGACATCGGTGAAGTCGCCGCCCTGGCCGCGGTGGATTCGGTGGACCGCAGCGTGTTCTCGCTGATGGTGGGCGCGATGACCGGCAGTCTGGAGCGCCGCATCGAGCGATCGGTGCGCAGCACGGTCGGTCCCAGCGTCGCCCAGATCTGCGACCGGATGCCGGCGCTGCGCGAGGCCCAGCAGCAGCTCGCGGCCGATCTGCCGGAATTCCGGCCCTATGCGCGCCTCCAGGCCGGTGACGAGGCGTCCTGTCACAACGCCGTCCGCCGCGAATTCGCCCGGCGCTGAATCGCCGGCGCACGCTTCCATCCCATCGTCCACACACACCCGCTACCGCGCCCATCCAGGAGATTGCGACATGACGTCCCGCCTGCCTTCCTCAGCGCTGATTCCCTTGATGCTCGCGGCGACGTTCGCGCTGCCGGTGGCCGCCCAGGCCCAGGAAAGCGGACAGTGCCGCCACGCGTCCCCGCAGACCCTCGCCCTGGACCTCGAGGGCGTGCGCACGGTGCGTTTCGAGATCGGCGCCAACAAGCTGCGCATCGACGGCGCGGCATCGCCCGATGCCACGCTGCGCGGCCGCGCCTGTGCCTCGTCCGCCGGCCTGCTCGAGCGTCTGGTGCTCGACCAGTCCAAGTCGGGCGACACGTTGACCGTGCGCCTGCGTCGTGACACCAGCGGCAGCATCGGCTGGTTCGCGAACAACTACGCCTACCTCGATCTCACCGGCCAGGTGCCGGCGAACGTGCTGGTGCAGGCGATCGTCGGTTCGGGCGACGCCTGGGTGACCGGCGTCGCGGCGGCCAGCGCGGATGTCGGTTCGGGGGATGCCGAGCTGCGTCGCATCGCCGGGCGCGTCACCGCGAAGGTGGGCTCGGGCGACATCACCATCGATGACGCCGGCGAACTCAAGGTACTGGCCATCGGCTCGGGCGATGTCGTGGCCCGCGGCATACGCGGCCCGGTCGAGGTCGGCGGTGTCGGCTCGGGCGACTTCTCGCTCGCGGGTGCGGCCGGCGACGTGCGCGTCGGCAGCCTCGGCTCGGGCGACATCGATCTGCGTGACGTCGCCGGTAACGTGTCGGTCGGTTCGATCGGCTCGGGTGATCTCGATGTACGCGGCGTCAGCGGCAACCTGGACGTCGCATCGAAGGGCAGTGGCGATGTCAGCGCGCGCGACGTGCGCGGCACCGTGACCATTCCACGCAAGCGCTGAGCCCCGTCATTTCCGGAGAGTCCTCATGTCCACATCGCCGCTCCGCATGCTGCCCCTGCTTCTGCTGCTCGCCTGCGCCGGCGCGCTGACCGCGTGCTCGCGCGACGAGTCGCGCGCTTCGGCAGACGCCGACAGCGCCGCGTCGTCGACCGACGACGGCTTCATCACCCGCACCACCCGCAACGCGCTGGACAAGGCCCGCCGCGACCTGGCGCAGAACAACATCAGCGTCGGCGGCAGCGGAGCGGGCGGCGTGACCATCAGCGGCTTCCGCTTCGGCGGCGACGACGGCCGCACGTCCTCCCTTCCCAAGGCCGTGATCAGCCCGGCCGGTAACTTCCTCGTCGACGGCAGGACGGTGGCGATCGACGCGGCGCAACGCGAGCTGCTGCTCGCGCACCGGGCCAACATCGTCGCGATCGCCGAAGCCGGCATCGCGATCGGCATGCAGGGCGCCCAGCTCGGCGCCGAGGCGGCGAAAGGCGCGATCACCAGCCTGTTGTCGGGAAAGTCGGCCGAGTTCGAGGCACGCATGGAGGCCGAGGGCGAGAAGATGGAGGCCGAGGCGGCCAAGCTGTGCGACCACCTCCCGGCGCTGCTCGCGTCGCAGCAGGCGCTGGCGGCCGCACTGCCCGCCTTCCAGCCCTACGCCACGATGGACGCGACCGACGTCGACGACTGCCGCGACGGTCGACGCGAGCGGCGCGAAGGACGCGAACGGCGCGAGCGTCGCGGCAATGCGGCCGAGGAAGCGGACGCGGCGGCCGAGGCCGAGGCGACGTCGAACTGACGTCGTCCGCACGGCGCGGACGGCGCCCGTAACCACGCGGGCGCCGGCATGCGCGCATGACGGCCACGGACCCCGCACGTCGTCCGCTCGTCATTGGAGATCACATGGAACGTGACGTCGAATCCCGGCTCGACGCCCTCGAACGGCGCCACCGCGCACGGTCCGCCTGCTGGGCGCGCTGTGCACGGTGCTCGTCGCCGGCTGCGTGGTCCTGGCACTGCGCGCGGTCGAGGTGCCGCGCCCGGTCCCGAGCGTCTGCGCCTCGGTGAACTCGTGATCGTCGATCCGTCAGGGGTCGAGCGCGTGCGCCTGTCGGGACGGATGCCGGATGCGGTCATCGATGGACGCCGCATCGACCGGGGCAGCGCCGCGGCGGGGTGATGCTGTACGACCGGACGGGCCAGGAACGCGGCGGCTACGTCACCTGGGACACGGGCGACAACGTCGGCCTGACGCTCGACGGCCAGCGGGGACAGCAGGCCTTGTTCGTCGCCGGCCCCGACGGCGCGACCGCACTGCAGCTCTGGCACGGCGCACAGGCGCTGGACCCGCGCGCGGACGCCAACGGCGCCCGCCTCAGCCACACGGTCGATGGCCACCTGCACGTGCAACTGCCCCGGATCGCGTCGCTGTCGCCCGGCACGTGCACCCTGTTCCGGAACGGTCTGCGGCCGGAGGTGCCCGACGGGCTGCCGCCCTCCCGGGTGCGCGACATCTGCACGCGCCGCGTCGACGCGTCCACCTGCGACGCCTGTCTGGTCGATGCGACGACGCCTTAGGGGCCACCGCGTCGTCGGACCGTCCCACTCCGACCGCGGCCGGTCGCCCGACGCACGCCGCAGCGCGCACCGCGGCGAGCGGCCGGCGCTCATCCGCCGCCGGCACCTTCGTGAATTCCGCCGCGCGTGAGCTCGGCCGGGTCGAGCAACGCGTCGAGATCGGCCTCCGTCAGGCCGCTGTCCTCCCGCGCGACCTCCATGACGGGGCGATTCTCCTTGTAGGCGCGCTTGGCGATCGCGGCAGCCTTCTCGTAACCGATGATCGGGTTGAGCGCGGTCACCAGGATGGGATTGCGCGCCAGCGCCGCGTCGACGTTGTCGCGGCGCACCTTGAGCCCGGCGATCGCGCTGTCGGCGAGCAGCCGCGACACCTTCGACAGCAGCTGGATCGACTCCAGCAGGTTCGCCGCGATCAGCGGCAGGGCGACATTGAGCTGGAAATTGCCGCTCTGCCCGGCCACGGTGATCGCGGTGTGGTGACCCATCACCTGCGCGGCGGCCATGACCGTCGCCTCGGGAATCACCGGATTGACCTTGCCCGGCATGATGGAACTGCCGGGCTGCAGCGCCGGCAGCTCGATCTCGCCGAGCCCCCCGAGCGGACCGGAGTTCATCCAGCGCAGATCGTTGGCGATCTTGATCAGCGCCACCGCCAGCACGTTGAGCTGTCCGGACACTTCCACCGCGTCGTCCTGGGTGGCGATGCCCTCGAACTTGTCGTCGGCGGACTCGAAGCGCGCACCGGTCATCGTCGACAGCGCGAGCGCCACCTTCTTGCCGAACTGCGGATGCGCATTGATGCCGGTGCCGATCGCGGTGCCGCCGATCGGCAATCGGCGCAAGCGCCTGAGGGTGTCGTCCAGGCGCGCTTCGGCCGAGGCGATCTGCGACGACCACGCGCCGAATTCCTGGGCGAAGGTCAGCGGCATCGCGTCCATCAGATGCGTGCGTCCGGTCTTGACCACCTTGCCCAGGGCCTTGCCGCGCTTGTCGATCGTGCGGCGCAGGTGCTTGAGCGCCGGCAGCAGGTCTTCGGTCACGGCCAGCTGCGCCGATACCCGGATGGCCGTCGGCACCACGTCGTTCGAGCTCTGGCCGAGATTGACGTGGTCGTTGGGGTGCACCGTGCGCGATGCGGTCGACGCGAGCGTCGCGATGACCTCGTTGGCATTCATGTTCGACGAGGTGCCCGAACCGGTCTGGTAGACATCCACCGGAAACTGCGCGTCGTGCCGGCCCTCCGCGACCTCGAGCGCCGCGCCGCGGATCGCCTTGCCGGTTTTCTCGGGCAGCAGACCGAGGCCGGCGTTGACCTCGGCCGCGGCGGCCTTGACCAGGCCCAGGGCGCGGATGAACCCGCGCGGCATCGGACGGCCGGAAATCGGGAAGTTCTGCACGGCGCGCTGGGTCTGCGCGCCCCACAGGGCGTCGGCAGGCACCTGCAGCTCGCCCATGCTGTCGTGCTCGATGCGGAAGGCGTTCGGGGAGGTGCTCATCGGGGGTCGCTCCTGGATCGGAAGGGCGCCGCGGGCGATACGTCGGCGGTCGGAGCCGCCGTCGCCCGTCGGGCATGGGCGGCGCGTCGTGGACGCCGGCGCACGGCAGCGCGCGGCACCCGGTTCCGCCCGAGGATACGCGAGCGCCCGGCAGGCTAAAATGACGGCTTTCCCGCCCCGCCCGAGCCCCATGACCGATTCCCGGAACGTCGAAGCCGCCCTGCTGGCCCTCTCCCCGCTCGATGGCCGTTACGCCGGCAAGGTGGACGCCCTGCGTCCGATCTTCTCCGAGTACGGCCTGATCCGTGCACGGGTGAAAGTGGAGGTGGAGTGGCTGCTCGCGCTCGCCGCCGAGCCCGGCATCGGCGAACTGGCACCGTTCTCCGAGTCGGCCGCCACGCGCCTGCGCGCGCTCGCCGACGGGTTCAGCCCGGCCGACGCCGCGGCCGTGAAGGCGATCGAACGCACCACCAACCACGACGTCAAGGCAGTCGAATATTTCATCAAGGAGCGGCTCAAGGACGACGCCGAGCTGGCGCCGGCGCTGGAGTTCGTGCACTTCGCCTGCACCAGCGAGGACATCAACAACCTGTCCTACGCCCTGATGCTCTCCGAGGCGCGACAGGCGGTGCTGCTGCCGGCCCTGGACCAGCTCATCGCCACGCTGCGCTCGATGGCCCATGCCCATGCCGACCTGCCGCTGCTCTCGCGCACGCACGGCCAGACCGCGTCGCCGTCGACGGTGGGCAAGGAGCTGGCGAACGTGGTCGCGCGCCTGCAGCGCCAGACCGAACTGCTGTGGGACGTGGCGCTGACCGGCAAGATCAACGGAGCGGTGGGCAACTACAACGCGCACGTGGCGGCCTATCCGGACGTGGACTGGCCCGTGTTCGCCCAGCGCTTCGTCGAGTCGCTGGGCGTCGTGTTCAATCCCTACACCACCCAGATCGAGCCGCACGACTGCGTGGCCGAGATCAGCGACGTGCAGAAGCGCATCAACACGATCGGCATCGACCTGTGCCGTGACATCTGGGGCTACATCTCGCTGGGCTATTTCAAGCAGGCGCTTAAAGAGGGCGAAGTCGGCAGCTCGACGATGCCGCACAAGGTCAACCCGATCGACTTCGAGAACGCCGAGGGCAACTTCGGCATCGCCAACGCGCTGTTCGAACACTTCGCCGCCAAGCTGCCGATCAGCCGCTGGCAGCGCGATCTCACCGACTCCACCGTGCTGCGTGCGCTCGGCACCGCGTTCGGTCACACCCTGATCTCGCTGGATGCGCTGCAGCGCGGCCTGGCCAAGCTCAGCGTCAATCCCGAGCGCCTGGCCGCCGATCTCGATGCGTCCTGGGAAGTGCTGGCCGAGGCCGTGCAGACGGTGATGCGCCGCCACGGCCTGCCCAATCCGTACGAGCAGCTCAAGGCCCTGACCCGCGGCCAGGGCATCACGGCCGAGTCGATGCGCGACTTCGTCGACGCCCTGGATCTGCCGGCCGACGCCCGGCAGGCGCTGCGCGAACTCACGCCGGGCCGCTATACCGGCCTCGCCGGGCAGCTCGCCCGCGGCGTCTGATCGCCGTGCCGGGACGCGACATGGACCTGCTGGTCAATCTCGACGTCCCGGATCTCGCCCACGCGGAAGCGCTGGTTACGGCGGCATTCGGGTTGCGTACCGGTCGGCGCTTCGGCGCTGCGGTGGTCGAACTGCTCGGCCTGCCCGTGCGGCTGTATCTGCTGCACAAGCCCGCCGGAAGCCTCGGCGACGGGCGCGCGCGGCGCAGATATGTGCGGCACTGGTGTCCGGTGCATCTCGATGTCGTGGTCGAAGACCTCGACGCGGCCCGGGCACGGGCCTGTCGTGCCGGTTTCGTCTGCGAGGGCGAGATGCGCGAGGCGCCCTGGGGACGGATCGCCCAGCTGGCCGATCCGTTCGGGCACGGCTGGTGCCTGATCGCGTTCAGCGCGCGCGGCTACGACGCGGTCGCGGACGCTCGTTGAGGAGCGGGATTCCTCCGTGCGCGCGACCGGCGACGAGCGCCCGGACACGCCGACGCCGCCGGTGTCGCGCCGGATCGCCGGCGGGCACGCAGCGAGGCCGGTACGGCCTGTCCGCAGGCGCGCACACCATGGCGAACGGCGTCGGGCGTGAAGCCCGGGATGGGTGACGGGCACGCGTCGGGGCACCGCCGAGCCGCGACTTTTCGCGTACCCTGCCGCCCATGAATCCCGCCCCTCTTCTGTTCGAAATCGACGCACGCGACGGCGACGGTCCGCTCGGTATGTCGCCCGCGCAGTTCCTGCGCGACTACTGGCAGAAACGTCCACTGCTGATCCGCAACGCGTTTCCCGGTTTCGAGAGCCCGCTCGCGCCCGAGGACCTCGCCGGGCTGGCCTGCGAGGAATTTGCACTGTCGCGTCTGATCCGCCACGACCGCGCC
This sequence comes from Luteimonas sp. BLCC-B24, assembly GCF_028550595.1. GTDB lineage: Bacteria > Pseudomonadota > Gammaproteobacteria > Xanthomonadales > Xanthomonadaceae > Luteimonas. Next base: position 203,275 of record NZ_JAQQGN010000001.1, read on the forward strand.
GCCGACGGCTGGCAGGTGGAGACCGGCCCCTTCGACGAGGACGTGTTTCCCGGGCTCGGCGACCGCGACTGGACCCTGCTGGTGCAGGACGTCGACAAGTGGGACGCCGATGTCGCGGCGCTGCTGCCCCAGTTCGCGTTCCTGCCGCGCTGGCGGATCGACGACATCATGGTCAGCTTCGCGGCAACCGGCGGCTCGGTCGGCGCCCATGTCGACCAGTACGACGTCTTCCTGCTCCAGGGCCAGGGCCATCGCCGCTGGCAGATCGACGCCTCGCACGCGATGGGGCGCGGCCTGCCGCCGCAGGACTTCCGCGACGATGTCGAACTGAAACTGCTGCGCACCTTCACCGCCACCCACGACTGGGTGCTCGGCCCCGGCGACATGCTCTACCTGCCGCCGATGGTGCCCCACCACGGTGTGGCCGAAGACGCGTGCCTGACGTTCTCGGTCGGCATGCGCGCGCCCGCTGTGGCCGAGTTGATGGGCGATTTCGTCGACACGCTGGCCGCCGAGACCGACGAGGCGCAGCGCTACCACGACGAAACGCTGGCGGTGCCCGCCGATCCGAACGAGATCGACGCGGCCGCGATGGCCCGCGTGGTCGAGGCGCTTTCGGCATTGCGCACCGACGACCCCGAACGCTTGGGCGACTGGTTCGGCCGCTTCATCACCGGCTACCGCAACGCGCACCAGGCAATGCCGGCGGACGCGCTGCCGGCGCGGATCGAACTCGAATTCCAGCTCGCCGAAGGTGGCGCGGTGCTGCAGCGCAATCCGTTCTCGCGGATGGCGTGGCGGCGCAGTGCCGACGGCGCCCGCCTGTTCGTCGCCGGTAGCGCGCATGCGGTACCACTGGCCGACGCACCGACGCTGGCCGCCGCGAGCACGCTGTCGGCCGAGGACTATGCCGGCCTGACCGAAGACGGCCGCGACGCCGTGAATGTCCTGTTCGAACAGGGCCACTACCAGCTGTCGTTCCCCGACGAGGCATGAGCGCGCGGTTCCACGTCGTCGAGATCGTCGACCCGGCGCAGCAGGCTGCGGCCCACGCGCTGCGCGAAGCGGTCTTCGTGCGGGAACAGCAGGTGCCCGCCGAACTCGAACGCGATGCACTCGATGGGCTGAGCCGGCACGTGCTCGCACTCGACGATACGGGCGCGGCGATCGGCACGGGTCGCCTCGGTCCCGACGGCAAGATCGGGCGCATGGCCGTCCGCGCCGACCGTCGCGGCCAGGGCATCGGTGAGGCGCTGCTGCGCGCCCTGCTCGAGCTCGCACGCGCCGGCGGCCTGCGCGCGACCTGGCTGCATGCGCAGCTCGCGGCGCAGGCGCTGTACGCGCGCAACGGCTTCGTGGCGCACGGGCCGCGCTTCGTCGAGGCGGGGATCGAGCATCGCGCGATGCGCCGTCTCGAGGGCGCGCCGTTCCCGGTCGAAACCCTCGACGCCGCCGTCGATGCCACCGTCACCCTGATCCACGCCGCGCGGCGCGCGCTCTGGGTCCGCAGCCGGGATCTCGACCCCGGCCTCTTCGACCATCCCGAGGTGCTGCATGCACTGCGCCGCTTCGCCACCGCCGGTCGCGGCGGCCGCGTGCAGATCCTGCTGCAGGATGCCGCCACGCCCCAGCGCGAACACGCGCCGGTGCTGGCCCTGGCCCAGCGGCTTCCGACTGCGTTCGCGTTCCGCGAGGTCGACGATCCGGTGGACCGCGCGTTCGCCGGCGCCTGCCTGATCAATGATGCGGGCGGCTTCCTGCAGCGTACGCTCGGCCACCGCTTCGACGGCGAGGCCGCGACCACCCTTCCCGGCCTCGCGCGACAGCTGGCGCGCCAGTTCGCCCCGGTGTGGGAACGTTCACGGCCCTGCACCGAGTTCCGCGCACTGGGAATCTAGGCGGGCGCCCGCATCCGCCGCCCCGCGCGCGGTCTGCGACCTTGGTCGAACGCGCGTCGTGTCGCGGCCCGGTGATGCAAGGGGCGCGACGAGACGCGTATACTCTCGGGCCTTCATCGGCCCCACGATGCGCGAATTTCATGCGGATCGGGTGCGCCACACCCCCTCCCCAAAGAGTCCGAATCACCCGACGTGGACAGTCTCCTGAAGCAGTTTGCGCAGTCGTCCCAGTTCGGCGCCAACGCCGCCTACATCGAAGATCTGTACGAGCAGTATCTGGTGGATCCCGACAGCGTCGGGACCAGCTGGAAACAGTGGTTCGATTCCTTCAAAGGGCGCGAGGCGGGAGACGTTCCCCATTCCGCGGTGCTCTCGGCCGTGGCCGAAGCCGGGCGCCAGGCCGCACGCGGCGTGGTCACCGGGTCGAGCGCCGGTGCCGCCGGCGACGAGCGCGAGCGCCATGTCGGCCGTCTGATCACCGCCTACCGCTCGCGCGGCCATCTGGGCGCGCGGCTGGATCCGCTGGACCTGACCCCGCCGCTCAACCCGCCGGATCTGGGCCTGCCGTTCCACCAGCTGAGCGAAGCCGATCTCGACGACGAGTTCAGCACGGGCGGCGTCGGCGGCCAGCCGCGGATGAAGCTGCGTGACCTGCTGGCGCTGCTCAAGACCACGTATTCCAGCCAGATCGGCGCGGAATTCATGCACATCCCGGACTTCGACCAGCGCAGCTGGCTGTACCAGCGCCTGGAGAATGCGGGTGGCCGGTTCGCACGCAGCGCCGCCGAGAAGACCCGCATCCTCGAACGCCTCACCGCGGCCGAGGGCCTGGAGCGCTACCTGCACACCAAGTACGTCGGCCAGAAGCGCTTCTCGCTGGAGGGCGGCGATGCACTGATTCCGCTGCTCGACAACGTGATCCAGCGTGCCGGCAAGGACGGCGTCAAGGACATCGTCATCGGCATGGCCCATCGCGGCCGGCTCAACGTGCTGGTCAATACGCTGGGCAAGAATCCGCGCACACTGTTCGACGAGTTCGAAGGCAAGTTCGAACACCACGACGACGATCGCGCGCACACCGGCGACGTCAAGTACCACATGGGCTTCTCGGCCGATCTTGCCACGCCCGGCGGCGCCGTGCATCTGGCGCTCGCGTTCAATCCGTCGCACCTGGAAATCGTCAACCCGGTGGTGGCCGGCAGTGTCCGCTCGCGCCAGCATCGCCGCCGGGACACCGAGCGCAAGGCCGTGCTGCCGGTGCTGCTGCACGGCGACGCGGCGTTCGCCGGCCAGGGCGTCAACATGGAGCTGTTCCAGATGTCGCAGGCCCGCGGCTTCGCGGTCGGCGGCACCGTGCACGTGGTCGTCAACAACCAGGTCGGCTTCACCACCAGCGAGCGGCAGGATTCGCGCTCCACGCTGTACTGCACCGACGTGGCCAAGATGGTCGGCGCACCGGTGCTGCACGTGAATGCCGACGACCCGGAAGCCGTCGTGTTCTGCGCCGAGCTCGCCTACGATTTCCGCCAGCAGTTCGGCAAGGACGTGGTCATCGACCTCGTCTGCTACCGCCGCCACGGCCACAACGAGGCCGACGAACCCGCGGCCACGCAGCCGCTGATGTACCAGGTGATCCGCAAGCACAAGACCCCGCGCGAGCTCTACACCGCGCAGCTGGTCAGCGAAGGCGTGATCACCGCGGACGACGCCAAGGCGATCGTGGACCGCTACCGCGACAAGCTCGACGCGGGTGAGGTCACGGTCGAGCTCGCCGACGCCAAGCCGTCGGACTACGAACTCACGATCGACTGGGATCCGTATCTCGCCGGCCGCCTCAGCGACACGCTCGACACCACGGTCTCGGTGGACACGCTGAAGGCGCTCGCGACCAAGATCACGACCGTTCCGGAGAGCGTGAGCCTGCACGCCCGCGTCGCCAAGATCTACGAGGACCGCCGCAAGATGGCGGCCGGCGAGATCCCGGGCGACTGGGGCTTCGCCGAGAACCTCGCCTACGCCACCCTGCTCGACGCCGGCCACCGCCTGCGCCTGGTGGGCCAGGACAGCGGCCGCGGCACGTTCTTCCACCGGCATGCGGTGCTGCACGACCAGAACAACGGCGAGGATTACATCCCGCTGCGCCAACTGGTGAAGAACCCCGAAGACGCGACCATCATCGATTCGCTGCTCAGCGAAGAAGCGGTGATGGCCTTCGAATACGGCTATGCCTCGTCCGAGCCGGGCACGCTGTGCATCTGGGAAGGCCAGTTCGGCGACTTCGCCAACGGCGCCCAGGTCGTGATCGACCAGTTCCTGTCGTCGGGCGAGGCCAAGTGGCAGCGCCTGTGCGGTCTGGCGCTGTTCCTGCCGCACGGCTACGAGGGCCAGGGGCCGGAGCACAGCTCGGCCCGTCTCGAGCGCTTCCTGCAGCTGTGCGCGCTGGAGAACATGATGGTCTGCGTGCCGACGACGCCGGCGCAGGCCTTCCACATGATCCGCCGCCAGCTGTGCATGACCACCCGCAAGCCGCTGGTGGTGATGACGCCGAAGTCGCTGCTGCGCCACAAGCTGGCGGTGTCGACGCTGGACGAACTGGCCAACGGCGAGTTCCAGCACCTGATTCCCGACGCCGAGGCCAAGCCCAAGCAGGTCAAGCGCGTGGTGCTGTGCTCGGGCAAGGTCTATTACGACCTGCTGGAAGAAGCCCGCAAGCAGGATCTGGATCACGTCGCCCTGATCCGCATCGAACAGTTGTACCCGTTCCCGCGCGAACTGCTGACGGCCGAACTCAAGCGTTTCGACAAGGCGACCGAAGTGGTGTGGTGTCAGGAAGAGCCGCAGAACCAGGGCGCCTGGTACCAGATCAAGCACCATCTCGAGGCCTGTTCGGGTGCCAAGCAGTCGCTGCACTATGCCGGCCGCGCGCGGTCGCCCTCGCCCGCCGTGGGTCATTTCAACGACCACGTCGCCGAGCAGCAGCAGCTGATCGCCGATGCGCTGGTCAACGACCTCGCCGGCAAGGTGCTGTCCGAGTAATCGCCGCCCGTCCCTCCATTCCCCACTGTCAACGCTTTTCCAGGAAGCCACATGGCCACTGAAATCAAAGTCCCGGTCCTGCCCGAATCCGTCTCCGACGCGACCATCGCCACCTGGCACAAGAAGGCCGGCGACGCGGTCAAGCGCGACGAGAACATCGTCGACCTGGAAACCGACAAGGTCGTGCTCGAAGTGCCGTCGACCGTCGACGGCGTGATCAAGGAGATCAAGTTCGAGGAAGGCGCGACGGTCAACAGCCAGCAGGTCATCGCGATCATCGAGGAAGGCGCCGCCGCCGACGCGCCGGCCGCCGAATCGGGCGCGAAGGACACGCAGGCGCCGGCCGCGGGCGCCGAGGAAGTGCAGCCCCGAGCCGAGGCGAAGAAGGCCGACGACAAGGCGCCGGCCTCGACCAAGCCGCAGGCTTCGGGCAAGAACGATGGTCTGCCGCCGGGTGCGCGCTTCACCGCCGAGACCAAGGGCATCGACGCCTCGCAGGTCGAGGGCACCGGCCGCCGCGGCGCGGTCACCAAGGAAGACCTGATCAACTACGCCGCGGGCAAGACCCCGGGCGTGTCCGGCGGCGCGCGTCCGGAAGAGCGCGTGCCGATGACCCGCATCCGCAAGCGCATCGCCGAGCGCCTGATGCAGTCGAAGGAATCGATCGCGATGCTGACCTCGTTCAACGAGGTCAACCTGGGCAAGGTGATGGCGCTGCGCAAGGAGCTGGGCGAACAGTTCCAGAAGGACCACGGCGTCAAGCTCGGCTTCATGAGCTTCTTCGCCAAGGCCGCCGCCAATGCCCTGGCCAAGTACCCGGTGGTCAACGCCTCGGTCGACGGCGACGACATCATCTACCACGGCTATGCCGACATCTCGGTCGCCATATCCACCGACCGTGGCCTGGTGACGCCGGTCCTGCGCAACGTCGAGCGCCAGGGCTTCGCCGAGATCGAACAGGGCATCGTCGACTACGCCAAGAAGGCGCGTGACGGCAAGCTGGGCCTGGACGATCTGCAGGGCGGCACGTTCACCATCACCAATGGCGGCACCTTCGGCTCGCTGATGTCGACACCGATCGTCAATCCGCCGCAGTCGGCGATCCTCGGCATGCACTCGATCAAGGAGCGCCCGATCGTCGAGAACGGCCAGATCGTCGCCGCGCCGATGATGTACATCGCGCTGTCCTACGACCACCGCATCATCGACGGCAAGGACGCGGTGCTGTTCCTGGTCGACATCAAGAACCAGCTGGAAAACCCGCATCGCATGCTTCTGGGAATGTAATTCCCAGAAGCACGGGATTCGGGATTCGGGATTCGGGATTCGGCAACGCTGAAGCTCGTCGGTCCGAATCCCGAATCCCCAATCCCCATTCCCGATTTGAGCGAATGAAATGAGCGAAACCCAACACTTTGACGTCGTCGTCATCGGTGCCGGCCCCGCCGGCTACCACGCCGCGATCCGCGCCGCGCAGCTGGGCATGAAGGTCGCCTGCATCGACGCCGCGCTGGGCAAGGACGGCAAGCCCGCCCTGGGCGGTACCTGCCTGCGCGTGGGCTGCATTCCGTCGAAGGCGCTGCTCGATTCCTCGCGCCAGTTCTGGAACATGGGCCACATCTTTGGCGACCACGGCATCAGCTTCAAGGACGCGAAGATCGACGTCGAGGCGATGATCGGCCGCAAGGACAAGATCGTGAAGCAGTTCACCGGCGGCATCGCGATGCTGTTCAAGGCGAACAAGGTCACCCCGTACTACGGGTTCGCCACGCTGCACGCCGATCGCCTGGTGAAGGTGAAGCAGCACGACGGCAGCGACGTCGAACTCACCGGCACCAACGTCATCATCGCGGCCGGCTCGGAGTCGATCGAACTGCCGTTCGCGAAGTTCGACGGCGACACCATCGTCGACAACGTCGGCGGCCTGGACTTCACCGAGGTGCCGAAGCGCCTGGCGGTCATCGGCGCCGGCGTGATCGGCCTCGAGCTCGGCAGCGTGTGGAAGCGTCTCGGCGCCGAGGTCACCATTCTCGAAGCCCTGCCCGACTTCCTCGCGCTGGCCGATGCCGAAGTCGGCAAGGTCGCCCTGAAGGAATTCAAGAAGCAGGGCCTCGACATCAAGCTCGGCGCCAAGGTCTCCAAGACCGAAGTCACCGGCAAGGGCAAGAAGAAGGAAGTCGTCGTCAGCTACGCCGACAAGGACGGCGAGCAGACGCTCACCGTCGACAAGCTGCTGGTCGCCGTGGGTCGCAAGGCCGCGAGCAAGGGCCTGCTCGCCGAGGGCTCGGGCGTGAAGCTCACCGAGCGCGGTCAGATCGAGGTCGACGCGCATTGCCACACGGGCGTCGACGGCGTCTGGGCGGTGGGTGACTGCGTGCGGGGTCCGATGCTCGCGCACAAGGGCTTCGAGGAAGGCATCGCCGTGGCCGAACTCATCGCCGGCCTCCCGGGTCACGTCAATTTCGACACGATTCCGTGGGTCATCTACACCGAGCCGGAGCTCGCGTGGGTGGGCAAGACCGAGCAGCAGCTCAAGGACGAGGGCATCCCGTACAAGGCCGGCAGCTTCCCGTTCGCGGCCAACGGCCGCGCGGTGGCGATGGTCGAGCCGGCGGGTTTCGTGAAGGTGCTGGCGCACGCCGAAACCGACCGCGTACTGGGCATGCACCTCGTCGGCGCCAACGTCTCCGAGCTCGTGCACGAAGGCGTGCTGACGATGGAGTTCAGCGGCTCGGCCGACGACCTCGCCCGCATCTGCCATGCCCATCCGTCGCTGTCGGAAGTGGTGCACGACGCCGCGATGGCGGTGGACAAGCGGTCGATCCACAAGGCCAACTGATCGAGCGACGGGATTGGGGAATCGGGATTGGGGATTCGAGAGAGCCCAATCCGACCATCCCCGGCTCTCATGACGAACGCCGGGCCCAGCCCGGCGTTTGCATTTTTCGAATCCCGACTCCCCACTCCCGAATCCCAACGCCCATGAAAAGCCTCTGCGTCTACTGCGGTTCCAATGCCGGCAGCAAACCCGTCTATGCCGAACGCGCGATGGCGCTCGGCGATCGACTCGCCAGGGACGGGCTGCGCCTGGTCTACGGGGGTGGCAACGTCGGCCTGATGGGCACCGTGGCCAACGCCGTGCTCGATGCCGGCGGCGAGGTGACCGGCGTGATTCCGCAGCAACTCGCCGACTGGGAAGTCGCGCACCGCGGCCTGACCGAGCTCGAGATCGTCGACTCGATGCACGCGCGCAAGATGCGCATGTTCGAGCTCTCCGACGGGTTCGTCGCCCTGCCCGGCGGCTTCGGCACGATGGAGGAGATCTTCGAAATGCTGACCTGGCGCCAGCTCGGCATCGGGAACAAGCCCTGTGCATTTCTCGACATCGAAGGCTTCTACGCGCCGCTGATCGGCATGATCGACCGCATGGTCGAGGAACGCTTCCTGCATCCCGACCAGCGCGCCGACCTCTGGTACGGCAGCGACATCGACCAGATGCTGGCATGGATGCGCGCGTACGAGCCGGCGCAGGCGAGCAAGTGGATCGATGAGAGGCGGCGGAACGTGATGAAGTGAGGGTCCGGTCAGCGGATTGATCGCGCCAAGCGTCGCATCGCCCCGGGGGTCGGGCACCGCGCCATCTCCGCTTCGATGATTTCGTCCGCGAAGCTGGACCCCGGCGTTGGCCGGGATGACGTTGGGTCCGACGCCTTCTAAGCCCCCGCGATGCCGCGCACGCCGTCCCGGCGAAGGCTGGGGTCCAGTTCGATCGTCCGGCGATGCATGTTCGCGGCGCAGCGCGACAGGCGTACTGTGCGCTGCGCGCGATGCTTCTGCGTCCCGATGCGCGGGCGCCCCGATGCGCAATTGCCTTCCCTGCACCCGCATCCTCGCCAGCGCCGCGCGCGGCAGGCCCACGATGGCGCCCGCTCCGATGCCGTCGAGCATCTCCGGCACACCGCAGCGATCTCGCGTCTGGCGTCACGTCCCGGCATCGCATCCACCGCAGCCCGCTGTTCGAAATCCGCGCCTCGATGGACGCCACGATCATCCGCGAAAAAAAAACGCCTGGACGCGTGACGATGTCTCCGGACGATCCGGCGCATCGAATCCGCGAATCCCGACGGGCACGCCCTGTATCCTGACCTCGTCTGACACCACCGAGGTTCTACGGATGTCCATTCCCGCCCGCTTCGACGCCTTCCGTATCCACAACGACGACGCCGGTTACCGCAGCGGCATCGAACAGATCGCGATGGACGACCTCGCCGACGGCGACATCGACATCCGGGTCGCGCATTCGTCGGTGAACTTCAAGGACGCGCTGGCCGGCACCGGGCAGGGCAAGATCCTGCGCCGCTTCCCGCTGGTCGGCGGGATCGACGTGGCCGGCCATGTCGTCGCGTCGCGCGATCCCGCCTTCAAGGAAGGCGACGCGGTGCTCGTCACCGGCAGCGGCCTATCGGAAACACGCGACGGCGGTTACGCCCAGTACGCGCGTCTGGAGGCCCGCTGGGCCGTGCCGGTGCCGGCGGGCCTGAGTCTGCGCGACAGCATGATCCTCGGCACCGCCGGCTTCACTGCGGCGCTGGCCCTGCTGCGCATGCAGGAGAACCGGCAGACGCCGGATCTGGGTCCACTGGTGGTGACCGGCGCAACCGGCGGCGTCGGCTCGCTGGCGGTCGACATCTTCAGTGCCGCCGGCTACGAGGTGCACGCGGTCAGCGGCAAACCCGAGCAGACGCGCTATCTCGAATCGATCGGCGCCTCGGCGGTGCTGGGCCGCGATGCGCTCGCGACCACCCGCGCGATGGAGTCCGCGCGCTTCGGTGGCGGCCTCGACAACGTCGGCGGTCCGATGCTGGTCAGCCTGCTGGCGCAGACCGTCCCCTACGGCAACGTCGCCGCCGCCGGGCTCGCCGCCAGCGCAGCGCTCGACGCCACGGTCATGCCCTTCATCATCCGCGGTGTCTCTCTGCTCGGTGTCGCATCGGCCGGGACCCCGCGCGCGATTCGCGACACGGTCTGGCATTACCTGGCCAACGACTGGAAGCCGCGTCATCTGGACACGATATGCACGCAGGACATCGCATTGTCCGAGCTGCCGGGCGTCTTCGAACGGATGCTCGCAGGCGGTTCGCAGGGCAGGACGCTCGTCACGCTTTAAGGTCGGAGGTGCGTGGGCACGCTGAATGCGAGCTAGAATTCCGGGTTCTTGAAGGGGACACAATGGCGCGCATTCTGATCGTCGACGACTCGCCCTCACAGCTGATGGGCATCCGTCGCATCGTCGAAAAACTGGGGCATGAAGCGCTCACGGCCGAGGACGGTCAGGCCGGCGTGGACGCGGCCAAGCGGGAGCTGCCCGATCTGATCCTGATGGACGTCGTCATGCCGAACCTCAACGGCTTCCAGGCGACGCGCTCGATCACCCGCGACCCCGCGACCGGCCACATTCCGGTGGTGCTGGTGACCACGAAGGACCAGGACACGGACCGGGTCTGGGGCATGCGCCAGGGCGCGAAGGCCTATCTCACCAAGCCCTTCAGCGAGGTGGAGCTGTCCGACGCGATCGCCAAAACGATCGGCACGGGCGCAGGCGCCTCACCGTCCGGCTCCAGCCCGGACTGAGCCGTCGCGCGTGCCGGTCCTCGTCCGGCACGCGTCGCTCACTGCAACGAGCCGGGCAGGCGCTGCCTGCCCCCGCCTCTCCACCGCACGGTTCGCGCTCAGCGCTCGCCCACGTCTCCGCGCGCGAATGCCTGCCGCAAGGCCTCGTACGCGGCCGTCTGTTCCGGCGTGCGCGGCGGTGGCGCTTCGATATCGAGTTCGATCAGCTGATCGCCCGCCGCAGCGCCGCCCGTTCCGGGCAGGCCGCGGCCGCGCAGACGCAGTTTGCGTCCAGTCTCCGAACCCGGCGGGATCTTGAGCTCGACGCGCCCCCCCAGCGTGGCCACGCTCACCGTGGCGCCGAGCGCGGCGTCCCAGGCTGCGATCGGCAACGCGTGGACGATGTTGCGGCCGTCGACGTCGAAGTCGGGATGCGCGGCATATTCGATCTCGAGCAGCAGGTCGCCGCCGTGCTGGCCCTTGCCCGGCAGGCGGATCACCTGCCCCGGACGGACGCCTTTGGGAATCCGCACATCGAACGTCTTGCCCAGCACCGGCACGCGCACGCTGTCGCCGCGATAGACCGTCTCCAGCGGCACGGCCAGCCGCGCGCGCGTGTCGCCGCGGGGTGCGCCGCCGGGCGGCACGCCGCCGCCGCCGAATCCCGCACCGCCGCGGCGGCGGAAGAGCTCGTCGAAGAAATCGCTGAAACCGCCGCCGGCGCCACCGCCGGCGAAGATCTCGTCGAAATCCGCGCCGCCTCCGCCGCCGTAGCCGCCGAAACCGCCCGGCGGCGGCTGCACCTCGTCACCGGTGCGGTAGCCGCGCGCACGCAGCTGATCGAAGGCCTTGCGCTTCTCCGGATCACGCAGGGCCTCGTAGGCTTCGTTGACCGACTTGAACGTCTCCTCCGCCCCGGCCTCCTTGCTGACGTCGGGGTGGTACTTGCGGGCGAGACGCCGGTAGGCGGTCTTGATCTCGGCATCGCCCGCGTTGGGCTCGACGCCGAGGATTTCGTAGTAATCCTTGAACTGCATCGTGGTCTTGTCCGGGGCGGCGCCTGACCGGGCCGCGGCAGAGGGGAACGCCGAAACGGCGACGGCCCGCAGGATACCTGCAGGCCGTCGCGTCAGGTGTGACCCGTCCGCACCGCATCACGGCGCGGACGGACGTCGGCGGCCGGACTCAGCCCGTCGGCTCCGACGGCGACGCCGGGCCGACCTGGATACGCCGCGGCGTGGTTTCCGGCCGCTTGGGGATGCTGATCTCGAGCACGCCGTTGCGTCCGCTCGCGGTCACCGCGTCGGCGTCGGCGCTGTCGGGCAGCGCGAACCGGCGATGGAACCGGCCGCTGACGCGCTCCATCCGCGAGAAGCGGACGTCGCTCTCGCGCCCCTGCCCCTCGCCGGCCTCGGCAGGACGGGTCACACGCTCGCCCTTGAGGCTGAGGATGCCCTTGTCCATCCAGATCTCGACGTCCTCCGGCTCCAGACCCGGCAGGTCGGCGAGAATGACGAAACGGTCGCGCTCCTCGTGGATGTCGACGCGCGGCACCCACTGGCTGGTGACCACCGACGAGGTGTCGTGGCCGTCACCGGACTGGACGAACTGGTCGAAGAAGCGGCGCATGTCCTCGTGCAGGCTGCGCTCGTGACGGGTCGGGCTGTGGGAACGCCCGCTGCTGGAATCGTGTCGCATGATGCTGGCTCCGCATGGCTGTGCGGCCGGGGCCGCGATGCGCACGATCTGGGAATCACCCGCGCGGTTTCAAGCGGTCACCTCGCCGCCTGCGGCGACCGGATAGACTTTTCGTTCACTCTCCCCCGGACGGCCCCCGCCATGCCCATCCAGATCGGCGACACCATTCCCGAAGTCACCCTCAAGCACATCCACGACGGCGTCCGGATCATCGACACGCCGACCCTGTTCTCCGGCAAGAAGGTGCTCCTGTTCGCCGTGCCGGGCGCGTTCACCCCCACCTGCTCGGAGCATCACCTGCCCGGCTACGTCGAGCGCTTCGACGAGTTCCGCAAGCGCGGCATCGATGTCGCCTGTGTGGCGGTGAACGATCCCTTCGTCATGCAGGCCTGGGGCGAAAGCGTCGACGTCCCGAACGGCCTGCAGATGCTCGCCGACGGCAACGCGGAGTTCGTCCGTGCACTGGGCCTCGAGATGGACGCCAGTGCGTACGGCATGGGGCTGCGCGCGCGGCGGTTCGCGCTGTACGCCGAGGACGGTGTGGTGCGTCAGCTGTTCGTCGAGGCGCCCGGCGAATTCAAGGTGTCGTCGGCCGAACACGTGCTCGCCCAGATCGGCTGAGGCGCCGCCGGCCTCGCCGGGGACGCCACCGGCCGGTGTCCGTGAGCCGGCCTTGACGGTCCGGTGCGTAGGCTGCCTGCACCGAAGGGAGCCCCACCGATGACCGATACCAGCCGCGTGCTCGCGCGCAATGCGCAGATCCTGCGTTTCCTGATCAAGTACCGCCGCGCGGGCGTGCTCTCCGGGGTCGACATCGACCCCGCCACGTCGGACATCGACACCGGCGACGACGGCAAGCCGGAGGCCTTCGTCGACGACCTCGAAGCCCTGGGCCCGACCTTCATCAAGATCGGCCAGGCCTTGTCCACACGACCGGACATGGTGCCGCCGGCCTACATCGCCGCGCTCGAGCGCATGCAGGACGATGTCGCGCCGCTGCCCTTCGAGGTGATCCACGACGCGGTCGAAGAGGCGCTGGGCGTGCGCGTGAGCAAGATCTTCGAGACGTTCGAAGAAACGCCGCTGGGCTGCGCATCGCTCGCGCAGGTCCATCGTGCGACGCTGCGCGACGGCCGGCGCGTGGCGGTGAAGGTGCAGCGCCCCGGCATCGTCGAACAGATCCGCGACGATCTCGACACCCTCGCCCGCCTCGCCGGCGGCGTCGACCGGGTGACCGACGTGGGCCGCCGCATCCGCTTCGCCGACTGGGTGCACGAATTCCGCCGCACGCTGCTGGCCGAGCTCGACTACCGGGTCGAAGCCGAGAATCTCGATCGCTTCGACGCCCACTTCGAGGCCTATCCGACGCTGTTCGTGCCCAAGCCGATCTGGGACCTCACCCGTGCGCGGGTGCTGACCATGGAACTGGTCGAGGGCACCAAGGTCACCGACATCAGCGGCCTGCAGCGCACCGAACACGATATGGGGCCGCTGGCGACCTCGCTGTTGCACGGCTATCTGGATCAGGTGTTCGTGCACGGCGACATCCACGCCGACCCGCACCCGGGCAATCTGCTCTACACCCGCGACGGTCGCCTCGGCCTGCTCGATCTCGGCATGGTGGCCCACGTGCCGCCACGCACCCGGGAGCGCCTGCTCAAACTCCTGTTCGCCGCTGTCGACGGACGCGGCGAACAGGTGGCGGCCGAAGGCATCGCGATGGGCACGCGCCTCGAGGACTTCGACGAGGAGCGCTACTACCGCGACGTCGGGCAGCTGGTGGCCCGGTATGCCGCGCAGACGGGCGCCACCGGGCAGACCGAAGGCCGACTGATGCTCGACCTGGTGCGCCTGGCGACCGCGTGCGGGCTGCGCACCGCACCCGAGATGAGCCTGCTCGGCAAGACCCTGCTGCACCTGGAATCGGTGGTGACGGCGCTCGATCCCGAGCTGGACATGAAGCGTGTCGTCGAGGACCACCTCAACGACATGATGCGCAAGCGCCTGCGCAAATCGCTGTCGCCGGCGAGTCTGGCGAGCGAGATGATGGACCTGCAGGAACTGGTGCGCGACGCCCCGCGCAAGGTGTCGAACGTGCTGTCGCTGCTGTCGGAGAACCGGTTGCAGATGCGCGTCACCGGTCTCGAGGAGTCGCATCTGCTCGAAAGCCTGCACAAGATCGCCAACCGTATCGCCGCGGGCATCGTGACCGCAGCGCTGATCGTCGCGTCGGCGATGATGATGGACAACCCCGACGGCCCACGGCTGTTCGGCTATCCGGCGATCGCGATGCTGCTGTTCCTCACCGGTGCCTCGCTCGGCATCGCCATCGTGCTCAGCGCCCTGCTCGGTGACCGCCGCGCCCGGCCGAACGAGGAACGCGGGCCACGCTGACGCCGATGCGGCGCCGTCCATCAGATGAGAACCGGTCTCATCGGTCTGTTATGATGGGCGGCTCCCCGCGCGATGCCTGCTTGCCATGTCAGCCGCTTTTGGCACCGAAACAGTGCTGGACGTCCGCCACTGGACGGACGCCTACTTCAGCTTCACCACCACCCGCGACGACGGTTTCCGGTTCGAGAACGGACAGTTCGTGATGATCGGGCTGGAGGTCGACGGCAAGCCCTTGCTGCGCGCCTATTCGATCGCCAGCGCCAACTGGGAGGAACAGCTGGAGTTCTTCAGCATCAAGGTCGACAACGGCCCGCTGACCTCGCGCCTGCAGCACATCCGGCCGGGTGATCGCGTCCTGGTGGGACGCAAGCCGACCGGCACGCTGCTGATCCACGATCTGCATCCGGGGCGCAATCTCTACCTCCTGGGCACCGGGACCGGCTTCGCGCCGTGGCTGTCGGTGATCAAGGATCCGGAGACCTACGAGCGCTTCGACAAGGTCGTCGTCACCCATGGCGTGCGCACGCCGCAGGATCTGGCCTACCGCGACTACATCGTCAACGAGCTGCCGCATCACGAGTTCCTCGGCGAGCAGATGTCGAAGCAACTTCTCTACTACCCGGCCGTCACCCGCGAGGATTTCGAGTTCGGCGGGCGCAGTCACCGCGGCCGCCTGACCGAGCTGCTCGACAGCGGGCGCATGGCGTCCGACCTGGGCCTGCCACCGCTCGATCCGGCGCATGACCGCGCCATGATCTGCGGCAGCCCGCAGATGCTGGCCGACTTCCGCCACCTGCTGGACGCACGTGGGTTCGAGGCCGCGCCGCGCATCGGCACACCGGGTCAGTACGTCTTCGAACGCGCCTTCGTCGAAAAGTAGCCGCGCGCCGGACTACACTCCCCGCAGTTTCCGGGGAGTGCACATGAAGATTCTCGTCACCGTCGACGGCAGCGACATCAGCCTGCGGGCGCTCAAGTACGCGTTGAACCTGGCCAAGCAGCTCGCCAAGCCGGGGGCCGTCACCGTTCTGCACGTGGACCCGCCCGTGTTTCCAGGGGTCGAGCGCCGGATCGGCGCGCAGGCCGTGGCCGACTACCATGCGGCCAACCACGCACACGCGCTCGCCCCGGCCCGGGCCACGCTCAAGCGCAGCAAGCTCGCCGTGGACGAGGTCCATGCCGTGGGCGAGGTCGCCGACACCATTCTGGAAGTGGCACGCAAGCGGCGGACCGATCTGATCGTCATGGGCTCGCACGGACGCACCGCCGTGCAGGGCGTGCTGCTCGGCTCGGTGTCGACCAAGGTGATCGCGCAGACCGACATCCCGGTCACGATCATCCGCTGAACGCCGAGGTGTTCAGGCCGTTGCGGCCAGCGCCTGCTCGATCGGTGACCGCAGCGCGGATGGCGGCGTCGACGGCGCGAACCGCCGCAGCACCTGGCCATCGCGGCCGACCAGGAATTTGGTGAAGTTCCACTTGATCGCGCGGGTGCCCAGGACCCCGCGCTTCTGCTGCGCCAGCCACGCCCACAGCGGATGCGCGCCCGGTCCGTTGACCTCGACCTTGGCGAACATCGGGAAGTCGACGGCGTAGTTCAGTGCGCAGAACCGGCGGATGTCGGCGGCGTCGCCCGGCTCCTGGTGGCGGAACTGGTCGCAGGGAAATCCGAGCACGACGAGCCCGCGGCCACTGTAATCCGCCCACAACTGCTGCAGGCCGGCGTACTGCGGCGTAAACCCGCAGCGTGAGGCCACATTGACGATCAGAAGCACGCGATCGGCGAAATCCGACAGCGGCTGGTGTTGGCCCTCGAGCGTGGTCGCCTCGAAGTCGAATGCGCAGGGCATGGCGGTCTCCTGTGGAAGCGCCGAGTCTGCGACAGGCGTCGCCGCCGCGCCATCGATCTGCGGCCCTGTATCAAGTGAGGCGTGCAACACCCTGATTTTCCAAGGGCTGGCCGCGCGCGACTTCCGGCACGGGCGGTGGTCCAAGGCGATGGGCTAGCCTAGCGGGTCCTGTCATCCGGAGAGTCCCCTTGCTGAAGCACCCGCTCGCCGCCGCCCTGTGCGCGGTTCTCGCCGTCTCCGCATTGCCCGCCCTCGCCCAGACCGGCACCGGCAGCACCACCGCGCAGGCCGCGAGCGCCCAGCGCCCGGCCGACAATCCGCTGTTCGTCGAGAGCACGCTCGACCTGCAGTACCCGCATTTCGACCGCATCCAGGACGCGCATTTCGCCCCGGCCTTCGACGCGGGCATGGCCGAGAACCTGCGCGAGATCGAGGCGATCGCGCGCAATCGCGAGGCACCGACCTTCGAGAACACCATCATCGCGCTCGAGCGCTCGGGCAAGCTGCTCTCGCGCGCCCGGGTGATCTTCGGCAGCCTCAACGGCACCGACACCAACGACACGCGCCGCAAGATCGATGCCGAGTACGCGCCGAAGTTCGCCGCGCATCGTGACGCGATCATGCTCAACCCGCAGCTCTTCGCGCGGATCGACACCTTGTACAAGAACGTCGGCAATCTCGGGCTCGATGCCGAAAGCCAGCGCCTGGTCGAGCGCTACCACACGATGTTCGTCCGCGCCGGCGCCAACCTCACCGAAGCGCAGAAGCAGGAAATGCGCCGGATCAACGCCGAGTCCGCGCGCCTCGGCACGACCTTCAGCCAGAACGTGCTCGCGGAGGTCAACGATTCGGCCGTTGTCGTCGAGACCCGGGAAGAACTCGACGGCCTGAGCGATGCGCAGATCGCCGCGGCCGCCGCCGAGGCGAAGACCCGCGGCCTCGACGGCAAGTACGTCATCACCCTGCTCAACACGACCGGCCAGCCGGTGCTGCCGCAGGTCAACAACCGCGCCCTGCGCGAGCGCATCCATACCGCGTCGGTGAACCGCGGCAGCCGCGGCAACCAGTACGACAACACCCAGGTCATCGCCGACATCCTCAAGCTGCGTGCCGAGCGCGCGAACCTGATGGGCTATCCCAACCAGGCGACTTTCATTCTCGAGGACTCGACCGCCGGCACGGTGGAGGCGGTCAACAGCATGCTGGGCCAGCTGGCGCCGGCGGCCGTCGCCAACGCCCGGCAGGAGGCTGCCGAACTGCAGGCCATGATCGACCGCGAGCAGGCGGCCAAGGGCGAGCCGACCTTCCAGCTCGAGCCCTGGGACTGGGCCTACTACACCGAGAAGGTGCGCCAGGACAAATACAGCTTCGACGACGCGCAGATCAAGCCGTACTTCGAGATGAAGAACGTGCTGGAGAACGGCGTGTTTTTCGCCGCGACCCAGTTCTACGGCATCACGTTCAGGGAGCGGACCGACCTGCCGAAGTACCACCCCGACACCTGGACCTACGACGTCTTCAACGAGGACGGCAGCCCGCTCGCGATCTTCATCTTCGATCCGTACGCGCGCGCGTCCAAGCGCGGCGGCGCGTGGATGAATTCCTATGTCTCGCAGTCGGAACTCGAGGGCACGCTCACCGTCACCGCCAACCACCAGAACATCCCCAAGCCGCAGGCCGGCCAGCCGACGCTGCTGACCTGGGACGAGGTGACCACGATGTTCCACGAGTTCGGTCACTCCTTGCACGGCATGTTCTCGGACGTGAAGTACCCCTTCTTCAGCGGCACCAGCGTGCCGCGGGACTTCGTCGAGTTCCCGTCGCAGGTCAACGAAATGTGGGCCGACTGGCCGTCGATCCTCGCCAACTACGCCAAGCACTATCAGACCGGCGAGGCGATGCCGGCCGAATTGATCGAGCGCGTCCAGGCTGCGGCCAAGTTCAACCAGGGGTTCGCGACCACCGAGTATCTGGGCGCCGCGATGCTCGACCAGTACCTGCACCAGCTGCCGGCCGACCAGTTGCCGAGCGGTGATCAGGTCATGGCGACCGAAGCCGCCGCGCTCGCGGCCGCCGGCCTCGACTATCCGCCGGTGCCGCCGCGCTACCGCACGCCGTACTTCAGCCACATCAACGGCGGCTATGCGGCCGGCTACTACGCCTACATCTGGTCGGAAGTACTGGACGCGAACACGGTGCAGTGGATCGAGCAGAACGGCGGCCTGACCCGTGCGAACGGCGACCGTCTGCGCAGCACCCTGCTGTCGCGTGGCGGCAGCAAGGATGCCAAGCAGCTGTTCGTCGATTTCACCGGCGCCGAGCCGCGGATCGAGCCGCTGCTGATTAAGCGTGGCCTGGCCCCGGACCCGGCCGAGGCATCGAACTGACGCGCCCGCCGTACTCGTCCAGACAACGCCCGGCCTCGTGCCGGGCGTTGTCGTTGGCGTGGCCCGCTGGCCCACGCACGTGCGCCGCCCCGGCACACATACGGCAGTAGCATGGCGGCATGTCATCGCCCGCACTCGCCGCATCGGCTGCCGAACGTCTACACGACTGGCTCGACACCCACGCCCGGATCTTCGTTCTGACCGGCGCCGGTATCAGCACCGGCTCCGGCATTCCGGACTATCGCGACGCCAGCGGCGCGTGGAAACGCGCAGCGCCGGTAACCTGGCAGGCCTTCACCGCCGATCCGGCGGTGTACCGCCGCTACTGGGCGCGCAGCCACGTCGGCTGGCCCGCACTCTCGGCCGCGCGTCCCAACGTCGCCCATCACGCGCTGGCCCGGCTGGACGCGCAGGGCCGACTCTCGATGCTGCTGACCCAGAACGTGGACGGCCTGCACCAGGCTGCCGGCAGCCGTCATGTCGTCGATCTGCACGGCCGCCTCGACACCGTGGTGTGCCTGGGCTGTGGGGATCGCCAATCGCGTGACGGGCTTCAGCCGCGGCTGGCGGCCGACAATCCGCGCTGGCATCCCGGGCACGCGGGCGCGGCGCCGGACGGCGATGCCGACATCGCGCCCGAAGCGGTCGCCGGCTTCGTTCCGCCCCACTGCCTGGCCTGCGGCGGACTGCTGAAGCCTGACGTGGTGTTCTTCGGCGAGAACGTGCCGCGTGCACGCGTGGCCACCGCGCAGGCCGCGCTCGAGGCCAGTGACGCGATGCTGGTCGTCGGCTCGTCGTTGATGGTGTACTCGGGCTTCCGCTTCGCACGGCTGGCCGCCGAGGCCGGCCGTCCATTGGCCATCCTGACCCGCGGGGTAACCCGGGCCGACCCCCTGGCCACGCTGAAACTCGACGCCGACATCGGAGACACGCTGGCCGCACTCGGCAGTGATGTCGGCGCCGGCGATCAGCCCTGGACGAAGAGCGCGCGGTAACGCTCGGCGACATGCGGCAGCAGCACCGAGGCGGGCACCTCGACGGTCTGCACGCCGTCCGAGTACGGGCCCACCTGGTACGGCGGGAACACGAAACGCAGCGCGACCAGCTTGCCGCCCGGACCGACCACGGGTTCGAACTGCTGATAGTTGTCCACGTCGGGGCCGGAGCCTTCGTCGATCATCTTGCCGGCGGAGCGCATCAGACGGCTGCGCTCGTCGGGCTCGAGTTCGTCGGCATCGATGCGCTGCGACAACGCGGCATGCAACTGTTCGCGCACATAGGACGCGACGGGTTGCCAGCTTTCTGGCCGCGCGAGCAGCGTCTCCGCGGTCAGCAGGCGCTCGTCGGCGACCAGCCACACGAAGCGCTCGACCAGCGGCGCGTCGTGCGCGCCACCGGTGTAGCTGCTGCCGTCGGCAGCGATCGCCAGAAGATCCGGTGTGTCGGCGATGGTGGTGAAACTGAGCGACAGGTCGTACATCGTGCCGGCGGGCAGCTCGGCGCCGCGCACGGCATCCATCAGCTCGTCCCGCGCCCCCTGGGCATAGCGGTGCAGCTCCGCGGCCAGGCCGGGATACTTGTTCGCCTCGGGCGGATAGCTGATGCCCACGATGAAGCGGGCATCCATCTCGACGACGTCTTCCAGATGGCCCGGACCCTCCGGGACCGGAACCACCTCCGCGTCCTGCGCCGCACCGGCCACCGGCGCCGCAGGAGGCGGCGCCTCGCGCTGGCAGGCAAGCAACATCACCGGCAACAGGCCGCCTATCACCAACCGCTTCATCGTATCGATCCCCGTGCCGCATCCGCGGCGTCAAAACACTAACGGAACGCTAACGCGGCCGTCGTGGCCCCGCCGTGATGGCAGTCGATGGGGCACGGCGTGCGCCATAGAAAAAGCCCCGGACGCTTCCGCCCGGGGCTCGATCTTGCAGCAGGCAGGGCGTCTTAGACGGCCTGCACTTCGTCAGCCTGCATGCCCTTCTGGCCCTGGACGACCTTGAAGGTGACCTTCTGGCCTTCCTGCAGCGACTTGAAGCCGGTGCCCTGGATCGAACGGAAGTGGACGAACAGGTCCTGACCGCTTTCCGGGGTGATGAAGCCGAAGCCCTTGGCATCGTTGAACCACTTGACGGTACCGTTCTGACGATCACTCATGGTGTTACTCCTTGAAGCAGTTTGATGGGAACACGACACCCGCTGAGGCCTTGGCTTCGGATGTCGCGACTGTCGAGCAAGGGGTAACGCGAAAGCGATGGAGCGGATCGTCCCGACCGGCGAACCGGCCGTCAACTTGGATCTACCGCATCGGAGCCACGATGTACCGTGATCCCGGCCTTGAACAGTGCGCGCACGATACCGCATCTTCAGCCGGAAATGTGAATAGGCGAGCCGCGAGGTCGCAGACTGCCGCCCGCGGTCACCCGGATGCGACGTTCCGCTGACGGTGCCGGCGCCATGCGGTTTGGCGCGCAATTCTGCACGCGCGGCGTGACGCTGAGGGTCACCCGAGGGATGCCGGGACACGCTTCATCTCGAACGTGAGCCCACGTCTCCGGCCCGATCCGCGGGGCCTTTCACCCTTCTCGATCGTAGCCCGGGTCAACACCGGGCGAATCGCGACAGATCGCCTGCCGCCTACCCGGCACGGATCGATCCGCGGCGTGGCCGCCACTGCCCACCCGTTCGGCGGGCAGTGGCGTGCCCCGATCTCGACTCACTTGCTGCGGTGATCGCGCTTGCCCTGGTTCTTGCGATCGCGGGTGCTGATGCTGCCGTGGATCGGCGCCTGTCGCGTCTCACCCGCATGCAACTCGAGAACGCGCGCACGCGCCTTGGGCGACTGGAAGCCCGGGGCGGACTGCGCAGTGCCCTCGTTGCCGAGTCCATCCCAGGGCTTGGGCTGGGCGGCCTTTGCTTCCTGTTGCGCGAGCAGCTTGCGGGTATTCGCCAGTGCACGCTTCGGGGAGATTCCGGCGGATTCGGCCGCGCTCTTCTTGGTGGTCGCCTTCGTTGCGGTCTTCGATGCCCGCTTGGTGGCCGCCTTGCCTTTAACGCCCGGCGCGGCCGACGACGACGTCCGCTTGGCAGGTGCCTTCTTCGAAGGCGTTTTCGACGTGGTCGACGCCGCTGCGGCCTTGCCGGCGCCGGCCTTCGTCCGCGCAGCGCTCGTCTTCGTCGTCGCCTTCTTGCCGGATGCAGGCTTCGCCGCGGTAGCGGCCTTGGTCTTGCCCGACGCCGCCGCGCTCTTGGCAGTTTTCGCCTTGTCGCGTGCAGCCGCCTTCTCGGCCTTGGCGGTCTCGCGATGCTGGGCTTCGAGCCGCTTCAGGATGTCGGCGAGCAGCTCGACCTTCTCGCCCGTCCGGGCGTTGGCCTGGCCGCTGCGCCCCGACTTGCTGCCGGTGGTGGAACGCGATGCGAGACGCTGGCGCTTTTCGAGATCGCGGGCGCGGTCGCGTGCGGTGCGTGCACGTGTGACCAGACGCGCGAGCTTCGTCTCGCTGTGACCGCGAAGCGCGTTCGCACGACTGTCATCGTAGAGCCCCATCTCGGTGGCGTTGAGCAGGCTGGTGGCTTTGGCGCGAGTCACTGCCATGAATCTTCACTCCCGTTGTGTTCGAAGGCGAAGCAATATCACGCCGCTCATGCAAGCGTGGTGAGCACGGCTGCCTCGTGTCGCCCGGCGCGAACGCGCGCCTAGAACGACGGCGAACCCAGACGCTCGAGAAACACGCCGATGATCCTCGGCTCCATCATGACGGTGAACAGCACGCCGTAGCCCGCCCCCCACAGGTGCGCGCTGTGGTTGATGTTGTCGCCACCGCGCCTGTCCATCCAGATGCTGTAACCGATGTAGCAGACACCGAACACGATCGCCGGCATCGGAATGAAGAACACCAGCAGCAACGACCACGGATCGATCAGGATGGACGCGAACAGCACCGCCGAGACCGCGCCCGATGCGCCGAGACTGCGGTAGTTCGGATCATGCCGGTGACGCAGGTAGGTCGGCAGGATCGCGACCAGGATCGCCGACAGATAGAACAGCAGAAAGCCCACCGGCCCGATGTAGGGGGCGAACGCACGTTCGATCGTTCCGCCGAAGAAGAACAGCGTGATCATGTTGAACAGCAGATGCTGCCAGTCGGCGTGGATGAAGCCGTGGGTCAGCAGGCGGTCGTACTGCCGATGCCGGTCGATCGCGGGCGGCCACAGGATCAGGCGGCCGAGCAACTGGGGTCTCTCGAACGCCTGCCACGACACCAGCACGGTGATCGCGATCAGGACGAGGGTCACGGGTCCGACATTCATGCGCGCAGGGTTCCGTCAATCAGGCGATGCGGTAATTGTCCTGCATCGGGTAGCGACGTGCGTACAGCCCGAATGCCAGCGCCGCCGCGAATGCGAAGGCCGCGAAGAAGAACATCAGAAACGCATTCTCGCTCAACCCGGTCGAGGCGATGTACGCCGTCACCGCCTCGTTGCGTACGCCGGCATTGGTCAGCAGCACCCACAGACTGCCGAAGGTGCTGGTGAGGTACCAGAACGCCATGATCACGCCCTTCATCGCCTGCGGCGCCTGGCTGTAGGCGAACTCCAGCGCGGTGGCCGACACCAGCACCTCACCGAAGGTCAGCAACAGATACGGCAGCGACTGCCAGGCCAGCGACACCTGCTGTCCGTCGTCGATCCACAACTGCAGCATGCCCGCGACGATCCACGAGGTGCCGGAGATCGCGATGCCCCAGCCCATGCGCTTGAGCGGCGTCACGTCGACGCCCCAGCCGCGCAGCAGCGGGTACAGCACCAGGTTGTTGAACGGAATCAGCAGCATCACCAGCAGCGGGTTGAGTGCCTGCATCTGCGCCGGGTTGTCGATCAGCCAGCTCGGCCACCACCACGCCGCGTGGGGAACGATCATCTCGCGGCCCTGGATGATCCAGGTCGACGCCTTCTGGTCGAACAGCGACCAGAACGGCGTGACCAGCGCGAACACGATCAGGATGCGCAGCACGGCGCGCACACCGTCCACGGCCGCATCCGGATGCGCGCCGCGCGCGCGTTCGAGCTGCATCGAGGCGCCCCAGCCGCCCAGCGCGATGATCACGCCCAGCGACAGACACGCGGTGATGACGAACCCGAAGCTGGTCGGCCACCACGGCAGGGCGATCGTGGCCGACAGCGCCCACAGCAGCAGCATCGCCGCCGCGGTGGTGACGCCGACCATTGCCACGAGCAGGCCCGGACGGCCCTGGCCTTGGCCCCGTGCCTGCAGCGCGGTGCGGATCACCGCGGAAAACGCATGCGGGTCACGCCGCGACGGCGGCACGTTGACGTAGTGACGGCGGCCGAGCCAGAACACGAACGTGGCGATGAACATCAGCACGCCCGGCACGCCGAAGGCGACCGCCGGCCCGTAGGCGTCGAGCAGCCTCGGCGCGAGCAGCGACGCGAAGAACGAGCCGAAATTGATGATCCAGTAGAACGCGTCGAATACCAGCTTGGCCTTGCTCTTGTTGCTCTGGTCGAACTGGTCACCGCAGAACGACACCACCAGCGGCTTGATGCCACCCGAGCCCAGCGCGATCAGGAACAGGCCGGTGTAGAAGCCGTTGGCGTTGTTCTCGAACAACGCCAGGCAGGCGTGGCCGGCGCAGTAGATCAGCGAGAACCAGAGAATGGTGTGGTACTTGCCGAAGAAGCGGTCGGCCAGCCATCCGCCCAGCAGCGGGAAGAAGTACACGCCGATGACGAACATGTGGAAGATGTCCTTCGCCGCCGTGTCACGCTCGCTGCCCGCGGGCAGATAGCCGAGCAGCACCGAGCCGATCAGGAACGGCACCAGGATGTTGCGCATGCCGTAGAAGCTGAAACGCTCGCAGGCTTCGTTGCCGATGATGTAGCCGATCTGGCGCGGCATGCGGCCGGAGCCGGCCGGGGCGGCGGATGCAGGGTTGGACATGCGGGTGTTCGCGCGGTGGGAAAGGCGGCAAGCGTAGTCGAATGCGGGCCCCGCGCGGCAGAGCCGGCGCGCGGCTGCGTGCCGATGGCGCGTTACCATCGGCGGCCGTCCCGCTGCCCGTGCCCGCCATGCCGAAGTCGATGCTCCCGCGCCGCGCCCTGCCCGCCGTTCTGCTGCTCGCGGCCGTGCCGCTCTGGGCCACGTCGCCCGCCGGCCTGACCACCCACGCCGAGCGCAGCGGCTTCGTCGAGACCGGCCGTTACGACGAAACCATCGCGCTCTGCGACGCGTTCCAGGCCGCCTATCCCGATGCGGTGCGCTGCTTCGACTTCGGCGTCTCGCCGGAGGGGCGGCCGATGAAGGCCCTGGCCGTCTCGCGCAGCGGCGCGTTGACTCCGGAGGCCGCTCGCGCCGCCGGGCGTCCGGTCGTGCTGATCCAGGGCGGCATCCATGCCGGCGAGATCGACGGCAAGGACGCCGGCTTTCTCGCCCTGCGCCAGGTGCTCGACGGCGAAGCGGCGCCGGGCGCACTGGACCACCTGGTCTGGGTGTTCGTGCCGGTGTTCAGCGTCGACGGCCACGAGCGCTTCGGTGCCTGGAACCGGCCCAACCAGCGCGGCCCGCGCGAGATGGGCTGGCGCACCACGGCGCAGAACTACAACCTCAACCGTGACTACGCCAAGGCCGACAGCCCCGAGATGCAGGCGATGCTGGCGCTGGTGAATGCCTGGGACCCGATCGCCGCCGTGGACCTGCACGCGACCAACGGCGCGCAGTTCGAACACGACATCTCCATCCAGGTCGAACCGCTGCACGCCGGCGACCCGGCGCTGCGCGCGGTGGGCACCGCGTGGCGTGACGGCGTCATCGCGGATCTCGCCGCGCAGGGCTCGCTGCCGCTGCCGTTCTATCCCTCCTTCGTGCGCGCCGACGAGCCGGACTCCGGGTTCGAGGACGGCGTCTCGCCGCCGCGCTTCTCCACCGGCTATTTCCCGCTGCGCAACCGCCTGGCGATGCTGGTGGAGACGCATTCGTGGAAGGAGTATCCGGTGCGCGTGCGGATCACCCGCAACACCATCGTCTCGGTGCTCGAACACATCGCGCGGCAGGGCCGCGACTGGCTGCGCATCGCGCATGGGGCCGATGCGCGCGCGAGCGCCCTCGGCGGGCAGACGGTGCCGCTGGACTACACGACCACCGACACCGCACGCACGATCGACTTCCGCGGTTACGCCTACACGCGCACGCTGTCCGAGGTGTCGGGCGCGCTGATGACCCGCTACGACGAAACCACGCCGCAGCTCTGGCGCGTGCCCCTGCGCGACGAGATCGTGCCGGCGCGCAGCGTCACCCTGCCCCGCGGCGGCTACGTGGTACCGGCTGCGCTCGCCGATGGCGTGGGCCGGGCGCTGCGCCACCACGGCATCACGTTCGCGCGCATCGACCGGGCACAGACCGGACTCCCCGTGCAGGTGTTCCGCGCCACCACCGCTACGCCGGCAACGGCGTCGGTCGAAGGCCATCAGCGGCTGACGCTGACGGGCGACTGGGCGGACGCGTCCCAGGATCTCGCCGCGGGCGCGCTCTACGTGCCGGTCGCACAGCCGCGCGCGCGCCTGGTGGCCGCCCTGCTCGAACCCCAGGCGCCCGATTCGCTGGCGGCCTGGGGCCGTTTCAACAACTTCTTCGAGCGCAAGGAATACATGGAGGACTACGTGGCCGAACAGGTCGCCCGCGCGATGCTGGACGCCGATCCGGCCGTCAGGGCCGAGTTCGAATCGCGCCTGCGCGACGATGCCGCGTTCGCCGCCGATCCGCGCGCACGGCTCGAGTTCTTCTACCGCCGCCACAGCGCCTGGGACACACGGCTGAATCTCTATCCCGTGTTCCGCACGGAACGTCCGCCCGCCGGCGTGGAGACGGCCCGATGATCCGCGCACTGGGTGCGCTGCTCGCGACGATCGTGCTGACGGCCTGCGCCGGCACGCCGACGCGCGACGCTGCGACACCGCGGGACCTGCGCGTGGTCACGCTGAACATCTACCACGACCGCGCCGACTGGCCGGCGCGGCTGCCGCTGATCGTCGAGCAACTGCGCGCACTCGATGCGGACGTCATCGCACTGCAGGAAGTGCTGCAGACCGAGACGCTGCCCAACCAGGCCGACACCCTGGCTGCCGCCCTCGGCTACCACGCGCAGTTCGTGTCGCTCGACGCCGAAGACCGCGCGCGTCGCTACGGCAACGCCCTGCTGACGCGTTGGCCGGTCGAGACGCACGGCAGCACCGCGCTCGCGCCGCGCGAGGATTCGCGCAGCATGGGATGGGCGCGGATCACGCGCGACGGACAGCCGATCAACGTGTATTTCACCCATCTGCATGCCGGCCAGGGCGGCGCGGCGATCCGCCGTCAGCAGCTCGAGGATGCCGTGAGGTGGATCGATGCCACGGCCGGCGATGCGCCGTCGCTCGTACTCGGCGATTTCAATGCGCCGGCCGGCGCGGACGAACTGGCCACGCTCGAGCGCTTTTTCGACACCTACGGCGCGCAGCATCCGGGCGAGACCGCCACGACCACGCTGAATCCGCATTTCTTCCCGGATCTGCGCGGGCGCATCGATCTGGTGTTCGCCGAGCGCGGGCGCTTCGAGGTGCGCGATGCCCGCGTCGTGCTCGATACCCCCGATGCCGCCGGCACCTGGCCGTCGGACCATTTCGGTGTCTATGTCGAACTGCGACCACGCGCGGAGACCCGCGCGCCTTGACGCCGTGCGCCCGTGTCGGGCGCATGCTGAGCCCACGTTCGAGACCGGAGACCCACGATGCCCGTCGCCCTGTTCCGCGCCTGCATGGCACCGATGCTGGCCGCCCTCGCGCTGGCCGCCTGCCAGACCACCGCGCCCGCTGCCCCGGAGTCCACCGTGATCCCCGAGACCGAAGCCCGCGTCCGCATCCAGGGCGAAGCCGTGTATTTCGAGAAGATTCTGATGCCCGAGGGGTCGCGCCTGCGGGTGCAGCTGGTCGACAACCAGCATGCCGATACCCCACGGGCGGTCTTGTCCGAGGCGGTGACCACCGTGGGCAACGGCCCCTACGAGTTCGCGATCGACGTCGCGCGTGGACAGCTGCGCGACGGTGGTCGGTACGGCCTGCACGTGTCGGTGTCGATGCCGGACGGCGCGCTGCGCTTCGTCACCGACACCCGCGTGCCGGTGACGATCGCCGCCGACAGCGTG
Source organism: Luteimonas sp. BLCC-B24 (assembly GCF_028550595.1). GTDB lineage: Bacteria > Pseudomonadota > Gammaproteobacteria > Xanthomonadales > Xanthomonadaceae > Luteimonas. The sequence goes on from NZ_JAQQGN010000001.1 coordinate 231,345, forward strand.
GACGTGCACGTCGGACGCGTCCGCCTGCGCCACGTCCAGCCGGACTGAGCGTCCGCCGCTCTCAGGCGTTGACGAAGCGCACCCGGCGCGTGATGCCGCAGGTCAGCGCATACGAAATCGTGCCCGCCGCCTCGGCCACGGTTTCCACCGGCAACGCCGGCCCCCACAGGGTGACCGGGTCGCCGGCGCGCACGCCGTCGACGCCGCGCAGGTCGATCGTCATCAGGTCCATCGACACCCGGCCGACCACCGACGCGGCGTGGCCGTTGACCAGTACCGGCGTGCCGGCGGGTGCGAGGCGCGGATACCCATCGCCGTAGCCGACCGCGGCCACGCCCAGCAGGAGGTCTTCGGGCGCCTCCCAGGTGGCGGAATAGCCCACGCGATCGCCTTTGCGCAGCGGGTTCACGGCGAGCAGGCGCGTCTCGAACGTCATCGCCGGACGCAGGCCGAACTCGGCACCGGGACGACCGGCGACGACCGACATCCCGTACAGGGCGCCCCCGGGGCGGATCCAGTCGCCGTGGGACTCGCTCCAGCCGAGCACCGCCGCCGAATTGGCCAGCGAGCGCGGTCCGGGCAGATCGGCGGTCGCCGCCGCGAACGCCCGCAGCTGGGCCGGTGTCTGCGCCCCGCTGCGTGCATGGGGATCGAACTCGTCCGAACTGGCGAAGTGGGTCATCAGCACGATGTCGCCGTGCACGCCGCGCGCCGCGCGCAGGCGCGCGTGCACCTCGCGCACATGCTCGGGCGGAAAGCCCAGCCGGTGCATGCCGGTATCGATCTTCAGCCACACCCGGATCGGTGCGCCATCGGTCTGCTCCAGCAGCTCGAGCTGGGCCGCGTGATGCACGATGGCCTCGGCGCGCAGGCCGCGCAGCAGATCGAGATCGGCCTCGCTGTCGAATCCGGACAGCACCAGAATGGGCTGCTCGAGTCCCGCCGCGCGGATACGCGCCGCATCCTCGATCGCCGCGACCCCGAATGCATCGGCCTCGTGCAGCGCGCGGGCCGCGGTCTCGAGTCCGTGGCCGTAACCGTCGGCCTTGACCATCGCCATCAGCCGCCGACCGGGCGCGCGGGCACGCATCACGCCCAGGTTGTGGCGCAGCGCATCGGTATGGATGGTGGCGGTGATCGGACGGGCCATGCGCGGCAACACGAGGACGACGGGTGACGCCGCCTATTCTGCCTGCGCCCCGCCCGCGCCGGTACCGCCGGCGCGACGTCCGGACCTACTCGAAGCTGCCGATCGAATCGTGCGACAGGTTGTCGAAGCGGGTGTACTCGCCGAAGAACTTCAGCTTCACCGAGCCGGTCGGACCGCTACGCTGCTTGCCGATGATGATCTCGGCCAGGCCTTTGTCCGGCGACGTGTCCTTGTTGTAGTAGTCGTCGCGGTAGATGAAGATGATGATGTCGGCGTCCTGCTCGATCGCGCCCGATTCGCGCAGGTCCGCCATCACCGGGCGCTTGTCGGCACGCGTTTCCAGCGAGCGGTTGAGCTGCGACAGCGCGATCACCGGCACGTTGAGCTCCTTGGCCAGCCCCTTGAGCGAACGCGAGATCTCGGAGATTTCGGTGGCGCGGTTCTCGCTGTTGCCCGGCACCGACATCAGCTGCAGGTAGTCGATGACGATCAGACCGAGATCGTGCTCGCGCTTCAGGCGTCGGCACTTGGCGCGCAGCACGTCGGGGCCGAGGCCCGGCGTGTCGTCGATGAAGATCTTGGTCTCCTTGAGCATGCGGATCGCACTGCTCACCCGGCTCCAGTCCTCGTCCTCGAGCTGACCGGTGCGCAGCCGCGTGGCATTGACGCGGCCGTTGGACGAGATCAGGCGCAGCGCGAGCTGGCTGGCCGACATTTCCATCGAGAACACGCCGACCGCCTTCTTGGTCTTGATCGCGGCGTACTCGGCGATGTTCAGCGCGAAGGTCGTCTTGCCCATCGCCGGACGCGCGGCCAGGATGATCAGGTCCGTCGGCTGCAGGCCGGCGGTCATCTCGTCGAATTCGGTATAGCCGGTGGGCAGGCCGGTCACGCCGCCGCCGTTGTTGTAGCGCGTCTGCAGCACATCGAAGGCGTCGGCCATCGCCTTGTTGATCGCGGTGAAGTCGCTGCGCCCCTGGGCGCCGGCCTCGGCGATCTTGAACACCTGCTGCTCGGCCTTGGCGAGGATCTCGCTGCTGTCGCGGCCGTCGGGCTGGAAGCCGTCGTTGACGATCTCGGTGCCGACGTCGATCAGCTGACGCAGGATCGCCTTGTCGCGCACGATCTCGGCATAGGCGCGAATGTTCGCCGCCGAGGGCGTGGTACTGGCCAGTTCGCCGAGGTAGGCGCCACCGGCGACGAGTTCGGACAGGCCGTTCGATTCGAACCACTCGCCCAGCGTCACCGCATCGAACGGCTTGCTCTTTTCCGCCAGTTCCTGGATCGCGGTGTAGATCTTCTGGTGGTCGCGGCGATAGAAATCCTCCGGGACCAGCAGATCGGCGATGCGGTCGTAGGCGTCGGGCACCAGCATCAGGCCGCCGAGCACCGCCTGCTCGGCTTCGACCGATTGCGGCGGAATGCGCAGCTGCTCGACGCGCGCGTCGGCGCGGTGTTCGTTGCGGTAGTCGGGACGTGCGGACATGACGGGATTCGCTGGAACGGCCGCGCTTGCGCGCGCGACCCTCGATGCTAGTGCGACGGCCTGTGGACAGGCGACCCCACAAGCTGTGGATAACACCGGATGCTGCGCGCGCCGCGTCGCGCCGCCTGCGACCCGCGCCGGCCCTCGGCGCAACGCCGTGCGGATACGGCCGGCCGGGGGCCGTGGCCCGCCAAACGGAAACGGGCGCCCTGGGGCGCCCGTTCCTGGAAGCCTGGATCCGCAGGGATCAGGCGACCTCACCCTCGATCACGACCTTCACCGTGGTCTCGGCGTCGGCGTGCAGATGGATGACCACGTCGTACTCGCCGGTGTTGCGGAACGCGCCTTCACCCAGCACGACTTCCGACTTCTCGACCGGCGCGACGGCCTTGGTCAGGGCGTCGGCGATTTCGCGCGGGCCGACCGAACCGTAGAGCTTGCCTTCGGTCGATGCGTTGGCGTAGATCGTCACGCTCGCGCCTTCGAGCTTCGCCAGACGGCCCTGGGCCTCGTCGAGCTGGGCCTGGGCCTTGGCTTCGTACTCGGCGCGGCGCGCTTCGAACTCGGCGACGTTGGCCGCGGTGGCCGGCACGGCCTTGCCCTGCGGCACGAGGTAATTGCGGCCGTAGCCCGGCTTGACGCTGACCTTGTCGCCCAGGTTGCCGAGGTTGGTGACCTTCTGCAGGAGAATCAGTTGCATGGTAGTGCTCCGTATTCGTTAGCGGCGCGCCTGGTCGGCCCGCCGCAACGCGTGCTGTCCGAATCGGACGGATGGTTCAACGCGGGGAACGGACCGGCTGCGCGCCGAGGCGGCCGCCGGCCAACCGGTTCAGACGTTGTGGTTGTCGGTGTACGGGATCAGCGCCAGGAAGCGTGCGCGCTTGACGGCCGTGGCCAGCTGACGCTGGTAACGCGACTTGGTGCCGGTGATGCGGCTCGGCACGATCTTGCCGTTCTCGGTGAGGTTCTGGCGCAGGGTGTTGAGATCCTTGTAATCGATCTCCTTGACGCCCTCGGCGGTGAACTTGCAGAACTTGCGGCGGCGGAAGAACTTGGACATGGGCGTGATCCTCAGGCGGCTTCGGCGGAATCGGACTTGTCGGCGGCGCCCTCGGCGTCACCGCCGGTGCTCTCGCCTTCGTCGTCGCGGCGACGACGGTCGCTACGCTCGGGCTTGTCGCCCTTGTCGTCCTTGTTCTTCATGATCAGCGACTGCTCGGTGTCGGCCTCGTCGCGGCGGACCACCAGGTGACGCAGCACCGCGTCGTTGAAGCGGAACGCTTCGACGAGCTCGTCGAGGCCGGCCTGGCCGACTTCGATGTTGAACAGCACGTAGTGAGCCTTGACCAGGTTGTTGATCGGGTAGGCCAGCTGGCGGCGACCCCAGTCCTCGAGACGATGGATGGTGCCCTCGGCGCCCTCGATCATCGACTTGTAGCGCTCGATCATCGCCGGGACCTGCTCGCTCTGGTCCGGGTGGACCAGGAACACAACTTCGTAATGACGCATTGTGGTTTCCTTTCGGATATCGACCGCGCCTGCCGGCGACGGTCCGGATAGCCCCCCGTCGCGATCGCGTGGTGGGGCAAGGGGCTCCCTCGGCGCCTGGGCGCAGGGAGCCGGGCATTCTCACAGAACGCCCGCGCCGCGGCAAGTGCGGCGGACGGGTGCGACATTCGGTCACAGCGCGGCCCGCGCCACGCCGTGATGAAATCGGCGCCGGGCCGGGACACCTGCTGCGCAGGGCGCCCCTCCGCGCCGACCGGCCTCCCGGCGCTCACCGCCCTGCCCCGTCCATCCGCCGCCCGAGCGCGGCGCAACGAAGACCCGACGTGCCGACCGCCGCTTTCATCCTGCCACGCCACGCACGCCCCACCGGGACGGCGCGGCGTGGCGTCCGCTCAGCGGACGGTTTCCAGCGTGCGGCTGAAGCCGAGCGCCGCGAGCGTCACGACCGCGCCGGACAGCAGGTAATAGCCGACGTAGGCCAGGCCGAATTCGCTGCACAGCCACAGGGCCACCAGCGGGGCGAAGCCCGCGCCCAGCAGCCAGGCGATGTCCGAGGTGACCGCCGCGCCGGTGTAGCGGTAGATGCTCTCGAAGCGCGAGGCGATCGCGTTGCTGGCCTGCCCCAGCGACAAGCCGAGCAGCGCGAAGCCGACGACGACGTAGGTCGTGCGACCGGCCGTCGTGTCGGACCCGAGCAGCGGCGCGGCGGCGAAGCTGAAGAGCGCGATCAGCACGGCCGCGATGGCCAGCTGGCCGCGACGCCCGAGCCGGTCGGCCAGCAGGCCCGATGCCATGATGCCCAGACCGCCGACGATCGCGCCCAGGAACAGGCTGCCGAGGAAGTCCGCGGCGTTGTGGTCGGTGAACAGCGTCGCCCAGCTCAGCGGGAAGATCGTGACCAGGTGGAACATGGCGTAGGTCGCCAGCGGGATCAGCGCACCGAGGAACACCTGGCGGGGATGCGTGCGGATCGTCTCGAACACGCGGCGCGGCTGGAGCTCGCGCTCCTTGAACAGCTGCACGAACTCGGGCGTGATCACCAGGCGCAGGCGTGCGAACAGCGCGACCACGTTCAAGGCGAGCGCGACGAAGAACGGGAAGCGCCAGCCCCAGGCCATGAAGTCCTCCGGGCTCAGCGCCCGCACGAAGACGAAGAAGAAACCGCACGCCAGTGCGAAGCCGATCGCGGCGCCGAGCTGCGGCACCATGGCGTACCAGCCGCGACGCTCCTGCGGCGCGCTGAGCGACAACAGCGACGGCAGGCCGTCCCAGGCGCCGCCCCAGCCCAGGCCCTGGCCGAAGCGGAAGACCGCCAGCAGCACCGGCGCCAGCATGCCGGCCTGGGCGTAGCTGGGCAGGAAGGCGATCGCCATCGTCGAGCCGCACAGCAGGAACAGGGCGGCGGTGAGCTTGGTCGCGCGGCCGAAGTTGCGGTCGATCGCCATGAAGACCAGCGAGCCGATCGGACGGGCGATGAAGGCGAGCGAGAAGATCGCGAACGACTTGAGGGTCGCCTGGACGGGGTCGCTGTCGGCGAAGAACAGGTACGGGAACACCAGCACCGAGGCGATGCCGTAGACGAAGAAGTCGAAGAATTCCGACGTCCGGCCCATGACCACGGGGAACGCGATCTTGCCCGGGGAGACCTCGATCTCGTCGCGGGTCTCGGGCGCGTCATCCAGCCCGGTGGTGGCTTGCTCTTCGGCTCGGCTCATACGCGCGCTCTCTCTCCGGTCGGTTTATGGGGGATAATAGGCCCCGCGTTGCATTGTGAACCCGAAACGACCCCGCCGAGCAAGACGCACAGCCGCACGGTCGATCCGGTTCCCTCCACACTAGCTCCGGCGCCGTGGCGCCGTCGTCAACTCGTCTGCCCTTCCCCCTTGTCGTCGATCACCCAATGAAATCCACACTACGAGCCCTCGCGCTGCTGTCGGCCGCCGTCCTGCTGTCGGGATGCGAATGGACCGTCATGCGCCCCGCCGGCGACATTGCGATCCAGCAGCGCGACCTGATCGTGCTGTCCACGGTCCTGATGCTGCTGATCATCGTCCCGGTGATCTTCCTGACGTTCTTCTTCGCCTGGAAGTACCGCGCGTCGAACACCGAGGCCGAGTACGCGCCCGACTGGCATCACTCCACGCGTCTGGAGCTGATCATCTGGTCGGCGCCGCTGGCGATCATCCTGGTGCTCGGTACGGTGACCTGGATCGCGACCCACAAGCTGGATCCGTACCGGCCGCTGGACCGTATCGATGCCAACACCCCGATTCCGGAAGGCGTCGAGCCGCTGGTGGTCGAGGTGGTCGCGCTGGACTGGAAGTGGCTGTTCCTCTACCCCGAGCAGGGCATCGCGACGGTCAACGAGCTCGCCGCCCCGGTCAACGTGCCGATCCAGTTCAAGATCACGTCCTCGTCGATGATGAACTCGTTCTTCATTCCCGCGCTGGCCGGCCAGATCTACGCCATGACGGGCATGGAGACCAAGCTGCACGCGGTCATCAACCAGGAAGGCGTCTACAAGGGCTTTTCCGGCAACTACAGCGGCGACGGCTTCTCGCACATGCGCTTCGACTTCCACGGCATGAGCCAGGACGGGTTCGACGCCTGGGTGGAGAAGGTCCGCGCCGAGGGCGTGGCCTTCGGCCGCGACGAGTACCTCGAACTCGAGAAGCCCTCCGAGCGCGAGCCGGCCCGCTACTTCTCGGACGTCGATCCGGCGCTGTACGAGGCCATCCTCAACATGTGCGTCGCCCCGGGCACGATGTGCGTGCACGAGATGGCGCATATCGACAGCCTCGGCGGCGGTGGCGTCGACAGCACCGAGAACTATGCGCGCCTGCGCTACGACAACCGCCGTGCGAACCAGCCGTCCGAAGCGCCGGGCGCGACGTTCCCCGAGACGGGCCGTGACGCGCGCGACACCGAGCCGCAGGGCTTCGAGCCGCGTCCGGTCTCGCCGGAGGACACGATCCCGCAGCCGACCGAAGAGCTCGACATCGACGAAGGCACCGAGCCGATGCGCCCGTCCCAGACGTCCGGCTCCCAGGGCGCGCCGGGCAAGGCCGACGCCGACGCCGAGGCGGAACGGCGCTGACCCGCCCTTCCGCACTTCACGACACAAGTACCAGGCAGGAACCCCATGTCCGCACCCCAGGACCAGATCCACTCACCGGTATTCGGGCGACTCTCGCTCGACGCGCTGGCCATCCTCCACGACCCGATCATCCTCGTGACCTTCATCGGCACGGTGCTCGGCGGCATCGCGATGCTGCTGCTGATCACCAAGTACCGCCTGTGGGGCTACCTCTGGAAGGAATGGTTCACCAGCATCGACCACAAGAAGATCGGGATCATGTACTGCATCCTCGGTCTGGTGATGCTGCTGCGCGGCTTCGCCGACGCGGTGATGATGCGCGCGCACCAGGCCATGGCCGCCAGCGGCAGCGAGGGCTTCCTGCCGCCGCACCACTACGATCAGATCTTCACCGCCCACGGCGTGATCATGATCTTCTTCGTGGCCATGCCGCTGGTGACGGGGCTGATGAACTACATCGTGCCGCTGCAGATCGGCGCGCGTGACGTCTCGTTCCCGTTCCTCAACAACTTCAGCTTCTGGATGACCGCCGCGGGCGCGACGCTGATCATGATCTCGCTGTTCGTCGGCGAGTTCGCGCGTACCGGCTGGCTGGCGTATCCCCCGTTGTCGGGCGCCGACTACAGTCCAGGCACCGGCATGGACTACTACCTGTGGGGCCTGCAGGTCGCGGGCGTCGGCACCACGCTGTCGGGCATCAACCTGATCGTCACCATCGTCAAGATGCGTGCGCCGGGCATGAAGCTGATGCGCATGCCGATCTTCACCTGGACCTCGCTCTGCACCAACATCCTGATCGTCGCCTCGTTCCCCATCCTCACGGCAACGCTCGCGCTGCTGACGATGGACCGCTACGTGGGCACGAATTTCTTCACGAACGATCTCGGCGGCAGCCCGATGATGTACGTGAACCTGATCTGGATCTGGGGCCACCCGGAGGTCTACATCCTGATCCTGCCCGCATTCGGCATCTTCTCCGAGGTCGTGGCGACGTACTGCGGCAAGCGGCTGTTCGGCTACACGTCGATGGTCTACGCCACCGCGGTGATCACGATCCTCTCGTACCTGGTTTGGCTGCACCACTTCTTCACGATGGGCTCGGGCGCCAGCGTCAACGCGTTCTTCGGCATCACGACGATGATCATCTCGATCCCGACGGGCGCGAAGATCTTCAACTGGCTGTTCACCATGTACAAGGGACGCATCCGCTTCGATGTGCCGATGCTGTGGACGGTCGGGTTCATGTTCACCTTCGTCATCGGTGGCATGACCGGCGTGCTGCTCGCGGTGCCGCCGGCGGACTTCGTGCTGCACAACAGCCTGTTCCTGGTCGCGCACTTCCACAACGTGATCATCGGCGGCGTGGTCTTCGGCCTGTTCGCCGGCATGGTCTACTGGTTCCCCAAGGCCTTCGGCTTCAAGCTCGACGAGTTCTGGGGCAAGGTGTCGTTCTGGTGCTGGCTGATCGGCTTCTGGATCGCGTTCACCCCGCTCTACATCCTCGGTCTGATGGGCGTCACCCGCCGCCTGAGCCAGTTCGAGGACACCTCGCTGTCGGTGCTGTTCATCGTCCCGGCCGTGGGCGTGGCGCTGATCGCGATGGGCATCGCGGCGTTCCTGCTGTCGATCGTGGTGGCCGTGCGCAACCGCAAGAAGCTGCGCGACGTCACCGGCGATCCGTGGAACGGCCGCACCCTGGAATGGGCCACCTCGTCGCCGCCGCCGGCCTACAACTTCGCGTTCACCCCGGTGGTCCATGAGATCGACGCGTGGTCGGACATGAAGCGGCACGGCTACCAGCGCCCGACCAGCGGCTTCGTGCCGATCCACATGCCCAAGAACACCGGCGCCGGTGTGGTGCTGTCGGCGATCAGCGTGGCCCTCGGCTTCGCGCTGGTCTGGCACATCTGGTGGATGGCGGGCGCGTCGCTGGTGGCGCTGATCGTCGCGACGATCTGGCACACCTTCAACTACGACCGCGACTACTACATCCCGGCCGAGGACGTGATCGCGACCGAGGACGAACGCACGCGTCAGCTGGCGCAGCAGGCACTCTGAACATGGCACAGACGATTTCCACCACCGACTCCGCCGAGCGCGTGTATCACGTCATCGACGACCCGCACGCGCACGACGACGGGCATGCGCATCATCCTGAAACCGGAACCAATCTCGGGTTCTGGATCTACCTGATGAGCGACTGCCTGATCTTCGCGATCCTGTTCGCTGTCCACGCCGTGCTCGGCCGCAACTACGCGGCCGGCCCCTCGCCGGCCGACCTGTTCGACCTGAAGCTGATCCTGATCGCGACGTTCATGCTGCTGTTCTCGTCGATCACCTACGGCTTCGCGATGCTCAACTCGTACAAGAACAACATCAACCGGACGATCGGCTGGTTGCTGGTGACCGGCCTGTTCGGCCTGGCGTTCCTGGGCATCGAGATCTACGAGTTCCAGCACCTCGTGCATCTGGAGGCGACGCCGCAGCGCAGCGCGTTCCTGTCGTCGTTCTTCACCCTGGTCGGCACCCACGGCCTGCACGTGACCTTCGGCCTGATCTGGCTGGTGACGCTGGTCGTGCAGCTCAGGAAGCACGGCCTCATCGAAGCCAACCGCCGCCGCCTGATGTGCCTGTCGATGTTCTGGCACTTCCTGGATGTGATCTGGATCGGCGTGTTCTCGTATGTCTATCTGATGGGAGTCGTGGGATGAGCCACACCACCACCAACCAAACCGCCGCCGCGCGCGCCAACGACCATGCCCACGAGCCGGCGCACGACGGCCACAGCCACGGCAGCCTGCGCGATTACGTGACCGGCTTCGTGCTGTCGGTGATCCTCACCGTGATTCCGTTCTGGCTGGTCATGGGCGAGGTGCTGGAGAGCCGCACCTGGACGGTCGCACTGATCATGCTCTTCGGCGCCGTGCAGATCGTGGTCCACATGGTCTACTTCCTGCACATGAACCGGAAATCCGAAGGCGGCTGGATCCTCTCGTCGCTGCTGTTCACCGGGATCATCATCGTCATCGCGCTCGCCGGCTCGTTGTGGGTCATGCATCACCTCAACACCAACATGATGCCGATGTCGCCGGAGCAGATGCGCGTCGCCCCCTGACGCGCGGCCTGCCGTGGTGGAGAACCACGCCCCCGCCCGCCCGCGGCGCCCGCTGTTCCGCTGGGCGCTGCTGGCCTTCTTCTTGGTCTCGGCCGCGGGCTTCGTCGCCCTCGGCGTATGGCAGGTGGACCGCCTGGGCTGGAAGCGCGATCTGATCGCACGCGTCGATGCACGCGTGCACGCCGACCCGGTGGCTCCGCCCGCCGCGTCGGCCTGGAACGGCTTCGATGCGGCGGAGGACGAGTACCGCCGCGTGCAGCTGCGCGGGCGTTTCCTGCACAGCCAGGAAGTGGCGGTCTATGCCTCGACCGAACTCGGTCCGGGCTATTGGATCATGACCCCGCTGGTCACCGGCGACGGCACCGTGTGGATCAACCGCGGCTACGTCGATAACGCGCACCGCCGTGCGGATACGCGCGCGCGGGTCTCGGAAGACGACGTCATCTCGGTGACCGGCCTGTTGCGGCAGCCGGATCGCGCGCACCTGTTCCTGCGCGACAACGTGCCGGACGAAGACCGCTGGTATCTGCGGGTTCCCGCCGAGATGTCGGCCGCGCGCAGCGTGCCGCAACCGGTTGCGCCGTTCTTCGTCGACGCCCAGGACCGGATCGACACCGGCAACTGGCCGGTGCCGGGTCTGACCGTGATCCGCTTCCCGGACAACCATCTCAGCTATGCGCTGACCTGGTTCGGCATGGCAGTGCTCGCGCTGCTGGCCGCAGGCTTCGTGCTGCGCAGCGAGTTCCGACGCGGCCGCTGATCCGGCCGCGGTGCGCGCCGGTCACGGCGCATCCGGTGAATCAGAGCGCCTTGGCGGCGTCCGTGGTGAAGCTCTCGCCGCAGCCGCACTCGGCCGCCGCATTCGGATTGCGGAACACGAACTCCTGGTTCAGTCCCTTTTGCGCGAAGTCGATCTCGGTGCCGTCGACCATCGGCAGGCTCTGCGCATCGACGTAGATGCGCACGCCGTCCTGCTCGCTCACCACGTCGCCCGGCTGCTCGTCATGTGCCAGATCCACCACGTAGCCCCAGCCCGAGCATCCGGTCCGGGTGACGCCGAAGCGCAGGCCCAGTGCCTCCGGGCTGGAGGCGAGGAACCGGCGGGCGCGTTCGAGGGCAGCGGGAGCAAGTGCGATGGCCATGGGATGCAGTGTACTCCTGGGTTCGACAGCGCCAGCTGAGCGCGGGGTCCGCCCTTCCAGCGCGCGGCGGCGCGGTTAGACTGTGCGGCCCATCATCGGTCCGGATTTCCGGGATTCAAGGCATGACCACGACCAGCGTCCAGCAGGCCCTTGCCGGCCACATTCCCGAAGGCGGTGACGTCACCGTGCGTGGCTGGGTCCGCACCCGGCGCGATTCCAAGGCCGGCCTGAGCTTCGTCAACGTCAGCGACGGGTCGTGCTTCGCGCCGATCCAGGTGGTGGTGCCCGATGCACTGGCCAACTACGAATCCGAAGTGAAGCGGCTGACCGCGGGCTGCTCGGTGATCGCCACCGGCACCCTGGTGAAGTCGCAGGGCCAGGGCCAGAGCTTCGAGATCCAGGCCGCGTCGCTCGAGGTCGTGGGCTGGGTCGAGGACCCGGAGACCTATCCGATCCAGCCCAAGGCGCACTCGCTGGAGTTCCTGCGCGAGGTCGCGCACCTGCGTCCGCGCACCAACCTGTTCGGCGCGGTCACGCGCATCCGCCACTGCCTGGCGCAGGCCGCGCACCGTTATTTCCACGAGAACGGCTATTACTGGATCAACACGCCGATCGTGACCACGTCCGACGCCGAGGGCGCGGGCCAGATGTTCCGCATCTCGACGCTGGACCTGGCGAATCTGCCGATGCGCGAGGGCAAGGTCGATTTCTCCCGCGATTTCTTCGGCAAGGAAGCGTTCCTCACCGTGTCCGGCCAGCTCAACGTCGAGGCGTTCTGCCTGGCCATGAGCAAGGTCTACACCTTCGGTCCGACCTTCCGCGCCGAGAACAGCCACACCACGCGCCATCTGGCCGAGTTCTGGATGATCGAGCCGGAGATCGCGTTCGCCGATCTGGCCGAGAACGCGCGCATCTCGGAGGAATTCCTCAAGTACCTGTTCCGCGCCGTGCTCGACGAGCGCGCCGACGACATGGCGTTCATTGCCGAGCGCGTGCAGAAGGACGCGATCACGCGCCTGGAAGGCTTCATCAACGCACCGTTCGAGCGCATCGAATACACCGAGGCGGTGTCGCTGCTGCAGAAGTCCGGCCACAGGTTCGAGTTCCCGGTCGAGTGGGGCCTGGACCTGCAGACCGAGCACGAGCGCTGGCTGACCGAGCAGCACGTCGGCCGCCCGGTCGTGGTGACCAACTATCCCGAGCACATCAAGGCGTTCTACATGCGCCTCAACGACGACGGCCGGACCGTCGCGGCGATGGACGTGCTGGCCCCGGGCATCGGCGAGATCATCGGCGGCGCGCAGCGCGAGGAACGTCTCGACGTGCTCGACGCGCGCATGGACCAGTTCGGGCTCGACCGCGAGCACTACGGCTGGTACCGCGACTTCCGCAGGTACGGCACCGTGCCGCATGCCGGCTTCGGTCTCGGCTTCGAACGCCTGATCGTCTACGTCTGCGGCCTGTCCAACATCCGCGACGCGATCCCGTACCCGCGCGCGCCGGGGCAAGCGGAGTACTGAAGGGCCGTCATTGGTGATTCGGGATTCGTGATTCGGAAGAGCGGATCCCCGATGTCAGCGAGGACAGTGGCGCAGGAGGTGTGACTTGCTTGTTCGAATCACCAATCACCAATCCCCAATCACGGCTCTCCATTGACCCTCTTTCTCGCCCTGTGCTTCTTCGGCGTCGCGATCGGCGGGTTCACCGCCTTCGTGATCTTCTGGCCGTTGTCGCTGGTGCACCTGCGCGACCGGCATCCGCCGGTGCGCGCGCGGCTGGGGGCGAACGCCTTCATGAGTCCGGCCGCCCTGGCGTGGCTGCTCGCGGGCCGGTATTACGAAGTCCCGGACCGGCAGTTCACCGGGCTGGCGACGCCGGCCCGCATTTCGCTGATGGTGATCCTCGGTGCGCTCGCGGCGTCGGCCGTGCTGTGGCTGTGGTCGATCGCCCCCTGATACGAGGAGCTCCTGCATGACACGCGATGAATGGTGGCTGGCGAGTCTCGGCCGCACCGTGATCTGGGCGCGCCTGCGCGTGCTCGACGCCGGCACGGCCGAAGTCTTCGACAGCGACGGCAACACCCTGCCCTACGACAGCGAGGACACCGCCCGCGCGATGCTGATGGACGCGGAGTTCGTCGCCTTCGACGGCCTCGACGAGGAGGATGCGCGGGCGCGCGGCTTCTCGCTCGGCGAGATCGCGCCGCCCCGGGCCGAGGACGACGCGCGGCTGCGCGAACGCATGGTGCAGGCGCTCGGCGCGCGCGCCTGAGTGCGATGGCGACGCCCCGCGCCTTCGTCGATCCGGACCCGGCACGCCTCGACGCGCTGCTGGACGCGCACCCGTTCGTCACCGTGATCACGGTGCGCGACGGCGCACCGGATGCCAGCCATGTGCCGGTGCTCGCGCGTCGCGAGGCCGGAGATCTGCTGCTCGAAGGCCATTGGGGGCGCGCCAATCCCCAGGCCCACGACGGTGACGAGGCGCTGATCCTCGTGCACGGCCCGCACGCCTACGTATCGGCGAGCTGGTATCCGGACAAAGCCGAGCGCGCACGCGTGCCGACCTGGAACTACGTCGTGGCCCATCTGCGCGGACGCCTCGAGCGTTTCGACGACGAGGCCGCGCTGGGCGACCTCGTCGCGCGCACGGCCGAGCGCCTCGAGGCCGGGGTCGGCGGCGACTGGCGCTACGATCACGCGGATCCGCGCGAGCGCACGCAGCTGCGCGGCATCGTCGGCTTCCGCTTCCGCGTGCATGCCGCCGAACTGACCTGCAAGCTCAGCCAGAACCATCCCGAGGCGAACCGCGCGGCCGTCGTGAACGCCCTCGAGGCGCGCGCGGACGACGACGCGCACGCGATCGCCGCGTTGATGCGCGACGGGCCGAGCGCCCTCCACCCACGGGAGCCCTGAGCCATGGACCTCGATCTCACCGGCCGCCACGCCCTGGTCTGCGGCGGTTCCGACGGCATCGGCCGCGCGACCGCGCACGAACTCGCCCTGCTCGGGGCCGAGGTCACCGTGCTCGCGCGCCGGGCCGATGCACTTGCGCAGGTGCGCGATGCGCTGCCCGCCGAGCGCTGCCGGACCCACCACGCGCTCGTCGTCGACATGGATGACCCCGGTGCGCTGCGGGCCGCCGTCGAGATGCACGTCGCCGCGCATCCGGTGCAGATCCTCGTCAACAACACCGGCGGACCGCCCGGCGGCGCCGCGCACGCGGCGGCCCCGGAGGCGTTCGAGTCCGCGTTCCGCCGGCACCTGATCGGCGGTCAGGTGCTGGTGCAGACCGTGCTCCCGGCGATGCGCGCGGCGCGGTGGGGCCGCATCGTCAACGTGGTCTCCACCTCGGTGCGCGAGCCGATCGCCAATCTCGGCGTGTCCAACACCGTGCGCGGCGCCGTCGCGGGCTGGGCCAAGACCCTGTCGCGCGAACTCGCGTCGCACGGCATCACGGTCAACAACGTGCTTCCGGGCTACACCCGCACCGGGCGCATCGACGCGATCGTGTCCGAGCGCGTGGCGCGCACGGGCGAATCGGCCGAGGCGGTGATCGCCGCGATGCAGGCCACCGTGCCGGCCGGCCGCTTTGCGGACGCTGCCGAGACCGCAGCGGCCATCGCGTTTCTGTGTGCGCCGGCGGCTGCGTACATCAACGGTGTCAGCCTGCCCGTCGACGGCGGCCGGATGGCTTCGATCTAGTCACGGCGTCGCGACACCGCCGCTGCTTCGATGCGGCATGCCCGAAGGCCCGGAAACCCACGCACTCGCCGATCGCCTGTCGATGCTGCTGGTCGACGAGACGCTGGGCGTCGTGCGCTTCATCGACCCGAAACTCCAGCGCCGGCGCGCGGTACTGGAAGGCAAACGGGTGCTGGCCGTGGAGGCGCGCGGCAAGGCCCTGCTCACGGCGGTCGAGAGCGGTTGGACGCTCTACACGCACAGCCACCTGTTCGGTTTCTGGCGCTTCGTCGATGATCGCGACGCCCTGCCCGACGGCGCGCCGCCGCGACTGGTGCTGGCGACGGTGCGCGGCGTCGCGGCGCTGTATGCGGCGCCGTCGATCGCCTTGTGGGAGACCGACGCGCTCGACCGGCATCCCTATCTGGCCAGGCTGGGCCCGGACGTGCTCGATCCGGCGGTCGACGCCAAGAGCCTGCTGGCGCACATGCGCACCCCGCGGTTCGACAAGCGCACGCTCGCGGTCCTCCTGCTCGATCAGGGCTTCGCCGCCGGCATGGGCAATTACCTGCGTTCGGAGGTGCTGTTCCAGGCGCGTCTGTCGCCGCACCGCATCCTGCAGGACCTCACGGCCGGCGAACGGCGTCGGCTCGCGAATGCGCTGCTCGATGTCCCGCGGCGTGCCTACCGCAGCAAGCACGACGAGGTCCTGCCGCCCGGCAAGGACTACCTCGCGACGACGCGGGCACGGTTCGGGTTCCAGGTCTTCGAGCGCGCCGGCGCGCCCTGCCCGCGCGGCGACGGCACGATCACCGAAAGCCGCCTCGCCGGCCGGCGCCTGTACTGGTGCGCCGGCTGCCAGCACTGAGCGCCCCGCCGCGCGCACTGGCCGGATGTCGACACCGCGTGTCGGAGCCGGGGAGAGGCTCCAGTAAGCTGGCGC
This sequence comes from Luteimonas sp. BLCC-B24, assembly GCF_028550595.1. GTDB lineage: Bacteria > Pseudomonadota > Gammaproteobacteria > Xanthomonadales > Xanthomonadaceae > Luteimonas. The sequence continues at coordinate 247,470 of NZ_JAQQGN010000001.1, forward strand.
CATGCAACGGCTGACCCATTGGATCGATGGCGCCACACGTGCGCCGCACGCGGATCGCTGGCGTCCGGTCGACGATCCGGCCACCGGCGTCGCGTTCGCCGAAGTCGCCGCGGGTACGGCGGAGGATGTCGCCGAGGCCGTCGATGCGGCCACCCGCGCCGCCCCGGGCTGGGCGGCGCTGCCCAACAGCGAACGTGCGCGCTGGCTGGAGCGACTGGCGATGGCGCTCGAGAATCGCCGCGACGATTTCGCGCACGCCGAATCCCGCGACGCGGGCAAGCCGTTCGCGCTGGTGCGCGATATCGAGCTCCCGCGCGCGGTCGCCAACCTGCGCTTCTTCGCCCACGCCGCCACCCAGTTCGCCAGCGAGTCGCACCACGGCGAGGCCGGCCTGAATTACACCCTGCGATCGCCGCTCGGCGTGGCGGCGACGATTTCGCCGTGGAACCTGCCGCTGTACCTGCTGACGTGGAAGATCGCCCCGGCGCTGGCGGCGGGCAACGCGGTCGTGGCGAAACCGTCGGAAATCACGCCGCACAGCGCCACCCTGCTGGGTGAGCTGTCCGGCGAGATCGGCCTGCCGCCCGGCGTGCTCAACATCGTGCACGGCACCGGGCCCGAGGTGGGCGAGCCCCTGGTCGATAATCCGCGCGTGCGCGCGGTGTCGTTCACCGGCAGCACCGCGGTGGGCCGGCGCCTCGGCGCACGTGCCGGCGCCCTGCTGAAGAAGGTCTCGCTGGAACTCGGCGGCAAGAACGCCACGCTGGTGTTCGCCGACAGCGACTGGGAGGCGCACATCGACACGCTGCTGCGCTCGGCATTCCAGAACAGCGGGCAGATCTGCCTGTGCGGCTCGCGGCTGCTGGTCGAGCGTTCGATCGTGCACGCGTTCCGCGAGCGCTTCGTGGCCGAGGCGCTGGCGCTGCGCGTGGGTGACCCGATGGACCCCGATGCGCGCATGGGGCCGCTGGTCTCGCGGGCGCATTTCGACCGCGTTCTGGCCGCGCTGCAGCGGGCGCGCGACGAAGGCGGCCGCGTGCTGTGCGGCGGCCATGCGCTCGACCGCCCCGGCTGGTTCGTCGCGCCCACCGTGATCGAGGGCCTCGGACCGGAGAGCCTCACCAATCGCGAGGAGATCTTCGGCCCCGTGGTCACCCTCCAGACCTTCGACGGCGAGGACGAGGCGCTGGCCCTGGCCAACGCCGGCGACTACGGCCTCGCGGCCTCGGTCTGGACACGCGATCTCGCCCGCGCCCACCGCCTCGGCGCCCGGCTGCGGGTGGGCATGGTCTGGATCAACACCTGGATGATGCGCGACCTGCGCACGCCGTTCGGCGGCACCGGGCAGTCCGGCCTGGGCCGCGAGGGCGGCCTGGAGGCGATGCGTTTCTTCACCGAGCCGAAGAACATCGGCCTGTCTCTGGGATAATCACGCCATGACCGACATCGAATCCCTGCTGCAACGCAACCGTGACTGGGCCGAGCGCGTACGCCGCGACGACCCGGAGTTCTTCCACCGGCTCGAGAACCAGCAGACGCCGAAGTACCTGTGGCTGGGCTGCTCCGACTCGCGTGTGCCGGCCAACCAGATCCTCGGGCTGGACCCGGGCGAAGTCTTCGTACACCGGAACATCGCCAACGTGCTCTCGCACGGCGATCTGAACGCGCTGTCGGTGATCCAGTTCGCCGTCGACGTGCTCAAGGTCGAACACATCCTGCTGGTGGGCCACTACGGCTGCGGCGGCGTGCACGCCGCGATGACCGGCGCGCGCGTGGGCCTGGTCGACAACTGGCTGCGCCACGTGGGTGACATCGCCTACAAGCACGCCCCGCTGCTGGCGTCGATCGAGGACACGGCGCTGCGTCATGCCCGGCTGTGCGAACTCAATGCCGTCGAGCAGGCGCTCAACATCTGCAAGACCACGGTGGTCCGCGACGCCTGGTCACGCGGCCAGCCGCTCGCCGTCCATGGCTGGGTCTACGCGCTCGGCGACGGCCAGGTCCGCGAGCTGGGCATGGACGTGGCGAAGTACGAGGACATCGGACCCGCCTACGAGCGCGCAGTGGCCGACATCGCGCGCGTGGCGGCCCAGGGACGCCGCGATGGCTGAAGGGGTGTGGGCCGACGCTGCGCCGCGCCCGGTCGGCCGGTATCCGCATGCGCGCCGGGCCGGTGGCCTGCTGTTCCTGTCGGGCATCGGCCCGCGCGAGCCGGCCACCGACGCCGTGCCCGGCAACGTGTTCGATGACGCCGGCCGCCTGGTCGGCCACGACATCACCGCGCAGACCCATGCGGTCTTCGCCAACGTGCGCGCCGTGCTCGAGGCCAGCGGCGCGCGCTGGGAGGATCTGGTCGACGTGACCGTCTACCTCACCGACATGGCGGAGGATTTCGCCGGCTACAACGCGGTCTGGGCCGAATACTTTCCCGACCCGGCCACGGCGCCCTGCCGCACGACGCTCGGTATCGATGCTCTGCCGACACCGATCGCGATCGAGCTCAAGTGCGTCGCGGCACCGCCTTCGCTCGACGGGCGCTGATCGCGTGGACCTGCTCACCACCAATCTCGCCTCGCCCGTCGTGCTGGCGTTCGCACTCGGCATCCTGGCCCGCGCGATCCGCAGCGACCTGACCATCCCTCCGCAGATCCAGACCTATCTGTCGATCTTCCTGCTGCTCGCGATCGGACTGAAGGGCGGCGTGGCGCTGCGCGGACAGGATCCGGCGCAGCTGGCGCTGATGCTCGGCGTCACCCTCGCCGCCGGTACGGCGACGGCGCTGAGCGCCTACGCCCTGGCGCGCTGGATGCTGGGCGACGTCCCGCGCGAGGCCGGTGCCATGGCCGCGCATTACGGATCGGTATCGGCGGTGACCTTCATCGCGGCCAGCCAGTTCGTCGAACGCACCGGCGCTCCGGCCGAAGGCGTGCTGGTGGCCCTGCTGGTGGCGCTGGAGGTCCCGGCGCTGCTGATCGGGCTGGCGCTGGGCCAGCGCGGCGCGGGCAACGCCGGTGCGGGCGCCTCACGCCACACGCTGCGCGAAGTCTTCACCGGCAAGACCGCGGTGCTGCTGCTCGGCGGCCTGGCGATCGGTGCGATCTCCGGGCCGGGCGGTATCAAATCGGTCGACGCGATGTATTTCGCGCTGTTCCAGGGGGTGCTGATGCTGTTCATGCTCGACATGGGCATGATCGCCGCGCAACGGCTCTCCGAACTCGGCCGCAACTGGCTCCGGCTGCTCGCCTATTGCCTGGCGGTCCCGCTCCTTCATGGCGTGGCCGGCGTCGCGATCGGGCACGCGATGGGCCTGTCGCTGGGCGGCACCGTGGTCTTCGCCACGATGCTCTCGAGTGCGTCGTACATCGCCGCGCCCGCCGCCGTGCGCGCCGGCCTGCCGGAGGCCGACGTGGGACGTTGCATCACGGCCGCGCTCGGCATCACGTTTCCGTTCAACCTCGCCGTCGGCATCCCCCTGTACGCGGCGCTGGCCGGCCGATTCGCCGCCTGACCCCGGAGGTTCCCATGCTGCCCGCCCCCCTCAACCTGACCGCCTGGATCGACGAACACCGCGATCTGCTCAAGCCGCCGGTGGGCAACAAGTGCATCTACGACGGTGATTTCATCGTCATGATCGTCGGCGGCCCGAACGCGCGCACCGACTACCACTACGAGGAGGGCCCCGAGTGGTTCTACCAGCTCGAGGGCGAGATGGTGCTGCGCATCCAGGAAGACGGCCGTCCGCGCGACATCCCGATCCGCGCCGGCGAGACCTTCCTGTTGCCGCCGAAGGTGCCGCATTCGCCGCAGCGCAGCGCCGGCTCAATCGGCCTGGTGATCGAGCGCAAGCGCCTGGCGCACGAGCAGGACGGCCTGCTGTGGTTCTGCGAACACTGCAACCACAAGCTGTTCGAGCAGTACTTCCATCTGCAGGACATCGAGCAGGATTTCCCACCGGTGTTCGACCGCTTCTACGGCTCCACCGAACACCGCACCTGTGACGCCTGCGGCCATCTGAACCCACGACCTGCCCGCTACGATCCTGATCCGGACACGCTGGCCGACATCACCTGACCCCCGATTTCCATGGACTGGAGACCGCACATGCGCCACTGGATTCCGATGCTGGTGCTGGCCTGCGCCTTGGCGGCCCCTGCGGCGGCGAACGCCCAGCAGCCCGACAACGCCGAGCTGGCCGCGCTGTACGACGCCGACCAGCAGGCGCGCAGCGATCGCACGAACATCGACTGGAACCGGGTCGCGAACGAGGACGCCGAGCGACGCGCGCGCGTGCTGGCGCTGATGCGCGAGGGCACGGTCCGCAGCGCGGAAGACCACTTCCGGGCGGCGATGGTGTTCCAGCACGGCAGCACGCTCGCGGATTACCGCATCGCGCATGCATTGGCGACGCTGGCATCGGCGCTGGATCCCGACCGGGTGAACTATCGCTGGCTCATCGCCGCGTCCTGGGACCGGATGATGACCGCGCAGCTGCAGCCGCAGTGGTACGGCACGCAGTTCCAAGCCAGCGACACCGGCATGTTCCTGTATCCGGTCGCCGAAGGCGCGGTCGACGATGCCGAGCGCGCCCGCATGGGCACGCCGTCCCTGGCCGAAGCGCGCACCAACCTCGCCAAGATGGCAGCGTCGACCGGCCAGCCCGTCCGGCCCGATCCGCCGACCATCGAAGCGCTGCGCCGCGAGCGCGCCGCCGGGGCCGAAGCCCGCTGAACCCACTGTGCGCCCGCGGCGTGATCGCCGCGGGCCGGTCGTCTACGATGACGGTCATGCTGAAGATCGACATCCACGCCCACTACCTGCCGCGCGACTGGCCGGACCTGGCGGGCAAGTACGGCGACGCGCGCTTTCCGGTGATCCATCACACCGCCGACGGCCGCCACCGCATCTACAAGGATGGCCGCTTCTTCCGCGAGATCTGGTCCAAGACCTGGGATGCCCGGGAGCGCATCGACGACTACGCGCGGTTCGGGGTGCAGGTGCAGGTCATCAGCACGGTGCCGGTGATGTTCAGTTACTGGGCCAAGCCGGCGCATGCGCTGGAACTGCACCAGTCGCTCAACGACCACATGGCGCAGACGGTCGCCGCGCATCCGCGCCACTACGCCGGCATCGGCACGGTGCCGATGCAGTCGCCGCGGCTCGCGATCCAGGAGCTGGAGCGCTGCGTGGACCACCTGGGCCTGCAGGGCGTGCAGATCGGCAGCCATGTCGGCGACTGGAATCTCGACGCGCCGGAGCTGTTCCCGTTCTTCGAGGCGGCGGCGGACCTCGGCGCAGCGATCCTCGTGCACCCCTGGGACATGATGGGCAGCGAGTCGATGCCCAAGTACTGGCTGCCGTGGCTGGTGGGCATGCCGGCCGAGCAGTCACGCGCGGCCTGCTGCCTGATCTTCGGCGGCGTGCTGCAGCGACTGCCGAAGCTCAAGATCTGCATGGCCCACGGCGGCGGCAGCTTTCCGTACACGATCGGCCGCATCGAGCACGGCTTCAACATGCGGCCCGATCTGGTGGCGACCGACAATCCGCACAATCCGCGCGGGTATCTCAAGCAGCTCTACTTCGATTCCTGGGTGGCCGATCCCCGCGCCCTGCAGTACCTCATCGAGACCTGCGGCGTGGACCGGGTGATGCTCGGCACCGACTATCCGTTTCCGCTCGGCGAACAGGTGCCGGGCGCGGGCATCGAAGAGATTCCGCTCGGCGACGCCGAACGAGCGCGGCTCTACCACGGCACCGCACTCGACTGGCTGGGGCTGCCCGCCAGCCGATTCCTCTGACAGAAGACCCCATGCCCCATCTCGTCCTGCACCACACCACGAACCTCGACGGGTTCGACGCCGACGCCGCGCTCGCCGCGGCCAATCGCGCGCTCGTCGACAGCGGCCACTTCGAAGACGTCGCGATCAAGAGCCGCGCACTCGCGCTCGAGCACTACCGCGTCGGCAGCGCCGACCGTGGCCAGGGCTTCGCTCACGCCACGCTGAAAATCATGCCCGGCCGTGACGAGGCGACCCGCGCCGCGCTCGGCCGCGCCGTGCACGCGGCGCTCGTATCCTGCCTGCCGAGCCTCGCGCTGCACTGCCAGGTGTGCGTCGAAGTGGTCGAGCTGCAGGCCGCCACCTACACCAAGAGCACGTACGCGCCCGGCGCCGTGCCGGAGATGTCCTGATGAGTGATCCGTTCACCGACGACTACGCGGCCACCGCAGATGCCGCCGATCCGCTGCAGCGCTTCCGCGCGCAATTCCACATGCCGCGCTTCGGCGAGGTCGAGCAGGCCTACTTCGTGGGCAATTCGCTGGGTCTGCAGCCGCGTGGCGCCCGTGCGCAGGTCGAGGACGTGCTCGACAAGTGGGCGATGGAAGCGGTCGAAGGCCATTTCCGCGGCAACTCGCAGTGGATGACCTATCACAGCCTGGTCGGCGCGCAGCTGGCCGAGGTGGTCGGCGCGCAGCCGGGCGAAGTGGTCGCGATGAACTCGCTGACCGCGAACCTGCACTTCCTGATGGTCGGCTTCTACCGCCCGACCGCCGAGCGTCCGGCCATCCTGATGGAGGCCGGCGCGTTTCCGTCCGACCGCTATGCGCTCGAATCGCAGGTGCGCTTCCACGGCTTCGACCCGGCGACCGACCTGATCGAGGTGCAGCCGGGCGCGGACGGCCTGTTCGGCATGGAGACGATTGCCGAAGCGATCGAGACGCACGGCCACCGCCTCGCCCTGGTGCTGTGGCCGGGTGTGCAGTACCGCACCGGCGAAGCCTTCGACCTGGCGGCCATCACCCGGCTCGGCCACGCGGCCGGCGCCGTCGTCGGCTTCGATCTCGCGCACGCGGTCGGCAACCTGCCGCTGCAGTTGCACGACAGCAATGCCGATTTCGCCGTGTGGTGCCATTACAAATATCTCAACAGCGGGCCGGGCGCGGTGGCCGGCGCCTTCGTGCACGCCCGCCATGCAAGCACCGACCGGCCCCGGTTCGCCGGCTGGTGGGGCCACGACCAGGCCACACGCTTCCAGATGGGCCCCGAGTTCCGCCCCACGCCCGGTGCCGACGGCTGGCAGCAGAGCAATCCGCCGATTCTCGGCCTGGCGCCACTGCGCGCGTCGCTGGATCTCTTCACCGACGCCGGCATGCCGGCCTTGCGCGCGAAATCGGAGGCCCTGACCGGCTATCTCGAAACCCTGATCCGCAGCCAGCTCGACGACGTGCTCGACATCGTCACGCCGTCCGAGCCCGCGCGTCGCGGCGCGCAGCTGTCCCTGCGTGTGCGCGGTGGCCGCGACCAAGGCCGTGCGCTGTTCGAGGACCTCGCCGCGAACGGTGTGCTCGGCGACTGGCGCGAACCCGACGTGATCCGCATCTCCCCCGCCCCGCTCTACAACACCCATGCCGACGTGCTGCGCTTCGCGCGCGCGGTGGCCCGCTGGCGCGACGCGTGAGCACAGGCGCACGCCACCTGACGATCGTCGGCGCCGGACTGGCCGGTGCGCTGCTCGGCATCCTGCTGCGCAGGCGTGGCTGGAACGTGGACCTGTACGAAAAACGCGGCGATCCACGCGTGCTCGGTTATGAAGGCGGGCGTTCGATCAACCTGGCGCTGGCCGAGCGTGGCCTGCATGCGCTCAGGGCGGCGGACGCCGACGCCGCAGTGATGCACCACGCGATCATGATGCGCGGCCGGATGGTCCACATCGACGACGCCGAACCGGTGCTGCAGCGGTACGGTCGCGACGACAGCGAGGTGATCTGGTCGGTGCACCGGGGCGATCTCAACGTCGTGCTGCTGGACCTCGCCGAGGCGGCCGGCGCACGCCTGCATTTCGACCAGGCGCTGTCGTCGGTGAATTTCGACTCGCGGCGTGCCGTGTTCGTCGGCGCCCGTGACGGCAGCGAACGCGAGGTCGGCTTCGAAGCACTGATCGGCGCCGACGGCGCCGGCTCCGCACTGCGCGCGGCGATGCACCGCGTGCGCGATCTCGGTGAGCGCAGCGACTTTCTCGATCACGGCTACAAGGAACTCGAGATCCCGCCGACCGCCGACGGCGGTTTCCGCATCGAGCCCCACGCGCTGCACATCTGGCCTCGCGGGCACTACATGTGCATCGCCTTGCCGAACGACGAGCGCACGTTCACGGTCACTCTGTTCCTGCCCCATCACGCGGACGGCGGGCACGGTCCGGCGTTCGACCGGATCGCCGATCCCCAGGCAGCCCGGCGGTTCTTCGAACGCGAATTCCCCTCGGCGCTGGCCCTCATTCCCGGATTCGACGCCGACTGGGCCGCGAACCCGGTCGGCCAGCTGGGGACGCTGTACCTCGACCGCTGGCATCTCGACGGCCGCGCCGTGCTGCTCGGCGACGCGGCCCATGCGATGGTGCCGTTCCACGGCCAGGGCATGAACTGCGCGTTCGAGGACTGCGTGGCGCTGGCCCGGCAGCTCGACGCCCATGCCGATCTCGCGACCTCGTTCGCCGCCTTCGAGACCGAGCGCAAGCCCGACGCCGCGGCGATCCAGCGCATGGCGCTCGACAACTACCTCGAGATGCGCGACCGCGTCGACGATGCCGATTACCTGCTGCAGCGCGCGCTGGAGCTGGCGCTGCAGGACCGTCATCCCGGCCGCTTCGTTCCGCATTACGCGATGGTCACCTTCATGCGGATTCCGTATTCGCTGGCCATGACCCGGACCGACATCCAGCGCGGCATCCTGGAGCGCGCGACCGCCGGTCACACCACGCTCGATACGCTGGACTGGGATGCGATCGATGCGGACGTGCGCGAACGGCTGACGCCGCTGGAGGACGCGCCGGCGTGAGCGGCCACACATCCTTCCATGGTGGCACCGAGGCCGCGTGGCCCACGCGTGTGGTCCGACAGCAGGCGTCACCCGCGCGATGAGCGAGAGTTTCCTCTTCTACGATCTCGAAACCTACGGTGCCGATCCACGGCGCACGCGCATCGCCCAGTTCGCGGCGATCCGCACCGATGCCGCGCTCGAGGAGATCGACGCACCGATCGATCTGTTCGTGCAGCCGGCCGACGATCTGCTGCCCTCGCCGGTGGCCACCCTGATCACGGGCATCACGCCGCAGCACGCCCGCGCCGTCGGCGTGCCCGAGGCGGATGCGTTCGCACGCATCCAAGAAGAGATGGCGCGGCCGAAGACCTGCACGCTGGGCTACAACTCGTTGCGCTTCGACGACGAGTTCGTGCGCTTCGGTCTGTACCGCAATTTCTACGACCCCTACGAGCGCGAATGGCGGAGCGGCAACTCGCGCTGGGACCTGCTCGACGTCATGCGGCTGTGGCATGCGCTGCGCCCCGAGGGCCTGGTGTGGCCCACGCGCGAGGATGGCGCAACCTCGTTCAAGCTCGAACACCTGGCTGCCGCCAACGGCGTGCGCCGCGGCGATGCGCACGAGGCTCTGTCGGACGTGCGTGCGCTGATCGGCCTGGCGCGTCTGATGCGCACCGCCCAGCCGCGCCTCTGGGACTACGCGGCGCGGCTGCGCGACAAGCGCCATGCCGCCTCGTTGCTCGACACCGTCGCCATGACGCCGGTGCTGCACGTCTCGCAGCGCTATCCGGCCGCGCGCCTGTGCGCCGCACCGGTATTGCCGATCACGCGGCATCCCCGCATCGACAGCCGCGTCGTGGTGTTCGACCTCGACGGGGATCCGGACTGGCTGCTCGAGCTCGATGCCGACACCATTGCCGCGCGCGTGTTCGTGCGTCGCGAGGATCTGCCCGAAGGCGTGGCCCGCATCCCGCTCAAGGAGGTGCACAGCAACCGCTGTCCGGCGCTGGTGGCCTGGAGCCACTTGCGCGCCGACGATTTCGAACGGCTGTCGATCGACGCCGACGCGGTCGAGCGGCGCGCCGCCCGGCTTCGCGCGGCCGGGCCTTTGCTGGCCGAGAAGATCCGCCGGGTGTTCGCGGTCGAACGCGAGTTCACGCCGTCCGACCCCGACGCCGCGCTCTACGACGGCTTCGCCGGCGACGGCGACAAACGCCGCATGGCCCAGGTCCGCGCCACGCCGCCGCCGCTGCTGGGCGCGCGTGATTTCGGCTTCGAGGATCCGCGCCTCGACGCCCTGCTGCTGCGCTACCGCGCGCGCAACTGGCCCGAGACGCTGACGCCCGACGAACGGCGGCACTGGGACGCGTACCGGCGCGAGCGCCTGGCCCCCGGCACGACGCAGGCCGAACACGACTTCGCCGGCTACTTCACGCAGATCGACACGCTGCGTGCCGAAAATCCCGGCGATGCGCGCCGCGCGCAGCTGCTCGACGCCCTCGCCGACTGGGGCCGCGGCCTACATGCGCAGCTGCACCCGTCTTCCCCCCTGCCGATCACGCCCGGATGACTTCGTACTTCAGCGATAAGAGCCTCAAATTCCTGCGCGCGCTCGCGCGGCACAACGAGAAGCCCTGGTTCGAGGCCCATCGCAAGGACTACGAGGCGCACGTGCGCCAGCCGTTCCTGCGCCTGATCAGCGACCTGCAGCCCGACCTCGCCGCGATCAGTCCGCATTTCCGTGCCGACACCCGCACCGTCGGCGGTTCGCTGTTCCGCATCCATCGCGATGCGCGCTTCTCCAACGACAAATCGCCCTACAAGACCTGGCAGGGCGCACGCCTGTTCCACGAACGCCGGCGCGAAACCGCGGCGCCGTCGTTCTACGTGCACCTGCAGCCCGGCGGCAGCTTCGTCGGCGCGGGCCTGTGGCATCCCGAATCCGACACGCAGCGCAAGGTCCGACAGTTCATCGTCGACAACCCCGGCAGCTGGAAGGCCGCCGCGCATGCGCCCCGATTGCGCAAGACCTTCGAATTCGAGACCAGCGAGATGCTCGTGCGTCCGCCGCGCGGCTTCGATCCGCAGTTCGAATTCATCGACGACCTCAAGCACCGCAACTGGGTGTTCTGGCGCGCGCTCGATGACGTCACGATGACCGGCCCGACGCTGCGCCGGACGATCGCCGGGGATCTGGCCACGCTCGCCCCCTTCGTCGATTACCTCTGCGCGGCGCTGGATCTGGAATTCTGAGCAGGCGACCCGCGGCGCCGTCGCCGCGTCGTTCAGCACGCACTGCGCCCGGGTCTCCGACAATCGGCATTTCCCGTTCGATGCGATCTTCGATGAAGCGATTCGGCTGGCTTACTCTCGCGGTGCTCGTGCTGCTGCTCGGCTACGTGGCGGCCGGCCCCTACCTCACCGTGCACGCGATCCGCGAGGCCGTGCGCAACGAGGATTCGCGCGCCCTGTCGAAGCAGGTCGATTTCCCGGCGCTGCGGGCGAGCCTGCGCGTGCAGCTTGCGGATGCGATCGTGCGCGAAGCGGGCGTCGAGACGCAGTCGAGCCTGCTGGGCGCGATCGGCCTGCGGCTCGCCGGCAGCGCCGCAGGCACCGGCGTGGACATGATGGTGACGCCGGTGGGCCTGAGCGCGCTGATGCGCGGCCAGCGGCTCTGGAGCCTGGCGGGCGGCGCCTCGCCGATGCGCGCGGGCCCCGATCCCGCGCGCGCCGCGCCGCTCGAGGATGCGCACTACCGCTACCACTCGCCGTCGCGTTTCACCGTCACCGTGCGTGACGACCGCGATCGGCCGATCGAATTCGTGCTCACGCGCAAGGGGTTGCGCTGGACGCTGTCGGACATTCGTCTGCCGCTGTAGCGGACCGCGACGAACGCGCGAACGGGCGCGCGAAGCAGTCACCGTGACGCCGCCGCAGTCCCTCGCGCGCGGGCGCGCGCCGACGGCCTGCCCGGCGCCGTGCCGGGCTCGCATGTGACGCCACGGCCGGAACCGCCCCAATCGCTACGCCCCGCATGCAGGCGCGCGCGCAGGCACGTTCCTGTGCAGGCCCGGTCACGCGCGCGTCTGCGGATGCAGGCCACGCGCATGGTGCAGAACCGGGCGAAGACGAGTGACACGCGCCACCCTGCGCGCAGCGCATCGATGATTCGGCTACGCGGCGCCCGACCTGCCGAACCGCCCGAGCCGCGGCGGGTGATAGAGCAGCAGATAGACCCCGACCACCCAGATCGAGGCCGCGGCCCAGCCGGCCAGGATGTCGGAGGGGTAATGCACCCCCAGATACACGCGCGACAGCCCCACCATCGGCACGAACACCGCCATCGCCGCGATCACCCACCAGCGCGCCCGCGTGGGCCAGGCCAGCAGCACGAGCACGAGCGCGAGCGTCATCGATCCCATCGCGTGGCCGCTGGGGAAGCTGTAGGTCGGCTCCGGCGCGATCGATTCCCAGAGGCTGGGCCGGTCCCGCGCGAACAACTGCTTGGCGCCGATGTTGAGCAGGGCCGAGCCCCCCGTGGCCAGCGCGGCGAACAGGCCGTCGCGCCAGCGCCTCATCGCGAGCAGCACCAGCACCAGACCGATGTCCACCGGCACCACGCCCTTGGCGTAGCCGATCTCGGAGAAGAACAGGAAGACGCGATCGAAGCCGTCGCGCGCGGCCGCCTGCGCGAACAGCAGGATCGGCTCGTCGAACGGAATCGCCTCGGCTTCGTGCACCTCGTCGGCCAGCTCCATGAACGCCCACATCGGCAGCAGCACACCGGCGAACAGCAACAGGAGCTTCCAGCCGTGGCGACGCAGCAGGCCGCCGGTTTCGCGTGAGCCTTCGGCGATGACCTCGCCGCCGTCAGGCGGCATCGGTCGCACGCCCGTAGTGGCGGTGCACGTAGTCGTCGACCAGCGCGACGAACTCCTGCGCGATGTTGTCGCCGCGCAGCGTCACCGCCTTCTCGCCGTCGATGAACACCGGGGCCGACGGCGCCTCGCCGGTGCCCGGCAGCGAGATGCCGATGTTGGCGTGGCGCGATTCGCCCGGGCCGTTGACCACGCAGCCCATCACCGCGAGCGTCATGTTCTCGGCGCCGGGATGCGTGACCTTCCACTCCGGCATCTTCTCGCGCACATGGTCCTGGACCACGCCGGCCAGTACCTGGAAGAACTCGGACGTGGTGCGGCCGCAGCCCGGGCACGCGGTGACCATCGGCGTGAATGCGCGCAGGCCCATCGTCTGCAGCAGCTCCTGGGCCACCACGACTTCCTTGGTGCGCGAAGCGCCGGGCTCGGGCGTGAGCGAGATGCGGATGGTGTCGCCGATGCCTTCCTGCATCAGGATCGCCAACGCGGCGCTCGAGGCGACCATGCCCTTGCTTCCGATGCCGGCTTCGGTGAGCCCGAGATGCAGCGCGAAATCGCAGCGCGCGGCGAGATCCCGATACACCGCCACCAGTTCCTGCACGCCGCTGACCTTGGCACTGAGCACGATGCGGTCCCGGCCCAGGCCCAGCGCCACCGCGCGATCGGCCGAATCCACCGCCGAGCGGATCAGCGCTTCGCGCAGCACCTTCCCCGCATCCCAGGGCACGGCGCGCTGGGCGTTCTCGTCCATCAGTGCCGCCGCGAGCGACTGGTCCAGCGAGCCCCAGTTGGCGCCGATACGCACCGGCTTGCCGTAGCGCATCGCGAATTCGATCAGCTGGGCGAACTGGGTGTCGCGCTTCTTGCCGAAGCCGACGTTGCCCGGATTGATGCGGTACTTCGCCAGCGCCTCGGCACAGGCCGGCTCGCCCGCGAGCAGCTGGTGCCCGTTGTAGTGGAAGTCGCCGATGATCGGCACCTCGATGCCCTGCATCGCCAGCCGCTCGACGATCCGCGGCACCGCGGCCGCGGATTCGGGGTTGTTGACCGTGATGCGCACCAGCTCGGAGCCGGCGCGCCACAGTTCGCCGATCTGCCGGGCGGTGGCCGCGACATCGGCGGTGTCGGTGTTGGTCATCGACTGCACGACGACCGGCGCATTGCCGCCGAGGGCGACGCCGCCGACGCGGACCTGACGGGTGCCGCGGCGCGCGGCCGCGCCGAACTCGGGCAGGCGCACGGGCTCGGACAGGCAGGCGTCGGGCGAAGAAACGGGCTGGGCGGACATTCGCGCAGTTTACCGGCTCCGGCCGTGGTGTTCGCTGACGCGCCGCGAAACCCCCGGCCCGGGTGCGACCGCCGGCCGCAGGGCGTGCGGGCGGCCCGTGCACTAGGATGGCGGGCGATGCAGCCGCAACCGCCCGCCACCGCGCTCGTCCGCACGCTCTACAGCCTGCGCTGGCTGGCCGTCGGGGGCCAGTCGCTGACCATCCTGTGGGCCACCCACGGTTTCCACATGGCCTTGCCGCCCGGTCCGCTGTGGGGGCCGGTGGCGGTGCTGGCGGTGTTCAATCTGCTGGTGCATCTGCGTCTGCGCAGCGCCCGCGATGCGGTGCCGGCCGAGGCCTTCGCCCACGTGCTGGTCGATACCGCCGTGCTGTCCTGGCTGATCGCCTGGACCGGCGGCATCGCCAATCCGTTCGCGTCGCTGTTCCTGTTGCCGATCGCACTGACGGCGATGGCCCTGCCGGCCGCCTGGGCGGTCGCCAGCGCGCTCGCCGGGCTGGTCGGCTATCTGTTCGCGGTGCTGTTCGGCCAGCCCCTGCCGCACCTGCATGCCGGCTTCGATCTGCACCTGCTCGGCATGGCGGTGAATTTCGTGCTGTCGGTGGCACTGGTGCTGTACCTGCTGCTGCGCCTGGCGGGCGCGCGCGACCGGCGCGAGCGCGAGCTCACCGCGCTGCGCGAGCGCTTCGTCCGCAACGAGGGCATTCTCGCCCTGGCCACCCATGCGGCCTCGGTCGCGCACGAGCTCAATACGCCGCTCGGCACGATGACCCTGCTGCTCGACGACCTGGACACCAGCGGCCTCGGCGAGGACGGCGCTGCGGACGTGGCCACGCTGCGTCGCCTGGTCGACACCTGCCGCGACCGCGTGCGTTCGCTGGCGAACCCGGCCGATCCGGCCTCCAGCACGCGGGTGGACATCGGTCGCGTGCTCGAACACTGGCAACTGGTGCGTCCGGCGATCACGCTCGAACGCAGCGGCAACGTCGATCCGCAGCAACGCGTGGACCGCACCATCGGCCATCTGCTGCTGGCCCTGCTCAACAATGCCGCCGATGCCAGCGAGGCCAACGGCAGCGGCCGCGTGGATCTGCACCTGCAGCTCGCGGACGGCGTACTCGACGGCACGATCCGCGATTACGGCACCGGCTTCGACGCGCAGGCGCCGTTCCTGCCGGTGCTGTTCCGCAGCGGCAAGCCCGACGGACTGGGCATCGGGCTCGCCCTGTCGCATGCGGCGATCGAACAGCTCGGCGGCGAACTGGACATGGACGAAGCCGACGGCGGCGGCGCACGGGTGCACTTCCGTGTGCCGGTGGATCCGGCCGACCTCCCCCTTCCTTCCGGGACCACCGCATGAAAGGCCTGCTGGTCGACGACGACACCCTGTACCTGGACGCCCTGCGGCGCGCGCTGCAACGCCGCGGCATCGAGTGCGAGATCGCGCCCGACGCCGCGACGGCGCTGGCCGTGGCCGCCCGCACCGCGCCGGACTTCGCCTTGGTGGATCTCAAGCTGGGCGAGGCCTCGGGCCTGTCGCTGATCGAACCGCTGCGCGCGATCCGCGCCGACATGCGCATCCTGCTGGTCACCGGGTACGCGAGCATCGCGACCGCGGTGGAAGCGATCAAGCGCGGCGCCGACGACTACCTGCCCAAGCCGGTGTCGGCCGACACGCTGCAGCGCATCCTGCTCGACGCCGATCTCGGCACGGCGGCCGCGCCGGCCGATCCGGGCGACGACGCCTCGATCGAAAGCCCGACGATGATTCCGCTGCACAGGCTGGAGTGGGAACACATCCAGCAGGCGCTCAACGAGACCGGCGGCAACATCTCCGCGACCGCGCGGCTGCTGGGCATGCACCGCCGCTCGCTGCAGCGCAAGCTCGCCAAGCGTCCCGGGCCGGAACGTCGGCCACCGACGGACGGGTGAGTGCGTGCCCGGCCGTGCAGGGCCGGAATCGCCCGGTTCCACAGGGGCCCGACGCCTGCCGGCACTTGCACCTGCGCGCGATGGCGCGTTCCGAAGAGGCCTTCGCGCGCGAGCGCGCTCCTACAGGAGCCGGCGCGCGGTCCATGTAGGAGCGCGCTTGCGCGCGAACGGGATCACCGAAACCTCGCGGGCACTATTCCACCGCTTCCAAATCCATCGAACACGCATGGCGCACGCGCACACGCACAGCGCCATCCGGCTCCGCCTGCGTGCACCGGGCCACGTGCATGACGCCTCGTCCCGCTGCGTCTGCGCTCTGGACGCGCCTGCCGATCAGTGTCCCGAATGCCCGCCGGCCGCCGGCGCGTCACCAGCGAGCGGGCGGACCTCGAACTGCACCGTCTGCTCCGGGGCGTTCTGGAAGCGCAGCGTGGCCTCGATCGTCTGACCCGCGCGTACCGGCTCGACCGGGCCGATGAACATCAGATGGTTGCCGCCGGGGCGCAGGCTCACGTCCGTACCGGCGGGCAGTTCGACGCCATCCGCCAGTTCCCGCATGCGCATCACGCCGCCGGCGTGGGACATCTCGTGGATCTCGACGCTGGCCGAGGCCGAGGTCTCCACCGCGACCAGACGATCACCCGCGTCGCTGCGCAGCGTGAGGTAGCCGCCGGCGACGGCGGCATTGGGCGGGGTCTCGCGGATCCAGGCATCACTGACCTGAACGCCCTGGGCCGCGCCGGTGGAGGATGCGGCCGCCGGATCGGCGGATGACGCCGGCGTCGCCGCGCCCTCGGATGCGGGCTGGCAGCCGGCCAGTGCGATCGCGGCCAGGCAGCCGGCGGCAAACAGGGTCGATCGTGACATCGCGGAAACTCCTTGGACTGCGGCGCGGGGGCGCCAGCGTGACGTGATTATCGCCTGCCCGGCCTACATGCGCAGGCGCAGGGCCAGTTCGACCGAGCGCGGCTCGCCCAGATACACCATGTCGGTGCCGATGGCGTGCATGACGTAGATGCGGTCGCCGAGGTTGCGGCCGCGCAGCTCGAGCGACAGCGTCGGCGTCGCCTGCCAGCGCAGGTGGGCGCCCCAGAGCGCGTAGCCGGCGGTCTGCACGGAGTTGGCGGCATTGGCCTGGCGCGCGTCGACGGCGCGCAGGTCCACGCCGGTGCTCCATTCCGGCGCGAGTGTGTAATCGACCCACAGGTTGCCGACCCGCGCCGGCGTGTTCGTGGGTCGGTTGCCGGCGCGCGAAACCACCACGCCCGATACGGTTTCGGTGAAATCGTCGAGCCGCGCATCCACCCAGCCGGTATTGGCCTGCAGCCGCAGTGCCTCGACCGGCCGCCAGTCGATGGTGGCTTCCACCCCGCGCGCCGACTGCTGGCCCACCGGCAGCGTCTGCCCGGGATTCGCGGGGTCGGCGATTGCCAGATTGGTGCGCACGATGCGGTAGGCCGCGAGCGTGGCCGCGCCGCGCCCGTCGTGGAACGCGCCCTTGGCACCGGCCTCGATCTGGCGGCCTTCGCTGAGATCGAAATCGCGCAATGCGGAGAAGCCCGCGGTCGAGAGGATTCCCGACGGCGGATCGGCCGCGGTGCTGGCCTGCACGTAGACGCTGGTGCTGTCGTCGAGATCGAGGTTCAGGCCGACGCGCCCGGTCTCGGCGGTGTAGTCGCGGCCCCAGCGCGCCGGATTGGTGGCGGTCGCGGCCCGGTGGTTGATCACGTCCAGCGCGATGCGCTCGTGGCGCAGACCGGTCAGCAGGCCCAGCCGCGGGGTCAGCCGGGTCATGTTCTCCAGCGACAGCGCCTGCGTGCGCAGGCGGTTGGTGGCACCGGGCTGGTAGCCGGGTGCCGTGCCGGGGATGTCGAAGAAATAGCCCGGAGTGTGCGCATCGAGCGGCATGGTATCGATGGTGCCGGCGATGGATTGCGGATAGCGAGTCTGCCGGTTCCACGCCAGTTCGAGCCCCGCCGCCCATTGCGTCGGGCGGCCCCACAGCACACCGTCGACGGTCCAGTCGGTGCGGTTGCCGGTGACCTGCTGGTCGTGGCGCTGCTGCAGCACGCCCGAGCGCTGCACGCCGTCGCGCGCGGCGGTATAGCGGTAGGTCTCGACGTTGCGGTAGTCGCGCTGCGCGTCGTAGCGATACAGGGTGTTGCGCACGCGGCCGGCGCCGCCGCCGTCCCATTCGAGCAGCGAACGCGCCCAGCTGACGTCCTGGGCGTAGAACCCGTCGCCGACGTTGTAGTTGCGACCGGCGGTGCCGGGCAGAATGCCCAGCCGCCCATCGGCGCCGAGCACCGCGGGCGATCCCCAGTACACGCGTGCGTTGTCCTCGGCCTGGGCTTCGATCGCCAGCGTGTGCACCAGCGTGGGCGACAGCTTCCAGGCCCAGGACGCGGCACCGGTCCAGGCCTCACGCCGCTCGTTGTCCACCCAGCCGTCGCGCGCGCTGTAGCCGGCATCCACGCGCAGCGCGTGCGCCCCGTCGTCGCCGCCGACCCGGTGGTTCAGGCCGCCCGCCAGCACCCGGCTGTCGAAGCTGCCGATGCTCGCGACGCCGCCTGCCTCGTCGGCATCGAAGCGTGCACGCCGGGTCACGTAGTCGATCGTGCCGCCGACCGCGCCCGCGCCGGAGAGGAAGCTCGACGGGCCGCCCACCGCCTCCACACGTTCGTACATCCAGCCGTCGACCGGGCGCGCCGCGATCGAGGCGTACTGCACGTTGATGCCGTTGAACAGCTGCGTGACCTGGGCGCCGGAAAAGCCGCGCCAGGTCACCGCATTGCCGTTGCCCGGCGGCGAGGCGACCACCAGCCCGGGCAGCGCGAACAGCGCCTCCTGGGTGTTGCGCACACCGCGCGCGTCGAGCGCGTCGCGGTCGATGCGGAACACCGAGGCCGGCGTTTCGCGGATCGAAAGCTCCAGTCGCGTGCCGCCATCGGCGCCGGCATCGAGCGCGGTGCGCGCGCCGGTCACCGCGATACGGTCCAGGGTGACCGCATCCGGTGGCGGGCCATCGACGGCCAGTGCGGCGCCTGGCAGGGACACGAGCAGGGCCAGCGGCGTCAGACGCGGCAGGCGACGGCGACAGGCGCCGTAAACAGAGGGAGAACGGGTCATGCGGCCGCCACGATCGAGGGCCCACGAGGCTAGGCGCGCATCCTGGCCGCGCCAATGCGACCCGCTGTCGCACCCGGCCCCGGCGGTCCGCGCAGGTATCCTGTGTCGATGCACGACGCCCCCGCCTCTGACGTTCTGACCCCGAGCCAGCTCAACATCCTCGCCCGCGGACTGCTCGAGGATGCGTTCCCGTCGGTCGTGGTCGAAGGCGAGCTCGGCAATGTCTCGCGCCCGGCGTCGGGCCATCTGTACTTCACGCTCAAGGATGCGCGCGCCCAGGTGCGCTGCGCGCTGTTCAAGCCGAAGAGCCAGTGGCTGCGCTTCGTGCCGCGCGACGGCCTGCAGGTGCGCGCGCGGGGCCGGGTCACGCTGTACGAGGCGCGCGGCGAGTACCAGCTGATTCTCGACACGCTGGAAGAGGCCGGCGAAGGCGCCCTGCGCCGCGCCTTCGATGCGCTCAAGGCCCGGCTGCAGGCCGAAGGCCTGTTCGAGGCCGCGCGCAAGCGCGCCCTGCCCGCCATGCCGCGCCGCCTGGGCGTGATCACCTCGCCTTCCGGCGCCGCTGTGCGCGACGTGCTCAGTGTGCTCGGACGCCGCTTTCCGCTGCTCGAAGTCGACATCCTGCCGGCCCTGGTGCAGGGCGCCGAGGCGCCGGCGCAGTTGTTGCGGATGCTGCAGGCCGCGGGCGCTTCAGGGCGCTACGACGTGCTGTTGCTGACCCGCGGCGGCGGCTCGCTCGAAGACCTGTGGGCGTTCAACGACGAGGCCCTGGTGCGCGCGGTCGCGGACTCACCGGTGCCGGTGGTGTCGGCGGTGGGGCACGAAACCGACTTCAGCCTCGCCGACTTCGCTGCCGACCTGCGTGCGCCGACGCCGTCGGCCGCGGCCGAGCTGCTGACGCCCGACCGGATCGATCTGCTCGGACGCACGCGCCAGCTGCAGCGTCATGTCGAGACCGCGCAGCGCCGCGCGCTGCAGGACCGTCACCAGCGCGTCGACCGGCTTGGCCTGCGCCTGCAGGCCCTGCGTCCGCAGGCGCGTCTCGACGCGCTGCGCGCCCGTCAGGACACGGCCATGCGGCGGCTGGCCGCCGCATTCGACCGCCGGCTCCAGCAACAGCGGGCGCGCGTGCGTCACGCGGGCGCCGTGCTGCAGGCCTGTTCGCCGCAGCGCCGGCTGCTGGCGCTGCACCAGCGTCTGGCATTGCTGGGCGCGCGTCCGGAGGCCGCCCTGCGCCGCCGCCTGCAGCGGGACGCGCTGCAGTTGCGGGGCCTCGCGCGCTCGCTGGAAGCGGTCAGTCCGCTGGCGACGATCGCCCGCGGCTACAGCATCCTGCAGCGGGAGGACGGCACCGTGGTCCGCCGCGTCGACGACGTCACGCCGGGCGATACGCTGCAGGCGCGGCTGAGCGACGGCCACCTGAAGGTGCGCGTGGCGTCGTCGGACGCCTGAGGCGCCGAGGGCGCACACGCCCGCATCGGGATCCGGGTCGGAACCGGTGCCGACGTGGCACCGGCACGTGCGGGCTTGCGTGAGAATCGGCGTGGCGTGCGCGGAGCCCGGAACCTACGACGACGCCTCATCGCCCGCGGGCGCTCCTGCAGGCGCACCCCCCGGTGTGCAGGACCGTGCTCACGCGCGACGGCGGCGCGCTGCATCACGTTCGCGCGTGACCTGTCGGCGCTGCGCGCGTACTCATACTGACCGTCGCCGCTCCGAACACACCGTCCCACGCCATCTCGCCCGCTGCTCACGCTGCCACTGGCATGCTGGACGCCTACGTCACGACGGAGTCCCCGCACGATGACCAAGGCGTCCGACCTGTTCGTCCAGGCGCTCGAAGCCGAGGGCGTGACCCACGTGTTCGGTATTCCCGGCGAGGAGAACCTCGATCTGCTCGAGTCGCTGCGCGCATCCGACATCGCGCTCGTGCTCACCCGTCACGAACAGGCCGCCGGCTTCATGGCCGCGACCTACGGACGCCTGACCGGCAAAGCCGGCGTCTGTTTGTCGACGCTCGGACCCGGCGCCACCAATCTGGTGACTTCGGCCGCCTACGCCCAGCTGGGCGCGATGCCGATGCTGATGATCACCGGTCAGAAACCCATCCGCACCAGCAAGCAGGGGCATTTCCAGATCGTCGACGTCGTCGACATGATGCGTCCGCTGACCAAGTCGACCCACCAGCTGGTGTCCGCCGACAGCATTCCCGCGCGCGTGCGCGATGCGTTCCAGCGCGCGGAGGAAGAGCGTCCCGGCGCCACCCATCTGGAACTGCCGCAGGACATCGCCGGCGACGACACCGACGCGCGTCTTCTGCCCGCGCCCTACACGCGCCGCCCCCTGGCCGAGCACAAGGCCATCGCGCACGCGGCCGAGGCGATCCGCACTGCCAAGCATCCGTTGCTGATGCTCGGCGCCGGCGCCAACCGCAAGACCACCGCCAAGATGCTGCGCGCCTTCGTCGACCGGCTCGGCATCCCGTTCTTCAGCACGCAGATGGGCAAGGGCGTGCTCGACGAAACGCACCCCCTGTGGCTGGGCACCGCCGCGCTGTCGGACAAGGATTTCGTGCACCGGGCGATCGACGCGGCCGACTGCATCATCAACATCGGCCACGACGTCATCGAGAAGCCGCCGTTCTTCATGCACCGCGGCCGGCGCACGGTGATCCATGTGAACTACGCGAGCGCCGTCGTGGACCAGGTGTACTTTCCGCAGATCGAAGTGGTGGGCGACATCGCCAATTCGGTCTGGCAGCTGGCCGAGGCGCTGGATGCGCCGCAGCCGCATTGGGACTTCGCGTTCTTCGACCGCGTGCGCGGCGCGCTGTGCGAGAACATCGCCGAACTCGCGGCCGACGATCGCTTCCCGCTGCACGGCCCGCACCTGGTCAAGACGCTGCGCGATGCGCTCGGCCCGCGCGACATCGTCTGCCTCGACAACGGCCTCTACAAACTCTGGTTCGCACGTAACGACCGCTGCCGTGAGCCGAACACCCTGCTGCTCGACAACGCGCTGGCGACGATGGGCGCGGGCCTGCCGTCGGCGATCGCGGCCAAGCTGGTGCATGCCGACCGGAAGATCGTCGCGGTCTGCGGCGACGGCGGTTTCCTGATGAATTCGCAGGAACTGGAAACCGCGGTGCGGCTGAAGCTCGATCTGGTGGTCGTCGTCTTGCGCGACGATGCCTACGGCATGATCAAGTGGAAGCAGCAGCACGAGAACTACCCGGTCTACGGCATGGACTACGGCAATCCGGATTTCGTGCGCTACGCGGAGAGTTACGGCGCGCGGGGCCACCGCCCGGACAGCGCCGCCGCATTCGCGGACGTCCTGCGCACTGCGCTGGACACGCCTGGCGTGGATCTGATCGATCTCGCGATCGACTATTCCGACGACGACGCCCTGCTCAATACCGACATTCCCGCGCGCAGCGCCGCGATCGACTGATCCACGCCGCGTGCTTCTTTTCCGTCCGTTTCCGGAGCGCCCTATGGCCAAGAAGACGACCGCCCGCAAGCCCTCGGGCCTTGCCCCCAGCTATCCCTACTACCTCGCCAACGCCGCCGTCGCGGCGAACACCGATCTCGAGGTGCGCGACAAGTACAGCGGCAAGGTCGCCACGCGCGTCGCGATGGGCGATGCGGCGGCGATCCGCAAGGCGATCGTCGCCGCACACAAGGCGCGCGGGGCGATGGCCGACTTTCCGCCCGACAAGCGCCGCGACGTGCTCGAGCACTGCGTGCGCCGCTTCGAGGAACGCTTCGACGAACTCGCGCTCGCGCTGTGCATCGAGGCCGGCAAGCCGATCAAGGATGCACGCGGCGAAGTCACCCGCCTGATCGACACCTTCCGCATCGCCGCCGGCGAAGCCACGCGCAGCGAAGGCGAAGTGATCGAGCTGCAGATCTCCGAGCGCACGCGTGGCTACCGCGGCATGGTCAAGCGGGTGCCGATCGGCGTGTGCAGCTTCATCACGCCGTTCAACTTCCCGTTGAATCTCGTCGCGCACAAGGTCGCACCGGCAATCGCGGCCGGCTGCCCGTTCGTACTGAAGCCGGCCGCGAAGACGCCGGTCGGCGCGCTGATCATCGGCGAGATCCTCGCCGAGACCGACCTGCCCAAGGGCGCGTTCTCGGTGATTCCGTGCAGCAACGAGGACGCCGCGGCGCTGACCGAGGACGAGCGCATCGCGCTGCTGAGTTTCACCGGCGGCCTGGTCGGCTGGGACCTCAAGGCGCGCGCCGGCAAGAAGAAGGTGGTGCTGGAACTCGGCGGCAACGCGGCCTGCATCGTCGACGAGGACCCCGGGCTGCCGCTGGACAAGGTGGTCGAACGCCTGGTGTTCGGCGCGTATTACCAGTCCGGCCAGAGCTGCATCGGCGTGCAGCGCATCTATGCGCACCGCAGCGTGCACGAGGCCCTGCGGCGCAAGCTCAAGAAGGCGATCGGCGCGCTGCGCAGCGGCGATCCGCGTGATGAGAACACGTTCGTCGGGCCGGTCATCGACAGCGATGCGGCCGACCGCATCGAGTCCTGGATCGACGCCGCACGCAAGGGCGGCGCCAAGGTCATCGCCGGCGGCAAGCGCGAGGGCAACATCATTCCCGCGACATTGCTGGAGAAGGTGCCGCGTGATGCGGATCTCGAGCGCAAGGAAGTGTTCGGACCGGTCGCGCTGCTGGAGCCGGTCGACAGCTTCGACGCGGCGATCGCGCGGGTGAACGACAGCGACTTCGGCCTGCAGGCCGGCGTGTTCACCGGCAATCTCGCCCACGCGATGCGCGCCTGGGACCGGATCGAGGCCGGTGGCGTGATCGTCGGCGACGTCCCGAGTTTCCGCGTCGACAACATGCCCTACGGCGGCATCAAGGATTCCGGCTGCGGCCGCGAGGGCGTGAAGTACGCCATCCGCGACATGACCGAAGAACGCCTGCTGGTGATCCGCGACCCGGCCTGAGCCGGGTTGCTGCCCGCTCAGGCGATGGCGCGATCGGCGTCGGCGTCGCGGGTCCGTCCGGCTGCGGCATCGATGGCGTCGATCGCGCCCCCGCGCAATGCACTGCGCAGCAGATCGATCGGGGCCGGCGGCGTCGAGGACGTATCCGGCTCCATCCCGGCCTCGAACACGCGGGTCTGCCGTCGCCCGCCCCGCTTCGCCGCATACATGGCCTGATCGGCCTGGCGCATCAGCGTGGCGAGGCTGTAGTCCGCGGTCTCGACCGAGGCCACGCCGAAGCTGGCAGCAATGCGGAACCCGTAACCGGCGGCCCCGGTATCCACCGCGCCGAAGCGGGCCTGCGCGTCGCCCGCCAGTCGTGCTGCCGCCGCGGCATCCAGGCCGGGCAGAAACAGCGCGAATTCCTCGCCGCCCAACCGACCGAACGCATCGACGTCCCGGCACAGCGGACGCACGGCCTCGGCCACGCGTTGCAGGGCCCAGTCGCCGGCGGCGTGCCCGAAGCGGTCGTTGACCTGCTTGAAATGGTCGAGGTCGAACATCACCAGCACCGCAGGCTCCGCGTTGCGTGCGCATTGCACGAGCGCAGCGGCGGCGCGCTCGGAAAAGTGCTGCCGGTTGCAGATGCCGGTCAGCGCATCGGTCTCGGTCATGCGCTTGAGCCGCACCTGCAGCCGCTTGGTCTTGTAGGCCCAGTACCCCACCGACGTCAGCCCGGCGATGAGCACCAGCGCCAGCAACAGCCAGTTCTGCGCACGCTGCTCGGTGACGCGCTTCTGCAGCTCCAGCACCTCGTTCTTCTGCCGCAGCAATTCGATCTGCTGCGCCTGCTGCAACGACTGGTGGCGCACGACCTGATAGGCCATTTCGCGCGATTTCACATCGTTGAAGTGGGCGCGTTGGGCTTCGGCGTACAGGCGGTATGCCGATAACGCGGACTCGAAATCTCCTTCTGCCGCGGCCAGAAGATATTGCACATGATGTGCCTTGACGTTCGCCTCTGCCGACATCGCCTCGGTGCTGATGGCGAGTGCATTTGCGGCATGCTGACGCGCGACATCAGCAGCACCCGCCTTCATCGCCAGCTCGGCGAGCAGCGCGTGATATTGCGCTATGAGAAACGGATAACCTGTCGACTCGACCTTGGCCAAATATCCGGCAAGCAGAGTGATCGCTTCGCGTTCACGTCCCTGCATGGCCATCTGGCTCGCCAGATGCCATCGAATGAACGCGGCGATGATCGGCTCACCCTCGCACTGCTCGAGCCCGCGGTACGCAACGGCGTCTGCAAACGAATGGCCGAGTCCGTTTTCGGCCTCAAGCTTGACGCTCGTGATGATGCACGTTGTGCGGACGCTGGGTTGATCAGCTGCTATGGCATCTGCATAGCGCAGTGCCAGAGCGTACTCGCCGACCTGGTTGTATACGATCGCGGCGACCAGGAGCCCACGGTGTCTGACTTCCCTGTCGTCCATGGCGTCTGCAAGGACAAGCATTGCATCGAGCGCACGCAATGCATCCTCGAACTGCCGTTGTATGGAGTAGGTGTTGGCGAGCATCGATGCCGCGATGAATCGCGTCTGTTCATCGCTGCCACTTTCCAGAACCGCTCTGAGTTCCGAGATCGCGGCCGAAGAATCGCCGGCCAAGATGGATCGGTGCACGCGAAGCATCTTTATGCGGCTGAGCTGCGACTCCGTGGCTTCGGGACGCAATTCTTCGATCCGGTCGAGAAGCCGTTCGGCGCGGGCCGGATCCGACGTGCGTAACGAGTCAGCCTCGTCAATCAAGGCATCCAGTCGAGAATGGGCCAGCACGCTTCCCGCAAACCCGAGCGCGAGGACGGCCGCGAAGAGGCCACATAAAACGGACCTCCTCGATGATCCGCACTCCGGCTCAAGGGGTGTCCGCTTCCTGCCCATCCTGATCCCGCCTACCGTTATCGTCCTGATCCGGCTGATCCTGTTGCGGCTCGGTCTCGCCATCATCTGGCGCGACCACGATGCAGTTCATCGTTGACACGCGGAACTGCCGCACCTCTTCGCCCAAGGACAGCAGCAAGTCGCGATCGTTGCCCGTTGAGAACGCACTTTCCATTCCCACAGCTTCGAGCTGTGCGACGACATCCAACATGTATCCCCCTTGAGATCGATTCAGAGCGCGAAAAACTTCATCCGCCAGGAAACAAACGAACCCACATCCCCTCGTCCCGCACCATTGCCCGCCCCGGCGGCACCACGAGCGTGGTGTGCTGGTGCAGCGTGGCGTCGACGAGCCCCCTGAGCGGCACCCGCTCCACCCGGGGCCGCGCGACCGCGAGCGTAGCAGCTTCATAGAGCGTCACGACATGGTCCAGGGGGTAGTCCTCCGACAAACGGTCGACCAGCAGCGCCCGCTCGGCGGCCGTATTGCTGAAACGCCCTGTGTCGCGGATTCCGGCCACGCCCACCTGCCACAGCACCAGCCACGCGGACGGGTCGATGATCCGGCGGTAGAACATGAACTGGCTGGCCTCGTAGTGCTGGCAGCCGACCTCGCCCGGGTCGACGCCGAGATCCGCGTACAGGCAGTCCTCGGCCGAGATGCCCGGCTCCATCACGGCCTGGAAGCCCTCGGCACGCGCTGCGGCGATCGCCCGGTGCGGGACGCAGGCGAACACGCCTGGATGGCCGTAGAACGCACCGCAGACCTCGCGGCCGGCGCGCACTTCGGCCAGCATCGCCTCGACCATGTCGGCGTAGGTGCGGTGGCGTGAGCGGCCCTCGCTGTAAAAAGGCTGCAGGCTGCGGCAGTCCGCATTCATGCGCATCACCCACTCTTCCACCAGCGGGTCGGAGACGGCGACGAACACCACGTCGGCGCTCTCGATGTGGCGCCGGGCCCGGGGCCCCAGGTGCGCGCCCAGCATCATGCCCACACCCACACAGGCCAACCGGCCCTGGCTTTCCATGCGTGATCCGCCCCCGTGCGAAGGCGGCAATCTAGACTGTGACCGGCGTCGCGGCAAGCGCCTGCAGGCGCGTCTGGTCCATCCGCCAGCGTGCCCAACCGGTCTCGGCATCGAGCGGGACGAATCCGAGGGACCGCATCAGCCCCTCCGCCGCGGCATGGCCGGTGCGATGGCGGGTCCACACCGCCTCGAGGCCACCGGCGCAGACCACCCGCGGCAGCAGCGCCGCCAGCGCTTCGCGGGCGATGCCGCGCGTGCGCGCACCGGCGCCCAGCAGCAGACCGGTCTCGGCCGTCGTCCGCCCCGCATCGATCACCAGCGACAGCAGGCCGAGTGCGTGCGGTCCCTCGTCCAGCCGCCAGTAGCGCGCCTTGGGCGGCGCACTGCGCATCTGGCGGAGCGCGGCCGCCAGCGCGCGGCCGGCCGCCTCCCTGTCGAGCGGCGCGCCGACCTGCGCCATCGTGTCCGCATCGCCATACAGCGCGGCGAACAGCGCGCCGTCGGTCTCGCACAGCGGTGTGGCCCGCAGACGCGTGGTGGTGAACGCGCCGGGCCAGACCTCCGACACATCGATACGCCCGCCATCGCCGCTCATCGCGCGCGGGCACCCTCGGCCAACGCGTGCAGCAGATCGACATAGGACTTCTCGACCTCGGCCAGACCCGCCGCCCCGACGCCTTCCGCCGGGCGGATCAGCATGTATTCGTCCGGCCCGTGCGCGCCCCAGCCGTGGCCCAGACCGCCGAACACGAACGGCAGATCCAGCGTCCGCGTGAACTGGTAGAACGGCGCGCTGCCCGCAAGCCACGGCGCCACGCGCGCCTTGACGCCGTACTTGTTGAACACGCCGATCGCGGCCTGCACCAGCGGCGCATCGGCCGGCGTGGCGGCGGCGGGATAGCCGGACAGCGGCCGGATCACGACGTCGTCGAACCCGCCGGCATCCAGATGCGCGCGGATCATCGCGTAGGCGGCATCGGGCTCGAGGCCGGGCGGCAGGCGCGAGTCGAGCTTGGCCGTGGCCACGTGCGGGAGGATCGTCTTCATGCCCGCGCCGGTATAGCCGCTCCAGAGGCCATCGATATTGAGCGTCGGCTCCCACAGGTTGCGCACGATGGCCTCGCGCCCGGTGAGTCCGTCGATCCAGCGCTCCACGCCGAGCGAGCGCTGCAGCGCGGCATCGTCGACATCGGCGGCCAGCGCGTTGACCAGGGCCTGCTCGGCTTCGGTGGGCGGCGTGACCGCCTCGTAGTAACCGGGAATCGCCACCGTGTTGCCGTCGGCCGAGGTCAGCGAGGCGATGGCCTGCACCAGGCGCAGCGCCGGTGCGTCGACCAGGGACTTGAACGAGCCGTGGATCTCCGCGCGGGTCGGGCCGCCGTGCGCGCCGCCGCGTGCTTCGAGTTCGAAGTAGATGATGCCCTTCACGCCGAGGTTGAGCTGGGCATCGCCCGTGGCGCTCTGCACCAGCATCGGAAAGAACGCGCCATCGGCCGCACGCAGCCGATCGCGCCAGGGCGCCAGCACGGCGCCGAAGTTCGGCGAACCCAGTTCCTCCTCGCCCTCGGCGACGACGTAGAGATTGACCGGCAAGGTGCCCTCGACCGCCAGCATCGACGCGACCGCATTGAGAAATGCCCGTTGCGGGCCTTTCTGGTTCATCGCGCCACGCGCCATCAGCACCGTGCCGAGCTCGTGGTCGACCAGCTCGCCGGCGAAGGGATCGGCGATCCGCCAGTTCGGCTCGACCGGCTGCACGTCGTACATCATGTAGACCACCAGCGTGACCGGCGCGCCGGCGTCGTAATGGCCGAGCACGCCGGGATGACCGGGCGTCTCCACCCGCTGCACCTCCTGGAAGCCCAGGCTGCGCAGGTCGTCGGCCAGCAGATCGGCCATCGCCGCGATGCCGTCGTCGGTGGCGCTGATCGAGCGCTGGCGCACCCAGCGCTGCAGTTGCGCGACATGCGCATCCTGCTGCGCATCGATATGCGCATAGACCGCGTCGTGGCGTCCCGCGTAGGCCGGCCGTGCAGTGGAATCGAACCGGGCCTCGGTCGTGAACGGGTAGACGGGGCGTTCGGCGTGGGCCGATGCGATCGCCAGCAGCACTGCGGACGACAAGGCGATGGTGGACAGGCGCATCCTTGGCACTCCCGGGTCAGGTCACCGGATCATGCCCGCGCTCGGCGTGGGTGCAAAACCGCGCCCGGTCACGCCGGCACCGTGCGCGGCCGCACCGCCCGGCTCAGCCGCCCCGTGTGCGCAGCACGCGCTCCACATCCGTCAGCGACAGATCCCGCGACCGCAGCAGCACGATCAGGTGGTAGAGCAGATCCGCGCTTTCGCCCAGCAGCGCGTCGTCGTCCTGCACCACGCCGGCGAGCGCGGTTTCCACCCCCTCCTCGCCCACCTTCTGTGCGATGCGGCGGATGCCGCCCTCGAACAGCCGCGTGGTGTAGCTGCCCTCGGGCCGTTCGCGCGCACGGGTGGCGATCAACGCATCGAGCTCGGCGAGCACGCCGGCCGGTGCATTGGGAAAACAGCTCGGACGCTGCAGGTGGCAGGTGGGGCCGTGTGGATGCGCCAGCACGAGAATTGTGTCGGCATCGCAGTCGGTCTCCATCGAGACCAGCTCCAGCACATGGCCGGATTGCTCGCCCTTGGTCCACAGGCGCTGCTTGCTGCGGCTGAAGAAGGTCACCTGGCCGCGGCGCAGCGTTTCCGCACAGGCCGCGCGGTCCATGTAGCCGAGCATCAGCACGCGCAGCGTGGCGGCGTCCTGCACGATGGCCGGCAGCAGACCGTCGCCCTTGGACCAGTCGAGCGCATCGAGGTCGGGCGCGGTGGCAGTGGCGGCGGATGTCATGGGCGGCGGACCTCGATGTGCTGCGCGGCGAGCGCGCGCTTGAGTTCGGGAATGGCGATGCGGCCGCTGTGGAATACGCTGGCCGCCAGCGCGCCGTCGACATCGGCCTGCAGGAACACATCGGTGAAATGCGCGATCTCGCCGGCGCCGCCCGAGGCGATCAGCGGCACCGCGCACACCGCACGTGCGGCGGCCAGTTGCTCCAGATCGTAGCCGGTGCGCACACCGTCCTTGTCCATGCAGTTGAGGACGATCTCGCCCGCCCCCAGGCGCACGGCCTCGGTGATCCAGTCCAAGGTGCGCACGGGAAGTTCGCGCGTGCGATCGGGATCGCCGGTGTGGCTGCGCACGCGCCACTGTCCGTCGGTTTCACGGATCGAATCGATGCCGACCACCACGCATTGCACGCCGAAGGCGTCGGCCAGTTCGGCGATCAGCGCAGGCCGCTCCAGCGCCGGCGTGTTGACCGAGATCTTGTCGGCGCCGGCATGCAGCACGGCGCGCGCGGTCTCGACGTCGCGGATGCCGCCGGCCACGCAGAACGGAATGTCGATCAGGCGCGAGACCCGCTCCACCCAGCCGCGGTCGACCGAGCGCCCTTGCGGACTGGCCGAGATGTCGTAGAACACCAGTTCGTCGGCGCCTGCGTCGCGATAGCGCAGTGCGAGATCGACGATGTCGCCCATGTCGACGTGGTCGCGGAAGCGCACGCCCTTGACCACGCGCCCGTCGCGCACGTCGAGGCAGGGAATGATGCGGCGGCTCAGCATGCCAGCGCCTCGGCGAGATCCAGTCGCCCTTCGAGCAGCGCCCGGCCGAGCACGATCCCGCCGCAGCCCTGGGCCTTGGCCGCACGCACGTCGGCGAGTTCGCGCACGCCGCCCGAGGCCTGCACGTCGAGCGTGGGTACCAGCGCTTTGAGATGCGCATAGAGATCCAGATTGGGGCCCGACAGCATGCCGTCGCGGGCGATGTCGGTACTCAACAGGTGCGTGAGACCGCCCTGCGCATAGCGCACCGCGAGCACGTCGAGCGTGGCGTCGGCGGTTTCGGTCCAGCCGTGCACCGGCAGATGCCAGGCGCCGTCGCGGCCCTGGCGGGTGTCGAGCGCGACGGTGATGCATTCGGCACCGAAGCGGCCGATCCACTGCAGCACGCGCTCGGGCTCGCGCACCGCGAGCGAGCCGACCACGACGCGCTCGGCGCCGGCATCGAGGATGCGGCGTACGTCGTCCTCGGTGCGCACGCCACCGCCGGTCTGCACGCGCAGGCCGGTAACGGCGCGGATGCGCGCCAGCAGCGGCGCCAGCGTGTAGCCGCCCTCGCGTGCGGCATCCAGATCCACCAGGTGCAGCCACTGCGCGCCGGCGGCGGCGTAGGCCTCGATCTGCGCCAGTGGATCGTCGCCGTAGCGGGTTTCCTGCGCATAGTCGCCCTGCACCAGACGCACGACGCGGCCGTGGCGGATGTCGATCGCGGGATAGACGGTGAACGCCATGACTCAGGCCTCGAACGCGGGAGAGAGGAAGTTGCGCAGCACGCGCGCACCGACGGCCGCCGAGCGCTCGGGGTGAAACTGGGTGCCGGCGATGCGACCGCGACGCACCGCGGCGGCGAACGCCTGGCCGTGGTCGCCGGCCAGCACGCAGTCGTCGGTGACCGGCGCGGCGAAGCTGTGGACGAAATAGGCCTGGGCACCGTCGATGCCGTCGACCAGCGCGTCGGCGCGCGTGGCCCGCAGCGTGCTCCAGCCCATGTGCGGCACGCGCAGACCGGGCCCGCCGCGCAGCCGCGACACGCGGCCCGGCAACAGACCGAGACCGGCGACGTCGCCCTCGTCCGACGATTCGAACAAGAGCTGCATGCCGACGCAGATGCCGAGCAGCGGCCGTTCGAGTGTGCGAAGCACCTCGACCAGATCCAGCTGCTGCAGCCGCGTCATCACCTGCGCGGCGGTGCCTACGCCGGGCAGGATCACCCGGTCGGCGCCGCGGATGCTCGCGGCATCGGTGACCAGCGCCGCGTCGATGTCCAGGCGCTCGAACGCGTAGCGCACCGAGCCGGTGTTGGCGCCGCCGGCGTCGACGATGACGACGCGCATCACAACGTCCCCTTCGTGCTCGGCAGCGCATCGCCACTGCGGCGCACCGCCTGACCCAGCGCACGTGCGAAGACCTTGAAGCAGGCCTCGACCTTGTGGTGATCGTTGTCGCCCTCGACCTTGAGGTTGAGGTTCAGTGCCGCGGCGTCGCAGACCGAGCGGAAGAAGTGCTCGACCAGCTCGGTCGGCATGTCGCCGACGCGTTCGCGCACGAAGCTGCCGTCGAAGACGAGGTACGGCCGCCCGCCGAAGTCCAGCGCGGCGGACGCCAGCGTTTCGTCCATCGGCAAGGTGAAGCCGTAGCGTGCGATGCCGCGCTTGTCGCCGAGCGCCTCGCGCAGGGCCTGGCCCAGTGCGATGCCGGTGTCCTCGATCGTGTGGTGCTCGTCGATCTGCAGATCGCCCTCGGCCTGCACCACCAGCGAGATGCCGGCGTGCTTGCCGATCTGGTCGAGCATGTGGTCGAAGAACGGCAGACCGGTCGACACGCGCGCATCGCTCGCGGCATCGAGATCGAGTTCGACCCGGATCTTCGTTTCCTTCGTGTTGCGGACCACGGTCGCGCGTCGCGGCGCGTCGCACAGCTCGTGCGCGATGCCGGCCCAGTCCCACGCGCCGCCGAACTGTGCGGTGCGCAGCTGGAAGCCGCGGATGCCGAGATTCTCCGCGAACTGGAGGTCGGTATCGCGGTCGCCGACCATCGCCGAATTGTCCAGGTCGATGCCGCGGTCGCGCAGGTAGTGCATCACCAGACCGAGCGCCGGCTTGCGCGTCGGCGCCTTGTCGGCCGGCCAGCTGCGGTCGACCAGCACCTCGCGGAACACGATGCCCTGGCTTTCGAAGATGCCGAGCATCAGATCGTTCGGGCCGTCGAAGCTCGCCTGCGGATAGCCGTCCGTGCCCAGGCCGTCCTGGTTGGTGACGATGACGAACTCGAAGCCGGCATCACGCAGGCGCAGCATCGCGGGGATTACGCCGGGGACGAAGCGGAGTTTTTCGAAGGCGTCGATCTGGAAATCCGCCGGCTCCTCGATCAGGGTGCCGTCGCGATCGACGAACAGGATCTTCTTGCCGCGCGCACTCATGCTGCGATCTCCGATGCTTGCAGGGCCGACAGCACGCGCGCGTTCTGTGCCGGCGTGCCGAGACTGATGCGCAGCGCATCGCCGAGCTGCGGCGCGGCGCGCTGGTCGCGCACGACGATACCGGCCGAGAGCAGCGCGGCGAACGCGCGGTCCGCATCGACGAACCGCACCAGGAGGTAGTTGCCGGCCGACGGATACACCCGGCGTACGCCGGGCGCGGTCGTCAGCGCCGCGGCCAGCGCATCGCGTTCGGCGATGGTCTCGGTGACGCGCGCCTGCGTGAGCGCGAGTGCGTCCGGCGACAGCCCGGCCAGTGCGAGATCGGCGCAGGGCGTGGGCACCGGATACGGCGCCTGGCAGCGACGCAGCACGCCGATCAGGTCGGGATGGCCGATCGCCACGCCGATCCGCGCCGCCGCGAGCGCGTGGGCCTTCGACAGCGTGCGCAAGACGACCAGATTCTGGTGTGCGGCGAGCAGCGTCGTGGCCGATGCGGCGTCGGCGAACTCGATATAGGCCTCGTCGACGACGACAATCGCCCGGCCCGACAGCGCATCGGCCAGATGATCGATCTCGGCCAGGGGCACCAGACCGCCAGTCGGATTGGACGGCGAGCACAGGAACACGAGCTTCGCGCTGCGCGCGAGCGCCGCGTTGCGCACCGCGGCGACGTCCACGGCAAATCCGTCCGGTCCGTCGATCAACGGCACTTCGACGAAGGCCGCGCCCTGCAGCCGTGCGCTCACCGCGTACATGCCGAACACCGGCGGCGTCGCCAGCACGGCGTCGCGGCCGGGCACGCACAGCGCGCGCACCAGCAGGTCGATCGCCTCGTCGCTGCCGCGGCCGATCAGCAGCTGCTCGACCTCGACGCCGTACACCTCGGCCAGCCGCGCCTGCAGTTCGGGCGGCTGCGGCGACGGATAGCGCCGGCAACGCCCCTCGGCATCGCCGGGATTCGCCAGTGGCGACTCGTTGGCGTTGAGCCAGACGTCCCCTTCGAGCCGCTGCGTGCGCGCCGAGGCATAGCCGGCGAAATCACGCAGATCCTCGCGGACCAGATCACGTACGCCGCTCATGCCGCCGCCTTCGCGATCCGCAGCGCGACCGCGTTCGCGTGCGCGTCCAGGCCCTCGGCGCGCGCCATCGTCACCGCATCGGGGCCGATCGCGCGGATGCCGGCCGCATCGGCCGACTGCACGCTGACCGTGTTCTGGAAACTCGACACGCTCACGCCGCTCCAGGCCCGGGCCGCGCCGCCGGTCGGCAGTACGTGGTTGGTGCCGCTGCAGTAATCGCCCAGTGCCTCGGGGGTCCAGTCGCCGAGGAACACCGAGCCGGCGACCTCGACCCGATCGAGCCAGTCGCGCGGCGTGCGCAGCGCGAGGATCAGGTGTTCGGGCGCGTAGCGGTTGTTGATCTCGAACGCGGTGTCGAGCGTGTCCACCCGGAGCAGCCGCGAGCGCGCCATCGCCTGGCGCGCGATCGCCGCCCGCGGCAGCGCGGCCAGTTGCGTCGACAGCTCGGCACGCACCGCATCCAGCAACGCGGCGTCGTCGGAGATGAGCAGCACCTGCGAATCCGGGCCGTGCTCCGCCTGCGACAGCAGATCGGCGGCGACGAACGCGGCATCGGCACCAGCATCGGCGATCACCAGCACTTCCGACGGACCGGCGGGCATGTCGATCGCCACCGTGCCGGACTGCGCCACCTGCTGCTTGGCCTCGGTGACGAAGCTGTTGCCCGGGCCGAACAGCTTGTCGCAGGCGGGCACGCGCCCGGTGCCGAAGGCCATCGCCGCGATCGCCTGCGCGCCGCCGAGCTTGAACACGCGGTGCACGCCGGTGAGTCGGGCGGCCACCAGCACCGCCGGATCGGCGCTGCCGTCGGGACGCGGCGGCGTGCACAGCACGACCTCGCGGCACCCGGCCAGGCGCGACGGCACGCCGAGCATCAGCGCGGTCGACGGCAGCGGCGCGGTACCGGCCGGCACGTACAAGCCGACACGCGGGATCGGCCGCACGATGCGCGCGCAGTTGACGCCGGCGGCGGTATCGACGTCGTAACCGGACGTCATGCCCGCCGCGTGGAAACGCTCGATGCGCGCCGCGGCATTGACCATCGCCTCGCGCAGCTCCGCGGGCACCGCGGCTTCGGCCGCAGCGAACTCGTCGGCGCCCACCTCGAAATCGTCCAGCGCGACGCGGTCGAAGCGTTCGGTCAGTTCGCGCAAGGCGACATCGCCACGTGCGCGCACGTCGTCGAGCACGTCGGCGACCGCGCGGCGCGTCTGCGCGGCGACGGCCTGCGTGGGCCGGCGCAGCAATTCGGTGCGCACATCGGCATCGGCCCCGCACCAGTCGACGATCGCCGGAATCGCGTCGTCGAGCGTCGTCGTTGGGGTCTGCATGCTCATGCCAGCATCCGCTCCACCGGCAACACCATCAGTCCGGCCGCCCCGGCCTGCTTCAGCGCTTCGAGGCGCGGCCAGGTCATCTCACCGTGGCAGAGCACCTGCAATGCCACCTTGTCGCTGCCGTCGACCTGCAACAGCGTCGGCGCTTCGGCATCGGGCAGCAGCTTGAGCAGCGCGTCCACGCCGTCGCGGCGCGACTGGAACATCACCAGCCGGCTGTCACGCAGCCGCAGCACGCCGTCGAGTCGACGCAGCAGCAACGACGCGAGGTCGCCGCGCACATCGGCCAGCGGCGTCACCGGCCCCGCCAGCACCGCCTCGCTGGTCATCAGCGTGACCGCGGGCTTGAGCTGGTTCGCGGTCAGCGTGGCACCGCTGGAGACCAGATCGCAGATCACGTCGGCCTGGCCCAGACGCGGCGCGATCTCGACCGAGCCCGACAGGTTGACGATCGTCGCCTCGACGCCGTTCGCATCCAGCCACTGCTGCAGCAGACCGGGGTAGCTGGTCGCGATGCGGCTGCCCTGCAGCTGCGCGGGGCCGGTCCATTCGGCCGATTCCGGAATCGCGATGTCGAGCCGGCAACCGCCGAAGCCCAGGCCACGCACCGCCTTCGACACCTGCGGCAGGCCGCGCTGGGCGCGATCGGCCGCGGCTTCGTCGAGCACGTTGCGGCCGACGATGCCGTAATCGCAGACGCCGTCGGCCAGCAGGCCGGGAATGTCGTCGTCGCGCACGAGCAGCAGATCGACCGGCAGGGTCTCGCCGTAGCAGAACAGCTTGTCGCGGCTCTCGCGCCAGGACAGACCGCAGGACGCGAGCAGCGAACGCGCGGGATCGCTGAGACGACCGGACTTCTGGATGGCGATACGCAGGCGATCGCGCGTAGCGCCGCCGTTCACAGGACTCATGGGGGTGACCTCAGTGGGATTCGTCGGTGCGAGACACGCGCCGTGCGGCGATCGCATAGCCGCCGGCGCCGCGATCGAGCGTGCGCGCGACGCGTCCGACGGTGGTGACGCTGACGCCGGTGCGCTCGTGGATCTCGCGATACGGCACGCCCTGCTGCAGCAGCGGCACCACGCGCCAGCGATCGACCAGGGCTTCCAGCTCGGCCGGCGTGCACAGGTCGTCGAGAAAGCGCGCGACCTCGTCGGCAGTCTTCAAGCCGGCGAACGCACGCGCCAACGCCGTCAGCGAGGCGCTGGCTTCGTGGTCCGGCAGGGGTTCGGGGCGTTGCTTCACGGGCGGGAAGGCACGTATCAATGTAATAGCGTGCTAGTACATTACTCCGATTCGGTCCGAAGTCAACGGCCGGCGTGTGCCCGGCGCTGCACGTCGGCATGGAACGGGCATTGCGACGGCCCCGAGCGCCGCAGACCCAAGCCCGCGGGCACTTCGGGCAGAAGGCCGCTGCACTGCTGCGTTCCACCCGGACCGGCCCGGTCCGGGCGATGATCCGGCGCCGACGCCGAACCGAAGGACGTGCCATGCGCCACCGCCTGCAGGCCCTGCTCGATGCGGGACGTGACGATGCGCTGCTGCGCTTCGGGCTGGGCAACGCCTGTCTCCAGGCGGGTGACATGGAGGCCGCCGCCATGCATCTGGCCGCGGCGACACGCCACGATTCCGACTACTCGGCGGCATGGTCACTGCTCGGCAAGGCGCTGCTGGCCTGCGGACACGAAGCGGAAGCGGAGGCGGCCTGGCGCGCGGGGCTCGCTGCAGCGACGCGGCGCGGCGACGTGCAGTCGTCGAAGGCGATGACGGTCTTCCTGCGGCGCATCGTGCGCGAGCGGCAGGCGACGTCCTGAATCAGGCGACAGACGGCGCCCGCGGGTCACGTGCCCTATCCGCCCCGGAGTCGCGCGGTACCTCAGACAGGCGCGCTTGCGCGCGCGGGCAATCCGCAAGGCGCCATCGCGCGAGCGCACGCCGGCCGTGCGGTGTGCCTATTCGCGGCGGCGGCGTGCGTGCAACGCCACCCATGCCAGCGCGACGCCCGACAGCGCGCCGATCGAGGACATCAGCACGCGGGTGCCGAGGAAATCGGGGTCGTGGATCTTCGCCAGCGCGATCCGCGCATAGACCGGCGACTCCAGCCGCACCACGCCCATATAGAACAGGTTCCAGGCGTCGATGCCGGTGGCGATCGCCAGTGCGGTCAGACAGCCCCAGCCGAGGCTGGGGCCAGGGGCCCAGCGGTTGCGCACGCCCAGCCAGTGGAACAGGGAGAAACACAGCGCGCCGACCAGCAGCGCGATGCCGGCGGCTTCGAACACGCCGAGCCAGCCGAGGTGCAGCGGCAGGTTCACGCGTCCGGCACGACTTCGCCGGCGTGCCAGCGCGGCAGCACCGACAGCAGCGCGCCCTCGGCCACCAGACGCACGGCCGCCGCGACTTCGCCGTCGAGGGCGCGGTCGCGGTCGAGAAACGGAATGACCTCGCGAATGCGTGCATGTGCGGCGGCCACCACCTCACCGGGACGGAACGCCTCGCAGGCGGCCAGCTCGGCGCGCAGGCCCTCGACCTCGGCGTCGAACGTCGCGCGCGTCGCGCCGTCGGCCGGCGGCCCGCCCTGCACCTTGAGCGCCAGCGCCGACGCATCGCGCCGACGGGCGAGATCGCGCGCGGCGTTGATCATGTCTGTGCGCAGATCCAGCGCCTGGGCGGCGGTGTAGAGCTCGAGCGCCAGCACCTTGCCAAGATCCTCGGCCATCGACAGCACGTGGCGCGCCTCGTTGGTGCCCATCGACACGTGGTCCTCGGCGTTCGCGCTGGTCGGCACCGAGTAGACGCTGGCCGGATGCGCGCGCGTGGCCAGATCGTTGACGATCGCCGCGGCGGTGTATTGCACGATCATGTAGCCCGATTCGGTGGCGTCCTCGTTGCCGATCAGGAACGCCGGCAGGCCGTCGTTGGTGGCCGGATCGACCAGCTTGTTGAGGCGGCGCTCGGAAATCGAGGCCAGCACCGGAATCGCGGCCTTGACGTAGCTCATCGCCAGCGCGAGCGGCATGCCGTGGAAGTGGCCGGCGGAGATCACCTGCTCCTCGACGTGCTCGGCCGCGCGCTCGGGAAACACCAGCGGGTTGTCGGTGACCGCGTTGAGCTCGATCTCGAACACCCGCTTGGCCTGCTCCACCGCGTCGCGCACGGCCCCGTGCACCTGGGGAATGCAGCGCAGCGAATAGCTGTCCTGCGGCTGGTGCTTCTTGCCGCCGCGGAACGGGCGGAAGCGCGTGTAGAACTTCTCGCGGCCGTGGCGCTGGTCGCTCGGCACCCAGTCCCAGCCGATGTCGAAACGCAGCGCCTGCGCCTCGGGCGCGTCCCAGCTGCCCGGCAGCCACGGACGGAAGCGCGGCACCAGATGGTAGGGAATGTCGGCGAGCGTGGAGCCGGCCAGCAGTTCACGCAGATGCGCGGCCACCTCGACCTGCCCCGGGTGCGGACGCAGCGCGTGCACGTCGGCATCGAAGGCGCCCAGGCGCCCGGCGAACGCGTCGATGGTCATCGCCGCCGCGAGATCGGCGGTGTCGAGCAGCGCATCGAGCTTCTGCAGCGCGAGGACGCCGGTCGCGAGCATCTGCGCGGTGCCGTTGTTGAGCGCCAGGCCTTCCTTGTACGACAGCGTCACAGGCTCGAGCCCTGCCCGCTTCAGCGCTTCGGCGCCGGGCATCCGCTCGCCGTCGACGAAGGCCTCGCCCCCGCCGAGCAGCACGATCGCCAGATGCGACAGCGGCGCGAGATCACCGGAGGCCCCCACCGACCCCAGGGCCGGCACCACCGGCACGATGCCGGAATTCAGCAGCGCGGTGAGCGCCTGCAAGGTCGATACGCGGATGCCCGAGTGACCACGCAGCAGGGTGTTGATACGGATGCACAGCATCGCCCGCACGACCTCGGCCGGCAGCGGCTCGCCGACGCAGACCGCGTGGGTGACGATCAGATTGACCTGCAGTTCTTCGTGCAGCGACCTGCCCGACGGCATTGCGCCGGGCAGATCGTCGCGCAGCGGACGCGCACCGAGCAGGCGGTCGGCATTGCTGCCGAAGCCGGTCGAGACGCCGTAGATCGGTTCCTCGCGGCGCACCTGCTCGGCCAGGAAGTCGGCGGCGCGGGCCACCGCCTGCAGCGCGCCTTCGTCCAGATCGACCGGCGCGCCGTGCGCGACCATGACCAGATGGGCGCGGCTCAGCGAGCGGCCGTCGAGGCGGATGGATTTCATCGGAT
Organism: Luteimonas sp. BLCC-B24; assembly: GCF_028550595.1. Taxonomy (GTDB): domain Bacteria; phylum Pseudomonadota; class Gammaproteobacteria; order Xanthomonadales; family Xanthomonadaceae; genus Luteimonas. The sequence continues at coordinate 287,126 of NZ_JAQQGN010000001.1, forward strand.
GGACTCCAAGCAGGTCACGGTCGTGGTGACGCGGGCGGCCGGACATTCGCCGAACACGCGGCCGCGGGTGCCGAGAAACAGGGTGGCGGTGTCGTCGAGGCGATGGCCGCCACGACAGCGGCGTTCGGCCTCGGCCACGATGTCGGCCAGCGCCGCGGACCCATCACCGGATGCGTCGCACTGCACGCTGTCGACGTGGTAGACGCCGGGCGTGACAGGTTGGAAGCGGGTCTCGAACGGCGAACAGGCCGCCAGTGACAGGAGGATCGGCAGCAACAGGGCCATGGGCCCCGGCGACCGCAGGTTCATCGCATCGCCTGCCACTGCTCGCGCTCGACCAGCAGCGTGCGCGGCAGGTCGTCGTCGGCCACCTCGAACTGCTCGCCGCGGCGCAGGTCCTTGACCGCGACCACGCCCTTGGCGATCTCGTCCTCGCCGCGGATCACGACGAAGCGGATGCCGGCGCGATCCGCGTACTGCATCTGCTTGGCGAGCTTGCGCGGTTCGAGCTGGGTTTCGACGTTGAGGCCGGCCCCGCGCAGCCGCTGCGACAGCGCCAGCGCGTCCGGCAGCGCGGCGTCGTCGAGCAGCGTCACCAGCACGTCGACCGAACTGTCGGCGGTGGCGATGAGCCCGGCGTCGCGCAGCTGCCAGAACAGGCGCGTCAGGCCGATCGAAATACCGACACCGGGCAGCTTGGACTTCGTGTAGTGGCTGGCGAGATTGTCGTAGCGGCCGCCCGAACAGATCGAACCGATCTGCGGGTGCGCGTCGAGAATCGTCTCGTAGACCATGCCGGTGTAGTAGTCGAGGCCGCGCGCGATCGACAGGTTCAGCGCGTAGCGCGACTCCGGCACGCCGAGCGCACGCAGCTGCGCCAGCAGCGCGCGCAGCTCGTCGCGGCCTTCCTCGAACAACGCGGTGCCCGCGCCCAGCGCGTCGAGTTTCGCCAGCGCATCGTCGTGGCCGCTCGAACGCACGCGCGAGAACGCCAGCAGGCGCTCGGCGACCTCGTCGCTCAGTCCGAAGTCCTCGCCGGTCAGCGTCGCGCGCACCGCGTCCTCGCCGCGCTTGTCGAGCTTGTCGATCTCGCGCAGCACGGTCATCTGCCGCGCATCGTCGATGCCCTGCCCTTCGAAGTAGCCCCGCAGCAGCTTGCGGTGGTTGAGCTGGATCGTGAACTCGCCGATGTCGAGCGCAGCGAACACCGCGCTGATCACCGCCGGCACTTCGGCGTCGTAACGCGGCGACAGCGTGTCCTTGCCGATGACGTCGATGTCGCACTGGTAGAACTCGCGGAAGCGGCCGCGCTGCGCGCGCTCGCCGCGGTAGACGCGCTGCATCTGGTAGCGGCGGAACGGGAACGCGAGATCATGCTCGTGCTCGGCGACGTAGCGCGCCAGCGGCACGGTGAGGTCGAAGCGCAGCGCCAGCTCCGGCAGGCCCTCCGACTGCCCGCCTTCGGACGACTTGGCGAGCGCGCCGGTCGACTGCACGAAGTACACCTGGCGCTCGGTCTCGCCACCGGACTTGGTCAGCAGCGTCTCGGACAGTTCGAACACCGGCGTCTCGATCGGCAGGAACCCGAAGCCTTCGAACGTGCGACGGATCGTGTCCAGCATGCGCTGGAAGGCGATCTGGTCGCGCGGCAACAGTTCCATGATGCCGGGCGGCGTCCGGGGCTTGATCATGCGGGCAGGCTCGTGTCGTGAAGCGGATTGAGACGGCCATTCTAATGCGTCCCCCTCTGCGACCGCATTCGGCGCTGCGCGCGCGCCGGCGCGCACAAGCGCGCCTGTCCGCATGCGGGATCGCCGCGCCGTCCGGAACCGGCGCAGGCGCGCGATCGGACGATCCGTGCGGGTATGGCTGCGCGAGCGCGCCTGCAGAAGCACGTCCGCATGCCGGCTCCGGCGCGCGCGAGAGATGCGGCGACGACCGGCCAGCGCCGACAGAACCTGCGCGGCCGGCGATCCGATCGTTCCGGAAACGCCCCTCGCGCGCGCGCGGGCTAGACGGGCGCCGTCGGGCGCGAATCGTCGTGCAGGCGGCCGTCGCGCAACCACAGATGCCGATCGACGACGCCGTCGGGCAACGTGCCGTGGGTGATCAGCAGCAGGCTGCGTGCGCCGAGCAGCCCCGGCAGCTCGCGCAGCAGCGCGTCCGCGGTGTCCTGGTCCAGGCCTTCGGTGGGTTCGTCCAGCACCACCAGGGGCGCGTCGCGCAACAGCGCGCGTGCGAGCGCCAGGCGGCGGGCCTGACCGGCCGACATCGTGACGCCCGCCTCGCCCACCCAGGCATCCAGCCCGCCGATACGCTCGGCCCAGCCCTTGAGCCGCACCCGGGCCAGCGCGGCCCAGAGCCGGGCGTCGTCGGCGTCCGGCGCGCCCAGCGCGAGGTTGTCGCGCACGCGACCGGCGAACACCGGAGCGTTCTGCGGCAGCCAACCGATCCGCGCGAACCAGTCCTGCGCGCGCATCGCGCGCAGGTCCACACCGCCGTAGGTGAGTGCGCCGGCCTCGGGCTCGGCGCTGCGCAGCAGCAGGGCGGTCAAGGTCGACTTGCCGGCCCCGCTGTCGCCGCTGACCGCTACCCGCTCACCGGGCGCAATGCGCAGGTCCAGCCCCGACAGCACCGGCCGCGCACCACGTGCCCAGGCGAAGTCGACCCCCTCGAACACCAGCGCGCCGGAGACCGGAACGTCCCGCGGCGCCGCGGGGTCCACGACCGACGGCTCCGCGCCGGCCACGGCGTCCAGACGCGCGATCGACGCCCGCGCCGCGGTCAGCGCCTGCCAGGCCAGACCGGCGCCGGCCCAGGCCTCGAACAGACCGATCGCGATGAAGAACAGCGCGGCCGCATGCGCCGGCGGCAGGGTGCCGGCGGTTGCCGCCGACATCGCGATCCAGGCCATCGCCACCAGGCCGGCGGACGTGACCAGGCCGTGCCAGAGCCCGCCGTCGGCGAGCCGGCGACGACGCGCGCGTTCGAACTCGGCGATGTCGTGGCCGTCGGCGTCCACCCGCGCCAGCCACGCGGGCGCGGCGCCCAGTGCCGCCAGGTCCGCGTGGCCTTCGTAGAGCTCGTGCAAACGCGCGCGCAGCGCCGCGCGACGCCGCGCGCGCTCGGTTTCCTCGGCCGCCCGGCCACGCGCCACGATCCACGGCACGCCCAGCCCCGTCGCCAGCGCAATTCCGGCCAGCAGCGCACCGCCCGGCGGATGCAGCCAGGTCGCGATGCCGATGCCGAGCGCACCGACGGCGCCCAGCGCCAGCAGCGGCCCGGTCGCGCGCAGCAGCAGGCCGTCGACCGCGTCGATGTCGCCCATCAACCGCGCCAGCAGCTCGCCGGTGCGCAGCCGGCCCAGCTGGCCCGGGGTGAGGCGCAGCGCGCGGGCGAAGAACCAGCTGCGCAGGTCGCGGGCGATGCGCAGCATTGCGTCGTGACCGAGCAGCTTTTCGAGGTAGCGCGAGACGATGCGCGCGAGCGTGAGCCCGCGGATGCCGGCCGAGGGCGTGAAGAAATTGAAGCTGCCGAGCGTGCCGTAGGTCAGCGCCGCGGCGGTCAGGAATCCGCCCGACACGCCGAGCAGGCCGACGCCCGCGATCAGCGTCGCCGCCAATAGCGCGATCGCCAGCAGCACCCGGCGACGATGCCGGCGCAGCAGCATGCGCGTGCTGCCGACGCGCTGGTCGAGCGGCGCGCTCATCGCGGCGCTCCCGGCGTCGGAACGCGCCATACCGCATCGGCCCAGCGCATCACCGCGTCGCTGTGGGTCGCGACGACGACGGTGCAGCCGTCGAGGTGCGCGCCCAGGGCCGCCAGAAGATCGGCTTCGGTGTGCGGATCGAGAAACGCCGTGGGTTCGTCGAGCAGCAGCAGCTGCGGGCGGCGCAGCAGCGCGCGGGCCAGCGCCACGCGCCGGGCCTCGCCGCCGGACAGACCGAAGCCGCGCTCGCCGATCACCGTCTCCAGCCCGTCGGGCAGACGCTCGACGAAGCGCAGCACCTGGGCGACGCGCGCGGCCGCGTGGATCTCGTCCGGAGTGGCGTCGGGCGCGCCGAGCCGCAGGTTGTCGGCGATGCTGCCGTGGAACAGCCACGGCCGCTGACCGGCGAGCGCGATCCGTGTCGCCGGCGGCAGCGCGATGCGGCCCTGCTCCGGCGCGAGCCATCCGGCCAACGCATCGAGCAGCGTGCTCTTGCCGGCGCCGCTGGGTCCGACCAGGGCCAGGCGTGCGCCCGCCGGCACCTCGAACGACACGTCGCGCAGCACCGGCGCCGCCGCACCGGGGTGACGCAACGTGACCGCCTCCACATGCACCGCAGGCGCGGCAGCAGGCGGTGTGAGCGGTTGCGCCGGCGCATCGCGCTCGAGTGCAGGCAGCGCACCGAACGTGCTCTCGATCTCGGCCACCGCGGCCAGCGCATTCGCGCGGTCGTGGTAATGCGCGGCGAGCCGCCGCATCGGCGCGTAGAACTCGGGCGCCAGCAGCAGGCAGAACAGGCCGGTCGACAGCGACAGCGGCGTGCCGCGCAGGTCGAGCATGCCCAGATAGGTGAAACCGAAGTAGACCGCGACCAGCGCCACGCTGACCGAGGCGAAGAACTCCAGCACCGCCGAGGACAGGAAGGCGATGCGCAACACCCGCAGGCTGCGCTCGCGGATGGTCTCGGTGGCGGCGCCGACCTGGGCCAGCTCCGCCTCGCCCTGGCCGTAGACACGGATCAGATCGAGCCCACGCAGGCGATCGGTGAAATGCGCGCCGGCGCGTGCGAGCGCGGCCAGCTGGCGTCGGCCAGCAGTTTCGGCGCCCATGCCGATCAGCATCATGAACACCGGCGCCAGGGGCGCGGTCAGCAGCAGCACCAGCCCGACGATCCAGTCGGCGGCAAACACCGCCGCCAGCAGCACCACCGGGACACAGGCCACTTCGGCACGCGCCACCAGATAGCCGCCGTAGTACGGCGCGGTGGCCTCCACGTGTCCGGTCGACAGCGCGACCAGCGCGCCGCTGCGCTCGCCGCGCAGCCACACCGGTCCGCGCGCGATCGCCGCCCGCGCCAGGCCCGCGCGCATGCCTTCGATGGTGGTTTCGACGACATCGGCCGAGGCCCGTTGCCCGCACCAGCCCAGCAGCACGCGCAGCAGCAGCGCCGCAGCGAGCAGCGCCAGCGGGCGCGGCAGTGCCTCGAGGCCACCGCCGGAGAACAGCACCGCGTCGAAGCCCCAGGCGATCGCCGCCGCCTGCGGCACCCACAACCAGCCGGCGAGCACCTGGCACGCCACCGCCACCCGATGGCGTTGACGGGCCTCGACGAGCTGCGCGTCGAGCCAGCGCGAGCGGAGGCGTCGCTGCGGACCGGCGGGGTCCGCGCCGGGCGTGGGCGAGGTCATGGAAACGGATCGGGCCTGCTTCGGAGAAAACGACGGCATCGCCCATGGCGGCATCGCGATGCGTCCGCTAGTATCGCAGCCCGCCGCGCGCACGACGCGGTCGACATCCACCTTCGATGACGACCTGCACGTGTTCGACACGAACCTCTTGCCCTCGGCGTGAGGGCATCGGTAGAATGCGCGGCTCACCTGTCGGGGTGTAGCTCAGTCTGGTAGAGCGCTACGTTCGGGACGTAGAGGTCGCAGGTTCGAATCCTGTCTCCCCGACCATCTGGTGACATCGAAACCGGCCTTCTGGCCGGTTTTTCGTTTTCCGGGCCGTGCCCGCTCGCGGCGCCGCGGAGTGCCGCCCGCCATGAGTCCCTCGCCCATCGTCACCCGTTCGCCCTCCGGCGTCGTGCGTGCGCTGGTGCTGCTGGGCATCGTGCTGTCGGCGTTCAACCTGCGCACCGCGGTGACCTCGCTGACGCCGCTGCTCGAACGGCTCGGCGACACGTTCGGATTCGGCTCCGCGACGGCCGGCGTGCTCGGCATGCTGCCCACGGCCGCGTTCGCGGTGTTCGGGGTCACCACGCCGATGCTGGCGCGACGCCTCGGCATCGAGCGCACCGCGCTGCTGGCGATGCTGCTCGCCGCTGCCGGACTGGCCCTGCGCGCGCGCGCCGATGGTGTCGGCGTGCTGGTGGCCGGCTCGATCGTGGCCCTCGCCGGCATGGGCATCGGCAACGTGGTGCTGCCGCCGCTGGTGAAGCGTTACTTTCCGGCGCGCGTGGGCGCGGTGAGCACGCTGTACATCACCGTGTTGCAGCTGGGCACGATGCTCCCCGCGCTGGCTGCGGTGCCCCTGGCCGACGCGGCCGGCTGGCGCTTCGCACTCGGCGCGTGGACGTTCGCCGCCGTGGCGGCCGCGCTGCCGTGGATCGGCGTGCTGCTGCTCGCACGTCGCGGCGGTGCCGATGCCCGGAGCCACGGTGCGCCCCCCTCCCTGCCCGGCGCGCCGATGCCGCAGGCGGGCCGGGCCTGGCGGTCTCCGGTCGCCTGGGGCATGGCGCTGATGTTCGGCACCACCTCGCTGATCACCTACTCGATGTTCACCTGGCTGCCCGGGCTGCTCACCGAGGCCGGTGCCTCGGCCGCGTTCGGCGGCACGATGCTCGCGGTGTTTTCGGCGTTCGGACTCGTCGGCGCCCTGGTCATGCCGTCGATCGCGGTGCGCATGCGCAATCCCTTCGTCGTGGTCGCGCTGTGCGCGGCCTGCCACGTGGTCGCCTTCAGCGGCCTGCTGCTCGCACCGCTGGCGGCGCCCGCCGTGTGGGTGCTGCTGGTGGGCCTGGGCACCGGCACGTTTCCGCTGAGCCTGACCCTGATCAACCTGCGCTCGCGGACGCCGGCAGGTTCGGCGGCCCTGTCAGGCTTCATGCAGGGCGTGGGCTACGCCTTCAGCTGCGCCGGCCCGCTGCTGTTCGGCGTGCTGCACGGCGCCACCGGCGGCTGGCACTGGCCGTTCGCGATGCTCTACGGGATGGTCGGCGTGCTGCTGGCCGGCGGCTGGATGGCCTGCCAGCCGCGCGCGCTCGAGGACGGCTGGCAGCCGTCCGCCGGGCGAGCGCGGGGTCAGAACGCGACCACCGATTCAAGCATCAGGTAGCGGTAGCTGTAGCGTCCGGCGCCGCTGGCCGTCGCCACCGGCGTGTCGGTATAACCGGCCGCCACCCGCAGCCAGCTCTGCCGCCAGCGCGGCGATTCGTAGCCCACTTCGGCCAGACGGGCGCGCCGCGCGTCGTCGTCCGCACTGCGCTGGCGGCCGATGCCCGCCGCCGCGCGCCAGGTATGACCGCCGATCACGCGGCGCAGACCCACGACGCCCAGTGCTTCGCCATACCACGGCGGCGAATAGTAGCCACCGAGATAGGGATCGCTGTTGCGGTAGTAGCGCGTACGCAGCTGCAGGCTCAGGCCCGCCTCGGGCAGCGCGGCGAAGACGAGATTGCCGCGCAGGTGGGTGCGCAGGTTGTCATCGGAGAAATCCTGCAGACCGACGAGTCCGGTCGTGCTCCAGCGTGCCGACAGCGGCACGTCGACCGCGGCGCCGACGAAGTCGACCATCTGCCGGCGTGTCACGCCCGCTTCGGTTTCCAGCAGCTCGCGTTCGACGAACAGCTCGCGTCGCGCCGCGCCTTCCGTGTGCAGGCTGGCCGAGCCGAGCACGGTATGGCCGTTGCTGCCGAGCTTGGCCTGCCAGCGCCAGCTGTCGTCGGTGCGCTCGCCGGTGCCGAACGTGCCGGCCGCGCGCGCGTACACGCGCTGCTCGGTATGCGACCAGCCGTCCCCGGAGAACCGCGCCTGCTCGACGTGCACGCCGCGCCAGTGCTCACGGTCCGTACGCACCCAGTCCCAGCCGACTCCGGTCTTGCGCACCTCGTTGCCGTCCGCGTCCCAGGACAGCAGGGTCTCCGGCCGCAGGGCCATCGTGGCGTCCTGGGCCGATGCCCCACCCGCCAGCACCATCGCGGCCGTGCCCGCGAGCAGTCGCATACGCATCACTTGGTCCCCCAGGTCTTGCGCAGCCGCAGCGCCTCGGCCGCGTAGCCCATCACGCAGACCGGCTGCAGCAGCATCGTGTAACCCACCGTGTAGAACAGGAACCCCGACAGGTTGCGGCGCACCTTGAGGTTCTGGGTTTTGAACATCCGTGCCTGCACGCGGAAGATGATCAGGTTCCAGATCGCCGCCAGGGGCAGCACCAGCAGCGTCATCACGCCCGCGATCCAGTAGTAGCCGAACAGGGCCAGCACCAGGCCGGGCAGGAACGCCAGCGTGTAGACCAGATCCAGGGGCAGGAACAGCAGGTTCCACCAGATGAAGAGCGTGGACATGCGCGCCTTGAACAACAGCCGGCCGTGGCGCGCGAACGCCTCCATCAACCCGCGTGACCAGCGCTGACGCTGGCGCGCGAACTGGCCCACGGTGGTCGGCACCTTGGTGAACAGACACGCTTCCTCGCAATAGCCGATGCGCGCGCCGGTCGCCAGCAGCGCCCACGACACCACGATGTCCTCGCCGACGCACTCGGGCCACCCGCCCACCTGATCCAGCGCGTCGCGCGTGTACAGCGAGAACGCGCCCTGGGCGACCAGGGTGCCGTGGTACATGCTCTGCATGCGCTTGACCGCGGCGATGCCGTGGAAGTAATCCCACTCCTGGCCGCGGGTGAGCCAGTTCTCGCGCGAGTTGCGCACCAGCACGCAGCCCGCCACGGCCACGGTGCCGGGCGGGTCGGACAGGAAGCGCTCGACCAGCTTGCGCAGCGCATCGACGCGCAGGTAGGAGTCGGCGTCCACCGTCACCACCAGCGCTTCGCCGGTGTCCGCAAGGCCGGCGTTGAGCGCACGCGACTTGCCGCCGTTGCGGGGCATGGCGAGCACGCGCATGGCCATGCCGGGGCGCGCCAGGCGCGCGGCCTCGCGTCGCGCGATCTCCAGCCCGCCATCGGTGGACCCGTCGTCGATGACCAGCACCGACACGCGGCCGGCGTAGTCCTGCCGGTGCAGGCTCTCGAGCGTGTCGGCAATGGTGTCGCGCTCGTTGTAGCTCGCGACCAGCACGCAGATGTCGGGAAATTCGGTGATCGCGCGGCGCCGCGGGCGCCGGTCGGCCAGGATCGAGCCGATCAGAAACGCGTTCATGAAGCCCGGCACATAAGCGATGAAGGCGATCACGAAGACCGCCGTGGCAAAGCCCAGCACCACGCTCAGGCCCTGCAGCCAAGGGCGCGACAGCAGGATGCTGACGCCCATCCAGGCCAGTGCGAACGTGAGCACGAGGACGAACTTCACCGGGACCGGCACGTAGAGCCGGCGGGACGCGGGCGAGGACACGGCCGCTGCGGTCGCTGGCGACGGCGCGGGCGCCTCGAGTTCGGAACGGTCCGCAAGTCCTGCGGTGGCGGGTGTATCCAGCATTGGCGCGCATTCCGGGCGTGACGCGAGTCACACACGGACCCGCTTGACAGGCGGATTCGCAGGTTTCGTGCCAGATTTTCACGCCGTCTTTACAAGCCTGACTGGGTGAGACTTGTGTCATAACCTGACCCGGGCAGTCACCGATTGACAGGCGGCACCGCTCGCCCGTCACCATGGTGCCGCGCCGCGCAGCGATGCGTCGATCAGACACGCCCCGCTGGCGACGTCGCTGGGCGCCGCGTCGCCCGGCGCCAGGCAACGCGTGTCGGACGGCGCCGCGCAGCCACGGGAGCGCCGCTCAGTCGTCGAGGGCGCCGGGCGCGTTCTCCGCGTGCCTCACCTGCCCTGCGCCGTCGATGACGAAGCGCTCGACCGTCAGGGCCTCCAGCCCCATCGGGCCGTAGGCGTGCAGGCGGGTCGTCGAGATGCCGATCTCCGCGCCCAGGCCGAGCTCGCCGCCGTCGCTGAAGCGCGACGACGCGTTGACCATGACCACGGCTGCGCGCAGCGACGCGACGAAACGCCGGGCATTGGCCTCGTCCCGTGTCGCGATCACCTCGGTGTGGTCCGAGCCGAAGCGCCGGATGTGCGCCAGTGCGGCGTCGAGCGAATCGACGATGCGCGCGGCGATCACCAGATCGAGAAACTCCGCGGCGTCGTCGTCCGGGCCGATCGGCACCACGCCCTCCGCGCGTGAGGCGATACCGGCGTCGCCGCGCACGTCCACCCCGCGCGCCTGCAGCGCCGCAACGGCGCGTGGGACGAACGTATCGGCGATGTCGGCATGCACCAGCAGCGTCTCCAAGGCATTGCAGGCGCTGGGCCGGCCGGTCTTGCCGTCGAGCAACAGGCGCAGGGCGAGATCGGGATCGGCGCTGGCATCCACGAACAGATGGCAGACGCCCTTGTAATGCTTGATCACCGGCACGCGGGCGTGTTCGGCGACGAAGCGGATCAGGCCTTCGCCGCCGCGCGGAATCGCGAGATCGACGATGTCGCTGAGCTGCAGCAGGTCGAGCATCGTCTCCCGGCGCAGATCGGTCACCAGGGTCAGCACGTCGGGCCCGATGCCCTGCGCTTCGATCGCGGCCCGCAACGCGTCGGCGATCGCGGTGTTGGAATGGATCGCCTCGCTGCCGCCGCGCAGCAGCACGCCGTTGCCTGCCTTGAGGCACAGCGCCGCGGCATCGGCGGTCACGTTGGGGCGGGCCTCGTAAATCATCGCGATCACGCCCAGCGGTACGCGCACCTTGCGCACGCGCAACCCGTTCGGACGCACGTCGTCGCGGGTGACCCGGCCCACGGGATCCGGCAGCTCGGCGACTTCGCGCACGGCGGCCGAGACCCCGGCCAGTCGCGTGGCATCCAGGCGCAGACGGTCGAGCAGCGCGCCCGTCGTACCGCGGGCGTGCGCGGCTTCGATGTCGCGCGCGTTCGCGGCCAGGATGACGTCGGCCTGTGCATCCAGCGCATCGGCCATCGCGCGCAACAGGGCATTGCGAGCCTCGGTGTCGAGCATGGCCAGCTGCGCAGCGGCATCGCGGCACGCCAGCGCAGCGGTTCGGATCTCACTCATGGGCGTGGGTGTGGTGCGGGTGCACCAACTTAACCCGATGCGGCGACGGGCGCGATGCTTGCGGTGGACACCCACGGCGCGCCGCCGTGGATGCGCGCGACCGTCGCCGCCGATTTATCCCGCGCAGGCGGGCATTCAACCGCCGGGCCGCCGACCATCCATGGCCTGCACGCCGCGGAGCGTTTGGACAGGTCGGTCACTCCCCACAGCCGGCCTCGACACGGCGCCATGCCTCGAACCGGACGACACCGGATTTCTGCCTTTGCGGACATGACGAAATGCGGGATTCGCGGCCCGTCATGCAGGCGGCCTGCGAAGGCTGTCCGGTCAACCCCGCGCGCCGCCGGAGCGAACGGGCGAACGCCCGTCACACCAGCACCAGATCATCGCGATGCACGACGGTCTCGCCGTAGCTGTAGCCCAGGGTCGCCTCGATGTCGCGCGAATGCCGGCGTGCGAGCCGGCGGATGTCGTCGGCAGAATACTGGGTGACGCCGCGCGCGACCGGCTCGCGCGCGTCGCCGTCGAGCCGCACCACCGACACCAGGTCGCCACGGCGGAACTGGCCTTCGGCCGCCAGCACGCCGCCCGGCAACAGCGATGCGCCCTTCTCCACCATCGCGTTCGCGGCGCCGCCGTCGACGAGGATCGCACCGGCCTCCGCGGGCGCGTTCTGCAGCCAGTGCTTGCGCGCGGCCATGCGCGTGCGCAGCGGGTGGATGCGGGTGCCGCGCAGACGGTCGTGCGCGAGACCCTGGAGCACATCCGCCCGCCGGCCATTGAACAGCACCGTCGCAACGCCGGCCGACGCCGCACGCTGCGCGGCCTCGAGCTTGGTGCGCATGCCCCCGGTGCCGACGCTGCTGCCGGCGCCGCCGGCGACCGCGAGCAGGGAGGCACTCATCTTCGCGACCAGCGGCATCGGCCGCGCATGCGGTTCGATGCGCGGATCGGCATCGAAGAGGCCGTCGATGTCGGTGGCGATGAACAGCACCTCGGCATCGACCAGGGCCGCGACGATCGCGGCCAGATTGTCGTTGTCGCCGAGCTTGAGTTCGTCGACCGAGACGGTGTCGTTCTCGTTGACCACCGGCAGCGCGCCGTGACGCAGCAGCGCGGTCAGCGTGGCACGCGCATTGAGATACCGGCGACGGTTGCGCAGATCGTCGTGCGTCAGCAGCACCTGCGCGACCGGGCGTTCGAAGAAGGCCTGCCAGAACCCGGTCAGCCGCGCCTGGCCCAGCGCCGCCAGGGCCTGGCGCTCGGCCATCGGGGCGCCGGGCGTCAGGGTCGCATGCAAGATCGCGCGACCCGCCGCGACCGCGCCCGACGACACCAGGACGATCTCGCGCCCGGCTGCATGACTGGCGCGGATGAAGCCCGCGAGTGCCGCGGCATGCCGGTCCGACAGCCCGCCGTCGTCGGCGGCCAGCAGACTGCTGCCGACCTTGAGCACCGCGCGTCGCCAGGGCGGCAGCGGCTGCTCGGGGAATACATCGGCGTCGGACGCGCGCATCGCTCGGACGGACTCAGCGGGTGTTCCACTCGTGGACGACGAGGTCACTCGCATTCTGCAACGCCAGCGGATCGGCCGCGACGATCGCCTGGGCGTCGGCCAGCGTGTCGATCCCGCGCAACAGATACGCACCGCCGCTGCCGTCGGCGAATCCGCCGGTCATCTCGAGCAGGCCGCGCGCGCGCAGGTCGTCGAGAAAGGCCTGATGCGGCGCGACGACGGAGGCCTCGAATCCGGGGCGGCGCATCGCGATGACGAGGAATCGCTTCATAGCCGCAGGCCTAGGCGTGACCAGGACACGTCACGCCAGCGCGTCCCAGCGTGCGCGCAGCGTGTCCAGTCGCAGATCGGCGGCACCGCCCGGCGAGGTGCGCGCGGCCAGGCTGCCTTCCGGCGAGCGCCCCTGCCCGGCCGTGTCGGCGCTCTGCGCGGCGGCCTTGTAGGCCTCACGGAACGGCACGCCGGCGATCGCCGCCTCGACCGCGACGTCGGTGGCGTACATGCCCGAATCCACCGCGGCACGCAGCCGGTCTTCGCGCCATTCCAGGTTCGCCAGCAGCGCCGGCAGCAGTTCCAGCGCCGCCAGGCCGCGCCCGAAGCCATGGAAGATCGCCCCCTTGGAATTCTGCAGATCGCGGTGGTAGCCCGACGGCAGCGACAGCAGCTGTTCGATCTCGGTGCGCGCCGCGGCGACGCTGGCGTGCGTGGCGCGCATCAGCTCGACGACGTCGGGATTGCGCTTGTTCGGCATGATCGAACTGCCGGTCGTGTACTGCGCCGGCAACGCGACGAAGCCGTACTCGGCGCTGGTGAACTGCGACAGGTCCCAGGCCAGGCGGCGCAGGTCGAGCGTCGCGCTGCCCAGCGCTTCGAGTGCGGCCAGTTCGAACTTGCCGCGCGAGAGTTGCGCGTAGACCGGCGAGACCTGCAACCGCGCGAAGCCGAGTGCGGCCGTGGTGTGGTCGCGATCCAGCGCCAGATTCACGCCGTACCCCGCGGCCGTGCCGAGCGGATTGCAGTCGATCAGCGCCAGCGTGTCGCGTGCACGCACCGCGTCGTCGATGAAGGCCTCGGCCCAGCCCGACCACCACATGCCGCCCGAGGACAGCACGGCGCGCTGGATGTGGGTGTAACCCGGGATCGGCAGGTCGCGCTCGGCTTGCGCACGGTCGAGCGCGATCTTCGCGATCTCGCGCGACAGCTCGACCAGACGGGCCAGCTTGTCCTTGAGCCACAGGCGCGTGGCGACCAGCACCTGGTCGTTGCGGCTGCGGCCGGTGTGGATGCGACGCCCGGCATCGCCGAGGCGCTCGGTCAGCCGGTCCTCGATCGCGGAATGCCCGTCCTCGAAGCGTGCGTCGAGCACGAAGGCGCCGCTGCGGAAGTCGTCGGCCAGCACGGCGAGTTCGCGCTTGAGCCCGGCGAGTTCCTCGTCCGACAGGATGCCGACGCGCTGCAGACCTTCGGCGTGCGCGGTGCTCGCGGCGATGTCGTGCAGGAAGAACTCGCGGTCGAGGATCACGTCGTCGCCGGCCAGGAAGGCCTGGATCTGCGTGTCGACGGCGACGCCGGGCTTCTGCCAGAGGAGATTGCGCATGTCGAAGTTCTCGGGATTGGGGATTCGGGATTCGGGATTGGCGAGAGCGGGGATGCGCGACCGGCGGGGCTCACGAATCCCCATTCCCGACTCCCGACTCCCGAGGAATCATTGGGGAATCGACGTCAGCTCGTCGAAGCCCAAGGCCAGATTGAGGTTCTGCATCGCCTGCGTCGCCGCGCCCTTGAGCAGATTGTCGAGCGTCGCCACCACGACGACGCGGCCGTTGCCCGGCGCCATCGTGAACGCCCCGATCTGCGCGCCGTGGCGACCGGCGATGCGGCTGACCCAGGGCGCCTCGTCGATGACCTCGACCAGCGGCTCGCCGGCATAGCGCGCCTCGTACAGCGCCTTGACCGCATCGCGCGGCATCGGCGCCGACAGCCACAGGTTGACGGTCATGGTGATGCCGCGGAAATGCGGCGCGACGTGCGGCATGAACTCGACCGGCAGCGCCAGCTGCTTCGACACCTCGCGCTCGTGGACGTGGTCGGTCAGCGCATACGGCATCAGGTTGTCGGCCAGCAGCGCGACGTCGTTCTTGTCCGAGGGCGTGGTGCCGGCGCCCGAGTATCCCGACACGCCGAAACATTGCGGGGGCCCGGCCAGATGCGCGGCCAGCGGCGCGATCGCCAGCTGCATCGCAGTCGCGTAGCAACCCGGATTGCTGATCCGGCGCTGCCCATCGTAATGCGCGCGGGTGAGTTCCGGCAGGCCGTAGTACCAGCCCGCGTCGAAACGGTAATCGGCCGACAGATCGACGATCACGGTGTCCGGCTTCGCATCGTCGATCGCGGCGACGAACGGCGCCGCCTTGCCATTGGGCAGCGCGAGGATCACCGCATCGGCGCCCTTCGCGGCGACGGCGCCGGCATCGAGGCTTTCGAAGCGCAGCTCTCCGGCGAAGCCCTCGTTGTGATCGGCCACGCGCTGGCCGTCGAGCTCGCGCGAGGACACGAACACGAGTTCGAGACCCGGATGCGCGGCGACGAGGCGGATGAGTTCCCGGCCGGTATGGCCGCGCGCGCCGACGATGCCGATGGTCTTGCGTGTGGTCATGGCGTTCGCCTCAGCCGATCAGGGTGGGGACGCGCGTGGCGCAATGCGCGACGCAGCGCTGGATCTGCTCGAAGCCGTCGAGTCCGTACCAGAACACCTTCCACTTCTCCTGCTTGATGCAGCCGTCGGACTCGGCGTAATAGAAGATGTTGACCTGGTTGTGGTGGCGCGAACGCCAGAACAGCTGCGGCGTCTCCTCGCGCATCACGTTCCACACCGCGCGGCCGAGGCCCTCGCCCTGCGCGTCGTCGAGCACGGCGAACTTGTCCAGATACACCGTGCCCTCGCCCTCGGTGAGGATCACCGCGGCGCGGTAGTTCTCGCTCACGTAGGCCCGCAGCAACGGCGTGCGTTCGAAGTAGTCGGGCGCGAGTTCGCGGCCGAAACTCGACTCGATCAGCGACTTCAGGCGCGCGAGATCGAGCTGCGACCAGTCGGTCACGCGCATCACCTGTTCGCCGCGGCGCACCAGCGTGCCCGAGCCCTTGTGCGTGAACAGTTCCTTGGCCAGATCGGCCGGTCGCGTGATCGACACCGAGGACGCCATCGGCAGGCCTTCGAGCAGATCCTTGATCTGCTCGATCTTGACCTTCATGCCGCCGTGGATCCACGGCTGCTGGATCAGATGGTCGTATTCGGTCGACAGGTTGATCGAATCGATGACCTTGCCCTCTGCATCGAGCAGGCCGCCGGTGCCGGTGAGGAAGATGATCTTGTAGGGCTGCAGTTCGCGCACCAGCTCGTTGGCGGCGAAATCGGCATTGATGTTGAGGATCTGGCCCGATGCGGTTTCGCCCAGGCTCGTGATCACCGGAATCGAGCCGGCCTGCAGGCTCGCCTCGATCGGGGCGAGGTTCACGCCGCTCACCTCGCCGACCAGGCCGTAGGTGTCCTGGTCGAGATACGTCGCTTCGAACACGCCGCCGGTGATCGACGTCGCGCGCGCACCGTTGCGCTGCAGGGCTTCGACCAGGCGCAGGTTCGCCGCCTGGAACACGCGGCGCACGATGGCGAGCCCCTCCGGCGAGGTCACGCGCAGGCCGTTGACCGTCTTCTTCTCGATGCCCGCGGCGGCGAGTTCGGCGTCCAGCTGCGGGCCGGCGCCGTGCAGCACGATCGGGGTGAGGCCGACTTCCTGCAGGAACGACAACGAGGACGTCAGATCGTCGAGTTCGTCACGCAGCACCGCGCCGCCCACTTTGACCACGGCGAAACGCTTGGCGTCGAGCTGCGAGAAGCGCTTGAGGTACTGGCTGATCTCCTTCGCGCTGGCCATGCTCGAGAGCAGGCGCACGATGGTCTGGCGGGTCTGGACGTGGGTCGCGGGAATGTTCACGGGCTGCAATCGGTTGGGCGTGGGGTGACGCGTTGAAGACAGGGGGCCGCGCTCAGCGCGCACCGTTGATGATCCGGTGCACCGAATCGGCGTAGCGCTGCAGCTGGTCGAGGGTCACGAACTCGTCGCCGGTATGCGCCTGGGCGATGTCGCCAGGGCCGTAGACCAGGGCGGTGTACCCGCCGGCGGAGAACAGCGAGGCCTCGGTCCAGAAGTCGACGGCGTTGCCGATCGGCAGATCGAAGGCGTCGGCGACGTCGCGCGCGGCGAGCCGACGGTCCTCGGCACGCCCGATGTCGCCCGACGGCAGACTCGGCCCGCGGAAGGTCTCCTCGAAATGCGCGGCGGCGGGTTCGGCGAAGCCGGCGAAGGTCGCCAGCAGCGCGTCGACATCCATCGACGGCAGCGGCCGGAAGCCGAAGCGCAGCTCGGCGGCGGGCGCGATCATGTTGCCCTTGATGCCACCCTCGACCCGGCCGATGTTGAAGCGCAGCCCGGTCAGGCCACCAAAGCGCGCATGCGCCAGCGACTCCACATGGTCGAGCGCGCGCCCGCCCCAGCGCATCGCCTGGTGCAGCGCGCTCGCCGCCGGGTCCTGCTTGCCCGATGCGTGCCCGGCGGTACCGGCGAAACGCATCAGCACCGAGCTGATGCCACGATGCGCGAGGACGGCCTCGCAGTTCGTCGGCTCCGCGACCAGCACCGCATCGAAGCTCAGGCCGCGTGCGAGAAACGCGGCGATGCACCGCGGGTCGTTGGCTTCCTCGTCGGAGGAGAACAGGAACGCCGCATCGCCGTCGCCGGCATTGGCGGCCGCGATCAGCGCCGCCGCCGCGCCCTTGATGTCGCAGACGCCGAGGCCGATCACGCGGTCGTCGAGCCGCTGCATCACGTGCGGATCGACGCTCCAGTCCGGCGAATCCGGCACGGTGTCCAGATGCACGTTGAACAACACGCTCGGCGTGCCCCGCACCGCGAACAGGCTGACCGCGCCGGCACCGTGGTCGATCACCTCGACCTCGAAGCCCGGCAGCTGCCCGCGGATGTAATCGAAGATGCCGCCCTCGGCCGCGATCGCGCGCGGCGGATTGCGGGTGTCGAAGGACACCAGCCGTTCGAGGTGGTCGAGCGTGTCAGCCAGCAGTTCAGTCATGTCATTCCAGAGAGGAAGATGGCAGATCGCATGATCCGCCCTTCCGAATCACCAATCACCAATCCCGGCTTCTCAGCGATTGACCTGTGCGTAGAGCGTGCTGCTCATGCCGAACAGCTTGATGAAGCCCTCGGCCTCCTCGACGCCCCAATCGGCCGACTGCGCGTAGGTCGCGCCCTTGGCGTTGAGGATGTGCGGAGAAGTCACCGCCACCGCATCGACGCGGCCGCCGCGGGTTTCCAGCACCACCTCACCGGTGACCTTGGCCTGCGAGGATGCGAGGAAGGCTTCGATGTCGGCCTTGAGCGGATCGTGGAAGAAGCCTTCGTAGACCAGTTCGGTCCACTTGCGCGCGACCTCCGGCTTGAAGCGGTTCTGCTGCTTGGTGAGCACGGTGTCTTCCAGCGCGCGGTGCGCGGCGAGCAGCGAGACCAGGCCCGGCGCCTCGTACACGATGCGGCCCTTGAGGCCGATCACGGTATCGCCGGTGTAGACGCCGCGGCCCACGCCGTAGGGCGCGAACAGGGCGTTGAGCCTGGCCAGGATCTGAGCGCCCGGCAGCGTTTCGCCGTCGAGCGCGACCGCCGTGCCCTGCTCGAACCGGACCTTGACCTGCAGCGGCGCGTCCGGCCATTCGGCGCGCGGCGCGCACCAGCCGCGGGCGCCCTCGCCCGGCGCTTCCCAGCGATCGATCTCGCCGCCGGACATCGTCAGGCCCAGCAGGTTCTCGTTAATCGTGTAGGCCTGCTGCTTCGCGCGCACGCCGAAGCCGCGTTCTTCCAGATACGCCTGCTCGTAGGCGCGGGTCTGCGTGTGCTCCTTCTGGATCTCGCGGATCGGCGCGACGATGCGGTAGTCGCCCTGCGCCTTGACCGCCAGATCGAAGCGGACCTGATCATTGCCCATGCCGGTGCAGCCGTGCGCAATGGCGTTCGTGCCGAGTTCGGCGGCGCGCGCGAGCGCGGCATCGACGATCAGGTAGCGGTCCGACACCAGCAGCGGGTACTGGCCCTGGTAGGCCTCGCCGGCCCAGACGAAGGGCTTGACGAAGCCCTCCCAGATCGCCGGGCCGCCATCGACAGTGACGTGGCTGGCGACACCGAGTTCGGCCGCACGCTGCTCGATGAAGGCGCGCTCGTCCGCATCCACGCCGCCGGTGTCGGCGAACACGGTGTGCACGGTCCAGCCCTGCTCTTTCAGGTAGGGCACGCAGAAGCTGGTGTCGAGGCCGCCACTGAATGCAAGGACGATGTCTTGGGAGCTGTGATTGGTGATTGGTGATTCGTGATTCGAAGAAGCGGGCTGCTGCGACATGGGAGAGGGTCTCTACGCTTGAAGATGAGGGTCAAGAAACACGGGATCGGCTTTGCTCTTCCGAATCACCAATTGCGAATCACCAATCACGGCTTTATCAGCGCGGCCATCACGGCTTTCTGCACATGCAACCGGTTTTCGGCTTCATCGATGGCGATGCAGTTGGGCGAATCCATCACCGCGTCGGTCGCCTTGACATTGCGGCGCAGCGGCAGGCAGTGCGAGAACACGCCGTTGTTGGTCAGCGCCATCTTCCGCTCGTCGACGATGAAGTGCTGGTACTGGTCGCGGATCGGCTTCTCGGGCGCCCAGTTGCCGAAGAACGGCAGCGCGCCCCAGCTCTTGGCGTAGACCACGTCGGCGCCGGCGTAGGCGCTGTCGATGTCGTGGCTGACGGCCAGCGAGCCACCGCTCTCGGCGACGTTCTGCTTCGCCCAGTCCATGTAGCGCGCGTCGAGCACGTAGTCCGGCGTCGGGCACAGCAGGGTCACGTCCATGCCCAGGCGCGTGGCGATGGTCAGCGCGGAATTCGCGACCGCGGTGTTGAGCGGCTTGGGGTGATAGGTCCAGGTCAGCACGTACTTCTTGCCGCGCAGATCGGACGTGCCGAAGTGCTCCTGCAGCGCCAAGGCATGCGCGAGCTCCTGACAGGGATGGGTGATGGTCTCCATGTTGATGACCGGCACCGGCGAGTACTGCGCGAAGGCCTTGAGCACCTTGTCCTCGCGGTCGACCGACCAGTCGACGAACTTCGGAAACGCGCGCACGCCGATCATGTCGACATAGCGGCCGAGCACGCGCGCGACCTCGGCGATGTGCTCCTCGGTGTCGCCGTCCATCACCGTGCCCAGATCGAACTCGATCGGCCACGCGTCCTTGCCCGGCTGCAGCACGATGGCGTGACCGCCGAGCTGGAACGCGCCGAGCTCGAAGCTGGTGCGCGTGCGCATCGAAGGATTGAAGAACACCAGCGCGATCGACCTGCCCTTCAGCGCGTCGCCGAGCTTCTCGCGCTTGAACGCCGCGGCATCGGCCAGCAGGGCGTCGAGGTCCGGTCGGGACCAGTCCTGCGTGTTGAGGAAGTGTCGGATCGCGGTCATCGGCAGGGATCTCGTGGAAGCGATGGAAAGAGGATCGGAGGGGTCGACGCAATCGGTGTTTCGGAAACGAAAAAACCCGGCATCGGCCGGGTTTTCTGCAGAACAGCACGCATACGCGAACGACGTTCCGACTAGCCCGGGAGGATGTGGGCTTCCGGTCGGCGGGCACGCGACGTCATGCCCGACGCCATGCGGGCGGAGGTCAGGATGTCGGCGTTGGCGCGCGGGGCGTTCATGAGGCGCGCATCCTCGCACGCGGGGCGCTGCGCTGCAACAGGCGGGGACACCGCCGCCTAGCGGGCGTCGGCCGGGGTCACGATCGGCGTCACCGTCACTCGCACCCGCAGGCGGTTGCCGGGGTCGTACGGCAGACGGGAGCGGTATTTCACGCCCTTGTGCACGTAATCCACGTCGAAGGCGATCGGGCGGCGGAATTCGCGCTCGATCGGCACCATGCGGCAGTCGCCACCGGCGGACCGGTCCACTTCCTGGACGGCGTCGCCTTCGGAGCGGAGCACGTCCTTCACCGCGCCGACCACCCGCGCCAGGCCCCGCCGCTCCTCCTGTTCCGACAGCACCGGCGTGGTGGCCTCGCAGCGTTCGACCATGCTGGTCGCCCGCAGCGTCTGGTAGACGGGCTCGGCGCGCAGCACCTGGGCGTACTCCATCCGGGTGTTCTGCGGCCCGGCCTGCTCGGGCGACTGGGCGAATGCCGTGCACGCACACGCCAGCGCCAGTGTCCCGAAGGACAGCGGCGGACTCCACCTGCGGTTGCGTCGACGGTCGGACAACACCGACGCAGTGTAGGCGCGGCCCGCGGGCGCGGGCTGAATCCCTGCTGTCGTGGACGTGCGCA
The DNA here is from genome assembly GCF_028550595.1 of Luteimonas sp. BLCC-B24. Taxonomy (GTDB): domain Bacteria; phylum Pseudomonadota; class Gammaproteobacteria; order Xanthomonadales; family Xanthomonadaceae; genus Luteimonas. The sequence continues at coordinate 307,992 of NZ_JAQQGN010000001.1, forward strand.
CGCGCGCCGCCGAGCGCCCTGTGCGCGTGTGCGCAGCGCCCGCTAGAATCGCGACGACTTCACGTCCGGATGCGCGATGCCTCTCCACCTGTTCAACAGCCTGACCCGCCAGATGGAGCCGTTCGCGCCGCTCGATCCCGCCTGCCCCACCATGTACGTCTGCGGGCCGACGGTCTACAACTACGTCCATATCGGCAATGCGCGCGGCCCGGTCGTGTTCGGCGTGCTGGCCGATCTGCTGCGGCGCCGGTTCGGCGCGCTGAAGTACGCGCGCAACATCACCGACGTCGACGACAAGATCAATGCCGCCGCGCGCGACCAGGGCGTGCCGATCTCGGCCATCACCGACCGCTTCGCCGCCGCCTACCGCGAGGACATGGCGGCGCTCGGCATCGCGCCGCCCGACATCGAGCCGGCGGCCACGGCCCATATCGGCGACATCGTCGCGATGATCGAGCGCCTGATCGACACCGGCCACGCCTATGCGGCGGAGGGTCACGTACTGTTCGCCGTCGGCAGCTACGACGGCTACGGCAAACTCTCGCGCCGTGACACCGAGGACATGATCGCGGGCGCCCGGATCGAGGTCGCGCCGTACAAGCGTGACGCCGGCGATTTCGTGCTGTGGAAGCCGTCGAGCGACGAGCTCCCGGGCTGGGACTCGCCCTGGGGCCGCGGCCGCCCGGGCTGGCACATCGAATGTTCGGCGATGGCGGCCGCACATCTGGGCGAGACCATCGATATCCACGCCGGCGGCGTGGACCTGCAGTTCCCGCATCACGAGAACGAGATCGCCCAGAGCGAATGCGCCCACGGCGGCGCGCCGTTCGCGCGCGTGTGGCTGCACAACGGCATGCTGACCTTCGCCGGCAGCAAGATGTCGAAGTCGGTGGGCAACATCGAACGGGTGCACGACCTGGTGCAGGCGCACCCGCCCGAGGCGCTGCGCTATGCCCTGCTGTCGGCGCATTACCGGCAGCCGCTGGACTGGTCGGACGCGCTGATCGAGCAGTCGGTACGGACGCTGGACCGGCTCTACGGCACCGTGCGCGACCTGGCAGACGTCGATGCCGCCGCCGTGATCCCGCCGAGCATCGAGCAGGCGCTCGACGAGGATCTCAATACCCCGGCCGCGCTGGCAGAGATCGCGCGGATCGCCGGCGACGCGCGCAAGGCCACCGACCCGACCGCGCGCGCGACGTTGAAGGCCGACCTGCTCGGTGCCGGTCTCGCGCTGGGTCTGCTGCAGCAGGCCCCGGCCGACTGGTTCGCACGTGGCGCCAGTGCCGACGACGACACGCGCATCCAGGCCCTGATCGACGAACGCATCGCCGCCAAGCAGGCCCGCGATTTCGCGCGTGCCGATGCGATCCGCGACCAGCTCGCGGCCGAGCAGATCGTCCTTGAGGACACGCCGCAGGGCGTGCGCTGGAAGCGCGGCTGACATCGCATCCGGTGCGCGCGGGACGGGGCTTCACCCGCAAGCCCCCACCGCTCGCGGGCGCGCACACAGAAGAGAGGCGGGCGCGAGCGGACGGGAAGACGCGCGCGAACCGGATTTCCCGGGTCCGTGGGCGTGTGCGCGGGCTCACGCCGCAAGACGTGCGCTGGAGCAGTTCGATGCGCCCACGTAAAAGCGCACTGGCCGCGCAGGGCGTTTCGCGTGCATGCCGCATCGCGCGCACGCGCGCTCCTACAAAGGACTCGGCGGCACGCGCCGGGGAGACCATCTGCGCGAGCGGAGTGTCCAAAACCCACCGGCTTGTCTCCAATGGGACAGCGAGTGTGCGCTGCCGCTGGATGCATGCTTGAGGCGCGCGCGACGGGACGTCACTGGTCGCCCATCAAGCAAGCGCTTCTGCCAACGAAAAGGCCCGCTTGCGCGGGCCTTTTTCGCTCGAGCCAACGGCACCGTCAGATCTTGCGGAACACCAGCGAGCCGTTGGTGCCGCCGAAGCCGAACGAGTTCGACATCACGTACTCCACCTGGTGCTCGCGCGCGGTGTGCGGCACGTAGTCGAGATCGCAGCCTTCGCCGGGATGCTCGAGGTTGATCGTCGGCGGAATGATGCCGGCATGCAGTGCCATCACCGAGAACACGGCCTCCACGCCGCCGGCTGCGCCGAGCAGGTGGCCGGTCATCGACTTGGTGGAGCTGACCATCACCTTGGCCGCATGGTCGCCCAGCACGCCCTTGATGCCCATCGTCTCGGCCACGTCGCCGGCCGGCGTCGACGTGCCGTGCGCGTTGATGTAGCCGATCCGCGACGGATCGATGCCCGCGTCGTTGATCGCGGCGCGCATGCAGCGGCCCCCGCCCTCGCCGTTCTCGCTCGGCGAGGTCATGTGGAAGGCATCGCCGCTCATGCCGAAACCGGCGAGTTCGGCGTAGATGCGCGCGCCACGCGCCTTGGCGCGCTCGTACTCCTCCAGCACCAGCACACCCGCGCCGTCGCCCATGACGAACCCGTCGCGGTCGCGATCCCACGGACGCGAGGCACCGGTGGGATCGTCGTTGCGGGTCGACAGCGCCTTCATCGAGCAGAACCCGCCCACCGACGTCGGCGTGGTCGCGAACTCGGCACCGCCGGCGATCATCACGTCGGCGTCGCCGTACTGGATCATGCGCATCGCCAGGCCGATGTTGTGGGTGGCCGTGGTGCACGCGGTCACCGCGGCGATGTTCGGCCCCTTGGCGCCGGTCATGATCGAGACCTGGCCCGAAATCATGTTGATGATCGTCGAGGGCACGTAGAACGGCGAGATCTTGCGCGGACCGCCCTCGTGATACTTGATCGCGGTCTCCTCGATGCCCTTGAGGCCACCGATACCGGCACCGATCGCCACACCGATCCGCTCGGCATCGGACTCGCGGACCTCGATGCCCGCATCCCGGATCGCCATCAGACCACCGGCCACACCGTAGTGGACGAAGGGATCCATCTTCTTGACGTCCTTGGGCGCGATCCACTCGGTCGCGTCGAAGCCCTTCACTTCACCCGCGATGCGCGTGGCGAAGTTCGTGGCGTCGAAGTGGGTGATCGGGCCGATGCCCGAACGGCCGTTGACGATGCCGTCCCAGCTCGACGCGAGATCGTTGCCCAGCGGCGACAGAATGCCGATGCCCGTGATGACGACGCGGCGCTTGGCCATTGCTCAACTCCTGACAAGTCGGTAGTGCGGCGCGAAGCGCGGCCGCCCATATGCACGAGGCCGCAGTGCGGCCTCGTGCTCTGGAACCTGGATGTCCGGCCGCGCTGCGGCCGGAGCGGTCTCGCGCCCGCGCGGGTGAACCGTGGGCGCGGACGCGGGCATCAGCCCTTGGTGTGCGCCTTGATGTAATCGATCGCCTGCTGCACCGAGGTGATCTTCTCGGCTTCCTCGTCCGGAATCTCGCACTCGAATTCTTCTTCCAGTGCCATCACCAGCTCGACGGTGTCGAGGGAATCGGCGCCGAGATCGTCGACGAACGACGCGCTGTTGCTGACTTCGTCTTCCTTCACGCCCAGCTGTTCAATGACGATCTTCTTGACGCGTTCTTCGATGTTGCTCATGGGTAGTCTGCTCCGGGGAGGCGATTTCGGTGGATAGTGTAAGGGAAAGCCGGGCGACGGGCGTACCACCATCGATGCCCTTGCCTTTCAACGACTTGCCCTTGAATCAGGGGTGCATCCAGGCCCGCATCAGGGCATGTACATGCCGCCGTTGACGTGCAATGTCTCGCCGGTGATGTACGCCGCCGACGGACCGACGAGAAACGCCACGGCCTGCGCGATGTCGTCGGGTTCGCCGAGGCGTCCCAGGGCGATCTGCTCGGTCAGTGCGGCCTTCGACGCCTCGGGAAGATCGCGCGTCATGTCGGTGGCGATGAAGCCGGGCGCGACCACGTTGACGGTGACGCCACGCGAGCCGATCTCCTTGGCCAGCGACTTGCTGAAGGCGATGATGCCGGCCTTGGCCGCGGCGTAGTTGGCCTGGCCCGCGTTGCCGGTCACGCCGATCACCGAGGCGATATTGACGATGCGTCCCTTGCGCGCCTTCATCATGCCGCGCATCACCGCCTTCGAGCTGCGGTAGACACTGGTCAGATTGGTGTCGAGGATGGCCTGCCAGTCCTCGTCCTTCATGCGCATCAGCAGGTTGTCGCGGGTGATGCCGGCATTGTTCACGAGGATCGAGATCGCCCCGAACTCGGACGCGATCGCGTCGACCAGGGCTTCGATCGCACCCGCCTGCGCGACATCCAGCACGCGGCCGTGGCCACCGTGGGCGGACAGCCGCTCGCCGATCTTCGCCGCGCCGGCGTCGCTGGTCGCGGTGCCGATCACGGTCGCGCCCTGCGCGGCCAGCGTGTCGGCGATGGCGGCACCGATGCCGCGGCTTGCGCCGGTGACCAGCGCGATCTCACCCTGCAGGGGCTTGCTCATGATGCGATTCCTCGACGGAAGAGAACGCGGCGCCCGGGCCGCGACGAGAACGGAGACGGCACGCGGGGCGCGTGCCGCCGGATCGGCCCGACTCAGTGGACCCAGACATCCAGTGCCGCGGCGAACTCCGCCGGCGTCGCCAGTGGCCGCGCCTCCAGCGACTTGTCGATGCGCTTGACCAGGCCACTGAGCACCTTGCCCGGGCCGCATTCGGCCACGGCGGTCACGCCCTGCGCCGCCAGGGTCTGCACACAGGCGGTCCATTGCACCGGGCGATAGAGCTGCTGCACGAGCGCCTGGCGGATCGCATCGACCCCGTCGTGCACCGTGCCGTCCACGTTCTGCACGACCGGAATTTCGGGCGTGTGCCACGCCAGGCCGGCCATCGCCTCGGCCAGGCGGTCGGCCGCCTCGCGCATCAGCGGCGTATGCGAAGGCACGCTGACCGCCAGCTTGACCGCCTTGCGCACGCCGCGCTCGGCCAGCAGCGCGAGCGCACGGTCGACCGCATCGGCATCGCCGCCGATGACGATCTGGCCGGGGGAATTGAAATTGGCCGGCACCACCACCTGGTTGCCCGCCGCCTGCGCGCAGACCTCGATCACCAGCGCATCGTCGGCGCCGAGCACGGCCGCCATCGCGCCGGTACCGGCGGGCGCGGCGTCCTGCATCAGCTGGCCACGCAGGCGCACCAGGCGCGCGCCCTCTTCCAGCGACAGCGCCCCGGCCGCGACCAGCGCCGAGTATTCGCCGAGGCTGTGACCGGACAGCCATGCCGGCCGGTCGCCCCGCTGCGACAACCACAGACGCCACAGCGCGACACTGGCGGCCAGCAATGCGGGCTGGGTGAATTCGGTGCGGTTGAGCTCGGCCTCCGGGCCCTGCTGCGCCAGCGTCCACAGATCGACGCCGGCACCGTTCGAGGCCTCCGCGAAGGTCGCCTGGATCACGTCGTGCTGCGCGGCGAGTTCGCCGAGCATGCCGAGCGATTGCGAGCCCTGCCCGGGAAACACGAATGCGAGGTGCGATGCGGTCACGCGGTCTTCCAGTCGTTGAAGCGGGGCGATGATAAAGGCCATCGCGCGACATTGTCTGTACCGGGGCGTATTGCGCGACGCTCAGAACAGCAGTTGCACCAGCTCGAGTTCGCCGTCTTCGATCAGGTCCCACAGCAGCGCCGCGACCAGCAGCATCGGCAGCACCGTCGCCGCGCGGACAACGAGAATCGAATGCGCGACCTGCCGCGCCGAACGGCCGAGTCGACGCAGACTGCGCGCAAGACGCCCCAGCCGCCCGACCCGCCCGGCATGCGCCGCGACGTCCGGTGCGCGCTGCAGGGCCGCGGACAGCAGGCCCGCGAGGACGTCGGTGCGACCGTCGTAGTACTTCGCCATGCCGAATGCGAACAGCAGCCAGTCGCGCGCCTGCGCCTGCGGCAGAGACATGACGTCGAGCGGGTCTTCTTCGAAATCGATGAAGCCGACACGGCCGTCGTCGTCGAGGGTGATGTTGCGCGGCACCAGCTGGCCGAAATACGCGCCGCGCGCATGCGCATCCGCGATTGCGTCGATCACGCGCGTCGTGAGGGCGTCGACCGTCTGCGCGTCCGCGGCCTCACGCAGGCGCGCGGCCAGCGTGGCGCCGATGTCGCTCAGCAGCAGCGTCGACTCGCCTTCGCCGAGGACGCGCGGCACACGCACGCCGAGCGCCGCGAGTTCGCGGATGCGACGGGCTTCGATGCGTTTGGCCGCACCGCCTCCCGGATGCGGCGGCGGCCGCAGCGCATCGATGTCGAGCCGACGCGCGACGGCATCCAGAAGGCCGAGTGCCAGACGGCGGTTGTCGCCCTGGTCATAGGCCTTGAGCCAGGCGTCACGCCCGGCGACCACGATCGATTCGACGCCCACGAGGCCTCCTGTGTCATGGCGAGCACGATGCGGCCGTGGCACGCATGCGACGCACCACGACCGACCGGCTCAATAGCGCAGCAGCGCCGAACCCCAGGTAAAGCCGCCGCCGAAGGCCTCCAGCAGCACGAGCTGACCGCGCTGCACGCGGCCCGAGCGCACCGCCTCGTCGAGGGCCAGTGGCACCGAACCCGACGAGGTGTTGCCGTGCTTGTCCACGGTCACCACGACGCGATCCATCGGCATTTCCAGCCGCTTGGCGGTGGCTTCGATGATGCGCAGGTTGGCCTGGTGCGGAATGAGCCAGTCGATGTCGTGGCGATCCAGGCCGTTGGCGATGAGCGTCTCCTCGACCACCGAGTCCAGCGCCTTGACCGCGTACTTGAAGACGTCACTGCCGGCCATGTTGATGCGCACGCCGGCGTTCTTCTCGCCTTCCTTGAATCCGACCGACACACCCACCGGATTCCACAGCAGTTCCTTCTTCGCGCCGTCGGCGTGGAGATGGGTGCTGAGGATGCCGGTTTCGGTATCGGCCTTGAGTACGACGGCACCGGCGCCGTCGCCGAACAGCACGCAGGTGGTGCGCTCGGTCCAGTCCACCATGCGGGTCAGCGTCTCGGCGCCCACCACGAGCACGGTCTTCGCATCGCCGGACTTGATGAACTTGTCGGCGACCGACAACGCGAACAGGAAGCCCGAACACGCCGCATTGACGTCGAACGCGCCGCAGCCGTTGGCCCCGAGCCGCGCCTGCAGCAGACAGGCGGTCGACGGGAAGATGATGTCCGGCGTCGTCGTGCCGACGATGATCAGGTCGATCTCGGACGCAGCCACACCAGCGGCATCCATGGCGCGGGTCGCGGCATGGAACGCCAGATCGCTCGTGGTCTCGCCCTCGGCGGCGATGTGCCGCTCGCGGATGCCGGTACGCGCCGCGATCCACTCGTCATTGGTGTCGACGATCTTCGACAGGTCGTCGTTGGTCAGCACCTTTTCGGGCAGATAGCTGCCGGTGCCTGCAATGCGGGAATAGATGCGGTCGCTGGTCATCGTGGGGGCTGCCCTCGCCTGTGCGGATGCTGGGGACGGCCACCGTGCCGACGGATCGGCCAGGTGCGTCACCGCAGCGGGCGCGCCGCCCGGATGATCGAAGGGTCCGCCGCATGGGGCGACGGACCCGCACGCTGGATCAGTCTTCTTCGACGATCCGCGTCTTCGGCTGGATCACCTGCTTGCCGCGGTAGTAACCGTCGGCGGTGACGTGGTGACGGATATGCGTCTCGCCCGTCGTCGGGTCGGTCGACAGCAGCTTGGCGTCGAGCTTGTCGTGCGCGCGGCGCATGCCACGACGGGACGGGGTGACGCGGGATTTCTGCACAGCCATGGGAATTGCTCCAGCAAGGTCTAGTTGTTTCGGTCTTTCTTCAAACCCGCCAACGCCGCGAACGGGTTGGCGCGAGATTCTTCTTCCGTCGATACCGGCCAGTCACGCTCGACCGATTCGGACCCGGGCGCGACCGGGATCACCGGAACCGCCAGGATGAGTTCGTCCTCGACCATCGTGGCCGGCGCCAGCATGCCGTCCTCCGGCACGAGCAGCGCTTCGACGTCGGGCAGCAACCCGGCCTCCTCCGCTTCATCGCGGATCAGGCCAAGCCGCTGCACCACCTGCACCGGCAATACGAACCGGCGCAGGGTGCGCTGGCACATCAACGGCAGTTCCGCCTCGATGCGCAGTTCGGCGAATGCCGTCTGCAGCGCATCGTGGCCGAACTCGATCGAGCACACGGCATCCACACTGTCGGTATCGGCGAGCGCCTCGGACAGGCGGGGCATCGCGGACAACGCCAGCCGCCCTTCCAGGCGGCTCCTGGTCGCGACCATGCGCCACGCATCGACGATCTCGGGCATCTGGGCGGACATAAGCCGCTGAATGTTAAAGATGCCGGACGGCACTGTCAACGACGCGGAATCGATGCGACCCGCGCGCCCGGCCCGCGTTTGCTCCCGTCCCCGTCCGACCGGCAGACTGCCGGGCCGAGCCGCCGAATCCCAGCCGTGCCCACGATCCCCAGTCTGCTGCTGTCCGCCGTCCTCGCCGCCGCCATTGTAGGCCTCTGGCACGGGCGGCGCGTGCGCCGGCGCCGCCTGGCCTATGCGCGGGTGCTGGACGCGGCGGATGCGTTCGAGGCCAGGTTGCGACTGGCCCGGAGCCAGCTGGGCAGTCTCGACGCGGGCGATACGGACCCGGTCCGCGACGCCCTCCAGGAAATGCTGCGCCAGCGCCTGTGGCTGCAGCAGCACGGTGCCGAGGCCAGCGTGGCCACGCTGGACACGTTGCGCGACTCGATCGTCGCGGCGCAGACCAAGATCGACCGCCACCTGGCGCAGTTGGCCGAAGCCCGCGCCGCCGCCGGCATCTGAGCATGCCCGCGCCGTTGATCCTCGGCTCCACGTCCGCGTATCGCCGCGATCTGCTCATGCGGTTACGTCTGCCGTTCGACTGCCGGCGTCCGGACGTCGACGAAACTCCGCGGGCGGGCGAGACGCCTGGACAGCTCGCCCACCGCCTGGCTCGCGCCAAGGCCGAGGCCGTCGCCGCGCTCGCGCCCGAGAGCTGGGTCATCGGGTCCGACCAGGTCGCCGAACTCGAGGGCCGGCCCCTCGGAAAGCCCGGCGATCGCGAGCGCGCCGTGAGCCAGCTCGGCGCCATGTCCGGCCGGCGCGTGCGCTTCCACACCGTCGTCGCGCTGGCCCGCTACGGCCATCCCACGCACGTCGCCGAAGATCGGACCGACGTGGTGTTCCGGAGACTCACCGCGGACGAGATCGCGCGTTACGTCGACGCCGAGCGGCCGTTCGACTGCGCCGGCAGCTTCAAGTGCGAAGGCCTCGGCATCACGTTGTTCGAGGCGATCGAGAGCCGCGATCCGACCGCCTTGATCGGGCTTCCGCTGATCGGAACCGCGGCCCTGCTGCGCGACGCAGGGTATCCGTTGCCGTAATGGTCAATCGGTGCGGGCTGGCGCGGTGATCCGCAGCGGCTGCTCCGCCCAGTCCTCGACCGAACCGTCGCCCCCGGTGATGCGCAGACCCAGCCAGTACAGGCCGGGCGCGCGGTCGCCGAGATCCACGCGCGCCGAGAAGCCGACATCCGGCAGCGAGGGGTCACGCGCCCGGTTCTGCAGGAAGCCCGCGACCCAGCCGTTGGGTTGCCCGTACACGGCCTCGGCGACCGGTACGCCGTCGAGTGTCACCGCGACCGAGGCGATCCCGCTGACGTCCTTGACCGCCCAGCCGCGCACGTCGACGACACCGTGCGCCCGCGCCCCTGCGGCAGGCGTATCGATGTGCGCCACCGCCGGCGTGACGCAGGCGCCCGCCGGCGCATCGGATTCGATACGCGACAGCACGAAACGCTGCGCGCCCCGGTCGGCATTGACCACACGCGTGACCGGCAGGCTGCCGAAGCGGGCGCAGAGCGTCTGGTAACGATCGAGCAGCGCGCTGAATTTCACGTCGGTGGCACCGACGACGACCAGCGCCGGCCGGCCGTCCAGGTCCTGTGTCCCGTCGAGCTGCAGGCCCCACAGCGCGAGCTGGGGCGCGCGGCCGTGATGCCGGTTGAGCGGATGGTCGAGCACGCGGATCCGCGGATCGCCGAGCGCGAAGCCGAGCTCGGCGCCAATCTTGAAGTTGTCGGCCACGAGCACGGTGTCCGCCGGCATGCGATCGAGCTCAGCGCGCACGGCTGCGGCGAGTTCGTCCCAGCCGGCGAAGTTCGACGGATACCATTTCGATGCGGCGGCGCGTTCGCGCACCTGGGGCGTCGACACCGCCACGTAGTACGCATTCACGGCGAGAAAGCCTGCCACCAGCAGGGCCCACGTCGCCGCGCGAAGCGCGCGCGGCCACCCGAGCAGCACGAAGCCGGCCAGCGGCAACAGGGCCAGATAACCGGGCAAGGGCCAGTGGAAACTCACGCGCTCGGTATCGGCCACGAAGCCGAGTACGAAGAACCCCGCGACCAGCAGCGCGCCGCACAGCGCGAGGAACCGCGCGGCGTCGTCGGGCATGCGCCGGCTGCGCCAGGCCGCCAGCAGCAAGGCCGCGAACAGCAGCGGGGTGACCACGGCCGCCTGGATCAGCACGAACCGCCAGCCGTCGGCGTGCAGCGCCCAGGGGTGGCGGTCCACCATCTGGAAGCGGAGTCCGGCCTCGGCGTTATCGACGTTCCACGCCACAAGGGGAATCCAGGCCGCGGCGCCCGCCATGATCGCGATCCACACGCGTGGATCGCGCAAGGCCGCCCGACCGCCGGGCAGGCACACCAGGGCGACGATGCCGACCCCGATGACGGCGATGAAGCGGTAGTGACTCAACGCCCCCAGGGTGAGGCCGATCGCCAGCAGCGCGGCGCTGCCGTGACTGACGCCGCGCATCAGGCGCACGCCCGCGTCCACGCACATCACGGTCGCCAGCGCGAGAATCGCGTCGGGCAGCGCCATCACGCCGAGCGAGCCGAGCAGCGGCAACAGTAGCGCCAGGCACCCCGAATACCAGCCGGCGTGCTCGCCGAACTCGCGCCGCGTCAACCATACGATCCACCACGGCACCAGCGCCGATATGGTGATGAAGGGCAGCCTCACAGCGAGCAGGCCGTCGCCGAAGAGTTCGGTGCCGACGCGGATCAGCCACGCCGTCAAGCCGGGAAGATCGGAGTACGCCCAGGCCGGATGCTGGCCTTCGAGCCAGTAGAACGCCTCGTCGACGAACAGTGGAAGGCGGGATGCGATCACCAGCTTCAGTACGACGGTCACCAGCCACAGCACGATGAACACCGTGCGCATTTCCATCCGCCGCATCGAACCCGACCTCGCTACACTCCAGGGAAACGCCGCAGGGAGACCATGCATGTCCGATCCGTCCACGACGCCCGTCATGCTAACCGACCGCCACCGTGAGGCTCTGTCATCGGCCCAGGCGCAGGTCAACCGCGTCGTGCTCGGCAAGCAGACCGCAGTGGTGATGAGCTTCGTGGCCCTGCTCGCGGATGGACACATCCTCATCGAAGACCTGCCCGGCCTCGGCAAGACCACGCTCGCGCACGCGATCGCGGCCACTGTGGGGCTGGACTTCCAGCGGGTGCAGTTCACGTCCGACCTGTTGCCGTCGGACGTGGTCGGCGTCTCCGTGTACGACGGCGGCGCGCGGCGCTTCGAATTCCACGGCGGCCCGGTGTTCACCAACGTGCTGCTGGCCGACGAGATCAACCGCGCACCGCCGCGCACGCAGAGTGCACTGCTCGAGGCGATGGCCGAACACCAGGTCACCGTCGACGGCGTCACCCACGCCCTGCCCGACCCGTTCTTCGTGATCGCGACCCAGAATCCGGTCGACCTGTCGGGCACCTACCCGCTGCCCGATTCCCAGCTCGACCGCTTCCTGCTGCGGCTCAACCTCGGCTATCCCGACCGCGACGCCGAGCGCGCGTTGCTGGCCGGCGAGGACCGGCGCACCCTGATCGCCGGCATGATGCCGCTGATCGGGGCGGAGGAGCTGCGGCACGTGCGGCGCGGCGTGCTCGGCGTGCATGCCAGCCCCGCATTGATCGATTACGTGCAGGCGCTGCTCACGCGCAGCCGGCAGCATCCCGGCGTGCGCGTCGGCCTGTCGCCGCGCGCCGGACTCGCGCTGCTGCGTGCCGCGCGGGCCCTGGCCCTGCTCCAGGGCCGCGACCATGCGCTGCCCGACGACGTGCAGACGCTGTTCCCGTTGATCGCCTCGCACCGCCTGGTGGCCGACAGTGATGCCGCTGCCGCCGGCAGCGCGATCGCCGACGCGATCCTGCAGGCCGTTCCGGTCGACTGACGCGGGCGCGGCCGATGTCCCTGTCCGCCGGCCTGCGCCGCCGCGTCGAATCCTGGGCGCGCCCCCGTGCGCCGGAGCCCCTGCCGGTGCGGCTCGACCGGCGTCGCATCTACATCCTGCCCACGGCCTTCGGCGGGTTCCTGGTCGCCCTGCTGGTGACGATGGCGGTGGGCGCGCTGAACTACAACAACAACCCCGCCCTGCTGCTGTGCCTGCTGCTGATCGGCGCGACCCTGGCCAGCCTGCTGTGGACCCAGCTGCAGCTGAGCGGTCTCGAGATCCATGCGGTGCACGGCGAACCCGTGCCGGCCGGGCGCCCGATGACGCTGCGGCTGCACGCGGCCGCACCGGCGGGGCGTGAGCGCCGCGGCCTGCAGGTCGACGGCGAAGGCGACCGCGCGGTGCTGTCGCTGGACGCCACCGCCGGCGACGCCACGCTGCAGCTGGAAACCCGGCAGCGCGGCTGGCGGACGTTGCCGCGGCTGCGGATCTCGACATCGCGGCCGTTCGGACTGGCCCGGGCCTGGTCCTGGGTATGGCCCGAAACGCCGGTGCTGGTGTACCCCGCGCCCGAGTCTTCCGGACCGCCACTGCCGCTGGGCGGCGGCGACACCGCACAGGCGCGGCTGCATGCCGCCGGCGACGATCTGCACCACCTGCGCGAGTGGCGCCAGGGCGACGCCCGGCGCGCGATCGCCTGGAAGCCGTCGGCGCGTCGCGACGCGCTGATCGTGCGCGAACTCGAACGGCCCCAGGGCGCCGACGTCGTGCTCGACTGGGCCGGAACCGCCGGCCTCGCCTACGAGGACCGCATCCGGCGCCTGGCCCGCTGGGTGGACGAGGCCGAACGTGACGGCCTGCGTTACCGGCTGGACGTGCCGGGCCGAGCGTCGCTCGGCCCCGATGCCGGTGCCACCCACCGGCACGCATGCCTGCGTGCCCTCGCCCTGCTGCCGGAGGCGCGATGAGCGCATCGCCATCCGGGCGGCTGGACGCCGGCGCACGGCGGCGTGTCCTGCTGGCCGCGGCCGCCTGTGTTCTGCCCTTGCTGCTGCAGCTGCCCGGTACGAGTGCGATCGCGATCGCGGGCATCGGCGCGATCGTCGCCTGGCTCGCATCGCGCGGCGAAGTGGCGGGCTGGCTGCGCGGTCCGCTCGCGATCGCGCTGCTCGGCCTAGTGCTGGTGCAGAGCGGCTTCTCGCTGGGCCGCGATACCGGCTCTGCGCTGCTCGCCGCGATGCTGGCGATCAAGCCCTCGGAACTGCGCACCGTGCGCGATGCGCGCAGCCTGCTGGGCTTCGCGCTGTTCGCACCGTTCGCGACCTTCCTGCTCGACCAGGGACCGGTGTCGCTGGCACTGGGGCTCGTCGCCACCACGCTGGTGTTGATGGCCCTGCTGCGGCTGTCGGAACAGGAATCCGGTCTCGCCGCGACGCCGGGCAGCGACGCGCAACGGCTGCGCATCGTGCTGCGTCTGGCGGCCACCGGGCTTCCGCTCGTCCTCGCCGCGTTCTGGCTGTTCCCGCGTCTGGCCACACCGTTGTGGGGCGTGCCGGAGCTGTCGGTCGCGCGCCCCGGGCTGTCGGACGAGATGTCACCCGGCCAGTGGCTGGACCTGATCGTCGACGACACGCCCGCGCTGCGCGCGACCTTCCGCGGCGCCGAGCCGGACACACGCGACATGTACTGGCGCGGCCCCACGCTCACCGACTACGACGGCCGCACCTGGACCGCCTCGCCGTGGTTGCGGCATCTGCCGCCGGCCGAGGTGGAGCACGGCGCCGTGGTGTGGGACTACGAGATCACCGTCGAGCCCACCGAACGCAACCTGCTGGTCGCGCTGGAGATGCCGCTGGCGCTCCCCGACGGCATGGACGCCTCGCACACCTGGACCCTGACCAGTCCGCGCCGCCTCGACCGCGTGAGCCGCTGGCAGTTGCAATCCTCGCCGCCGGTGCGCTTCGAGGCCGACCTGCCCGATACCCTGCGTGCGCAGGCGCTGCGCCTGCCCGAGGGCTTCAACCCGCGCACGCGCGAACTCGCGCGGCAATGGCGGTCGGAGACCCCCGACGACGGTGCGCTGGTGGATCGCGGCCTGGCGTGGATCCGCAGCGAGTTCGGCTACACGCTGGACACGCCCCTGCCGGGCCGCAACGCGGTCGACGAGTTCCTGTTCGAGTACAAGGCCGGCTTCTGCGAACACTTCAGCTCGGCCTTCGCCGTGCTGATGCGCGAAGCCGGAATTCCCGCGCGCGTGGTCACCGGCTACGTGGGCGGCTATCGCAATGCCTACGGCGGCTACTGGATCGTGCGGCGGATGGACGCCCATGCCTGGGTGGAAGTCTGGCTCGGCGATCGCGGCTGGGTCCGGGTGGATCCCACTGCTGCGGTCGCACCCGAGCGCATCTACGACACGATCGAAGACCGCCTCGGCGCCGGCGGTGCAGCAGGCGGTGCACTCGCGCCGCTGCTCGACATCGGCGACTGGGCGCGGCGCGGCTGGAACGATCTGGTGCTCGGTTTCGATGCCGGCAGCCAGCAGCTGATGCTGCAACGGATCGGGTTCGACCCGGGCGACACGGCGACGCTGGCGCTGCTGTTCGCGCTGGTGGCGACATTGGCGCTGGGCTGGATGCTGTGGCGGATCGCGCGCAGCGAGCGCGAACGCGATCCGCTGCTGCGCGCCTGGCATGCGTTGGGGCGGCGCTACGCGCGGCACGGGCTGGAACGCGACGCGCACGAGGCGCCGCTGGCCTGGGCGGCACGGGTGGCCGCCGCGCGCGGCGGCGCGCCTGCGCTGGTCGCCATCACCCGTCGTTTCGTGCACGCCCGCTACGCTCGCGGCGCAGCCGACCCGCGGCTGCTGCGCGATCTGCGCGCGCACCGCCCCGATGCCGAGACCTCCGACCGATGACGCCGATCCGCCTGCTGTCCGTCGCCGCGCTGGCCCTGGTGCTGGGCGCCTGCGCCTCGCAACCCAAGCCCCTGCAAGGTCCCTACGTCGAGCAGCCCACGCCGCACGCGGCGGTCCAGGGGGATTACACGGGCACCGCCGTCCGCTGGGGCGGGCGCATCGTCCAGGTCGAGCCGCGGCCGGACGCGACCTGTTTCGAAATGATCGCCACGCGTCTCACCGCCAACGGCCGGCCGTACTGGGCCGCGGACGACACCAACGGCCGGTTCCTCGCCTGCCGCAGGGGCTTCTACGACCCCGCGGTGTTCCAGGTCAACCGCGAAGTGACATTCACCGGCCGCATCGCCGGTTACGACACACGACGCATCGGCGAATACGACTACCGGTTTCCTCGGATCGATGCCGAGGTGGTCTACCTGTGGCCGCTGCGCGAGCACGTGGACGTGGTGACCCGGCCGGCGCCGTGGCCGTGGTGGGGCTACTGGTGAGGCAACGGGGTCGTGATTCGTGATTCGTGATTCGTGATTCGTCAGAGCGTCGCGTCGGAGGTCTGCTCGGGCGAGGACGCGAGACGGCCGTCACGGGAGGCGAAGATGCGCTCCTGGTGTCTTCGCGGTCCCTGCATGTTGCCGGTGCCGGAGCCGCCGCTCGCACCGGCGCTGGCCTCGGCAGGCGCATCGATCTGTAACCGACGCGCGTTCTGGCACCGCGGCCATTACAACTGCGCGGGACGTGCGCCGTCCGGTGTGCCGAAGCGGCCCAGGGGTGCGCCCGCGAGCAGGTGCAGATGGATCTGAAACACCGTCTGGCCGCCGTCTCCATTGCAGTTCATGACGATGCGGTAGCCGTCCTCGGCGAAGCCCTGCGCCCTGGCATACGCAGCGGCGGCAACCGCCAGACGGCCGACGATCTCCGGGGCATCAGCCGGCACGTCGTTGAGCGTCGCGTAAGTGGCCTTCGGCACGAACAGCACATGCACCGGCGCCTGCGGCGCGATGTCCCGGAAGGCGATCAGGTGCTCGTCCTCGTAGACGATGTCGGCCGGAATTTCGCGCTGGATGATCTTGTGGAAGAGGGTCATGGGCGGGCCGTGATTCGTGATTCGGGATTCGGGATTGGGGATTCGGGAAAGAGCATGGTGGCAGAGGCAAGCGCCCGGCTCTTCGACTCACCCGTCACCCATGACCGCTCACCGCGCTCAAACCACATCGCTGCGGCTGCCGAAGGCGTGTGACAGCGTGCCCCGGTCCACGTACTCCAGCTCGCCGCCGAGCGGCAGACCGTGCGCGGGGCGGCTGGGACGCACGTCGTGCTGGCGGGCGATCTGAGCCAGGTAATGCGCGGTCGCCTCCCCTTCGACGGTCGGATTGGTGGCGATGATCAGTTCGCGCACCTCGCCCTCCGCCAGCCGCGTCGACAGGCTGTCGAGCCCGAGTTCGCGCGGGCCGATGCCGTCGAGCGGACTCAGCCGGCCCTGCAGCACGAAGTAGAACCCGCGGTAGCCGGTGGCCTGCTCGATCGCGAGGCGGTCGGCCGGAGATTCGACCACGCACAGCGTATGCGCATCGCGCGAGGCGTTCGCGCACGTCGGGCACACCGGAGTCTCGCTGAAGTCGCGGCAGCGCTCGCAGTGCCCGATCTTTTCGACCGCCTCGGCCAGCGCCGTCGCCAGACGCGCGCCGCCCTCACGGCCGCGTTCGAGCACGTGATACGCCATGCGCTGCGCGGACTTGTGCCCGACGCCGGGCAGCACGCGCAATGCATCGATCAACTGGTCAAGCAGAGCGGACATCGGGAGCCGTGATTCGTCATTGGTGATGGGTGATTCGACAAAGCAGCCAGTGTCGCGATCCGCTTCTTCGAATCATGAATCCCGAATCACCAATCCGGCCCTTCAGAACGGCAGCTTCATGCCCGGCGGCAACGGCATGCCCGCCGTCGCACCGGCCATGCGCGTCTTCGATTCCTCGTCGATCTTGTTAGAGGCATCGTTGAACGCGGCGGCGATCAGGTCTTCGGCCATTTCCGGATCCGACAGCACGCTCGGGTCGATACGCACCTTGCGGCATTCCTTGGCACCGCTCAGGGTGACGCTGACCATGCCGCCGCCGGCGCTGCCGGTGACTTCGAGCGCGGCGATTTCCTGCTGCACGCGCTGCATGTTTTCCTGCATCTTCTGCGCCTGCTGCATCAGCTGGGCAATGTTTCCACGCATCAGTTGAGTCCTTGTTCGTCGTAGGGGCGGATGGAATCCGGCACGAGCTTCGCGCCCTGCTGCGACATCAGCCGCTGCACGTCCGGGTCCGAGAGAAAGTTCTGTTCGGCCGACGACTGCCGCGTCTCGCGCTCGCGCGCATTGCGTTCGTGCAGCGTCGGCGCGGCGCTGGCGGGCGCGGCCTCGAAGCGGATCTGCGGCGCATGCCCAAGCGGCGACGCCAGGGCGTCGGCCAGTTGGTGGACCATGATCGGCGCCTTGAGGTGTTCGTCCGATTCGGGCAGCGCCAGCCGCAGCACGCCGTCGTCGAAGCCGACGAACGCGGCACTGGCGGCCAGTTCGCGCACCGGTCCGCGCAGCGGCAGATCGGCGACCAGATCCAGCCACCGGTCGGCATCGAGTGCTCCGATGCGCCCCGCGGTCGGGGGCGCCGGTGCGGCCGGCGTCGCGACGGCGGCCCGGCGCGGTATTTCGATGTCGGCCGAACGCACCGCCTCCGGCACGGACGGACGCGCCGGGTCGGGAGTGGCCTGTCGCACCGCCGCCGCTGCCGGCGTGGACACGGGGCCGGACGACGCGCCCGCCGCCTCACGCTCGGGCACTGCCCCGCCCAGCGCAGCGCGTGCGGCGGCCGGGCCGGCGGAACGCGTCTGCGTGCCGCCATCGCCCGCCGCTCTGGCCCCGTCGGCGGCGGGTCGGAACGCGAGCATCCGCAGCAGCGACATCTCGAAACCCGCACGCGGGCTCGGCGCGAGCGCGAGGTCACGACGCCCGTTGAGCGCCATCTGGTACCACAGCTGCACGACCTCGGGCCGCGCTGCGGCCGCGAGTGCGTCGAGATCCAGGCCGTCGGCCTCGACGGCCACCTCCGGCACCAGCTGGCGCACCTGGATGCGATGCAATGCTTCGGCCAGCGCATCCAGCACGCTCGACCAGTCCGGCGAGAAGTCCGCCAGCGTGGCCACCTCGGCCATCAGCTGCGCGCCGTCGCCGGCCGCCAGCGCCGCCAGCAGGGTGCCCACGCGCGTGCGGTCGACGCTGCCGAGCATCGTGGCCACCGCGTCGTCGGCCAGCGCGCCGCCCTCGCCACCCGCACCGGTGTAGGCGATGGCCTGGTCGAGCAGCGACAGCCCGTCACGCAGGCTGCCGTCGGCGGCCTTGGACAGCTGCCGGAGCGCCCCGGACTCGGCGACGATGCCCTCGGCCTCGAGAATCCGGGTCATCTGGCCCTGGATCTGGGCCTCGTCCAGGCGTTTGAGATTGAACTGCAGGCAGCGCGAGAGCACGGTCACCGGCAGCTTCTGCGGATCGGTCGTCGCCAGCAGGAACTTCACGTGCCCCGGCGGCTCCTCCAGCGTCTTGAGCAGCGCATTGAACGCCGACTTCGACAGCATGTGCACTTCGTCGATCAGGTACACCTTCACCCGGCCGCGCGAGGGCATGTACTGCGCGTTGTCGATCAGTTCGCGCACGTCGTCCACACCGGTGTTGCTGGCGGCGTCGATCTCGAGCAGGTCGATGTAGCGACCGGCGTCGATCGCCAGACAGGTTTCGCAGGCGCCGCAGGGATCGGACGAGGTGCCGGTCTCGCAGTTCAGGCTCTTGGCGAAGATGCGCGCGATCGTGGTCTTGCCCACGCCGCGCGTGCCGGTGAACAGGAAGGCGTGATGGACCCGGCCGGTCTCCAGCGCATTGGTCAGCGCACGCACCACGTGCTCCTGCCCGACCAGTTCGGCAAAGCGCTTCGGACGCCACTTGCGGGCGAGGACGAGATAGGACATCACCCTATTCTGCCACGCCCGTCGACGTTCCTTGTGACCCGCCCCGGCCCCGGATAGAATGGCCGGCCCGCGGCGTGCCGTGGTGGCCGCGTGCCGGTTTCGACCGCATGCGGGCGATTCCCGGAGAGGTGTCCGAGTGGTTGAAGGAGCACGCCTGGAAAGTGTGTAAGCGTCTAAACCGCGCTTCGGGGGTTCGAATCCCCCTCTCTCCGCCAGACAGAACGCGAAACCCCGCTAATTTGCGGGGTTTTTCGTTTCCGGGGTCAGGCCTACCCATCCACCTACCCACCCCGCTTCGCCTTCCGCGGCTTGAACGGCAGGCCGCGCACCTCGATCATTCGTTCGACGAAGCGTGCCGCCTGGGCCTTCGATGCCGCCGAGCCCACGACCTCGCTGCCGTGCCAGCCGAGGATCCAGAACGACCCGTCCAGCTGCACCCATGCCACGCAGGCGAACCGGAAATGAAGGTGCGACCGGTCGTCGCCGTGCAGCCATCGGTAGTCGGTCGGGAGCATCCGCGCATCGTAGGCATCCGCGTCGCACGGACGGAGACGCCCCCGTTCTTCAGAAATGAGGAACGCGACGACCCCGGGCGGAGACAGCAGCGTGCGCTGGCCGTGGCCGGCGACGGCACCCAACACCAATTGGACCGACGCGCGCACGTGCTGTGAGCGCAGATTGCGCCGGGAGGGGCGGCCGCGCTGTCGGTCAGCTGGCCGGACTGGTGTCAGGGTTGTCCGGCAGCGCTGGCGGCGGCACCTCGATCGAGGCCGGCGGCACCATGGCCGGCATCGGCAGGGTCGCGGCCAGGCTCTCGTTGGCGATGACGTCGAACGCCGCCATGACCGCGCCCATCAGCAGGGGCGTGGGCACCGGGATCGGGTCGCCTTCCCCGGCCGGCACCAGCCATGTCCGGCCCATCACCTGGTCGAACGTGTGCTCGATGCGCGGACCAACCGACTCGGCGAAGCGCTCGTTGTCGCGGTAGTGCACCCAGACCGTGTGGAAGATGACCCGGCCGGTCGACGTGGTCTCGTCTGCACGCGGTGGATCGGCCAGGAACTCGGTGCGGCGCGCGAACAGCTCGTCGCGGTGGCGGGCGTCGATCTGGCGAATACGAAGGTTCGGGGTAGGCATGGTCACTGCTCGATTGACATAAGGTTGAGGGCCTGCTGGCCCGGATTGGATCCGATGGTGAACGGCCAGTTCACCGGTGCGCTGAGCACCGCGCGGTAGTTGCGCGTCGCCGTTCCGCCGACGTTGTCGGTGTAGGTGCCGGAGGCGTTGGCCGCGACTTGGACAAAGTAGGTGCCGCCCTCCACCTCGTACTGCGCGGTGCCATTGACCGGAATGGCTGCGAGCGTTTCCCATGACCCGCCGCCGATGCTCCGCTGCAAGGTCAGCGTGCCCGAGGTTGCACGTGTGGCTGAGCCGCCCCAAGGTACCGAGCTCTGCGCCCCGCTGTTCTGATACCCGACGCTGTAGGTGATCGTCTTCTGGTTGCCGTTGGTCGCGAACTGACCGGTTTCCACGAACGCAGTGCCGAGCACTTGGGTCGATCTCACCGCGTTCTTCAGTGTGCCTGCGCTCAGGCTCCCGCCGAAGTACGCGCTGCCCACGTTGTTGAACCAGATGGTGCCGTTGCCTTGTGTGCAGTTCTCCTCGCCCACGTTAGGCCCGTACCAGAAGCACAGGTTGTTCGATGCGCCGAAGTTGATGCCGACGATGAGCTGGATTGATGCGGCATAGAATCTGAGGAAGTGCCCGCCATTTCGCTTGGACCAGCGCACACCGACAGTGCCGCTCGAAATAATCTCGAACACATCGGCTAGAAAGCTAATCACCCCTCGCTGGCCGTCGTTCTTCGACGTCATGCCCGAGACGTGGCCGTTGACGTTCGTGGTCAGGGTGATCTGAGCGTCTTGGGCGGCTTGGAGGGCCAGTGTCGCCGACACATTACTGCCGAGTTGTCGAGCAGCATTGCCTGGCGTCCATGCGCTGGCGACCGTGCCGTCCAAGGCGGCGCGCTCGATCTGGAAGCGGTCGAAGTAGATGTTAAGCCCGACGCTTCCCGAGCGGTTCTGTTCGATCTGCAGCACACCCGCTGTTGCGCCAGCCGGGACTTCGAGCACCGCCGAAAATCTCGACCTCGTCGATTGGGCTGTCATCAAAGGCCCGTTTACGCTTCCGGCATTCGTCACGAGCACGAGCCGGAAGGTGTGCGTGGAAAACCCCGGCGTCCATGCATCGAAGCTGAGAATGTGGCGGCCAGGGGCTAGCTGGATGTTGTAGTCGGTGTTGCTGGCGCCAAGGAAAACGCTCGCCGTGACTACGCTAGTTTTTGTCAGTAGCCGGAGTAGATAGCCACCGAACCCGGACACGCTCGGGTGCGCGATCACATCGACATCAGCCGCGCCAAACCTGGAAATCGCAGGGAAGGTCGCCGAATCGAAGTAGCTGTATTCCTTCCACAGAAGGTTTGTCCCAGACGCCGGGACCGCTGTGCGAACCTGCGTGATCGCCGCGGCGAATTCCTGCCCTTGCTCATCCACGTCGGTGCGCAACTGGCTGATCGCCTGCGTAGTTGCGCCCTGCGCCTCTGTGACGGTGCCGATGTCCTGCCAGTAGGCAGGGTTCGGCGGCTGCACGCCGACCGAAGGCTGTAGCGCCCGGTACATGCGCCCCGCTTCGTACACCACCACACCCGTCGGCCAGGTGGTGTCGCCATTCCACGGCGTGCCGGCGAGGGCCAAGGCCTCGGCCGCTGCCGCCTGCGCGGCCGCCGCATCGAACGCGGCCTGGTCGATCAGCGCCTGCTGCGCCACCTGCTGCTGGGTGATGTAGTCGATCGCGTCGCCGATACCGCCGATCTGCTCGCCGAGGTTCGCGCCGAGCGTCTTGGTCACGACGCGCATGCCTGTCGACAGCGTGCCGCTGGTGTTGCGCGAGCGCGCCGCGAAGGTCCACTGGCCGGACTCGGGGATGACCGCTTCGAAGGGCGCGGTGTGGTAGCCGTCCTCGCCCACTGGCGTCATCGCGGCCCAGTCCGGCGTGGCCACCGCGCCCGGCATGTAGCGGATCTCGACGCCGGCGAAGTCCGCCGACTGCGTGGTGCCGGTCAGCCAGCCCCAGGTGTAGAGCCGCACGCCGCCGCTGCGCTCCTGCACGTCGAACAGGTCCACCAGGACTGGCGGTGCGTCGGCGCCGATGGTGCTGTAGATCGTGGCCACGGCCACACCGGCGCGGCCATCCGGCGAGAACGGCCGCACGACGATCTGGTAGGTGCCGGCGCGCGGGATGCGCCAGACCGCGGTGCGCGTAGTCGTGCGCGCGACCTCCTCCAGCTCGCCGTTCTCGTTCGACATCTGCACCACGACGTCGCCGACAGGCCCAGTGATGTCGTAGGTCGCCACCAGCTCGGTGAACACGGTATCGCCCTGCGGCACCTGGCGCTCGGAGATGAGGAGGTTGGAGGCGATCGGCCGCGTCTGCAGCAGGCTTTCATTCGGCGCCGGGATGTACTGGCCGGTGCGCACGTAGTGCCAGTACTCCGGGCTCTCCGGCACCACCGCGACGCGCGCGCCCTTCAGGTCGCTCTCCGGCTCGATCGCCACCACGCGCACGCGGTAGCCCGGCGTAGCCTTGAAGTCGTAGCACCAGATGGTGTCGTGCGCGGGGTTGCCGTCGCTGTTGCCCGGCACCGGCGCGTCGCCCGGCCAGGCGCCCACGAGCGTGAGCGTGCGGCTTTCGCCCTCGAAGGGTTGCACGGCGAACACGCGGTACGTGCGCTCGCCCGGGATGCGCAGGCCGATGTACGCGCCGCCCGGCGGCGGGGCCGGCACCGGCTCGTCCAGCGCGAGGGAGACCACGCCGCCCACGATCGAGACGCCCACCAGCCGGCCGCTGTAGCCCCACTGCGTGAGGTCGTGCGACAGCGACAGCAGCGACAACCGCTGGTAGCTCAGGTGCTCGATGTCGGTGGCGAAGCTGATGTCCTTGTACTGGTACAGGCTCTGCGCCAGGTGCCAGCGGGCCAGCATTGCGGCGTGCGCCTCGCTGGTGATGCCCTCGCCCGTCAGCGTGGCCGGGTTGAGCATCGTGGTCACGCCCGGCGCCGGCACGCGGATGGTCTTCGTGGACCAGTCCTCGGCGTCGTAGTAGCTGTACTCGATGCCGTCGGCGGCATTGGCCAGCGTGTAGTCGACCTGGAACTCGCCCTTCTTAATCGTGGCCATGTTGACCACGCCGGACAGCGGCTGCTCGTCCGACGCCCAGACCACCGACAGCCGGCCGCTCGCCCACGTCACCTGACCGAAGCCGGCCATCGCCAGCGCGTTCACCATCTCGTCGTGCGAGCGCGCGTCCTTGACGACGTAGTTGTATTCGAACTGGTTGGCGGCGCAGTGCAGCATGAAGGCCTGCAGCGCCTCGATGTCGATCATGTCGTCGGTCAGGCCGATGCCGGCGATGCGGTTGCCGTTCTCGTCGTTGATGCCGCGCGCGTACTGCAGGATCTGCGCGCCAGGGTTGCTCGTCTCCTCGGTGACCCAGCCGATGCCCGGCCCCTTCCACATCGGGATGGGCCGGCTGTGCACCACGCAGCGCAGCTCGTCGGGCGCGCCGTTGAGCTGGCCGGTCGCCTTGATGCGCACGCCGATGCGGGGGATGCCGGCGTAGGTGGCGGTATCGGCCTGGACCGCGGTCATGGTGGTCCACTGGAACTGCGCGCGGCCGTTGGAGCCGCCCCCGTCCATCGCCTGCCCGAGGATGCGCACGCGCACGTCGTACTGGCCCTCGGGCACGTCCGCCGACAGCGTGGCGCGCTGCTGGTCGTAGCTGCTCGAGCGGAACTCCCGCGACACCAGCGCCTGCCACGTCGACGCGCCGACCGCGCGGTACTGGACCTGCACCGTCTCGCGGTTGGTAAATGGCTTTCCCTTGCTGTCCTGATCGCCCAGGATGTATTCGAGGTTCACCTGCACGCGAACGGTCCCGGCCGGCGTCGTGCGCTGCACCCAGGTCTGGTTCTTGTTGAGCTCGCCGCCCTGAATCGTGTCCGCGTCGCTGTAGAGCGGGATGACCTCGCTGGGCATGCCAGGGAAGCCGGACTGGTAGACCTGCACGCCCTGGAAGCTCGACAGCAGCGCATCGCCGTTGAACAGCGGCTCGAAGCTGTGCGCGTTGACGCCCGGGGTGATGACCATGCCCAGGTACTGGTCACGGCCTTCGTACCACGTGTACGGCGCGCTCAGAATGTCGGGCGCGTACTTGACCGTGCCGAACACCAGCGGCAGCGGCTGGTACGGCCGCGCCTGGTTGCGGCCGGCGCCGATGTTGTAGACGCTCTCGGGTTCGCGTTGGCGATTCTCGGCAGGCTTGGGGCCGAGCACCTTGTTGATCAGTACGGAACCGGCCATGAACACCGCGCCGGCCGCGATCGCGCCCGCAATGCCGCCTCCGAACGCAGTGCCGGCGATGCCTGCGTAGGCTCCGAGACCGAAGGTGAAGTAGGTCAGCGCCAGCATGGCGACGATGTAGAGCGCCTGCTTGCGCACGACGCCGCGCACCTCGATCACGGTGCGGTCCTTCGGGCGCACGCGGTCCATGACCTCGACAGGCACAACGACGCCGTTGATGCGCACTTCCCAAGCGTCGCCAGACCAGTCCGGCACGGAGCGGCGCAGGAACGTGCCCAGCGTCTCGCCCGGGATCAGCTCGGCCGCGATGTTGGTCTGTCCATCGAGCGTGACCGGGTGCGGCGTGGTGATCAGGCGGCCGTGGCCGGCGGGGCACTCCATCAAACCCATGTGTAAAACCCTTCGATCGGCGCGCCGAATGCCGGCAAGTCGCGGACGCGGTGCAGGACGCTGCACCCGTCGCGTTCGTTGGAGTGGAGGACGTGGCCCTCGTGGGCCAGCCAGAAATAGACACCGACGTGCGCCGGCCTGCCGCGCTCGAACATCACCACGAGGTCGCCGTCGTTTGGCGCGTCAGTGCGCGCGCCGTAGGGCTTCGACAGCTCGCCGAGCGTCACCTGTCCGCGCACGCCGCGCGGTCGACCGTTCGGCAGCTCGACGTGGCGGCCAAACAGCTCGCGCTGCACCAGCACAACGAAGTCGGCGCAGTCCTGTGTGTGCTCGCAGTACGGAACGCCGATGAAACGCTCAACGTCGGCCAGGCGCATCAGGACAGCCCCGGCGCGTTGAATGGGTCGTAACGCAGGCGCACGGCCTGCTGGCGCATCAGAAAGTCCACACCGAGCGTCGCTGTCACCTTGACGGTGTTGGCCGAGGCCATCGTCATCGGCAATCGGTACACGCGCTCGATCGCGTTGGGGTTCGCCCGATCGGTGAGGCGCAGCACGCACATCACCATCTCGTTCGGCTGCATGCCCTCGAGATCCTGGGTCATGCCCAGACCGACGTTGTCGATCTCCAACTGCGCCCGCGGTGTCTGGCCGGCAGTGTCGTCCGGCAGCTTGAAGCCGAACGGGCACGCCAGGTATTCGACTCCGTTGCTCGTCCAGTTCTGCGTGTCGTTGACGATGCGCAGCGTCTCCGGGATGGAGGGCGCGCTGATCTCGAGCAGCAGCAGAGGCGCGGTGTCCTTCGGGTCAACCGTGCGCTGGCGTCGCTCCTGAAACGTGCTCACCGGAGATACTCCAGGACCAGCGATCTCGCGCACCGTCCGGTCCGATGATTGATCACCTGCAGCGTGCCGATGCTGCCCCCTTCGAAGCGGCAGCTGATCAGTTGCTTGGTTCGCGGGTGCTCAGCCGTGAACCAACCGATGCGCTTGATCGTGTCGAAGTACCAGTCCTCGAAGGCCTGGTACTGCGCCGCGTCGACGAACATCAGCGTGCAGCTGAGCTTCACCATCACCTGCGTGTTGAGGACGCGTTGCTTCGGGACGCCGCGCTCCATCTCGGTGCGCTCGACACTGGGGTCGAAGGTCTCGCTGAAGTCGGACAAGCGGATGCACACGCCTTCAGGCAACTGGCTCATCCGACCTGCTCCTTCCATCCATACCGCGCCTTGCCCAAGCTGCCGAGCTGGCCGCCGTTGAGGCTTTCACCGACCACGTCCACGATCAGCCGCCGCAGCATCGAGCCGTCCGGCTGCTGCTGGCGCTCCTCGCGCGCTGAGACCTGGTTGTTGCCGTTGTTGTTGATGACGACCTGCAGCGGGCCGCCCCCCGCCGCACCCCCGCCGGCTTTATTCATCAGCGGCGAGACGATGCCGCCGGTCGCGCCCATCATCAGGACCGACCGGCCGCCGTATTGCAGGATCTCGGGCCCGTGCTCGGTCACGTCGTAGGCGCCGAAGGGCTTAACCTGGCCGCCGCCGGCGCGGGCGCCATCGGTCTGCATCGCGCCGCCGACGCCGCGGATCAGGTTCCCCCAACCGCCCTGCCCTGTGTAGCCGGCCATCGCTCCGCCGAGGACTTCCCACATGCGGGACGCGGCCAGCTCAGCCACCATCCGCTTCAGCATGTTCGAGAACGAGTCGCCGATATCGGAGAACTTGCCATCCAGCACGCTGTACAGGCTGTCGCCCAGGGCCGACTGCATGTTTCGCGCTGCCTGGTCCGCATAGGCAGACACGGCGCCGAGACGCCCGATCTCCTTCTTCGCGAAGTCGTCGCGCACCTTGTCCCGCTCGGCGTCCAGCGCGGCCATGTCGTCGAGCCAGTCCAGCCACTGCGCGGACTCGTTCAGTACCTGCTTCTGGGTGTCGCTCAGGCCCTGCAGGGCGCCCTGCGCGGTCTCGTACGCCATCTTCGCGGCATTGCCGACGAGGCCGTACATCTCGATCTGCCGCTTTAGCGCGGCGATCTGCTGATCACCCTCTGCGCGTGCACGCGCCTGCGCCTCGCGCTCGATCAGCTGCGTGATCGCTTCCCGGCGTGCCTCGCCGAAGCGCAGCACCTGCTCCTCGATCTCGTGCTGCCTATTCGACGCCGCGACCGCGGCCTCTCCCCGGCCGTAGGCCTCGGCCAGCGACTGCTGCAGCGCGATCGCGCGCTCCATCTGGGCGTTGTAGTCGCGCCACTGGTCGCCCTGCTTCGAGCCAGCGCGGTCGGCAGCATTCGACGCCTTCGCCGCGGCCTGCGCGGCCTCGGTCTGCTGCATCACCCGGCGCTGCGCCGCGATCTGCTCATTGAACGCCGCGCGCTGCTGCGGAGTCAGGGCGCCCACACCGCCGGCGGCGTTAATCTGCTGGCCGATCTCGACCATCATCGCCTTCTCGGCGCCGTCGCGGATGCGCACCAGGTTGACGATCTGCGCATTGAGCCGGCTGTCGAGGCTTCGCAGCTGCGCGTCGACATCGACGGCTGCCTGGCCAACGCCTCGAATGGCGCCGGCCTGCTGGTCGTACTTCCCCGCCGCGGTGGCCGCGGCGTTCCCGGTCTCGGTGTTCGTCTGAGTCAGCGTGGCCATCAGCCCGCGCTTGCGGTCGGCCTCGCGCGCAGAGGTGGCGAGCGATTCGCCCAGGCGCACGAAATCGCGCCCCACGGACTGCGCCGCCGGCGATCCCTGCAACACCTGCTGATTGAGAGCCGCGACGCCGGAGGACAGGTCATCCGCCGAGATGCGCCCGGCGCTGAACTCAGCCTGCAGCTCCCGGATCTGGTCCAGGTACGGCGCCAGCATGTCGTTCGAACCGAAAGCGCTCGCCGCAGCGACCATGCGCTCGATGGCCTGCTCGACAGCGCGCGTGCTCTCGGTGATCTGGTCATCGAGCCGCAGCAGCTGGCCGGCCTGCTGCTGGGCATTGAGTTCGCGGAACTTCTCGATCGCGGTGTCGGCCGCGCCGCTGAAGTCGACCAGCGCCTGGCTGGCGTCGTCCGTGCCGCCGCGGAACAGCAGCCAGCCGGCGGCGACGGTGCCGAGGGTCAGCGCGAGCCCGGCGGGACCGCCGAGAATCGCCAGCGCGCCGCGCCCCGCTGCCGCTGCGAGGTTCGTCGCGCGCGCGTAGTTCACCTGCGCCGTCGCCGCCGCCAGTGCAGCCTGCCGCTCCGTCAGTAGGGCATTGGCCAGCGCGCGGGACTGGCGCGCACTCTCGGCCGTGCCGCGCGTCGCGGTCATCGCTGCCTGGGCGCGTCGGAGATCCGCCTGCGCCTTGGCCAGCCCTGCGGCCGTGGCATCTCGCATCGCGACGGCCTCGGCGACCACGGCCGCGCGGGACTGCAGCGCGCTCACAGCGGCCTGCCCGGTCGCGATGCCGATCTGCACCATCTTGCCGGCGATCATGCCGAGTCCAGCCGCGCCGCCGACGGTGATCAGCGCCTCGAGGTTCTCGGTGACGCCCTCGATCCCGCGCACCAGCACCTGCGTCGCGCCGAAGGCCTCGTTCTGTCCGCCGACCCAGGCGCGCAGCTCATTGCGGAACCGGATGCCGGCGTCCTGCACCGTGGTCGGCATCGACTCGACCTCAGCGCGCAGCTTGCCCATCTGCGAGGTGATCGCTGGGACCACCACCTGCGCCGTCAGCTGGCCGTCCTTCGCCATCTGCTGCAGCTGCTGGGTGGTCTTGCCCAGGCCGTCCCCCAGCGCCTGCACGACGCGCGGCGTCTGCAGCAGAAGCGTCTGGAACTGGTCGGTCGCGATGCGACCCTGCACCATCGACTTCGCCCAAGCATCATTCGCAGCCGCGCCGCGCTGCGCATTGCTGCCGCCGGCGACGAGCGCAAGGCCCAGCGCCTCGGCCGAGTCGAGCGTGTCAGAGGCCGCGAAGCCCATCTCCCGCATCGACTGCGCGGTGCCGGCGAACTGGTCAGCGGCCTCGTTGTAGTCGCGGTAGGTGCGGTTCGCGATCTCCATCAGGCGCGTCTGCGCCAGCGCGAACTCCTCCTGATTGGTGGTGGCGATGCGGATGCGCGCGCTGATCTGACCCCAGTCGTCCGCCATGCCGATCAGCGTGCCCACGCTGAAGGCGCCGGCGGCGACCGCGGCATAGCGGCTGATCGCCTGGGTGCTGGCATCCAGCGCGTTCGCGTGCGTGCGCGCTGCCGACGTCTGCCGATCCCAGGACCGGGTCGCGTCGGCGCCACCCTGCTGGATCGATCGGAAGTACTGGCCGCCCATGCGCGACGCGCGGTCCATCTCGCGCTGGTACTTCGTCGTATCGGCGCTGACCGAAACGATCAGTTCGCGAAGGCTCGTTGCCACGGCGGCTCCAAAGAAAAGGGCGGCTCAGGGGCCGCCCATCAGGTCGTTCAACATCACGTCGGGGTCGTCGCTGCTGGACTGGCCCCATTTCGGCATCAGGTCGACGATCTTCCCGCCGCCCACCGCCGCCGCGACCTGCGCGGCATGGAAGTCGTGCCGCTCCATGCCGAGCGGTGACTCGCGATCCCGCGCCATCCACAGCGCGAGTTCGTCGAGATCCATCGTGTCGCGGATCTCGCGGATCGTGCGGCCCAGATAACCCGCGAGGTCACACAGGAAACGCAGGTCTGGCTCCTGCGCTAGACGTTTCCCGCGTCGGCCACCGGGTCGGCGTTGTTGCTGATGCCGGACAGCTCGAACGCCTTGTCGACCAGCCGGCCGTGGACGTCCGAGAACGACGCGGCCACATCGTCGGCGTCGCGATCGCTCAGCACGCGCTTGCCGGACTCGTCGAACAGCGTGCGCACCAGCACCAGGGCCGTCGCCGGGATCACGTTGACCGGCACCTCAGCGGCTTCGCCCGGCTCGACGCCGGCGGCCTCCCGTGCACGCGCGATGGCGGCGCGGTAATCGATCCAGTCGCCCGCGGTCATCTGCCGAACGACCAGCTTCGCGCCTTCCCACTCCGGTACGGTGACCCGCTCGTGCTTGAAGGGCGCGAGCGGGGCCGTAGCGAGGGCGCGGATGCCCTGCTTGGCAGCCATCAGGGGACGTAGGCCGCGCGCACGATCGGCGAGACGATCGCGACGGTAAACGTGGCATTCCACTTGCCGTTGACGCTCGACTCCTCGGACGTCTGCGTCACCACGCCGATGAAGCGAGCTTCGCGGTTGCGCGCATCGATCACGCGGAACTCGTGGCGATCGCCGGTGGCCTCGGCCTCGCGCAGCAGATCCTGCGCCTCGTCGCCGTCGAAGTAGTTGCCGGAGAACGTGGCCGTGCCGTTGTCCTTCAGGCCGAAGTCCTTCTCCATGACCTCGCTGCAGAAGGTCGAGACGTCGATCTCCGTGCGCTGGCCGCCGGCACGGTTGTAGCTGTTGAGGGTGCAGCCGAGCGCGATGTAGTCCTCGTCGTCGATCGGCGGCGTGGTCAGTGCATCGGTGACGGCGGTGGAGATGAAGAGCCGCGTCCCCTGCGAGCGCGTGAACTTGGAAGCCATGATGGCGATACCTCTCAGTCAGGTGTGGTGGTGGTGATGGCGACTTCCCAGGACGCGCGGTGCAGCTTCGTGTCCTGTTCGTACGCGCTCGGGAGCCGGCGAATCGAATCGACGGCGAAGTCGGTGCCCGGGGTCTTCAGGGCGTGAAATACCTGCCAAGCGACCGTCGTCGCCTCGCCGCGGCTCGCGGCCCAGCAGTCGATCTGCACGCTGCCCTCGTCGCTGCCGTCCGGGCCGCAGAACGTGACGCCCAGCTCGCCGCCCATGTGGAAGTGCGTGATGTAGGGCCGCTGCACCGCGTCGGGCGCGACGCCGCCATAGACGCGGCCGCCGGCCAGCAGACGCAGCCGGTTCTGGATCATCGTCTCGATCATCGGCGCCCCAGTGCTTCGTCGATCGCGCTGCCAAGGCGGTTACGCACGGCCTCCGCGATCTCTTCTTCGTTGCTGTCCCATGTGGGCCGAATCCACGGCCGCGCCGGCTCCTTGCTGGTGCCCAACTCGCTGAAGCGCCAGGTGTAGGCCGGGCTGCTGCCGTCGTCGCGCCGCTCGCCACGCACCCGCACGCCGGCCGTGTGCTGGCCCGGCTCGTTCTGCTTGGCGCTCGCCGCGACTACGTTCTTGCGCGTGATCCCCTCGTCGACCGGTGCCGCATCGCGGATCGCATCTCGGCCCACGCGAGCGCCGGCCATGGTGGCCTGTCGCAACACGCGCCTCTGCGCGCCACGCTTCAGCGTCGCGAAGTCCTGAGCGAGGGCGCCCAGCCCGCGGATGTCGACGGTGATGCTCACGGTCAGCCCTGATTGAGTCCGGATACGGCGATCACGGCCGTCTCGCTGCCGTCGTTGCTCGTGCCGGCGGACTTGATGTCGTAGGCCTTGCCGCGCTCGACAATTCGCCAGTCCGGCGCGATCTCCCGCGGCAGGATGTCGTACCGCACCTGTTCCCGGTAGGACTGCGCGCCGGACGCCACGGCTTCAGCCGTCGCGCTCAGCTGGTTGGTGCGCTTCGCCCAGACTTCGACCACCAGCTCCCAGCCGGTGCCCACGACCTCGCCGAAGTCGTTGGTCTCCTGCACCGGGCGCTCGAAGCGGATGCGGTGAGTGCGCTCGCCGGCGGTCAGTGCCATCGGTCAGACCCCAAGGCCCACGCGGTGCGGCCACAGCAGCTGCGTGACGCCGAGCGGAAGCTCCCGCGCTGCCTCCGTCGTGACCGCCTCACGGTGCCGAAACAGGTGAGCGGCCAGCAGCAGCACCGCCGCACGCACAACCGGATTCACCAGCATCGGGTCGCAACCTGCATCGCCGGCGAGCACAGCGTCGGCCATGCTGTCGGCGGTGGCGAACACGCGGCGGTTGAGGAAGTCCTGCACCTGCTGCTCGGCCGCGTCCGCGTAGACGGTGAGCATCGTGTCGTCTTCAGGGTCCGCGCGGGCGTGCACGCGGACCTGCTCGATCGTGACCAGCTCCACGGTCAGGCCTGCGCCTTGACGGCGGCTTCCAGTGCCTCGACGACCGTCTTGCGGTCCTTGCCCGCCTTCTCGGCCGCCAGCGCTGCGGCGAGCACGTCCGGGGCGACACCCTTGCCGATGGCGGCGACGACGGTGGCTGCGTTCTGGTCGAGCAGCGCGGCGGCGTCGATTTCAACGCGCGTCGGCGCCGGCTTCTCTTCCTCGACCTCGCCCAGCAGTTGCGCCAGCTTCGCCTTTTCCAGCGCATCGGCGGCCTTCTTCGTTGCGACCTGGAACGTCTGGCCGCGCTTGATCGATCCGCCGTGCTCGAAGCTGCGGAGTGCCTTCATCTCGTACATGTTGCGTCTCCTGGAGAGAAGACGGCGGCCGAAGCCGCCGTCCTCAGGTGGGCCTGTCCGTCGACTGGTTACGGCACTTCGGGATCGATGCCTTCGAAGTCGCCGGTGACGAATGCCTCCGGGCGATACACGGTCAGGGTCAGGCGCTCTTCCATGAGGATCTTGACCATGTTCTTCACGAAGTCGCGGTCGTCCTGCGTGGCGACCATGACGTTCACGTCCTCGCGGTCGTGGACCTCGGCCGCAATGCCGCCGCCGAACGCACCGGCCAGGAACTCGCCGGGGTCCATCGCCTGCGTCGGCACCACATTGCGGCCCCACAGCGCTGGGGTGGCGATGCCGCGCGGATTGGCGAACAGGTAGGCGTTGTCATCCGTCTTCGTCAGCTCGATGGCCGCCCAGTCGATCGGGCTGAGCACGATGCCGTCCGCCCAGGCTTCCGCCAGCTCGACCTGCAGCAGTGCCAGGCGCAGGCGATCGATCCGGGTTTCGGCCTGCACGATCACACCCGGGTTGGCGTAGGTCGTCGCCTGGGTGACCAGCCCGTTGATGTTCAGACCGACGCCCGAACCCTTCAGCAGCTGGTCCTCTTCCTTGAGCTTCAGGCCGTAACGCAGGCGGCCGTCGATGTAGCTGCGCAGCATCGGCACGTCCGACAGCACCTGGCGGGAGGCATGGATCCAGTGGGCGATGGTGACCACCGGCGCCGAGTCCGCCTCGAACACGATGTTCGATTCCGGCTTGATGCCAGACGGGTTCTCCGCCACCGGCGCGGCGTTGTTGGTGAAGCCGGTCTCGCGCACGTACTCGACCGAGTTGCTGGTGGTGCGCACGACGTTGAGCAGGTCGCGGATGGTCAGGCGACGCAGGCCGGGCGCGATGATGCCTTCGCGCCGCTGCGGCACGATGAGATCGCCGGCCGAGCTGCCATCGCTGGTGACCACAGCCTTCACGTCCATGTGGAACTTGCTGCCGCCACCGCCCGATGCGCGTGCCGCCCAGGCCTTGAAGTCGTCATTCTCGACGACCTGATCGCCCATCGACTTGGGGCCCACGGCCTCGCCGCCGCCCTGCTCGAGGCGCGCGACCAGCTGCTCGGCCGACTGCAGACGAGCCTGCAACTCGCCCTGCTGGGTCAGCAGTTTGTCGACGCTGGCGCGGGTCTCTTCGGAGAGCTTGGCGTGCGCCTTGATCTCCTTCTCGGCCGCTTCGGCCTGGGTCTTGACCTGGTCGCTGATCTTGTCGAGCGCGGCCTGAATCTGTTCGGGGGTTGCCATGGTTCTGTTCCTCGTTTGGTTAAGCGATAAGGGGGTGGTGCAGCAGCGCTGCGTGGCACTTCTCGACGCTCAGGTCGCCCGTCGCGTGTCCGGTGGGATCGCCCTCACCGCCGCCAGCGGGATCTCCCACGCTGGACTTGAACTCACTGATCAGCCGGCAGGCCTCGGACTTCGGCAGGCCGCAGGCGCGGAGCGCGGCTTCCAGGCGGCGCACGGCAGAGGCCGAAGCCTTCGCGCCGCCCTTCTCGACTTGGTCGCTCTCCAGAAGTTCGTCCGCGAAACCATCCTCGATCGCGGCCTCGCCGCCGATCCAGGTCTCCGCGTCCATTAACTTCGTCATCTCATCGACCTTCGCGCCGGTGCGCGCGGCGTAGATGCCGGCCATCGCCTGGTCGAAGGGCTCCAGCGTCTGGGCGATATCCCTCAGGTCGTGCCGGTTGCCGCAGACGCAGCCCCAGCAGTTGTGGATCATCAGGAACCCGGCCCGGGCGATCTGCACCGTATCGCCGGCCATCGCAATGATCGAGGCGGCGGACGCCGCGAGGCCCAGCACCTTCACGGTGACCTCGCCGTCGTGCTCCCGCAGCAGGTTGTAGATGGCCAAGCCCTCGAACATGTCACCGCCAGGGCTGTTCACGTTGACGATGACTGGGCCTTTGCCCATCGCCCGGAGCGCCGCGGCGATGCGTTTGGCGGTGACACCCTCACCGGTCCAGAAGTCCTGCCCGATCACGTCGTAGACGCTGATCGAGCGCTCGTTCTCGCCATCGGCGGCGCGCACGCCGGCCTGCCAGCGGTCCAGCGCGCGCATGTGCACCTGGCCGGTGACGGCCGCACAGGGGCGGCCCTCCGGTGCTCCCGGCAGGGTCTTGATCGTCATGTCTGTTCCCTTATTCGCCCGTGGCGGGCTGTTCGATGCCCAGCAGGGCGCGGAGCGAGGCGCGGACCTGCTGCGCCTGCTGATCGTTCTGGCCGAGAGCGTCCAGCGGCAACATCGCCGACTGCACGGTCAGCACTGCGGCGTTGCCGCCCATCGGCTCGCGGTCTTCCAGCTCGCGGACTTCGTCGCGCGTCAGGATGCCGTTGTTCACCATGGCCCCGTAGAAGGCCGAACGCCCGGCGCTGTCAGCGCGCAGAAGACCTTCGACCGAGTACTTCGGATAGAAGCGCGCGCGGTCTCCGGGCTGCAGCAGATCCTTCTTGATGGCCTGCTCGATTCGCTTCAGCCAGGGCGCGAGGGTGAAGGTAAGGAACCAGATCATCTTCTGCTCGAGGCCGGTGCCCCAGTTGCTGTCCTTCTGGCCGTGCCCGATCAGCGCTGAGTCGACCCGGAACCAGCGCGCGACCTCCTCCACGCCGAAAGACCGGGATTCCAACAGCTGAGAATCCGAGGGGTTGATCCCGATCGTGCCCACGTCGGTGCCGCCCTCGAGCAGCGGCGTCTCACCGCGCTCGACGGCGCCCAGCACGTTCCTGCGGAACTCGTCGCGCTGCCTCGGCTGCAGGAACGCTGCGACCTTGTAGTAGACGGTCTGCAGCATGCCGTTGCTGAAAGTGCGTGCCGCTGCACGCTCCGCCGCGATCGCGCCACCGAATACGTGGGCGCCGTAGGCGATGACCGATACCCCGCTCTCACCATCCAAGGTGAACCCCGGCACCTCCCAGATGCGATCACGCGGGATGACCCGCTGCCGCCCGTCCTTCTCGGTGTAGCGCCATTCCTTCCGGCCGGCACTGTCGCGTGACCAGCTCAGTCGATCCGGATTGAGGAAGCGGAGCCCCACGAGGCGGCCGCCGATGATCAGCTTCTCGGAGCGCCCCGCGCCGCGCAGCAGCATCGCCGCGACCATCGCTTCCCAGTACACCGACGCCGAGGAGTCGCTGTTCGGCTGGTCATGGATCAGGAAGTGGAGCGGGTGCTGCGGCGCCGGCCGCTTGCCTGCGCTGCCGCGTTCGTACATGCCCAGCGGCAGGGTGGCGATGGTTTCCGAGATCAGACGAACACACGCCCAGACCGCCGAGACCTGCATCGCGCTTTGCGCCGTGACCGACACTCCGGCGGGGCCGCTGGCACCTGCAACGGAAGCCCAGGCCTCGTCATTGGTCAGGTCGAATGGCACGCCGAGCCACTTCTGGATCGCTGCCTTGAACATGCCGGGCCGCTTCGCCGTCGTCTTCATGCGCGCGCCGCCCGTACCGGGTTCGTGAGCCAGTCGTCCATCGATCCCATCCCCTCCGGGTTCAGCGCCATAAGGTGCACCGCGCTGAAGCCCGCCATCAGCGGATCGATCTTCGCGGTGCCGCTGGCTTGCTTCGTGATCGTGATTGCGTTGCCCACGGGCACCACCTTTGCGTTGCCGACGCACCAGGCCATCAGCGGCTGTCCGCCATGGACGATCCGGCCGCCAGCCAGCTCGCGCTCTGCCGTCTTGATCGCGCCGTTGAGCTTCCAGCCCTGGGACACCGCCACGATCTGCTTCATGTCGATGCCGCGGTCTTCGGTGGTCAGTTCGTCGACGATCGCCCCGATGCCGGCGGGGTCCACGCCGATGGCGTTCTCCTCCGGCAGCAGGCCGGCGTCGTTGACCCGGCACACGATGTCCGCCAGCTCGTCCACGTCGTCCCCGGGCACCTCGACCACCGACAAGTCGCCGGCCTTCTCCAGATCCAACAGCTTCGCGGCGATGTCCTTCCGCCGCTCCTCCAGCACGATCCTGTGCGCCCAGGCCTTCGCCCACCACAGCCACCGGCGCGTGCCGCGCTCGCGGCCAAGCACCACCAGGCCCAGCAGGTCGTCCAGGCCGCCGCCGTCAATGCCGACCGTGCAGACCTCCGACCGCTCCAGCAGACTGTCGAGGTCCAGTCCGGCCTCCGCCCGCGGCACCCAGAACCGAGCACCCGCCCAGCTCCCGCCCGTCATCTCGCTCGGCGGGACGTTCAGGCGCTTCGCTAGGAACACCCGGAGCGACGTACCCCCGGCAGCCTGTGCCTCCTCGAACTTTCGCTGGAAGTCGACCGGATCCACCGATGCGCCCCAGTTGGGGTTCACCAGCGGGAAGTTCTCCGGCTGCAGGTACGCCTTGGACTTCACCATCCGCGCCGGCCACTCGTACAGCAGCGGCAAGAAGTGCGGCGCGCTGATCTTCCCGTCCCGAACCGCCCGCGCGAACTCCAGCTTCGCCTTGTAGATGCCAACCGGCTCGTCGTCCGACTCGGTCGTGATCGAGATGACCACGCCCTCCGGCCGCGACGCCTGGCCGCCGGTTGCCTCCAGCAGCAGGTCCTCCGCACCCTTGCGCTGCGCCAGCAGCCACAGCTCCTCGAGGATCACGAACGCCCAGATCTTGCCGGCAATCGTGTCCGTGTCCGCGGCGTACACCCGGCAGCTCATGCCGGTGACCCGATGCGTCACCGTCCGGATGTTCGGCTGAATGTGGAACAGGTCCTTCAGCTCCGGGTCCGCCTCGATGGCGTCCCGCAGCGGCTTGAACACGTTGTCCGCCGTCTCCTTCGTCGGCGCGATGACGGCGCCCTCGTTCGACTGCCGCCAGTTGAGCACCATCAGCGACAGCATCAGCCCCGCCGCGATGCCCGACTTCCAATTCTTCTTCGGGACCTTCAGCAGCACCTCGCGGATCAGGCGCTCGCCGGTCTCCACGTCGTAGGCCCCGTGGATCGCTTCCGCGATCTCGGTGATCCAGGGCCGGCAAACCTGGGCATAGGTCGGCGCGACCGCCCGGCCGGTGTCATCTACCTCCGCCAGCGGGTTCGGCACGCCGACCGCCCGCAGGCTGTTGAAAACCTCCAGGCCGATACGCGCCTGATCCGGGAAGATCGGGCCGCACGGCATCAGCGAGCGCCCCTCTAGGATCCGATCCTCCCAGTCCGGGCAGGCGGTGGTCCAGGTCAGGGTCATTTTACCGCCACCAACCGCGGCCGACTCGGCGGCGGCACCGGCGCGAGGCTGCGCGTGCCCATCGTCGCCTTCGCCTGGTCCGCCGCCTGCTCCTTTTTGCCCTTCGCCGCTCCAGTCTTGCCCGACTTCTTCAGCGCCAGGGCTGCGGCCATCCGGTCCTTGAAGTCCGCGTTCGGGTCACGCATGACCGCCCGCAGGAACTCGTCTGGGTCGTCCGTCTGGTAGCCCTTGGCCTTCGTCTTGCGGGGCGCCTTCGGTTTCGGCCCAGAGCCGGGGCGGGCGCCTCCGCCGCCCTTCATCCCCTTCACTCCTGCCATTTTGAATAGCCTCGAATCGAAAAATTCTCACGCGTGGGAGGCGGACCGGTTTCCGACCCCGGGGGCCCCGAGGTTTCGACCCTCCCCCCGGGTTATCCACAGCCGTTCAGGTTCGCCTTCACATGAGCCTGAACGAGGCGCCGCCGTTCAGCTTCGCGCGCACTGCCCGAGGTCACGCCGCGTCTTCGCGTCATGACACGCGAGGCACAGCACCTGCGTGTTCTCGTCGGTGTCCTGCCCGCCATTCACCAGTGCCACCACGTGATCGAGGTGGAAGCCATCCGGGTACGCGACCAGCTGCCTGCACTCCGCGCAGTGCGGGTCCTTCGCCCACACACGGAGCCTGCGGCTCTGCAGGCGACGCCCGGTGATGCGGTGCTGGCTCGGTGTGCCGGCCTGCTGGAGCCGCCCGGGCACGGCGGTCACCCTTGGCGGGATGGTCTTGAGCCTGCCCATCAACGGACGCCACGCGACCGCCATGGAAGAACGGCGAGATTTCGCGCGCAGGTGCGGCCGAGGCTGGGGTCTCCGCACACTGGACTCGCCACCTTGGACATTGACCTTCCGACCATCACCGCCGCCTGCAACTTGCTGGCGGCCTTCGCCCGCCTCGTGCGGTTCCTGCTCACCGGATCTGCCCCGCCTCCTGGAACCGGCGGATGCACCGACGCTCACCGCGCCACGCGATGCGGTCCTGCGTCACCACGCCGAGCAGGCTGTTGGCCCAGCCCTTCAGCGCCACGACGTAGCTGTCCGGAATCGGCGCCCCATCGGCCGGGGCCTCGGGCTCGTCGGGGATGTAGGCGGTCGGGGCGTCCAGGCACGGAGTGATCAGCGGCGCCTCGGCACGCGGGGCGCGGCCAGCGCACCCAGCGAGCACCAGCACAGCGATGGCGCAGGCGACGCGCATCAGCCGGCGGCGAGCTTGTCGCGCAGGCGGAAGCCCAGCAGCGGCCAGACCTTGGCCACGGCGTTCTGACGGGCGATCTTCTGACCGAGTGCGGCATCGAAGTTCTCCGGGCTGGCGCAGGCCGACTCACCGGTGACGGTGAAGCCGTTGTCGAGCACCAGCACGCAGAACGTCAGCAGGTCCAGAGCGGCAGGCGGCTCGATCGTCCCGCCCTCCTCCACGGTCAGCGATGCGGCGCCCGCGAATCCGTCACCCGCGGTGAAGTAGTGCTCGCTCTGAATGGCGGCCTCGATGTCAGCCGGGGTCACGCGCGGCGAAGTCAGGCCCTTGGCCTGGATCTCCTGTTCGATCTGCTTGTCGGTCACGTCTCGTCCTCGTTGGTGGTCAGTCGCGCGCGGCGGCGCGGGCTTCTTCTACGGCCGGCGCCAGGCTGGGGAGCCCGGACGGCATGACGCACTCACCGGTGACGCGGACCTCGCGGATCAGCGTCTCCCGGGTGTGGGTGTTGCCGGCGGCCGTGGTCTGCTCGCCGCGGGTCTGCCCGCGCACTGCCGTCCAGATGGTGGCCGCCTCGGCGATCGCCTCGCGCTGGGCATTGGCCGCCGCGTCCGCGTCCTCGAGCCGCTGCTCGGCCAGACGGGTATCGCACCGCGCGCTCGCGCTCGACCAGCGCCACGTGGCGATCCCTGCCCACAGGGACACCACGACCAGCGAGGTGATCAGCCACCCGATCAGCTTCAATGGGATATCTCCGGTGGGACGACCGCGCCCAGGCCGCGGAGCGACGACTCCAGCGTCATCACCCGCAGACGCAGCCGGTGCGCCTGTTCCTGCGCGGTCATGCGCAGCTTCATCTCCTCGGCCAGCTGCAGGCTGAGCGTCGCCTGCGACTGTTCGAGCGACTCGATACGTGCGGTCAGGCCGGCCAGCAGCGCGACATTGCCGTCAGCCTCGGCCTTGTCCTGCTTGCGGTTGAGCACGGCGCCGATGAATTCGCGCGCGATCCACAGCGCTGCTGCGCCGCCGGCTACCCACCAAGGGGCGATGTCGCTGCCCCCATTCACGCAGTGAGACCCGACTCGTAGACCGTGCGCCCGCCGCGCTTCACGGCCGTCAGCACCTGCCGGCGGTGCCGCGGCCCATAGCTGACGTGCACCCAGCGGCCGAACTCCTCGATCACCTGGTCGAAGGGCAGCCGCAGGTCGATGATTCGCTGCGCCAGAGCGCGCGAGGTCATGCCGTCGACGCGGATGTCAGCCGCCTGCCCTAGGCGGTGCTGCGATGTCGGGGTGCCACCGACGGCACGGTTCACACGCTCCGACCGGAACGCGCTGTTCACCAGCACCGGCCGGCGGAGATCGTCGCGCAGCGGCTGGAGGATCTTCTCCGCCAGGTTGCGCAGGTGGACGATCTCCGACGGCGTCGGGGTATTGGCGATGCCGGTCGAGGTGACCGTCAGCTCCGCCAGCGTGAAGTTGGTCGTGAGGCGCATGGCGGTCTCGGCAATGGGGCCCGCCCCGCAGCCGGCTGGGCGCGAGGGTTGATCCGGAATCAGGGGGTCGGGCTGGAAACGAAAACGCCCCGCCGGTGAGGGCGAGGCGTTGGCAGTGGCAGCTATGCCACGATGACGCGAATCATGCGCCGTGGCTAACCGCGCGTCAAGCCGCCATCGGCCTGGCCATGTTGCCGGCGATGAAGGCCTTGGCCACCCGCAGGTTGTCCTTGTAGGCCGAGAGCTTCAGCCCTGCCTCGCTGGCGCGCTCCTCGCGGCTCAGCGCGCGCCGCTGGTAGTGGATCCGCAGGACGTTGGCCGCGGTCACGTCGACGCGTCGGAGCGTCAACCAGGAGACCTGCACACGGATCACGGTCGGCGTCTCACGCGCGTCGTAGCTCGGCCGGTGGCTACGCGTCTCGGTTGCGCGCACCGGGTCGCAGGACCATTCCGGCGCCTTTTTGCCACCCGTGCCCATGAATGCGAGGCGGCTCGCGCTGCTGCGGAAATCGTGCTGGCTGTCTTGGGCCTTCTTGCCGGCCATCGCGGCCAGCGGACTGTCACCGGTCAGGCTGCGGTCCTCCTGCCATTCGGAGCCGCGACCCTCGCCGTAGCATCGCCCCCACGCCAGCAGTGCGTCCTCCAGCTCCTCCGCGTTCATGCGGCCTCCCGAAACTCGTCGATCGTGGTGTCGTCCAGCCGGAACGCCGGCAGCCGGCCGTCGTCCTGGCACATGCCCATCTGCCGCCCGGGCTGGCCTCGGCAGTGCGCGATACCGAGCGTGGTCTGCCTGCAGGTGCAGAACGCGCACAGGCCGCGCTTCCGGATCGCCGCGCGGTAGCGCTTGCGCAAGCGCTGCTCTGCGGCCGACTCCGGGCGGGTCAGGTTGAGCGGGTTCAGGTTCAAGCGTCCTCCGCCTTCATCTGCTCGGCGAGCGCCCGGATATCTGCAGAGCTGGCACGCGATCGAATGCGCGTCATCTCGCCGCAGTGCTGGCACTTCGTCCGGACGCGGCCGGACATCAGCTTCAGCTCGGCACGCATCCCGGCCCAGCGGTCGCGCAGGATTCGGTCCTCATTGGCGATTCGCACGAGAACCCAGATCGGGTTGAGCTTCTCGCCGCAGTCCCGACATGTGACCTCGGACTTCTTCTCATCCACCTCGGTGTGGGCGTGCTGGCAGCCGCCGTAGCTGTGCACGATCGACAGTGGCCCATCCGCATCGGGCTTCTTCCGCTTCGGCAGCTGCACGACCTTTTCGTCGTCGACGATCACGCGGCGGCCCTCCCCTGCTGCAGCATCTGGTCGTGCCAGAGCGCGATCCACAGCGCGTCAGCGCGGCCGCCGTCCTTCTTGCGCTGCAGCTGCGCGGCGGCGCCTGGGAAGCGGCTGATTGCCAGCAGGCGTGCGGCGTCCTTCTCCTGACCCAGCAGCGCGAACCGGCGCTTCCAGACCACCGCCTCGACCAGGTCGGTCGGCACGCCCAGCACGCGGAACACGGACTTCACCTGCCCGAAGCCGTCGCCGAAGTTGAAGCTGGACTGCGCGCCCATCTTCCGCACGTTGGGGCCGGACCGGTCGGGCATGGCGCGCACGCGCTCGATACCGGCGGAGAACGTCGCGCCGGGGTGCTCGCCGCGCATGCGCCGCACGAAGGCGGCCAGCGCGAACGCGTCGACCTCGCCCTTCTCGCCGGTGCGCATGACCGGCATGTCGAGGATCGGCCCCGGCTCTCCATCGATGAGGGTCGCGACCGCGCCGCTGAGGCCGGGGTCGACGCCGAAGGTCACCCGGAGCGTCATGCTGCAGCCTTCCATGCCGGGCGCGCGCAGCGCGGGCGAATCGACTCGAAGCCCTGGATGCGCTCGACGCGGCCGCCGCGCGCGAGGAACTCGGCCACCGACTCGTGCGGCGTGCTGCGATTCCGGGCCAGCGCCGCGGTGTGCTCGCTCGAGGGCGGCGCCGGCTGGAGGCCGACCAGGCTGGCCGCGGCATGTCGCCGCGCCGACGGCTGCTGCCGCGCGGTGCGCTGCGTGCTCGGGCGGTGGCTGTCGAGGTGCGAAAACGCCTTCACCTTGCCGTTGACGTAGAAGCTGCCCACTCGCCCGCTTTCGTCGAGGCGGCCGAGCACCTTCGACGTGTAGCTGTGCTCCTTCGAGCCGCGCGCGTGTCCGAGGCCATCGGAGACGTTCGTGGCCGTGTGGTGGCCGGGGTTCTTCTTCAGCCAGTCCAGGATGGCCTGCGTGGTTGCCGAAATCTTCATGCTGCGATCCTCGTGTGGTGCTCGATCAGTTCGTTCTGTCGGGCGAGCAGTGCGTCATCGCGCCCGAACTGCGCGCGAAAGCCCTTGGGGTTGAGTGCGTAGGAATGGCCCAGCAGCGGCTCCAGGCCGCGCGCCGAGATGACGCTGCCGGCTGCGACGCCGCGGTGGTGGTAGCAGCACAGACCCACGGTGAAGTCGTGGCCGCGCCGCTTCTGGCCGTGCAGGCCGCCGACCGTCAGGTGATGGATCTCCGCCGGCGACTTCCGGCCGATCGCGAGGCAGGCGATGCAGCCGATCTCTTGGATGACGCGGAAGCGCCACTGCTGGGCCAGCGTGGGATTGCCCGTGGAGCGGCCGCGCCTCATGCCGCGCGCCTTTCGCCGGAGACCATCTGCCAGAACTCCGCGCGCACGTCGTCCAGCAGCACATGCGCGTACTCGGACCCGATGTGCTGCGCGATGCCCTCGAACAGCTGCTCGAATCGGTCCTGCTCCATGTCGTCAAAGGCCAGGCTCTCGGCCTGCTTGACCATCAGCTTGCCCACACCGGGGATGTCGACCTCCAGCTCTTCGCAGCAAACGCCCGACTCCCGCTGCAGGCGCTTCACCGCGTCATGGCTCTTCAGCTGCTCCCAGCCCTCGACGTTGTCGACCATCAGCTGGCCGATCTTGTGGATCAGGCGGTGCTGCCACGCGACGCGCGCCTGCTTGATCTCCGCCCGGTACTCATGGCCGACGCGGTAGCCGCGCTCCTTGGCCAGTCGCTGGTCGATCGGGTGCGATGGAACGAACGCGCCGTACTCGAGACCGGTCGCCGGATCGACCAGGCGCATGCAGGTGAGGTAGATCGGACGGCGCGCGCGCTTGGCCTGGATCTTCTTGGCGGCGGCGGTCTTCACTGGAACAGGCCTCCCTGCGCCGGCTGCTGACGCATCGCCGCTGCCTGCCGGCGCGCGTTCTGCGCGCTCTCGAACAGGCGCCAGTAGAAGTCGCGGTTCACGTGGCTATGCCGGCGCGCCCGGCACTCGT
The DNA here is from genome assembly GCF_028550595.1 of Luteimonas sp. BLCC-B24. GTDB lineage: Bacteria > Pseudomonadota > Gammaproteobacteria > Xanthomonadales > Xanthomonadaceae > Luteimonas. The sequence continues at coordinate 351,450 of NZ_JAQQGN010000001.1, forward strand.
TGAGGTGCACGCGCGCGAAGTGGATGCGGAATGCGCGATCGTCCATCAGCTATCGCTCCCGTCGCCGGCGGCGGCCTCGGCGCCTGGGTTGCCTCCACGTGCGCGCCGCATGCCGCGGCGTGCCGGCTTCTCGACGGTCACGGACCGCTCCGGCTCCCAGTCCGGCGACAGGTTCTCGAAGCGGAACCGCTCCGGCCGGTACCGGACCCGCGCCATGCCGGGCGGACCGTTCCGCTGCAGCGCGACGATGATCTCGGCCGTGCCCTTGTCCGGGCTGTTCGGGTGGTAGTACTCGTCGCGGTAGATGAAGATCACCGCGTCCGCGTCCTGCTCGATCGCACCGGAGTCGCGCAGGTCTGACGGCATCGGCCGTTTGTCCGGCCGCTTCTCCAGGTCGCGGTTGAGCTGCGACAGCAGCAGCACGGGCACGCCGAGCTCGCCCGACATCAGCTTCAGCGCGCGAGTGATGTCGCCGAAGCCCTGCGAGCGGTTGTCGCCGGCAACATGCATCAGCTGCAGGTAGTCGATGACGATGAGCCCGAGCGGCGCGCGCGCATGCTGGCGGCGCGCCTGGGCGACGACGTGCTCGACGCGGGCGTTCCTCGGCTTGCTCACGAAGATCTGCGCACCGCGCAGCTTGCGCATCGCCGCGCTGACGTTCGCCCAGTCCATCTCGTCCAGCGTGCCGCGGCGGATCGCGTCGCCGTCGACGTCGCCCTGGCTCGACAGCATGCGATCGCCGAGTTCGTCGGGCTGCATCTCGAACGAGAAGATCGCGCACGGCTTGCGGAGCGTGATGCCGCAGTACTCGGCGATGTTCTGCGCCAGCGTGGTCTTGCCCATCTTCGGGCGCGCGGCCAGCACGTACAGCCCGGGCTTCAGCCCGTTGATGATCTCGTCGAAGTCGGTGATCCCCGTCGACATGCCGGAGACCCCGCCGGCGCCGTGGTGATAGCGCTCCTGCAGCCGGTCGAACACCCGCTGCATGATCGGCTGCACCGCCTCCAGCTCGCACGGCTCGTTGACCAGCAGCCCGCCGATGCGGCTCTGCGCCTCGCCGATCAGCTCCACGCTGCCGCGGCCCTCGGGCTGGAAGCCGGCGTTCACCAGCTCGGTGCCCACGTCGATCAGGTGCCGCAGCCGGGCCTTGTCGGCCACGATGTCGGCGTACGCGCGGATGTTCGCGACCGACGGCGTGGTGCTGGCGAGCTCGCTCAGGTAGGCACCGTTCGCGACGCGATCCGCCAGGCCCTGCGAGTCGAACCAGTCGCCGACGGTGAGCGAGTCGTGCGGGCGGGCGGCCTTCACCTGCGCCGCGATCGCGCGCCAGATCAGCTGGTGGTCGTGCCGGTAGAAATCACCCTCGACCAGCAGGTCGCACACGTCGTACCAGGCGCGGGCACTCGCCGGCGAGCCCAGCATCAGCCCGCCCAGCACCGCCTGCTCGGCCTCCAGCGCCTGCGGAGGGATGCGCAGCATCTCGGCGCGTGGCTCGCGCTCGCGGACACCGTTGGCATGCAGCTGCGCCAGCCGGTCGAGATCCTCCGCGCCGTCGTCGATGTCGTGCTCGAGCATCACGCCGCGGCCTCCGTCATCGCCCTGTCGAACAGCTTCGCCATGACGGTCTCGCGCAGCAGGAATTCGAAGTCCGGTTTCCAGTTCTCGTGCCCCGGGCCGCCTGGCTGGCGCCCGGCGTGGAAGTCGTCCAGCGCCACCTCGTCGAAGTAGTCCTGCCAGAACTTCGGGGTGACGCGCTCGTTGCCGAACAGGGTTTTGCACATCAGCCGCGCGGTCGGCAGGCACTTCTCGACGGCCTTCAACCGCGGCTTGTTGAGCACCGAGCAGGCCGGCAGGTTGCCAGCGGGCTTCGCCAGGATGCGGTTGTAGGCCTCGCGGGCGTCCTCGGCGATCTGCTGGATTCGGGCTGCCCTGGTGGTGGTCAGGTCAGCCGGTGGGTTCGGACTGGTCAGCGCCAGCGGCGCGGACGACTCCGAGCGTAGCGAGGAATTCCCTGTTCCCTGTTCCTCTTCCCTTCCCTGTTCCCTGTTCCTTTCAGGTGGTGATGCCTCACTGAGTTGAGTGTGAGTCGGCATTGAGCCCTCCCACACAATGTGCATCGCCTTGATTTTGCTCGGGGTTGGCCGATTGACGCGCTGGTGCTCGTCGAACTTCACGACTCGGCCGTACCGCTTGCCGTCCTCTCCCTGCCCGATCTGGATGAAGCCGATTTCGGCCAGCATCCGCAGGCTGTCCTGAGTGCTCACTGAGGGCTCACGGAGCGGAAGACACTCGGCCCGAACCAGTGCCGGGTTGGCGTTGAAATAGCCCTCGTCGTCCGCGTGGTTGAGCAGCGCGGCCGCCAGCATGTGCGTGATCTCCGGCAGCGCGCTGAGATCCTCGTGCTTCCAGAACTCGGGCTTGATCGTGCGAATGCGTGCCATCAGCCACGCACCCCGCACTCGAGCCGAGCGCCGCGACAGAACCAGTTGAACCGCACGATGCGGATGGCAGGTGCCGTGGCGTTCATGCCTGCACCGGCCCCGCCGCCTGCGCATTGGCATGGCGGCCCACTTCGGTCATCGCGGCCTGCACAGCGGCGCACGCGCGGGCGATGTCGGCGGCTTCGTTCGGCGTGATGCGGTTGTCCGCCATCGCCTGGGAGAGGATCGAGGCCAGATCGCCCTTCGCAGCGGACGCCGCGAGCATGGCGCACATGATCGAGCCCACGCTCGGCGCGTCCGTTGCCTGCAGGGTGTAGCCGTGCTCCGAGGCCAGCGCGTGAAGCATGCGGTGGTCGCCGGTGACGCCCATGATTTCGCTGGCTTCGGCCAGGGTCAGGTGGTGCGTCGAGTTGTTCGGGTTGACCTTGTTGCGCAGGACGGCGGCGGACATCGCGATGCGGGGTGCGAGGGCTTCGCTCCCACCCGGGTAGTCCTTGACGGTCTTATGCGCGGCGTCGGTGATGTTCATGGGGACACTCGCTGAACGTGGTTTTCGACGCGGCCATGCCCGACGATGCGAGGCATGGAGACGATCGAATCAGGGAAGAGGTCCAGCGCCGGCGCCGCCGAGGAGAGCCATCGCCACGAGCGGGCCGGCACTGGACGCATGGGGTCAGGCGGCCTTGGGCTGGTTTTCAGCAGGAGGCGCGCCGAACTTTTCCGGGAACTTCGCTCTGAGCTCCCATTGCCTGCCTTGCGGAATCGGCTGGTCATCAGGCCACTGGCCGACGGCCCATCGCCCGATGGGCGGGGTGAACTGTCGTGCTAGCTCAGCATCCGTCTCGATGCCGAGAGCTCCTTTCACTGCGCGCTTGGTCATATCCATGCGCGCAGTCTAGACCTCTAGACATTGATGTCAAGCTCTCTAGTCAGATTCGCCCGTACTTTTCCAGTCCTATGGACACTATGGGCACGCGGCTAAAGGCCGCTCTAGACGAACGTGAGATGACGGCTGCAGACCTGGTGGCGCGCCGCATCCTGTCTCGCGCGGGCGTCTATCAATGGCTTGGCGACACCGTGAAGCCAGAAAAGGTTCGCTCTGAGACGGTCGCCAAGCTCAGCAAGGCACTCGGCGTGGAGCGCGATTGGCTTCAGTACGGCCGCGGCCCAATGCGGGCCGTCGAACCGGCAGTAGAGGTGGAAGACGACGGCCACGTCGGCATCCTGGGATTTGCTCAAGCCGCCGGGCTGTCTGATGGCGAGGAAGCGCTGGAGTACGCAGAGACGCACCGACTAAAGTTCCGCGCCGAGTCCTTGGCACGTAAGCGTCTGGCGCCGCGCGATCTCGCAGTTATGTACGGGAAGGGCGACAGCATGGAGCCTCGCATCCATGATGGTGATGCGATCCTGTTCGACCGAGCGGACATAAGACCGCGAGACGGTCACCTCTATGTCATTCTGGTGCCTGGGGTCGGTGCCGAGTCGTACAGCGTGAAACGGTGCGAAGTCATCGATGACCTCGTGTTCTTTCGCGCCGACAACCCGCGCGGCGACCACGGCTGGCGTAAACCGCGGCGCGTCGATGACGTGAAGCACCCGATTAAGATCATCGGCCGTGTCAGATGGATAGGGAGTTGGGAAGGATGAAGTTCGCGCTCGGGGTTGCCTTGGCTCTGGCTTCTGGCGCTGCGATTTCAGCAGATGATCCAGCATGGTTCACCTACACCTCCACGCATCCGATGCACGGACAGCAGACTGTCGCTACTGCCCAGGCAACGGAGACCTTCAACTTGCAGTTTCCTTACAGCGGGGAGCAGCGCGCTGAGTTGGAACTCCGCAAGCGACGCCGTGCTGGAGACGTGATCTTCTCGATTCAGCGAGGCCAGCTCGTCTGTGGTTCATCCTCGTGCTACGTGGGCATTCGCTGGGGCGATGGGCCCCCGCTTACCTTCCGTGGATCGCCCTCAAGCGATGGGTCGTCGGAGACGATTTTTATCCCGGGCTTTGGCCAATTCGTGAAACGCCTTGCTGAGTACGACCGGGTGCTGATCGAGGTGGACATCTATCAGCACGGAAGGAAAACCTTCGAGTTCAAGACATCAGGCTTCGACCCCACCGTCTTCTGATATCAAGCCCGCTCCGGCGGGCTTTTTCTTATCTTCTCCGCACCTCGGCAGAGAGGCACTGAGAAATTTGTCTAGACCTCTTGACAACGGAGTCTAGTGCTCTAGACTCACCCCATCGCCCACCGATACCCCGGATCACCCGGGCGGGCTGATGGAGACAGCGGTGCAGCAGCGCGATCAGGACGTGGCCCACGTGCCCAGTTCCGACCCGACCCGCGGCCCGTTCGTGGCGCACGGGATGACGGTCTGGAACGGCGACGGTTCGATCGAGGTCGCCCGGTGCGTCAGCCGGCAGCTCTGCCCGGCCGGCAACGCGGCGAATGCCCGGCAGCTCGCCCTCGGAAGTGAGGCGCTCTACGCGCTGGCCGACCTGGTGGCTGCGCTGACGCGCGGCGACGAGCCGCAGGCCGCCGTCCAGACCGCGGCCAACGTGCTGCAGCGCGCGGGCATGGCGCCGACCCCCGCTCGCCCGGTCGAGCTGCAGGTGGCGGCATGAGCGTCCTGACCTTCGCCCTGCCGGTTCGCCCTGAGCCAGCCACCCCGGGGCCGTGGACCATCGTCCGCAGCTTCAACGGCTTCCGCATTACCCGCACCTGGTCGGACGGCTGGTATCAGGTCCGCCGCACCGAGCACCTACGGACGGTGGAACAAGCACAGTCCGCCCTCGCCAGCGTCACCGGAGCGCAGGCATGACCGACTTCCAGGCCGGCCTGCTTTTCGGCGCCCTCTGCGGGCTGTTTGTCGGCGAATTGCTGTCGCTGGCGATCGGCTACTTCGCGCGCCGCGCCTCGGGCGAGATCGCATAACCCCGCCCTTCCCTCCTTCGCCCATCTCCAGGCCCACGGCCGCACAGGAGCCGCCATGTCGAACGTCATCCCGATGCACGCCGCCCGCGCCGCGAAGGCCCAGGGCGTGTTCGCCCAGACCAACATCGCCGCGCGCCGGCTCGGCTACAGCGATCACCTGGCGCTGCGTGCGGCCCAGCGTGCGCGCGACGCCTACAACGCCGGCGGCAAGTCCGCGGGGCGCGTGGTGTCTGAGGTGCGCGAATCCCTCCGCCGCTCGGCCGAAAGCCAGCTCGCCTGACCACCCCGCCGGCGGTGGCCGGCATCACCGACGAGGTATCCCATGTTTCAGCTGGAAGCTCACGAGGCCTGCATCAGCAACTTGAACAGCCGCATCGAGCGGCACGGCGAAGAGCGCGCGCTCGCGGCCGACGTGAAGTTCACCACCAGCGCCAGCAATTCGGTGCTCGACCAGTTCGGCCCCGGCCTCAAGGAAGCGTTCTTCCGGAAGCCGACGAAGGGCGAGCAGCCGGATCTGCCGAACATCGGCGGAAGCGGCCTGTCCGCGGTGAAGTTCCCCAGCCTGGAACCGCTGAAGCTCGCGCACGAGTTCACCGGCTACGAGCTGCAGATCGACGGCCTGCTCGAAGGCACCGAGCCGATCGTGCTGGTCGACGTGAAGCTGAAGCGCTTCGTTTTCGAGCCGAAGGAAGGCGGCAGCGTGGAGCTGTCGTTCACCGCCTCGGCGAACGTCGACGCGGACGAACTCGCCGAACTGGCCGAGGCCCTGGTCCGCGAGGACGTGCGCCTGACGCTGAAGTCGCCGGCAAAGGCCAGCACCGACGAGCACCCGCAGCAGCAGCTGTCGGACGCCGCCTGATCACCACCACCGCACGGAGCATCCCATGACCCAGCGCATCGAACTGATCGACGTCGACTCGTCGCAGATCCACAGCATCGGCCACGACGCCGAGACCAACACGCTCGCCATCCGCTTCACGAAGGGCTACCGCGAGAACCGCGGGCCGGGCGCGCTCTACCACTACGCCAACGTCGATGCCGCCGCGTTCGAGGCGCTGCGCGATGCCGAATCGATCGGCCGGCACTTCGGCCAGCACATCAAGCCGTTCCCGCAGCAGTACCCGTACACGCGCATCGACGAGCCGGCAGCACCGCTGGCCCAGGCGGCCTGATCTACGGAGAGGAATGCGCAGGCTGATGTGACTCGCGAGATGCCCGCGAGCGGTAGGGCGAGATTGAGCAGAAGCGGTAGGTAGGCACTTACACAGTGACCGCAGAGCGATTGCCCGCACCCGATGCCGGATATCAGCACCGGCCCTCTCCACCTCCCCCCGCGGCGCTTCCCCGGCGCCGCTCCACCCGCCCCGGCCGGGCAATGCCGGGATCCATTCCAAACACCGGGCTGGCGCCCTCTTTGACCGAGTTGCGCCCGCGCGAAGCCAGACCACCGATCGGAGACCACGATGAACCAGGTTGCACGAATCCCCCAGCGCGACGGCGCGCTGGTCACCGCGGAGCAGGCTGACGCCATCCGCACCGCGCTCAAGTCCAGCCTGTACCCGGGTGCATCCGACGCGTCCGTCGACATGGTGCTGGCGTACTGCCGAGCCGCGGGCCTCGACCCCATGCAGAAGCCCGTGCACATCGTCCCGATGTGGGACAGCAAGGCACGGCAGACGCGCGACGTGGTGATGCCCGGCATCGGCCTGTACCGCACCAACGCGGCGCGCACGGGCGAGTTCGCCGGCATGAGCGAGCCGGAGTTCGGGCCGATGGTCACCGAGCGCCTGGGCGGCCGCGAGGTCACGTTCCCGGAGTGGTGCAAGGTCACGGCCTATCGCCAGCTGCCCACCGGCCACATCGCCGAGTTCACCGCCACCGAGTACTGGGTCGAGAACTACGCGATCAAGGGCGGCAAGGAACAGGACCAGTCGCCCAACGCGATGTGGTCGAAGCGCGTGCGCGGCCAGATCGCGAAGTGCGCGCAGGCCCAGGCGCTGCGCATGGCGTTCCCGGAGGCCGTGGGTTCGGCGCCGACCGCCGAGGAGATGGAAGGCAAGACGCTCGAGGGCGAGGCCACGATCGTCGCGCAGCCGGCGCGCGTGGAGCTTCCCGAGTATCCGGCCGCTGACTTCGAGAAGAACCTGGCCATGTGGCGCGGCGTCATCGAAAGCGGCCGCAAGACCGCCGACGACATCATCGCGATGGTCAGCAGCAAGGGCCGTCTGAGCGCGGAGCAGATCCGGAAGATCCGCGGGCCCGCCCCCGCCGCTGCCGCTGAGGCTCAGCCCGCACCGGTCGATGACGACGCGCCTATCGACTGGAGCGACGACGAGCAGGAGCCGCGCGCATGAAGATCGTCGAACTCACCCAGGGGACCCCGGAGTGGCAGGCCCACCGCGCGCAGCACCTCAACGCCAGCGACGCGCCGGCGATGCTCGGCATCTCGCCCTACAAGTCCCGCAGCGAACTGGTGCGCGAGACCGCCACCGGCGTCAGCGCCGAGGTCGACGACGCGACGCAGCGCCGGTTCGACGACGGCCACCGCTACGAGGCGCTGGCCAGGCCGATCGCTGAGCAGATCATCGGCGAGGATCTGTTCCCGTGCGTCGGCACCGAGGGCAAGTACTCCGCCAGCTTCGACGGCCTGACGCTGATGGCCGATGCCGCGTTCGAGCACAAATCGCTCAACGACACCCTGCGCGCGGCGATGGTCGAGGGCTGCAAGGGCGCGGACCTGCCCGAGCACTACCGCGTGCAGATGGAGCACCAGTGCATGGTGTCCGGCGCCGAGTCGGTGCTGTTCATGGCGTCGAAGTGGAATGGCGACGAGCTCGTGGAGGAGCGGCACTGCTGGTACTACGCCGACCTCGAGCTGCGCGAGCGCATCGTCGCCGGCTGGACGCAGTTCGAGGCCGATGTCGCTGCGTACGAGACGCCGGCCAGCGCGCCGCACGTCGCCCCCGGCCGCGCGCCGGACCAGCTGCCGGCCCTGCGCGTCGAGGTCACCGGCATGGTCACCGCGAGCAACCTCGCAGAGTGGAAGGACGCGGCGATCGCGGTGTTCCGCGGCATCAGCACCGATCTGCAGACCGATCAGGACTTCGCGGACGCCGAGAAGACCGTGAAGTGGTGCGGCGACATCGAGGAGCAGCTGAAGGCCGCCAAGGCACGCGCGCTCAGCCAGACCGAGAGCATCGAGGAACTGTTCCGCACGATCGATCAGATCAGCGCCGAAGCCCGCGAGAAGCGCCTGGACCTCAACAAGCTGGTCACCCGCCGGAAGGAGGAGCGCCGCAGCGAGATCGGCAACGCGGCGCGGCGCGCGGTGCTGGAGCACGTGCGCGCGATCAACGAGAGCCTCGGCGAGTGCGCCATCGATCCGCCGGCGACGCTGGTGCCCGACATCGCCGCCGCGATCAAGGGCAAGCGCTCGTTCGCCGCCATGCAGGAGGCAGTCGACGCGGTCGCCGCCAACGCGAAGATCGCGGCGAGCCAGCAGGCGGACCGCGTGCGCGCGAATGCGGCGATCTTGGCTCAGCACGCGGAGCACGCCCATCTCTTCGCCGACCGGGTCTCGCTGTGCGCGTCGAAGGCGCCTGACGACCTGCGGAACCTGGTGGCGGCGCGCGTCGCCGAGGCCCAGCGCGCGGAGGCCGAGCGGCTCGAGCAGGAACGCGAGCGGATCCGGCAGGAAGAAACAGCGAGGATCGAACGGGAGCAGGCCGAGGCAGCAGCGGCCGAGGCGGAGCGCGTCGAGCGTGCGCGCGCCCAGGCCGCCCAGCAGGAGCCGGAGGGAAACGCCGGCGCCGGGGCTGCACCTGCCCCGACCGCTGCCGCCACTGCGGCATCTGGCACTGCTCCCGCTGCAGCGACTGGCGATGTGGTCGCGCCGCGGCTCGGTGAGCGCATCGCAGCTTCGGTATCGGCTCCGAGTACTGCCCGGATCAAGCTCGGCGATATCAATGCCCGCATCGCGCCGCTCTCGATCGACGCGGCCGGCCTGGCCTCGCTGGGCTTCCAGCCGGTCGGCGTCGAGCGTGCGGCGAAGCTGTACCGCGAGGCGGACTTCCCGCTGATCTGCACCACCCTCGCCGCGCGGCTCGTGCAGGCCGGCGAAGGGAAGCTCGCGGCATGAAGGCCTGGCGCACCACCGAACTGGCCACCCTGCGCGCGCACGCCGGCGGCGACGCCCTGCGCATTGCCGCGCGCCTCGGCCGCACGCCGCGCGCGGTGCAGGACAAGGCCCGCTCGGTCGGTGCGCCCGCGCCGCGCATGCCGCACGCGAAGTACTGGCCCGACAGCACGCGCCGCCGCGCCCGCGCACTCCGCGCCGCCGGCAAGTCCGTCGCATCCATCAGCAATGCCCTCGGCGTGCCCTTCGGGACCGTGCGCCGCTGGGTCTACGAATCCCGGGAGTCAGCAGCGGCATGAGCGCACCGGCGGCCCACGAGTGGGAGAAGGTCGGGCGCTACCTCTATCGGTGCCCGTGGTGCGGCGCATGCCGCAAGAGCTATCGGAAGCCTGACCCCGAAGCGCTGTCCCAGCGCGACGCACAGCTTCAATACGACGCCCTGCGGGGCAAGGACAGGACGAAATGAGCGGAACCATCGACACCCAGGACAAGATCGACGCGCTGGCATGGGCGATCGCGATCATCAATCAGCACGCGCCGGCGGCTGGCTATGACCAGCTGGACCGCAACCGGCTGCACGCGCTCAGGACCATGCGCGACGACGCGCAGCGCGAGGCGCGCGGCAATGGCTGAGCGCCCGACCGAACGCTATCCACTGACCTGGCCGCAGGGCTGGCCGCGCACGCCCACGCACAAGCGCGAGCGCAGCAGCTTCAAGGTCACCCCCGGGCAGGCCGTGACCGATCTCCTGGAAGAGCTGCGCCGGCTCGGCGCGCGCGATGTGATCCTGAGCAGCAACCTGATGCTCCGCGCAGACGGCATTCCCTACGCGCGCCAGCCGAAGCACGACGACGAAGGCATCGCGGTCTACTTCACCCGCATGGGTGTCGAGATGGTGCTCGCCTGCGACAAGTTCCTGCGCCGCGAGGAGAACATGCGCGCGATCAGCAAGACGATCGACGCGATCCGCGGCATCGAGCGCTGGGGCAGCAGCGACATGATGGAGCGCGCCTTCACCGGCTTCACCGCGCTCCCGTCGCCGGTGGCGCTGTCGTGGCGCGACGTGCTCGATCCGGCCGATCCGCTCGGCAGCTATCGCCGGCTCCGCTCCCAGGCACACCCCGACCGCGGTGGCCGCGATGCCGAGTTCGCGAAGGTCGAAGCCGCGTGGGCGGCCTACCAGAAGGAGACCGGCGCGCATGGCTGACCGTCACCACCGGCGCCGCGCGCCGCGGAAGAACTGGGGCTTCAGCTGGGGCCGCGTCACGTCCGCCCGCGGTGGCCTGCCGCCCACGTCGGTGGAATGGCGGCTGTTCCGACGCGATCACACCGGCCGCCTGCACTTCGCCTATCGCCGGTTCGCGGTCGACACGCCGCGCGAGCACATCGCGCGCGTGCTGCTGGTCGCGCGCCGGCAGCTGCGTGAGGCCGTCGACGAGATCGATCTGGCAGCGCTGATGCGGGAGGCCGCTTGAACCTCCTCGCATACGACCAGTTCCTGCGCGCGAAGGCTGCAGTCGCGCCGCGCACCGGCGTGCAGGTGCTCCCGGCGGAAATCAGCACCGTCCTGAAGCCGCACCAGCGCCTGGCCGTCCAGTGGGCGGTTGACGGCGGACGCCGCGCGCTTTTCGCCGCCTTCGGCCTCGGCAAGTCGGTGATGCAGATCGAGGCAGTACGCATCGGCGCCGAGCGTGCCGGCGGCATGGGCCTGATCGTGATTCCGCTGGGCGTGCGGCAGGAGTTCGTACGCGACGCCGCGATGCTCGGCGTGCCGGTGAAGTTCATCCGCACGATCGAGGAAGCCACCGATCCGCGCGGCCTCTACCTGACCAATTACGAGACGGTGCGCGACGGCAAGCTCGATCCCCGCGCCTTCGTCGCGGTCAGCCTGGACGAGGCTGCGATCCTCCGAGGCTTCGGCGGCTCGAAGACCTTCCGCGAGTTCATGGCCACGATCGCCGGCGACGACCGAGCGGCGGGTGTGAAGTCGGCCGGCATCCCGTATCGCTTCGTCGCCACCGCGACGCCCAGCCCGAACGAATACATCGAGCTGCTCGCCTACGCCGCGTTTCTCGGGATCATGGACGTGGGTCAGGCAAAGACCCGGTTCTTCAAGCGCAACAGCGAGAAGGCCGACCAGCTGACGCTGCACCCGCACAAGGAGCGCGAGTTCTGGCTCTGGGTCGCCAGCTGGGCGCTCTTCATCCAGAAGCCCTCGGACCTCGATCCCAGCTTCAGCGACGAGGGCTATGACCTGCCCCCGCTCGACGTGCGCTGGCACGAAGTCGCGACCGATCACGGCGCCGCCGGCGTCGAGAAGGACGGCCAGGCCCGGCTGTTCCGGTCCACATCGCTCGGCCTGCAGGAGGCCGCACGCGAGAAGCGCGACAGCCTGCCGACGCGGCTGGCCAAGCTGATGGAGCTCCGCGCCGAAGACCCCGACGCACATCGGATCCTCTGGCACGACCTCGAGTCCGAACGCGAGGCGCTGGAAGGCGCCATCCCCGGCCTGGCCACGGTCTACGGATCGCAGGAACTTGAGCACCGGGAATCGCTGGTCATCCAGTTCAGCGACGGCGAGATCCCTGAGCTGGCCGGCAAGCCGGTGATGCTCGGCTCGGGCTGCAACTTCCAGCGGCACTGCCACTGGTCCATCTACCTCGGCATCGGCTTCAAGTTCGCCGACTGGATCCAGTCGATCCACCGCCTCTACCGCTTCATGCAGACCGAGACGGTCCGCATCGACCTGATCTACACGGAGGCCGAGCGTGACGTGCGCCGGCTGCTCGAGCGCCGCTGGCGCCAACACAACGACATGGTGGAGAAGATGACCCAGATCATCCGCGAGTACGGTCTCTCGCATGCGTCTATGGCCGGCATGCTGGCGCGATCGCTCGGCGTCGATCGCGTCGAGGCTTCGGGCGACGGCTACACGATGGTGAACAACGACTGCGTGCTGGAGACCGCGCGCATGGACGCGGACAGCGTCGACCTGATCGTGACCAGCATCCCCTTCGCGACGCAGTACGAGTACACGCCCAGCTACAATGACTTTGGGCACACCGACAACAACGCGCACTTCTGGCAGCAGATGGATTTCCTGATCCCGAACCTGCTGCGCGTGCTTAAGCCGGGCCGCGTCGCCTGCATCCACGTGAAGGATCGGATCACCCCGGGCGGCATCAACGGCCTTGGGTTCCAGACGGTGCAGCCATTCTCCGATGAGTGCATCGCCGCATTCCAGAAGCACGGCTTCGCGTTCCTGTCGCGCGTGACGGTGGTGACCGACGTCGTGCGCGAGAACAGCCAGACCTACCGTCTCGGCTGGTCTGAGCAGTGTAAGGACGGCTCGCGCATGGGCAACGGCATGCCGGAGTACGTGCTGAAGTTCCGGAAGCCGCCCACCGATGGCGCCAACGGCTATGCCGACGTGCCGGTCTCGAAGTCCAAGGACGTGTTCACGCGGCCGCGCTGGCAGTTCGATGCGCACGGCTTCTGGCGCAGCAGCGGCAACCGCCCGTTGGCGCCCGAGGATCTCGACGGCCTGGACCAGGCAGCGATCTTCAAACTGTTCCGCCGGCACAGCCTGGAGAGCGTCTACGACTTCCGCCACGACGTGCGCATTGCCGAGCACGTGGCGGAGTCCGGATGGCTTCCGTCGTCCTTCATGCTGCTGCAGCCGCAGTCGTGGCACCCGGATGTCTGGACTGACATCACACGCATGCGCACGCTCAACAGCCACCAGGCGCACAAGGGCCAGGAGCAGCATCTTTGCCCGCTGCAGTTCGACATCGTCGAGCGCTGCATCGAGCAGCACTGTATGGCCGGCGAGCTGGTGCTCGATCCGTTCGGCGGCATCGGTACCGTGCCCTACATGGCCCTGAAGATGGGCCGGCGCGGCTATGCGTCAGAGCTGAATCCTAAGTACTTCCTCGACGCCGCGGCGTACTGCGCCAGCGTGGCGAACGAGCAGTCGATGCCCGGCCTGTTCGATGCTCTGGAAGCGGCGGCGCCGGACATCCAGGAGGCAGCGTGAGTCAGCAGCTGTTCCCCCGCGCCCCGCGCCGTATGAAACAACCGCGCAAGGATCTGCTGCGCGACGAGCTGGCACGCGCGGCCGCCGAGATCGAGCGGCTGCGCATCGAGAACGAACACCTGCGCCGGCCCTGGTGGCGGCGCCTGATCCCGAGGAAGGCGGCATGAGCGCAGCAGAGAAGATCGAAGAACTCCGCACCCTGGACGAGGTGCAGGCCATGACGGGCATGGGCTCGACGTGGATCTATGAGCAGGTCAAGGCCGGGGCATTCCCGGCGCCGATCAAGATCGGGCGGCGCTCGCTCTGGGTGCTGTCCGAGCTCGACGCATGGGTCAGGGCGCAGGTGCGCGCCGCTCGGGCGTGAGCGACCAGCAGTAGTCGGCCCAGTCCTGCATGAGCGCGCGCCGCTTCTCGATCAGAGTGCCGCGCGCGTATGCCGCTCGGGTCTTGTCGCTGATCACGTGCGCCAGCGCCACCTCGGACATGTCGTCCGGATAGTCGGTCGTCTCGCGCGCCCAGTCCTTGAACGTCGACCGGAAGCCGTGGACGGTCACGTGGCCATAGCCCATGCGCTTAAGCAGCGCGAGCATGGCGTTCTCGCTCAGGGGCTCGCCGGTGACGTCGTTGGGGAACACCAGCCGCCGGCCGAGCCGCGGCGACACGATGGCCAGGGCCGGACCCGACAGCGGGACGACGTGCTCCCGCTTCGCCTTCATTCGCTCGCGCGGCACCGTCCAGAGGCTCCCGGCGAACTCCGCCGGCAGCGCGCCCGTAGCCATGCCGGTGCGCGACGCGGTGAGGATGGTGAACTCGAGCGCGCGCGCAGCCTCGCCGCGGCGATCGTTGAGCGCGCGCATGAAGGACGGCAGCTCCGCGAATGGGAGGGCCGGGAAGTGCTCGACCGGCGCCACGGTGGACCGCTTCGGCAGGAGCATGGACAGGTGGCCCTTCCAGCGCGCCGGGTTCTCACCCTCACGCTGGCGCTTCGCCGTCGCCGCGTCCAGTACCGCCTCGACGCGCTGGCGCACCCGCGTCGCGGTCTCGGTCTTCGTGGTCCAGATCGGGCGGAGGACGGCGAGGATGTCGTCGGTGTCGATCGCGTCGACGCGCTTGCCGCCGATGACCGGGCGGGCGTAGGTGTCGAGCGTGCTCGTCCACTGCCCCGCGTGCTTGGCGTTGCGCCAGCCCGGGCGCTGTTCCTCGATGAAGGCCTGGGCGGCCTCCCAGAACGTCGGCACGCCGCCTGCGCGCGCCGCTGCGGCTTTGCGCGCTGCGAGCGGATCAACTCCCGCCAGAAGCTGGCGACGCGCCTCCTGCGCAGCCTCGCGTGCGTCTGCTAGGCTCACGGTGTGCAGAGGACCCATCCCCATCTCCGGGCGCCGTCCGGCGAACCGGTAGCGGAACACCCAGGTCTTCGCGCCGGTGGACGTCACCTGCAGGTACAGGCCGCCGCCGTCCGGGTAGTAGCCGGCATCGGCCAGCGTGGCTACCTTGCGCGCCGACAGCTTGAACAGCTCCCGCCCCATCCCTACCCGCCCGCCTACCCGCCCATCGAGCGCGGATTGTAACGGACGGTAGCGGATAGCCAAGGACGTGAAACGTAGGCGCAAGCCCGCCACGACGCGGTTTCACGGTCCCTGGCGGCGACAGGCGGAACAGCGCGCTTCGGACCCTCTCTCCGCCAATTTGAAAGTGGGTAGATGGTCCGAGTCGCGTGGGTTTCGCCGGCGACGCGATGCGGGGTGA
Source organism: Luteimonas sp. BLCC-B24 (assembly GCF_028550595.1). Classification (GTDB taxonomy): domain Bacteria; phylum Pseudomonadota; class Gammaproteobacteria; order Xanthomonadales; family Xanthomonadaceae; genus Luteimonas. Next base: position 366,740 of record NZ_JAQQGN010000001.1, read on the forward strand.
GAACCCCCGCGGGTTCGACAGGCCGCGCAGCGGCCTGCACGGCGAAGCCGCCCGAAGGGCGAGGCGCGCGAGCGCCGAGTGAATCCCCCTCTCTCCGCCAGATCAGAGCAGAACGCCCCGCAAGGGGCGTTCTGTGTTTCGGGTCATGCGCTCGTGCGGTTGATGCGCACGATCATGATCGCGCGCTGCCCGACACTAACGCCACGAGCGCCGATGTACGCCGGAATTTCCGCGATGCGGCCGCTCGTGATTCGCGGTGATCCTCCCGGCGGAAGGCCGAGCCAGCATGCATGCGATGCCGGCGCGACGCGCCGGGCGCTGCGCCGGCAACTCTGACGACAATCGCGGCGCGCGCAACGCGCTTGCTCACACGACGCACCCGCCGTCGCTGGTGGGATCGGGGTTCCCCCAGCAAAGGACTCCCGATGAAGGCCCTCACCTATCACGGCACGCGAGATGTCCGGGTCGAAACCGTGCCCGACCCCGTGCTCCACGATGCCGACGACATCCTGCTGCGCGTCACCGCGACCGCGATCTGCGGTTCCGACCTGCACCTGTACCGCGGCAAGATTCCCGAGCTGCACGATGGCGACATCCTCGGCCACGAGTTCATGGGCGTGGTCGAGGACATCGGCCCCGACGTGACCAACGTGCGTGTCGGCGACCGGGTGGTGATCCCGTTCGTCATCGCCTGCGGCGACTGCTTCCACTGCCAGCTGTCGGAATTCTCGGCCTGCGAGACCACCAATACCGGCCAGGGCGCCTCGCTGAACCGCAAAGGCATGCGCCCGCCGGCGGCGTTGTTCGGCTACAGCCATCTGTATGGCGGCATCGCCGGTGGCCAGGCTGAGTTCGTGCGGGTGCCCAAGGCCAACGTCGGCCCGCTGGTGATCCCCGAGGGCCTCGCCGACGAACAGGTGCTGTTTCTCTCCGACATCCTGCCCACCGGCTATCAGGCGGTGCTCGACGCGAACGTGACCGAAGGATCGACGGTGGCGATCTTCGGGGCGGGCCCGGTCGGCCTGATGGCGGCGGCCTGCTGCCGCATGCTCGGCGCCGAACGCATCTTCATGGTCGACCGCTACCAGTACCGGCTCGATTTCGCACAGGCCACCTACGGGGTGATTCCGATCAACTTCGAGGAAGTCGACGATCCGGCCGACTTCATCGTCTCGCAGACCAAGGGCCGCGGCGTGGACGCCTCGATCGATGCGGTAGGCTTCGAGGCGAAGGGCAGCAAGGTCGACACCCTGATGACCGGCCTGAAACTCGAGACCAGCAGCGGCGCGGCGATCCGCCAGTGCATCGCGGCGACGCGGCGCGCGGGCACGGTCAGCATTCCCGGGGTGTATTCGGGCTTCATCCACGCCTTCATGCTCGGCGACGCGTTCGACAAGGCCCTGACGTTCAAGATGGGCCAGACCGACGTGCAGCGCTACATGCCGGAACTGCTGGCGCGGGTCAATGACGGCGATCTTCGTCCCGACGTGATCATTTCCCATCGGATGTCCCTGACCGACGCGGCCAAGGGCTACGAGATCTTCGACGGCAAGGACGAAGCGGACGCCTGCCGCAAGGTCGTGTTGACGCCTTGACCGGCGCACCGGGCCATCGTCCGACATGGCGATGGCCCCGCCGACTGACCTCGGCACCCGCATCGATCGATACCGTTGCTGCCTTCCGGCCCTGGCGGGATTTTCAATCTAGCGTCGCGAGGGGCCGACGGGGCCACCATGGAAACGAACGATCCGGGTCTTGCACCGGCCCCGCGTCGAAGCGGGACGCGGAGTCTAGCAGGACGGCGACGGCGCGCCTATCGCTGGACCGCGCTCAGCGGGCGCCCACGCGTTCGACCTCGGGCCGACCGGCGGTCTGACTGAACCGGAACGCATACGACAGGCGCACGGCGGTCGGCGTCTCCACCACGCCCTCCGCCGTGCACGCGTCGTCGCCCGTGTAGCCGACCGGTGCCTCGCAGAGCAGCGCCGGCGCATACCGCCAACCGGCAACGGCCGTGCGCACCGCCTCCAGAAGCACCGCGGTGTCGCCGGTGGACGCCGCGGCACAGTCGCCGTCCTGGCGCGGCGCGACGGCCGTCACCTGCCCGGCCGCGTCCACCACCACATCGACGCAGACCGTCGCCGGCGGCAGGCGCTGCGCCAGCAGCGCCTCCGGATAGACCGGCAGCGCGACATCGGCCTCGAGATTGGGATGGAGAAACCGCTGGTGGGGTACCCGCTCCATGCGCCGGGTATCCGCCGCGGGCGCGAGCAGTGTCGCGCCCACCGCGCCCGTGGGCGCTGGCATCGGCGACGGCGACGGCGTAAAGACGGTCGGCGTCGACGTGCACGCCGTCAGCAGGACCAGACAGCCGCCCGCGAGCGAGCGCCTCATTCCGGTGAGGCCGGCACGATCGCGAGCGCGTCGGGCTCACGGCCCGTGGCCCAGTGGTCGATCACCCGCCAGTCGCGCGTATCGATGACCGCCACGCGGTCCGCACCGCTGATCGCGACATAGGCGCGGCCCGCGGCCGGATCGACCACCGCACCGATCGGCAGCGGTCCACGCCCGAGCAGGGTGTCCTGCAGCGCGGCATCGGACGGCGTCAGGGCGACGGTCGTGATCGCGGCCTGCGCGGCCACGTCGAACACCGACAGCGTGGCCGCGGTGGCGTTGGTGACCAGCGCATGGCGGCCGTCCGGCGTGAAGACGACGCGGATCGGAAAGCCTGCGCTCGGCAAGGTGGCGACGATCTCGAGCGTCTCGGGATCGTGAATGGTCACGCTGTCGTCGGCGCGGTTGGTCACCCAGACGCGGCCGTCGGGCGCGATCGCGATGCCCTCGGCGCCGGCCCCGGCAGGCCGCTCGGCGGTGACCCGCATCGTCGCCACATCCACGCGCACCACCGTCCCCGCGCGGATCTTGCTGACGTAGGCCGCGGCGCCATCCGGCGAGACCGCGACCATGTGGCCCACGCCCTCGCCCACATCGGCGACGCCGCTCACCTCACCGCGCGCGACGTCCACACGCAGCAGGCTGCCACTGGACTCGGTGGTCACCAGGGCATCGCCGTCCGCCAGCAGCTGCAGACCATGCGGACGGCCGTGCGCACCGAGATCGATGGTGCGTGTGCGCCCGTCCGTGAGCTCGATGACCGTCAGCGCGTGGTGGGGCTCGCGGTGGCCGTAGGTCGTGACCACCGCGCGGTGCCCGTCCGCGGAGACCGCGATTTCGTGCGGTGCGGGGCCGGTGGCGTACTCGGCGACGCGCTGGCCGGTGGCCGTGTCGAGGGCCCAGACGGTGTCGGCCGACTTGTTGCCCACCAGCAGACGCGACTGCGCCTGGGCGCCGAATGCGAACGCGACGAGCACTGCGGACAGCATCAGGCGCTTCATGCCGCGCCTCCGTCCGGCGCGCGCTCGGGATGAAGCCACCCCGCCTCGCCGTCGGCATAACGTTCGTGCTTCCAGATCGGCACCCGGTCCTTGATCGAATCGATGATGTAGCGGCAGGCATCGAACGCCGCGCCGCGATGCGCCGCGCTCACGCCCACCCACACCGCCATGTCGCCGATCGCCAGATCGCCGATGCGGTGCACGCAGACCGCGCCGCACAGGTCGAACCGCGCGCGCGCTTCGGCGAGCACCTGCTCGCCCTCGCGCTCGGCCAGCGCGACATAGGACTCGTAGCGCAGGCCACGCACCGGACGCCCGTCGTTGTGATCGCGCACCCAGCCCTCGAAGCTGGCGAACGCGCCTGCACGATCGTCCTCGAGACGCCGGCGCAGCGGAGCGAGATCGAGCGGCGCATCCGCCAGCCAGAACATGCGGTCGTCCATGTCAGCCTCCGCTGACCGGTGGAATGAAGGCGATCTCGCTGCCGCCGCGCGGCGCGTCGTCCCAGCGTGCGAAGGCGCCGTCGACCGCCACGCGCAGGCGCTCGACCGGAAGCGCGAAGCCGTGCAGCGCCTGCACCTCCGCGTACAGCGCACGCAGGTCGGACGCGGCCGTGTCGCGGGTTTCGGCGTCGGTGCCGGCACGATCGCGCAGGCTGGCGAAATACAGCAGACGGACTTCGGTCATCGCTTCGGTTCCTGTTTCCGGGGGCGCGTGGTGCGCGTCGAGGGTGCAACGGTGCCGACGTCGCGCTTGCCGCCGCGCTTGCCGACGAGTTTCGCCGGGCCCAGCACGATCGCATGCGACAGCGCCTTGCACATGTCGTAGACCGTCAGCGCGGCAACGGTCGCGCCCGTCAGCGCCTCCATCTCGACTCCGGTGCGATGCGTGGTCTTGACCGTGCAATCGATGCGCAGCTCGCGCTCGCCCTGCCACGCGATCGCAATCGCGATGCCGTCGATCGGCAGCGGATGGCAGAACGGAATCAGCTCGTGCGTACGCTTGACCGCCATCGTGCCGGCGATGATCGCGGTATCGACGATGCCGCCCTTCGCGCTCTTGAGGCCGTTGGCCTGCAGCTGAGCGGCCACGTCCGAGGGGAAGCGCACCCGGCATTCGGCGCTGGCGACGCGGGCTGTGGTCGCTTTCGCGGACACGTCGACCATGGTCGGCCGGCCGGCGGCGTCGATGTGGGTCAGCGCCACGGGCGCTTCTGGTTTCGTGCGGGGCATGCGCCTGCGTCGTAACTGTGGAGCGCCGATGGTACCGGGTGAATCCGGAGCGGGCCGCGATGCGGCGGGTCGCCGGTTCGTCTGCGCGCCGCCGCGCGGGAACGCCGGGGGCTCGTGCGTGCGTCGCGCGGGCTGCGGGGATCCGCCGAAGGCGCCGGAGGCGTGCCACGCGGATGGCGTCGGGCCGAGGGCGCCTCCCCCGTCTCGGGACGGCCACACGGCGAATCGTGCCGTGTGTCCGGTTTCCGGCGTTCTCCGGCATGTCGATGCGGATCCCGGGAGCACGCCGCGCACTTGGGCGAAGTCGGGATCCCGCGGCTCGGACGCTCGCATCGATGCAGGGGGCGATCTGCCGGCACCCGGTGAAATCACGTCGCGCGGGAGCGACGGACGCGAGCGCCGGGCCGCGCCTCGCGGGCGCGCGGCGCGGATGACCATCGGCGGCCCGCTCAGCCGCCGACCAGGAACATCTCGACCTGCTTGCGGGGTGCGTGCACGCGGCCGCGCAGCTCGCTGTACCGATCCGCGCGGCGCGACCACAGCGTGGCCAGCCGCGTCGAGAACGCGGCGTCACCCTCTGCGAGCCAGGCGCGCAGCGGCTGGCCGCTGCCGGAGAACAGGCAGGTGTAGAGGCTGCCGTCGGCCGACACGCGCGCGCGCTGGCAATCACCGCAGAACGGCGCGGTGACTGAACTGATGAAGCCGATCTCGCCCGCACCGTCGGCGAACGCGTGGCGCTCGGCCACTTCGCCGCGGTAGTTGGCATCCAGCGCGCGCAAGGGCCAGCGGGCATCGATGCGCGCATGCAGCTCGCGTGAGGGGACCACGCGGGCGCGGTCCCAGCCGTTGCAGGTGCCGACATCCATGTATTCGATGAAACGCAGCACGTGGCCGGTGCCGCGGAAATGCGCAGCCAGGCGCTCGACCTCGTGGTCGTTGACGCCGCGCTGGACCACGCAGTTGAACTTGATCGCGGAAAACCCCGCACGCTCGGCCGCGGCGATCCCCGCCAGCACATCGTCGATCTCGCCGCGCCCGCCCGACAGCGTGCGGAACAGCGCGGGGTCCAGCGCATCGAGGCTGATCGTCAGGCGCTGCAACCCGGCGTCGCGCAGCGCCTGCGCATGGCGCGCCAGCAACGCGGCGTTCGTGGTCATCGCCAGGTCCTCGATACCCGGCACCTTCGCCAGACGCGCGACCAGCGCCGGCAGGCCCTTGCGCAGCAAGGGCTCACCGCCGGTCAGACGCAACTTGTGCATGCCCAGACGCGCGAAGCCGCGCACCAGGGTCTCGATCTCGTCGAAGGACAGCCGCCCGGCCTGGTCGAAGCCGTAGTCGTCGGGCACGCGATCGGCCGGCATGCAGTAGCCGCAGCGGAAATTGCAGGCCTCGATCACCGACAGGCGCAGGTCGTGCAGCGGACGTCCCAGACGATCGAGCGGTGCCTGCGCCGGGTCGGGCAGCGCGCTCATGCGACAGAAGTCTGCGCAGACCGCGGTGCACGCAATGCGAAGCACGCGCCCGGGCGCGCGACGCGATGGCCGCGCGCCTCCAGCGCCGCGCCGTCGGCTTCGCAGGCATAGTGATAAAGCACGCAGCGCGTCAGCAGTTCGCGCGGATATTCGCGTTCGAGATCGTCGATGCCGCTGTGCGACGGATTACCGTGCAGACCGCAATCGTGGGCGACGAGTTCATCGCGGTCCGCGAAGCGCGCGAGCATTTCAGGAATCGGCCGCGTATCCCCGCTCCAGGTCAGGCTGCCCGGCAACCGCAGGCCGTAGGCCGTCTCCGGCCAGTGATGACGGACCGGAAAGACCTCGAACCGCTGCCCGTCGTGCCAGAACGCATCGCCGACCGGGATCAGCTGGAACGCGTCCCAGAAGTTGGCACCGCCCTCGGCCAGCACGTTGGGATAGTCGCCCACGCGCCGGTGCAGCAACGGCACCACCGGCGCCGGCACGTAGACCGGCAGGCGTCCGCGTCGCGCGGGATCGAAATAGCGGTCGACGAACAGGCGTTCGAAGCCGGCGACATGATCCAGGTGCACATGGGTGACGAACAACGCGCGCGGTGCCTCGCCGTACCGCGCCAGATAGGCGGTCAGGCCTTCGGCGCCGCAGTCGATCGTGAGCCACGGCCGGCCGTCCCGCTCGATCGTCGCCATCGGCGAGCCGAGCGCGACCGCCGAGGCATTGCCGACCCCCTGGAAGCGCAGGGCCCAGTCGCAGGCGGCCATCAGGTGCCCCGGCTCCACAGCGTGTCGTAGGACCGGCGCAGGCGCGCGAAATCCTCGGCCACCGCCTCGGGCGCGCGCGCGCCGCGCAGCTTCAGCAGCGAGCGCTCCAGCCGGGCCAGGTTGCGCGCGCGCCAGCGGGTTTCGGGAATGCGCAGCTGGCCGCGATCGAGATCGATCAGCCAGCCCTTGCCCAGCGAGTCGAACAGGATGTTGTGGGCGTTGAGATCGGCATGGTCGAGACCGGCGCGGTGGAAGCGCGCGATCAGCCGGCCGGTCTGCTCCCAGGGCGCGTCGGCCGCCGACTCGGCGGCGAGGTCCGCCAGCGAGCGCACGTCGGGCAGGCGTTCAACGAGGATCCAGGCGCGGTAGCTCAGGCCCCGGCGCAGATAGCTCGCGGCGATGGGTTCGGGCACGGGCAGGCCGCGACGCAGCAGTTCGCGCAGCAGCCGGTACTCGACGAAGCTGCGGACCCGCGCGCTGCCGCGCCACAGGTGCAGTTCGCGATTCACCCGCCCGACCAGGCCGCCACGCAGGTACTGACGCAGCACGCAGGGGCCATGGGTGGCGTCGATGAACCACGCCCCGCCGCGTCCGCTGCCTTCCACCTGCTGGGCGCGACTGCCCCAGAGCGCCGGATCGAACCAGCGCGGGTCGGCTTGCCGCAGTTGCGTACCGTCGAACAGAATGGCCCCGTAATCACCCGCGCGACCGGCGGCCGGAATCGGCGTCAGGCTCTCGCTGGGATCGAATCTGTTCATCCAGCGAGTCTATCAAGCCTTGACCCCCGCCCCGCCCGATTCCGCCGCGTCCGCGCCTGCTTTCAGGCCGCGTTCGATCTGCCTGCTGCGGCTGTCGGCGCTCGGCGACGTGACCCACGTGCTGCCGCTGATCCGCACCCTGCGCGCCGCGTGGCCCGACGTCGCGCTGACCTGGGTGATCGGCAAGGGCGAGCACCGCCTGCTCGACGGTCTGCGCGGTGTGGACTTCGTGGTCTACGACAAGAAGACCGGCCTCGCCGGCATGCGGGCACTGCGGCGTGAGCTGAAGGCGCGTCTGGGCGATGCCGGACGGTTCGACGTGCTGCTGCAGATGCAGGTGGCCGCGCGCGCCAACCTGCTGTCGGCATTCATTCCGGCACGCATGCGGGTGGGCTACGACGCCGCGCGCTCCAAGGATCTGCACGGACTTTTCGTCAATACCCGCATCCCGGACCGCCCGGGCATCCATGTGCTCGATGCCCTGGGCAGCTTCTGCGAACCGCTGGGGCTGCGGCAGACACAGGTGAGCTGGGCCGACATGCCGGTTCCCGACGAGGCGCATGCCTGGGCGCGTGCGCAGTGGGACGACGACGGTCGGCCGGTGCTGATGATCTCGCCGTGTTCCAGCCACGTGCGCCGCAACTGGTATCCCGACCGCTACGCGGCCCTTGCCGATCACGCCGCCGATGCCGGCTGGCGCATCGTGCTGTGCGGCGGGCGCAGCGATCTCGAACGGCAGACGACGGACGCGATTCTCGCCGCGATGCGCGCCGAGGCTCTCGATCTCGTCGGCAAGGACACGCTGAAACAGCTGCCTGCCCTGCTCGCACGCGCCCAGTTGCTGGTCACCCCGGATTCCGGCCCGATGCACATCGCCAACGCGATGGGCACCAAGGTGCTCGGCCTGCACGCCGCCAGCAATCCGGCGCGTAGCGGCCCCTACTCCGATCGCCGGTTCTGTGTGGATCGCTACGACGATGCGGCCCGGCGTTTCCTCGGCAGGCCGGCGGCCGACCTCGCCTGGGGCACGAAGATCGAGTTCGACGATGTCATGGCGCTGGTGACCGTCGACGACGCGATCGCCGCGTTCGAACGCCGGCGCGACGATCTGGCGGCGATCGGGTGACACCGTTCACCGCCGGCGTCGTCGCTTCGCTGGTCGGCGCGATCGTCGGCGCGGTGGTGGGCGGCGCGGTGAGCTGGCTGCTCAACCGCCAGCTGCATGCCCAGCAGCTGGAACGTCTGCGCACGCAATACAAGACCGAATTCGCCGCCGAGGACACCGCGCGGCACTTCCTCGGCCACAAGGGCTATACCGACCGTTCGTTCGAGGTGCTGCGCAAGCACCTGGGCGGCTTCGACGACGACGAACTGCGCCGGATCCTGGTACGTGCCGGCGCCGTGCGCACCTACCGCGACGACGGCAGCGAGTGGTGGCGCCTGCTGAGCCGGATGGACGAGTACATCGAGCACAAGGCCGGCGCCGCGCGCCGGCCGTGATGTGCGCCCTCGGCCTCAGGGCGCGGCCGCGCCGCTGCGATACTCCTCGTACGACTTCTCCTCGACGTAGGCCGAGCCCAGCGCCAGATTGATCTCCTTCTTGATCCGCGCACGTTCGTCGTTCTCGAAGTACACGCTGCGCGCAAGCCGGATGAATTCGTCGTCGAAGGCCTGCGCCTTCTCCTTCAGACGGATGTCGTCCTCGATCACCCAGAGCCGCTCGTTGACCGCCTTGAGCTCGGCGCGCAGGCGCACGATATCGTGACCGGCGGCGGGATGCGCCATCCACGTGGTCTCGAGTGCGGTCAGTTCGTTTCGGATATTGGCCAGCTTGGCCTCGTCGCGGATGCGCTCGGACTTGATCTGCAGGATCGCGATCTTGTCCAGCAGCTCACCGAACGACACGGGGGCGGAAATCTCGGACATGGGCAACCTGAGGTGGACGACGTGGCCGCACAGTGTAGCGGGCCGCTTGTCGGCCGCGCAGGCGGCCCGTATGATTGCGCCCCCGACAGTCGCCCAGCGACGCCGGGATCTGGAGAGGTGGCAGAGCGGTTGAATGTACCTGACTCGAAATCAGGCAGGCGTTAATAGCGCCTCGGGGGTTCGAATCCCCCCCTCTCCGCCAGATCATGCAGAACGCCCCGCAAGGGGCGTTCTGCGTTTGTGATCACCGGGTTAAGGCCGGGCATCGCAATTTCTGCACCCGGTGAATGCATTGCGCATGCGACAGTGCGGGCATTCGCTCAAGGAGTCGGTCATGCCACAGCCCACAGCACTGATCTTGGACGATGACGGTACCTTCGCCCGCGCGGCCGGCCAGCTGGCGTTTTCCGCCGGGTTCCGCGTCCAGCTGGCGGAGACGCTCGCCGAAGCACGCACCTTCCTCGCACGGACGCGCGCGGATCTGGTTCTGCTCGACCTCCAGTTGCCGGATGGCTCGGGCATGGATCTTCTGGATGATGTCGATCTGGCCGAGCACGGCCAGGTGGTCATCGTCACCGGACGCCCGTCGCTCGAATCGGCCGCACGTGCGGTGGCGACCCCGGTCATCGAGTATCTGGTCAAACCGCTCGACCCCGCGCAGCTGCGCAGCGTGATGGAACGCGTCGCCGCACGCTGGCGCCCGGTCGCGGCCGCACCGGTGGATCTGTCGGCCGTGAGCGGTCTGGTCGGCAATGCGCCCCAGCTCCGCGCGGTGGTCGATGCGGTCTTGCGCACCGGACCGACCGATGCCTCGGTCCTCGTCTCCGGCGAGGCCGGCAGCGGCAAGGCCCTGGTGGCCTCGGCCCTGCACGCGGCGAGCGGCCGGCGCGGCCCCCTCGTCACCCTGGATTGCAGCGCGCTCGCACCGGCTGACCTTGTCGCCGCGTTGTTCGGCGCGGATGCGCAGGCGAGCGCAGGGCCCTCGCTCCGCGGCGCCTACGCGCGCGCGCGCGGCGGCACGTTGTTTCTCGATGCCGTCGACCAGATGCCGCTCGATCTGCAGGCGCAGCTGGCGGAAGCACTGGATACCCCGGGCTTCGGCCTGGGCCTCGATGCCGCGAACCCGCCGGCACCGGCGCCGATCCGCATCGTCGCTGCGATCGAGCGCGACCCGCACGACGCCATGCGCGATCGCCTGCTGCGGCCGGACCTGTATTACGCCATCGCGCAGGCGGGGATCGCCCTGCCCCCGCTGCGTGAGCGCGGCGAGGACGTCGTGGTGCTCGCGCATCACTTCATCGAGCGGCTCAATGCGCACTACCGGAAGGAAAAGCGGCTTGCGCCCGGAGGCGAAGCGGCACTGCTGCGCCACAGCTGGCCGGGGAACGTGCGCGAGCTGCGCAGTGCCGTACAGCGGGCCTATCTCCTGCAGGACGGCACCGACCTCCACGTGAAACCGCAGCTGCCGAGTGCCGCGGTCTGGAAGGAATCCGAGACGTCGATCCTGTTCTCGGTGGGCACGCCGCTGGCGGAGATCGAACGGCGCGCCCTGCTGAAGACCCTCGCCCATTTCGACAACGACAAGACCGCGACGGCACGTGCGCTCGGCGTGAGCGTGCGCACCGTCCACAACCAGCTCGCGCGTCTGGGCATCCGTCGCGTGGGCGCGGACGGCGCAGCGGAATGAGTGCGGCACCCGTGCCGCCGGACGCGGATCCGGCCTGGCTGCATGCGCTGCGCAATGCGGTGAACGCAGCGACGGTCGCGGTGGCGGCGGCGCGCAGTGCGCTCGAGTCCGATGATCCCGGTCGGGCCGGATTCTTTCTCGAAGAGAGCGCGGGCGCCTGCCGCCGGGCGGCCCAGCTCCTGCACGCGCGGCCCGAGCGTCACGTCAATGCGGCGCCGGAGCGCGGCTAGAGGTTCAGTGCCGCGAGCACCTCATCGATGTCGACGGGCTTCAGGCAATGCGGCACGTCGTCGAAGCCCGCGGGCAGCAGCGCGCGGTCGTAACCGGACACGAACACGCACCGCACCCCGCGCGTACGCAAACGCGCGGCCACGGGAAATATCCGCTCTCCGCCGAGATTGACGTCGAGAATCGCGGCGTCCAGTGGCGCACCGGTCTCGAGCAGCGCCTCCACGTCGCGCAGGGTCGCAAGCGGCCCGACCGGCTCGAGCCCGCGTGCCGTCAGGCCGTCCTGCAGATGCAGGGCGAGCATGTATTCGTCTTCCGCCACCAGAACGCGGTAGGCCCGTGGGGTCATTGCAGGGGCACTCCGGACTCGTCGTCGAGGGGGACCTCGATCGTGCAGAAGACGCCGTCCTTGCGCAGTTCATAGTGGGTTCGCGCCTTGAGCTGGTAGGGCAATGCGCGTTCGATGAGTTCGCGGCCGTAGCCGTCCGACGTGCGCAACGGATCCAGCCGGACGCCGCGCTCTTCCCAGGTCACCCGCAGGGCCGGCCCCTTCCCCTCGTCCCGTCCCTCGATGCACCAGGTGACGGCGAGCCGACCACCGGCATCGGACAGGGCACCGTATTTGAGGGCGTTCGTGGTCAGCTCGTGCAGCGCCAGCGCGAGGGTCTGCACGAGACGCGCGCGCAGCGGCACACCCGTCGGCCCGCGCAGGTCGACACGGGAATCCGCGCGCGCGCCCACGCCATGCGCGTCGAGTTCCTGGTGCAGGAGAGCATCGAAGGTGACGGCCTGCCCGTCGGGACGTTGCGACAGCAGGCCCTGCACCCGTCCCAGCGCCGCGAGCCGGGCCTCGAAGCGCCGCCCGAACGCGTCGATGTCACCGCTCTCCTGCAGGGTGCGCCGGGCCAGCAACTGGACCACCGCGATCAGGTTGCGGGTCCGGTGCTGGAGCTCGGCCACCAGGGTTTCCATCATCGCCGCGTCGTCGCGCTCCCGGGTGATGTCGCGCCCGATGCCGCCGATGCGCTGCACCTCGCCCGCGTCGTCACGTACCGGGAAGTCGGTGTTGCGGATCCAGACCACGCGCCCATCCACGGGGCGCACGATGCGGAATTCATAGCTGGCGCGCACGCCCCGGCGCACGCCGCGCACGATGCCGCGCACGCGTTTGAGATCGTCGGGATGGACCAGGGAAAGCCAGTAGTCCGGGTCGCGCTGGGACACCTCCCGCGCCTGACCGTAGATCGTCTCGAAGGCGGGGCTGAGATATTCGAGTGCCAGCGTCTTCGCGTTGCGGATCCAGAGCACGTCCGAGGAGGCATCGCCGAACTGGCGGAAGCGCGCCTCGCTGTCGCGCAGGCCCTGCTCGGCGACGCGACGCGAGGTCAGGTCGAGACTCACCGCAAGGCTTCCGGCGATCGCGCCGCAGCCGTCGCGCCACGGTCCCACCGCCAGGCGGATCCAGCGCGGCTGGCCGTCGACGAGTACCCGCTTTTCGGTCGAAAACGGAGTGCCGTCGCGGTACAGCGCGGCCATGCGCTCGGCGTCGCCGGGCCAGTCGTCGGCGTGGGTCAGCGATTTGATGCGGACGCCGAGCAGCGCCGCGCGGGAGCGCCCCATGACGTCGCAATGGCGATCGTTGACGTAGACCAGGCGTCCGTCGCGGTCGGCGATCGCGATGCCCACTTCGGCCTGATCGGCCACGGCGCGGAACCGCTGCTCGCTGGTCGCCAGGGCCCGTTTGGCGCGTGCCCGTTCGGCCGCCGAGTGGGTGCGCTCGCCGAATTCCCGGATCAGGCCGAGCTCCGACGCCGTCCACACCCGCGGCACCCGGCTCAGGGCGACGAAGCGGTCGATGCCGGGTGCGCGTGGCGGCGGCGCCGCGACCGCCGCGATGCCGTGGCTGGACAGGAGTGCGCGGCCGGCGGTGTCGACACGCGGATCGGCGGCCACCTCGTCGATCACCATGCCCGCGGTCGAGCCGCCTTCGCCGATCAGCAGGCCCGCCAGGGCCGCTGCCGGCCGCGCGCGCGGCCGGCCCCGTTTCGGCCAGCCGTCGCGGATCAGCAGACCGCCATGGCCCGAGTCGGCGTGACCGATGCGATCCACCTGCAGATGCACGCCGAGCAACGCGGATGCGGCGTCGTGGATCTCGCCCGGGTCACCGAGATCACGCAACGCATCGCTGAGTGCGAGCAGGGTGCGTTCGCGATCGCCGCTCGTTTCCGCTGCACGCACCGCGGCCTCGCGCGCCAGTTCGCGGACCACCATCCACATGCCGGCAGGGCGACCGGCCTCGTCGCGGATCGGCGAATAGTCCACGTCGAGCAGCACACGGGCACAGGTGCCGTCGCGCATCAGATCGAAGGGCTGCGCCCGCAGCTGCACCGAACGTCCGGCCAGCGATTCGGCCAGCATCGACGCGGCGTGGGCCTCGATCTCCGGCCACGCCTCGATGAACGGCTGCGCGAACTGGCGCGGATGCCGTTTCCCCAGCAGGGGGCGCAACGCGTCGTTGTAGAGGTAATACCCCGGCGATCCCCACGCGATGGCGATCGGCACCGGGGACTCCAGCATCAGCCCCACCGCGTGGCGAAGCGCGGCCGGCCAGCGCTCGATCGGACCGAGCCCTGTGTCGCGCCAGTCGAAATCTCGCACCCGCTCGGCCATTTCACCTTCGCACCAGGGCCAGGACGCTGCATGTTCGGACATCGAGAAAACCGGACCAGGGCGGACGCCCCACCTTACGCCACCCGGGGCGCGCGACGTGATTGCCGTCCGCAGTGCCGGTGCTGCGCCGGTGCGCACTGCGCGGCGCCGTTGGCCTGCCCCATGCCGCATGGCCTATGCTCGCCGGCAGCCCAGGCGCGACAATGCCGCATGCCGTCGACTTTCCCGTTCCTCATCCTGCCCATCCGCACCCGCCCCCGGACGCTGGCCGTTCCGACGCGCGGGCGCCGTTGTCCGCAGCGTCGGTCCACCATGCACGCGCCGGGAGCCGCATGATCGAGTTCGGACATCTGACGCACGTCGGCCTGCGCCGCGACCTCAACGAGGACACCTACTACGGCGACAGCGAGCTCGGCCTGTGGCTGATCGCCGACGGCATGGGCGGACACGAATACGGCGAGGTCGCCAGCGCACTGGCGCGCGAGACCATCGTGCGCGAGATCCGCGCCGGCGCCTCCCTGTCGCACGCGATCCGTGTGGCCGACGAGGAGATCATCCGCGCCTCGCGCCGCCGCAACGACAGCCTGCCGATGGGCACCACCGTGGTCGCGGCGCGTGTGCAGGGGCCGCGCTTCGAAGTGGCCTGGGTGGGCGACAGCCGCGTCTACCTGTGGCGCGACGCCAAGCTGGCCCAGCTGTCCCAGGACCACAGTTACGTGCAGGAACTCATCGCCAAGGGTGCACTCAGCGTCGACCAGGCCCGCAGCCATCCGCATCGCAATGTGGTGACCCAGGCACTGGGCGTCACCGATCCGGACGCACTCAATGTCGAAACGCTGTCGGGCGAACTGGTGCCGGGCACCCAGCTGCTGCTGTGCAGCGACGGTCTGACCGAAGAGGTCGACGACGCCGTGATCGCCCGTGTTCTGGCGCATACCGAATGCAGCGCCCAGGAGTGCGTCGACGGGCTGGTGGCGGCCGCGCTGGACGGCGGCGGCTCCGACAACGTCACGGTGATCCTGATCCGACGGCAGTAGCCGCCGCATCACCTCAGGCCGGCAGGGCGGCCTCCTCGGCGGCATCCCACAGACAGCGGCCCGCGCGCGTCCGGATCGCCGCGACGCGCGCCGCGTGCAGGGCGAGATCCGCGTCCGGCACGCGCAAGGCGGGGCGCACGCCGGTGGGCTGCACGATCACCCGGTGCGCCACCGAACGGCCGGTGTCGACCGGCGCCTCGAAGCCGATCTCGTGCTGGCCGGCGGTGAGCGCGAGGTAGACCTCGGCCAGCAACTGGGCATCGAGCAGCGCGCCGTGCAGCTGACGGTGCGCGTTGTCCACGCCCATCCGCTTGCACAGCGCGTCGAGGGAATTGCGCTGTCCCGGGAACCGCTGCCGGGCCAGCAACAGTGAATCCTCGATGCGCGCGCGCGCGCGGATGTCGCCGTAATGCGGGCCGAGCCGTGACAGCTCGTAATCCAGGAAGCCGACGTCGAAGGCCGCGTTGTGGATCACCAGTTCGGCGCCGTCGATGAAGGCGAGAAACGCGTCGGCGATCTCCTCGAAGGGCGGCTTGTCGGCGAGGAATTCGAGGCTCAGGCCGGTGACCTCGGCCGCGCCCTGTTCGAAATCGCAGTCGGGGCGGATGTACTGGTGATAGGTCCGGCCGGTCGGCCGCCGCTCGACCAGCTCGACGCAGCCGATCTCGACCACGCGGTTGCCCTTCTTCCATTCCAGGCCGGTGGTTTCGGTGTCGAGCACGATCTGCCGCATGCTGCCGGAGTCCTCTGGGTTCAGGCGACGGCGCTGCGCTGCGCGCGCGCGGCCGCGGTGGCGAGTGCGTCGACGCGCTCGTTCTCGGGATGACCGGAATGGCCTTTGACCCAATGCCATTCGATGGTGTGACGTTCGCTGGCCGCCTGCAGGCGTTGCCACAGGTCCTGGTTCTTCACCGCGCCGCCGGCCGCGGTCTTCCAGCCACGTCGCACCCAGTTGCGCAGCCATTCGGTGATGCCCTGGCGGACATACTGGGAATCGGTGTGCAGGTCGACGCGGCAGGCCTCGGTCAGGGTTTCGAGCGCGACGATCGCCGCCATCAGCTCCATGCGGTTGTTGGTGGTCTGCGGTTCGCCCCCGCTGAGCTCGCGCTCGATGTCGCGGTAGCGCAGCAGCGCGCCCCAGCCACCGGGGCCGGGATTACCGAGGCAGGCACCGTCGGTGTAGATCACGATCGACTTCATGGAATCCAAGGACGAAAGAGCGCAGTCAGACGGCCGGCGCCGCTGCGGGAACCGGCAATGCGCGCGCGCGCCGGACCGGGGTGAGCGGAAGATGCCGTTTCTGGCCACGCAGCGCGTAGGCCGCGCGCAGCCCCGGACCGTCCTGGCTGTCGCCGGCAGGCACTTCGCGCCAGCTCGGGCCGACGCCGCGCGACACCGCGTCGGGCGCGAGTCCGGCCTCACGCAGACGCCGCCGCCAGGTCAGCGGTTCGGCACTGGTGATGCGGTGGCCGCGCCAGCGCCAGCGGTACGGCGTCAGTGGATTGAGCACCAGCAGCCACAGGTGGCCGCCGGGGGCGAGCACCCGCGCGGCCTCCTGCAGAAGTGCCTCGTCCCGCCCGCCGACCACGTGCTGGAGCATCACCGTGCCGAACGCCTCGCTCGGCAGCGGCAGCGGGCAGGCGCACCGGACCGGGCCTTCCAGATGCGCGCCGCGGCGGATCAGATGCAGACCGCGGCCTTCGACGGCCTGCCCGGGCGCGCCCGGCGAGAGCCACAGCCACGGCAGTCCCGGATGGGCGCGGAGCGCTTCGCCGACGAGCGCCTGCTCGCTGGCGAGCACGGCGAGGCCGGCGGGCGTGGCGAACCAGTCGCTGGCGGCGTCCGGTTGACCGGTCGGGAAGATCGCGGGCATGGTCGGCATTGTACGGGCTTCATGCCCGCCGCCGCCCGGACACGATGCGCCTGCAGCCGATCCCCGCCTTCGATGACAACTACATCTGGACGCTGGAGGCCGACGATGGCGGCACGATCGTCGTCGATCCGGGCGATGCGCAGCCACTGCTGGCCGCGGCCGAGCAGGGATTCGAGCCACGGGCGGTGCTGCTGACCCATCATCACAACGACCATATCGGCGGTGTTCCTGCCCTGCGCGCGCGCTGGCCGACGCTGGAGATCATCGCGCCCGACGACGCCCGCATCCCGCTCGCGACGACGCGGGTCGAGGCCGGCGACCGGGTCGAACGCGGCCCCTGGCGCTTCGAGGTCCTCGCCGCCCCGGGCCATACTGCGACGCACATCGCATTTTTCGGCCATGGGCACTTGTTTTGCGGCGATACCCTGTTCAGCCTTGGCTGTGGGCGCCTGTTCGAAGGTACGCCCTCCCAGATGCTGGACTCACTCGATCGCCTGGCGGCGTTGCCCGCCGACACCCTGGTGTGCTGCGGTCACGAATACAGCCGGTCCAACGCCGCGTTCGCACGCGCCGTCGATCCGGACAATGCGGCGCTCGAGCGCCGCGAACAGGAGATCATCGCGATGCGCAGTGCCCACAGGCCGACGCTTCCCGTTTCCTTGCACAGCGAACTGGCGTGCAACCCGTTTCTGCGTGTCGACACGCCCGCCGTGCGCGACGCGGTCGCGGCCCACGCCGGGGCGATGCAGAAGGACCGCGTGGCGGTCTTCGCCGCGCTCCGGCGCTGGAAGGACGGGTTTCGCGCATGAGGGCGCGTCCCGGCACCCGGCTCGCCGCGGCCCTGCTGCTCGCGGCGATGCCGGCCCTGCCGCTGCTCGCCGGGCCTGACCCCGGCGTCGCCGCCTCCAACGCCGCCGTCGCGACCGCCGTCACCGCACCGGCGGCCGGCGGGCCCACCGTCCGCAACGGCCAGGACATCTACCGCCGTTTCCTCGACGGCCTCGCCGACCAGGATTGCAGCGACGACGCCAGCGCTCGCTGGCGTTCGCATTTCGGTCATGTGCCGCGCCAGCTGACCTCGCGCAACAACGACGTGCTGCCGCTGTTCGGCTATGTGGTCGACGCGATGCGCGAGGCCCATCTGCCCACCGAATACGCGCTGATCCCCTTCATCGAAAGCGGCTACCGCCCGGGTGCACGCAGCGCCTCCGGCCCCGCCGGGCTCTGGCAGTTCATCGCCGTGACCGCGCGCAATCACGAGATTCCGATCCGACCCGGCTACGACGGCCGGCTGTCGCCGGCCGATGCCACGACCGCGGCCGTGCGTTATCTCAAGACCCTGCACGGCATGTTCGCCGGTGATTGGCGGCTGGCGGTGATGGCCTACAACGCAGGCGAATACCGCGTCCTCAATGCGCTCAAGCGCGCCGGTCAGGCGCCCGCGGCTGCCGACCCGGCCGCGCTCGCGATGCCCGACATCACCCACAGCTACGTGCGCAAACTGCATGCGCTGTCGTGCGTGATCAAGGAGGCCGAGACACGCGAGGGCTGGATGGCCGCACTCGACCGGGACGTGCCCATACTGCAGGCGATTCCGGTGCCCGACGGCATCCGCGATCTCGACACCCTCGCCTCGCGCCACGAGACCGATGCCCAGCAGTTGCGTCGCCTCAACCCCGCGCACAGTGACGGGCGCGTTGCCCGCATCGGCCAGCCCGTCCAGGTGCTGGTGCCGCAAGCCGCGGCCGCGCCGCCGGTGTTCATGGCCGAAGCGCCGCCGGAAGCCGATCGCGACGAGGCCGTCGGGGCCGCGTCGGACATCGCGTCGGCCGTCGCCCGACGCGTGCACACCGTCGTCAATGGCGATTCGATCTGGGCGATCGCGCGCCAGTACGGGGTGAGCACCCGCATCCTGCTCGAACGCAATGGCCTGGATGCGCGCAGCATCCTGCGTCCGGGGATGGAACTGCGGATCGACGGCGCCCCCTGATCAGCGCGGACGACGGCGGCGCACCACGCGGTCGCCGTCGTGGCGTCCGTTGCCGCACGCGCAGGGCCGGGCAGCGCACCGCGTGATCGTCGGGATCCGACCCGGAGCGCGCGCCTGGCCGAACCCGCCAATGCATCGGATCACGCGGCGGCCTGGGGCGAGCCGCCGTCACGCCCCCGCGTGCACCGCCGCGGCCGCAGCGCCGGCACTGCAGCGATTGACCGGCCCCGGACACGGAAACGCCCGGCACTGGCCGGGCGTTCCGGGATTCCGCCGAGCGAGGCGTCTCGTCAGAGACGCGCTTCGTTGACGGTGATCTTCATCTGGCTGCGCAGCGCACGCTGCAGCACCTCGGCGTCCTCGCTGCCGAGCAAGGCGCCGAGCTGCTGACGCAGCATCGTCCGCTCCTGCTCGCTGGCTTCAGCGGGATCGCCCACGATCACCCGATCGACCGTGAACACGACGACGCTGCCGTCGGCGAGCAGCACGCGGCCCGGCGTGGTCGCGCCCTCCGCCGGCGGACGTGCACGGAAATAGGCCTGGTTCGCCGTGGCGTCCGGCACCGGCGCGCCGCGCGGCACGCCGGGCACCGAGGTCGCCTCCAGCGAACGGGCCTCGGCCAGCGACTGCAGCGTCGCCCCGCCCTGGAGTTCGGCGACCATCGCGTCCGCAGCGGCTTCGGCCTGCTTGCGTGCACGGTCGGCCCGCACCTCGGCGGTGACGCGGGCGCGCACCTCGTCGAGGGTCTGGGCACGCTCGGGGGTGTGGCTGGTCACGCGGATGAACACCGTATGGTTCGGCGCGATCTCGATCGGATCGCTCACCGTGCCGTCCTGGGTGAGCGCCTCCGAGAACGCCGCCTGCACCACCGCCGGATGGGCGGCGATTCCGCTGCCGGCACCACGCGCGAACGGTCCGATCGTACGCACCGGCAGCTGCGCCGCCGTGGCGGCCTGCTCCAGCGACATCGGATGCCGGTTGATCTCGTCGACGATCCGGCCGACCTGCTCGTTGTAGGCCTGGGAGCCGGCGTTGTCGCGGACCTCGCGTTCCATCTCCTCACGCACGTCCTCGAAGGTCACCGGGCGCGCCGCATCGACCTCGCGCAGTTGCAGGACGTGCCAGCCGAAATCGGTGCGCACCGGATCGCTCACCTGACCGGGCTGCATCGCGAACAGCGTGTCCTCGAACGGGCCGGCCATCATGCCGGTCTCGATCCAGCCCAGATCACCACCGCCCTGGTTCGAGCCCGGGTCGTCGGATTCGGCGCGCGCCAGCGCCGCGAAATCCGCGCCCGGCTGCTTCGCGCGCGCGGCGATGTCGGCCGCCTTTGCCTGCGCCGCCTGCTGCGCGGCGGCATCGGCGCCGGCCGGCACTTCGACCAGGATGTGCGAGGCCAGACGGCGCTCGGCCGCGGTGAAGCGCGATTTGACCTGCTCGAAATGCGCGCGCGCATCGGCCTCGTCCACCGTGCCGTCGGCCGCCGCGGTCTCGCCGCGCACCTCGATGTACTCGAGCGCGACCTGCTCGGGTGCGCGGTAGCGGTTGGCGTGCGATTCGAACCAGCTCTGCAGATCGGCATCGGCCACCGGCGCCTCGTCGACCGCCGGCGGCGGCACGACGATGAAGCTCACGTCGCGGCGCTCGCCCAGCAGGCGCATCAGACGCTCCGATTCGCCGGGCGTCACGAAAGCGGACTCGGCGATCGCCTGCGGCACCAGTGCGCGCTGCAGGTCGAGACGCACCGAGGCTTCGAACTCGCGCGGCGTGCGCGGCGGCTGCGCCGACTGCAGCGCCAGCTGGTAACGCTGCGCATCGAAGCGGCCGTCGACCTGGAACGCCGGGATCGACGCGATGATCGACTGCACCTGCTGGTTGTCGACCACGATGTTGGCGCGCTCGGCGGCAAGCGCGAGCACGGCGCGGTCGATCAGCTGCTCGAGGATCTCGCGCTTGCTCTCCATGGTTTCGAAGCCGCGCGCGTCGAAGTTCTCGCCCTCCGCCTGACGGCGCTGTTCACGCATCGCATCGAATGCCTCACGGAATTCCGCGGCGCTGACTTCCGTCGTCGACCAGGCGAGCTTGCGCACCAGCCAGACGTCCGGCGCGGAACGCCACCACTTCGGCGGCGCCTCGACCTTGGCCGCATAGTCGGCGTTGTTCTGGAAGAGATACTGCTCCATCCCGAAGAAGGCGAACGGAACCGCCAGCACCGCCACGATGGCGATTGCGATCCAACCACTGGTCTTTTCTCGAAGCGCTTGCAGCATTGTCCGGGCACTGGATGGGCGAGCCGGTCAGTTTACCCGCATGGTGCCGCGCGCGCAGGCCGCCCCCGGGATGCCGGGGCGGTGGCTGAATCGGGTTCCCGGCAGGCGGCACGGGGCGAAGTCGTATTCCCCGGAACGATCGCGTACCATGCGCCTCCGACCGCCCCCGGGCCGCCGCACCGGTTGGCGCCCCGATTTCCTAGACGCCTCACACGCGCACATACAAGAGAAGAGGAACGCTCATGGCCCATACCAAAGCTGATATCACTGCCGCCGTCGCCGAAAAGGCCGGTCTGTCCCGCGCCGATGCCGGCCGCGCCGTCGACGCCGTGCTCGACACGATCACCGAAGCGCTGAAGAACGGCGAAGCGGTGAATTTCGTCGGCTTCGGTTCGTTCGTCGCCCGTCCGCGCGCCGCGCGTACCGGCCTGAACCCGCAGACCAAGGAACAGATCCAGATCCCCGCCTCGACCGTGCCTGCATTCAAGGCTGGCAAGGCGCTGAAGGATGCAGTAAAGTAAGCGGCTGGTTGGTTCCGCATGGGTGCTTAGCTCAGCGGTAGAGCGTCTCCTTTACACGGAGAGGGTCGGGGGTTCGAAACCCTCAGCACCCACCACGCACCAGGTTTCCAATGTGGAGCGGTAGTTCAGCTGGTTAGAATGCTGGCCTGTCACGCCGGAGGTCGCGGGTTCGAGTCCCGTCCGCTCCGCCATCGGATCAAAGCGAAACCCCGCGCATGTCGCGGGGTTTTTCTTTGTGCGCGCCTCTACAGTGCGTGTTTCTGCAGTGCGTGTTTCTGCAGTGCGTGTTTGCAGCGCGTGTCTCCGGTGCGTTCGGCGCGGAGACATCGACTGCGTGATTCCCGGGCGTAACGGGCCCGTTCACCGCACTGCACCAGCCGCCACGTGCGCGTCTGCGCCGGAACGGCATGCCCGTGATCCGGCATGTGCATCACCTGCGCCTGCGCATCGGTGCGACGACGGCATCGGCGCCATGCGCACTGCATTACGATCGGGCACGCCACGCCGGTGGAGCCGCCGCGTCGAGACGCGCGCCTTCGCCGCGTGCCTCCGTGCACCGTGCTGCGCGGACGTCGGCAGCGTCCGCGCAGCGCGCACAGACGCGTCCGCACATCCATCGCAGCGATCTGCACATCACCCCTTCCCAAGCGCGAAGTTTCATGTAGAATCTCGCGCCTCGGAGCGGTAGTTCAGCTGGTTAGAATGCTGGCCTGTCACGCCGGAGGTCGCGGGTTCGAGTCCCGTCCGCTCCGCCAGTGGTAACGAAAAGCCTCGCAGCGATGCGGGGCTTTTTCGTATCCGCAGATCGGGTTTCGTCGCCCGCGACGCGATGCGCACGCCTCGTCGGCAGTGCATGTGGAAGCGGTCGCCTGCACCAGCGGCACATCGCGCGCACGACGGCGCATGCCGCGTGTGCGTGGCGGTTGCCCGCCGCGGCAAATCCCATATCCTCGATGCGCCAATCGCGTGTGCGGTGCACGTGATGCAGGAGGTGCGATGCGTCCATCCCGTTTCCGTCCCGTGGAGTCGTTCGCGCTCGCGCTCGTGCTCGCGGTGTCCGGATGCCACAGCGCGCAGGCCGCATCGCCCACGGCACATGCGCCTCCGGTGCCCGGGCTGAGCGGGCAGACGCTGTCGCCCGGGTTCTGGATCGCACGTGCGCAGGCGCCGGATGCACCGGTGCTCGATCGCACGGCGATCGAGGCGGTCAACGCCGCGATGCGGAACGAGCCGTCGATCCACGCGCCGCTCGCCCTGCCCCACACCCTGTCACGCGCGGCGGTGATCGAGTGGATCACGACGACGTCCGTGCGGCCGAGCACACCGCGTTTCACCGCCGACGGCCCGCTCGCCGGGGCGACGCTCGATGCGCTGGCAGCCGACCTCGCGCTCGACGCCGTCGGCGACACGGTCGAGCCGGCGTTCGGGCTGGTCGTGCGGCGCGCGGATCTGCGGACGTTTCCGACCACGCTGCGTGTGTTCAGCCGCGTCGACGACACCGACATCGACCGGTTCCAGGAAGACGCGCTGTTTCCCGGCACGCCGGTCGCGGTGCTGCACCGCAGCCGCGATGGCGCCTGGCTGTTCGTGGTCAGCGAACGTTACGCCGCATGGATCGAACAACACCATGTCGCGCTCGGCACACGCGCACAGGTGACCGGTTACGCCGCGCGCGCGGCGGACGGCCTCGTCGTCACCGGCGCGAGCGCGCGCACGGTGTTCACGCCCGAGGCGCCTGCGGTATCGGACGTGCAGTTGGAGATGGGTGTGCGCGTTCCGCGTATGGCGTGGCCCGCGGGTGCACCGCTGAACGGCCAAGTGCCGGACTACGCACACGTCGTCGAGCTGCCGGTGCGCAGCGAGGACGGCACCCTGGCGTTCGCGCCGGCCGCGATTCCGCGTGCCGCCGATGTGCACGACGCCCCGCTGCCGTTCACGCGCGCGACGCTGATCCGTCAGGCCTTCAAATTCCTCGGCGAGCGCTACGGCTGGGGCCATGCCTACAACGCGCGCGACTGCAGCGGCTTCGTCTCGGAGATCTACCGCAGTGTCGGTGTGCTGCTGCCGCGCAATACCGGTGCCCAGGCCTCGGCTGCGGCGCTGGACGGCATCACGTTCGCCCCTGACACCCCACGCGCGCGACGGCTGCAGCGGCTGCGCGAGGCCGATATCGGCGATCTGGTGTTCGTACCCGGACACGTGATGATGATCATCGGCCACATCGACGGCGAGCCGTGGGTGATCCACGACACCGCCGGGACCTATCTCCGCGGCGAGGACGGCGGCGTCCATCGCGCCGCGCTCAACGGCGTGGTGGTCACACCGCTGACGCCGCTGCTCGCCGATGCCGAGGGGGTGCCGATGCTCGATCGCATCGCCCGTATCCAGCGCGTGCGCTGATGCGTCGGACACGACCGCGATGAAGATCACCCGCATCGACCTGGGCACGCTGCGCGTGCCCTTGCGCACCCCGTTCAAGACCGCGGTGCGCACCGTGGAGGCCGTCGAGACCGTGGTGGTCAGTATCGGCACGGATACCGGACACACCGGCTTCGGCGAGGCGCCGGCAACGGCGGCCATTACCGGCGAGACCTGCGGCTCGATCGTGGCCGCGGTCGCCGGCGTGATCGCGCCGCGTCTTGTCGGCGGCGAGATCGACGCCTTCAACGCCCTGCTCCAGCGCGTCGACGGCGCCCTCGCGGGCAACAGCAGTGCGAAGGCGGCGGTCGAAATCGCGCTGTTCGATCTGTTCGCCCAGCGGCACGGCGCGCCGCTGTACCGCATCCTCGGCGGCGGTCTGCCGACGCTTTCGACCGACATCACGATCAGTGTCGGCCCCGTCGATGCGATGGTGGCCGACGCGCTGTCGGCCATCGACCGTGGCTACGTGGCGCTGAAGATCAAGCTCGGTCTGGACCCTGGCACCGACCTGGATCGCGTGCGCGCGCTCCACGACGCGATCGGCGGCCGCGCGCGGCTGCGTCTCGACGCGAACCAGGGCTGGAGCCCGAAGCAGGCGGTGCGCACCATGCTCGGCCTGGAGGCCTCCGGCATCCAGCCCGAGCTGCTCGAACAGCCGGTTCCCGCCGACGATCTCGAGGGGCTGAAGTTCGTCACCACGCGCATCGCGACACCGGTCATGGCCGACGAGAGCGTATTCGGTCCACGCGCCCTTCTCGAACTGATCCGCCTGCGCGCCGCCGACATCGTCAACATCAAGCTGATGAAGAGCGGCGGACTCTCGAATGCACTGCGCATGGCCGATATCGCTGCGCTGCACGGCATGCCCTGCATGATCGGCTGCATGCTGGAGAGCCGGATCAGCGTGACGGCCGCGGCGCATCTGGCGGCCGCGAAATCCCAGGCGATCCACTACGTCGATCTCGACGGTCCGGCGCTGTGCGCGGAGAATCCCGTCGAGGGCGGCGCGGACTTCGACGGCCCGACGATCACGCTCACCGATGCCCCGGGGCTGGGCATCACCGCGGTCGCCGGCCTGCAGACCGTGGGACTGTAGAGACACGCGAATACCGCCCCGCGCACGCGGCCGTCGGCTGCGCAATCCACCGAGGAGATGTCCATGCCTGCACCGATGCTCCGCCCGCGCGCCCGCTGGTGCCTGTCGGCGCTGATGCTGCTGCTCGCCGCCTGCAGCAGTGCGCCGCCGGCCCCGTCCGCCGCGGCGCCGCTGGACGATGCACGCCAGTTGATCGTGGTCACCAGCGCGGACTGGGACGCGCCCGGCGCGCGCCTGCAGCGTTTCGAACGCGACGACGGCGGGCGATGGCGCCAGGTCGGCGCCGAGGTGCCGGTGATGCTCGGACGCAGCGGCAGCGCCTGGGGTCTCGGCCTGCATCCGCCGCAAGCACAGGGCCCGCAGAAGCGCGAAGGCGACGGCCGGGCCCCGGCCGGCATCTTCGCCATCGGCCCCGCCTTCGGTTACGCCGCCACCGGCATCGGCGCCCTGCCCTATCTGCCGATGCAGGCGTCGCACTATTGCATCGACGTGCCCGCCTCGCCGCTCTACAACCGTATCGTCGATGCGCGGGACGTCGGTGAAGCGGCGGTTGAAGGGTCCACCGAGCCGATGCGCCTGGATCTGCACAAGGAGGGCGACATCCGCTATCGCCGCGGCTTCGTCATCGAGCACAACGCGGGCGGCGTGCCCGGCCACGGCAGCTGCATCTTCGCCCACCTGCTGCGCCGCGCGGACGAGACCACCGCCGGATGCACGGCGATGGACGCGGCGGCGCTCGATGCCGCGCTGCAATGGCTCGATCCCGCACGGACGCCGCGCTTCGTGCTGCTGCCCGATGCCGAATACGCACGGCTCGCCGCGTCGTGGCGGCTGCCGGCGCTGCGGCCGTGAGCGCAGCGCTCGCGGCGCGGCCGGCCACCGCGGCCGATCTGCCGGCGCTGCTGATGATGATGCGCACCTTCTGCGCCGAGGACCGCATCCCCTTCGATCCCGGGCGCGTGGCCAAGGCCGCGACCGCGCTGATCGACGACAGCGCCCACGGCACCATCCTGCTGCTCGGCGACGCGGCGGACGCGGGCTATCTCGTGCTCACGCGCAACTTCAGCCTGGAGCAGGGGGGCGCCTACGTGCTGCTGGACGAACTGTTCGTCGCCGGTCACGCGCGCGGGCGCGGAATCGGAGCGGCCGCGCTGGCGCTCGCCGCGCGACAGGCCCGCGATTGGGGCGCCGCGCGTCTGCGCCTGGAGGTGCATCACCACAATCCCCGGGCCAAGGCGCTGTACACGCGCGCGGGCTTCCGCGACGACCATCGCGACATGCTCACGCTGGATCTCGCGACGGCGGGCTAGGACAGCTCGCGGTGTGGAGCGCGACGGCCGTCGACGACGGCGGGCGCCGACACCCGTGGCATGCTGCGCAGGCCTCCGCTCGCACACGGCCGATGACCACCGCCCCCTCCTCCGTTTTCCGGCGCTCCCTGCCGGCCCGCGTGCTCGCCGCGCTGGTGCTCGGTGCCGCCGTCGGCCTGTCGCTGTCGGCATGGGATCCGGCGATCGCCACCGCCGCGGCCGACATCGCGCAGCCGGTCGGCCGGCTCTGGCTCAATGCCCTGCAGATGACGGTGGTGCCGCTGGTGGCGGCACTGGTGATCGTGGGCATCAACTCGGCGGCCGACGCCGCGGCCTCGGGACGCAGCGCGCGGCTGGCGATGGCGGTGTTCGCGATCCTGCTGGCCGTGTGCGGCGCGTTCGCCGCCGTCGCGGCGCCCGCGTTTCTCGCGCTGCTGCCACGCGACGAGACCCAAGTGGCCCTGTTCCGCGCCGCGATCCAGGCGCCCGAGGCGCTGCCGCAGGCGCCGGATTTCGGCCTCTGGATCACCAGTGTGATCCCGAGCAACGCGTTGGCTGCCGCGGCGGCCAGCGCGATGTTGCCGCTGGTGGTGTTCTCGATGTTCTTCGGCTTCGCACTGACCCGCCTGGAGCCGGAGCGGCGCCAGCGCATGCTCGAACTGGTGCGCGCGATCGGCGACACGATGCTGGTGATCGTGCGCTGGGTGCTGTGGGCGGCGCCGCTGGGCGTGTTCGCGCTGGTGCTCGCGGTATGCGCCCACGTCGGGCTCGGTGTGCTCACCGCACTGGGTTACTACATCGCGCTGCAGTGCACGCTCTACATCGCGATCACGCTGCTGATGTACGGCGTGGCGGTCGTGGTCGCGCGCGAGCGCCTGCGTCGCTTCGCCGCGGCACTGCTGCCGGTGCAGGCGATCGCCGCGAGCACCCAGTCCTCGCTGGCCTCGCTGCCGGTGATGGTGGACAGCGCGCGCCAGCGGCTCGGCTATCCGCTCGCGGTGACCTCGCTCGTGCTGCCGATGGCGGTATCGCTGTTCCGGATCGCCAGTCCCACGCAGTACCTCAGCGTCGTGATCTTCATCGCCTGGATGTACGGCATCGAGCTGGGTCCGGCCCAGCTCGCGGTTGCGGTCGGCCTGAGCATCGTCATCAGCATGGGATCGGTGGGCCTGCCGGGCCAGGTGAGCTTCATGACCAACAACCTGCCGGTCACCCAGGCGATGGGCCTGCCGGTCGAGCCTCTGGGCGTCCTGCTCGCGGTCGACACCATTCCCGACGTGTTCGCGACCGTCGCCAATACCAGTGGGCAGGTCACCGCGACCGCGGTGGTCGCGCGTCACGCCGCCAGCAGTGATCCGCCGCATACGGACCCCGCGCCATGAACGATGCCTACGTCCTGTATCACAACCCCCGCTGCTCCAAATCGCGCGCGGCACTCGCCCTGCTGGCCGAGCGCGGCATCACGCCACGGGTGGTGCACTACCTCGAGACGCCGCCGGATGCGGCCGCCCTGCGCAGCCTGCTGGACGCACTCGATCTGGAGCCGCGTGCCCTGCTGCGCACCGGCGAAGCGCCCTACCGCACCCTGGGCCTGGCCGCGCCCGGGATCGCCGACGACGCCCTCGTCGAGGCGATGGTCGCGCACCCGGTCCTCATCGAGCGTCCGATTCTCGTGCGCGGCACGCGCGCGGTGATCGGACGGCCGACCGAGCGCCTGCTGACGCTTCTGGACTGATCTATCCCTTGCGCTTGACCGCGTGCATCGCCGCTGCACGCGGCGGTGCGGCGAAACTGTCGGCACGCGCCTGCGGCCAGAAGGTCCGGAACACCGCATGCTCCGGCACGCCGGCCAGCAGCTCGCCGGGTTCGAGGAAGCGGTACAGCGCCGCGAGCGAGCGCACCTCGGTCGGCGACACGCGCCGCAGGATGTGCTCGGGCCCGAGCTGCATCGGGTGCTCCAGGCCGGCCGCGCCGATCATGTCGCGCAGGGCGCGCAGCGTGTTGCGGTGGAAATGGAAGACGCGGTCGGCCTTGTCCGGCACGTCGAGCAGGCGCCAGCGCGCGGGGTCCTGCGTCGCCACACCGGTCGGGCAGTGATCGGTGTGGCATGTGCGCGACTGGATGCATCCCAGCGCGAACATGAAGCCGCGCCCGGCGTTGCAGAAGTCGGCTCCCATCGCCAGCGCCCGCGCAATGTCGAAACCGCTGGTGATCTTGCCCGCGGCGGCGACGCGTACCCGCTCGCGCAGGCCGACGCCGACCAGGGTGTTGTGCACCAGCATCAGCGCTTCCTGCAGCGGCAGCCCGACATGGTTGATGAACTCCGACGGCGCTGCGCCGGTGCCGCCCTCGGCACCGTCGACGACGATGAAGTCCGGCAGGATGCCGGTCTCGAGCATCGCCTTCGCGATGCCGAACCACTCCCAGGGGTGGCCGATCGCCAGCTTGAAGCCGGTCGGCTTGCCGCCCGACAGCACACGCAGGTGATCGACGAACTCGAGCAGGCCGACGGGCGTCGAGAACGTCGAGTGCGCGGCCGGCGATTCGCAGTCCTGTCCGACCGGAATGCCGCGCGTCTCCGCGATCTCGGGCGTGACCTTGGCGCCGGGCAGCATGCCGCCGTGACCGGGCTTGGCCCCCTGCGACAGCTTGAGTTCGATCATCCGCACCTGCGGATCCACCGCCTGGGCGGCGAACTTCTCCGCATCGAACCGTCCCTGTGCATCGCGGCAGCCGAAATAGCCCGAGCCGATCTCCCAGACCAGGTCGCCTCCGTGCTCGCGATGGTAGCGGGCGATCGCCCCCTCCCCGGTATCGTGATAGAACCCGCCGCGCTTGGCGCCCAGGTTCAACGCCCGCACCGCATTCGCCGAGAGGGAGCCGAAACTCATCGCCGAAATGTTGAACACGCTCGCCGCATACGGCTGGGCGCGTTCCTCGCCCACCGGGATACGGAAGTCGTGCGACTCGGCATGCGCCGGCACCAGTGAGTGGTTGATCCACTCGTAGTTCGAGCCGTACATCGGCAACTCGCTGCCGAACGGCACGACATCGCTGACGTTCTTCGCCCGCTGGTAGACGAGCGCGCGCTGCTGGCGCGAGAACGGCACTTCATCCTGGTCGTCCTCGATGAAGTACTGGCGGATCTCGGGCCGGAAAGATTCCAGGCCGTAACGGAAATGGGCGGTCAACGGGTAGAGGCGGCGCAGCGTCGCTTTCGGCTGCAGGATGTCGAACGTGCCCAGGACCGACAGTGCCGCGAAGACGAGCGCGGCCAGTGTCCAGCCGGCCGTGCCGGTGCGCAGCGCCAACCACAGCGACACCAGCGCCATCGCGATGCTCGTGCCGTACGCCAGATAACGGACCATCGGTCTCCTTCGTCGGTTCGAAACGGGACGCCGGCCCCACGCCCGAGGCGTGCACCCGCCGGCCCGACCATCCTAGACATGCCGCCGACGCCGGCGCGTCAAGGTTGCAGGCGGGGCGCCCATGGCTTCACGGCGGTTTGGCGTACGCCGGCCTAGCGTGACGCATCCGATGCCGTCCGCCGTTGTTCCCGATGCGCCACGACGCCCGCCACCACGTGATCCTCGCCGAAATGGCCCGCGCCATCCGGGTCGGGCAGCCCGATGCGGACTGGCACGAGGTGGAACCGGGCCTGCGCTCGCTCTGGGAGCACGCGCCCCGCTCGTCGTCGTGGAGCGAGGTGCGCGAGGATGCCGCGCGGTATTGGCGGTTCGGCGAATCCCTGCCGCCGTGCGCCGTGGTCGCCCTGCCTTCATCGTCGGCGGACATGCCGGCGCCGGACGGGACGCCACGCACATGATCTCGGCGCGCACGGTCTGGCAGGTGGTCGTCGTGCCTCTGTACGTGATGCTGGGCGGCGCGGTGTTTTCCGCCGCCATGGCCCGGACGGCAGGTTCGATCATCGGCGGTCTGGCCGAACTCGCGCCGTGGGCGTTCGTGATCGCCACCGCGCTGGCGTTGCTGCTGGCCGCCGGCGGCATACTGCGTATCCGTCGGCGCCTGCGCTGCATGCGACGCGCCCTGCGGCGGCAGCGCCGTCGCGCCCTGCCGGACACGTCGACCGCCTAAGAACGCGTGGCAGGCCGGGTGCGCACAGGGTGCGCCTGTCGTACGTTCTCGCGCGAATGCGCGCGCGTAGTCAAACGGTTGCGGCTAGACGATCAGCGCTTCCGCCACGTGCACGCGGTCCCGTCCTGCGCGCTTGGCGAGATAGAGCGAGGCGTCGGCGCGGGCGAACCAGTCTTGCCAGTCCCGTTCCCCGCTGTGCAGCGCGCCGCCGACAGAGACCGTGACCGGTCCCGCAGGTCCCGCCACACGCGTCGACACGGCGGTGCGCAGGCGCTCGGCCACCGCTTCGAGCGCGGCGTCCGATCCTGCGGGAATGACGAGCACGAACTCCTCGCCGCCGAAGCGGTACACGCTGTCGCCCTGGCGCCGTTCCTCCTGCAGCACCCGCGACAGCGCGATGAGCACCGCGTCGCCCGCCGCGTGCCCGAAGTCGTCATTGATCGTCTTGAAGCGGTCGATATCGAGAATCAGTAGGCCCGTACGCCCGTGCTCGCGTCCGGCCACGATCGCCTGTAGCCGGGCCTCGAGCGCGCCGCGGTTCGCCATCCCCGTCAGCGGATCCTGACTGGCGCGCAGTTCCAGCGAATCGTTGTGCTGGCGCACCCGGCGCGAGAACGCGTACGAGAAGGCGTAGACCAGCGCCCAGGTGACCGGCGTGCTGAAGTGATAGGCCTCGTCTCCGAGCGCCAGCACCGCCGTCGCGGTGAGCACCAGGACCAGCCCGCAGAAGGCAGCGGTGCGCGTGCCGGCGATGTAGAAATTCGTCATCAGCGCCACGTACACCCAACCGGCCACCCCGGGACCGATCACCCAGGTCGCGGCGATGCACGCGGCGCTGTTGAACACCGCCATCAGCGTGCCGGCGACATCGATGCGCTCCGCGCGCCACGCCAGCCAGACGATCGACAGGATGCCGACGACCACCGCGCCGTCGAAGACCGCTTCCACGACATCGCCGCGCAGCAGTCGCCATACCAGAAAGCCGGACAGGGTCAGCGCCGTCGTCACGCCCAGCAGGGAGATGATCGCGAGCCGGAAGCTGTGTCTGGAGCCTGAGATCATGCGTCCACGATCGCCGCGATCCGCGGCGCGCCTCCGTCGTCGATCGGCGTTCGGCCGACGCGGACGACTGTAATCCCGCCGCGGTGAATGCCGCGCAGACCCGTCGCCTGCACGCGGCCCTCGTGGTGCCCGGAGCCGGAATCGAACCGGCACGACCTCGCGGTCAACGGATTTTAAGTCCGGTGCGTCTACCAGTTTCGCCATCCGGGCAGGCGTCGACAGCGTGCCTGAGCATGCGCGCGATTGGAACCGCCGTGCAGCCTCCACAACAAAAAAGCCCCGCTTTCGCAGGGCTTTTCGAAACTGGAGCGGGAAAAGGGGCTCGAACCCTCGACCTCAACCTTGGCAAGGTTGCGCTCTACCAACTGAGCTATTCCCGCGATGAACCGATTGTAGCGCCGTGCCCGATGGAAGCGCCGGCTGGAGGCCTGGGTCGGAATCGAACCGGCGTACACGGATTTGCAATCCGCTGCATAACCACTCTGCCACCAGGCCGGTGACCCTTCGGCCGACCGAAGCCTGCCGACAAAACGAAACCCCGCGTACTGCCCGGGGTTTCGCGTTCGAAACTGGAGCGGGAAAAGGGGCTCGAACCCTCGACCTCAACCTTGGCAAGGTTGCGCTCTACCAACTGAGCTATTCCCGCTTGGGAGGCGAAATTCTACCCGTCGCGGACGGGGTGTCAATACTTGTTCTTCTCCGCCGCACGCATGATCGGCCACGCCGCGCGCAGATACGCGAAGCCCGACCACAAGGTCAGCACCGCCGCGATGGCCAACAGCCAGTCGCCGATGACGAACACCACGTGCCCCATCCACGGCTCGGGCCGGGGTGGGCGCTCGGGCGTCACCGAGTACAGCAGACACAGCAGCGCGACCATCTGCGCGATGGTCTTGATCTTGCCGATGGCGGCGACCTTCACCGCGGCGCGCTGGCCGAGTTCGGCCATCCATTCGCGCAGCGCCGAGACCGCGATCTCGCGTCCGACGATGACCGCCGCCCAGAACGCCATCCAGGGCGTCGGATGGCCCTGCACGATCAGGAACAGCGCGACGGCCACCATCAGCTTGTCGGCCACCGGATCGAGGAACGCGCCGAACGCCGAGTACTGGTGGTATTTCCGCGCGATCCAGCCGTCCAGCCAGTCGGTGATCGAGGCCAGGCCGAAGATCAGCGCAGCCGCGAAGTTCGTCCACTTGAAGGGCAGATAGAACACCACCACCAGCACCGGGATCATCATGATCCGGAGCAGGGTGAGCCAGGTGGGAATGGTGAATTTCATCGCATGCCTGTTGGGGGAATCAATCCAGGCCCTGGCCGGGAGCGCCAGCGTCGAGCCCGTGTAGGGTCGCATAGATGCGCCGGGCCAGCGCCGCATTGACCCCCTCGACCTGTGCGATCTCCTCCACGCCGGCCCCCTTGAGGCCGCCCAGTCCGCCGAAATGCTTGAGCAGACTGGCGCGGCGCCGGGGGCCGATGCCGGGAATGTCCTCCAGCCGGCTGGTGCTGCGCGCCTTCTGGCGCCGGCCGCGATGCCCGGTGATGGCGAAGCGGTGCGCCTCGTCGCGCACCTGCTGGACGAGTTGCAGTCCGGGCGACGACGCGCCCGGCTTGAGTTCGCGGCCGTCGGGCAGCAGCAGGGTTTCGTCGCCCGGTTTGCGCGCTTCGCCCTTGGCCACGCCCACCAGGCAGACACCGGTGATGCCCAGCGTCTGCAGCACGTCGCGCGCCTGGGCCACCTGCCCCGCTCCGCCGTCGATCAGCAGCACGTCCGGCACGACGCCGTCGCTTTCGACGGCACGCTTGAACCGGCGCGTCAGTGCCTGGTGCATGGCGGCGTAGTCGTCGCCGGGCTCGACGCCGTTGATGTTGTAGCGGCGGTACTGACCGCGCACGGCGCCCTGCGCATCGAAGACGACGCACGAAGCCACCGTGGCCTCGCCCATGGTGTGACTGATGTCGAAGCACTCGATGCGCTGGGCGGGCTCGGCCAGGCCGAGCATCTCGCGCAGGGATTCGGCGCGTGCCTGCTGCGCGGCCTGACTGCCCATCTCGCTCGCCAGCGCGATCTCGGCATTGCGACGGGCCAGGTCCACGTAACGCGCGCGGTCGCCGCGCACGCTGGTCTTGATCTGCACGCGCCGGCCACCGGACTCGCCGAGCGCCTGTTCCAGCAGGGCCACGTCCTCGATCGCGCGGTCGAGCACGATCTCGCGCGGCGCGGGCTGCTCGGCGTAGTGCTGCGACACGAACGCCGCCAGCACCTCGGCCGGATCGTCACTGCCGTTGGTGCGCGGATGGAACGCGCGCGTGCCGAGGTTGCGCCCGTCACGGAACGACAGCAGCAGCACGCAGGCATGGGTGCCGCGCATCGCACAGGCCAACACGTCGAGTTCGGCCACGCGTCCGTCGACGTACTGGCGGGCCTGCATGCCGCGGATGTTTCCGAGCAGATCGCGCAGCCGCGCGGCTTCCTCGAAATCCAGCCGCGCGGCCGCGGCCTCCATGTCACGGGCGACTTCGTCGTTGAGGGCGTCGCTGCGGCCGTCGAGGAACATCGAGGCGCGGCGCACCGCATCGGCGTAGTCCCGTTCCGAGACCAGGCCGACGCAGGGCGCGGTGCAGCGCCCGATCTGGTGCTGCAGGCAGGGCCGGGACCGGTTGCGGAACACGCTGTCCTCGCAGTTGCGCAGCTTGAACAGCTTCTGCATGAGGTTCAGTGTTTCACGCACCGCGGTGACACCCGGATAGGGCCCGAAGTAACGGCCCGGCACATTGCGCGGCCCGCGGTGCACGGCGATACGCGGCCAGTCGTCCTTGGTGACCAGGACGTAGGGGTAGCTCTTGTCGTCGCGCAGCGAGACGTTGTAGCGCGGCTTGAGCGACTTGATCAGCTGGTTTTCCAGCAGCAGCGCCTCGGCTTCGGTGCGCGTGACCGTGACCTCCATGCGCGCGATCTGCGCGATCATCGCCATCGTGCGCGCGGCCTTGGGCGTGGCGTTGAAGTAGCTCGCCACGCGCTTGCGCAGATCGGCCGCCTTGCCGACGTACAGCACCGCGCCGTCCTCGGCCAGCATGCGGTACACGCCGGGCGCGGTGCTCAAGCCTGCGACGAACGCCTTGCCGTCGAACACCACACCCGCCTTGCGCGCGCGTCCTGCCGGCGCGGTCATTCGCCGATCGGGACGTGGCGCAGTGCGCCCGTCACCGGGTCGAGACGCAGCACCGCGTGCGCGTCAGTATCGGCGATCCACACCGCATCGGCCGATACCGCGAGGCCGGCGGGCGCGTGCAGCCGCTGGGGAAGTTCGAACGTGGTGAGTTCGCCGCCGCCCAGGCGCAGCCGCCGCAGGGTGTCGTTACCGCTGTCGGCAATCCACAACACCGGCGAGCCCGGGTCGAGTGCGAGGGCCTGGGGATTCTGGAGACGCGCGTCGGTGCGCGCGCCGTCGATCTGTCCGAACTGCCAAGGATCCTGACCGACCAGCGTCGTCACCTGCCCGGTCCGCGTGTGCACGCTGCGCACCGCGGATCCCGCGGCTTCACAGACGTAGAGCGTCTGCTGCACGCAGGCCAGGCTCACCGGCTCGGCGAACGAGGCCATGGCCATCGTGCCGTCGGTCACCGCCAGCCGGCCGTTGCCGGCCACCAGCTCGAGCGTCGAGGTGCCGAGATCGAGGCGCCAGATGCGATTGTCGCCCGCGGTGGCGATGTACAGCTTGTCGCCGGCGAGGACCACGTCGTGGGGCTGGTCGAGCGCCACCGCACGCGGGTCCGCAAGCGGGCCTTCGAGTGTGGTCCCCGGCCGTCCCGCGCCGCAGACGGTGGCGATATCGCCGGTGCGCAGTTCGATCGCGCGCACCGCGTGATTGCCGGTATCGGCGACATAGAGCACGTCGCGCTGCACGAACAGGCCATGTGGCCGCGACAGCGCGGCCAGTTCCATCGGACCGTCGATGAAGCCCGGACTGCCGGAGCCGAACTGGCGCAGGATGCGTCCGCTGGTGTCGCATTCGAGCACGCGGTGGTGACCGCTGTCGGCGACGTACAGATAGTTGCCCGACAGCGCCAGACCCACCGGGAATCGCAACGGCAACGGCGGCTCGCCGCTGCGCCGCAGACGCACCGGATCGGGATTGATGAGTTGCGGGGTCAGCTCCGAGATCAACGCCGCGACGCGGGCGTCGAGTTCGCGAAGACCGCCCTCGCCGACGATGCGCTCGCGCACCTGGCCCTCGCCGTCGAGCAGCACGACCGTCGGCCAGGCCTCGATGCCGTAGTGCTGCCACAGCGTCCAGTCGCCGTCGTGCGCGATCGGGAACTCGTGCTGCTGCGCGTGCGACCGCTTGCTGCTGCGGCGCACTTCGCGTTCGGCGTCGAAACGCGGCACATGGATCGCGACCACCTGCAGCCGCTCGCGATGCCGCGCGCGCAGATGCCCCAGGTCCGCCAGGCGTTGCTGGCACCAGGCCGAGCCCAGGTTGACGAACGCGATCGCACAGACCTTGCCGCGCATCTGGGCCATGCGCAGCGGGTCCGTCAGATTCAGCCATTCAAGGCTGGCCGGGAACTCGGGCGCGGGCACGGCGTCGGCGGTCATGGCCGGATTATGCGCGATCGGGCGCCGTCCCGGCGCCGATCCGGTCGACGATGCCGGCTGCGGCCCGATCGACCAGCTGCCAGACGGCCTCGAACGCCGCGGCATCGCCCGTGTAGGGGTCGGGCACGTCGCCCGGCCCGAGCCCCGCCCAGTCCAGCAGGCCGACGATGTCGGCCGTCGCGTCCGCGGGCTGTCGCGATCGCACGATCTGCAGGGTGCTCGCGTCCGCGCACAGCACGACATCGAAATGGCGGTAATCGGCCGGCACCAGTGTCCGCGCCCGCAACATCGAGATGTCGATCCCGTGCCCGGCCGCGCTCCGGATGGCACGCGGATCGGGCGGATCGCCGACGTGCCAGTCGCCGGTCCCGCAAGAATCCACCTCCACCCGCTTCGCCAGCCGGGCCTGGGCGAGGCGGTGGCGCAGGGCGCCTTCCGCCACCGGCGAGCGGCAGATGTTGCCCAGGCACACCACCAGCAAGCGGATCACGCCGCGGCGCCCGCGGCCAGCCGGGCTTCGGCCCGGGCCAGGTCGTCCGGCGTGTCGACGCCGGGCGGAAACGGATCGGGGGCAACGCCGACTGCAATCCGGAAGCCGGCCTCGAGCACACGCAGCTGCTCGAGCATCTCGGTCTGTTCCAGCGGGCCCGGCGGCATGGCCGCGAAGCGCTTGAGAAACGCCGCGCGGTATCCGTAGATGCCGATGTGCCGCCACCACGCGCCTGCCGGCAGACGGCTGCGGTCCAGGGCGAAGGCGTCGCGCGGCCACGGCACCGGCGCACGGCTGAAGTACAGCGCATCGCCACTGCCCGCACGCACCACCTTGACCGCATTCGGATCGAACAACGTCTCCACATCGGTGACCGGCGCCGCGAGTGTCGCCAGGGCGACGTCCGCGTCGGCCGCGAGTGCGGCGACCGCGCGGATGCCGGACGCCGGCGCGAAGGGTTCGTCACCCTGCAGGTTGACGACGATCCGCGCGTCGTCCCAGCCGGCGATTCCGGCGCATTCGGCCAGCCGGTCGGTGCCGGAGGCGTGGTCCGGCGAGGTCATCGCCACCTGCACGGGCGTGCCGGCGAGTGCATCGACGACACGTGTGTCGTCGGTGGCCACCCAGACCTCGGCGGCACCGGCATCGAGCGCGCGGCGAGCGACGTGCAACACGAGCGGCTCACCGCCGAGCAGCTGCAGCGGCTTTCCCGGCAGCCGGGTGGAGGCGTAACGCGCCGGAATGGCGACGACGAAGTCGGGCGTATCGGTCATGGCGGCATTGTCCCAGATCGTCCCGTGCACGGCGGATCACCCCGACGCGGCGTGCGGCCGCTCAACGCAGGGTCGACAGACGATCGAGCAGAGCGATCCAGAACGCTTCCGGCAGACGTGCGGTGACCGGCACGCTGAAATGCCGCTCGCCGGCGAAGCGCATGCACTTCACGGCGTCCTTTTCGGTCATCAGCACCGGCAGATCGCTGCCGAACTGCAGATCCTCCGGCGTGTAGCGATGATGGTCGGCGAAGGCATGCGGCACGACCGCGATGCGGTGCGCGCGCAGGGTGTCGAAGAACCGCTCCGGATCGCCGATGCCCGCCACCGCGTGCACGCGTTGACCGGCGAAGG
This sequence comes from Luteimonas sp. BLCC-B24, assembly GCF_028550595.1. Classification (GTDB taxonomy): domain Bacteria; phylum Pseudomonadota; class Gammaproteobacteria; order Xanthomonadales; family Xanthomonadaceae; genus Luteimonas. Next base: position 404,764 of record NZ_JAQQGN010000001.1, read on the forward strand.
TGTCGATGCGCCGCGGGCGCCCGCCGAGCAGCGGCAGCGCGTGACCGGTCTCGAGGCCCATCGGCCATTCACCGAATCGCGGAGCGATGTCGGTATCCATGGCGGTGTTGAGCACGCGGAAGTCGCAACGCGCGCCGCGTTCCGGCGGCTCGCGCAGAGGGCCGGCCGGAATCAGCTCACCGTTGCCGTAGCGGCGGCGACCGTCGATGACCTCGATCTCGATGTCGCGCCGGAGCCGGTAGTGCTGCAGTCCGTCGTCGCAGACCACGATGTCGCAACCGGCCTGGATCAGCGCACGGGCGGCGGCAACGCGATCGGCATCGACACGCACCTTCGCTCCGGTGCGCGCGGCGATCAGCACCGGCTCGTCGCCCGACAGCGCGGGGTCGCTGACGGGCTCCACCCAGCGCGGCGTGCCGGCGGCATCGCGTCCATAGCCGCGGCTGGCGACGCCCGGCGTCCAGCCCGCCGCCTGCAGGCGCTCGACGATCGCGATCGTCAGCGGCGTCTTGCCGCTGCCGCCCGCGATGAGATTGCCGACCACCAGCACGGGCCGCGACACCCGGTGCCGGCGCAGGAATTTCAGGCGCAGACGCGTGGCCGCGCCGTAGACCCGGGCCAGCGCCCGCGCGTGCACGGGCGGCGGCCGTCCGTCGAACCAGTACTTCGGTGGCTTCACGCGCTGCGGTCCCCGCCCTCTCCGTCGCGGAACTGCATGCGATGCAGATGCGCGTACAGCCCGCCCCGCTCCAGCAGTTCGCGGTGGGTGCCGTGCTCGACCAGCCGGCCCTGGTCGAGCACCAGCACCTGATCGGCATGCTCGATCGTCGACAGCCGGTGCGCGATCACCAGCGTCGTGCGATCGGGCATCAGATGGTCGAGCGCGTCCTGCACCAGGCGCTCGGATTCGGTGTCCAGCGCGGCCGTGGCCTCGTCGAGGATGAGAATCGGCGCGTCCTTGAGCATCGCGCGCGCGATCGCCAGACGCTGGCGCTGGCCGCCCGACAGCCGCCCGCCGCGGCTGCCGATGCCGCTGTCGAGCTTGTCCGGCAGTTTCTCCACGAACTCCATCGCGTTGGCGCCGCGGATGGCGTGGGCGAGCGCCTCGGGCGTGGCGCCGGCCATTTCGCCGTAGGCGACGTTCGCGGCCACCGAGTCGTCGAACAGCATCACCTGCTGGCCGACCAGCGCGATCTGTCTGCGCACGTCGGCGATGCGGTACTCGTGCAGGGGATGCCCGTCGAGCAGGATCTCGCCCCGTTCGTGATCGTAGAAGCGCGGAATCAGCTTGATCAGCGTCGACTTGCCGCTGCCCGAGCGGCCGATGATCGCCGTCACCGTACCGGGCCGGGCGACGAAACTGACGTCCTCGAGCGCCGGCTGGGCCTGTCCCGGATACCGCGCCGAGACGCCGCGGAACTCGATCTCGCCGCGTGCGCGCGCCAGCGGACGCGTGCCGGTGTCGCGCTCGTCGTCGGCGTCGAGGATCTCGAACAGGCGCTCGGCCGAGGCCACGCCCCGCTGCAGCATGTTCTGTACGTTGGTCAGCTGCTTGAGTGCGGGAATGATCGCCATCATCGCGATCATCAATGCGACGAAACCACCGGCGGTGAGCCGCCCCTGCGAGGCTTCGTAGCCGGCGATGACCAGCAACAGCGCGAGGCCGACCGAGCCCATCAGCTGCACCACCGCCGACGAGATCGCCCGCGTCGCCTCGACCTTGAGGTTCAGGCGCATGTGGTTGTCGGCCACCGCGCGATAACGCGCGTTCTCCGCCGCCTGCGCGCCGTAGATCTTCACTTCCTGCTGGTTGCTCAGCGACTGGTCGGCCGCCTGGAGCAGCAGCGCCGAACTGTCCTGGATGTTGTGGCTGACGCGCCGGTAGCGGCGGGCGACCTTGCCCATGATCCACGACAGCGGCGGCGCGATGACCAGGATCGTCAGCGTCACCTGCCAACTCGTCCACAGCATCACGATCAGCGAGGCGATGATCTGCAGTGATTGCTGGATCATCACCTTGGCCGCATCGACCGCCGCCTGGGACACCTGGTCGGAGTCGGACCCCAGACGCACCAGCATCGACGGCACCGGTTCGGCATCGAAGCGCATGCCCGGCAGACGCAGGTACTTGCCAAGCACGCGCACGCGCAGGTCGCGGGCGATGCCGCGACCGGCCTTGGCCATGTTGTAGTCGGCGAGATACCCGGCGATGCCGCGCAGGACGAACAGGCCGATGATCGCCGCGGGCAACCACAGGTTCACGCCCGCGTTCGCACCGACGAAGGTCTCGTCGATGATCGGCTCCATCATCTTGGTGAAGGCGCCGCCAGCCGCCGCCTCGATCAGCATGCCGATCAGCGCGACCGACAGCAGCCCGCGGTATTCGGAGGAGAACGTCAGCAGCCGACGGTAGATCGGCCACGCCCGCTCGGCACGCGGCGGCGCCCCCGCGGGCGCGCTTCCGGCGACGGCACCCACGTCACTGCCCCTGCGCGGCATCGGCCGGCGTTGCGGTCGCGACCTGCGGCGCGGTCGCGTTGGCGATCCGGGTGAAGCCGAGCTGGCCGAGCGCGTCGTACGCGGTGACCACGGCCTGCCACGGTGTGCGTGCGTCCGCGCGCAGCAGCACCGTGCGCTGGCGGTCGTCACCGGCGACGTCGGCAATGGTGCGCTTGAGCGACTCGACGTCCGTGCGCAGCGCTTCCCGGTCGTCGACGAAGTAGCGTCCGTCGGCATTGATCAGCAGGCTCAGCGTGCCGGCCTGCGCGTCGTTGCGCTCGCCGGTCGCCTGCGGGAGCTCGAGCTTGAGCACCGAGCGCGCATCGAAGGTGGTGGTGATCACGAAGAAGATGATCAGCACCAGGATCACGTCGATCAGCGGCACGAGATTGAGTTCGGGGGTGTCCTCGGCCCGGCGGTCACGGATGCGCATGGGTCAGCCCTGCGCTGCGGCCGGCGCGGTCTGGCGGCTGCGCGGGTCGATGGCGTCCATCAGCGCGATCGCTTCGTGCTCCATCTGCACGATGTAGCCGTCGATGCGCGCGCGGAAATGGCGGTGGAACATCAGGGCCGGAATCGCGACCACCATGCCCGCGGCCGCGCACACCAGCGCCTTGCCGATACCGCCGGCGAGCTGGTTCACGTCGCCGACGCCGTGGTCCATGACGCCCAGGAACATCTGGATCATGCCGACCACGGTGCCGAACAGACCCAGCAGCGGGCCGGCCGCGGCGATCGTGCCGAGCGCATTGAGATAGCGCTCCATGCGGAAGGCGATGTGCCGGCCGACGTCCTCGACCCGCTCGCGGATCTCGTCGCGCGGCCGGTTGCGCACGTCGAGCGCGGCCGCCAGCAGGGCCCCCAGCGGCGCCGTGTTGCGCAGCGATTCGATGTGCGCCGGATCCAGCGCGCCGCGCGCCGCCCACACCCGCACTTCCTGACCCAGTCCCGGAGGCAGCACGGCGGTGCGGCGCAGCGCCCAGAACCGCTCGACGATGATCGCCAGCGCGAGCGCCGACAGCAGCAGCAGCGGAATCATCGGCCAGCCGCCGGCCTTCACCAGTTCGAGCACGCAAACCCCTTCGGCCCGCGGCCGGTTCAGTCGTCGGAATAGGATAGCGCAGCCCGTGACCGCGCCCAGCGCGCATCACGCTGCGCCGCATCCCACAGCCGCGGACGCCGGAGCCGCTGTGCGTCCACGGCCGGTCCGTCGGCATCCAGGCGGATCCCGAGCGCGCCGCCGGTGGCCGTGCCCAGCACCACGCTGCCGGCATCCGTCCAGCGCTCGGCCACGGGCGCATGCGGATGGCCGAAGCGGTTGCCGTGGCCGGCCGACATCAGCGCATAGTGCGCACCGCTCGCCGCGACGAACGCCGGATCGGACGAACTGCGGCTGCCGTGGTGCGCGGCCACGACGACCTCGGCCTGCAGGGCGTCGGCATCGCGGTGCACCAGCAGCCGCTCGACCACGGCGTCGATGTCCCCCGGCAGCAGCAGCCGGCCGTACGCCGTGTCCACCCGCAGCACGCAGCTCGAGGGATTGCGGAAATCCGGGAAATGCACGTCGGGATGCAGGAACCGGAAGGTCACGCCGTCCGCCTGCCAGGCGCTGCCGGCCAGACAGGGCGCGGCCCCGGGCACGCGGTCCCACTGCGGGGCGAATAGCACCGGCGCGGCGAACCGGCGCTGCACCGCGGGAAAGCCTCCGGCATGGTCGGCGTCGCCATGACTGACCACGATCGCATCCAGCCGGCGCACGCCCAGCGCATGCAGTGCCGGCACCACGACGCGCTCGCCTGCGTCGAAGCCGTCCGGCACCGCCGGACCCGTGTCGTAGAGCACTGCATGCGTGGCCGTGCGCACCAGCACCGCCAGGCCCTGCCCCACGTCCAGCACGACCGCCTCGACCGCGCCGGGCGCCGGCAGGCGCCGGTCCGGCCACAACAGGGGCAGCCACAGCAGGGCCGCGAGCGCCTTGCCCGGCACGCCGCGCGGCAACAGCATCCAGAACGCGGCCAGCAGCGCCAACGGCAGGGCCAGAACGTGCGGCTCGGGCAGCCACCACAGCGCGAAGGGGCTGGCGGCGAGGCGCTCGAACAACGGCCAGCTCAGTGCGAACGCCGACGCAGCCGCCTGCCAGGCCCAGTCACCGGCACCGGACTGCAGCGCTTCGAGCCCCGTGCCCACCAGGGCCAAGGGCACCACGACCAGACTCCACCACGGAATCGCCACGAGGTTGGCGATCGGCCCGGCGAGCGAGGCCTGTCCGAACAGCGTGGCCGTCAACGGCAGCAGCCCCAGGGTGGCCACCCATTGCGAGGCCACCAGACCGCGCGCCGCCGACAGCTCGCGCGCATCGGGCAGGCACCAGACGAGCCACGCGACACCGGCGAAGCTCAGCCAGAAGCCGGCCGACAGCACGGCCATCGGATCGACCAGCACCACGGCCGTCGCCGCGTACGCCAGCGCATCGGCGATGCGCAGCGGACGCCGCGCCAGTCGCGCCGCGGCCACCACCGCGATCATCAGCACCGTGCGCACCGTCGGCAGTTCCCAGCCGGCGACCGCGGCGTAGCCCGTCGACGCCAGCAAGGCCACCGCCGCGGCGCCCTGGGGCCGCGGGATCACCCGCGCCAGCGCCGGCACGCACCACCACAGCCCCGTCGCCAGCAGCGCGAAGAAGCCGCCGACCATGCCGACGTGAAACCCGGAAATCGCGATCAGGTGCGTGAGTCCGGTCGCACGCAACGCCTCCCAGTCCAGATCGCCGAGCGCGCGCGTGTCGCCGATCGCGAGCGCGCGTACGTAGCGCGAGGCGTCGCCGTCGACCACGGCATCGATCCGGTCGGCCACCGCAGCCCGCCAGCCGTCCACGCCGCGGCGGCCGCCGCCCTGCTCGACCGCCTCGCGGGTCCGCACGTAGCCGACCGCGGTGACCCGCTGCGCCATCGCGTGCTTCTCGCCGTCCATCCACCCCGGATTGCGCAGGCTGCGCGGTGCCCGCACGCGCGCGGTGAATCGCCAGTGGCTGCCGGGCTCGAGCGCATGCCGGCGCGCGTCGGGCTGGCTGCCCCGCGGGTCGTACCAGGTCAGGCGCAGCAGGCGGCCGCGCAGGGCCTCCGGCACCGCGCCCCCCTCATCGACGCGAAAGGCGAAGCGGGTGCGCTGCGCCTCGTGGACCGGCAGCTGCACCACATGCCCGCTCAGCACGACGTCCGCGCGCTCGAGATCGCCCGGCAACTGCAGGCCGAGACTGTGCGCGACGTGCAGACCGCACAGCGCCGCGCCGAACAGGCCGGCGCCCGCGACGCGTCGCCACCGCCGACCGCGCGCCCAAGCGGCGAGCCCGGCCAGCGCACCTGTCGCCAGCGCCCAGACCGGCGGCAGCGCCGGCAGCGCCAACAGGCCGGCCGCACCGAGCACCAGCGCGGCGGCCGTCGCCTGCCCGAACACCGGTAACGCCATCGGCAGCGGGTGCGCCCCTGCCCCGTCGATCCCCGTGGCGGCGCGCGTGTAATCGGGGGGCACGGTGTCTGCGGCTCGGTCCATTGCGCCAGCGTGTCGGCGTGCGGGTCCGGGCCCCATCCGCGTTCCGGTCGCCACGCTGTCGGGAAAGCCCGGTCACGTGGCGCTCCATCTGCAACGGCGATCATCGCGGCGATGTCCGACACCTGTCCCGTTCGCAGCTTTCCCCCGGTCGTCGCCCCCGGCGCGCGGGTGCTCGTGCTCGGCAGCATGCCGGGCCATGCCTCGCTCTCCGCGCAGCGCTATTACGCCCATCCGCGCAATCTGTTCTGGCCGATCATGGGGGCCTTGTTCGAGGCCGGGCCCGAACTGGCGTACGCGGCACGCCTGCGCCGGCTGCAGGCCTGTGGCATCGCGCTGTGGGACGTGGCCGGCGAATGCGTGCGTCCCGGCAGTCTCGATGCGCGTATCCGCGCCGACACCGTGGTGGCGAACGACATCGCCGGCCTGCTCGATGCGCATCCCGGCATCCAACGGCTCTGCTTCAACGGGGCGACCGCCGAGACGCTGTTCCGGCGCCATGTGCTGCCGACGCTCGCCGCACCGCCCGAGTGTGTACGCCTGCCGTCGACCAGCCCCGCACACGCGTCCATGGGCTTCGCGGCCAAGCTCGAAGCCTGGCGTTCGGGGCTCGGCGCCACCGTCTGACCGGGCACGACGCAACGGATCGTCCCGTCCGGACGCCGTGCTGCAGCGCCGGCCGCTGGCATGCTGGATGCCCGCCCAGGCCAGGAGCCGTCATGACCACACTGATCCAGCCCCGCACGCACGACCTCGGCGGCGGCTTCGAGGTGCGCCGCGCCGTCCCCACCCTCCAGGCACGCAGCGTGGGGCCGTTCGTCTTCGTCGACCACATGGGGCCTGCGGTGTTCGAACGCGGCGCCGGTATCGACGTGCGCCCGCATCCGCACATCGGTCTGGCGACGGTGACCTTCCTGTGGGCCGGCACCATCCACCACGCCGACACGCTGGGTTCGTCGCAGGACATCACGGTCGGCGACGTCAACTGGATGACCGCCGGGCGCGGCATCGCGCATGCCGAGCGCACGCCGCTCACCCTGCGCGAAGGCGAGCAGCCGCTGCACGGCATGCAGACCTGGGTGGCGCTGCCGAAGGCGCACGAAGAAACCGCACCGGAGTTCCACCACCATCCCGCGAGCACGCTGCCCCAGTTCCGCCGCGACGGCGCCTGGGTGCGGGTGATCGCGGGACGCGGCTTCGGCGAGGAATCGCCCGTGCGCGTGTTCGCCGACACGCTCAACGTCGCGCTCGATCTCGAACCCGATGCCGAACTGTCGATTCCGCCATCGCATGCCGAGCGCGCGTTCTACGTGCTCGAGGGCGATGCCCAGCTCGACGGCGCCGACGTGCCGGCGCGCCACCTCGCCGTGCTCGATGCCGGTTCACCGGCCGTGCTGCGCGCGAAGACGCCGTTGAAGGCGATGCTGTTCGGCGGCGAGCCGCTGGACGGCCCCCGGCACCTGTGGTGGAACTTCGTGTCGTCGTCGAAGGACCGGATCGAGCAGGCGAAGGACGACTGGCGAGCCGGCCGATTCGGCAAGGTTCCTGGCGACGACGAGTACATTCCACTTCCCGAAAAGTGAAATTCGTCACACATTATCCTGCGGCGCAGCACGCGAGTAGCGGTATCGTCAAGACGGGGTGACACACAGGGGAATCTCGATGCACATCACACGATCACTGGTACTGGTCGGCACGCTGCTCGCCGCCGGTGCGGCGCAGGCGCAGACCGCGAACGACTGCCCGCAGCTTCCCGCCGGCACGGCGACCCAGTGGGAAGTCCAGCAGGGTCCGAGCTTCGTGTTCTGCCGCGCGGTGGAGCGCGATACCGCACGGCAGGCCTTCGCGGTGACCATCGGCCGCGAAGCGACGTTCAAGCCGCGCCGCACCGACCGCGTCGGCAATCGCGTGTCCATCGACGGCAATCCGACCTACTGGCACGCGCCGCAGAACGATCTGTCGACCGGCACCCTGGTGCGCGAAACGCTGCTGGAACTGCCGTCGGGCGATTACGCGCACATCATCGTGCGCGCGAACGACGAAACCCAGCTCACGCGTGCGCTGCAGGAAGTCGAAGGCCTGCACTTCTCCGGCATCCGGCTCGGCAGCAAGTAACCCCGTCGGGCGGCCGGGCCGCGTCCGGCCGCCTGCATCGCGCGTCCGCACGACGACACCGGCCGGGCGTTCGCGTCAGAAGCGGCCCTGCTGGAAGTCCACGAACGCCTGCATGAGTTCCTCGCGGGTGTTCATCACGAACGGCCCGTGGCGGGCGACCGGCTCACGCAGGGGCCGGCCGGCGACGAGGATCAGCCGCGTCTCCGCGTCGCCCGCCAGCACCTGCAGGCGTGCGCCGCCGCCGAGCACGGCGAGTTCCTGCTGCGCCAGGGGCCGGGCGTCCTCACCCTCGCCGAGCTGCAGCCCGCCCTCGTAGACGTAGGCGAACGCGTTGTGGCCGTCGGGCAGCCGGTAGGACCAGGCGGCGCCGGCCTGCAGCGTGATGTCCAGATACACCGGCTCGGTGGCCGGTTGCACGATCGGACCGGACACCCCGTCGACCGCGCCGGCGATGAGCTTCACCGACACGCCCGGCGCCGGGGTCACCACCGGCAGTCCGTCCGGCGCGAACTCCTGGTACTTCGGCGCGGTCATCTTGTCCTTCGCCGGCAGGTTGATCCACAGCTGGAAACCGCGCATGCGACCGGCTTCCTGCTCCGGCATCTCTGAATGCACGAGGCCGCGGCCTGCGGTCATCCACTGCACGCTGCCCGGCACCAGCAGCCCTTCGTTGCCGTGGTTGTCCTTGTGACGCATGCGACCGTCGAGCATGTAGGTCACGGTTTCGAAGCCGCGGTGCGGATGATCGGGAAATCCGGCGAGATAGTCCTCGGCGCGGTCGGTGCCGAATTCGTCGAGCATCAGAAACGGATCGAGATCCGGCAGCTGCGGCGTGCCGATCACGCGTGTGAGTTTCACGCCGGCGCCGTCGCTGGCGGCCATGCCACGCACGGTGCGGACGATACGGGCGGCATCGGGGATCGCGCTCATCGGTCGACTCCTCTCGGGGGTGCGAACGACGATGCGGGCACGGCGACGGGATTGCACGTGCGCAGGTGGAACGGTGGTTTCCGTGGAGACGGCGAAGCGCCGGAGTGCCCGCGCATACGGACATCCCGTGTACGCCTGCCCGCGGCCAGGACAGGACGCGCCGGCCCTCGGCGCGTCGCCGGCGCTCGCCCCCGGTTCGCGCGCGACCACGGTGAAAGGCGGCACGCGAGCCGGCGCCGCGTCCACGCGGACGAGGCGCCCTCCCGTACCTGAGTCAGCGACTCAGCGCGCGGTGAGCCGCCACGCGCGGTGGATGCGCGGGTTGCGCTCGAAGTCCGGCGGAATGGTCGCGGCCGTGATGTCTTCGACATGCGCGAACGCACCCACGGCACCGGTGTCGAGCCTGAAGCGGCGGAAATTGTTGGAGAAGTACAGCACGCCGCCCGGCGCGAGACGCGCGACGGCGGCCTCCAGCAGGCGCACGTGCTCGCGCTGGATGTCGAAGTCCTTCGCGCGCGCGGAGTTCGAGAACGTCGGCGGATCGCAGAAGATCAGGTCGAACTGCGCGGTCTCCGCTTCCAGCCACTGCAGGGCATCGGCCTGCACCAGACGGTGCTTCGCGCCGCCGAAGCCGTTCGCGGCGAGGTTGTCGGCGCACCACTGCAGGTAGGTCCCCGACAGGTCGACGGTGGTCGTGGTGCGTGCGCCACCACCGGCCGCGTGCACCGTGGCCGCGCCGGTGTAGCCGAACAGGTTGAGGAAGCGCGTGTCGGCGGCTTCGTCGGCGATGCGCAGGCGCATCGGGCGATGGTCGAGAAACAGGCCGGTGTCGAGGTAGTCGAACAGGTTCACGCGCAGGTGCACGCGGCCCTCGTCGACCAGCAGGAACTCGTGCCGCGCATCGAAGCGCCCGTACTTGCTGCCGCCCTTGCCCTTTGCGCGCGTCTTGACCGCGATGCGCTCGCGCGGGATGCGGAACACGTCGCGCGCGGCGGCCAGCACGTCACCGAAACGGCGCCGGGTCACGTCCTCGGGAATCTCGGCCGGCGCGGCGTATTCCTGGATGTGCAGCCACAGGGGCGCGCCCTCGGCGCTCACGTCCGCTTCGGACTGGATGTAGACGTCGATCGCGGCCGCGTACTCGGGCAGGTCCGCGTCGTAGACGCGGTAGCAGCTCACGCCTTCGCGCTCGCGCCAGGCCTTGAGCTTGCGCAGGTTCTTGCGCAGGCGATTGGCGACCATCGTCGCGCCTTCGCCCAGTGCCTCGGGGTTGTCACTGACGGCACGCTGCGGCGGGCGCACCGGGTCGCAGATGATCAGGCTGCACTCGAGTGCGCCGTTGAACACCTGGTACTTCTTCTTCGCGCGCAGGCCGGTCGCGTGCGCGAGCTCGGCATCGCCGCAGAGCAGACTCGCGCGCCACCCGGGCACCGCGCGTGCCAGCGCATGGCCGAGCGTGCGGTACAGCGCGGGATCGGCGGCCAGACGCGCGTCGTAGGGCGGATTGCAGACCGCGAGCCCACGCGTCACCGAGTCGGCCAGCGCGGCGTCTTCCTGCGACGCCGGCGGCACGGGCGCCTGCAGCGTGGCGACATCGCCGATCCGCCAGTCGATCGCCTCGCGCAGGCCGGCGGCGGTCGCGTTCTCGCGCGCGGCGTGGATGGCGTGCGGGTCGAGATCGCGGCCGAAGAACACCGTGCGCAGACGCTGGCGGCCGCTGCGCTCGCGCGCGAGCGCCTCTTCGCACAGCGTCTTCCACTGTTCGGTGTCGAAACCGAGCCAACGGCTGGGCGCATGCCCGGCCGTCGCCGCGCCGCCGTCGCGCGACAGGCCGGGCGCGACATCGGCGGCCATCAGCGCGCCCTCGATCAGCAGCGTGCCGCTGCCGCACATCGGGTCCAGCAGCGCGCCGCCCTCGGCGTAGAGCGCCGGCCAGCCGCCGCGCAGCAGCACCGCCGCCGCCAGATTCTCCTTGAGCGGCGCTTCGCCCTGCGCGCGGCGCCAGCCGCGGCGATGCAGCGGGCCACCGCCGAGGTCCACCGACAGCAGCGCGCGGCCCTTGCGCACTACCAGGCTCAGGCGCAGGTCCGGCGATTCGACGTCGACATCCGGGCGCGCACCGGTGGACTCGCGCAAGCCGTCGACGATCGCGTCCTTGACCCGCTGCGCGGCGTAACGCGCGTGGGTGATCGCGCTGCCCGAGACGTGCGGGTCGATCGCCAGCGTCATCGTCGGGTCGAGATGCGCGGTCCAGTCGATCGCGCGCGCGCCGGCGTAGAGCGCGTCCTCGTTCTCGCAGGCGTAGTCGGCGATCGGCCACAGCACGCGGCTGGCCAGGCGCGACCACAGCACGGCGCGTTGCGCGTCGTGCAACGTGCCTTCGACGTTGGCGCCGGCGGTGGTCGCCGTGGCGTGCGCGCAGCCGAGTGCGAGCAACTCGTCGACGAGGAGGTATTCGAGGCCCTTGGGGCAGCTGGCGAAGAATTTCATGGGAATCCGGATGCTGCGTGGAATGTGTGCGCGCCGCGGTTCACGACGACCCGCGCTCGGGGTGGGCGTCGGGCCGACGGGCTGTTCACCGGGCGGCGCCAGTGGACGGGAGACCCGCGGCGGGCGAAGGCGATGGACGCCCGCCTAGGCGGGCATGACGGACGCACGTCCGGCAGCGGGTGCGGACACCGGGGCGCCGGACGTCAAAGCGACCGCAACAGCGCCGCGAACGCATCCGCCGACGCCTCGACATGCGCGGTCAGGCGGTGATTGTCGTCGACCAGCAGCAGACGCGCGCGACGTGCACCGGTCCAGCCGACGACATCGGCCGCGGGTATCAGCTCGTCGCCCCAGCCGTGCACGACCGCCAGCGGCACCTCGGCCGCCTGCAGCGGATGCGCCGCATCCAGGCGCACCGGCGGCGCCATCAGGAACAACGCGGCCACCGGCACCTGCAGCGAGACCCGGCCGGCGATCCAGGCGCCGAGGCTGGAGCCGGCCAGCACCACCGGTCCGCGTCGCGCGGCGGCCATCGTCAATCCCAGCAGGCGCTCCACGCGCGCGGCGACATCGCCGAGCGGGCTGACCTCGCGCCTGCCGTCGAGATCGGTGTAGTCGGGTCGCTCGTGGCTCCAGCCCAGCCGTTCGGCGGCCTCGGCGAGCGCGGTGACCTTGGTCGCTTCGGGGCCGCTCTCGAAGCCGTGCGAGAGGATGCAGTGGCCGCGCGCGCTCATGCGTCCACCCACTCGACCGCGTCGCCGATCGCCAACGTCCCGCCCGCGATCACCCGCGCGCACAGACCGCCCATGCCGCGCATGGCGTTGTAGCCGCCGGGTCCGAGCAGCGCTTCCATCTTCGAACACGGATCGCAGGGCGCCGTGCCCTCGAGCAGCGCCGTGCCAACGCGGAAACGCCGCCCCTTGAGCGCGATCAGCGGAATGCCCGACACCACCAGGTTGCGCCGCAGTGCGGCCGGCGCGACCTCGGCATGCCCGCTGAGCGCGGCGATCACCGGCAGGTGCTCGGCCTGGATCAGGGTTACGCCGCGCTTGCCGCTGCCGCCGGTGTAGCGATCACCTTCGAGGCCGCCGCCGGTCACCGCCACAGCGCTTTCGACGATCTCGACCGGCTCGTCGCGGGCCGGCCGCAGGCCGATCCAGTCGACCCGCCCGGCGCGCGGAAACTGCGTCATCAGGGCGTGCAGATCGGAATTCGGCGGCGGGTTTCTCATGGGTGAATGCTAGCATCCGCGCCATGTCCGACCCCACGTCCGCGCCCCGGATCACGCTGCAACCGTTGCCCTATGTGGACCTGCTGCCGCCGCGCGCGGCGTCCGACATCACGCTCGCGGTCGTCCACTGCACCGAACTGCCCGACCTCGCCACCGCGCGTGCCTACGGCGAGCGCGTGCTCTACGACAGCGGCACCGGCGCCAGCGGTCACTGGTACATCGATCGCGACGGTTCGATCGTCGAATACGTACCGGCCACGCGGGTCGCCCATCACGTGCGCGGCCACAACGCGCACTCGGTCGGCATCGAACTGGTCAACACGGGTCGCTTTCCGGACTGGTACGACAGCCGCCGCCAGGCGATGGACGAGCCCTACCCACCCGCCCAGATCGAGGCGCTGGCCGCCCTGCTCGCCCATCTGCGCGAGGCGCTGCCCGCGCTGCGCGACATCGCCGGCCACGAGGATCTCGATACCGGCCAGATCGCCGCCAGCGACGATCCGGCGCGCACCGTCGCCCGCAAGCGCGATCCCGGCCCCTTGTTTCCCTGGCCCGCGCTGCTGGCGCGGGTGCCGCTGCAACGCATCGGCGTCTGAACGCCGGGGTCAGGGCCCGGGCTCGGCCCACCTATAATCGTCGGCCGGCACGCTCCGCGCCGCCGCTCCCTTCCGTGCACGGTTTCCGCGATGACGCCCCCCGTTTCCGAACTGATCGATCTGCTCTCGCTCGAACGCCTCGAGGACGACCTGTTCCGCGGCCAGAGCCGTGACATCGGCACCAAGTACGTGTTCGGCGGCCAGGTGCTGGGCCAAGCGCTGTCCGCGGCGCAGGCGACGATGACCAGCCCGCGCCCGGCGCATTCGCTGCACGCGTATTTCCTGCGCGCGGGCGATGTCGAGGCGCCGATCGTCTACGACGTCGACCGCACGCGCGACGGCGGCAGCTTTTCGGTGCGCCGGGTGACCGCGATCCAGCACGGCAAGGTGATCTTCTTCTGCGCCGCCTCGTTCCAGGAGGAGGAGGCCGGCGCCGAACACCAGCTCTCGATGCCCGAAGTGCCCGCACCGGAGGACATCGAGCCGCAGGATCCGCTGCCGGCCGAGGTGCTGGCGACGCTGCCGGTGAAGGTGCAGCGCTGGCTCGACCGCAGCGGCCCGTTCGAATTCCGCCACGTCTACCCGCGCGACGAACTCAAGCCGCCGAAGCGCCCGCCGTTCCAGCAGATGTGGTTCCGCCTGACCGGCCCGGTCGGCGACGCACCCGTGCTGCACCGCGCCCTGCTGGCCTACGCGTCCGATTTCCAGTTGCTCGGCACCGCGACCTTCCCGCATGGCATCAGCTACTACCAGCCGAACGTGCAGATGGCCTCGCTCGATCACGCGCTGTGGTTCCACCGCCCGTTCCGGGTGGACGACTGGCTGCTGTACTCGCTCGACAGCCCCAGCGCCCAGGGCGCGCGCGGCCTCGCCCGCGGGCAGATCTTCGACCGCAGCGGGCGGCTGGTCGCCAGCACCGCGCAGGAAGGCATGATCCGGGCGCGCCCGGCCGCGTCGCCCACGCCGGCGGCCGGCTGAGATGCGCCAGGTCTTTAGCAGCCCCCGACTGGAAAACGTCGAGCGCGTGGCCGAGCTGCTGCGCGCCGAGGCCATCGAGGTGCGCATCGTCAACGGCCGCTCGTACAAGGGCAGCCGGCGCAGCAATTTCAGTTACCGCGAGGGCGCCAGCGGTCCGCGCCCCTCGGTGTGGGTGGTGCGCGCCGAAGACCAGACCCGCGCCCGCGCGCTGCTGCGCGAGGCCGGCCTGCTGCAGAACCTGCCGTCCACCCGCAGCTATCTGGGCCAGGGCGAGGTCGTGTTCGCCACCGAACGCCCCGCACCGCGCCAGGGCATGAGCCGCGCGTCGAAGGTGCGCTACACCCTGCTCGGCGGCGCGGCGCTGGTGACCGCACTGGCGTGGCTCTCGCGCCCGGATGCGGACGCGCCGACTGCGGACCAATCCGCCGTCATCGCCGAGGCACCGGCGCCCGAGGCGCCGAGGCTGGACATGGTGCCGCCGACGGTCGAGGCCACGGTGAACCGGCTGCCGGTCCCGCAGGCGCTGGCCGAAACCGTGCTGGCGACGGAACTGGCCGGCCTCGACGGGCCGGCCTGCATCGCCGTCGACGGACGGACGGACGCCGACCGCCCCGCTGCTCGCCGCGCTGGAGGCGATCGCACCGGACGTGCGCAGTGCCTCCACCTGTGAAGGCACCGATGCGACGACGCGACTGGACATCGCCAACTACCGCACCGACGGCTCGGGCCGCGGCACCGTCGACGTGATCATTGACACTGGCGGTGAGCGCGCGACGCGCACGCTCGCCGTGGCCCGCGACGGCCGCAGCTGGAACGCCGCGCCCGCGGAGTGAGGCATCATCGACCGGCCGGTCACATCCGGCCGGCCACACGCGTCGTGTTTGTCGTGACCCGCCGAACGGACCCGACCGATGCCCACGATCACCGCCGACGCCAGCCTCGAAGACCGCATCCATTTCGAGCTTCCGGCCGCGCGCGGCGGTGACCAGGCGGCCTACGGCCGCATCGTGCGCCTGAGCCAGAACGCGACGACGGCGATCGCCCTGGCGATCACCCGCGACGTGCAGGCCAGCCAGGACATCGCCCAGGAGGCCTATCTCAAGGCTTGGCAACAGCTTGGCCGGCTGCAGAACACGACGAGCTTCCTGCCGTGGCTGCGCCAGATCACCCGCAACCTGGCACGCGATTACCTGCGCGCGCGCCGCGACCGGTTCGTCGCCGGCGAGACCGCCGAGCGGGCCATCGCGCAGGCCGCCGATCCGGATGGCTGCCCGATGCAGCGCATCGTCGACGACGAGACCGGCCGTGTCGCCGCCGACCTGATCTCCGAACTGCCCGACGAGAGTCGCGAAGTCCTGCTGCTGTACTACCGCGAGGGCGGCAACTCGAAACAGGTGGCCGCCCTGCTCGGCCTGTCCGATGCCGCGGTGCGCAAACGCCTGTCGCGCGCGCGGCGGAGCCTGCGCGAGGACCTGGTGGCCCGCTTCCGCGAGTTCGCCGAAAGCTCGGCGCCCGGCACGGCATTCACGCTGCTGGTGACCGCAGGCCTGATGGGCTTCGCCAAGCCCGCCACGGCGAGCACAGCCGCGGGCGTCGCCGCCGGCGCTGCATTCGGCACGGGCGTCGCGGGCAAGGCGGCGCTCGGCAGCGCCAGCGCGCTGGGCGCGGCCGGCGTATCGCTGGTCTTCGGCGGCCTGACGCTCTGGCTCTGCCGGAAGATGGTCGCGCGTTACGCCGACACCGAGGCCGAGCGCCGGGCGATCCTCAAGCTCTACGACAGATGGTTCGTGTGGGGCTCGCTGGCCGGCGGCCTGCTGGGCGCTGGATTGGGCTTCATGACGGCCAGCAGCCGCATCGCGGACGGCTGGCTCCTGCTGTCGGCCGTGATCGCGCTGGTCCTCTACAACTATCCGTTGCTGACCAGCATGCCGCGCCTGATGAATCCGCTGATCGCGCGCGACATTGCGCGCGATCCGAAGGGCGGCGCGCGGCGCGCGCTGGGATATCGCCTGATGTTCGGCGCCAGCGGACTGATCCTGACGAATGTCGGCCTGATCGGCGTGCTGCTGATCTTCTGGCTCCGGACAGCCTGATCGGACACCCGCGCGACGCGGGCCGGTTTCGCCTGGCGCGCTCCGTCTTGCCGATGTTCGCGGTTGCTCCGTGCAGCACGAAGAAGTCCTGCCGCCGATGGAAACGAGAGAGGCCGCGCACTGCGCGGCCTCTTGCTGACAACCCGTTTTTGCGGACTCAGCGCTGCGGACGCCCGGCCTGCAACTCCTCGCGGCTGAGGAAGCCGTCGCGGTTCTCGTCGAGCCACGCGAAGCGCTCGGCCAGACGCGGCACCTTCTCGCTGACCTCGACCCGACTCAGCTTGCCGTCGCCGTTGAGATCGGCCTCGCGGAACATCGTGTCGAAGCGGCGCTCGCCCTCGGCGCGACGTTCGGCCGCCTTGGTCGTGTGCCAGGCGCGCAGCTCGCTGCGGGTGAGATAGCCATCGCGGTTGGTGTCGATCGCGTCGAAATTCGCGACCAGGTCGAAGCCGCGTCCGCCATGCGCACGCGGGCCACCGCGGCCGGCTTGCGCCCGCTCGCCGCGCGCTTCGGCGCTGCGTGCGCCCTCGCGGCGCGGTGCATCGGCACGTGCTCCACGCTCCGCACGCTTGGCGTCGCGACGCGCCTGCATCGCGTCCTGGCCCGCCTGCGCTTCGGCGCGGCTGATGCGGCCGTCGCCGTCGGTGTCGAAGCGGGCCAGCGCGTCGACCGGATTGCCCATGCGGTGATGGCCGCGCATGCCGTGCGCCCGCGGGCGTTCGCCGGCGGGCTTGGACGCTGCGGCAGCGTCGCTGCCTGCGGCGCGCGTCTGCGACTGGGCGAAGCCTGCACCGGCCATCGAGAAGGTGATCGCTGCGAGCAGCGCGGCGGCAAGAGTCTTGGTCTGCATTGTCGGTTCCCGTTGTGTGCGGCACGGCGCCGCCTTGTGCGGGGATCAACGCGTCTGACGCGACATCGGTTGACCGGGCGTCGGCCCGGTTCAGCTGCGGTGCGGCCGCGACGCCTGTCGCGTGCGTTGCGATCGGCGACGGTATCCTGACCGCATGCAGCACACTCCGCGCCCCGATCCGGACGGCGACATCGCCGCCGACCTGCGCCTGTTCCACACCGGCGCGCACGCCTGCGGCTACTGGCCGGAGCGCAGCGCGCGCGATCTGGTGCTCGATCCGCGCGACAGCCGCCTGCCGCGGTTCTATCCGCAGGCGCTGCGCTGGGGATTCCGTCGCTCGGGCGACATCGTCTACCGCCCGCATTGCGCCGGGTGCCGGGCCTGCGTGGCGGTGCGGATTCCGGTCGATGTCTTCGAGCCCAATCGAAGTCAGCGGCGCACGCTCGCGCGCAATGCGGAGATCGAGACGCGCGTGGTGGCGGCCGAACGCAACGAGGAGCGTCTGGCGCTCTACCAGCGCTATCTCGCCGCCCGGCATCCCGGCGGCGGCATGGACGATCACGGCGCCAGCGAATTCGACCAGTTCCTGATCGGCAGCTGGAACGAGGGACGCCTGCTGGAACTGCGCCTGCAAGGCCGGCTGGTGGCGGTGGCCGTCACCGATCTCACCGACGATGCGCTGTCGGCCGTCTACACCTTCTACGAACCCGATCTGGCTTCGCGCGGGCTCGGCACACTGGCGATCCTCAAGCAGATCGCCTGGGCGAAGCGCGAGCACCGCCCGCATCTCTACCTCGGCTACTGGATCGAAGGACACCGCAAGATGGACTACAAACGCAGCTTCCACCCGCTCGAGGGCTTCGACGGCCGCCAGTGGCGCGCCCTGCCGGAGCCGACGCGATGAGGTCGGCGATGGTCTGGCTTCTGGTGGCGCTGGCGGCGTTGCTGCTCGCGGCCTGCGTGCGGGTGGCGGTACACGGCGATGCCCCCGCGCCGACATCGATGCCCGCGCCCACCCAGGGCGCGCTGCGCATCGCCACCTACAACGCCTCGCTCAACAGCGACGAGGCCGGCGGGCTGCTCGAGCGCCTGCAGGGCGACGACGACGCCGCGCGCAAGGTGACCGCGGTGCTGCAGCAGGTGCGGCCCGACATCGTGCTGATCAACGAGTTCGACTACGTGGCCGACGGGCGCGCGGCGGACCTGTTCCAGCGCCGCTGGCTGGAGCGTCCGCAGCCCGGTGGCGGCGATGCGCTGCATTACCCCTATCGCTACCTGGCGCCGGTCAACACCGGCGTGCAGAGCGGACTGGACCTGGACAACAACGGCACGATCGGCGGAGACGGGCGCGACCGCGGCAACGACGCCTGGGGCTACGGCCTGCATCCGGGCCAGTACGGCATGCTGCTGCTGTCGCGTTATCCCATCGACGCGGCGAACGCGCGCACGTTCCAGATGTTGAAGTGGAGTGCGATGCCGGATGCCACCCGCCCGCGCGACCCGGTCACGGGCGCGTACTTCCATTCCGATGCGGTGTGGTCGCAATTGCGGCTGTCGTCCAAGTCCCACTGGGACGTGCCGGTGCGCACGCCGCAGGGCGTGCTGCACGTGCTGGCCTCGCACCCCACACCGCCGGCCTTCGACGGCCCGGAACGGCGCAACGTCGCGCGCAACCGCGACGAGATCCACTTCTGGAACGCCTATCTCGCGCCTGCGGGCCACGAGGGCTGGCTGTGCGACGACGCCGGCACCTGCGGCGGTCTCACCGCGGATGCGCGCTTCGTGATCCTCGGCGATCTCAACAACGACCCGGTCGACGGCTCGGGCGACCATAGTGTGATCGCCGAACTGCTCGAGCATCCACGGGTGCTGCGCACGGCCACGCCGCGCAGCGACGGTGCGATCGAAGCCGCGGCGGCCGAGGGCGGCGCGAACGCGGTGCATCGCGGTGCCGCCGCGCACGACACCGGCAGCTTCGGGCCGCGCGTGGGCAACCTGCGCATCGACTATGTCCTGCCCTCGGTCGGCCAGCGGGTCACCGGCACCGGCGTGTTCTGGCCACCGTCGAGCTCACCCCAGGCGGCGATCGTCGACGGCACCGATCATCGCCTGGTCTGGGTGGACGTGCTGCGCGACTGAGGACACACGGCGCCGCGCGGCTCAGCGGCGTCGTCCCGAGCGCCAGATCGACAGCAGGATCCACACGCCGCCCAGCGCCGCGCCGACGAAGCCGATCACGCCCAGCGCCATCAGCCAGCGGTTGCCGGAGCCCCCGCTGACCGCGTTCATCACGATCGACGAGCCGATGATCAGCGCGGCGACCACGAGCCCCATCGTCATGCGGTTCGCGGCGCTGTTGACCTGGTCGCCGAAGGCCTTGAGCGAGGTCACCTCGATCTGGCCGCGCAACCGGCCGCGGCGTGCGCTGTGCAGCAGCCGGCGCAGATCGCGCGGCAGGTCGGTCAGCAGATCGAGCGCGCCCGACAGCGATTGCTGCCCGCGCTGGGCCAGTGCGCGCGGCGAATGGCGCTGCCACATCAGCCGCTGCAGCCAGGGCTGTGCGGCACCGGTCATGTCGAAGTCCGGATCGAGCTGCCGGCCCAGACCTTCGAGGGTGAGCAGGGCCTTGATCAGCAGCGCGAGATCCGGCGGCAGCATCAGGCCGTGCCGGCGCAGCAGGCCGGTGACGTCGCCGAGCATCGCACCCATGTGCAGATCCTTCAGCAGCACCCCGCGGTACTGGTCGACGAAGGCGTCGATCTCCGACTGCAGACGGCCCTCGTCGGCCTCGGCGCCTTCGGTCCAGTCCAGCAGCACGTCGCAGACGGTCTGCGGCTGCTGGAACACCAGGCCGTAGAGCAACCGCGCCACCTGCTCGCGCAGCGTCGGCGACACCCGCCCCACCATGCCGAAATCGATCAGCGCCACGCGTCCGTCGCGCATGAAGAACAGGTTGCCCGGGTGCGGATCGGCGTGGAACAGGCCGTCCTCGAACACCATCTGCATGACGATGTCGGCGCCGGTCATCGCCAGCGCGTGACGGTCGAGGCCGGCGGCATCGATCGCGGCGAGATCGCCGGCCGGAATGCCGTCGACCAACGCCTGCACGTTGAGCCGTTCGCTGGTCCATTCCCAATACACGCGCGGGATCAGCACGCGGGGATCCTCGGCGAAATTGCCGGCGATGCGTTCGGCGTTGCGGCATTCGCGGGCGAAGTCCAGCTCGCGGCGCAGCGACGCATCGAACTGGCGCACCACTTCGACCGGGCGGTAGCGACGCAGGTCGGGCGCCTGCGACTGCACGATCTCGGCCAGCCGCGCGAGCAGGCGCAGGTCGGCCTCGATGATCTCGCGGATGCCGGGCCGGCGGATCTTCAGCACCACCGCCGTGCCGTCGTGCAGCCACGCGCGATGGGCCTGGGCCAGCGAGGCCGCGGCCATCGGCACGGGCTCGAAGCGAGCGAACACGCGGTCGGGCGCATCCCCCAGGTCTTCTTCGAGCTGGGCGCGCAGCGATTCGATCGGCACCGCCGGCACCTGGCTCTGCAGGCGACCGAGCGCATCGATCCATTCCGGCGGCAGCAGATCGACGCGTGTGGCCAGCACCTGGCCGAGCTTGACGAAGGTCGGCCCCAGATCCTGCAGCGCGTGCCGAACGCGTTCGGGCGGCGACAGCCGCAACACCGAATCCTCGCCGCCGCCGATGTGCAGCAACCGCCCGGCCCGTTCCAGCGCCCCGGCCATGCCGATGCGCTGGACCACGTCGCCGAAGCCGTAACGCACCAGCACCGAGGCGATTTCCTGCAGCCGGCCGAGGTCACGGACGGTGGCGAGGGCGTCCCACATCAGCGCGCGTCCACGGTCTCGGCCAGCCCGCGCAGAGCCGCAGCGACGGTCTGCCGGCGTACCGCGTCGCGATCGCCGTCGAACTGGAACAGGCGCGCGCTCGCGTAGCCGCCGCGGCGTTTCCACCCGATCCACACCGAGCCCACCGGCTTGTCCTCGCTGCCGCCACCCGGACCGGCGATGCCGGTCACCGCGACCGCGACGCTGGCGCCGGAATGCACCAGCGCGCCGGAGACCATCTCGATCACCGTCTCGCGGCTCACCGCGCCGTGGGTCTCGAGCGTGTGCGGGTTGACACCGAGCAGGGCCTGCTTGGCTTCGTAGCTGTAGGCGGCCATACCGCAGTCGAACCAGTCCGAGCAGCCGGCGACGTCGGTCACCGCCTTGGCGATCCAGCCGCCGGTGCAGCTCTCGGCCGTCACCAGACGGTGGTGGGTCTCGCGCAACAGGTAGCCGATGCGCTCGGCCAGGGCCTGCAGTGCGGCGTCGGAAGGAAGATCGGCAGGCTGCATGACGGATGCCCGTGTGGGGCCTGCCGTTTTACCGCATATCGGCACGCCTGATCGACGCGGCGCACCGGTGCCGGACACGAAAACGGGCCGTTGCCGGCCCGTCCCGTACGCACGCGCCGTGGGGGCGCGTCAGTAGCGCAGACGCAGGGTCATGCCGTAGGTCCGCGGCGCGCCGAGGAAGGCGTTGAACGAACCGGTCTGGATCGGCGCGTCGATGCCCACCTGCTTGTAGGTCTCGTCGGTCAGGTTCTGACCCCAGACTTCGAGCATCCAGCGCTGGTCCTGCCGGCCGAAACCGAGCCGGGCATTGAGCAGCGTATAGGCGTCCTGCATCTTCTCGGGCTTGAGGTCCGAGCCGGTGTTGTACTCGGACATGTACTTCGCACCGATGTTGAAGCGCCCCTGCAGGTTCGAGCCGATGTCCCAGGCGTAGGTGGCCGACGCATTGCCCGACCACTTCGGCGCGAAGCTCATCTGGCCGCCCGGCAGCAGCGGCAGGTCGGGCACGATGTCATTGCCGTACTCGGTTTCGGCGTAGGTCAGACCGGCCTGCAGCATCAGGCCCGGCACCCGGGTCTGCCACAGCACTTCGGCGTCGACGCCCTGCGAGGTGACCTTGGGAATCGAGCGCACGACGAAGGCGGTGCCGAGGAAGCTGTTGAGCTGGAAATCCTCGTAGGTCTGGTGGAACAGCGCGGCGTTGAACAGCAGGTTGCCGTCGGCCCAGTTGGTCTTCAGGCCCAGCTCGTAGCTGTCGACGAACTCGCCGTCGAACGAGGTGTCGTCCACCGGCGTGATGCCGACCTGCACGCGGTCCAGGTTGAAGCCGCCCGCCTTGTAGCCGCGCGACGCGGACACGTAGGTCATCACGTCGTCCGACCAGTCGTAGGCGACCTTCAGCGTGCCCGACCATTCCTTCTCGGTGCGCTCCTGGTAGGTACTGCGGCCGTTGTGCGCGATGTTGGCCCACGGCAGGCACATGAAGCCGGCGACCTGCGGCGCGATCGCCGGCACCAGACCGGCCAGCAGCTGCTGCTGCAGCGCCGGCGGCAGGCTGCCGAAGCCGTTGATGCGCTGCGCCAGCGCGCCGCCCACGCGTGCGGCCGGATTGGCCAGCGTCGCCGCACACCCTTGCGCGCCGTTCGGATTGGCGAAGTCCGACTGCAGGGTCTTCTTCTCGCGGGTGTAGCGCAGGCCCAGGGTGATATCCAGCGCATCGGTGGCGTGGAAGGTGTTGTTGGTGAAGATGGCCGCGCTCTTGGCGTTCTGCTCGTAGCGGTCGCGCGCGCCCTGCCCGGTGAAGTTGGTGCCGAACGGCCGGCCCGACACCTGCGACAGGAAGGTCGCCGGATTCGCCGTATTGACCGTCAGGCCGCGCGGTGCGAGCTCGGCCGCGAGTGCGGGCAGCACCTGCGACGCGACCGCAGTCGACAGATACGGCTCGTAGGCCGCACCGAAGTAGTAGGAGTCGTTACGGCCGAGATCCTCGTCGGCGTAGAACAGGCCCACCATCCAGTCGATGCGATCGCTGGAGCCGGTCAGGCGCAACTCCTGGCTGAAGTTCTCGAACTTCACCAGCGAGCCGTCCGGGTTCGGCGGGCGATAGAGGATGTCGGCGGCGCTGTAGTCGAAGTCGATGCTGGTGATCGCCTGCCAGTCGCGGAACGCGGTGATCGAGGTCAGCACTGCATCGTTGGCCCACGGCGTGGTCCAGTTGAGCTCGGCCGAGACGCCCTTGTCCTTGAGATCCTGCTCGGTGGTGCGGTTGGCGTAGGCCAGACGACGGTCGAGATCGACGACCGGGATGACGCCCTGCCCGCCCGGCGTCAGCGCATCGATGATCGGCGCCGTCGGGCCGCGCTGGGTGGTCACCGAGACGCAGCAGTTCTCTTCGCGGCTGGTGTAATCGGCGATGAAATTGATGTTGAGGTTGGACGTCGGCTCGAGCAGCAGTTGGCCGCGCAGCGAGTGGTAGTTCTGGTCGCCGTCGTCGGCCTCGCGGCGCGGGCCGCCACCACGCGCCACGTCGTCGACGCCGTCGCGCGAGCGCTTGGTCGCGAAGATGCGGAACGCCGCGTTGTCGCTGAGCGCGTCGTTGTACGAGCCCGACACGCCGACCAGGCCGTAGTTGCCGACGGTGACCTCGCCCTCGAGCGCCTGGGTGTAGCTCGGCCGCCGGGTGATCACGTTGATCACGCCGGCCGAGGTGTTCTTGCCGAACACCGTGCCCTGCGGCCCCTTGAGCACCTCGATGCGCTCCATCTCGCCGAGGTCGCCGAAGCCGACGCTGTTGCGCGCGCGGTAGACGCCGTCGATGACGATGCCCACCGACGATTCCAGGCCCGGGTTGTCACCCACCGTGCCGATGCCGCGGATGCGCGCAGTGGTCTGCGCGGCGGACTGCGTGCTGGTCACCGTGAGGCCGGGCACCAGCACCTGCATGTCCTTGATGTCGCGCACGCCGGTGTCCTGGAGCAGCTGCTCGGGCAGCACGTTGATGACGATCGGCACGTCCTGCAGCGCCTCTTCGCGCTTCTGGGCGGTGACCGTGATGCCGGCCAGCGTCGTCGGCCCTTCCTCGGCGGGCGGAACGGACTGCGCCAGCGCGGGCATGGCGGTGGAGGCGAGCGCGACGACGACCGCGCGCGTGAGCAGACGACGCTGCAGATAACGTGAATCCATGAAAGATGTCCCCCGAATGCGTTGTGTTTGGTTCCGGAACGCCCGCGCCGCAGCGGCATTGCGCCACTGCGGATTCCCCGCCTCCGGTCCTGCGTGGGGGACACGACCGGAGGCCGACAATCGCTTGTCTTGACGGAAACCTAACACAGTTCCGGACGGCCGCGTACGGGGGTCGGAACGCGTGGCCGCAGGCGGATCCGGCGGGCGTCCAGGGCCTCGTCCGGACCCGCTTTCGGGCAGAATGGCCGGCCGGCCGCACGAGCGATTTGATGTCCGCACCGCAGCACACGCCCCTGATGCAGCAGTTCTTCGCCGCCAAGGCCGAACACCCCGATGTGCTGCTGTTTTTCCGCATGGGCGACTTCTACGAGCTGTTCTACGACGACGCCCGCAAGGCGGCGCGACTGCTCGACATCACGCTCACCCAGCGCGGCAATTCCGCCGGCGCGCCGATCCCGATGGCGGGCGTCCCGCATCACGCGTCCGAGGGCTATCTGGCGCGGCTGGTCGCGCTGGGCGAATCGGTGGCGATCTGCGAGCAGATCGGCGATCCGGCCGCGAGCAAGGGCCTGGTCGAACGCAAGGTGGTGCGCATCGTCACCCCCGGCACCGTCACCGACGAAGCCCTGCTGCAGGAACGCCGCGACACCCTGCTGATGGCGGTCGCGCGCGACCGCGCCGGCCGCTACGGGCTGGCCTGGGCGGATCTCGCCGGCGGCCGGTTCCTGGTCTGCGAATGCGCCAACGCCGATACCCTGGAAGCGGAGATCGCGCGGCTCGATCCGGCCGAACTGCTGGTGCCCGACGAGGACGGCTGGCCCGACTTCCTGTCCGCACGCACCGGCGCGCGTCGCCGGCCGCCATGGCTGTTCGACGCCGAGTCCGGGCGTCGCCAGCTGCTGCAGTTCTTCGGCCTGCACGACCTCACCGGCTTCGGCATCGACGACAAGCCGCTGGCGATCGCCTCGGCGGGCGCGCTGCTGGGCTACGTCGAGGAAACCCAGAAGCAGCGCCTGCCGCACCTGACCTCCATTTCGGTGGAGAGCGGCGACGGCGCGATCGCGATGAACGCCGCGACGCGCCGGCATCTCGAACTCGACACACGCGTCGACGGCGATACCCGTCACACCCTGCTCGGCGTACTCGACGCCACCGTCACCCCGATGGGCGGACGGCTGCTGCGTCGCTGGCTGCACCGGCCGCTGCGCGACCGCGCGGTGCTGGGCGAACGTCTGCACGCGGTGCAGACGCTGATCGACTCGGGCGCTGACGACACCCTGCGCGAGCGCTTCCGTGCGCTCGGCGACATGGAACGCGTGCTCACGCGCATCGCGCTGCGTTCGGCGCGTCCGCGCGACCTGTCCACGCTGCGCGACGCCCTGGCGATGCTGCCGGAGCTGCGCGGCATCCTCGACGCGCTCGATTCGCCGCGGCTGCGCGCCCTGCACGACAGCCTCGGCGAGCATGCGGGCGAAGCGCATCTGCTGGCCACGGCGCTGGTCGAACAGCCGCCGGTGCTCGCGCGCGACGGCGGCGTGTTCGCCGACGGTCACGACGCGGAACTCGCCGAACTGCGGCGGCTGAGCACGCATGCCGACCAGTTCCTCGTCGACCTCGAACTCCGCGAGCGCGAAGCCAGCGGCATTCCGACGCTGAAGGTCGGCTACAACCGCGTCCACGGCTATTACATCGAAGTTTCCAAGGCGCACGCGGCGAAAGCCCCCGCGCACTACACCCGGCGGCAGACGCTCACCAACGCCGAGCGCTACATCACCGAAGAACTCAAGACCTTCGAGGACAAGGTGCTCTCGGCACGCGAGCGTGCGCTCGCCCGCGAACGACTGCTCTATGAGCAGCTGCTCGACGCGCTCAACGACCGCATCGAGGCCCTCAAGCACTGCGCCGCCGCGCTCAGCGAACTCGACGTGCTGGCCTGCTTCGCCGAGCGCGCCCAGGCGCTGGACTGGTCGCGCCCGCAACTCGAGGACGTGCCGGGCATCCGCATCGAGCGCGGCCGCCATCCGGTGGTCGAGGCGGTACGCCGCGAACCGTTCGAACCCAACGATCTGGTGCTCGGCGACGGCGCGGCGTTCGACGCCCGGCGCATGCTGGTGATCACCGGCCCCAACATGGGCGGCAAGAGCACCTATATGCGGCAGAACGCGCTGATCGTGCTGCTGGCGCACATCGGCAGCTTCGTGCCGGCGTCGCGCGCGGTGATCGGGCCGATCGACCGCATCCTCACCCGCATCGGCGCCGGTGACGATCTCGCCAAGGGCCAGTCGACCTTCATGGTCGAGATGGCCGAGACCAGCTACATCCTGCATCACGCCACCGAGTGCTCTCTGGTGCTGATGGACGAGATCGGCCGCGGCACCTCGACCTACGACGGCCTGGCGCTGGCCGATGCCTGCGCGCGGCATCTGGCGGCCACCAACCGCAGCTACACGCTGTTCGCCACCCACTACTTCGAGCTCACCGCGCTCGCGCAGCCGGGCAGCGGCATCGCCAACGTGCATCTGGATGCGGTCGAACACCGCGACCGCAGCGGCAGCGAGACGCTGGTGTTCATGCACGCGGTCAAGGCGGGCCCGGCCGATCGCAGCTTCGGCCTGCAGGTGGCCGCGCTGGCCGGGCTGCCGAAAGCCGTGGTCGGCGCCGCGCGTGCACGTCTGGCGGAACTCGAGCAACAGCGACACGACGGGGCGCCGCCACCGGCGTCCGCCGCGCCGACGGATGCGCCCCAGCAGATCGGCCTGTTCGCGCCCGCATCGGCGGCGCTCGAGGCGCTGGCCCAAGTGGATCCCGACGCCTTGTCGCCACGCGAGGCCCTCGAGACCCTGTACCGGCTGCGCGCCCTGCTGTGAGCCGTCGCCGTCTCGATAGCACGCGACTATCGAATAGACGGGAACAATCGATTTCACCGGAAGCAATGGCTGCGCCTACTCTGGCTCGGTCGCGGGAGGTCATCGCATCCCGTCCGGACGCGCCGCGGACGCGGTGTCCGGACGGCCCGCGCCTCGCCGTCATCCGTCCGGCCCCGTCCGGACCGCCGCCATCCACCGGGAGAATCACGCCATGTCGACCGAAGCCAAATGCCCTTTCCATGCCACCGCCGGTGGCGGCACCTCCAATCGGGACTGGTGGCCGCAGCAACTGCGTCTCGATCTGCTGAACCAGCATTCCAGCCGCTCGAATCCGCTGGGCGAGGATTTCGATTACGCCGCCGAGTTCGCCAAGCTCGATTACGAAGGTCTCAAGCGCGATCTCGCCGCGCTGATGACCGATTCCCAGGATTGGTGGCCGGCCGACTTCGGTCACTACGGCGGCCTGTTCGTGCGCATGGCCTGGCACAGCGCCGGCACCTACCGCATCGGTGACGGGCGCGGCGGCGGCGGGCGCGGCCAGCAGCGCTTCGCGCCCCTCAACAGCTGGCCCGACAACGTCAGTCTGGACAAGGCGCGCCGCCTGCTGTGGCCGATCAAGCGCAAGTACGGGCGTGCGATCTCGTGGGCGGACCTGATGATCCTCACCGGCAACGTCGCGCTGGAGACGATGGGCTTCAAGACCTTCGGCTTCGCCGGCGGCCGTGAGGACACCTGGGAGCCGGACCTCGACGTGTACTGGGGCCGCGAGACCACGTGGCTGGGCGGCGACGTGCGTTACGCGCACGGCTCGCACGGCGTCCCCAAGCACGGCGACGACGGCGTGCTGGTGTCCGACGACGATGCCGATGGCGACGTGCATTCGCGCAAACTCGAAAATCCGCTCGCCGCGGTGCAGATGGGCCTGATCTACGTCAATCCGGAAGGCCCGGACGGAAACCCCGATCCGCTGCTGGCCGCGCGCGACATCCGCGACACCTTCGGCCGCATGGCCATGGACGATGAGGAAACGGTCGCGCTGATCGCCGGCGGCCACAGCTTCGGCAAGACCCATGGCGCCGCGCCGTCGGAGCACGTCGGCGACGAACCCGAGGCCGACCAACTCGAAGCCCAGGGCTTCGGCTGGCACAACAGTTACGGCACCGGCAAAGGGCCGGACACGATCACCAGCGGCCTCGAGGTGACCTGGACCAAGACGCCGGCGCGGTGGAGCAACGACTTCTTCGAGCACCTGTTCGGGTTCGAATGGGAACTGTCGAAGAGTCCCGCCGGTGCCCACCAGTGGGTGGCCAAAGATGCCGACGCGGTGATTCCCGACGCCTACGACCCGGCCAAGCGACATCGCCCGACGATGTTGACCACCGATCTCGCGCTGCGCGTGGACCCGGCCTACGAAAAGATCTCGCGCCGCTTCCTGGAACATCCCGACCAGTTCGCCGACGCGTTCGCCCGCGCCTGGTTCAAGCTCACGCACCGCGACATGGGCCCGCGCGCACGTTATCTCGGCCCCGAAGTGCCCGACGACGTGCTGATCTGGCAGGATCCGGTGCCGCCGGTCGAGCACCCGTTGATCGACGACGCCGATGCCGCGTCGCTGAAGCAGGCGATCCTCGCCAGCGGCCTGTCGGTGTCCGAACTGGTGTCCACCGCGTGGGCGTCGGCGTCCACGTTCCGCGGCGGCGACAAGCGCGGCGGCGCGAACGGTGCGCGCATCCGGCTCGCGCCGCAGAAGGACTGGGCGGTCAACAATCCGCCGCAGCTGGCGAAGGTGCTGACCGCGCTGGAGCAGGTACAGGACGACTTCAACGGCAAGGCCGCGGGCGGCAAGCAGGTGTCGTTGGCGGACCTGATCGTGCTCGGCGGCGCGGCGGCGGTGGAGAAGGCAGCGCAGGACGCCGGCGTGCAGGTCACCGTGCCGTTCTCGCCGGGCCGAAGTGACGCATCGCAGGCGCAGACCGATGTGGAGTCCTTCGCGGCGCTGGAACCCTGGGCCGACGGCTTCCGCAACTACGCCAAGGGCGAATCGGCGGTGCCGCTGGAGCATCTGCTGGTCGACCGTGCGCAGTTGCTGACGCTGACCGCGCCCGAGATGACCGCACTCGTCGGCGGCCTGCGCGTACTCGGCGCCAACCACGACCGCACGCGGCATGGCGTGTTCACCGATCGTCCCGGTGTATTGAGCAACGACTTCTTCGTGAACCTGCTCGACATGGGCGTGGCCTGGACACCGACCTCGGACGCGCGCGTCGCCTTCGAGGGACGCGATCGCCGCAGCGGTGCACCGAGGTGGACCGGCACGCGGGTCGATCTGGTGTTCGGCTCGAACTCGGTGCTGCGCGCCCTGGCCGAGGTCTACGCCGCCGACGACGCGCAGGACAAGTTCGTGCACGACTTCGTCGCCGCGTGGACGAAGGTGATGAACCTGGACCGCTACGACCTGCGCTGAGCGCTGCCCGAGGTCACCCGCGGGGCGATGGAACGCCGGACGCCGATGCCCCGCATCGGCGTCCTCGTTTGCGGCCGCCGCGCGGCGGGCGGATGCCGCATGAGGCGACACGATTCCTCCATTGCAGGTCGCGTGATCGCACCGCGGCGATGGCGTCCGACCGGTCGCAGCGGCGCGGCCTGTATCAGCAATTCCGCTTCGCGTGGGACGTCGCGCGCGCCGCAGGACCGCAGCGCGTGTGCGCATGAAGCGGCCCTCCGGCCGCCGTACACTCGATGCCTGTTCCGCCGCGGATCCCGCCCGATGCAGTTCGATCTCCGCAGGCGTCGCCTGCTCCAGGCCTGTACGCTGGCGGCGCTCGCGAGCGCCCTGCCCGGCTACGCGCGTACGCGGGCACTCGATGCGACCACCACGGCCGAACAGGCCACCGCCGGCCTCGACCTGCGCGGCCGCACCATCGTCGTCACCGGCTGCACCCGGGCATCGGCCAGGAGACCATGCGCGTACTCGCGCTGCGCGGCGCGCACGTGATCGGCACGGCGCGCTCGCGGGCTTCGGGTGAGGCCGCGTGCGCCGCCGTGCGGGGCCGCGCGACGCCGGTCGTGCTGGATCTGGCCGATTTCGACTCGGTCGTCGCGGCGAGCGCCGCCGTCCGCGCGCTCGACGTGCCGATCGACGCCCTGGTGTGCAACGCCGGCGTGGTGCTGGGCGATCTCGAACAGGTGCGCGGTCTCGAGAAGACCTTCGTCGTCAACCATCTCGGCCACTACCTGCTCGTGCGTCGCCTGCTCGATCGCGTGACCGCCGCACCACACGGCCGCGTGGTCGTGCTCGGCAGCGGCGACGAGCGCAATGCGCCGCGGGGCGGCATCCAGTTCGACGATCTCTCCGGTGCGAGCTGGGACGCGCGCTACGCCCATTCGAAACTCGCGAACGGCCTGTTTTCACTCGAACTGTCGCGCCGTCTGTCCGGCACGCGCGCCACCTCCAACTGCGTCTCGCCCGGCCACACGCGCAGCCGCATCCTGCGCAATGTCGGCAACCGCTACCGCAGTGATGCGCGCAGCGTGCAACAGGGCGCGGCGACGCCCTGCTGGCTGGCGGCGGCGCCCGCGGCCGCCGGCGTGAACGGCGGCTTCTTCCGGGACTTCGCGCCGGCCCCACAGAGCGACATGCAGCGCGATACCGCCATGGCCGCCCGCCTGTGGAGCGTGTCCGAATCGCTGGTGCGCGACTGGCTCCCGGGCTGACCGACGCTCAGAGCGCGTCGATGTCCCCCAGCGCGCGGATCAGCTTCCGCGCGCGCTTGTCGGGCTTGTGCTCCGGCGCCTGGTAGCCCGCACGCGCGGCGCGCACGTCGGCCAGCCGGGCCAGACGCGCGGCGCGCGATGCTTCGGTTTCGCTGTAGAGCGTCTGCGCGACGCTCGCCGGGCCACGCGTCTCGGACAGCCCGGTCACCGCGATCTCGAAGCGTTCCTCGCCGCGCGCCACACGGAGCGCATCGCCGATGCGGATGGCCCGCGCCGGCTTGGCCCGCTGGCCGCCCACCTCGACCTTGCCGGTGTCGATGGCCTGCTTGGCCAGCGCCCGGGTCTTGAAGAAGCGCGCGGCCCAGAGCCAGAGATCGAGGCGTACGGTGTGAAGCGGTTCGGTCATGGCGTCCTGCGCCGCGAGGCATGAGGTGGCGACGGCAACGCACGCCCCGCGGGCGGCGCTGTGCCGGAGAGCAGCGTAAGGGCCGTCGACGGTGCGAGGACTCAACGCGTATCGAAGCGGGCGCGATTCCGGCACACGACGGCAGCATCTCCGCGCCGGCTCGCCCGTGCATCACGAGGCACTGCGCGGATGAAACGCAAACGGCCGCCTTGCGGCGGCCGTCGTGCGACATCGGACGCGGCGATTATTCGGCCGCAGCGGCCGACTTCGCGGCCGCGGCCGCTTCGGTCTTCGCAGCCGCGTCGGCGGCGCGGTCGGCGCGGGCCTTCTCGTTCTTGGCCTTCGCACCGGCCGACAGGTCTTCCTTGATGCGCGCCTTCTTGCCTTCCAGGCCACGCAGGTAGTACAGCTTGCCGGCGCGCACCTTGCCGCGACGCTTGACCTCGACCGACTCGATCGTCGCGCTGTGGCTCTGGAACACGCGCTCGACGCCGAAGCCGTGCGAGATCTTGCGCACGGTGAACGCGGAGTTCAGGCCGGCGTTCTTCTTGCCGATGACCACACCCTCATAGGCCTGGACGCGCTCACGGTTGCCTTCCTTGACCTTGACGTTGACGACGACGGTGTCGCCGGGGCCGAAGTCGGGAAGCTGGCGCGCGGTCTGGGCGCTTTCGAAGTCCTGCAGCAGGGTGTTCAGGGAGGGCTTGGTGGTCATGGTCTAGGCCTGTTGGTGTCGTTGTAGGCGTGGTGCACGTGGACGCACGCTCTGGCTCGGCGAGCTCTTCGGCTCGGGTGAAACGGGTTAGCCGCGCATTATAGCCGCAGCGATCCGGCGAATGCCAGCACCGGCCGGACCCGATCAGGCGGCCGGGGTACCGCCGGGGTCGGCACCGTTGGCCGACCGCCAGTCGGCCAGCAGCCGTCGGTCCGCCTTGCCGAGCGTCGACTCGTCGATGAGGTCCGGGCGCCGCTCCAGCGTGCGCACCAACGCCTGCTGACGCCGCCACTTCGCGATTTCGGCGTGATTGCCCGACAGCAGCACCTCGGGCACCTGCCCCAGCGCATGCGACACGGGCCGGGTGTAGTGCGGGCAATCGAGCAGGCCGTCGCCCTCGAAGCTGTCCTGCACGGCCGATTCTGCGTCGCCAAGCGCCCCGTCCTGCAGCCGGGCGACGGCGTCCAGCACCACCGCGGCCGCCAGTTCGCCGCCCGAAAGCACGTAGTCGCCGATCGACAGCTCCTCGTCGACCTCGGCCTGCAGCAGGCGCTCGTCGATGCCCTCGTAGCGGCCGCACAGCAGGATCAGCCGCGGCAACGCGGCGAGCTCGCGCACCCTGGCCTGGGTGAGGCGCTGTCCCTGCGGGCTCATGTAGATCACCCGCGCCGGCGCCGGATCGGCCGCGCGCGCGGCGGTGAGCGTCGCGCGCAGCGGGTCGATCAGCATCACCATGCCCGGGCCGCCGCCGAACGGTCGGTCGTCGACCCGGCGGTAATTGCCTTCGGCGTAATCGCGCGGATTCCAGGCCTGCAACGTCACCAGCCCGCGCTCACGCGCCCGGCCCACGACCCCGACATCGGCCGCCTGGGTGATGAACTCGGGAAACAGACTGACGACGTCGAAACGGATCGGGCCGGGGTTCGGAATTCGGGATTGGGGATTCGGCAATGCGTCCGACCTCATGACTGCTTCTCCCAATCCCGAATCCTGAATCCCCACTGCCGGGCTTCTCAGAACTCCGGATCCCAGTCCACCGTCACCAGCGCCGCTTCGAAATCGATCGAGACGATGTAGTCCGGCAGCACGAAGGGAATCATGCGTTCGCGATCGCCCTGGGCGACCAGCACGTCGTTGGCGCCGGTCGAGAACAGGTGCGAGACGACACCGAAATCGACGCCTTCGACATTGCGCACGCGCAGGCCTTCGAGGTCCACCCAGTAGTACTCGCCGGGCCTCGGCGGCGGCAGTGCGTCGCGTGGCACGAAGACATCGAGCCCCCGCGCGGCCTCGGCGGCATCCCGATCGTCGATGCCCGGCACCGTCGCGACGACGCCCTTCGGCGTTTCACGCCCCTTCGCGCCTTCGCATTCGCGCTCGACGCCGCGCGCGTCGCGCAGCACCCAGGGCTGGTAACGGAAGATCGCGCTGCGCGGCTCGGTGAAGGATTCGAGTTTCACTTCGCCACGCACACCGAACGCGCCATGGACCTTCCCCACCTGGATCATCCGGCGGGAGGGCTGGCGCGTCGGGTCGTTCATGAGAACAGCGGCCGCACGCGAAGGCGCGGCCCCGGGGTCAGGCGGCGGTGGCCGCAGCCTTGCCCGCTTCCTTGTACAGGCCGCGGACCTTGTCGGTCATCTGCGCGCCATTCTTCACCCAATGGTCGACACGGGCGGTGTCCAGCACCACGCGCTGCTCGCCACCGGTGGCGACGGGGTTGTAGTAACCCACGCGCTCGATGTTGCGGCCGTCGCGCGCGCTGCGCGAGTCGGTCACGATGATGTGGTAGAACGGACGCTTCTTGGCGCCGCCGCGCGTCAGACGGATCTTGACCATTGCTTTGCTTCCTGTGTTGCCCAGTCGCCAGGGTGGCGAGGTAAGCCGGCGATTATAGCGGAAATCCGCATCTGCTCGGCAAGCGGCCCGCTCAGGGCCCGAGCGGGTCCCAGGGCACGGCCGCCAGAATGGCCTGCAGTGCCGCCGGTACGCCCGGATCGTTCGCGAACGCCCGCCCGTCGACCGACGCCAACGGCCACAGGCCGCTGCTGTTGCAGGCGAACGCCGATCGGAACGTCGGACACGCCTCGAGCCGGACCGGCGACACACGCTGGGCCAGTCCGGCGGCCTCGAGACCCGCACGCAGCAGGCCTTCGGTGACGCCCCGCAACGCATCACCGTCCGGCCAGACGATCCCGCCCTCGCTATCGACGAAGCCGAGATTCCACAGGGCGCCTTCGGTCACGTGGTCCGCAGGATCGACCAGCAGCGCGTCGTCGAAACCCGCGGCGCGCGCAGCCCGGCGCGCGTGCAACAGCGGCAGAGTCGCCAGGTGCTTGAGGTGCGCCAGCGGACGCACGTAGCGGCAGCTCTGCAGGCGTTGCGGCGCCACCGGCGCAGCGCGCGGTGGCGACAGCGCGACCAGCAGCACCACGTCGGCGGCGTCGCCCCGCTCCACCGCAGCGAAGTCCGGCGCCGCGACCGAGACACGCAGGGTCGCGTCGTCGATCCCGGCCGCATTCAGCGCTGCTGCGAGTTCGCGCCGGATGCGCGCAGCGGGCAGCACGTGGCCGAAGAGTTCGAGATTGGCCGCCTGGAGCCGCGCGAGATGGCGCCCGAGGCCCTGCACGGCGCCGCCGCGCACCTGCATCGTGGACAGATGGCCGTAGTTGGCCTGCAGCGCCGACAACAGCGCGACGTCGGCAGGTCGACCGTCGATCCACAGGCGGGTGTTCGATGCCGACCGGTTCACAGCCAGGCCTCCGCCGCGCGCCACCAGCCGGCGACGAGTTCGGCCGCAGGCCGGGCTTGCGCACAGGCGGCCGACTGCCCGGCCCAGGCCTGCATGGCATCGATGCGGTCGTCGCGCACCGCTGCGGCGCGCATCGCTGCGGTCAATCCACGCTGCACCGGATACGGCTGCGCCGGCGGTGCATCCGGGGCGTCCGCGGCGCGCACGTAGGCCGTCACCAGTGCGCGGCCCGGGCGGCCGCTGAAGGCACGGGTCAGCACCGTCTGCTCGGGCGCCGTGTGCACGAGTGCATCGGCCCACGCCGATGGAAGGCCGGCCTCGGGCGTACGCAGAAAGGCGGTCCCCATCTGCACGGCGCTCGCGCCCAGCGCGAACGCCGCCGCGATGCCCCGCCCGTCCGCGATGCCGCCGGCGGCGATCACCGGCACGCGCAGGGCATCGGCCAGACGCGGCAGCAGCGAAAACAGGCCGACCGCTCGCGCTTCGGCGCTGGCGGCATCGAAGGCGCCGCGATGCCCGCCCGCTTCGAACCCCTGCGCAACGACCGCGTCGGCCCCCGCCGCTTCGGCGGCGAGCGCCTCGTCGAGCGTCGTCGCACAGGCGAACCAGGCGATGCCCGCGCGCTTGAGCCGGGCGACGAACGGCGCCGGAAACACCCCCATGATCGACGAGGCGACGGCCGGCCGGGCGGCGAGCAGCGCCGCGCATTGCGCATCGAAATCGGCCGGCATCGCATCACCCGCGTCGGCCGCCACGTCCGGCCCCCACTGCGCGAGAAACGCACGCGTCGCCGCTTCGGCGGAGGCATCGCGCGCTGGCGCGGGATCCGGCACCCACAGATTGATCTGGGCGGGTCCGCCGCCAGCGGCGCGCAGATCGTCCATCCACGCGCCGATGTCATGGGGCGGCGACAGCACCGCGCCCATCGCACCCATGCCACCGGCCTCGATCACCGCACGCGACAGCGCGACGGGGCATGCGCCTGCCATCGGCGACAGCAGCACCGGTCGCTGCAGCCCGAAGCGCGCACAGAATGCGTCGCTGCGCTGGCGGGCTGCGGACGTCATGCGTGACGTGCCTGCTCGACGCCCGTTGCCGACGCGGGAAAACGGCGCGTGGCGGAGCGCCGGAAGCCCAGGGTGCATGCCGCAGGTGAGCCACTCGCGCGCTGCACGCACGTCACCTGGCCAGCGCAGCCGGGCATGGCGCAGGCACTCAGCGGAACGGCATGCGGCCCATGCCGCCCATCATGCCCTGCAGCCCGCGCATCATGCCCTTCATGCCGCCGCGGGCCATCTTGCCCATCATCTTTTCCATCTGCATGTACTGCTTCATCAGCTTGTTGACGTCGGACGGCGTGGTGCCCGAACCGGCGGCGATGCGTGCGCGGCGCGAGCCGTTGAGCAGGTTCGGGTTGCGCCGTTCCTTCTTGGTCATCGAGTTGATGATCGCGATCATCCGCGGCACTTCCTTGCCCTGGCTGACCTGCTGCTTGAGATGCTCGGGCACGTTGCCGAGGCCGGGCAGCTTCTCCATCAAACTGCCGATGCCGCCCATGTTCTGCATCTGTTCGAGCTGGTCGCGCATGTCGTTGAGGTCGAACTTCTTGCCCTTGGCGACCTTCTCGGCGAGCTTCTGCGCCTTGTCCTTGTCGACCTGGCCTTCGACCTGCTCGACCAGCGACAGCACGTCGCCCATGTCGAGGATGCGGCCGGCGACGCGCTCGGGGTGGAAGACGTCGAGGCCGTCGACCTTCTCGCCGGTGCCGACGAACTTGATCGGCTTGCCGGTGATGTAGCGCACCGACAGCGCCGCGCCGCCGCGGGCGTCGCCGTCGGTCTTGGTCAGCACCACGCCGGTCAGCGGCAGCGCCTCGCCGAAGGCCTTGGCCGTGTTGGCCGCGTCTTGGCCGGTCATCGAGTCGACCACGAACAGCGTTTCGACCGGATTGACCGCGGCATGCAGCGCCTTGATCTCGTCCATCATCGCTTCGTCGATCGCGAGACGGCCGGCCGTGTCGACCAGCAGCACGTCGATGAAGGATTTCCTGGCATCGGCGATCGCCGCGCGCACGATGTCGACCGGCTGCTGCGAGGACTCGGACGGGAAGAAGCTCACGTCGACCTGCTGCGCCAGCGTCCTGAGCTGTTCGATCGCGGCCGGACGATAGACGTCGGCCGACACCACCATGACCTTCTTCTTGCGCTTTTCCTTCAGCAGCTTGGCGAGCTTGCCGACCGTCGTGGTCTTGCCCGCGCCCTGCAGGCCGGCCATCAGGATGACCGCCGGCGCCGGCACGTTGAGGTTGAGCTCGGTCGCCTGCGCGCCCATGACCGCGGTCAGCTCGTCGCGCACGACCTTGATCAGCGCCTGGCCCGGCGTCAGCGATTTCAGCACTTCCTGACCGACCGCCCGCACCTTGATGCGTTCGATCAGCGCCTGCACCACCGGCAGCGCGACATCGGCCTCGAGCAGCGCGATGCGAACCTCGCGGGTGGCCTCGCGGATGTTCTCCTCGGTCAGGCGACCGCGGCCACGCAGGCGTTCCATGGTGCCGGACAGACGCTGGGTCAGGGACTCGAACATGCGACAACTCGATGCGGCGGAATACGGCCGGCGATTATAGCCGGCGCCGTCGCCGGCACCGGGGCGTGCCAGCCCGCGCCACGGGGCGCTGCCCGGCATGCGCGCGGCATGCGACACTGCCACGATGACAATCGTTCTCATTGCAGCCCTGCTCTATCTGCTGGCGGCCGCGGCGCTGGTGCGCGGCGTGGCACGCGAGCCCAGGCCCGGCAACGCCTGGTGGGCCGGGCCCGCGCTCGGCGCCGTGGCGCTGCATGCCACCGCCCATGTGCTGGTCTGGCGCGACGTGGGCGCGGAACTGCATTTCTTCGCCGCGCTGTCCCTGGTGGGCCTGGGTATGGCGATGCTGACGGCGCTCTACGACGTGCGCGGCCGCATGGCGGCGCTGGGCGTGATCGTGTTTCCGATCGCTGCACTGACCCTGCTCGGGTACGGGCAGTCCACGCACG
This sequence comes from Luteimonas sp. BLCC-B24, assembly GCF_028550595.1. Classification (GTDB taxonomy): domain Bacteria; phylum Pseudomonadota; class Gammaproteobacteria; order Xanthomonadales; family Xanthomonadaceae; genus Luteimonas. The sequence continues at coordinate 442,621 of NZ_JAQQGN010000001.1, forward strand.
CCGCATCCGACACCCTCGACTGGCGCCTGCACCTGCATGCCTGGTTCGCGCTGCTGGCCTATGCCGCGCTGGCCGTCGCCGCCGTGCTCGCATTGATGCTGTGGGCCCAGGAACGCGCGCTGCGCCGACGCGAGTTCCACCGCTGGCTGCGCGCACTGCCGCCGTTGACCGAACTCGAATCGCTGCTGTTCCGCACGATCTGGGTCGGCTTCGCGCTCCTCACGGCCACGCTGGTCACGGGCGTGTTGTTCGTCGAGGACTTCTTCGCCCAGCACCTGATGCACAAGACCGTGCTCAGCGTGCTGTCGTGGCTGGCCTTCGGCGCCCTGCTGTTCGGCCGCTGGCGCCACGGCTGGCGCGGCACCCGCGCGGTCGGCTGGACGCTGGCCGCGATGGCGCTGCTGGTGCTGGCGTTCTTCGGCAGCAAGTTCGTGCTGGAACTGGTGCTGCGGCGGACGGGCTGACGCACCTCGAGAAGGGAGCCACCACATGCGCACATGGATGTCCGCGCTCGCACTGCTCGCCGCACTGCCCCCCAAGATTGCGGCGGGCGAGACACCCTCGCCCATCGTCGGCCATATCGAGTTCCTCTGGAGCGCGCCGGTGACCGGCTCGGGCGCGCGTCCGGTTGCACTGGGCCTGCTGACCCGCCCGGAGGCACCGCATCTGGCCTGCTGGAAGACACGGGATTTTCCGCAGCGCGCGGTCGAGGTGCGGTTGGAGCTCGATGACGATGGCGGACGCCATGCGCTGTGGACGGGCACCGAACATGGCGCGTCGAGGTTCGTCCGCTGTGACGCGATCGATCTCGCAGCGCTGGGCGTGGCGCCGGGAATGCGTCGCGTCACGCTGCGCTTCGACGGCCGCGTCGCTGCGGCAATCGTGATGGACGTGGCCGAACGGCTGGAATCGTCTGGATTCGTGCAGGGCGACCGCATGTTCGTCGACGGACGCACCGACTCTCCGGAGGAACTTGCGGCGGCCGACTACGCCGGACGTTTCATGTGAGTGCTGACATTCGATTCCGATGGCCGGGTGATCGATGTGTCGACCGAGGTGGCCGAAGGACTCGCTGCCACCCGCCTGCGCGCTGCCGGCAGCGCCGCGGCCCGCCTCTACCCGATCGGCCGGACCCTTCGAAACCCGAGCGCCAGTTGCGCCGGCCCTGCGAAATCAAGGCATCGGACCGGCGACCCGTCGGCTTTTCTGAACCGAAGCCTTCCGCCTACCCCGCAATCCATTTGCCGCAACAATACTTGCCTTGACAACAATTGCGGAGGCGAGGAACATGCGCCGCCATGGACACCTCTCGCGCCTGCGCCTCCTCCAGCGGCTCATCGCTGGGCCTGCTGTTCCGGCAGGTCCGTGACGCGATGTGGGCGCGGATGGCCGACGAGCTGTCGAAGGCCGGCCACGACCTGAGCTTCAGCCAGTACATCACGCTGAAAAAACTGGCCGCCGGCACCACCAGCGCGACCGATCTGGCGCGCGCTGCCGAGCTCAACCCCGGCGCGATGACGCGGCTGATCGACAAGCTGATCGAACGCGGCCTGGTCGAGCGACACGCCGATCCCGGTGACCGCCGCGTGGTGCGCATCCGTCTCAGCGACCAGGGCGAGGCGATCTGGCGCGACATCGACCAGTGCGGCAACCGCGTGCGCGAGCGCGCGATGTCGGGCATGGACGACGACCAGCGCCTGCAGTTCATTCGCGTTCTCGAACAGGTCCGCGACAACCTCTCCTTCCCGGGACAGTGACCATGTCTTCTTCCACGACACGCGCCCCGCGACGGGCGCCGGCTGCGGCGTTGCCGTTTGTCACCCTGCTCGCGTCCGCGCTGCTTCTGGCCGGTTGCGCCAGCAGCCGCGGCCTCGCGCCGCAATTGACGACCACCGATGCCGACACGCTCGCGACCGGGCGCAGCCTCGCCGCCGAACCGCTGAGCGCCGCCGACTTTCCGCGCAGTGACTGGTGGACCGCGTTCGGCGATCCGCAGCTCGACGCGCTGATAGACGAGGCGCTGCGCGACAGCCCGACGCTGGCCGCCGCCGACGCCCGCGCCCGCAGCGCGCAGGCGCAGGCCGGTCTGGCCGATGCGCAGCGCACGCCGACGCTCGGCGCCAGCGCGCGACTCAGCGGAGTGCAGCTGCCCGAGACCATTGCGCCAGAGCCGCTCGGCGGCGATTTCAAGGCCAGCGGCATCCTGACGTTGAATTTCGCGTGGGCGCCCGATCTGTGGGGCGGTCAGCGCGCCGCCTTCGAAGCAGCCGCCGGTCAGGCCCGCGCGGCCGAAGTCGATGCGCAGGCTGCGCGGCTGACGCTGTCGTCCAATGTCGCACGCAGCTACATCGCACTCGCGCAGGCCTTCGATGCGCAGGACGTCGCGACGCGCGAGGCCGCGCGCGCGACGCGTCTGCGCGATCTCGCCCGCCAGCGTGTCGACGCCGGCGTCGACAACCAGCTGCAGTTGCGCAATTCCGATGCCGCGATCGGCATCGCACGCCAGCAGGCGCAGGCCGCGCAGCAGCAGATCGACACGCTGCGCAACGCGCTGGCGGCGCTGCTGGGCAAGGGCCCGGACCGCGGCCTCGACATCGCGCGCCCACAGCTGTTGCAGGCACCCGCGCCGCAGGTGCCGGCGGTGCTGCCGAGCGAACTGCTGGGCCATCGCGCCGATGTCGTCGCCGCGCGCTGGCGCGTGGAAGCCGCGTCGCGCGGCGTCGATGCCGCCAAGGCCGCGTTCAAGCCCAGCGTCAATCTGAGCGCGCTGGTCGGTCTGGCCGCCGGCAACCTGTCGGACCTGTTCGGCAGCGAGGCGCTGCTCGGCGTCGGCGGGCCTGCGATCAGTCTGCCGATCTTCGACGGCGGCCGCTTGCGCGCCGGCCTGTCGCAGCGCGATGCCGACTACGACCTCGCCGTCGCCAGCTACAACCAGGCCCTGGTGCAGTCGCTGCGCGAGGTCACCGACGCCTTGCAGGCGGCGCGTGCACTGGACGCGCAGATCGACACCGTGAGCGGCGCACTCGACGCCGCGCGGCAGGCGTTCGCACTGGCTGATACACGCTACGACGCCGGCATCGGCAACCAGCTCGACGTGCTCGCCGCGCAACGGCCGCTGTTCCAGCTCGAACAGCAGCTCGCGACGCTGCGCGCGCAGCGCCTGTCCGCCGTGGTCGATCTCGACCGCACGCTCGGTGGCGGCCTCGCGCCGACCGCACCCACCTCCCTCACGCAGACCCACGCCGGGGCGACCACGCCATGACTTCCGAACAGACCTCCTCCGCCGCCACGCCCGCGCCGAAGACCGGCACGCGTCGTCGCGCGCTTCTCGTTCTCGCCGCCGTCGCCCTGCTCGCCGGCGTCGGCTGGGCCGCGTGGTACCTGCTGGTCGCGCGCTGGCACCAGGACACCGACGATGCCTACGTGCAGGGCAATGTCGTCAGCATCGTGCCGCAAACGACGGGCACGGTGGTGTCGATCGACGCCGACGACGGCATGCGGGTCGAGGCCGGCCAGGCGCTGGTGCATCTGGACCCGAACGATGCGCAGGTGGCCTTTGATCAGGCCGTCGCCAACCTCGCCGGCACCGTGCGCCAGGTGCGCGGGCTCTACAGCAGCGTCGAGTCCGGCCAGGCCGACCTCGCCGCGCGCCAGGTCGCCGTGCGCCAGGCGCGCGAGGATGTGAAGCGTCGCGAAGGACTGGTCGCCAGCGGCGCGGTGTCACGCGAGGAGCTCGCCCACGCACGCGATGTCCTGGCCGCCGCCGAGGCCGCGCTGTCCGCATCCCAGGGTCAACTCTCGCGCAGCCGCGCCCTGGTCGATGCGACCGAGGTCGCCAGCCAGCCGCAGGTGCAGGCCGCCGCCGGCCAGTTGCGTCAGGCCTGGCTCAACCTGCAGCGCATGGCGATCGTCGCGCCGGTGTCCGGCTATGTCGCCAAGCGCGACGTGCAGCTGGGCGAGCGCGTGCAGCCCGGCGCTGCGCTGATGACGATCGTGCCGCTCGAACAGGTGTGGGTGGAAGCGAACTTCAAGGAAACGCAGCTGACGGACATGCGCATCGGCCAGCCGGTCGAGGTGCACGCCGACCTCTACGGCAGCGACGTGCGCTACGACGGACGCGTCGCGAGCCTCGGCATGGGCACCGGCAGCGCGTTCTCGCTGCTGCCGGCGCAGAACGCGAGCGGCAACTGGATCAAGATCGTGCAGCGCGTGCCGGTGCGGATCGAGCTCGATCCGAAGCAGGTCGTCGAACACCCGCTGCGGCTGGGTCTGTCGATGCACGTCGACGTGACGGTGCGCGACCAGGACGGGCCGGTGCTCGCGAGCGTCGAGACCGGACGCGCCGCGCCGCTGCTCGCGACCGATGCCTACGCCGCGCAGCTCGCCGACGCCGACGCACTGATCGCGCGCACGATCGAGCAGAACCTGCCTTCGGGCGCCCGCGCCCGCCAATGACGCGCGGCGGCAACAGCGCCGCGTTTCGCTGACTCCTGCGCGTCGCCCCGCGCCGCGCACCCACCGGCCCCGGATTCCTCCATGTCCACGACCACCGCCGACGCGTCGGGTGCGCCAGCCCCGGCCGCGCCACCTGCGTTCCGTCCGCCGAACCTGGCGCTGACGACGATCGGCCTTGCGCTGGCGTCGTTCATGCAGGTGCTCGACATCACGATCGCCAACGTGTCGTTGCCGACGATCGCCGGCAATCTCGGCGCGAGCGCCAACCAGGCGACGTGGGTGATCACCTCGTTCGCGGTCAGCAACGCGATCGCATTGCCGCTCACCGGCTACATGACCCGGCGCTTCGGCGAACGCAGGTTGTTCGTCTGGGCCACGTTCGCGTTCGTGCTCGCGTCGCTGCTGTGCGGGCTCGCATCGAGCATGGGCTTCCTGGTCGCCGCGCGCGCCATCCAGGGCTTCGTCGCCGGCCCGATGTATCCGGTCACCCAGGCGCTGCTGATCTCGATCTATCCACCGGCCAAACGCGGACAAGCCATCGCGCTGCTCGCGATGGTCACCGTGGTCGCGCCGATCTGCGGGCCCATCCTCGGCGGCTGGATCACCGACAACTACAGCTGGGAATGGATCTTCTTCATCAACGTGCCGATCGGCATCTTCGCCAGCCTCGTCGTCGCCAGCCAGCTGCGGGGCCGCCCGGAGAGACTCGAAACGCCGAAGATGGACTACGTCGGCCTGATCACCCTGATCATCGGCGTCGGCGCGCTGCAGACGGTGCTCGATCTGGGCAACGAGGAAGACTGGTTCGAGTCGACGAAGATCGTCTGGCTGTCGATCGTTTCGGTGCTGGGGCTGGCGGTGTTCCTGATCTGGGAACTCACGGAGAAGGACCCGATCGTCAACCTGCGCCTGTTCCGGCACCGCAATTTCGCGTCCGGCACGATCGCGATGGTGCTCGGCTATTCGGCGTTCTTTGCCGTCGGCCTGCTGATTCCGCTGTGGCTGCAGCGCAATCTCGGCTACACGCCGATCTGGGCGGGCTTCGCGACCGCACCGATCGGCATCCTGCCGGTGCTGCTCACGCCGCTGGTCGGCAAGTACGCGACGCGCTTCGACCTGCGCATCCTCGCCAGTTTCGCCTTCATGGTGATGGCCTTCACCAGCTTCCTGCGCTCGGGCTTCAACCTCGACGTCGACTTCCAACACGTGGCGATGGTGCAGTTGTGGATGGGCCTGGGCGTGGCGCTGTTCTTCATGCCGGTGCTGACGATTCTGCTGTCCGACCTGGAGCCGCACGAGATCGCCGCGGGCTCGGGCCTGGCCACGTTCTGCCGCACGCTCGGCGGCAGTTTCGCCGCATCACTGACGACCTGGGCCTGGAACCAGCGCAGCACCATCCATCATGCGCAGCTCACCGAGCACATCCCGGCACACGACCCCGCCATGCAGCAGACGGTCACCGCGCTCGGCAACGGGGATCTGCAACGCGGCGCGATGCTGCTCGAGCAGATGATCGCGCAGCAGGCCACGCAGATCGGCTTCAACGAGATCTTCCACCTGCTCGGCATCCTGTTCCTGGTGGTGATCGCGTTCGTGTGGATGGCGAAACCTCCGTTCACGGCCAAGGCGGGCGGCGCGGCGGCAGGCGGGCATTGAGCCGACGAGCCAGGCCTACGGCGCGGGCGCCGGCAACCGGATCTCGAACCGTGACAGGGCGGACAGCGTGGCGATGTCCTGAGGGCGGCGCGTCTTGAGATCCACCAGGAACGCGCGCGCCGCGTCGCCATAGCCTCGGCGGCTGATGCCGACCATCGTCGTGCCCTGCCCGCCCGGTCCGCGGCGATAGCGGTAGGCGTTCCATTCGACGATGACGCCTGACGCGTCCGATGCCGACAGCAGGAAATCGAGCAGCACCTCGTCGCCGGCCTCGTTGACCAGCACCTCGACGTTGGCCACCGGGTCGCTGGCCTTGCGGGCCTCGATCTGCTCGATCATGGCGCGCGCCGTCTGCGCGAGATCGGCACCGAACGGCCGCACGTCGATCAGCAGCATGCTGTCGTAGCGCTCGACGCGTTGACCGGCCGGCACGTACTCCTGCTTGTAAAGGTCGGGCGATGGATTGCTGACCCATTGCAGCACGAAGTCCGTGTCGCCGAAACGGATCGGGCCGGGAACGCCGATGCGATCGGAAGCATCGGCCGCGACAGCCGCGATCGGCGCCAGCAGCAAGGCCAGCCAGCACACCGCGGCGCCGAAACCGGGCATGAAGCGTCGTGGAAACCTGTGCATCTGCTGCGTCCTTGATCCGCGCGGCGACGTGCCGCTCCGACAGCCTGCACGATCCCACGAACGGCCGGCATCGGAACCTGCCGCATCCGCGCGTCAGGCGGCCGTCGAGGCGATTCCGACGAGCAGCCCGAGGCCGGCACCGCCGAGCACTTCGGGCAACGTGTGCCGCGCCATCCGCAGCCGTGCCCATCCGAGCAGCGGCAATGCCGCCAACGCGACCGAGGCCGCGGCCGGCCACAGCGCCCACGCGGCGACGCCAGCGAATGCCAGGCTGGCCATGTGCAGCGACAGCTTGATCCAGCGGTTGGCGATGCCGGCCACGCACAGCATCGCGACCGCGGCGAGCACGCCGCTGGAGGTCGCCGACGCGCGGCCGCCCATCCACAGCCAGTAGACCGCGGCGACCAGCAGCGCGAGTGCGTACAGCAGCGGCCGCTCCTGACGACGCGACGCGTCCACCGTTTCCCAATGGCCGCCGCGCCGCCGCTGCCAGATGAAGACCGACACGATCGCGATCGCGACGCCGATTCCCAGCGCGGTACGCGGCAGCGATGCGGGATCCAGGCGCCATGCCGCCAGCAGCGCGAGCGTCGCCAGCACGATGAAGGGATGCAGGACGATGGAGACGACGCGCGCGGCGGCCATCGTGGTGGGCGTAAACGACATCGCCCGATGGTAGCCGCCGCGCGCGGTCAGAGGTGTTCCAGCGCTTCGGCCAAGCGCTCGACGCCAATGACCTCCATGCCCTTGAAGCTGCCGGTCTTGGGCGCGTTCGCCCTGGCGACGATCGCGCGCCTGAAACCGTGGGTCGCCGCTTCGCGCAGGCGCTCCTCGCCGTTGGGCACCGGGCGGATCTCGCCGCTGAGTCCGACCTCGCCGAACGCGATCGTCTTGTCCGGCAACGGCGCATCGCGCAGCGACGACAGCACCGACAGCAGCACCGGCAGATCGGCCGCGGTTTCCTGCACGCGGATGCCGCCGACGACGTTGACGAACACGTCCTGGTCGCCGGTCATGATGCCGCCGTGGCGATGCAGCACGGCCAAGAGCATCGCCAGGCGATTGCCTTCCATGCCGACCGCGACGCGGCGCGGATTCGACAGCGGCGAGGCATCCACCAGCGCCTGCACTTCCACCAGCAACGGCCGAGTGCCCTCGCGCGTGACCATCACGCAACTGCCCGGCTGCGGCGTGCTGCCGCCGGACAGGAAGATCGCCGACGGGTTGGGCACTTCCTTGAGACCCTTGTCGCCCATCGCGAACACGCCCAGTTCGTTGACCGCGCCGAAGCGGTTCTTGAACGCACGCATCACCCGGAAGCGGCTGCCGCTGTCGCCTTCGAAATACAGCACCGCATCGACCATGTGCTCGAGCACGCGCGGGCCGGCGATACCGCCTTCCTTGGTCACGTGGCCGACCAGGAACACCGCGGTGCCGGTTTCCTTGGCGTAGCGCACCAGGCGCGCCGCGGTCTCGCGGACCTGGCTCACCGAGCCGGGCGCCGCGGTCAGGGATTCGGTCCAGAGGGTCTGGATCGAGTCGGCGATGATCAGCTTCGGCCGCAGTTCCGAGGCGTGCTGCAGGATGCGCTCGATGCCGGTTTCGGCCAGCGCGTGCAGGCCGTCCAGCGACAGCCCGAGGCGCACGGCGCGCCCGGCCACCTGTGCCAGCGATTCCTCGCCGGTGACGTACAGGCCCGGCAGCGTGCCGGCCATCTGCGCCAGCGCCTGCAGCAGCAGCGTCGACTTACCGATGCCCGGATCGCCGCCGACCAGCACGACGGCGCCTTCCACCAGGCCGCCGCCGAGCACCCGGTCGAACTCGCCGATGCCGGTCGACACGCGCACGTCCTCGCCCTGCTGCACGTCCTTGAGCGCCATGACCTTGGGCGCGTCGATCTTGCCCGCCCAGCCGCTGCGCCGCGATGCGGGCGACTTCGCCGCCGCTGCGCTTTCCAGCACGATCTCGGCGATCGTGTCCCAGGCGCCGCAGGCACTGCACTGCCCCTGCCACTTGTTGAAATCCGCGCCGCATTCACTGCAGACGTATGCCGTCCTTGCCCTGGCCATCGAAGTATCCGTCGTGCATCAGCCGTCACTCTAGCCGCCCCCCGTCTCGACACGCGAGACCGCTGTCATCGGGTCGACACCGCATCACTGCATCGTCGAGGGTCCGCCGCCCGGATCGCCCACCATGCGTGCCACGATGCTGCTCCCGCTGCTGGCGCTCGCCGCCTGCGCCAGCTCGCCCCGGCCGCCGGCCGTTGCTGGAGACGCCATGCCCGATGTCGACCGTCCCCTGCTCATCGCCCACCGCGGCGCGAGCGCGGTCATGCCCGAGCACACGCTGGCCGCGTACGCGCGCGCGATCGACGACGGCGCCGATGCCATCGAACCGGATCTGGTGAGCACCCGCGACGGCGTACTCGTGGCCAGGCACGAGAACGAGATCGGCAACACCACCGATGTCGCCGCGCATCCGGCATTCGCCGCCCGCCGCACCCGCAGGCAGATCGACGGCGAATGGGTCGAGGGCTGGTTCACCGAAGACTTCACCCTCGCCGAACTCAAGACCCTGCGCGCGCGTGAACCGCGCCCCGCCTTGCGATCCACCGCCCACGACGGGCAGTTCGAGGTGCCCACGCTGGACGAGATCATCGCGCTGGCCGCCGACGCCGCCGCACGCACCGGGCGCGCGATCGCCCTGGTGCCCGAGCTCAAGCATCCCGGCTACTTCCGCGCGATCGGCCTGCCGATGGAAGAGCGGCTGCTGGCCGCGCTCGCGGCGCATCCCTACACCCGGCGCGCACCGGTGATCATCCAGTCGTTCGAAACCGCCAACCTGCGCGCACTGCGTCCGCGGCTCGGCACCCTGCCCAACGTGCGACTGCTGCAACTGCTGGGCGATCCGCGCAGCCGGCCCGTCGATCCAGCCGCCGACGACGCCCCGACCTACGGCGCGATGATGCAGCCCGAAGGCCTGCGCACCATCGCCGCCTATGCGGAACTGATCGGTCCGCCGTTCCAGGTACTCCAGCTCCAACGCGGCCGCGACGGCCGCCTGCGCAGCCCGCTGATCGACGCCGCCCATGCGGCCGGCCTGCAGGTCATGCCCTACACCTTCCGCCCCGAGAACACCTATCTACCCGCGGAGTACCGAAACGGCGACGACACGGCCCGACACGATGCCGGCTCGATCCGCCATATCCGCGACCATGTCGACGCCGGCATCGACGGCCTGTTCGCCGACGACCCCGCGGTGGCGCGGCGGGCGCTGGAGGGCGAGTGATCGGAGGCACACCTGCTACCGTTCGCTTCGCGCGTACGCTCTCGTACCCCATCGCCACACAGGGATGATCGTGCTCGAAGCGACGCCTGCATGTGCCTCGGCACATGCGCCGGCGGCGGCGCGTCGTGGCACCGATCCTTGATCCAGCACACGCACAAAAAAGGCCACGCCCGTCGGGCGCAGCCTTTCTTTTGCAGCGTGGTGCCGGAAATAGGAATCGAACCTACGACCTACGCATTACGAATGCGCCGCTCTACCAACTGAGCTATTCCGGCTTGGGACGCGAATTCTAGGGAGCGCAGGCCCTGCGGTCAATCGACCAGCTGCAGGCGCAATTCGCGCGGCAGGGCGAAGACCATGTTCTCCGGCTCGCCGGCCAGTTCACGCACGCTGCCTGCGCCGAGCTCGCGCAGGCGCGTCAGCACGCCCTGCACCAGCACGTCGGGCGCCGAGGCGCCGGCGGTCACGCCGATGTGCTGGCGGCCTTCGACCCAGCGCGGGTCGATCTCGTCGGCGCCGTCGATCAGATGCGCCTCCACGCCGTCGCGCTCGGCCAGCTCGCGCAGGCGGTTGGAGTTGGAGCTGTTGGGCGAGCCGACGACGAGGACCAGGTCGCAAACCTTCGCGAGGTCACGCACCGCGTCCTGGCGGTTCTGGGTGGCGTAGCAGATGTCGTCGTTCTTCGGCCCCTGCAGCGCGGGAAACTTGGCGCGCAGTGCGGCGATGACGCCGCGGGTGTCGTCCACCGACAACGTGGTCTGGGTGGTGTAGGCCAGATTGTCCGGCTGGCCGACGACCAGCGCGGCCACGTCGGCCTCGTCCTCGACCAGGTAGATCGCGCCGCTACCCGCCTCCGCGCGCCACTGGCCCATCGTGCCCTCGACCTCGGGGTGACCGGCATGGCCGATCAGCACCACGTCGCGGCCGGCGCGGCAATGACGGGCAACTTCGAAGTGCACCTTGGTCACCAGCGGACAGGTCGCGTCGAACACCTTGAGACCGCGGCGGTCGGCCTCCTCGCGCACCGCCTGCGAGACGCCGTGCGCACTGAAGATCACGGTCACGCCATCGGGCACCTCGTCGAGTTCCTCGACGAAGATCGCGCCCCGGCGCTTGAGGTCCTCGACCACGAAGCGGTTGTGCACCACCTCGTGACGCACGTAGATCGGCGCACCGAGCGTCTCGATCGCGCGTTTGACGATCTCGATCGCACGGTCGACGCCGGCGCAGAAGCCGCGGGGATTGGCGAGCACGATATCCATGCCGCGCAGTTTACCCGCACCGCCGCCAACGCCGGCGGAACACCGCGGCCGCTCGCGGCCCCTCCATGTTTATCCCCGGCGGCCGCGCGGGCGCGCACCCGGCTGGCCCAGCGCACGCACGATCGCAACCAGCAGGGCCGAAAGCATCAGCACCGCGGCCCAGAACACCGGCCCCTGCTCGATGCCGATGGCGGCCACGAAGCAGACCAGGCTGGCCGTGACGCCGGCCACGGCCAGCCCGCGCAGCGCGCGGCGCCGCGGGCGCGCCGTGTCCGGCGGCATCGCCGCCGCCAGGGCCCACCACGCAGCGAGGAGCAGCACGACGCCCAGCGGGATCATGCGATCTCTCCGGCGCGCGCCATGCGGCCCGGTGACGCCGCAGGGGCCGCACGTGCCACAGCGGCGCTCCGGCCGGCCGCGCGGGTCAGCAGGGCGAAACCGAGCGCAAACCCCATCGCGACGAGGTCCACCGCGGCCAAGGCCCATTCACCGCGGGCCAGGGTGACGCCGAGGTGGCTGTCGGACGCGGTGGCCGCGTTGACCAGCGGAATCGCCGCCATCGCGATGGCGGTCGCGAGGAACAGATCGCGCCAGCCGTGGCCCACGCGGTCACGTGCGGCGCCCCAGGCCGCCGCCAGCGCCCAGACCGTACAGAAGACGGCGATCTCGGCCGAGGCCCGGTTCTCGATCGCGGCCGGCAACAGGCGGTTGGCCAGCAGCATGGACGCACAGGCCAGCGGCATGCCGGCGACCACGCCGACATTGAGCGCGCGCACCAGGCCGTGCCCCGACACCAGGCCCGCCGTGGCGCAGCGCTGGGCGCGCTTGCGCACCCACACCTGCATGCCGGTGGCCAGCATCACGCAGCCGGCCAGGCCCAGCACGAAGTACAGCCAGCGCAGCGGCGCGCCGCCGAACTGCGCCATGTGCAGCCCGCCGAGAAACGCATAGGCGGTGTAACCCGCCGTCGCCGGCGTTGACTGGTGCACGAACGCACCCGTGGCCGCGTCGTAGTGCACCTGCTGCATGTCCCAGGCCACGCGGCGCGAATGGTCGGTGCCGAACGCGATCAGTGCGCTGCCGTCGGCCGGATGGTGGATCGAGGCCCAGTCCACCGGCACGCCCATGCGGCGTTCGGCGTCGGCCACCAGCGCATCGACGGAATGGCGCGAGGTCAGCGGTGTGCCCGTTTCCTCACGCTCGTAGAACCCGCCCGCGTCGGCGAAGAACGCTTCGGTATCGCCGCCGTAGGCCGCCTGCGTGCCGCCGACGATGTAGCTGGCCGCGAAAATGGCGACGCCGGTGTAGGCGATCATCACGTGGAACGGCAGCCCCAGCACGCCGGCCAGATTGTGTCCGTCGAGCCAGGCGCGCTGCCCGCCGCCGCGCCAGCGCAGCATGAAGAAGTCCTTGAAGATCTTCTTGTGCGTGATCACTCCGGCCACCAGCGCGACCAGCATCATCATGCCGAGCAGTCCCACCGCGTACATGCCCCACAGCCCTGCGTGCAGGTCGTAATGCAGGCGGAAGAAGAACTGGCCGCCGGCGGTTCCGGGAATCGCCGCGCCGTCGCGCGGGTCGAGCAGCACCGCGCCTTCGCTGCCGTCGTCGTTGAACCAGAATGCCTCGACACCGCGCTTGCGGGCGCTGGAGACGTGCGCCCACCACACATGGGCGTCGGGCGCCTCGGCCTCGACGCGCTCGAACGCGGCGTCGAAGCGCGTGGGCTGCGGACCGGCGAGATCGTGCAATGCCGGGCGCATCCAGTCGTCGAGTTCGCGGTCGAAGCAGGCAAGCGTGCCGCCGACGAAGATCACGAACAGCAACCAGCCCGACAGCAGGCCGGCCCAGGTGTGCAGCCAGGCCATCGCCTGGCGCAGCGAGTTCTTCATGCGTGTGGTCTCCGGATGCGGTTCACGGTCGCACCGCCTGCGCCGACAGCAGCGACGCGGCGGCCAGCAGCACAAGCGTCAGCAGCGGCACCGCGATGGCGGCGCGCGCCCAGTGCCGCGCGCCGAAGGTGTACACCGCCGCGACGACCCACACCGGAAACGCGAGCAACATGCCGGTGATCACCCGGTCCGCGCGCGCGAACGGCAGGGCCGACGCCGCGAGGGCGGAAAACGCATGGGCGAGCGCATAGCCGCCGACCACGGCGACCAGCGTGCGCAGCACCACCTCCGCGGCATGCCGCCAGCGTCCGCGGTCGGCGGCGGGGCGGCGTGTCGGCGTGTGCGCGGTCATCGTGCCCGCTACCGCTCAGAACCGGTAACCGAGCGTCAGCGAGACGCTGCGCGGCGCTGCGTAGAAGCCCTGCCCCGCGCTGTAGAGCGAGGTGATGTAGCGGCGGTCGGTGACATTGTCGAGATTCAAGGTCGCGTCCCAGCCGCTGCGCAGGCGGTACCCGGCCATCAGTCCGACCACCGCGTACGCGGTCTGCTCGACCCGCGCGGGGGCGCCGTCCGGTAGCACCACGGGTTGCCAGATGTCGCCCTGCCAGCGCACCGAACCGCCGACCCGCAGCCCCGGCACCGCATCGACACGCGCGACCGCGGCCGCGCGCAGCGTGGTGCGGGGCACGTAGGGACGGCTGTCGTCGCCGGCATCGTCCTCGATCCGCAGACGGGTCCAGCCCGCGGACAGCGACCACACCTCGCCGATGTCGCCCGCCACCTCGAGTTCGATGCCGGTCGAGCGCGCATCCTCGCCCGCGTACACCGAGCGGCCGCTGTCGACATCGAAGCCGACGTAGCGCGCCAGATTGTCCTGCTCCACGCGGAACACGGCCGCGGAGGCATTCAGCCGGCCATCCAGCCACGCGCCCTTGAGTCCGGCCTCCAGGTTCGATCCCTCGATCGCCTCGAGCGGCGCGCCGGACGCATCGAGTTCGGTCTGCTGGGCGAAGATGCCGCCGTAGCTGGCGTAGAGCGAATACGCGGCCGCGATATCCCAGACCGCACCGACGAACGGCGTGGTGCGCGTGACTTCGCTGTCCTTCGGCGTGCCGTAACCGGTGCCCGCCATGCGTACGCGCGCATGGTTGGCACCGGTGATCAGCTTGAACGTGTCGGCCAGATCCCAGCGCACGTTGGCGTACAGCGCGTCGCGACGGAATTCGAAATCCGAGCCGTCGCTGTCACTGTCGAACGCCGGCTTCGGATAGCGGCCGTCGAACGCGCCCCCGGGCCCCAGCGGCGTGCCGACATCGTTGCCGTACCAGGAGATCTCGCGCACACGGCTGTCCGCCCAGCTCGCACCCACGACCGCGTCGTGACGCCGTCCGCCGAACGCCAGCGGTCCGCTCGCGCGCACGTCCACATGACGGCTGCGTGTCGAGCCGGCATAGGCCGACGGATAGGCGAACAGGCCGAGTCCGGTGTCGCGGTCGGGCGTGCCGTAGACATAGAACAGCTCGGAATCCTGGTCCTTGTCCTGATGATTGAACGCCGCGCGCAGCGACCAGTCGTTGCCGAAAGCGTGCGCGAGCTCGGCGAACGCGCGCGTGTCGCGCGTGTCCCAGTAGGCCCAGTCCGCGGACGTGCTGGTGCTGCGCCGGTACCCGGTCGGTGCGTCGTCGGCGTAGAACAGCGGCAGCGCGCCCCAGAGCGGACTGTCGGCGTTGTTGTCCTGGCGCGAGACGCCGGCGGTCAGCCGCGTCGACGGGCCCAGATCGGCGTCGGCGACACCGTAGACCAGCGACTTCTCCAGCCGGTAGCGATCGAGATGGCTGTCGCCGTCCTCGTACGCCGCCACCAGGCGACCGCGCACCGCGTCGGTGCCCAGCGGCCCGCCGACGTCGGCATCGAGACGCTGGCGGTCCCAGCTGCCGACCGTCGCCTGCACTGCGCCTTCGAAGGCGGCGGTCGGTCGCTTGCGCACGAAGTTGATCGTCGCCGAGGGATTGCCGGTCGCCGACATCAGACCGTTCGCCCCGCGCAGCACCTCGATGCGGTCGAACATCGCCAGATCGACGTCGCCATCCTGGATGCCGTAGGGCAGCGGCACGCCGAGACCGTCGAACTGGAAGTTGCTGATGTCGAACCCGCGCGCGGTGTAGTAGGTCCGCCCGGTCTCCACCCGCTCCACGCCGATGCCGGGTGCGGCGTCGAGCGCGTCGTTGAGGTTATCGAGGCCGAAATCGTCGAGCTGGTCGCGCGTGAGCACGCTGACCGACTGCGGGGTTTCCCGCGCCGTCAGCCGCAGGCCGGTACCGGCACTGCTCGGCGGCGCGCCGTAGCCGGCGACCGCATCGGCGTGCACTTCGACGCGGTTGAGTTCGATCGGGTCTGCCAGGCCGGCATCGTCAGCGGCGTTCGAGGACAGCGGCACCGAGGCCGCCAGCGCGGCGGCGCAACACAGGGCGAGCGGATGACGTACGCAACGCGAAGCGGTCTTCGACGCGGACAACAGGGACATCGTGGGGTCTCACCGGCTGGGGACGCCGGAACACCCGGCGCCAGAGCGCGGATGATAATGAGACCCTGACGCAACCGCAAATGATTCTCAACAACGAGGTCAGCGGCGCTGGCCGGCCCGGTCCTTGCCCCCGATGAAGCCGAACAGCGCGATGCCGATCGCGCCTCCGACGATCGCCGCATCCGCCAGGTTGAAGGCCGGCCAGTAATGGTCCTGCCAGTGCCACTGGATGAAGTCGACCACATGTCCGTGGATCTGCCGGTCGATCACGTTGCCGATCGCCCCGCCGATCACCAGCGAGAACGGCAGTGCCGTGCGCCAGTCGCTGCGCGGCGTGCGTGCCAGCCAGACCGCCAGCGTGCCGGAGATCACGATCGCCAGGCCGGTGAAGAACCACTTCTGCCAGCCGCCGGCGTCGGCGAGGAAGCTGAAGGCCGCGCCGGTGTTGTAGGTGCGGTACCAGTTCCACACGCCCTCGATCACCGGAATCGCGGTGTATTCGGGCAGCGAGGTCAGCACCCAGTACTTGGTCAACTGGTCGAGCGCGATCACCACCACCGACAGCATCAGCCACGGCAGGGCGTTGGGCGTCACCTTGGCCATCAGAACCACCTCCGGAGTTCGCCGCTGCCGTCACGGCCGTCGGTCGCGATGTTGTCCACGCAGCGCCCGCACAGTTCGGGATGCTCGGCATGCGCGCCGACATCGGCGCGGCGCTGCCAGCAGCGCACGCACTTGGGCTTGCCGGTCGCGCGCGCGGAAATGCCGATCGCGGTCGCGCCTGCGTCGTCCACGATCGCCACGTCGCCGCTGATCAGCAGGAAGCGCAGCTCGTCGACCACCGGCGACAGCCAGTTCGCGTCCGACACGCCGCAGCGCAGTTCGATCTCGGCATCGAGCGCGGCGCCGATCTCGCCGCTGGCGCGCATCGGTTCGAGCACCTTGGCCACGCGCTCGCGCAGCTCCAGCACACGTTCGAAATCCTGCGGTCCCCAGTCGGCATCGCCGTCGAGCATCTGCAGCCCGGTGTACCAGGTCGCGAACTGCACGTTGGCCTCGCGCGCACCGTCCGCGGGCGCGGGCAGATACCCCCACAGCTCGTCGGCAGTGAAGCTCAGGACCGGCGCGATCCAGCGCGCGAACGCCTCGGCGACGTGGTACATCGCGGTCTGCGCGCTGCGACGGCCGACCGAATGCTCCGGCATCGTGTACAGCCGGTCCTTGGTGACGTCGAGATACAGCGAGCCCAGATCGACGCTGCAGAAGTTCGACAGCGCCTGCACGATCTCGGCGAAGTCGTAACGCGCGTAGGCGTCCTCGATCCGCGACTGCAGCTGGGCCGCGCGATGCACGATCCAGCGGTCCAGCGCGACCATGTCCTGCGGCGCGACCAGGTCACGCGCCGGCTCGAAGCCGGCCAGGTTGCCGAGCAGAAAGCGCGCGGTGTTGCGGATGCGGCGATACGCGTCGGCGGTGCGCTTGAGGATCTCCTGCGACAGCGACATCTCGTTGCTGTAGTCGGCCGAGGCGATCCACAGGCGCAGGATGTCCGCGCCCAGCGTCTTCATGATGTCCTGCGGCTCGATGCCGTTGCCGAGCGACTTGGACATCTTGCGGCCGTGCTCGTCGACGGTAAAACCATGTGTCAGGCACTGGCGGTACGGCGCCGCCTTGTCGATCGCCACGCCCGTCAGCAGCGAGGACTGGAACCAGCCGCGATGCTGGTCCGAACCTTCGAGATACAGATCGGCCGGCTTGTCGAAGCCACGCGCCAGCAGCACGCCCTCGTGCGTGACGCCCGAGTCGAACCAGACATCGAGGATGTCGGTGATCTTCTCGTAGTCGGCGGCCTCGTCGCCCAGCAGTTCGCTGGCGTCGAGCGTGTACCAGATGTCGACACCGTGCTGCTCGACGCGATCGGCGACCAGACGCATCAGCTCGGTGCTGCGCGGATGCGGCTCACCGGTTTCGCGGTGCACGAACAGCGCGATCGGCACGCCCCAGGTGCGCTGGCGCGAGATCGTCCAGTCCGGGCGGCCTTCGACCATGCCGGCGATGCGCGCCTGGCCCCATTCGGGATACCAGGTCACGTCCTGGATCGCGGCCAGCGCATCGTCGCGCAGCTTGGCCTGCGACATCGAAATGAACCACTGCGGCGTCGCGCGGAACGCGATCGGCGTCTTGTGGCGCCAGCAATGCGGATAGCTGTGCTCGATCCTGGCGAATGCGAGCAGGCTGCCCTGCGCGCGCAGCGCGTCGACGATGACGTCGTTGGCCTTCCAGATGTGCAGGCCGGCGAGCACGGTGTCGCCGATCGGCGGCGTGGTCGGCAGATACACGCCGCGACCGTCGACCGGATTGATCTGGGCCGCGGTGTAGCGGTCGAGCAGGCCGTAGGCCTTGCCGACGACGTAGTCCTCCTGGCCGTGGCCTGGCGCCGTGTGCACGGCGCCGGTGCCGTCCTCGGCCGAGACGTGCTCGCCGAGGATCACCGGGATGTCGCGCTCGGCATAAGCATTCCCCTCAGAAGCGAAGGGATGCGCGAGCACGAGGTGCTCGAGCGCGCTGCCGGCGACGCGGCCG
Source organism: Luteimonas sp. BLCC-B24 (assembly GCF_028550595.1). GTDB lineage: Bacteria > Pseudomonadota > Gammaproteobacteria > Xanthomonadales > Xanthomonadaceae > Luteimonas. Next base: position 460,914 of record NZ_JAQQGN010000001.1, read on the forward strand.
TGCACGACGACATCGCCAACCACGCCGTAGCGACTCAGCGCGCGCTCCACCAATGCATCGGCCAGCACCAGCCAGCGGCGACGGCCGTCCTGCGAGACCGGGCCTTCGACCAACGCGTACTCGAGATCGGCGCCCAGCGACACGGCGAGCGAGGCCGGCAGCGTCCACGGCGTGGTCGTCCAGATCGGCAGCGCGACGTCGACATCGCTCGGCAGCGTCGCGCCGAATGCATGTGCGAACGCCGCGGAATCGCGCGCGATGTAGGCGACATCGACCGCCGGCGAGACCTTGTCGGCGTATTCGATCTCGGCCTCGGCCAGCGCCGAACCGCAGTCGAAGCACCAGTGCACCGGCTTCACGCCGCGGGTCAGATGGCCGTTGTCGACCACCTTGGCCAGCGCGCGCATCTCGTCGGCCTCGAAGCGGAAGTCGAGCGTGCGATACGGGTTGTCCCAGTCGCCGAGCACACCGAGACGCTTGAAGTCGCGGCGCTGGATGTCGATCTGCTCGTTGGCGTATTCGCGGCACTTCTGCCGGAACTCGACCGCATCGAGCTTCACGCCGACCTTGCCCCACCTCTTCTCGATCGCGATCTCGATAGGCAGACCGTGGCAGTCCCAGCCCGGGATGTAGGGCGCATCGAAGCCCGCCATGCCCTTGGACTTGACGATGATGTCCTTGAGGATCTTGTTGACCGCATGACCGAGATGGATCGAACCGTTCGCATACGGCGGGCCGTCGTGCAGCACGAACTGCGGACGGCCGCGCGCATGCGCGCGCAGCTGCGCATAGAGGCCTTCGTCTTCCCAGCGCGCCAGCATCGCCGGTTCGCGCTTGGGCAGATCGCCGCGCATGGGGAAGTCGGTCTCCGGAAGATGGATCGTCGACTTGTAGGGGTTTGGAGAACTGTCGGACTGGGCGCTCACGCGTAATCCTGTTGTGGCGTTTCGTGATGTGAGGACGGCGCGGCGGCCAGCAGCGCGCGGGCGTGTGCGGCGTCGAGATCCATCTGCCGGACCAGGCTCGGCAGGTCGTCGAACTTTTCCTCGTCGCGCAGGCGTGCGACGAACTCGACCTCGATGCGGCGGCCGTAGAGATCGCCGTCGAAATCGAACAGGTGGGCTTCGAGCAGCGGCTCGACACCGCCGACCGTCGGCCGGGTGCCGAAGCTCGACACCGACGGCCATGGGCGGCTTCCATCAGCACCGCTGCCGATGCCGTGCACGCGCGTGGCGTAGATGCCGCGCAGCGCCGGCACCTTGCCGCCGAAGCGCAGGTTCGCGGTCGGATAGCCCAGCGTGCGGCCCAGCTGCTGGCCGCGCACCACGCGTCCGGACACCGCATAGGGCCGACCGAGCAGACGCGCGGCGTGTTCGAAATCACCGGCGACGAGCGCAGTGCGGATATGGGTGCTGGACACGCGCTCGCCGTCGACCACCAGCGGCTCGATCTCGCCGGCGATGAAGCCCGCCTCGCGCCCCCGAGCCTGCAGCGTCGCCAGATCGCCGGACCGCCTGTGGCCGAAGCGGAAGCCCGGGCCGACCCAGACCTCGCGCGCGCGCAGACGCTGCACCAGCACCGCGTCGACGAAGGCCTCGGGCGACATCGCCGCCATGCGCGCATCGAAGCGCAGCAGGCCGACCACGTCGGCCCCGAGCCCGCGCAGGCCTTCGAACTTCGCCCGCACCGGTCCGAGCCGCGGCGGCGGCGACGCCGCAGCGAAGAATTCGCGCGGCAGCGGCTCGAAACTCAACGCGGCGGCTTCGACACCCAGCACGTGCGCCCGCGCCACGGCGTGCCGCACCAGGGCCTGGTGACCGAGATGCAGCCCGTCGAATGCGCCGATGCAGACCACGCTGCCGTCGGCACAGAGGGGCCCGCCGGCGATGTCGCGGAACAGCCTGCTCATGTGGATCCGATGCGGCGGGCACGCCGATGTGCGCCCGCGGGAAAAGTGACCGGCAAGTATAGCCGCCCCCCGCCCGACCCCGGGCCCGCCGGCGTGCGCGGCGGCCACGCTCAGTGCCGGAGATGCCGCGGCCGCAGGCCCAGCGCCGCCATCGCCACGACGTACGTCGCCCCGCCCGCCCCGATCACGAGCGTCAGCCAGCCGATGCGATGCAGCGCGCCCTCGATCTCGGTCCACGCGCCGATCCAGAAGCGCAGGCCCAGCACCACCACCGCCATCGCCGCGCAGGCGCCGGCCAGGCGCAGCGTGTATGTCGCCCAGCCCGGCTCGGGGGTGAAAATGGCGCGCTGGCGCAGGGACCGCCACAGCAACACGGCATTGACCACGCCCGCCAGCGCCGTCGCCAGGGCAATGCCGCCGTGGGCGCCCGGCACCTCGTAGAGCCACAGCGGCGTGGTCAGCGCGACCGTCAACGCCACGTTGGCGGCCACCGTCCAGATCGCCGCGCGCATCGGGGTCTTCGTGTCCTGGCGCGCGTAGAACGCGGGCGCCAGCACCTTGCTGAGCATGAAGGCCGGCACGCCGAGGCTCATCGCGGTGAGGCTGATCGCGGCCATGCGCGTGTCGGCCGCGCTGAACTGCCCGTAGTTGTAGACGGTGGCCGTGATCGGCTCGGCCAGCAGCAGCAGGCCCAGGCCCGCCGGTACGCCGGCCAGCAGCGCCATGCGCAGGCCCCAGTCCAGCGACTGGTTGTATCCCGACGCATCCTCGGCCGCATGGCGGCGCGAGAGGTGCGGCAGGATCACCGTGCCCAAGGCCACGCCGAACAGACCGAGCGGAAACTCGATGAGCCGGTCGGAGTAGTACAGCCAGTCCACGCTGCCGGCCGCCAGCAGCGAGGCGAACGCCGTGCCGACGATCAGGTTCACCTGGGCCACCGAGGACGAGAACAGCGTGGGCAGCATCAGCCGGCCGACCTTGCGCACCTCCGGATGGCCGAAGCCGGGCCGGAAACGCGGTCGCAAGCCCAAACGGCCGAGCGCAGGCCACAGCAGCGCGAGCTGCAGGACGCCCGCGATCAGCACGCCCCAGGCCAGGCCCTGCGGCGGCAGCTCGAAGCGCGGTGCCAGCCACAGCATCGCCGCGATCATGGTCAGGTTGTGCAGCACCGGGGTGAACGCCGGCAGCCCGAACCGGCCGTGGCTGTTGAGGATCGAGGCCGACAGCGCCATCAGCGAGATGAACAGCAGATAGGGAAAGGTGATGCGCAGCATCAGGGCCGTCTGCCCCAGCAGCTCCGGCTGGTCGGCCCAGCCGGGCGCGAACAGCCGCGCGATCAGCGGCGCCAGCAACATGCCGAGCGCGCAGACCACCAGCACCACCGCGCACAGCGCGCCGGCCATGTGGTCGATGAAGGATTTCAATGCGGCGCGGTCACCGCGCTGCTTGATCTCGTTGAGCACCGGCACGAACGCCATCGCCATCGAGCCTTCGGCGAACACCCGGCGCAGGAAATTCGGGATGCGATAGGCGACAATGAACGCGCTCATCGCGCCACCGGTGCCGAACAGCGTGGCCTGCAGCATGTCGCGGGCGAAGCCCGCGATCCGGGAAATCAGGGTCATCGCGCTGAAGACCGCACTCGAGCGCAACAGTCCCCCGCCGCGCTTCGACGGCGGGCCAGCCGCCGCCGGATCCGTGCCCGTCACCGGCAGATCCCGTTCAGGCCGGGCATGTTGACGCAAGTGACTGAAACACCCATAATTTCCTGCTCAAATTTTCATTGGTCCGGCGACGCCGGATTTTCACACGTCCAGCTTCCAGGAATCCATCGTGGCAAACATCAAGTCCGCCAAGAAGCGCGCCAAGCAGACCGTCGTGCGCAACGCGCGCAACTCCGCTCAGCGCTCGCAGCTCCGCACCGCCGTCAAGAAGGTGCTCAAGGCACTCGACGCCAACGACGCGACCGGCGCGCAGGAGGCGTTCAACGTCGCCCAGCCGATCCTCGATCGTTTCAGCTCGCGTGGCCTGATCCACAAGAACAAGGCCGCTCGCCACAAGAGCCGCCTGACCGCACGCATCAAGGCACTCAAGGCCGCCGCCTGAGTCAGCCCGGCCGCCCCGGCGGTCGCGGATGCTGCAGAAAAACCCGGCCATCGGCCGGGTTTTCTCGTTTCCCGGCCGGGCACATCGGCGATCAGTCCGCGGGTCGCGCAACCGCGTCATCGGACCGACGGAGTGTCCAGTCGCCCGACGGTCCGGCGTCGGACAGCCCCCACCCCGGTGCGAGCCGGAGCACCCAACCCGCGCCGCGGATCTCGTCCGCCGAGCGCGTGATTCCGTCGCGGGATACCGCGAGTTGCTGCCAGTCCCTGGACAGCAGACCGCCTTCGCCCGCTTCGAGAACGCCCCAGGTCGTGGCCACGCGGATCGTGCCGTAGACCGCCCCCTCGGGCGGCAAGGGGGTCACGCGCGACGGGTCGAAACTGAAACTCGCGCCCGCCACCGGCAGCACCAGACGCGGCCCGTCCACGAGCTTTCGACGCCACGCCGCGATCGCGCGCTGACGTTCGACGTCACGCGCAGTCTCTTCGAGACGGACCCCGTCGATCCCGTAACGCGCGCCTGCACGCTCCAAGGCGGTTGCGTCCAGCGCCGCTGTCGGGCGCGTGGCCGCCGCCGGCAACAGCTCGGCCAGTCCGCCGCGACGATCCCAGTTCCGCCGCCACCCGGGGACATGGCGATCCAACAGCACTCCGTAGGCGGGACCTGTCGCGTACGCGAAGGAACGCGCGTACTCCGACACCGCATCGGCTGCCTGCAGATCCCGAACAAGATGGAACACCAGGTCCCGGTCCCGCGCCAGAACCCGGCCCGTGTATTCGGCCAGACCTTCGTGCCGTTCCAACGCATCCTCTGCCGGTCCGGCGCCGGCACACCGCATGCGACGCCAGGCGCGAAATGCCAATGCATCGTCGAGTGCGACGGCGTGCGCATCCGTATCCGTCGCTCCGACAGCCGCGGCCAGTGCACGCAATTCCAGACGCAGCCACAGACGGCCCTCCAGGGTGTCGAGGTGATCCTGATCGGCGTTGACCGCGCCCAGACCGATCTCGCGCTGGACGCGATGCCAGGCCTCGTGCATCAGCAGGATCGACAGCGCGGGCTCGGCGTCGGGCAGCGGCGACATCAGCATGGTCCACCTGCGGCCGTTCCAGTCGACTGCGGTATTCGCGATCGGCACGTCGTCGGGCAGCGTTCCGAGAAACAATGCGCCCGTTGATCGAAGCGGTGTCAGCACGCCGTCCCGATTCGCGACGACCCGACGCGTCGCAGGATCGGCCACCAGCAGCGGGCCGCAGAGGTCAATGCCCCAGAGGCGGCTCCCGTCCGCTTCGCAAAGCACCTGCGCACGGTGGAACGCATGCTCGACCGCGGGGTCGATCTCGGAACTCGAAGCCGCTGCGAACGGCGAGCCCGTCAGGCACGCCCAGAGCCCGAATGCCGCCGCGCTTGCATGCCATCGCATCGATCCGCTTCATCCATAGCGTGCAAACGCGATCTTGCGGGCGCGCGATGCACACGCGCAACCACCACCCGGCTCTCAGGCCTGGGCCGCCTCGCGCTCGCTGCGGTCGAGCTCGTCGAGCGCCGCCTGCACCTTGAGCATCACCTCGCGGGTGCCGTCGTGGGCGAGGCCGGACACCAGGAACCAGGGGCCGGTCCAGCCCAGCGTCGCCACGATGCGCGACGCTTCGGCCTCGGCATCCTCGGGCAGCAGGGTGTCGGCCTTGTTGATCAGCAGCCAGCGCGGCTTGTCGAGCAAGGCGGTGTCGAACTTCTCCAGCTCGCGTTCGATCGCGCGCACCTGCTCGACGGGATCGGTGCCGTCGAGCGGCTGGATCTCCACCAGATGCAGCAGCAACCGCGTGCGCTGGATATGGCGCAGGAACAGCGCGCCGAGCCCGGCACCGTCGGCCGCGCCTTCGATGAGGCCCGGAATGTCGGCGATGACGAAGCTGCGCGCCGGCTCGACGCTGACGACGCCGAGATTCGGATACAGCGTGGTGAACGGATAATCGGCCACCTTCGGCGTGGCCGCCGAGACCGCGCGGATCAGCGTGCTCTTGCCGGCATTCGGAAAGCCCAGCAGGCCGACATCGGCCAGCAGCTTGAGCTCGAGCCGCAGCGTGCGCTCCTCGCCCTCCTCGCCCGGCGTGGACTGGCGCGGCGAGCGGTTGGTCGAACTCTTGAAGTGCATGTTGCCGAGCCCGCCCTTGCCGCCGCGCGCCACCAGCAGGCGCTGGCCGTGCCCGGTGAGATCACCGATGACCTCGTCGGTGGCCACGTTGTGCACCACCGTGCCGACCGGCACCACGATCACCAGATCGTCCCCGCCCTTGCCGTACATCTGCCGCCCCATGCCGCCCTCGCCGCGCTGGGCGCGAAACAGCGTCTGGTGGCGGAAATCGACCAGGGTGTTGAGGTTCTCGTCGGCCTGGATCCAGACGCTGCCGCCGTCGCCGCCGTCGCCGCCGTCGGGCCCGCCCAGCGGAATGAACTTCTCGCGGCGGAAGCCCACGCAGCCATTGCCGCCCTTGCCGGCGGTCACGGTGATTTCAACTTCGTCGACTAGCTTCATGGGAATTCGGGATTCGGGATTGGGGATTTGGAGAACGCCGGAGCCTGACGGCCCCGACGTTTCCGGTGGATTGGCCACGGTATCAGCGGGTCGCTCTTGCGAATCCCGACTCCCGAGTCACCAATCCCGTCGTTCCGGCGGACCTTGTCCGCCAGAACGAAAAACCCCGCCGAAGCGGGGCTTTCCGGTGTCACGCATCGCGCGGGGCTCAGGCCTCGGCGACCACGCTGACGGTGCGGCGGTTCTTCGGACCCTTGGTCGCGAACTCGACCTTGCCGTTGACCAGCGCGAACAGCGTGTGGTCACGGCCGAGGCCGACGCCGGCGCCCGGATGGAACTGGGTGCCACGCTGACGCACGATGATGTTGCCGGCCTCGATGGCCTGGCCGCCGAAGATCTTGACGCCCAGGTACTTCGGGTTGGAGTCGCGGCCGTTGCGCGAGGAACCTACGCCCTTTTTGTGTGCCATGACTGCTTCTCCTTACTTCTTGTCGCCACCGGCGATGCCGGTGATCTCGATTTCGGTGTAGTGCTGACGGTGTCCCTGGCGCTTCATGTGGTGCTTGCGGCGACGGAACTTGATGATGCGGATCTTGTCGGCGCGGCCGTGGCCGACGACCTTGGCGGTGACGCTGGCGCCCTTGAGCGCGTCGCCGATCTTGATGCCGTCGGCATCGCCCAGCATCAGGACGTTGTCGAACGTGATCTCGTTGCCGGCTTCGGCCTCGAGCTTCTCGACGCGGAGCGTTTCGCCCTGCGCCACGCGGTATTGCTTACCGCCGGTGACCAGTACTGCGTACATGTGGAGCCTCTCGTATCGGTGTTGGTTCTGTAGTTATTCTTGTTTCCGGCCGCCGTCGAGGGCGGACAGGAGCGGAATTGTAGGGGATTCAGTGGATTAGGGTCAAATCGGCCCCTGACGGCCAGCCGGGCCGGTCGGCTCCGCCTCCGGACGCAGGCCGTCGCCCGCCGGACGGCGGGCCCTGCGGCCGTTCGCAAGGACTGAGACGCGCCACCCGTACGCTGGCGTTTCCGGAATTTGCCCCCAAATCCCCGGCTCGGTAGTCTGACCGATTGGCCGCTGCGCGGCCCGCGCCGACCGTGTTGCCCGCCCCCTCCCCCTGCTCCACAACCTGGATCTGACGCCGATGGCGATGGACACCATCCGCATTCGCGGTGCCCGTACCCACAATCTGAAGAACATCGACCTCGATCTGCCGCGCGACCAGCTGATCGTGATCACCGGCCTGTCGGGCTCGGGCAAGTCGTCGCTCGCGTTCGACACCATCTACGCCGAGGGCCAGCGCCGTTACGTCGAGTCGCTGTCGTCCTACGCGCGCCAGTTCCTCAGCGTGATGGAGAAGCCCGATCTCGACCACATCGAGGGCCTGAGCCCGGCGATCTCGATCGAGCAGAAGTCGACCTCGCACAATCCGCGTTCGACGGTCGGCACGATCACCGAGATCTACGACTACCTGCGCCTGCTCTATGCCCGCGTCGGCAGTCCGCGCTGCCCCGATCACGGCTACCCGCTGGAAGCGCAGACGGTCAGCCAGATGGTCGACCAGGTCCTCACGCTCGATGCCGACACGCGCTGGATGCTGCTGGCGCCGGTGGTGCGCGAGCGCAAGGGCGAACACGCCCAGGTGTTCGAACAGCTGCGCGCCCAGGGTTTCGTGCGCGTGCGCGTGGACGGTGAACTCTACGAGATCGACGCGCTGCCCACGCTGGCGCTGCGCCAGAAGCACACGATCGAGGCCGTGGTCGACCGGTTCAAGGTCCGCGAGGACATGAAGCAGCGCCTGGCCGAGTCCTTCGAAACCGCGCTGAAGCTGGGCGAGGGCATGGTGTCGGTGCAGGCGATCGACGACGCGACGATCCCGCCGCAGCTGTTCTCGTCCAAATACAGCTGCCCGGTCTGCGACTACGCGCTGCCGGAGCTCGAACCGCGGCTGTTCTCGTTCAACTCACCGATCGGTGCCTGCCAGACCTGCGACGGCCTGGGCGTGAGCGAATTCTTCGACCCCGAGCGCGTGGTCGTGCATCCCGAGCTGTCGCTCGCCGCCGGCGCGGTGCGCGGCTGGGACCGCCGCAATGCCTATTACTTCCAGTTGCTGCAGTCGCTGGCCAAGCACTACGGCTTCGACGTCGACACGCCCTGGCAGGAGCTGCCGCGCAGCGCGCGCGACGCGGTGCTGTTCGGCAGCGGCAACGAGACGATCAGCTTCACCTACATCACCGACTCGGGCGCGCGCACCCAGCGCAAGCATCGCTTCGAAGGCATCGTGCCGAATCTCGAGCGCCGCTATCGCGAGACCGAATCGGCCGCGGTGCGCGAAGAGCTGGCGAAGTACATCAGCGAGCGTCCATGCCCGGACTGCGGCGGTGCGCGCCTCAACCGTTCCGCACGCAATGTCTTCGTGGCCGATCGCCCGCTGCAGTCGATCGTGGTGCTGCCGATCGATGAAGCACTGTCGTTCTTCAATGCGCTGGAACTGCCGGGCTGGCGCGGCGAGATCGCGGCCAAGATCGTCAAGGAGATCGGCGAGCGCCTGAGCTTTCTCGTCGATGTCGGCCTCGACTACCTCACGCTGGAACGCAAGGCCGACACCCTGTCGGGCGGCGAGGCGCAGCGCATCCGCCTGGCGTCGCAGATCGGCGCCGGCCTGGTCGGCGTGATGTACGTGCTCGACGAACCCTCGATCGGCCTGCACCAGCGCGACAACGAGCGCCTGCTCGGCACGCTGACGCGGCTGCGCGATCTCGGCAATACGGTCATCGTGGTCGAGCACGACGAGGATGCGATCCGTCTGGCCGACCACATCGTCGACATCGGACCCGGCGCGGGCGTGCACGGCGGCGAAGTCGTCGCCCAGGGTGCCTACGCGGACATTCTCAAGGCGCCGCGCTCGCTGACCGGGCAGTATCTCAGCGGCCGGCGGCGGATCGAGATTCCGGCCAAGCGCCACAAGCCGAATCCGAAGATGCAGCTCAGGCTGCTGGGCGCCTCGGGCCACAACCTCAAGAACGTCGATCTGACGATCCCGTCGGGTCTGTTCACCGCGATCACCGGCGTTTCAGGGTCGGGCAAGTCGACGCTGATCAACGACACCCTGCATGCGCTGGCCGCCAACGAGATCAACGGTGCCTCGCACAAGGCGGCGCCGTATCGCGAGGTCGAAGGCCTGGACATGTTCGACAAGGTGGTCGACATCGACCAGTCGCCGATCGGCCGCACGCCCCGCTCGAATCCGGCGACCTACACCGGCCTGTTCACGCCGCTGCGCGAGCTATTCGCGCAGGTGCCGGAAGCGCGCGCACGTGGCTACGCGGCCGGACGCTTCAGCTTCAACGTGCGCGGCGGCCGCTGCGAGGCCTGTCAGGGCGACGGGCTGCTGAAGGTCGAAATGCATTTCCTGCCCGATGTCTACGTGCCCTGCGACGTCTGCCACGGCAAGCGCTACAACCGGGAGACGCTGGAAATCCTCTACAAGGGCCACAGCATCCACGACGTGCTGGAAATGACGGTCGAGGACGCCCTGGTGCTGTTCGAGAACCTGCCGCCGATCGCGCGCAAGCTCGAAACGCTGATCGACGTGGGCCTGGCCTACGTCAAGCTCGGCCAGAGCGCGACGACGCTGTCGGGCGGCGAGGCGCAGCGCGTCAAGCTGTCGAAGGAACTCTCGCGCCGGGATACCGGCCGCACGCTCTACATTCTCGACGAGCCGACGACCGGCCTGCATTTCCACGACATCGAGCACCTGCTGGCCGTGCTGCACAAGCTGCGCGACGACGGCAATACGGTGGTGGTGATCGAGCACAACCTGGACGTGATCAAGACCGCGGACTGGGTGATCGATCTGGGCCCCGAAGGCGGTCATCGCGGCGGCATGATCATCGCCGAGGGCACGCCGGAGCAGGTGGCCGCGATGCCGCAATCGCACACCGGCCGCTTCCTCGCACGTCTGCTCGACGCCGAGCTGCCGGAGCCGGCGGCGCCGAAGGCGGAGCGCAAGCTGGCGCGCAAGTCGACCGCACATCTGCCGAAGTCGCTGCCGCGCAAGGGCGCGTCCACCAAGGCGGCCGAGGCCGATGCCAAGGTGCGCGCCGAACTGATGCGCGAAGGCTCCAAGCAGTTAACCGACGGCGACGCCGGCGCCGGCGCCGCATCGAAAACGCGGGCCCGGTCCGCCCCCGCACTGAAGAAGAAGGGAGCCAAAGCATGAGCGCGTCGAAGGTGTTGATCCGGATGCCGATCGAGCTGCGCTGGCGCGATCTCGATGCCTTCAACCACGTCAACAATTCCAACTTCATGACGTATCTGGAAGAGGCCCGGATCCGCTGGTTCGACTCGCTCGGCGAAGCCTGGGTCACCGATGCGACCGCGCCGCTGCTGGCCGCGGTGCAGATGAACTACAAGGTGCCGATTCCGTATCCGGCGAAGATCGTCGTCGAGCTGTTGGCCGACCGCATCGGCACCAGCAGTGTCACGATCGGACACCGCATCGTGTCCGACGACGGCGCCACGCTGTTCGCCGACGGCCATGTGGTGATGGTCTGGATCGACCGCGCGACCGGCCGGCCCACCGCCCTGCCCGATCCGGTCAAGGCGATCGCGCAGACGGTCTGAACGCCGTCGACGCGCGAGAGCCGCAGCGCGCAGCTACGCTACGGACTCCGCCGCGAGGACCCGCCATGCCTGCACTGATCGAGATCCAGAACCACGGCGCGATCCGTGAACTCCGGCTGGCACGGCCGCCGGTCAATGCACTGGATCCGGCGCTGTGCCTGGCCCTCCGCGATGCGGTGCACCAGGCGGCCGCGGACGACGTGGACGGCGTGGTGCTCGCCGGTGGACCGAGCGTGTTTTCCGGCGGCCTGGACGTGCCGCACCTGCTGGCGCTGGACGGATCCGGCGCATTGCGCGCCGCCTGGGACGCGTTCTTCTCCGCCGCGCGCGCGCTCGCCGAAGCGCCGATGCCGATCGCTGCCGCGCTCGCCGGGCACGCGCCCGCCGGTGGCTGTGTGCTGGCCCTGTGCTGCGATTACCGGGTGATGGCCGCCGGCCCCTTCCGCATCGGTCTCAACGAAACCCAGGTCGGCCTGGTCGCGCCCGACGGTATCCAACGCCTGCTGCGGCGAGTGGTCGGCCCGCGGCAGGCCGAACGGCTGCTGGTCGGCGGCGTGCTGGTCGACAGCGAGGAAGCCTTGCGGATCGGTCTCGTCGACGAGCTCGTGGGCATCGACGAGGTGCCGCTGCGCGCCCGGCTCTGGCTGGAGACACTGCAGACCCTGCCGCGGACGCCGATGCGGCAGACGCGCGCGATCGCACGTGCGGATCTGGCGGCCGCGCTGCACCCCGACGCCCTCGATCTCGACCGCCTGATCGAGGCCTGGCACGCACCCGACACCCAGGCCGGCCTGCGCGCGCTCGCCGCGCGTCTGGGCCGCTGATCGCGCGCGGGAGGCTCAGCCTCCCGTCGCCACCGGGCGCGTCGGATCGTCCACCCAACCGCTCCACGAGGGCGCATACAGCCGCGCCCCCGTGCGCCCGGCCTGCGTCATCGCCAGCAGGTGATGGCAGGCGGTGACACCGGAGCCGCACATCACCACGACCTCGCCCGGCGTGCGTCCCTCGAGCACCGCGTCGAACTCGTCCGCCAGCACCGCTGCAGGCTTGAACCGCCCGTCCGCGAGATTGTCGGCATAGGGGCGGTTGCGCGCGCCCGGCACATGGCCGGCGCGTGGATCCAGGGGCTCGACCTCACCGCGGAACCGCGGGGCCGCGCGGGCATCCAGCACCATGCCGCCGCTGTCGAGGTGCCGCTGGAGCGCGTCGGCATCCCGCATCAGACCGTTCTCGTCGAATGCCGGCCCGGTGGCCGGCGCGCGTGGCTGCGGCGGCACTGCCACGTGCGCGATGGGCGCACCGTGCGCGGTCCACTGCGCCCATCCGCCGTCGAGCACCGCGACCTGGTGATGACCGAAGCTGCGCAGCAAGCACCACAGCCGCGCCGCGAACGCGCCATCGCCGTCGTCGTAGGCCACCACCCGGGTGTCACAGTCGATCCCCCAGCGCGCCAGCGTCGCGGCGAACGCCTCGGCGTCCGGCCACGGGTGACGGCCGAGTCCTGGCCCCGCCGGACCGGAAAGATCCCGTTCGAGATGGGCATAGACCGCGCCCGGGACATGCGCCGCCGCCCAGGCGTGCTCCCCCGCGCCGGCATCGGCGCCGCCGACCGACAGCGTGAAGCGGCAGTCGACCACGCGCAGATCCGCGCGGCCCAAGGCCTCGACCAGCATCGGCACATCGATCAGCGGCGTCCAGGCAGTGCTCACAGCCGCTCCAGATGCATGCGCAGGTTCAGGAGGATCGAGGCGGTCACCCCCCAGATGCGGTGCGCGGGCCCGCTGGCCGGTGTCTCGTACTCGAGCACGTGCCGCGTGCGCCCGCCGAACTCGATGTCCACCCGGCGCAGGCGCTCCGGCGCCATCAGGAACTCGAGCGGCGTCTCGAAGACGTCGGCCACTTCGCCCGGATCCGGCACCGGTTCGAACTCGGGATCGAGCATCGCGACCACGGGTACCACACGGTAGCCGGTGATCGTCGCCAGCGCATCGAGGTAGCCCAGTGGCGCCACCTGGGTGGGCGGCAGGCCGATCTCCTCGGACGCCTCGCGCAGCGCCGCCTGCAGCGGCCCGTGATCGCCGGGCTCGACCCGGCCGCCGGGAAAACTGACCTGGCCGGCGTGGTGACGCAGCGTATCGGTGCGCCGCGTCAGCACCGCCTGCAGGCCGCTCTCGCGACGCACCAGCCCGACCAGCACGGCAGCTTCCTGCAGGGCGAGATCGGGTGCGATCAGACCGTCGAGCTCGTCCACGTTCCACGCGCGTGCGCTCGGCACGCCGTCGAGCGGATGCAGCACGCGTCGCAGGTCGGCAGCGGCCAGACGCGCGATCATCCGCGGGCGGCTTCGCGTGCAGGCAGCACCACGTCCATCATGCGCTGGCGCTCGCCGTCGCCCATCTGCAGCCACCCGCCGATCTCCTCCAGCGTGCGCAAGCAGCCGTGACAGAGGCCGTGTTCGTCGATGGTGCACACGCCGATGCAGGGCGTGAGTACAGCGCGGGGCGTGGCGTTCATGCGCCGATTCTAACGGCGCCGTCCGCGCACGGCATGCGCCGCTGCGGGCCCGCGCGGCCGTCGGAATCACCGGACATGCCAGGCCGTACCACGATGCCGATGCCACAAACGACGACGCCGACGTGCAAGCACGTCGGCGTCGCGGTCACACGATGGCGCCGGATCAGCGGACGCTGAGCAGCTTCACCATCACGCCGACCGGCTGGCGGGCGATTTCCTGGGTGTTCTCACCGGTGACGAAGCGCCCCGGCGGGAACACGACTTCGTAGACCGCGTTGAGCGGCATCAGCGGCAGCACTTCGCGCAGGCCCGTGATCGGCGAATCCGACACGCGGAAGGGCTCGGTCTTGTCGTCGGCGCTCAGGCCGATGCCGACCGGCACGACCAGCGCCTGATAGGCGATCTCGACCTGACTGTTCGCCGACGGCTTGGCACCGGCGCCGGCCTCGACCACGCGGTACATCACACCGCTCGGCAGCGAGACCACGCCTTCGCGTGCGCGGTACTCGGCGAGAAACGCCGTGGCCTTGCCTTCGTTCTCGGTCAGGGCCGCACGACGCTCGGTCACGATCTTCTGCTGCATGCGCTGCTGGAAGCCGTTGTAGGCGGTGCTCATCTGCTCGGGGGTGTAGGTCGGATCCTTGCGGCTGTGTCCGTCCTGCAGGCCCCTGATGATGGTGTTCACGTCGACCGGCTCGCCGGTCTCGGCCAGGCGGTTGCCCAGATCGAAACCCAGCGCGTAGCTCAGCGTCGTCCTGTCGTTACCGGCTGCGGGCGCAGCGGCCTGCTGCGCGAACGCGGCGCCGCTGAACGTGGTGGCCGCCAGGGCGGCGGCAATAAAACGCAACTTCATTCCGTGGATCTCCGCTAGGTCAGATTTCGATATCGCCTGTCGCGAGAAAGGGCGGTCGAACCGCCCCATCTGGACGCGCTAGGATAACGGTCGCAGGGCTTAACCGCCACTGACGACTCCCCTATCCGACCGCGCGCGGCCTGGCAAGTTCCGCGCCCGCGCGGCACGCGCCTGGAATCACTGCTCCGATGTCCGATTCTCTCTTGCTCATCGACGACCGCGACGGCGTCCGCCGCGTCACCATCAACCGGCCGGACAAGCTGAACGCGCTGAACTCCGCGACGCTCGATGCGCTGCATGCGGCCTTCGACGACGCGGCGGCTGCCGACTCCGTGCGCGCCGTCGTGCTCACCGGCGCCGGTCCGAAGGCGTTCGTCGCCGGTGCGGACATCGCCGAAATGGCCGATCTGCGCCCGGTCGAAGGCCGCGATTTCGCGCTCCGCGGCCAGCGCATGATGCGCCGCGTGGAACTGATGCCCAAGCCGGTGATCGCGATGATCAACGGCTTCGCGCTCGGCGGCGGGCTGGAACTGGCCATGTGCTGCCACCTGCGCATCGCCGCCGACACCGCGAAGATCGGTCAGCCCGAGATCAACCTCGGCCTGATTCCGGGCTTCGGCGGCACCCAGCGCCTGTTGCGTCTGGCCGGCCGCGCCGCGGCGCTGGAGCTGTGCCTGACCGGCGCGCCGATCGACGCCGCCCGCGCGCAGGCGCTGGGCATCGTGAACCGTGTGGTGCCGGCGGCCGATCTCGAACGCGAGACGCTGGCACTGGCGACCACGCTGGCGAACGCCGCGCCGCTGGCGCTGCGCGGCATTCTCGACTGCATCAACATCGGCGGCGAAAGCGCGATCGGCGAAGGCCTGGAATACGAGGCCGCCCAGTTCGGCCTGGCGTTCTCGACCGAGGACATGCGCGAAGGCACGCGCGCGTTTCTCGAACGCCGCAAGCCCGAGTTCCGGAACCGCTGAGTCGACGATGTCGCACCGCCCGTCCGCCGACGCCGCACCGTCCCGCGCCGCACTCGAGCGCCTGGTCGCCCTGCTGCGCGCGGATGCGGTGGATGCCGCGATCGATGCCGGACTGATGGACGACTGGCCGGACGCCGGTGTCGACGCACTCGAGCGCGACGCGCGCTCCCTGCTGCTCGCCACGCGCGCGCGCCTGCGCGCCGCCTGGGACGCCCGCGCGCGCTACGAAGCACGCAAGGCCCGGCTCGCCCGCCGCGCCGCGGAGCGCGAGGCCGCGCGACGCGCGGCCGCCCCCGCACCCGTCGCGCGTGACGGTGCGCCCGTGCGCCCCGCACTGCCGTCCAATGCGGCGGCGATCCTCGCCCGCGCCAAGGCGCGCGCGGCGGGCCGTACACCGTGAGCGCGTCGCCGGCACCGGCTGCGCCCCGGCGGCGTGGCCCGACGATGACGCGCGCGGAGATCCATGACTTCCTGGCCCGTCTGCGCGAACTCGATCCCGAGCCGACCACCGAACTCGACTACACCACGCCGTTCGAGCTGCTGATCGCGGTGATCCTCTCGGCGCAGGCCACCGACGTCGGCGTCAACAAGGCGACGCGCCGGCTGTATCCGGTCGCGAATACGCCGCAGGCGATCCTCGATCTCGGCGAGGACGCACTCAAGCGCCACATCTCGACGATCGGCCTGTTCAACGCGAAGGCGAAGAACGTCATCGCCACCTGCCGCATCCTGGTCGACCGGCACGGCGGCGAAGTGCCACGCGACCGTGCCGCCCTCGAGGCGCTGCCCGGCGTCGGACGCAAGACCGCGAACGTCGTGCTCAACACCGTCTTCGGCGAACCGGCGATCGCGGTCGACACCCACATCTTCCGTGTGGCCAACCGCACCGGGCTCGCGCCGGGCAAGGACGTGCGCAGCGTCGAGGACCGGCTCATGCGCGTCGTGCCGGAGGAATTCCTGCTCGGCGCGCACCACTGGCTGATCCTGCACGGGCGCTACACCTGCAAGGCGCGTAAGCCGGCATGCCCGACGTGCGTGGTGCGGGATCTGTGCCGGTTCAAGGACAAGACGCCGGGCGTCGCGGATCAGGCGTCGCCTCAGTCGTGACCGGCTCGAAAAGACCGGTCGGCCGGAACGTGCGCGGCGCCTGTCAGATCGTCATTCCCCTGTGAGCGGCGCTCTCGACCGCCGAAGGCGGGTCATCCAGTGACCGTCCTCGGCCCGCGCGTGTCACCTCAGGCAGTGAGACACAGGCGCTGGATGCCCGCGTGCGCGGGAATGACGCGCTTGAAGCGCATGGCGACGGATCGACACGCGCGACGGTGCTCGCGCCGTCGCGCGTCCCGCGTCACTCGTCCCGGTCGACGAAGGGCTTGCGCGGCAGACGCTCGTCGCGCATCGCCGCGTGATACGCGAACGAGGCGATGATCGCCGCGGCCTGCTTGAGGTCGTCCGGCACCACGTGATCGAAGGTGTCGAGTTGCGTGTGGTGGACGTGGGTGAAATAGTCCGCCGGGTCCTGCACGAACTGGAAGCCGGGCAGGCCCACACGGTCGAACGCGATGTGGTCGGTGCTGCCGGTGTTGCGGGTGGTCACGATGGTCGCGCCGAGGTCGGCGAACGGGGCGAGCCAGGCGCGGAACACCGGCACCGCGGCGTGGTTTTCCTGGGCGTAGATGCCGCGGATGCGGCCGGTGCCGTTGTCGAAGTTGAAATAGGTGGAGAAGCGGTCGTACGCCGCGCGCCGCTGCAGCGGACCGGTGCCGCGCTGGAACGCGCGTGGCAGGGCCGCCTGTTCGGGATCGGTCGGCACCGGCCAGTCGGCGAGATGGCGCGCGACGTAGCCGGACGAGCCGTGCAGCCCCTGCTCCTCGCCGCCCCACAGCGCGATGCGGATCGTGCGCCGGGGGCGTGCATCGATCGCCTTGAGGATGCGCATCGCCTCCATCATCACCACGACGCCCGCGCCGTTGTCGGCCGCGCCGGTGCCGGTGTGCCAGGAATCGAGGTGCGCGCCGATGATGACGGTCTCGTTCGCCTTCGAGCTGCCGCGCAGCTCGGCGAAGGTATTGGTGGCCGGCAGGTCGGCGTCACTGGTGAAACGCGCATCGACGTCCACGCGCAGCCGCGGCGCCTGACCGCGTTCCACGGCGCGCACCAGCTGGTTGTAATGGGTGGAGGCGAGCACCAGTTCCGGCACGCCGACGGGCTCGCCGGCCTTGCGCCCGCCGCCGCCCATGACCCGCACGACGCCGTTGTCCCAGGAGCTGATCGACAGCACGGCCAGTACGCCTTCCTCGGCGAAGAAGGTATTGAGCGCGCGCACCAGTGCCTGCCGCTTGCGGTACTCGTCGAGACGCTTCTCCTCCGCCGCCGGGTCGGCATCCTGCGGTGTGGGAAAGGTCTGCAGTTCGCCGAGTTCCGCCTCGGTGTAGCGGCGGAAGTCGGGGCGGTCCGACGGGGTACGCGCACGCGCCTCGTCGAGCAGCACGATCTTGCCGCGCAGCTTGCCGCGTTGACCTTCGATGTCCTCGATGGTCTTGAACGTCGCGCGCACCACCTCACCCTCCACCGGGCCATCCGTGCCCGGCGTCCACGCCTTGGGCAGCGCATGGATCGGCAGTTCGCGCGGCGCGATCATCTCGACCCGCGAGGACCGGAATTCCCAGCCGCGACCGAAAGCCTCGTCGTACACCTCGTCGTGCACGTTGCTCAGGCCGTAGCCGCTCAGCTTCTCGCGCGCCCACGCGCTCGAGCGCACGTAGGCCGGCGAGTTGGTCAGGCGCGGCCCGATGGTCTCGGTCAGTTCCTTCAGGTTGGCGGCCACCTGGGAGCGGTGGAAGGCCTCGTGGCGGATCCTGGCCACGACGTCGAGGTCGACCGGTTCGGCCACCTGCGCGAACGCGAGGCCCGGCAACAGGGCGGACAGAAGCAGGGCCGCCGGACACAGGCGGCGGGCGATGAGGCGTGCGGTCACTCGAGGTCCCCGTGATGGCGTGGCGCGCCGGATACCGGCGCGGCCGGGCATCCTACCCGATGCGCCTCGGGCCTTCGGCGTGCCCGTGCCGCATCTGCCAGACGCGCCGCGCGCCTCGCCCCGGCCACCGGCGGCGCACGGGCGCGAAGGGCCGCGTCAGTCGTGACGCCCCGCGCGCAACCACTTGGTCGCGATCCACTTCTCGCCTTCGATCACCGGTGCCCCCGCATGCAGGGTGCGGGTCATCGGATGCGGCCGGTCGTAGCTGAAGAACACGGCATTGCCCTTGACCGCTGCGACCTCGAAGTGCACGTCCGGAAACGTCGTCGCACCGCCCCGCCCCGGCGTGTTGAGGTACATCACCACCGAGGCCACCCGCTGTCCGCCGCGCGCCAGGTGGACGCGGCTGCCCGGCTCCGCCGGATCGAAATAGTCGTGGTGCGGCCGGTACTCCGCGCCCGGACCGTAGTTGAGGACCTGCAGTCCTTCGCCGTGGTCGAGCGGCCAGTCGACCAGACGCGCGATCCGCGCTTCGATGCGCGCGCACAGGGCGTTCTGTCCGCGCGTGAAACAGGTCCCGCGGCTGGTGCGGTCCTCGTGCACCTGGTCGCCTCCCGTGCGCGGGTCGACGGTGGTGGAGCGGCGCAGGCGCACGCGCGCGAGTTCGATCAGCGCATCGCATTCGTCGTCGGCGAGCAGACCGCCCAGCACCAGCACGCGCGGCAGCTTGAGGCTGGCGAGCACCTGCACCTGGCGGTCACCGCCATCCAGCAGCGCGGCGGCATCGGACGCCACCGGCACCGGCACGCGCACCGGCAACGGCAGGCCGGTCTGCTCGGCGTTGCGCTCGATGTAGGCCGTCACCGCGCGCTGCACCGCATCGATCGCGGCCTGCTCGTCCCAGCCCTCGGCGCGCAGCGGGGCGAGCACGCTGTCGGGATCGGCACCGGCCAGGGCCCGGGCCACCACCCATTGCGTCTGTTCGGCACTCAACTGTCGTGTGTTCATCACCCCGATGTTCGACGGGAAATGTGACCGCTGCCATCGCGGTCGTGAGGCCGGCTGTCGCATTTCCAACATCTCGCTGAAACACAGCCCGCTCAGGCTTGCGTCCAGTCGCGACAGGGGGAGCGGCCCGGTGGCCGCTGTCGCTCCGACGCACGTCACCCGTCTGTCATCACCTGCCCGGGACGTCCGCTCTCACGTCACCTGACCGCTACGCGCATCCTTCGACCGGAGATACCTCACGATGTCTGCCCGCAACAATTCCAAGACCCTGATGATGGCGTTCGGCGCCGCGCTCGCCCTTGCCGGCTGCGGCAACGGCGCCGACGAAGTCGCCTCGCCCGGTGTCCCGGCGAATCCGCCCGTGGCCGCGCCTCCGACCGCCCCGCCCCCGACCACGCCGCCGCCGACGACCGCCCCGCCGCCGACCGCAGGCCCCGCGGCGAGCTGCCCGGACGGCACCGTGAACCAGGGCACGATCGTCAACAACACGCTGCGCGCGTGCCGCCTGCCCAACAGCATTCTGGGCGACCTGACCCTGCGCAAGGTCGCGGGCGTGGCCTACCAGATCCAGGGCCAGGTCAACGTCGGCCAGGACCAGCTCGGCGACGGCGCCGTCAACGATGCTTCGCGCCGCGGCCGCCTCTTCATCGAGCCCGGCGTCACCCTGTTCGGCCGCAACGGCCCCGACGTGCTGCTGGTGCAGCGTGGCTCGCAGATCTATGCCCTCGGCACCCGCCAGGAGCCGATCGTCTTCACCTCGCTGGCCGATCTCGAAGGCAACGGCAAGAAGTTCGACTGGGCCGGCATCGTGCTGATGGGCCGCGCGCCGATCAACGCCTGCATCGGCAGCGCGACGCCGGGCACCGCGGCCTGCCAGGGCGCGGTGGAAGGCACCAGCAACGCCTTCGGCGGCGGCAATGCGCCCAACGACAACAGCGGCGAGATGAGCTACGTGCAGGTGCGCTACTCGGGCTACGTCATCGGCGAAGGCAACGAGCTGCAGTCGCTGACCCTGGTCGGCGTGGGTGACGGCACCAAGATCAGCCACTTCCAGTCGCACGCCAGCGGCGACGACGGCATCGAGATCTTCGGCGGCACGGTCAACATGAGCCATGTCGTCATCACCGAAGCCGACGACGATTCGCTCGACACCGACTGGGGCTGGAGCGGTGGCATCCAGTTCGGTCTGATCGTGCGCAAGACCGAGTCCGTCAAGGGCGTGGCCGACTCCGGCTCGATCTTCGAGTGGTCGGCGGTCGACCGCCAGCCGACGTCGACCCCGAAGGTCTCCAACTTCACCGTCTACACCACCGACCGCACGCTGGACTCGCTGGTCAAGGTCAACCAGGGCACCAACGCCTCGATCTGGAACAGCGTCTTCGTGACCGCGCCGGCCGGCCCGAA
Organism: Luteimonas sp. BLCC-B24; assembly: GCF_028550595.1. Classification (GTDB taxonomy): domain Bacteria; phylum Pseudomonadota; class Gammaproteobacteria; order Xanthomonadales; family Xanthomonadaceae; genus Luteimonas. The sequence goes on from NZ_JAQQGN010000001.1 coordinate 481,822, forward strand.
CCTCAAGCAGTCGGACGTGTGCTTCGACATCTCGGGCACCAACACCCGCATCGAGCTGCTGTCGAACTACTTCACCTGCGACAAGCGCGACCGCAACAGCACGACCACGCCTTACGTGGATGCCGCCAACAAGGCCGGCACCGTGTTCGGGCCGTCGACGCTCAACAGCTCCACCTACATCACCGGTGCGAACGAGCGTGCGGTCACGCCGGTCGCGGTGCGTTCGCGGCATCCGTTCTTCCAGGACGTGAACTACATCGGCGCCTCGCGTGATGCCAGCGACGCCTGGTGGACGGGCTGGACCGTGGGCCTCTGATCGGTCCGGTCGTCCTCCCGTAGTTGTCGAAAGATGCGGCGGCCCGGAGCCGCCGCATCTTGCTTGAGCGCCCCAACCAAGCCTGCCCGACGCAGCCAAGGCCTACACACATGACGTTTGCCCACACCCCGACTCTCCCGCGGCGCGCTGCCGCGCCTCGCCGTACCCGCCTTGCGCGCAGCGGCATGTGCCTGGCGATCGGCGCCGCGCTCGCGATGCCGGCCTTCGCACAGGACGCGCCCGACGGTGCGCCCGCCACCGAAGCCGACGGCCAGCGCCGTACGGCCGAGCTGGATGCGATCACCGTGCGCGGTGAATACATCCCCGAGCCCATGGCGACGACGGCCGCGGTGTCGAGCTTCGTCACCCGCGAGGATTTCGAGCGCACCGGCGACAGCGATGCAGCGGCCGCACTGACCCGCGTGAGCGGACTCAGCGTGGTCGGCGAGAAATACGTCTACGTGCGTGGTCTCGGCGAGCGGTATTCCAGCGCCTTGTTCAACGGCTCGCCCCTGCCCTCGCCCGAACCGCTGCAGCGCGTGGTGCCGCTGGACCTGTTCCCGGCCGAAGCGCTGAGCGGCGTCACCGTGCAGAAGACGTATTCGGTCCGGTATCCGGGCGAGTTCGGCGGCGGCGTCATCGACCTGCAGGGCCTGACCGTGCCGGACGCGCCCTTCTTCAAGCTCAGCGCCGGCTTCGGCGGCAACTCGGTCACCACGCGCTCGCCCGGCCTCACCCATTACGGCAGCAACCGCGACTGGACGGGCTACGACACCGGCCGCCGCGATCTGCCCGACGAGATCATCTACAGCCGCCAGCCGGTCACCAGCGCCCACTACAGCCGCGAGTGGCTGGCGGCGTTCGGCAGCGCGCTCAACAACCCCAACCTGTATCTGTTGCAGGAGAAGCGCCGGATCGACCCCGATCTCAAGCTCGGCGCGAGCGGCGGCACGGCCTTCGACGTCGGTGACGACCTCAGGCTCGGCGTCATCGGCGTGGTCAGCTTCGACAACGACTGGCGCACGCGTACAGGCAAGCAGCAGGACGGCGTGTTCACCGGGGCCGGTGCGGACGTCTACAACGACTACGACTTCGCCACCACGCGCATGAACGCCCGGGTCAACGGCCTGTTCGGGCTGGGCCTGGAGAGCGAGAACCACTCGGTCGCGTGGAACACGCTGTACGTGCACGACACGGTCAAGGAATCGCGCTCGCGGGCCGGCTACAACTTCAACGTGGGCGTGGACATCCGCGAGGACGGCACGCTGTGGCTCGAGCGCCAGCTGATCAACAACCAGCTCGCCGGCAAGAGCAGTTTCGGCGAGTACGGCGATCTGCGCCTCGGCTGGCGGCTCGGCTATTCGAAAGCCCGCCGCACCACGCCGTACGAGACCAGCGTGCGCTACGCCAAGGTCGACGGCACCTGGGTGCACGGCAGCGCCAACAACGCGCTGCGCTTCGGCGCGGTGGACGACGAGGTGGCCAGCGGCGGCCTCGACCTCGACTGGCGCCTGCCGACCGAACGCGAACTGACCCTGAGCGCAGGCGTGTCGTACTCCGACAACGACCGCGCGGCCGTGCTGCGCACGTTCCGCTTCGAAACGCTGGGCGGCGCTCTGCCGACCTTCAACCAGTACCAGCGCGTCGATTACCTGTTCTCGGACTACAACTTCCAGAACGGCCTGCTCACGCTCAACGAGATCACCCCCAACAACAACGGCGAGTCCGCCTACGACGGTACGCTGACCAACAAGGCGGCCTATCTGCAGCTCGAAGGCGAGATCGCGCCGGCGTGGCGCGCGACCGTGGGCCTGCGCTACGAGGACGCCACCCAGGCCGTGCATCCGCTGGACATCTTCAGCGGCGAGCGCGTCGGCGGGATCTTCGCCGCGGAGCCGCTGCGCAACGACTACCTGCTGCCGGCGGCCACGATCACCTGGAACTTCGCCGACAACCAGCAGCTGCGCTTCGGTGCGAGCAAGACCATCGCCCGCCCGCAGTTCCGCGAACTCGCGCCGCAGCAGTACACCGATCCCGACAACGACCGCCTGTTCTTCGGCAACCCGTTCCTGGTCGACAGCGAGCTGACCAACTTCGACCTGCGCTACGAATGGTTCTTCGACGCCGGCGAGTACTTCACCGCCGGACTGTTCCACAAGACCATCGACAAGCCGGTGGAGGCGGTGGTCGGTGACTTCGGCGGCAACCAGCTGTTCCAGGGCTTCCTCAACGCGCCCGAAGCCACCCTGTACGGCGTCGAGCTCGAGTTCAAGAAGTACTTCGATCCCGAGTTGCGCTGGCTCGACGGCGGTCGCCTCTATGTGGCGACCAACTACACCTGGTCGTCGTCGGAGGTGAACGCCGCCGAGAGCGACACCGTCATCCCGCCGGGCTTCAACGGCGTGCCGCAGGCCGCGCGCAGCTTCGTCGCCGACGGCAGCCGCATGCAGGGCCAGAGCGAGCACATCGCCAACCTGCAGTTCGGCATCGAGAACGAGGCGGCCGAGCTGCAGGCCACGCTGATCGCCAATTACGTGAGCGAACGCATCAGCGTCCGCGGTCGCGGCGGCCAGCCGGACTACATGGAGGATCCGGGGGCGACGCTCGACTTCGTGCTGCGCAAGGGCCTGAGCCAGGCCGGCTGGGGCTGGGACCGGTTCAAGCCGTCGCTGAGCTTCAGCGCGCGCAACATCCTCAACCGGTCGCACGAGGAATACCAGGAACGCGACGGCGCGCGCATCGACCTCTACACCTACAAGCCGGGCATCAGCTGGGACGTGAGCCTCACGCTGGCGTTCTGATCCGACGAAGCGTCATGGAACTGCAACGCCCGGCGCTCGCGCCGGGCGTTTTCGCTTGAGAACGCGCGATCCGGCGAAACAGCACTGTCATGTGACTGACGCATCCTGTCACGAATCGGTGATGTGACTGTCCGCCTTGCCCAGTTCCTCCGCACTTTCGACCGTGTCGCGTTGGCCCTGGCCGATGCTCGCCGAGGTCTTGCTCTGGGCCGTGCTGCTGGTCCAGATCGGGCGCCTGGGCTGGCTCGTGCTGGCGCCTGGAAGCGTCGCCGGGGCACCGCGCGTGCTCACCCTGCCCGCAGAGATCCCTGCGCTCGCCACGCACGACCCGTTCCGCACCGGCGCGCCGGCCACGGCCACCTCCGGACTCGACGGCTGGCGCCTGTTCGGCGTGCGCACCGCCGGCGACGGCCGCGGCTCGGCGATCCTCGGCCAGGATGGACAGCCGCAGGCCGTCTACCGGACCGGTGACGCGCTGGCACCGGGTCTGGTCCTGTCGGCGGTGCATGCCGACCATGTCGAATTCGGCGCCGGACGGCGGCTGATGCTCGACGCTGCGGCGCCGGCCGCCGCCATGTCGGCCCTGCCGTCGATGCCGACGGCGCCCCCGCCGCCGGCGTCGCCGACGAGCGCGGACATCGACCCGGCCCGCCTGCTCGACGCCGGTCTGCAGGCGCGCACCGTCAACGGCCGGCTCTCGGGCTACACGCTGCTCCCGCGCGGCAACAGCGATCTGCTGCTGCGCGCCGCCGGCCTGCAGCCCGGAGACGTGCTGCTCAGCGTCAACGGACAGGTGTTGTCCCCCGGCGTGATCACCGAACTGACGAACGAATTGAAAGCGAATCCCAAGGCCGTCGTGACCTTCGAGCGCGACGGCGAAACCCGAACCCTGAGCCTCGGCGGGCGTACACCATGAGTCCACACGCGCCCGCGCGCGTTTCCGCATCACTGCTGGCGACCGCCCTGCTGCTGGGCGGCGCGCTGCCGCTCACGGCCTGGCCCCAGGCGGATGCACCGGCGCTGCGCATGCAGAACGTCGAGCTCACCGCCTTCATCCAGGACGTGGCCCGCGCCACCGGCACCACCTTCATCGTAGACCCGCGCGTGCAGGGTACGGTCAACATCAGCCGCGACCGGCCCCTGACCGACGAGGACCTCATCGGCGTGCTACTCAGCGTGCTGCGCAGCAACGGCCTGATCGCCGTGCCCGCCGGCACCGCGACCTATCGCATCGTGCCCGACGACGTGGCCGCGCAGCAGCCCGGCACCCCGCTCGGCTACGCGACCAGCGTGTTCCCGCTGCAGCGCATCGACGCGCGCGCCGCTGCCGAAACGCTGAAGCCCCTGATCGGCCGCGGCGGCGTCGTCATGGCGCTGCCCCAGGGCAACAGCCTGCTGGTCGCCGACTACGTCGACAACCTGCGCCGCATCCGCGGGCTGGTGTCGCAGATCGACCAGGACAGCGCCAGCATCGATACCGTCGGCCTGCGCAACACCTCGGCGCGCGAGCTCGCCGGCACGCTCGTCGAGCTGTTCGGCATCTCCGGGCAGAGCGACGGTGCGCTGTCGGTACTCGCCGTGGAGAGCAGCAATTCGCTGGTCATCCGCGGCAACCCGTCGATGGTGCAGCGGGTGGCGCGCATGGCACTGGAACTCGACAGCCGCGCGGAACGCACCAGCGACGTGGCCGTGGTGAAGCTGCAGCACGCCAGTGCCGAACAGCTGCTGCCGGTGCTGCAGCAACTGATCGGCCAGTCGCCGGACGCGGCCGGCACCGGTGCACCGCCCGCGGCGGCAGCGGCCGCGGCGGCGGGCGTGGCCGATGCCGATACCCTGCAGATCATTTCGCCGGCCGGCGGCAAGCGGCCGGTGATCGTGCGCTACCCGGGAGCGAACTCGCTGGTCATCAGCGCCGACCCGAGCACGCAGCGCATCCTGCTCGACGTGATCCGCCAGCTCGACGTGCGCCGTGAGCAGGTGCTGGTCGAAGCGCTGGTGGTGGAGATTTCCGATGCCGCGGCCAGCCGGCTGGGCGCGCAGTTGCTGATCGCCGGCAAGGACGGCTCGGTTCCGATCGGACTGAGCCAGTTCTCCAACGGCGGGCCGGGCATGGCGGCGCTGGCCGGCGGCGTGCTCGCCAGCCGCGGCGATCGCGACGATGACGACGCTCTGGGCGACGCCGCACGTCAGGCCGCGGCCCAGGCCCTGCTCGGGCTCAGCGGTGGCCTGCTCGGCTTCGGCGCCGAGCGCGACAACCGGCTGTTCGGCCTGATCATCAATGCCGTCAAGACCGACACCGGCTCCAGTCTGCTGTCGACGCCGTCGATCCTGACCCTCGACAACGAGGAAGCGCGGATCATGGTCGGCCAGGAGGTGCCGATCACCACCGGCGAAGTGCTCAGCGGCAACAACGACAATCCCTTCCGCACCATCGACCGCCAGGACGTGGGCATCCAGCTGACCGTGCGGCCGCAGATCAACAGCGGCGGCGGCATCACCCTGGGCATCAAGCAGGAGGTGTCCTCGGTCAACGGCACCGTGAGCGCGCGCAACGACGAACTCGTGCTCAACAAGCGCGAGGTCGAGACCAACGTGGTGGTCGACGACGGCGAGATGGTGGTGCTGGGCGGCCTGCTGGACCGGAACCAGGAAATGCGCCTGGAGAAGATTCCGCTGCTCGGCGACATCCCGGGCCTGGGCGCGCTGTTCCGCAGCCGTTCGCGCAACGGCGCGAAGACCAATCTGATGGTGTTCCTGCGCCCGACCATCGTGCGCAACGGCGCCGACGCCCGCCGCCACACCGCGCAGCGCTACGGCCATCTGCGCGACACCGGCCTGCGCGGCGATCCGGCGGCCCTGGTCCAACTCGACGCGCTGGTGCGCGACTATCTGCAGGCCGATCCGGGCGCGGGCGGAGCGGCCGCGCCGGCCCCGTCAAGCGCGGTACCGACGCCGTGATGGATGCGCCGCTGCCGCCCCTGGCCTATGCGTTCGCCAAGCGCCACGGGGTGCTGCTGCTCGACGGCGGCGTGCCCGCGCACGTGGCGCTGCGCGAAGGTGGTGATCCCGCGGCCCTGATCGAGGTCCGGCGTGCACTGGGCGTGCCGCTGCGCATCGACACCCTGCCGGCGACCACGTTCGACCGGCAGCTGTCGGAGATCTATGCCGATGTCGGCCTGGGCGATGCGGCCGGTGTCGACCAGCTGGATCTGCACGGCAATCTCGATTCGCTGGTCGAGGACATTCCCACGACCGCCGACCTGCTCGAACGCCAGGGCGATGCGCCGGTGATCCGGCTGATCAACGGCCTGATCGCCGAGGCCGCGCGGCTCGGGGCGTCCGACGTGCACATCGAATCCTTCGAATCGGCGCTGCGCGTGCGTTTCCGCGTCGACGGCGTGATGCGTGAGGCGGTGTCGCTGCCGCCGCGCATCGCACCGCTGCTGGTGTCGCGCGTCAAGGTGATGGCGCGCCTGGACATCGCCGAACGGCGGGTGCCGCAGGACGGTCGCGTGTCGCTGGCGATGGGCGCCAAGGCGCTCGACGTGCGTGTCTCCACCCTGCCCACCCGCGGCGGCGAGCGTGTGGTGCTGCGCATCCTCGACAAGGACCAGGGCACCCTGTCGCTCGAGCAGCTCGGCATGTCGGCGTCCACGCTGGCGGCGCTGCGCAAGGCGCTGCAGGTGCCCAACGGCGTCATCCTGGTCACCGGCCCCACCGGCTCGGGCAAGACCACGACGCTGTATTCCGCGCTGACCGCGCTCAACGACGGCGAGCGCAACATCCTGACCGTCGAGGACCCGGTCGAATACGCGGTCGAAGGCGTCGGCCAGACCCAGGTCAACACACGCGTCGGCATGAGCTTCGCCGCCGGACTGCGCGCGATTCTGCGCCAGGATCCGGACATCGTCATGGTCGGCGAGATCCGCGACGCCGAGACCGCGCAGATCGCGGTGCAGGCCAGCCTCACCGGCCACCTGGTGCTGTCCACCGTGCACACCAACGACGCGGCCGGTGCGATCACCCGCCTGCGCGACATCGGCATCGAGCCGTTTCTGCTCGCCTCCAGCCTGCGCCTGGTGCTGGCACAGCGCCTGCTGCGCAAGCTGTGCGTGCACTGCCGCACGCCGCGAGCGGAGGGCGCGATCGCCGGTGCGCCCGGCGGCCCCTTCGAGCACCTGGATCACGACGGCGCGCTCCAGCACGTCGTGCTCTACGACGCCGTCGGCTGCCCGCGCTGCAACCACACCGGGTACTCCGGTCGCATCGGGATCCACGAGGTCATCACCGTCGACGAGCGCATCCGCCGCCTGATCGCCGGCGACGCGGGCGAAGACGCGATCGCCGACACGGCATTCGCCGATGCGGGGCGCCTGTCGGACGCGGCGCGCGATGCGGTCGCGGCCGGACTGACCACGCTGGAGGAAGCCGTGCGCGTCACCCGCCAGGAGAGCCGGGACGATGCCGGCGTTTGACTACTCGGCGCTGGATCTGCGCGGCCACACCCGCGCCGGCACGGTCGATGCCGCGACGCTGCGCGATGCGCGCGCGTTGCTGGAGACGCGTCGGCTGGTGCCGATCACGGTCGAGCCGGCACTGGAGCGCAGTCCGACGGCGCGCGGGGGCCGCTTCGGCGCGCGCGATCTCGCCCTGCTGACCCGTCAGCTCTCGACGCTCGTGGCGAGCGCGCCGCTCGAGGAAGCCCTGCGCACGATCGCCAGCCAGAGCGACCGGCGCGGCGTGCGTCGGGTGGTTGCGGCCACCCATGCCCAGGTGATCGAGGGGCGCCGCCTCGCCGACGCCATGGCCCAGCAGGGCACGGCCTTCCCGCCGCTGTATCGCGCGATGGTGGCGGCGGGCGAGCGCTCGGGTGCGCTGCCGCAGATTCTCGAACGCCTCGCCGACCTGCTCGAGCGCCAGCAGCAGGTGCGCAGCAAGATGATCGGCACCCTGGTGTATCCCGCCGCGTTGTCGGTGACCGCGATCGCGGTGGTGATCGCACTGATGGCGTTCGTCGTGCCGCGCGTGGTCGAACAGTTCGATTCGATGGGACGCGCGTTGCCGCTGCTGACCCGCGCCGTGATCGCCGTGTCCGACTTCATCCAGTACCGCGGCTGGATCGTCGCGATCCTGCTGGTGGTCGGCGGACTCGTCTTCGCGCGCCTGCTCGGGCGCGAGCGATTCCGGCTGCGCGTCGACGGCTGGCTGCTGCGCCTGCCGCTGCTCGGTCGCATGCTGCGCGATCTGCACGCCGCGCGCATGTCGCGCACGCTGGCGATCATGCTCGACAGCGGACTGCCGCTGATCGAAGGCCTGGCCATCACCGCGCGCACGGTCGGCAACCGTGTGCTGCGCGGCGCCACCGGCGCGATGGTCACCGCCATCGACGAGGGCGGCAGCCTGTCCTCGGCGATGAAGCGCGCGGGCGTGTTTCCGCCCACGCTGCTGTACATGACCGGCAGCGGCGAGAACAGCGGCCGTCTGGCGCCGATGCTCGAGCGGGCCGCCGATTATCTCGAGCGCGAGATCGACACGTTCTCCAACGCGACGCTGAGCCTGCTCGAGCCGGCCATCATCATCGTGCTCGGCGGCGTGGTCGCGCTGATCGTGCTGTCCATCCTGTTGCCGATCCTGCAGTTCAACGCGATGGCGCTGGGCTGATGCGCCGTGTCCCCACATTCCAAACGGAACTCCTCGTCATGCATGTCCGTCGTACACGCCCCGCCCTCGCCCGGGCGCGCGGCTTCACCCTGATCGAACTGATGGTGGTCATCGTCATCCTCGGCCTGCTGGCCACGGTGGTGGTGATCAACGTCCTGCCCAGCCAGGACCGCGCGATGGCCGAGAAGGCGCGCGCCGACGTCGCGTTGCTGGAGCAGGCGCTCGACAGCTACCGCCTGGACAACCTCGTCTATCCGCGCACCGATCAGGGCCTGCAGGCCCTGGTGCAGCCACCGGCCGGGCTCGCCCGTCCCGAGCGTTACCGCAAGGGCGGCTACGTGCGCCGCCTGCCGGCCGATCCCTGGGGCAATGCCTACCAGTACCGCATGCCAGGACAGCACGGCTCGTTCGATGTCTTCTCCTTCGGCGCCGACGGCGTCGAGGGCGGCGAAGGCGAGAACGCCGACATCGGCAACTGGCCGTAAGCCGTCACGCCGATGGCGCGCGCGCAGGCCGGTTTCACGCTGATCGAACTGCTCGTGGTTCTGGTCGTGATCGGCCTGGCCACGACGGCGGTGGCGTTGACGCTGCCCGACGGCGATGCCGGATTCCACCGCGAGGTGGACAGCTTCGGTCTGCGCCTGGGCCATGCGCGCGACGAGGCGATCCTCGGCGGGCGGGCGATGCAGGTCGTCATCGATGCGCGCGGCTACAGCTTCAGTCGACGCGATTTCGGCCACTGGCGCGCACTGGTCGACGCGCCGTTCGGCGTGCGCCGCTGGGACGACGGCATGCGCGTCGTGCTGCCCGGCCGCCAGGACCGCCTGCACCTGCGCTTCGATGCGACCGGAACCGCCGAACCGCAGCGCGTCCTGCTCGTCCGCGGCGAGCAGCAGGCCGAAGTGACGGTCGACGCGGCCGGCACGGTGCGCGTGCAATGAGCAGCGCGGCGCGCGGCTTTTCGCTGCTCGAACTGCTGGTCGCACTGGCGGTGTTCGCGCTGGTCGTGGTGGCGCTGCTCAATCTCGCCGGGGGCAGCACACGCAGTGCACTGCAGATCGAGACGCGCGCGCTGGCCGGCATCCTCGCCGAGAACCTGGCGGTCGAGGCGCAGCTCACCGCCGCGGTGCCGGGCACCGCGCAGGGCGACGCGCGCCTCGGCGATCGCCAGTGGCGCTGGCGCCAGACGGTCGAGCCTGCCGGGGCGGGACTGACCCGCGTGCGCATCGCGGTGTTCGCCGACGACGGCCAGCAGGCAGCCAGCGCCGAGGTGCTGCGATGAGAGGCGCCGCACGCATGCCCGTCCGCGGCTTCACCTTGATCGAGGTGCTGGTGGCGCTGGCGATCTTCGCGTTGCTCGCCGCCGCCGCGGTGGGCGTGCTCGCGTGGACCGCCGACCAGCAGGGCGTCATCCGCGCGCGCATGGCGCGCATGGCCGAGCTGCAGCGCGCGCACGCGCTGCTCAAGGCCGATCTTGGCCAGGCAGCCGTACGCCGCACGCGCCGCAGTGACGGCGTGGCGGCGTTGTCCGCCTTTACCGCGGCGCCGCCGGACGAGCGCGCGCGTCCGCTGTTCGGCTTCGTCCGCCGCGGCTGGGAGAATCCCGACGGCGCGCCGCGCGCCTCGATGCAGTACGTGGAGTACCGCGTCGACGACGGCCGCCTGCAGCGCAGCACGCGCACGGCCCTCGACGGCACGGCCGCGGCCGCGCCGCAGGTGCTGCTCGACGGTGTCGAATCGGTGCAGGCGACGTACTACACGCGCGGCGCCTGGAGCGACGGCTGGGGCGGCGGTCTGGATGCACTGCCGCAGGCGGTCGCGCTGGAGCTGGAGCTGCGCGATCTCGGCCATGTGCGGCAGGTGTTCCTGCTGCCGGGCGAAGCGGAATGAGCGCGCCGCTACGCCAGCGCGGCATGGCCCTGCTGTCGGTCCTGCTGCTCACCGCGGTGATGACCGTGCTCGCCGTGGCCATGCTGGACGACATCCGCTTCGGACTGCGCCGCACCGGCAATGCCGCATCCATCGCCCAGGCGCAGCGCTACGCGCTCGGCAGCGAGGCGCTGGCGCGGCAACGCGTGGGCGAACTGCAGCGCGCGGGTGTCGATGCGGGCCAGTGGAACGGCAGGCCCCTGCTGTTTCCGATCATCGAGGACGGTCAGAGCCTCGGTCTGGTGCGCGCGCGGCTGGGGGATGGCAGCACCTGCTTCAACCTCAACAGCGTGGTGACCGGCGCGCCGGAGCAGTGGCGACGCCAGGACCTGGGCGTGCGCCAGTACATCGCACTGCTGCAGGCGCTCGGATTCGCCGCCGCCCAGGCGCAGGCCCTGGCCGACACGCTGGCCGACTGGATCGACAGCGATGCCGAGCGCGCGCCGCTCGGGGCCGAGGACGCCACCTACGCCGCGCGTTCGCCCGGCTACCGCACCAGCGGCGCGCTGCTCGCCGAGCCGTCCGAACTGCGCGCCATCCACGGCTACGACGATCCGACCTACGCGCGCCTGCGTCCCTACGTATGCGCCCTGCCCCGCGCTGCCCTGTCGCCGGTCAACGTCAATGCGCTGACCCCCGAACAGGCCCCCGTGCTGAGCATGCTGAGCCTGGGACGCCTGACGCCGGGCGAGGCCAGGCGCCTGATCGCCGCGCGGCCGGAAGGCGGCTGGCCCGACGCCACCGCGTTCTGGAACCAGCCGGCGCTGCGCGATGCCGAACTGTCGAACGAGATCTACGACCAGGTGCAGCTGACGAGCCGCTGGTTCACGCTGCAGACCGAGGTCGATTACGCCGGCGCCCAGGCGGTGCTGAGCGCCCTGCTGTATGCCGACGGCGACCGCGCCCGTCTGATCGCCCGCCGCTGGACACCCGACGAATGAACGCCGCTGCCTCTTCCATCCGCCTGCTGCAGCTGGGCGCAGATCCCGGTCGGGCCGCGGCCTGCCTGCGCGCCGGCGCCGACGGCCGCATCCTCGACCGTCGGCCCTGCACGCCGGAACACCCGCTGCCGGCCGAGCCCGGCGCGCGCGACCTCCTGGTCGTGCCGGCCGAAGCCCTGCGCCTGCTGTGGCTCGACCTGCCGGCGCACAGCACGGCCCAGGCCGCGGCCGCCGCGCGGCTGATGCTGCAGGACCAGATCGCGCGCCCGGAGCGCGAGCTGCACGTCGCGGTCGGCGAGCCCACGCCGGGGACGGCGCAGCGTCTGGTCGGCGTGGTCGACGCGGCGCAGATGCGCGACTGGCTGCAGCGCGCGACGCAGCTGGGTCTGCGCACCGCGGCCGTCGTGCCGGATTGCCTGCTGCTCGACGCACCGGCGGATGCGCGCGTGCAGATCAGCGAATGCGACGGTCGGCTGCTGGCGCGCGGCCCGACCCTCGCGCTCGCTGGCGAAGCGGATCTGGTGCATCGCGTCGTGGGCGCACACGCCGTGCAACCCCTGGATGCGGCCGGGCGCGACGCGTGCTTCGCCGCGAACGCGGGCATGCCGCTCGCGCTCGACCTGCTACAGGGCGCGTATGCGCGCCGGGACACGCCGGCGCCGCGCCGGTACCGACGCCTGCGGTGGCTGGCCGCTGCCGTGCTGCTGTCGCCGGTGGTGATGGTCGGTGCGGACGCCGCCTACCGCACGCTGGCGGCGCGCGCGCTGGTCCAGCAGACCGATGCGGTGGCGGCCCAGGTCCACCCGCAGCTCACCGGCGCCACGCTCGGCGCGCACTACCGTCAGCGTCTGGCGCCCGACCTGCTGGCGGCGCACTCGGCGGCGCTGTTCGACGCCCTGCAGGCCGTGCCCGGCACCCGCCTCGACAGTTACGAATTCGCGCCCGCGACCGGTGTCCGCGCCGGCCTCGTGCATGCCGGCGCGCCCGAGCTCGACCTGCTCCGCGAGCACCTGGCCGGCGCCGGGTTGGCACTGGTGCCGCTGGACAGTCAGCCGGTCGAGGCCGGACTGCGCACGCTCGTTGCCGTGGAGCCGCTGTGATGGATGCTCGTGCACAGCGCGTTCGACACTGGTGGCGCCAGCGCGAGCCGCGCGAGCGCTGGATGCTCGCCGTCATGGTCGCGGCCGTGGCGGCGTTCGTGCTCTGGTACGGCGTGATGGTTCCACTGCGCGCGGCCGCCGACGCCGCGCACCAGCGCCACGCGCGTGCCGCGCTGGCGCTGGTGGAGGCGGAACTTCAACGCGCGCAGTTGCAGGCCCTGGACCAGCGTGACGTCGCGCCGCCCGCCGATGCGGCCGCGTTGAAACGTGCGGTGCTGGCCTCGGCCTCCACGGCGGGGTTGGCCGTGAGCCGTGAACGCGACGAGGGCGCGGACGGTTTCGGCATCGAGGCGGATGCGGCGACGCCCCATCAGCTGTTCGCATGGCTGGATGCGCTGCGACAGCAGCATGGACTGGCGCCCAGCGCGCTCAGCGTGGCGCGGAGCGCGGGCGAGTTGCGGGTCCAGGCCCGTTTCGCCACGCCCCAGTGACGGACGCGGCCGGCCGAGGGTCGCCCGCCTCGACCGTGCAGGCGTCGAACGTCCGGCGCCCCACCGTCGCCTCTACCGGGAGGCGGTGCGTCTTCGGACAGCCGCGCCGGGCCTCGACGGGCACGCGCACCGTCCGCACCGCCCCTGCGGAGCCCGCAACGAAAAAAGGCCCGCGGCGCACGCCACGGGCCCCCGGTGCGTTCCCCGGACGCGGGGATCAGAACGCGAACTGCGTGCGCAGTGCGTACTGGCCGGTCTTGTCGCCGGTCACCGTGTTGTCGCCATTGGTGTAATTGAACATGAAGCGCAACGCCGGATTGACGTAGTAGTTCATGCCGAGGATCCAGCTGGTGGCGTCCCGGTTCGGCAGGTCCCGGTTCTCGATCGTGTCGTAGCGCGCGGTCAGCTCCCACAGGCCGCGGTCGGTGACCCGGGGCGAGGCGAAGATGCCGGCACCCGGCTTGTAGGCCTTGTGGCCGCCGTTGAGCAGCCAGCTGCCCTGCACGTACCAGGTGGTGATGTCCTGGTCGGCCGCCGCCGGCTGACCGAAACGGGCGACCGCGTACTCGCTCTGGAAGAACAGCGGCCCGAACGAGCCGGCCGCCTCCAGGCCCACGGCGTCGACGGTGTTACGGCTGCCCGCGGTCGTCGTGGCGATGGTCTGCGCCGGCCCGCGCCGGCCCGCGTAGTTGGCGGTCGCTGCGATGTCGGCCGAGCCCTGGTTGACGTTCTCGTGACTGGCCCAGCCGCCGAGGTGCACGGTGCGGGTCTCGGTGTTGACCGGCGCGAACGTCACCCGGCCGGCGGCGCCGACGCCCTCGTTGCGGGTGCCCGAGGCGCTGCGCAGGTTGAACACCGAGAACCCGGCCGTGTAGTCGGTGTCGGCGCGCAGGTAGCCCACGCCCTGCTGGAACTGGCGGCCGTTGAACAGGCCGGTGGCCGAGGCGAACGGACGCTCCATCATCAGGATCTCGTTCGAACTGGTCAGCTCTTCCATCGAGCGGTAGGGCTTGAAGTGGCCGATGGTGACCTTGCCGCCCAGCGCCGAGCGGGCGATGAACACGTCGCGGAATCCGTCGAGTCCGGTGCCGGCCGCGAAGTCCTGCTCGAACTTGTACTCCCAGCCGTAGGCCTTGCCCTGCAGGCTCAGGCGCGCGCGGCGGAACTCGGTGGTGCCGGTGCTGGCGGCGACGGCGCGGTCGAAGGCGTAGGCATCGAAATGGATGCGGCCGCCGGCCTGGAATTCGAACTGCTTGTCGGCCGAGGTGACCTTCAGACCCCCCTTGGTGTCGATGACCGGCGCCGTGGTGGCCATCTTGTCCAGACTTTCCTGGGTGCCGATATTGATGTCCGACTGGGCGTCGGTGCGGACCTCGAGCGCCTCGACCTTGGCCTGGAGTTCCGCCAGCTGCGCGCGCAGTGCGGCGATCTCGGCGTCGCGGTCCGGGGACTGGGCCGCGGCATTGAACGAGACGGACGCGACGGCGAGAGCGACGGACGCGGCCAGGATGGAATGACGCATGGGTGGATTCCCGTGGGTGGAGGTGTCGGAGGTCGGCCACGCGGCGGTCCGCCGCGCGCAGATGAAACGTCTGTGACCGAATGATGTGCAGCGTGCGCAGGTTTGCTGACACTCAAATTGCATTCACATGACAGTTGCGTGACCAAGCGCGCCGTCGCGGGTCGCAGTGTCGCAACCGGCGCGTCACCGACCGGTCACGACGCTGACCCGCAACTGTCATGTCAAGAAAGTGAAATTGCCCGGCACGGCGGCACCTGCCGCCTCATTCCAGGGAATCTTCATGCACGCTTTCCTCAAGGCCCGGGTCGCCACGCTGGTGCTGTCGACCACGCTGCTCGCGGTCACGTTCGGCGCCAATGCCCAGTCCACCGACGTCACCGGCGCCGGCGCGTCGTTCGTCTATCCGGCGATGACGCGCTGGTCGGCCGACTACCGCAGCGCGACCAATACGCAGGTCAATTACCAGTCGATCGGCTCGGGCGGCGGCATCGCCCAGATCAAGGCCGGCACGGTGGATTTCGGGTCCTCCGATGCCCCACTGCCGCCCGCCGAGTTGCAGAGGTCGGGGCTGGTGCAGTTCCCGTCCGTCATCGGCGGCGTGGTTCCGATCATCAACGTCGAAGGCGTCGCCGCGGGCGCCATGAAGCTCGACGGCGAAACGCTGGCCAACATCTTCCTCGGCCGGATCACCCGCTGGAACGACCCGGCAATCGTCGCGCTCAACGGCGGGCTGACGCTGCCCGACGCCCGCATCACCGTCGTCCACCGTTCCGACGGCTCCGGCACGACCTTCAACTTCGTCAACTACCTGTCCAAGGTGAGCCCGGACTGGCGCACCGGCGTGGGTGAAGGCACCACGGTGCGCTGGCCGGTGGGCATCGGCGGCAAGGGCAACGAGGGCGTGGCCGCCTACGTGCGCCAGATCAAGGGCGGCATCGGCTACGTGGAGCTGTCGTATGCGCTGCAGAACCGCCTGGCCTATTCGCGCCTGAAGAACGCCGCCGGCAACTTCGTCAATCCCAGCGAGGAGACGTTCTCTGCCGCGGCGGCCAGCGCCGACTGGGCCTCGGCACGCGACTTCCACCTGGTGATGACCAATGCGCCGGGGCAGAACGCCTGGCCGATCACCGCGACCAACTTCATCCTGATGCACCGCAACCCGCGCAACCGCGCGGGCGCCAAGAGCGCGCAGGACTTCTTCCGCTGGGTCTACGCCAACGGTGGCGAGCAGGCCCGCCAGCTCGGTTACGTGCCGCTGCCGGCGACGCTGGTCCAGCAGGTCGAGCGCTACTGGGCGGAGAACGCGCGGTACTGAGTCCGACGACCACGTGATGCGACGCGGGCGTCTCTCCCGCCCGGGTCGCCCGCGTGTCGTCTTCCGGCGGGCCTTCGGGCCCGCTTTTTTTGTGCATGTGTTTCACTCGCCGCCGCCCTCGCCCCTGTGAGAATGACGAGCGTCATACGGGTGTAACAAAAACATCATTTCATGCTCGGACCCAGGCGGCGCTCGCGCCGCATTCCCACATGGAGTTGCTCATGGCCCGTTCCATCGTCCGCATCGGCGCACTCGCGCTGTCTTCCCTGGTCTTCCTGGCCGCCTGCAGCGGCAACGACGGCGCACCTGCCGGCCAGCCCGCCGAGGGCGCGCCGGGCGCGACCCAGGGCGCGGGCGACCGCGTCGGCATGCAGATCACCGGCGCCGGCGCCACGTTCATCTTCCCGCTGGTGTCGCGCTGGTCGGCCGACTACAGCGCCGCCACCGGCAACCGCGTCAACTACCAGTCGATCGGCTCGGGCGGCGGCATCGCCCAGATCAAGGCCGGCACGGTGGACTTCGGCTCGACCGACAAGCCGCTCGACAGCGCCGAACTGCAGGCCGCGGGCCTGGGCCAGTTCCCCTCGGCGATCGGCGGCGTGGTGCCGGTGATCAATGTCGACGGCCTGCAGCCGGGCCAGCTGCGCCTGACCGGCGCCCTGCTCGCCGACATCTTTCTCGGCAAGGTCGGCACCTGGAACGACCCCGCGATCGCGGCGCTGAACCCGGGCGTCCCCCTGCCCGCGGGCAAGATCAGCATCGTCCACCGTTCCGACGGCTCGGGCACCACGTTCAACTTCTCCAACTACCTGTCCAAGGTCAGCCCGGACTGGAAGTCGCGCATCGGCGAGGGCACCTCGGTGCAGTGGCCGACCGGCGTCGGCGGCAAGGGCAACGAGGGCGTCGCGTCCTACGTCCAGCAGATCAAGGGCTCGATCGGCTACGTCGAGCTCGCCTACGCCCTGCAGAACAACATGCCGTATGCATCGCTGCAGAACGCGGCCGGCAACTGGGTGCAGCCGAGCGAGGAAAGCTTCGCCGCCGCGGCCGCCACCGCCGACTGGGGCAGTGCGCAGGACTTCAACCTGGTCATCACCAACGCTCCGGGTCCCGACGCCTGGCCGATCACCGCGACCAACTTCATGCTGATGCCGAAGCAGCCGCGTGATGTCGAGCGCAGCCGCGCCGCGCGCGACTTCTTCAAGTGGGCCTTCGAGTCGGGCCAGGCCCAGGCCAGCGAGCTGCACTACGTGCCGCTGCCGGCCGAGCTGGTGCAGCAGATCGAAGCCTACTGGGCGGCCGAGTTCCAGTGATGCCCAGCGCGCGGTGCGTCGCCCGTCGCGGCGACGCACCGCGCGTTCGCGTTGACCCCCAGGCAATGACGTCCCGCGTGCGCGGGAATGACGGAACACAAGGGATCCGATGACCGCCGCCACCCTTTCCGCCGCACCGGCGCCCCGGCAACGCGACCTGCGCGACGCCCGCAACGACCGGCTCTTCCGCTGGCTGCTGGCGGCCACGGTGCTGTTCGCGATGGCGGCCCTCGCCGGCGCCGCACTGTCGATGCTCTGGGGCGGGCGCGATGCGTTGGCCACCCAGGGCCTGTCCTTCTTCACCAGCGCCGACTGGAACCCGGTCGAAAACCGCTACGGCGCGCTGGTGCCGATCCTCGGCACCATCGTCACCGCGCTGATCGCGATGATCATCGCCGTGCCGGTGAGCTTCGGCATCGCGTTCTTCCTCACCGAAGTCGCACCGCGCTGGCTGCGCGGTCCGGTGGGCACGGCGATCGAACTGCTCGCCGGCATTCCGTCGATCATCTACGGCATGTGGGGCCTGTTCGTGCTGGTGCCGGTGATGACGACCTACGTCACCCCGTTCCTCAACGACTACTTCGGTGCGATCCCCGGCATCGGAATGCTGTTCCAAGGCCCGCCGTTGGGCATCGGCACGCTGACCGCGGGTTTCGTGCTCGCGATCATGGTGATTCCCTTCATCTCGTCGGTGATGCGCGAAGTGTTCCTGACCGTGCCCACGCGCCTGAAGGAATCGGCCTATGCGCTCGGTGCGACCAAGTGGGAAGTCAGCTGGGACATCGTGTTGCCCTACACCCGCTCGGCCGTCATCGGCGGCATCTTTCTCGGTCTCGGCCGCGCGCTCGGCGAGACGATGGCGGTCGCGTTCGTGATCGGCAACTCGGTCCGGCTGACGCCCTCGCTGCTCGAACCCAGCACGACGATCGCCGCGCTGATCGCCAACGACTTCGGCGAAGCCACCGAAACCTACCGCTCCGCCCTGCTGCTGCTCGGCTTCGTGCTGTTCCTGGTGACCTTCGTGGTGCTGGCGATCGCCCGCCTGATGCTGATGCAGCTCTCGCGCAAGGAGGGCAAATGATGGCCACCGTCGTCACCGACCGTGAGCGCCAGGTCGCCGACCGCCTCTACGGCCGTCGCCGCATCGTCAACAGCGTCGCCATCGCTCTCGGCTGCCTCACCGCCGCCTTCGGCCTGTTCTTCCTCGGCTGGATCCTGTGGACGCTGGTGTCCAAGGCGGCCGGCGGCATCAACTGGGCGCTGTTCACCCAGATGACCCCGCCGCCGATGCAGGAAGGCGGTCTCGCCAACGCGTTCTTCGGCAGCGCGGTGATGTGCGCGCTGGCGATCGCCATCGGCACGCCGCTGGGCGTCGCCGCCGGCACCTGGCTGTCGGAATACGGCCGCGCGCGCAAGCTGGGCATGGCGGTGCGCTTCGTCAACGACATCCTGCTGTCGGCCCCGTCGATCGTGCTGGGCCTGTTCGTCTACACCGCGTTCGTGATGCAGACCGGCGGCCGCTTCTCGGCGCTCGCCGGCGCCATCGCGCTGGCCTTCATCGTGCTGCCGGTGGTGGTGCGCACTACCGACGAGATGCTGCAGCTGGTGCCCACGACGATGCGCGAGGCGGCGCTGTCGCTTGGCGTGCCGCACTGGAAGGTCATCGTGCAGGTGCTGTATCGCAGCGCCTCGGCGGGCATCGTGACCGGCATCCTGCTCGCCCTGGCCCGCATCAGCGGCGAGACCGCGCCGCTGCTGTTCACCGCCTTCGGCAACCAGTACTGGAACAGCGACATCATGCGGCCGATGGCCAGCGTGCCGGTGGTGATGTACCAGTACGCCGGCAGCCCCTACGAATCCTGGCAGCAGCTGGCCTGGGCGGGTGCGCTGGTGCTGACCAGCTTCGTGCTCATCGTCAGCCTCGTCGCCCGTGCCATCCTGCTGCGCAAGCGCATCAGCCACGACTGATCCGCACGGCCCCCTTTTCGAACGGACCCGTCCATGAACGATCTGCACTCCGCCCCGACGCAACGCATCCACCTGGCGACCCACGCACGCGACGTGCTGGAACCGGCGCCGGTGAAGATCGCCGCGCGTGGCCTGGATTTCCATTACGGCGATTTCCATGCGCTCAAGGGCATCGATCTGGAGATTCCCGAAAAGCGGGTGACCGCGCTGATCGGGCCTTCGGGCTGCGGCAAGTCGACCCTGCTGCGCATCTTCAACCGCATCTACGCGCTGTATCCGAAGATGACCGCAAGTGGCGAGGTGCTGCTCGACGGCGAGAACATCCTGTCGCCGAAGTACCCGATGAACCGCCTGCGCAGCAAGGTCGGCATGGTGTTCCAGAAGCCGGTGCCGTTCCCGATGACGATCTTCGAGAACGTGGCGTATGCCATCCGCCACCACGAGAAGCTGTCCAAGGCCGAGCTCAACGTGCGCGTCGAACAGGCGCTCACCCAGGCCGCGCTGTGGAACGAGGTCAAGGACAAGCTCGGCCAGAGCGCGCTCGGCCTGTCGGGCGGCCAGCAGCAGCGCCTGTGCATCGCACGCGCCGTCGCCCTGCGCCCCGACGTGCTGCTGCTCGATGAACCGACCTCGGCGCTCGACCCGATCTCCACCAGCCGCATCGAGCAGCTGGTCGAGGAACTGAAGGTCGACTACACGATCGTCATCGTCACCCACAACATGCAGCAGGCCGCGCGCGTCTCGGACTACACCGCCTTCATGTACCTCGGTGATCTGATCGAGCACGACACCACCGAGACCATCTTCTCCAAGCCCTCGAAGCAGCAGACCGAGGATTACATCACCGGCAGATTCGGCTGAGGCGACGGCCGCAGCTGCGTGATTGTCGATTCGTGATTGGTGATTGGTGATTCGACCGAGCAGTCGACGCCAGCGGATCGCCCATCGCTTGTCCCAATCACGAATTACGAATCACCAATCACGGACCCACCTCCATGCCCATCCAACCCAACGACCACATCGTCAAGAGCTACGACGACGAGCGCAACCGGCTCACGCAGGAAATCCTGCGCATGGGCGAAATGGCCGCCTCGCAGCTCGAAGCCGCGCTGGATGTCGTGGAGCGCCGTGACGACAAGGCGGCCGAGCGCATCATCGCCAACGACGATGCGATCGACGCGCTCGAGCACGAGGTCAGCCAGGACGTGATGAAGCTGGCGCTGCGCGGCCCGATGGCGCGCGACCTGCGCGAGATCCTCGCGGCCCTGCGCATCGCCGCCGACATCGAGCGCATCGGCGATTACGCCGCGAACGTCGCCAAGCGCTCGACCGCGCTCAACCTGGCGCCGCCGCTGCCGCATACCCGCGGGCTCACGGTGCTAGGCCAGCTGGCCGTGCGCCAGGTGCGCGACGTGCTGGTCGCGTTCCGCGACAACGATGCCGAGGCGGCCCAGCGCGTGCGCGACCAGGACGCGGAGATCGACACCGTCTACACCAGCCTGTTCCGCGAGCTGCTGACCTACATGATGGAAGACCCGCGTGCGATCACGCCGAGCACCCATCTGCTGTTCATGGCCAAGAACATCGAGCGCATCGGCGACCACGCGACCAACATCGCCGAGAACATCTGGTTCCTGGTCCACGGCGACGACGCCCTGCCGCCGCGCGACAAGCGCGACGAGACCAATACGGTCTCCTGAGGCGCCGAGCCGCGGCGCGCGACGCGCCTCGAACCGTGACGCGCGGTCGCACGCCGCGCGTCCGGGTGCGGCGGACGCTCTGCTAGGCTTGTGCGCATGAGCGATCTCGACGTTCCGACCGCGCCGGTCGCAGCCGCCACGCCCCATCTTCCGATGTCACGCCGCTTCCGCGGCTTCCTGCCGGTCGTCGTCGACGTCGAGACCGGCGGCTTCGACGCGCGTCGCCATGCGCTGCTGGAGATCGCGGCGATTCCGCTCGACCTCGATGCCGACGGGCGGCTGGCGCTCGGCCGGTCGGTGCATGCGCACGTGGAGCCCGCACCGGGCACGCAGATCGATCCGCAGTCGCTGGAAGTGACCGGCATCGACATCCATCACCCCTTCCGTCTGGCGCGCAGCGAGTACGACGCGCTCGAGCACATCTTCGCCGGCGTCCGCGCCGCGGTGCGCCACCACCAGTGCCAACGCGCGATCCTGGTCGGCCACAACGCGCATTTCGACCTGGGCTTCGTCAACGCCGCCGTCGAGCGCAGCGGCCACAAGCGCAATCCCTTCCATCCCTTCAGCGTGTTCGACACGGTGACGCTGGCGGGCGTGGCCTACGGCCAGACCGTGCTCGCGCGCGCCGTGCAGGCGGCCGGCTTCGAATGGAACCAGAGCCAGGCGCACTCGGCGCTCTACGACACCGAGCAGACCGCCCGCCTGTTCTGCCGCATCGCCAACGCCTGGCCGGCCCCCGCGCCGGCTGCCTGAGCACGCGCGGTCGTCAACCGGGCGGCGCCGCGCGCAACGTGATCAGCGCGATCTCCGACGGCACGCCGATCCGCGTCGCGAAGCCCGGCCACAGGCCGGCACCGTTGCCGACGTAGAGCGTCATGCCGTCGACTGCATAGCGGCCGGAAACGAAGCCCCCGTTGGCGCGCTTGACCAGCCGATCCATTCCGAGGATGTGACCGCCATGGGTGTGCCCGGACAGCTGCAGCGCCACGCCGGCCCGGGCCCGCGCGCGTGCGTCGCGCGGGCGGTGTTCGAGCAGGATCACCGGCGCCGCGGGATCGGCACCCGCGAGCGCCGCCGCGAGGTCGGGCATCGGCAGTCCGTAGCGCGCCGCCACCGGATCGGTGACCCCGGCGAGCGTCAGGACCGCATCGCCGCGCCGGATCGCGAGATGCCCGTTTTCCAGCACCTGCATGCCGAGCGCCCGCAGCGCCGGCATCCACGCGCGGTACTGCGCGTAGTACTCGTGGTTGCCGGTGACCGCGACCACGCCGTCCGGCGCCTGCAGGTCGGCCAGCGGCCGCACGTCGTCGGCCCGGGCGCGCGGGCTGCCGTCGACCATGTCGCCGGTGAGCACGACCAGATCCGGCCGCTGCGCATTGCCCGCCGCCACGACCTCGGCGACCCAGTCGCCGGTGAGCAGGCGGCTGGCGTGCAGATCGGTGATCTGCAGCAGGCGGTAGCCGTCGAATGCATCGGGCAGGCCTTCGATCGCGATCTCGACCTGTCGCACCTGCGGCACCGCCATCGCCTGCCAGGTGCCGTAGCCCGACAGCAGCAATGCGAGCACCGCCGCGAGCGGGCGCACGCCGGGCCGACGCAGCGCCGTCAGCGCCCCGCGCCGACGCAGCGCCCAGGCGAGCACGCACAGCGCATCGAGCAGCAGCACGAACACCGTCGTCAACAACAGGGCGATGAACCCGGTGCCGAGCATCGCGATGGCGGCTGTCGGAATCTCCGGCGAGGCCATGCTGCCGGCGAAGCGCGCGACGATGCGGTGATGCAGCGCGAGTCCGAGCACCAGCACCGCGAGAGCAGCGCGGGCGGCACGCGGCCACGGCAGGGGCCAGACCACACGCAGGACGAGATAGCACGCAAGAACGACCGCTACGACACTCAGCACACGAAATCCAATGGCAGCGCGACGACGGCGCAGCGCACCGCGCCCTCAGGGCCGGTCATGGTGGGCGATGCGCCGCCCGCATGCCAGCGGCGCGCCGCGCCGGAGACGCGGCCGTCGCAGGATGCAGCGTTGCGGCGACGACGCGCGCGCCGCAGCACACGCATCGCGATTCAGCTCGCGAGCTTGAGTCCGACCAGGCCCGCGACGATGAGTCCGAGACTCACCAGGCGCGCCACCGTCGCCGGCTCGTCGAACAGCAGCATGCCGAGCAAGGCGGTGCCGACGGCGCCGATGCCCACCCAGATCGCGTAGGCGGTGCCCAGCGGCAGCGATTTCATCGCCAGACCGAGCAGCGTGATGCTCACGCCCATCGCGGCGACCGTGCCCAGCGTGGGCCAGAGTCGGGTGAAGCCCTCGGTGTATTTGAGTCCGATCGCCCAGGCGATTTCGAACACACCGGCGAGCAGCAGGATGAACCACGACATCGGACACCTCCATCGATCGAAGATGGGGCCGTCCCCGTGCGCGGTGCCGACCGGCAGGGTCGTCCCTGCCACCGTGAGCCGCCATGCTAGTGCGCGGCGCCTGAATGTCCACGCGCCGCGTCGCGGCAGGGCGAACCGTCAGAGGTCGCAGAGCCGATCGCGTCCTGCGCTCTTGGCGCGGTACAGGGCCATGTCCGCGCGGCGCATCAGCTGCGCGGGCGCGGTGTCGAGCGGATCGAGCATCGCCGCGCCTGCGCTGATCGTCACGCGCAGGCCGGGCACACCGCCCCACCCGTCCTCCGCCGCAAAGGCCTCGCGCAGGCGTGCATACAGCCCGTGCGCTTCGTCGAGGGTCGCATCGACGAGGATCATCGCGAATTCCTCGCCACCGATCCGCGCCGCGATGTCCGACGTACGGCAGACACCGGCGAGCAGCGCGCCGGCACGGCGCAGCACCTCGTCGCCCGCGGCATGACTGTGCACGTCGTTGATCGCCTTGAACCGGTCGATGTCGAGGATCATCAGGCACAGCGGCTGGCGCCGGCGGTGCGCGCGTGCGACCTCGCGCGCGAGTGCACCGTCGAAACTGCGCCGGTTGGGCAGGCCGGTCAGGGCGTCCTCGTAGGCCTGGCGTTCGAAGGTTTCGGCCTGGGCGCGCAGCCGGGCCAGCAGTTCGGTCTTCTCGCTGTCGGCTTCGAGCAGCTGCGCGGCCTGGGTCTGCAGCACGCGCGTGCGGTCGTCGACCAGCTGCGCCAGACGCGCGTTGGCACGGCGGTAGCGCAGGATGCGCGTGCGGTAGGCCAGGGCAAGTCCGGCCAGCACCAGCATCACCGCCAGCGCCTGCACGCTGCGACGCTGCCACCAGGCCGGCACGACGGTGAAGTGCCACTGCGCGTCGCGGGTGCTCCAGTCGCCTTCGGGATGCGCGGCCGAGACGTGCAGCACGTAATCGCCCGGCGGCAGGCCGACGACATCGAGACTGCGCTGGCGGCCGCGTTCCACCCAGTCGCTGTCCAGGCCCTCGAGGCGCGTGCGGAAACGGATGCGCTCGGACATCAGGAAGCTCAGGCCCACGTAGGACACCGACAGACGCGCGCCGCTGGACACGCGCGCGCCGTCGCGCACGGCGACGGGCGCGCCGTCGACGCGCACTGATTCGATCCGCGGCAGCGGCGCCGGACGCCGCTGGGCCGCCCGCCAGCGCAGGGGATCGACGCCGCTGAGGCCGACCGCCGTCGCCATCCACACCGACCCGTCGCGGCGCAGCAGGGCGGAGGGCGATGAGCTGCCATTGCCCTGGGCGTTGGACATGCCGTCGATCTCGTCGTAGCGCTCCACCGGCACGCGCGCGCGACGCCCGTCGGCGACCGCGTCGAGATCGTCCATGCGCGCCCGCAGCATGCCGCGATTGCTGGTGATCCAGGCATTGCCGATGCGGTCGGGCACGATCTGGAACACGGTGTCGACCGGCAGGCCCTGCTCCAGGCCCACGCGCGCCAGGCGGCCGCCCTGCGCCCGGTACAGGCCGCGGTCGGTCGCCAGCCACACGGCGTCGCCGATGCGCCGGAACGCGAACACGGTGCGCGCGCCGTCGGCGACGGGCAGTTGCAGATGGCGGACCCGGCCGCCCTCGAGCACGCTCGCGCCTTCGACCGAGCCGATCCACAGCGCGCCGTCGATCCACGCCAGCGACGTCACCAGACTGGTCGGAAGGCCCGGCACGCGCGGCGTGGCGGGACGGCCGTCGACCAGGCGCACCGGGCCGCTGTGCGTCGCCAGCCACACCGCGCCGTCGTCGGCGGCTTCGATTGCGCGGATGTGCCCCGGAAACCCGTCGAGGCGCTGCACCACCTGGCCGTCGCGCACCCGGAACACCCGTCCGCCGTAGGCGCCCACCCACAGATCGCCCCGGGTGTCGTGGGCCAGGCTGAGCACCGAGGGCGGCACGCCGGGCTGCAGCGTCACGCGCGCCAGCCGTCCGTCCGCGCCCTGCCGGTCCAGGCCGCCACTGCCGCCCACCCACAGCCGGCCGCGATCGTCCTCGATCAGCGCGCGGACGTAGTCGCCACTGAGCCCGTCGCGAACCAGGAGCCGCTCGAACAGGGTCTCGCGCACCCGGAACAGCCCCCCGTTCGCGCCGGCCCAGATGCTGCCTTCGGCGTCCTCGAGCAACTGCACGATGCGGCCTGCCGGCCGGGCGGCGTCCGCCGGGGGCGATTCGACCCCGCGCGCGCCGATGCGCAGCAGGCCCCGGCTCTCGCTGCCCAGCCACAGGTCGCCGTGCCGGTCCTGCAGCATCGCGGTGAAGTCGCCCTGGCCCGGAATCCGGTGCACGCGCCGCGTCCGCGCGCCGTCGACGCGGTAGACGCCGTCGCCCGCGACCAGCCAGATCACGCCGTCCG
The DNA here is from genome assembly GCF_028550595.1 of Luteimonas sp. BLCC-B24. Taxonomy (GTDB): domain Bacteria; phylum Pseudomonadota; class Gammaproteobacteria; order Xanthomonadales; family Xanthomonadaceae; genus Luteimonas. The sequence goes on from NZ_JAQQGN010000001.1 coordinate 507,666, forward strand.
GTGCCCGGTAGGGCCAGGCCAGGCCGGGCGGGAGGCCGAGTGCAGGCGAGGCGCTGCGCAGTTCACCGTCGGTGTCGCGAACGACCAGCCCGTCCAGGCCGCCGATCCAGATCCGGCCGTCGTCACCGACGGCCATGTGCGGGTAGCTCAGCGGCAACGGCACGCCGGCCGGCGCTTCGATGTACTCGAACCGGCCATCCGGATGCAGGCACCCCAGGCCGCGGCCTTCGAACAGCAGCCACAGCCGTCCCTGGGCATCCATCGCCATCGCATGGATGAGCACCTGCGGCCAGCCGGCCTCGGCCGAGCGCCAGAAGCGCCAGTTGCCGTCGCCGGCCCGTCGGCCGAGATTGCCGCGGGAGTCGCTGAACCACAGCGCGCCCTCGGGATCGACGTAGAGCGCGCCGACGCCGTTGTCGGGCAGCGCCGGCTCCGGGGTGCCGCGGTCGTAGACCGTGAACTCGAGGCCGTCGTAGCGCACCAGACCTTCCCAGGTCGCCAGCCACAGGTAGCCATCGGGCGTCTGCGCGAGATCGCGCACCGAGTTGTGCGGCAAGCCTTCGCGCGATGTCCACCGGTCGAACGCGTAGTCGCGCAGCGGGGCCGGCGCATCGGTCGAGCCCGGTGCGGCGGCGAACGCGCAGGCGGCCGTCCAGGCCGCGAGCAGCCCCAGCGCCCACGCCAGTCCCCGGCGCTGCCACCCGATGCGTCGGCGCGTGCCCCGCCGTGCCACTGCGATCATCCCCGTCGCCCCCGTCGCCCCCGACGCCGCTGCCGTCAGCGGGACATCCGCTGGCGCACGGCTTCGAACAGGGTCACGCCGGCCGCCACCGACACGTTGAGGCTCTCGACACCGGCGGCGCCGGCGGCGCCCGGCATCGGAATGGTCGCGAGCTGGTCGCAATGCTCGCGCGTGAGCCGGCGCAGGCCGTCCGCTTCGCCGCCCAGCACCAGGGCGACATGGCCGCGCAGGTCGATCGCGTACAACGAGGCCTCGGCTTCACCGGCCAGGCCGTAGATCCACACACCCAGTTTCTGCAGATCGCGCAGCGTGCGCGACAGGTTGGTCACCCGCACCACCGGCACGTGGTCGGCGGCGCCGGCCGAGGTCTTGCGCACGGTGGCATTGACCTGCACCGCCTTGTCCTTGGGAATCACCACGGCGGTCACACCGGCGGCCGCGGCACTGCGCAGGCAGGCGCCGAGGTTGTGCGGGTCCTGCACCCCGTCGAGCACCAGCAGCAGCGCCCTGCCCTCGGCGGCCTCGACCAGGCCTTCGAGCTCGTTCTCGTCCCAGGTCTTCGCTGCGGCGTAGCGCGCGGCCGCACCCTGGTGGCGCAGGCCGCCGGCCACGCCGTCGAGCGCCTGCTGGTTGACCCGGCGCACGTCGATGTCGCGCCGGCGGGCGTCGGATTCGATCTCCGCGATGCGCGGATTCTTCGCGCCGGCTTCGAGCAGCACCTCGCGCACGTTGTCGGCGTCGTGCTCGACGGCTGCCGCGACGGCATTGATGCCGACGATCCACTGGTTCTGCTTGTTGCTCATGCGACGGATTCCGGAGAAGACGGGCCGGGCTGGCGCCGGCGCCGGTTCGACGACCGGCCCCGCACCCGGAAACCGCGCATTTTAGTACGGACGCTTCTCGCGTTTGGCCGGTTTTCCGCGCGGCGGCGGCGGTTTCGGCTCGCCCGGCAGGCCCGAGTCGGCCTCGACGAGGCGGAAATCGATCTTCCGGTCCTCGAGACTGGCCTTGAGCACGAGAATGCGCACCCGGTCACCCAGGCGGAACTCGCGACCCGCGCGCTGGCCGCTGAGCATCCGCCGGATCGGATCGAAGCTGTAGAAATCGTTCGGCAGCTGGGTCACGTGGACCAGGCCGTTGACCTTGGACTGGTCCAGTTCGACGAACAGGCCGAAGCTGGTCACGCCGCTGATCACGCCGTCGAACTGGCCCCCGACATGTTGTTCCATCCAGGCCGCGCGGTAGCGCTCGTCGACCTCGCGCTCGGCCTCGTCGGCGCGGCGCGCGCGCTCGGAGCACTGCAGCGACAGGCTCTCCATCTGCCGCGGGGTGTAGATGAACTTCGCCAGCGGCTGACCCGACAGCACGTGCTTGATCGCCCGGTGCACCAGAAGATCCGGATAGCGCCGGATCGGCGAGGTGAAATGCGCGTAGGCCGCGAGCGCCAGGCCGAAATGGCCGATGTTCTCGGGCGTGTACACCGCCTGGCTCTGGCTGCGCAGCAGCACCGATTCGAGCAGCGTGGCGTCGGGCCGCTCGCGGATCTTCTTCAGCAGGTTGGTGAAATCCTTGGGCTGGACCTTCGACCACGGCGGCAGGCGCAGCGAGAATTCCTTGAGGAATTCCAGCAGATCGGCGTACTTCGCCTCCGGCGGCTTGTCGTGCACGCGGTACGGGGCGGCGATGCCGGCCTCGAGCAGGAACTCGGCCGCCTGCACGTTGGCGGCGATCATGCATTCCTCGATCAGCTTGTGCGCATCGTTGCGCTGGAGCATGCCGGCCTGGGTGACCTCGCCGGTGTTGTCGAGCACGAAACGGACTTCCGACGATTCGAACTCGATCGCGCCGCGCTTGGCGCGCGCCTTGGCCAGCACCGCGTAGAGCTGGTGCAGGCGCTCCACCTGCGGCAGCACCGGCCTGATCGCGGCGCGCGTGTCCTCGTCCTGCTCGCCCACCGCCTTCCACACCTGGGTGTAGGTCAGGCGCGCGTGCGAGTGCATCACCGCTTCATAGAACTTCGACTGCGACACCGTGCCGTCGCGCAGCACCTGCATGTCGCAGACGAAGCACATGCGGTCGACCTGGGGCTTCAGCGAGCAGATGCCGTTGGACAGTGTCTCGGGCAGCATCGGCACCACGAAGCCCGGGAAATACACGCTCGTGGCGCGCAGCTGGGCCTCGTCGTCGAGCGGCGTGCCCGGGCGGACGTAGTTCGACACGTCGGCGATCGCGACCACGAGGCGGAAGCCGTCGCGGTTGGGCTCGCAATACACGGCGTCGTCGAAATCCTTGGCGTCCTCGCCGTCGATCGTCACCAGCGGCAACGCGCGCAGATCGACGCGACCACCGATCATGCGGTCTTCGACGTCCACCGGCACCGCGGCGGCTTCGTCCAGCACCGGCTGCGGAAACTCGTGCGGCAGGTTGTGACCGTGGATCGCGGCTTCCACCACCAGCGACGGCTTGAGCACGTCACCGAGAACGGTCAGCACGCGGCCGATCGGCGGCCGGTGCGCATCACCCGGCGCGGCGATCTCGCAGACCACCAGCTGGCCGTGCTGCGCGTCGTGGCGCGCGTCGTGCGGAATCTGGATGTTGCGCTGGATGCGCTTGTCGTCGGGCACCACGAAGCTGATGCCGTGCTCGATCGCGAAGCGGCCCATCAGGCGTGTCGTGCGGCGCTCGAGCACTTCGACCACGACCCCGGCGCGGCGGCCGCGCGCATCGACATTCGTCAGGCTGGCCAGCACGCGATCGCCGTGCATGGCCTTGCGCATCTCGGCCGGCGGCAGGAACAGGTCCTCGCCCGCGCCCGAATCGGGGCGCAGGAATCCGAAGCCTTCCGGATTGGCGATCACCGTGCCCGGAATCAGATCCATGCGTTTGGCCGGCACCAGGCCGCCGCGGCGGTTCTGCAGCAACTGGCCTTCGCGCAGCATGGCCGCGATGCGCTTGCCCAGCGCGTCGGCGCGGTCGGGTTCGGTGAGCGCCAGCGTGACCGCGAGTTCGTCGACCGTCATCGGGCCGTCGGCATCCGCCAGCAGCTGCAGGATGGCCTCGCGACTCGCGATCGGATTGGCGTAGCGCGCGGCCTCACGCCCCGCGTGTGGATCGACGATGCCGTCGCCGGTGCGGGCCGGGCCGCGGTGTGCGCCGGTCGCGTGGTCGTCGCGCGGCTTGGCGGATCGCAGGGCGCGACTCAGGCCCGGGTCGGGCATCCAGGGCGGCAGCGTGCCGGACGGCTTCGCGCCGCGGGTCGGGCCGCTGGCGCGGCGATCATCGGAAGGCCGGGCAGGCCCGGACGGGGTGCGGCGTGCGCCGCGCTTGCTGGGAGGTTTTGCCATTCGCGGCATGGTACACGGGGGTCCGCAGCGCCGCGTCGAGGTGGTCGTCCGCCGCCACGCGGCCGCGCACACGCCTCCGGAGCGTCGAAGCGTTGACAAGCCGCGTGCGCATCGACACCATACGCGCCCTGACCTGCCCGGGTGGCGGAATTGGTAGACGCACTAGCTTCAGGTGCTAGCGGGGGCAACTCCGTGGAGGTTCGAGTCCTCTCCCGGGCACCAAGGTCATCACCGCCTTACCAGCGATGAACATCAAACCCGCCGATGCGGGTTTTTTTGTGCCTGACGTCCGGGCAGGGCCGCGTCGCGCCGGCGTGCATGCGCGGCACCGGAGCACGCGGGCGGATCCCGCGCGCTCGGCACCCGGCGTCAGACCGTGCGCGCCTCGGCCGGCCCGGCGTGGCGATGCGACGCCGATGCCACACCAGGCTGCGCGCGCCGTCGTCACCGGCCGACCGCAACCGGGCATCGCAGCCTGCATCCGCGCATTGACAGCCGCGCCGCGGCCCCGCAGAATTCGCGCCCTGACCTGCCCGGGTGGCGGAATTGGTAGACGCACTAGCTTCAGGTGCTAGCGGGGGCAACTCCGTGGAGGTTCGAGTCCTCTCCCGGGCACCAAGGTCATCACCGCCTTACCAGCGATGAACATCAAACCCGCCGATGCGGGTTTTTTTGTGCCCGATGTCCGGGCGCGGCGCGGGCAGGACGCCCCGGCACACGGCGGATGACGTGCGCGCAGGCGCTCTCGGGGGCTCCGGGGGCTCGCACCGTCGGGCGTCGGAGATGCGGCGATGCCCGCGCCGCGACGCGGGCTCAGCGCTCGCGATTGCCGGGATTGCCCGGCGGGCCATCGCCGCTGCGGCGCGTGGCATTGCCCTCGCGCGCACCGGGCATCGATTCGGGATCGTTGCGCTGCGCCTGGTCGCGCTTCTCCGCCGACTCGCCCGGCACCTTGGCCGTGTCGGGTGTCCGCGTTGCTTCGAGCGGGCCGCGCGTGGTGTCGGCGGCGTGCGGGGCGTGATCGTCGCGATGCATGGCGCGGCTCCGTCGGGAGGAGCCCGCAGTGTCACCGGCAGACCGCGGACCCGGCGTGATCGACGCCGGGTCCACGGCCGGGATCGGCGCATCGCTTGCGCAGGGGCGCCGGCGTGTCAGGCCTCGCGGTCGCTCCGGCGCTGTTCGCGCACCTCGAACCACATGCCGTTGAGGATGGCGAAGCTCGCGGCGAGGCCGATGCCGAGAATCCAGGCGAAATACCACATGGTGTCGTCTCCGTGCGCGGGCCGCGCCCGCGCGGTGTCAGTAGGCGTTGGGCGTGTCGGCGACGCTGGCGTCGGTGACCGGGCCGCGCAGCACGCGGTAGACCCAGGCGGTGTAGAGCAGGATCAACGGCAGGAACACCACCGTCGCCAGCAGCATGATCCACAGCGTCAGCCGGCTGCTCGAGGCATCCCACAGGGTCAGGCTGGCGCCCGGCATCGTCGAGGACGGCAGCAGGAACGGAAACAGCGCGAAGCCGACGGTGAGGATCACGCCTGCGATGGCACTGCCGCAGGCCAGCAGTGCCTGGCCGCCGCGGCGCATGCGCAGCAGCGCCGCGGCGGCGAGCGCCCCGACGATGCCCAGCACCGGCGCGGCGATCGTCCACGGCATCGTGCGGTAGTTCGCCATCCACAGGCCCGGCCCGGTGCCGACGGTCTTGTGCAGCGGGTTGGACGCGAACGCGCCGTCGATCACCGACTCGACGCGGAACCCCGTGATCCCGGTCGCGATCCACACCCCCGCCAGCGCGAACAGTGCGGCGCCCAGCAGCGCCGCGACGCTGCCGTAGCGCGCGGCGCGCTCGGCGATCGCACCGCCGGTCTTGAGCACCAGCATCGCTGCGCCATGCGCGACCAGCAGGCTCAGGCTGACCAGCCCGGCCAGGAGGGCGAACGGCGTGAGCAGGCCGAAGAAGCCCCCGGTGTAGACCGGGCGCAGCTCGGGCGTGAAGTGGAACGGCACGCCGAGCAGCACGTTGCCGACCGCGACCCCGAAGATCAGTGCCGGCACCGCGCCGCCGATGAACAGCGCCCAGTCCCAGCTCTGCTTCCAGCGCGTGTGCTCGACCTTGCCGCGGAACTTGAACCCCACCGGGCGCAGGATCAGCGCGAACAGGATCACGAACATCGCCAGGTAGAAGCCCGAGAAGCTCACCGCGTACAGCGGCGGAAACGCGGCGAAGATCGCACCGCCGCCGAGGATCAGCCACACCTGGTTGCCCTCCCACACCGGGCCGATGGTGTTGACGACGATGCGGCGTTCGGCGTCGGTGCGCGCGACGAAGGGCAAGAGCGCGCCGACCCCGAGGTCGAAGCCGTCCATGACCGCGAAGCCGATCAGCAGCACGCCCAGCAGCAGCCACCAGATCAGCCGCAGCGTCGCGTAGTCGAGTGGAATGAAGTCCATGGAAATGTCCTCGTGACGTCGTGGACGCGGGTCAGGCGCGGACGGCCGACGGCGCGTCGAGCGCGTCGAGGCCGGAAGGATCGAGATCGGGCGCGGTGTCGTCGATCGCGGCCGGGGCGTCGTCCCGGGCCGGCGGCGCGAGCAGGTCGGGCCCCTTGCGGATCGCGGCGAGCATCAGCTTGATCTCGACGATCGCCAGGCCCGTGTAGATGGCCACGAACCCCGCCAGCGAGATCAGGATGTCGCGCAGCGCCAGCCCGGACGCGGCGTAGAACGTCGGCAGGACGCCCTCCACCACCCAGGGCTGGCGGCCGTATTCGGCCACGAACCAGCCGCATTCGCTGGCGATCCACGGCAGCGGCAGGCTCAGCACGGCGGCCCACAGGAACCAGCGCGTGCGCTCCAGCCGGCCGGTGGTCACCATCCAGAACGCGAGCGCGAAGAACGCGATGAGGTAGAAGCCGATGCCGGCCATCACCCGGAACGTCCAGAACAGCGGCGCCACGCGCGGCACGGTGTCGAGCGCCGCCTGGGAAATCTCGGCCTCGGTGGCGGCCAGGATGTCCTCGCGGTAGCGCTTGAGCAGCAGGCCGTGGCCGAGGTCGGCCCAGTGCCGGTCGAATGCCGCGCGTGCGGCCACGTCGGTGCGATCCTCGCGCAGCCGCTCCAGCGCCGCGTAGGCGAGCTGGCCGCCGCGGATGCGGTGCTCGGCGCGCTCGACCAGATCGAGGATGCCGGGAATCTCGCCGTCGATCGAGCGCGTGGCGATCAGACCCATCAGCCACGGGATCTTGACCTCGAAGCGGTTGGACTGCGTGGCCTGGTCCGGCAGGCCGATCACGGTGAACCCGGCCGGCGCCGGTTCGGTATGCCACATCGCCTCGATCGCGGCGAGCTTCATCTTCTGGTGCTCGGTGGCCGCGTAGCCGCTCTCGTCGCCCAGCACCACGACGCTCAGCGCCGACGCCAGACCGAAGCTCGCGGCCACCGCGATCGAGCGCCGCGCGATGTCGCGATGCTTGCCGCGCAGCAGGTACAGCGCGCTGATCGACATCACGAAGATCGCGCCGGTCACGTAGCCCGCCGACACCGTGTGCACGAACTTGGCCTGGGCCACCGGATTGAAGATCACCGCCATGAAATCGACGATCTCCATGCGCATGGTGTCCGGGTTGAACACCGCGCCCACCGGGTTCTGCATCCAGCCGTTGGCGACCAGGATCCACAGCGCCGAGAAGTTCGCACCCAGTGCGACCATCCAGGTCACCACCAGGTGCTGGATCTTCGACAGCCGCTTCCAGCCGAAGAAGAACAGCCCGATGAAGGTGGCCTCGAGGAAGAACGCCATCAGGCCTTCGATCGCCAGCGGCGCACCGAAGATGTCGCCGACGTAGTGGCTGTAATAGGCCCAGTTCATGCCGAACTGGAACTCCATGACGATGCCGGTCGCCACGCCCATGGCGAAGTTGATCCCGAACAGCACGCCCCAGAACAGCGTCATCCGCCGCCACACATCGCGGCCGGTCATGACGTAGACGCTCTCCATGATCGCCATCATCAGCGACAGGCCCAGCGTCAGCGGGACGAACAGGAAGTGGTACATCGCGGTGAGCGCGAACTGCAGGCGGGACAGTTCGACGACGGTCATGTCGATCATGGTCTTCAACCGGAACGGGGCATGCGCAGATGCTCGTCCCGCGGGGCGGCCGCCGCATTGATCAGGATCAATGCACGCCGGCACCGGGCATGACACAAGGGAGACCTGCCGCGCGCGGCGCAGGTCGAACGGTCCATCACGGTCGGCGGCGCGGCGATCCGCCGGAACGGGCCACCGGGCCGACGACACGGGGCGTCAATGGACCGCAGCGCAGGACGCGGACCGGCGCCGCGCGCGGTATCCCGTCAACGCGCCGGGTCGGCGTGCGGCGCCCGGCTGGCGTTACAGCCCGGCGGCGCGGCGCAGGGCTGGCAGGTCGACCAGATCGATCGCGCGCGGATCCGTGAATGCGATCGCGCCGTCCTGGCGCAGCCGGGTGAAGCTGCGGCTGACGGTTTCGATGGTCAGGCCCAGGTGATCGGCGATGTCGGCCCGGGTCATCGGCAGGTCGACGTGCTGCGCCGCCCCGCCGCGCAGGCGCTGGCGCTCGGCCAGGTCCAGCAGGAAGCCGGCCAGGCGCTCGGCCGGCCCCATGCGCGCGAGCAGCATCAGGCTGGCGCGGGTGGCGTCGAGCTCGGCGCAGGCCTGGGCCAGCATGCCCGATTCCAGCTCGGGAAAGCGCTCGCACAGCCGACGCATGGCCGGCATCGGAAACACGCAGAGCACGCTGTCGGTGATCGCCTCGATCGTGTGCCGGTACTGGGCCGCGCCACTGAAGCCGATGAAATCGCCCGGCATCAGAAAGCCCGCCACCAGGCGTCGCCCGTCGGCCAGCAGGCGCACGCGGCGCAGCATGCCGCGGGTCACGGTGTAGACATCGCGGCGAGGCCCGCCCTCGTGGGCCAGCGTGGTGCCGGCCGCCAGAGCCAGCTCGCCCGCGGCCTCTTCCAGCGCGTGGGTCTCGGACGCCGGGAGCGCCGCGCACACCGCGAGGTGCCGCGACAGACAGCCGTCGCAGCCCGAGTGCGGCAGCCGCCGCGCGCCCGTGGCGCCCGGGCGGGCGACCGGCGCGGACGGCGTGGACCGCAGCGGAGGCTTGGTCTGCATGGCGGCATGATAGCGCCGCCGGCCGTGACTCCTGTCAGGTGCATCCACGCGCTCGCGCGGGGTGGAATGGGGGTCCCTCGCCCGGAGACCCGCCATGGACCGCACCCGCCTGCTCACCGCCGCGCTCGTCGCGGCCTGCCTGCTGCCGCCGGGCGCCGCGGCGGAGGACTGGGCGGCGCGCCTGCGCGCGGATGCCGTCGCGTTCCACGGCGCGCTGCAGGCGAGCCACCCGGGCCCGGTGGATCCGGAGAATCCGCAGTTCGCCGCGCAACTCGACGCCGGCCTCGCCCGGGTGCTGGCGCGCGCCGACGAGGTGGACGGGTTCGCCGGGTACTGGTGGGCACTGCGGGAATTCCAGGCGGGCTTCGACGACGGCCACGTGCAGCTGTCGACCGAAGACGCCGCGCCCGATCTGCCGGCGCGGTGGCCCGGCTTCCTCACCCGCTGGTCCGGCTCGGGGCACGTGGTGGCGACACGGCTGGATGCGCCCGGCCTGCCGCCGCTCGATGCCCGTCTGGTGGCCTGTGACGGAGTCGACGCCGAGACCCTGGCCGCGCAGCGCGTGGGTCGCGTGCGCGGGCGATGGAGTCTCGATGCGCAGCGGGTCACCCACGCCGGCCGCCTGTTCCTGGACGCGGGCGACCCCTGGGCGCCGCCGCCGATGCGCTGCCGGTTCACCCACGACGGACGCGAGCACGACGTCGCGCTGGACTGGCAGGTGCTCGAGGGCGACGCGCTGGCGCAGCATCTGGCCGCCACGCGCGCGCTGCATGGAACCGCCACCGGCGTGCGCACGCCGCGGCCGGGCCAGCTCTGGATCGCGGCCGGCAGCTTCGATGCGGACGAGGACGCCGACGCGCTGAACGCACTGCTGGCCGCACTCGACGACCGCGCGCGTGTGGGCGCGGCGCGGCACGTGGTGCTCGATCTGCGTGGCAATGGCGGCGGTTCCTCGCACTGGAGCCGCGAGATCGCGCGCCGGCTCTGGGGCGATGCCGCGCTCGCCGCGCTGCCGCCGGCCGACAGCCGGGTCGACTGGCGCGCGGACGCCGCCAACCTCGAGGCGATCCGCGCGTTCGGCGCGATGCTGCGGGCCCAGCCGCAGCCGGATGCCGAGCTGCTGCACTGGGTGGACGTGATCGATGGCGGCATGTCCGAGGCGCTCGCCCGCGGTGACGCGCTGTGGCGGCACCCGGTCGATGCCGACACACCTGCGCCGCCCGGCGATCCACGCCCGCGTGCCCTCGCCGCCGACGTGCCCGTCCACGTGCTGGCCGATGCCGGCTGCGCCTCGGCCTGCCTGGATGCGCTGGACCTGTGGCTGCCGCTCGGCGCGATCCACGTCGGCGGCGAGACGTCGGCCGACACGGTGTACATGGACATCCGTCAGCAGCCGCTGCCCAGCGGCCTGGCCACCGTGTCGATTCCGATGAAGGTCTATCGCGGTCGCAGCCGCGGCCACAACCAGCCCTACCGGCCGGCGCAGGTCTGGACCGGTGATTTCGCCGACGAGGCGGCGTTGTCGGCCTGGACCGCCGCCCTCGCCGACGCAGCGCGCGAGACCGGCAGCCGCTAAAATTCCGGTTCCGCCGTAGATGCTGTCCCGATGACCGAGTCCGTCCGCACCCCGTTCCATGGTTTCGAGCAATTGCCGCTGCGCGAGTTCACCGAGCGCGCCTACCTCGACTATTCGATGTACGTGGTGCTGGACCGCGCCCTGCCGTTCATCGGCGACGGGCTCAAGCCGGTGCAGCGACGCATCATCTACGCGATGAGCGAACTCGGCCTGGGCGCGAGCGCCAAGCCGAAGAAGTCCGCGCGCACCGTGGGCGACGTGATCGGCAAATACCATCCGCACGGTGACAGCGCCTGCTACGAGGCGCTGGTGCTGATGGCGCAGCCGTTCTCGTACCGGTATCCGTTGATCGACGGCCAAGGCAACTTCGGCTCCAGCGACGACCCGAAATCCTTCGCGGCGATGCGCTACACCGAATCGAAGATGACCCCGCTGGCCGAGGTGCTGCTGTCGGAACTCGGCCACGGCACCGTCGACTGGACCGACAATTTCGACGGCACGCTGGAAGAACCCTCGTGGCTGCCGGCACGCCTGCCGCACCTGCTGCTCAACGGCACCACCGGCATCGCGGTCGGCATGGCCACCGACGTGCCGCCGCACAACGTCGGTGAAATCGTCAGTGCCTGCGTGCGCCTGCTCGACGATCCCGACGCCACCGTGCGCGACCTGTGCGAACACGTGCGCGGCCCCGATTACCCCACCAGCGCCGAGATCATCACGCCGGCCGGCGATCTGCTGCAGATGTACGAGACCGGCCACGGCAGCGTGCGTGCGCGCGCGACGTTCGTGAAGGAGCACGCCAACATCGTGATCACCGCGCTGCCGCACCAGGTCAGCCCGAGCAAGGTGATCGAGCAGATCGCGGCGCAGATGCGCGCCAAGAAGCTGCCCTGGCTGGAGGACATCCGCGACGAGTCCGATCACGCCAATCCGGTGCGCGTGGTGCTGATTCCGCGCTCCAACCGCGTGGACGCCGACCAGCTGATGGGCCACCTGTTCGCGACGACGGATCTGGAAAAGAGCTACCGGGTCAACCTCAACGTCATCGGGCTCGACGGCCGGCCGCAGGTCAAGAACCTCAAGCTGCTGCTGTCGGAATGGCTGCAGTTCCGCACCACCACCGTGACCCGCCGCCTCACCCATCGCCTCGACCGGGTGGAACGCCGGCTGCACCTGCTCGACGGCCTGCTGATCGCCTTCCTCAATCTGGACGAGGTGATCCGCATCATCCGCACCGAGGACGAGCCGCGCGGCGTGCTGCAGGCGCGCTTCGGCCTGAGTGACGAGCAGGTGGACTACATCCTCGAAACGCGCCTGCGCCAGCTCGCGCGTCTGGAGGAAATGAAAATCCGCGGCGAACAGGCGGAACTGGAAAGCGAGCGTGATCGCCTGATCGCCACGCTCGAAAGCAAGAGCAAGCTCAAGAAGCTGATCAAGGACGAGCTGCTGGCGGATGCCAAGAAGTTCGGCGATGCGCGCCGCTCGCCGCTGGTCGCACGCGGCGCCGCCCAGGCCCTGGACGAGAGTGACCTGGTACCGAGCGAGCCGGTGACCATCGTGGTCAGCGAGAAGGGCTGGGTCCGCGCGGCCAAGGGCCACGATGTCGATCCGGCCGGCATGAACTACCGCGAAGGCGATGGCCTGCTCGCGTTCGCGCGCGGCCGCAGCACGCAGCAGGTGGTCTTCCTCGATTCCAACGGCCGCAGCTATTCGACGGTCGCACATTCGCTGCCGTCGGCGCGCGGCAACGGCGAACCGCTGACCGGGCGGTTCTCGCCGGCGGCGGGCGCGTCGTTCCAGGCGGTGGTGGCCGGCGAGGCGGACATGCGCTTCGTCGTCGCGTCCTCGCACGGCTACGGCTTCGTCACCCGGTTCGAGAATCTCACCGGCCGGCAGAAGGCGGGCAAGGCGATGCTGTCGCTGTCGCCGGGGTCGAGCGTGCTGCAGCCGGCGGCGGTGCGCGACGTGGAGACCGACCGTCTGGTCGTGGTCACCAGCGCCGGCCACCTGCTGGCGTTTCCGGTGACCGAACTGCCCGAGCTCGACAAGGGCAAAGGCAACAAGATCATCGAGATTCCGAAGGCCAAGCGCGGCACCGAACAGGTGGTCGCCGTGACCGTCGTGCCGCCCGGCGCCTCGCTGCTGGTGCGCTCGGGCGCGCGCACGATGACGCTGGCGTTCAAGGACCTCGAGCCTTACCTGGGTCCGCGCGCCTCGCGGGGTGGGCTGCTGCCGCGCGGCTGGCAGAAGGTCGACGGCCTGGCGATCGAGTGATCCCGCCGGGCGCGCCGCGACGGTCCGTCGTGCGCGCCCCGAGGATCGTGGGCGTGTTTGCGTCGCGTTCGCGTGCGGATGCCCTGTTCAGCGGTCCATCTCGCACGATGCGCCCGACCGCCCGACCGCGGCACCGATCGTGCGCACGTTCCCACAGCGCGCCGCATGATCCCGCGAGCGGCGCCCGATCTTCGTCTCAGCGACAGGAGTTCCCCATGCAGCCCGAGTTCTGGCACGAGCGCTGGTCGAGCCACCGCATCGGCTTCCACCGCGATGCCCCGCTGCCGCTGCTGGTGAAACACTGGCCGGCGCTCGATCTGGCGCCGACCACCCGGGTGTTCGTACCGCTCAGCGGCAAGTCGCTCGACATGGTGTGGCTGGCCGAACGGGGGCACCGTGTGCTCGGTGTCGAACTGTCGGAACTGGCGGTGCGCCAGTTCTTCGACGAGCGCGGCCTGGTGCCGGACGTGCACACGACGGCGGCGGGTACGCACCACGCCGCCGGCCCGTACGAACTGATCGTCGGTGATGCGTTCGCACTCCACGCGTCGGTTCTCGCCGACTGCGCGGCCGTCTATGACCGTGCGGCACTGATCGCCCTGCCGCCGGACCTGCGACACACGTACGCGGCCACGGCCTGGCGTCGCCTGCCGGCGGCGTGCCGCGGGCTGCTGGTGACGCTGGAGTATCCGCAGCCGCAGAAGAACGGTCCGCCGTTCTCGGTCGATGCCGACGAGGTGCATGCACGGCTCGACACGGACTGGCGGATCGACGAGATCGAGCGACGCGACATCCTGGCCGATGAGCCGGGCTTCGTGGCCGAGGGCGTCACCGCACTGTCGACGGTGGTGTACCGGGTCGAGCGGCGGAGCTGAGGACGCGGTGGCCCGCGCCTCCCCCTGCCGGCGGAGCCGGACGAGTGCCGTGTCCCAGGCACGCAACCTCACCCGGCCGCCATCCCCGCGAGAGCGGGGTCCCGCGACTCAGATCATTAACCGTAGAGGCACTGGATCCCGCCTTCGCGGAATCACGAGTTCAAGCGCCTCGGTTAGGACACCGCGCATCAGGCTCGCGGGAAAGACTCGAAACAGAACGCCCGCGGCAAGTGCGGGCGTTCCTGGTCGCGGGGCTCGACAGCATCGGCCGTCACACTCCCGCGTGTGTCCCGTCCGCATCGCCCATCCGGCTCTGCTGGTAGTTCTCCAGACCGACCATCCGGATCAGCCGCAGCTGTTTCTCGAGCCACCGGGTATGGTCTTCCTCGGTGTCGGCCAGCTGGGTCACCAGCACATCGCGGCTGACGTAATCGCCGTGTTCTTCGCACAGCGCGATGCCCTTGGCGAGGTGATCGCGGACCAGGTACTCGAGGTCGAGATCCTTGCGCAGCATCTCCTCGACGGTGCGCCCAGGCTCGAACGCATCCGGGCGCATGTCCGGGTCGCCTTCCAGGAACAGGATGCGCCGCAGCAGCGCATCGGCATGCTGGGTTTCCTCTTCCATCTCGTGATTGATGCGCGCATACAGCTGGTGCAGGCCCAGATCCTCGTAGCGGCGCGAGTGGATGAAATACTGGTCGCGCGCCGCGAGTTCCCCGCGCAGCAGGAACTTCAGATATTCGACGACTTCGGGATGGCCCTTCATGACGGCACTCGTGCAGCGTGGACGGGGTGCAGTCTAGCGGGCACCGGGTGAGGATGATCGGATGCGAATAGATGCATTTCGCATTCTCAGCCGCCCACGTGCGCGCGGCCGCCGGCCTGCAGCGCGGGCGGCTTCGGCGTAGACTCGCCGGCCTTTACGCCTGTCGCCCTCATGAAGATCGGCATCGATTTCGGCACCAGCTACTCCGCCGCCGCGGCGCGCATCGACGATGACCTGGTGCACATCCGGTTCGACGGACAGCCGCAGTTCCGCACGGCCGTGTTCTTTCCCACCACCCTGCCCGACCTCGACGATTTCGCGCTCGACGCGGCCATGGAGGCCGAGGTCGAGGCGCTGGTGCGCAGCCTGCGCAGCGCCGGCGGTGCACCGCGGCCGACCGCGCAGCTGCGCCGCGATGCGATCCGCATCGTGCGCCGACAGTGGCTGGAAGCCCGGATGCGCGAGGCCGAGAGTTCGGCCGCCGACCTGCAGCACGCGGTCTTCGGCGAAGCGGCCATCGAGAGTTATCTGCTCGAAGGCAGCGGCAACCTGGTGCAGTCGCCGAAGTCGATGCTGGGGTTCAACCTGCATCCGCGCGCGAAGGAGACCATCACCGGCATCGCCGCACACATCCTCGAGCACATCCGTCTCACCGCCAGCCAGCAGCTCGGTGTCACGGTGCGCGCGGCGACGCTGGGGCGACCGGTGCGCTTCCGCAGCTCGATGGGCGAGGCCGGCGGCGAACAGGCGCTGGCCCTGCTGCGCGAGGCGGCGGCGCAGGCCGGCTTCGATTCGATCGAGTTTCTCGAGGAGCCCGCCGCGGCGGCCCTGCACTACCACGCCGAAAGTCCGCAGCGGCACACCACGCTGGTCGTCGACATCGGCGGCGGCACCACCGACATCGCCCTGGCCGACGTCGGCGGTGATGCGGCGCCGCGCGTGCGCCGCGCCTGGGGCGTCGCCAATGGCGGCACCGATGTCGACCTCGCGCTGAGCATGGCCCAGGTGATGCCGCTGTTCGGCAAAGGCGCAAGCCGCATCCCCGTGCACCACTTCGTCGAGGCCGCGACCGTGCAGGACATGCCGCGCCAGCGCGACTTCCACAAGCGCGACTTCGGCCACGTCGACGCGCCGTTCGGCCCGCGTCTGCAGGCGCTGCAGCGCGATGGCGGCACGACGCGCCTGTACCGCGGCGTCGAAGGCATGAAGGTGCGGCTGAGCGAAGACGAGACCGCCGGGCATGCGCTCGATTACGTCGAGCCAGGTCTGCGGGTCGACGCCACGCGCGCCGACCTCGAAGCGGCGAGCGCGCGCTTTCTCGACACGATCGGCGGCCTGCTCGACGACGTGCGCAACGATCTCGACGCGCCGCCCGACAGCCTGTTCCTGACCGGCGGCATGTCCGGCGCGCCCTATGTGCAGGCGGCGGCGCAGGCGCGCTTCCCGACGGCGCGCATCGTGCGCGGGGATCCGTCGCTGGGCGTGGTCTCCGGGCTCGCGGCACACGCGCGCAACGCCTGACCCGCGGCGCGCCGGTGACGCGACGCCGGCGCGATATCCGTCGATCCGCGGGCGATGTGCGCCGCCGGCGCAACCGTCACACGAGCGCACACCTGCGACGCGTCGAGCTGTCGCCGTGGTCGTGGAATACTCACCCGACGCCGCACGAACGCAGCGGCGCGGGGACCTGTGATGCGCAGATGGACGCCGAGGGTGCTGCTCGCCCTGCTCGTGCTGATCGTTCTCGCCGTGCTGACGGCCTGGTGGCTGCTGCGCGGCAGCCTGCCCACGCTCGACGGCGAGGTCGCGTTGCCGGGACTGTCCGCTCCGGTGACGGTCACACGCGACGCGGCGGGCGTGGTCACCATCGACGCCCGGAGCGAGGCCGATGCCGCCCGTGCGCTCGGGTATGTGCATGCGCAGGAGCGCTACTTCGAAATGGACCTGATGCGCCGCGTGCCGGCCGGTGAACTGTCGGCCCTGTTCGGCGCGCGCGCGCTCGAGGCCGATCGTCGCAACCGGCTCCACCGCATGCGCGCCCGGGTCGACGCGCAGCTGGACACGATGGCCGGCGACCGCATGCCGCAGCTCCAGGCCTACACCGAGGGCGTCAACGCCGGCCTCGCCGCGTTGCGGGTGCGGCCGTGGCCCTATCTGCTCCTGCGCCAGCGTCCAGCGCCGTGGACGACCGCGGATTCGGCGCTGACGGGATTCGCGATGTACTTCGACCTGCAGGACGCCCGCAACCGCACCGAACACGCACTCGACACCGCGCGGGCGCATCTGCCGCCCGCCCTGTTCGCGCTGCTCACCCACGACGGCAGCGACTGGGACGCGCCCCTGTTCGGAGCGGCGCGCGGCGACGCGATGCTGCCGGGCGCATCGGCGGTGGACCTGCGCGTGCTGCCCACGCCGGACATGGGCAGCGGCCGGACACCGGCCTCGGACATCGCGGCGCGCGCCGCGCCGGGCGTGGTCGACGCGGTCGCGCGAGGCGCGCGCCCGGCATCGCCGTCGATGCACGACGCCACCGATGCCGGGCGGGCCGCACGCGACCTGCGCGCGGGCAGCAACAATTTCGCGGTCTCCGGTGCGCTCACCGCCGACGGCCGCGCCCTCGTCGCCGACGACATGCATCTGGGTCTGCGTGTGCCCAATATCTGGTTCCGCGCGCGTCTGCGCTATCCCGATGCGCGCGCGCCGGACGGACGCGTCGACGTCACCGGCTTCACCCTGCCCGGCCTGCCGGCGGTCATCGTCGGCAGCACCGGCCGCGTGGCCTGGGGCTTCACCAACAGTTATGGCGATTACCTCGACTGGCAACGCCTGCGGCCATGCGCGCCGGATGCTCCGGCGGAGCCGGGCTGTACACCGGTGGTGCGCCACGTGGAGCACATCGGCATCGCCGGCGAGGCGCCGGTGGCGCTCGAGGTCGACGAGACCGACTGGGGCCCGATCGTTCACCGCGAGGACGACGGCCGGGCGCTGGCGCTGCGCTGGGTGGCGCACCTGCCCGGCGCGCTGAACTTCGCACTCGGCGATTTCGTGTACGCACGCGATCTGGACGCCGCGTTGGCAATCGCGGACCGCACCGCCACACCGACGCAGAACCTGGTCATCGGCGACGCCCGGGGGCGCATCGCCTGGCGTCTGCTCGGGCCGATCCCGCTGCGCGAGCCGGGTTGCGACGGCGCCGCCGTGTCGCAGGCCCCCGGCCCGGACGACCCCGCCGGCACCGCCGACGGCGCCGCGCCGGTCAATGTCTGTGCGCCCTGGTCGATCGCCACGGATGTCTCGCCGCAGCGGAGTTCGCCCGACACCGACCGCCTCTGGACGGCCAACAGCCGGGTCGTGGATGGCGCGGACTTCGCCCGCATCGGCGACGGCGGCGCCGCGCTCGGCACGCGCGCACGGCAGATCCGCGACGTGCTCGAGGCCGGCGCGCGGTTCACCGAGGCCGACCTGCTCGCACTGCAGCTGGACGACCGCGCCCTGTTGATGACGCGCTGGTGGCAGCTGCTGCGCGAGCGCGCGCCGCCCGGCGGCGACAGCGCCCTGCGCGCCCTCGCGGACGCCGCCGCGGACTGGTCGGGGCGCGCCGACGTCGATTCGGTCAGCTACCGCCTCGTGCGCGCCTGGCGCCTGGCGGTGCACGAACGCATCGCCGACGGCCTGCTGGCACCGGCGCGCGCCGCCGCCGGCGACGGCTTCGACATGCCGGCGCTGCCGCAGCTGGAGGGCGTCGTCTGGCCACTGCTGCAGCAACGGCCCGCGCATCTGCTTCCGCGCCGCTTCGCCTGCCGCGAGGGCGGCGCCTGCGACGCCGGTGCGGCCGGCTGGGAGGCCTTGCTGGAAGACGCGGCCGCTCAGGTCCGCGACGAGCTCGCCGCCGCCGGTCCACTGGCCGAACGTCGCTGGGGCGAGCGCAACACCGCGGCGATCTGCCACCCGCTGGCCTCGGCGCTGCCGGGACTCGTGCGCCGCCGGCTGTGCATGCCGGCCGAGCCGCTGCCCGGCGACAGCATGATGCCGCGGGTGCAGGGGCCCGACTTCGGCGCCTCGCAGCGCATGGTCGTCGCGCCGGGCCACGAGGCCGACGGCATCGCGCACATGCCCGGCGGCCAGAGCGGTCATCCGCTGTCGCCGTACTGGGGCGCGGGCCACGCCGACTGGGCGCAGGGCCGGGCGTCTCCGTTCCTGCCGCAGACGACGGCGCACACGCTGCGGCTGCAGCCGCGCTGAGTCGGGCTCAGGGCGTGTCGGCGCGGTCCTCGTCGACCGCCGTCGGTGCCCGGACACGGAACACCACGCTGATCCGCGGCCCGACGGCGCGTGCGGTCTTGGGAATGCCGTGCAGGTGGGTGCGCTGGGAGGCGTGGCTCATCACCAGCAGGCTGCCCGGCGCGAGATCGATCGCGTGCGCCTTGGCGCCCTCGGCCTTTTCGCGCAGCAGCATGCGCCGCGGCGCGCCCAGCGACAGCAGGGCGAGCGGCTGACCGGGGGCGAGCGTGCGCAGGGTGTCGCCGTGCATGGCCACGCTGTCCTGACCGTCGCGATAGAGATTCAGACCGACGCCCGTATACGGGGCCGGCGCGCGCGTCTGCACCTGCGCGAGCATCGCGGCCAGCGGCAGATGCTCCGGCAGGGCGTCGACACGGTAGGCGGCGAGCAGGCGCGGCACGTCGACCACGCGGTCGTACATCGGACGCTGCTGCGATTGCCAGCGCACGCCGTCGCGCAGCGCATTGAACCAGGCCTCCGCGGTCGGCGGGTCGACCACGGCGGGCCAGTAGCGCACGCCGCCTTCCGCATCGTCGATCAGGCACTGGGGGATGTTCTCGGGAGGAAACAGATCCATGGGCGGCATCGGGGCATCCGGACCCGCGTTCTAGCCCATCGCGGTCGCACGCCACGCGACGACGACGTGCGCGGCACGCACGGGCGCCTTCGTCGCCCCGCTATAGTCCCGTCCGACGCCAGACGGGACCGTGCCATGCGCGATACGGATGTGGACCGCTACCTCGAACGGCTGCAGCTGGCAGCCCCGCGCGTTGCCGACGCCGATGCACTCGTCCGCCTGCAGCATGCGCACCTTCTGAACGTGCCGTTCGAGAATCTCTCGATCCACTGGGCCGAGCCGATGGCGCTTTCGGTCGACCACGGCTTCCGCAAGATCGTCGACGCGCGTCGCGGCGGCTTCTGCTACGAATGCAACGGCCTGTTCGCCGCGCTTCTGCAGGCCCTCGGATTTCCCACCACCCTGCTGTCTGCACGGGTGGTGCGCAGCGACGGCAGCCTGGGCCCGGAGTTCGACCACCTGGTGCTGCTGGTGGCGCTCGAAACGCCGTGGCTGGTGGACGTCGGCTTCGGACACTCGTTCCGCACACCGATGCCGCTGGTCGACGGCCGCGTGCAGCCCGAACCCGGCGGTGATCACCGGCTCGTGCACGCCGATGGCCGCTGGATCCTCGAAGGCGGGACATCCGAAGGCGCCTGGAGCGCCCGCTTCACGTTCGAAACCACGCCCAGACGCCTCGAGGCGTTCCGGGGCATGTTCGAATTCCACCGCGATTCGCCCGACTCGCATTTCCACAGGGCGCCGCTGGCCACGATCGCCACCGCCGGGGGCCGCACCACGCTCAGCGGTCGACGCCTGATCCGCACCACCCTGGACGGGCATCGTGCGGAGGAGGATGTGGCAGAGGACGACGTGCCCCCCGTGCTCGCCCGCGAGTTCGGCATCGTGCGCGGCCGCCAGTCGTCACCGGCACGCTGAGCGCCGGCGACGGCCGCGGTGTGCTCAGTCGCGAAGTTCGATCACGTCGAATTCGACGACCGGGTCGACATCCGCGTCGTAATCCACGTCATCGCGTTCGAAGCCGAACAGCTTGAGGAACTCGTGCTTGTAGCCGGCGTAGTCGGTCAGCGCGAAGAGGTTCTCGGTGGTGACCTGCGGCCACAGGGCCTTGCACTGCGCCTGCACGTCGTCGCGCAGTTCCCAGTCGTCGAGACGCAGGCGGTGCTCGTCGTCGACCTCGGGCGCGGCGCCGTCGGCGCGATACATCCGCTCGCGGAACAGCCGGTCGAGCTGGTCGAGCGTGCCCTCGTGCAGACCCGCTTCCTTCATCACCTTGAAGGCGATCGCGATGTACAGCGGCAGCACCGGAATCGCCGCGCTGGCCTGGGTGACGACCGACTTGAGCACGGCCACGTTCGCACTGCCGCCGCTCTCGGCCAGCTGTGCATCGAGCCGGCGCGCGGTCGCGTCGAGGTCGGCCTTGGCCTTGCCCAGCGCACCGTGCCAGTAGATCGGCCAGGTGATCTCGGTGCCGATGTAGCTGAAGGCCACGGTCTTCGCGCCGTCGGCCAGCACGCCGGCCTCGCGCAGCGCATCGATCCACAGCTGCCAGTCCTGGCCGCCCATCACGGTCACGGTGTCGGCGATCTCCTGCTCGGTCGCCGGCTCGATCGTGGCCTCGATGATCTGGTCCTTGTTGGTGTCGATCGCAGTCGAGGTGTAGGCCTCGCCGATCGGCTTGAGCGCCGAGCGCACCACGTCACCCGAACCGGGCAACTTGCGCACGGGCGAGGCCAGGGAATAGACGACGAGATCGACCTGCCCGCCCATCTCGGTTTTGATCAGTTCGATCGCCTGCGCACGCGCTTCATCGGAAAACGCATCGCCGTTGATCGAACGGCTGTAGAGACCGGCCTGCTTGGCGTACTTGTCGAAGGCCGCGGCGTTGTACCAGCCGGCGGTGCCGGGCTTCTTCTCGGTGCCGGGCTTCTCGAAGAACACGCCCAGCGTGTCGGCACCGAAACCGAAGGCCGCACTGATGCGCGCGGCGAGGCCGTAGCCGCTCGACGCGCCGATCACCAGCACCTTCTTCGGACCGTCGCCACGCACGCCGCGCGCGCGCGTCGCCGCGATCTGGTCGCGCACGTTGTGGTCGCAACCGGTCGGATGCGTGGTGGTGCAGATGAAGCCGCGGACCTTGGGATGGATGATCACTGTGCTGCCCGTGTGTCTGGAAACGTGGCGTCCAGTTTACGGGCTGGTGTCGCCGCGGTCCCGTACGGGGGCCGATGGTCCCCGCCGCCACGCGTTTGACAGCGCGCGGACCGCCGGCTGAACTGTGGGCCCTGTTTTCGCCCGGATGTCGCCGATGCCGTCACGCTGGACCGACTCGCCTGCACGCTACGGCCTGGTCACGCGCATGCTGCACTGGGGCATGGCGGCGCTGTTCGCCTGGCAGTTCACCGGCATGGCGGTGAAGCTGACGCTGGGCCGGCACCCGCTGACCGCGTTCCTGGTCGGCACGCACAAGCCGGTCGGTACGTTGCTGACGCTGGCGATCCTGCTGCGCGGCGCCTGGGGCCTGTCGCAGTGGCGCCATCGTCCGCTGCATCCGCGCACCGTCGTCGGCCGCCTGGCCGGCCTGGGCCATGCACTGCTCTATGCGCTGATGGCCTACATCCCCACCGTCGCCCTGCTGCGCGAATACGGCAGCGGACGCGGCTTCGCGCCCTGGGGCGTGCCGTTGTTTCCGCAGACCGGCGAACAGATCGCCTGGATGATGGCGCCTGCCAACCTGTCCCACGGTGTGCTGGCGTGGACCCTGCTCGCCCTGATCGCCGGACACGTCGTGATGGTCGTACTGCATCACGTGGTCTGGCGCGATGCGACGCTCGCGCGGATGGCCGGACGGCTCTGACCACCGGGTGCCCGTGCAGGGGCGCGCGGGCGCGAAGGCTTCAACTGCAGGCCACTTCGCACCGGCGCGCGCACGCCCGGGACATGGCGCTTGGGCGCGCAACCGCGCCACGCACGGGCGCACCGGCGACTGCCGCGCCGCTAGGCCGCGGCGTGATGCACCCCGGTCACCGCGCGTCCCGATGGATCGGCGGCACAGGCGAACGCCGCGTCCCAGGCGATCGCGGCAGGTGACGAACAGGCGATCGACTTGCCGCCCGGCACCGTGGCTGCGGCTGCCGGCGAGGGGAACAACCGCTCGAAGAGACTGCGGTAGTAGTACGCCTCCTTGGTCTGCGGCGGGTTGTGCGGAAACCGGCTCGCCGCGGCCGCAAGTTCGCGATCGCTGACCTGGCCGTCCGCGTGTGCCTTGAGCCCGTCGATCCAGCCATAGCCGACGCCGTCGCTGAACTGCTCCTTCTGCCGCCACAGGATCTCATCGGGCAGATGGCCGTCGAACGCGGCGCGCAGCACGCCCTTCTCCATGCGCTGGTAGCCGTCACTGCCGCGATGGACCATCTTGTGCGCGGCGTCGATGCGCATCGCCACGTCGAGAAACTCGCGGTCGAGGAACGGCACCCGTGGCTCGACGCCCCAGGCCATCATCGACTTGTTCGCACGCAGGCAGTCGTAGGTGTGCAGTGCATCGAGCTTGCGCACGAGTTCCTCGTGGAACTGCCGCGCATCCGGCGCCTTGTGGAAGTACAGGTAGCCGCCGAAGATCTCGTCGCTGCCCTCGCCCGACAGCACCATCTTCACGCCCATCGCCTTGATCCGGCGCGCGAGCAGGAACATCGGCGTCGACGCGCGGATCGTGGTCACGTCGAAGGTCTCGACGTGGCGGATCACGTCGGGAATCGCATCGAGGCCTTCCTCGAAGGTGTATTCGAAACCGTGATGCACGGTGCCCAGCGATTCGGCGGCGATCGCGGCGGCCGCGAGATCGGGTGAGCCCTTCAGGCCGATCGCGAACGAATGCAGACGCGGCCACCAGGCTTCGGTCCGGCCGCCGTCCTCGACGCGATGCCGTGCGTAACGCGCGGCGACGGCGGCGACCAGCGAGGAATCGAGGCCACCCGACAGCAGCACGCCGTAAGGCACGTCGGTCATCAACTGGCGATGCACGGCGGCCTCGAACGCCGCGCGCACGTCGTCGAGTGTGACCTCGACGCCGTCGACCGCGTCGTAGTCGCGCCACGGCCGACGGTAGTACTGCGTCAGCGTGCCGGTCGCCGTGTCGTACCAGTGACCGGGCGGAAACTGCGCGACATCGGCACACGTGTCGGCCAGCGCCTTCATCTCGGAAGCCACACGCAGCCGGCCCTCGCGGTCGTGGCCCCAGTAGAGCGGCACCACGCCGATGGGGTCGCGCGCGATGATCGCGCGGCCCGCGGTGCGGTCCCACAGTGCGAACGCGAAGATGCCGTTGAGGCGTTCGAGGAAGGCGGAGGGCCCGCTGCCGTCGGCCTCGTGTTCGCGGTACAGCGCATTGACGACCTCGCAGTCCGATGCGGTCTGGAACGCATAGGGCATGCGCAGCTCGCCCTTGATCGCCTGGTGGTTGTAGATCTCGCCGTTGACCGCCAGCACCAGCGCGCCGTCCTCGGACAGCAGCGGCTGCGAACCGCCCGCCGGATCGACGATCGCCAGACGCTCGTGCACGAGGATCGCGCGGTCGTCGACGAAAACGCCGCTCCAGTCCGGGCCGCGATGGCGCTGGCGCTGGGAGCACTCAAGCGCCTGCCGGCGCAGGGCGATGGCGTCGTCACCGGCTTGCAGGCCGAAGATGCCGAAGATTGAACACATGATGGGGCTCCTGGGTGATGGGATGTCGCGGATGAGGAGCCGGATGCGGGCCACAAAAAAACCCGCATCGCGGCCGATGCGGGTTGTGTGTCGGGTGCCTGCGCCCTGTTGCGTTACTGCTGCGCCCGCTCCAACACCCGCATCGACCGCGCACGATTATTCGTGCGCAGTGCGTTACGGTTGCGATTGTTGGCGGTGATGCGGGGCATGGGCTGCAACCTAAAGGCTCTGCGGCGACCGCGCAACGGTTGCGTTCGCAACCGCCGCCGCAACAGGTTCAACGGGTGATGCACCGGCAAGCGGCCATCGGCTCACCTGACCGGCAGTGCGTCGACCGGCGGTGCGGCGGCGGCCTCCGCTTCGGCCAGCAGACGATCGGGGTCGACGAGCCGCGGATTGTCCAGCACCTCGGCGAGGCGCGCGCGATCCAGCTGCCCCGTCCAGCGGGCGACGACCAGTGTGCCGATGCCGTTGCCGGTGAGATTGGTCAGCGCACGGCCCTCGGACATGAAGCGGTCGATGCCGACGATCAAGGCGATGCCGGCCAGCGGGATCACGCTTTCGAACGCCGCCAGGGACGCTGCCAGGGTTACCAGACCCGCGCCCGAAACGCCGGCCGCGCCGTTCGACGAGATCAGCATGAACACCAGCAGCGCGATCTGCGTGCCGAGCGGCACGTCGATGCCGAAGGCCTGGGCGATGAAGATCGCGCCCATCGTCATGTAGATCGCGGTGCCGTCGAGGTTGAACGAGTACCCGGTGGGAATGGTCAGACCGACGACCGATTTCGGCACACCGGCCGCCTCGAGTTTCGCCAGCATGCGTGGCAACACGGTCTCCGACGACGAGGTGCCCAGCACGATCAACAGCTCGTCGCGGATCATGCGGATGTACTTGAAGATGCTGAAACCCGACCACCAGCAGATCGGCCCGAGCACCAGAAACAGGAACAGCAGGCAGGTCACCCAGAAGCTGAGCATGAAGTAGCCCAGCGAGCCGAGGATCGCGCTGCCGTACTCGCCGATGGTGAAGGCCATGCCGCCCATCGCGCCCAGCGGCGCGAACCACATGACGATCTTGATCACGCCGAACATCACCTGGGCGATCGTGTCGAGCGCGGCGACCGCCGGCTTGCCGCGCTCGCCCAGCATCGTGATCGCGCAGGCGACCAGGATCGCCATCACCAGCACCTGGATCAGCTGGCCTTCCACGAACGCGCCGAAGAACGAACCGGGCACCAGGTGCAGCAGAAATCCCGTGATGCCCTCGCCCGCGGCGGCGCCCGCGCTGCTCAGCGTGCCTTCGGCGGCCGAGGCGTTGAACGTGGCGAGATCCAGCCCGAGCCTGCGCCCGGGCCCCAGCAGGTTGATCACCACCAGACCGATGCCCAGCGCGAACACCGTGGTGATGTTGAAGTAGAGAACGGTCTTGAGTGCCAGGCCGCCGGCCTTGGCCAGATTGCCGAGTCCGGCGATGCCGACCGCGACGGTGGCGAAGATGGTCGGCGCGATGACCACCTTGACCAGCTTGATGAAGAGATCGGCCAGCCATTTCATCTGCGCGCCGACCTCCGGCGCAGCGAGGCCGATCGTGATGCCGGCGGCGATGCCGATGAGCACCCAGACGTACAGGTGATGCCAGAGGCGCTTGCGCTCGCGCGCGGGCCCGGGGGTCGGGGCTTTGACGGCGTTCGGAGTGGAAGAATCGGTGTGCATGCGGCCACGCTGCCAGAGGAGCGGCGTTTGCAGAATCACACCATGTGACTAGCCCGCCCAGTCAGGTTTGGAGGACGAATCCCGCTTCGCGCGGTGGCCGAACGAAAACGGGCCGCTTGCGCGGCCCGTTCCGGTGTCACGTGCGACGTCGGCGATCACTCGGCCGGCGTGCCCTCGCCTTCGGCGACGGCCTTCATCGACAGGCGGATGCGGCCCTGCTTGTCGACTTCCAGCACCTTGACCTTGACCACGTCGCCTTCCTTGAGCACGTCGCCGACCTTCTCGACGCGCTCGTTGGAAATCTGCGACACGTGGACCAGGCCGTCCTTGCCGGGGGAGATCGTCACGAATGCACCGAAGTCCATCAGCTTGACGACCTTGCCCTCGTAGATGCGGCCCGGCTCGACGTCGGAGGTGATCTGCTCGATGCGCGACTTCGCGGCCTGGCCGGCAGCGCCGTTGACCGACGCAATCGTGATCGTGCCGTCGTCCTGGATGTCGATCTGGGTGCCGGTCTCCTTGGTGATCGCCTGGATGACCGAACCGCCCTTGCCGATCACTTCGCGGATCTTGTCGGGGTGGATCTTGATCGTGATCAGGCGCGGCGCGAACTCGCTGAGTTCCGAACGCGGCGTGGTCAGCGCGCTGCTCATCTCGTTGAGGATGTGCAGGCGGCCCTGCTTGGCCTGGGCCAGCGCGACGCGCATGATTTCCTCGGTGATGCCCTGGATCTTGATGTCCATCTGCAGCGCCGAGATGCCGTTCGTGGTACCGGCGACCTTGAAGTCCATGTCGCCGAGGTGATCTTCGTCACCCAGGATGTCCGACAGCACGACGAACTCGTCGCCTTCCTTCACCAGACCCATCGCGATGCCGGCGACCGGTGCCTTGATCGGCACGCCCGCGTCCATCAGCGCCAGCGAGGAACCGCAGACCGAGGCCATCGACGAGGAGCCGTTCGACTCGGTGATCTCCGACACGACGCGGATCGTGTACGGGAACTCTTCCATCGTCGGCATCACGGCCAGCACGCCGCGCTTGGCGAGGCGCCCGTGGCCGATTTCGCGGCGCTTCGGACCCATCATGCGACCGGCTTCGCCGACCGAGTACGGGGGGAAGTTGTAGTGGAACAGGAAGTGCTCCTTGTACTCGCCGGCGACCGAATCGATGATCTGGCCGTCGCGGGCGGTGCCCAGCGTGACCGCGACGATGGCCTGGGTTTCGCCGCGGGTGAACAGCGAGGAGCCGTGGACGCGCGGCAGGATGCCGACCTTCGAGGTGATCGGACGCACGGTGTCGAGCGCGCGGCCGTCGATGCGCACCTTGGTCTTGAGGACCGAGTTGCGCATGGTCTGGTATTCCTGCTCGCCGAATTCCTTCGACAGCTCGCTGCTCGACCAGGCATTGGCCTCCGCGTGCGGCTGCAGGGCTTCGAGGATCGCCTTCTTGACCTTGGAGATCGCGTCCTTGCGCTCGAGCTTGTCACGCACCTGGAAGGCGCCGGCGAGCTGCTCGCCGATCGCGCTGCGCAGCGTGGAGATCAGGCCTTCGTTGGCGGCCGGCGCGGTCCACTCCCACTTCGGCTTGCCGGCCTCGGCGACAAGGGCGTTGATCGTCTCGATCGCGACCTGCATCTGCTTGTGGCCGAACATCACCGCGCCCAGCATCACCTCTTCCGACAGTTCGCGGGCTTCGGATTCGACCATCAGCACGGCATTCGCGGTGCCGGCGACGACGAGCTCGAGGTCCGAATCCTTCAGCTCGGTCACGGTCGGGTTCAGCAGGTACTGGCCGTCCTTGTAGCCGACCTTGGCGGCGCCGATCGGGCCGTCGAACGGCGCGCCCGAGAGCGACAGCGCGGCCGAGGCACCGATCAGGGCGAGGATGTCGCCGTCGATCTCGGGGTTCATCGACATCACGGTGGCGATGATCTGGACTTCGTTGCGGAAGCCGTCCGGGAACAGCGGGCGGATCGGACGGTCGATCAGGCGCGAGGTCAGCGTTTCCTTCTCGGTGGCGCGACCTTCACGCTTGAAGAAGCCGCCCGGGATGCGGCCGCCGGCGTAGAACTTCTCCTGGTAGTCCACGGTCAGGGGGAAGAAATCCTGCCCTTCGCGTGCGGTCTTGTTGGCCACCGCGGTGACCAGCACCTGGGTGCCCTCGCACGACACCATGACGGCACCGCCGGCCTGGCGCGCGATCTCGCCGGTCTCGAGCGTCACCGTGTGGTTACCGAACTGGAAGCTCTTTGTCACTTTCGCCACGTTGAATTCCTTGATGTCTCTTGCGATGAACCGGTGCGGAACCCATGCCCCGACCGGGCGGACGCTGCCACGCCCTAAAAAGAACCGCGGCGCATTTCTGCGCCGCGGTGGGTGTCAGTCTTAGCGACGCAGGCCGAGCTTCTCGATCAGGGCCTTGTAGCGGTCCGCATCCTTCCGGTGCAGATAGTCGAGCAGGCTGCGACGACGGTTGACCATCATCAGCAGGCCACGACGGCTGTGGTGGTCCTTCTTGTGCGTCTTGAAGTGTTCGGTCAGGTGCACGATGCGTGCGGTCAGCAGGGCGACCTGGACTTCCGGGGAGCCGGTGTCGTTTTCGCCGCGCTTGTGGTCTTCGATGATCTTGCTGTTGTCGATCGTGCTGGTCATTTCGGTTCTCTTGACGCGCGTCCCGCAGAAGACCGCGACCTGTCGTATCAACCGTCGCGTACCGCCCGGACCGCCTGTGGATTGGAGTTGCGTGTGCCTGGAAAAAAGGCGGCGAAAGTGTACCGCTTGCCCGGGTGCCGGACAAGGCGGGCCATTCAGACTTGCGCGGCCCCCGCGCGCCGGAACATGCGTTGCGGTCCCAGACGCCCCTCGGCCGTGACCCGGCCCAGCCCCTCGGCGAGACCGCCCGGACCGAAGATCGCGACCTCGCCCGTCGGGGTGAACGGCCCCGGCACGTCCTGGCCGTTCTGCAGCCGGGCCGCCTGCCGCGCGTCGACGTGCACCGCCGGCCAGGCCAGCATGCCGGCCTCGATGTCGAGCAGGCAGGCGTCGAGCCCACGCTCGCTGCGCGCGGCCAGGGCCTGCAGGTCCTCGAGCGTCCACATGCGCGGGTCCCGGAACGGGTCCACCCACAGCCGGCGCAGCTCGGCCACGTGCGCGCCGCAGCCCAGAAGCTCCCCGAGGTCGCGCACCAGGCTGCGGACGTAGGTGCCCGAGCCGCATTCGACGTGCAGGCGCAGCTGCGGCGCGCCGCCCGGTTCGAGCACGCCGTCGAGCAGGTCGGCGGCCGACTGCAGCTCGAAGGCGTGCACGTCCACCGGACGGGTCTCGACCTCGACGGGTTCGCCGCGCCGGGCCTTGGCGTACAGCGGCTCGCCGCCGCGCTTGAGCGCGGAATAGATCGGCGGACGCTGCGAAATGCGGCCGACGAGCTGCGACAGAGCGGCGTCGAGCGTCTCGAGGGTGAGCGCCGGCACCGGCCGCTCGCGCAGCACCTCGCCGTCCGCATCGTCGGTATCGGTCACCTGCCCCAGGCGGGCGACGGTGGTGTAGGCCTTGCGGGCGCCGAGCAGACCGCCGGCGATCTTGGTCGCCTCGCCGAAGCACACCGGCAGCAGGCCGGTGGCGAGTGGATCCAGGCTGCCGGTATGGCCGCCCTTCTCGGCGCGGAACAGGTGTCGCACACGCTGCAGCGCCTGGTTCGAACTCATGCCGCGCGGCTTGTCGAGCAGCAGGATGCCGTCGAGCTTGCGTAACTGCGTGCGCGGGCGGTCCGACTGCCGGCGTCTGGCACGCGCGCGCGGCGGTACCGCGCCGGAGGACGCGCCGTCGTCAGTCGGCGGAGGCGTCGCCGACATCGCGCAACAGGTGGTCGATGCGCTCGCCGCGGTCGACGGAATCGTCGTAGTGGAAATGCAGTTCCGGCACGTGGCGCAGCTTGACCGCGCGTGCGAGGCGGAAGCGGATCTCGTGCGCGACGGCCTTCAGGCCCTTGACGGCTTCGGCCGAACGCTCGGACTGCAGCGCGGTCACGAAGACCTTGGCGTGGGCCATGTCGCGGGTGACCTCGACGTCGGACACGCTGACCGACGGCAGGCCGTGTTCGGACACCGCCTCGCGCACGAGCGTGCCGAGCTCGCGGCGGAGCTGGGCGGAGACGCGGTCGGTGCGGTGGAAGGATTTGGTGGGCACGTGATTGGTGATTCGTAATGAGTGATTCGAGGGTGCCTTCCGATCAAGCGATTCGTCTCGGTGCCGTGACCCGCTCTCACGAATCACGAATCACCGATCCACGAATCACCGCGGACGCTTACAGCGTCCGCTGCACCTCGATACGCTCGAAGCATTCGATCTGGTCGCCGGCCTTGACGTCGTTGTAGGCCTTCACGCCGATGCCGCACTCGGTGCCGTTGCGCACTTCGTCGACGTTCTCCTTGAAGCGGCGCAGCGATTCCAGCTCGCCTTCGAACACCACGGTGTTGTCGCGCAGCACACGGATCGGCTTGGAGCGCTTGACCACGCCCTCGACGACCATACAGCCGGCGACGGCGCCGAACTTGGAGCTGCGGAACACGTCGCGGACCTGGGCGATGCCGATGATCTCCTCGCGGATCTCCATGCCCAGGATGCCGGAGGCGACCTGCTTGACCTGGTCGATCACGTCGTAGATCACCGAGAAGTAGCGCAGGTCGAGCGCGCTGTTCTCGATCACCTTGCGTGCCGACGCGTCGGCACGCACGTTGAAGCCGATGATCGTCGCCTTCGCCGCGGCTGCCGAGTTGGCGTCCGATTCGGTGATGCCGCCGACGCCGGCCACGATGATGTTGATCCGGATCTGCTCGTTCGACAGCGCGGTCAGGGCCTGACGCAGCGCCTCCACCGAACCCTGCACGTCGGCCTTGATGACCAGGTTGAGCGACAGCTGCTGCTCGGCCTGACCCATCTGCGCCATGATGTCTTCCATGCGGTTGCCCGCGGCCTGCACCAGACGCGTCTCGCGACGCTTGGTCTCGCGCTGCTGGGCGACTTCCTTGGCCAGACGCTCGTCGGCGACGACGACGAAATCGTCGCCCGCCTCCGGCACGCCGGACAAGCCGAGCACCTGCACGGGAATCGACGGGCCCGCCGACTGCACCTGCTGACCGGTCTCGTCGAACAGCGCACGCACGCGGCCGTACTGGATGCCGCAGACCAGATAGTCACCGCGCGCCAGCAGGCCCTGCTGGACCAGCACGGTCGCGACCGGGCCGCGGCCCTTGTCGAGCGAGGACTCGATGACCGTACCGCTGGCGCGGCCTTCCGCGACGGCGCGCAGTTCCAGCACTTCGGACTGCAGCGAGATCGCATCGAGCAGATCGTCGACGCCGTCACCGGTCTTGGCCGAGAGCTCCACCACCTGGGTGTCGCCACCGAAATCCTCGGCGACCACGTCGTGCTCGAGCAGTTCGTTCTTGACGCGCGACGGATCGGCGCCGGACTTGTCGATCTTGTTGATCGCGACGATCAGCGGCACCTTGGCCGCCTTCGCATGCTGGATCGCTTCGGCCGTCTGCGGCATCACGCCGTCGTCGGCCGCGACCACCAGCACCACGATGTCGGTGAGCTTGGCGCCGCGCGCGCGCATCGAGGTGAAGGCCGCGTGGCCCGGGGTGTCGAGGAAGCTGATGACGCCCTTGTCGGTCTCGACGTGATACGCGCCGATGTGCTGGGTGATGCCACCGGCTTCGCCCGAGGCCACCTTGGTGCGGCGGATGTAGTCGAGCAACGAGGTCTTGCCGTGGTCGACATGACCCATGATCGTGACCACGGGCGGACGGACGACCTGCTCGCCCTGGGCCTCGCCCACGTGCGCGATCAGCTCGCTCTCGGCGTCATCGGCGTCGGCGCGCACCGCGGTGTGGCCCAGTTCCTCGACGACGAGCACCGCGGTGTCGTGATCGATCGACTGGGTGATGGTCGCCATGACGCCCATCTTGAACAGCGCCTTGACCACGTCGCCGCCCTTCATCGCCAGCTTCTGGGCGAGATCGGCCACGGTGATCGCATCACCGATCGCGACCTCGCGCAGCACCGGCGCCGTGGGGCGCTCGAAGCCGTGGGGGCCGCCGCCGCTGCGCGACGGCGCGCTGCCGCGACGCTGCGGGCCGCGCACGGGCTTGCCGCGCGTGCTGCTGCGACGCGCACGGTCGGACGCGCTCAGATGCAGCTGGCCGGCGAAACGTGCGGTGCTGTCGTCGTCCTCGACGCCGGCCACCATCGCGTGCGAACCCCGATTGGCCTTGGGCTTGGCCGCAGCGGCGCCGCGGTCGTCGGCGCGTGCCGCCGCCGGCGGCTTGTGGCCGTGGCCATGGCCCGGCGTGCGACGCACGGCGGCCGGGTCGGCCTCGTCGGGCACAACCACCGCCGCCGCAGCCGCCTGACGCAGCCGCTCGGCTTCGGCCTCGGCGTCGAGACGACGCTGCTCGGCCTCGTCGGCCCGGCGCTTGTCTTCCTCCGCCAGCCGCTGCTGTTCGGACAGGTTCTTCTGCCGCGATTCCTCGAGCTTGCGCAGGATCTCGGCGCGCTCGGCATCGGGGTCCACCGCCGCGCCTTCGACCGGGCGGCTGAGCGTGACCTTCTTGCGCACGACCACGTCGACCGTCTGGCGGTTCTTGCCGCCGCCGACCGTCAGCTCCTGCTTGCGGCTGCGGTTGAGGGTGATCTTCTTGGGCGCGGCGATTTCCTCGACCGGCGCATCGCTCTTGCCGTGCGCGCGCTTGAGGAATCCGAGCAGCTTCAGCTTTTCCGCGCTCGTGACGACCTGATCGGGATCGCTGAACTGCATGCCCGCCTCGGACAGCTGCTCAAGCAGTTTCTCGACCGGCGTATTCACCAGTGCGGCCAGCTTGCGGATGGTGGTTTGTTGCGACATTCGTGATTCCGATTCCTTGCGCGCCGCCGCGAAGTGCGGGGCGCAGTGGATTTGTCATTCTACCGCTGCATGGGATTCGTTCCGGCGTGGATCGTCATCCGTGGCGGGCGGCCGCGTCGATGCCGGTGCGTCGCACCGGCCCCGCGGACCCGTCAGCCTTCCCGCTCCAGGCGCGCGATCTCTTCGGCACGTGCGGCCAGGATCAGCGCGGCGGCGCGGGCTTCGTCGAGCCCTTCGATACCGAACTCCATCACCTCGTCGGCACCCAGGTCGGACAGATCCTCGCTGGTGCGCACGCCGTGCGAGGCCAGCGCGAACGCGGTCTCGTCGTCCATGCCCTCGAGTTCGAGCAGATCCTGGGTCGGCGCGTGCTCGTCGGCTTCCTCTTCGACCGCGAGCGCGTCGTTGAGCAGCGCGTCGCGGGCGCGGGAACGCAGTTCCTCGACGATGTCCTCGTCGAAGCCCTCGACCGCCAGCAGTTCGCCGACCGGCACATAGGCGATTTCCTCGACCGTGCCGAAGCCCTCGGTGACCAGGATGCCGGCGATTTCCTCGTCGACCTCCAGCTTGTCCATGAACAGCTGGCGCGCGGCGGCCTGCTCGGCTTCCGACTTGGCGGTGACCTGGTCCTGGGTCATCACGTTGAGCTGCCAGCCTGCCAGGCGGCTGGCCAGGCGCACGTTCTGGCCGCCCTTGCCGATCGCCTGGGCGAGCTTGTCCTCGGCCACCGCCAGGTCCATCGAGTGCTTGTCCTCGTCGACGACGATCGACTGCACCTCGGCCGGCGCCATCGCGTTGATGACGAACTGCGCCGGATTGTCCGACCACAGCACGATGTCGACGCGTTCACCGTTGAGCTCGTTGCTCACCGCCTGCACGCGCGAGCCGCGCATGCCGATGCAGGCGCCGATGGGATCGGTGCGGGTGTCGTAGGCGACCACGGCGATCTTGGCGCGATCGCCCGGATCGCGCGCGCAGGCCTTGATCTCGACCAGGCCCTGGCCGACTTCCGGCACTTCGAGCTTGAACAGCTCCATCATGAACTCGGGGGCGGCGCGGCTGATGAACAGCTGCGGCCCGCGGGGCTCGCTGCGCACGTCGTACAGATAGCCGCGGATGCGGTCACCGGCGCGCACGACGTCGCGCGGAATCGCCTTGTCCTTCTGGATCAGCGCCTCGGCGTTGCCGCCGAGATCGACGTAGACGTTGCCGCGCTCCACGCGCTTGACCACGCCGGTCACCAGCTCGCCGACGCGGTCCTTCCACGCATCGACCACCTGCTGGCGCTCGGCCTCGCGCACGCGCTGCACGATGACCTGCTTGGCGGCCTGGGCGGCGATGCGGCCGAAGTCGACGTTCTCGATCTGCTCTTCGATGTAATCGCCGATCTCGACGCCGTCGGCTTCCTCGACCGCGTCCATCATCCGGATCTGCCGGTCGGGCGATTCCATGACGACGTCGTCGGCCACCACTTCCCAGCGGCGGAACGTCTCGTAGCTGCCGTCCTTCGGGTCGATCGCGACGCGGGTCAGCACGTCCTGCTCGGCGTAACGCTTCTTCGCGGCCGTGGCCAGCGCGGCCTCGATGGCCTCGAGGATCACGGACTCCGGCACGCCCTTCTCGTTGGCGACCGCATCGACGACCAGCAACAGTTCCTTGCTCATCTTTTCATTCACTCCGCACCGGCCGACGGATCGTCGGACCGCTTGTTGTCACGTGGTGTGTGGTTGGCCTTGCGGGACGCGCCGGTGGCGCGGCCGTTCTCTTTCTTGTCCTTCGACGGCGCCAGCCCGAGGGCGGCCCAGTCGGGCACGATGCGGGCCTTGTCGATGTTGTCGACCTGCGCGACGAACGGCGTGCCGTCGAGATCGAAGGTCACCGACTCGCCATCGACCGAGACGATGCGTGCGGTCAGGCGACGACGTCCCTCCTGCGGCAGCTTCAGGCCGACCTTGACGGTCTCGCCGGTGAAGCGCGCGAACTGGGCCGGGCCGAACAGCGGACGGTCGACGCCCGGCGAGGAGACTTCCAGCGTGTAGTTGCCGCTGATCGGGTCCTCGACGTCGAGTTGCGCCGAAACCTCGCGGCTGACCGCTTCGCAATGCTCGATCGTCACGCCCTGCGGGGTGCCGGCCTCGATCGCCGCCGCGTCATGACCCGCGGGCACGTCGATGTACAGGCGCACCACCGCGCCGCCCGGCGCGGGCAGGTACTCGATGCCCAGCAACTCGAGCCCGAGGGCCTCGACCGTCGGCGCGAGCAGTTCCGTCAGTTGTGTCGCCTTGTCCGCCACCTGGTTCCTCGTCCATTGCGTGTCCGGTATCGCGCGTGGTCGACCCCGCCGCGCGGGGTCACCGCCCTGCCCGAAGGCCCGGCGTTCTCCGATCGTGGAAAACGACAAAGGGCCCGATGGGCCCCTTGTCCGATACCACTGGATGTCGGCGCCGAAGCGAAGCAGGAGCTTCGGCAAAGCCCAGACTTTCCGCAACGGAACGCCTTGTGGGCGCTCCGTGGATACCGCGAAAAATATGGTAGCGGGGGCAGGATTTGAACCTGCGACCTTCGGGTTATGAGCCCGACGAGCTGCCAGACTGCTCCACCCCGCATCAGAAGCGGAATTATGAAGATTTCTCTTCGATGATGCAAGCGGTTCGGGCGATTCCGCATCCCTCGAACCTCTCCCGGTCGCGATGTCGCAGCGACCGGGCGCGCATCTTAACCAGATGCCGGATGGATTACCAGCCGATGCCGGAATCAGGCGCCGAACGCCTGCTGGCACCACGCCATCAGCGGGCTCCAGAACAGGCCGAGGCCGAGCAGCGCGAGCGCGTTCACGCCGAACACCGCGCGCAGCGCCGTGCCCGGCCGCTGGCTCATCGGCGCGGCGTCGGGCGCGTCGAAGTACATGACCTTGATCACGCGCAGGTAATAGAACGCGCCGATGACCGCGAACACGATGCCGACGATGGCCAGCCACAGCAGGTCACCCTGCAGCGCGCCCTGGAGCACCACCAGCTTGGCCCAGAAGCCGAGGAACGGCGGCACGCCGGCCAGCGAGGCCATGATGCACAGCACCAGGCCGGCCATCCACGGACTGCGCTGGTTCAGGCCCTTGTAGTCGTCGATGTGCTCGGCCTCGAAGCCCTTGCGCGACAGCATGACGATCGCACCGAACGCGGCCACCGACATGATCGCGTAGCTGATGGCGTAGAACATCGCCGCCGCGTAGCCGTCGGGACCGCCGCCGGCGAGACCGAGGAACAGGAAGCCGACATGCGAGATCGTCGAGTAGGCGAGCATGCGCTTGAGGTTGGTCTGCGCGATCGCGAACAGGTTGCCCACCACCAGCGACAGCGCGGCCAGCAGCGCCAGCAGCAGCTGGGTCTGTTCGAACACCGGGCCGAGCGCCGTCTCCAGCAGACGCCAGGTCATGCCGAATGCGGCGAGTTTGGGCACCGAGCTCACGAAGGCGGTGATCGCCGTCGGCGCACCGTGGTAGGTGTCGGGCAGCCACATGTGGAACGGCGCGGCGCCGAACTTGAACGCGATGCCCACCACCAGGAACACCATGCCGGTCAGCAGCAGGACGCGGTTGTCGCCGCCGATGCCGACGATCGCATCGTGGATGGCGGGCAGCGACAGCGTGCCGGTCGCACCGTAGACCAGCGACATGCCGAACAGCAGCATGCCCGAGGCCAGCGCGCCCAGCACGAAATACTTCATCGCCGCCTCCGACGACAGCGGGTTGTCGCGGTCGCAGGCCACCAGCGCGTACGAACACAGCGCCAGCAGCTCCAGGCCGACGTAGACCATGGTGAGGTTGTTGGCCGAGACCAGCAGCATCATGCCGGCCGCGGTGAACAGGAACAGCACCGGAATCTCGCCCTGGTACAGGTCGCGCTCGCGCAGATAGGCCCAGGCATAGCCCAGCGCGATCGCCGCCACGGCGAGGCCGGTGATCTTCAGCAGATCCGCACCGGCGTCACGCACGAACATGTCGGCCAGCGTACTGCCCTGCCCGCCCACGCCCATGGCGATCATCACCGCCGCACCCAGCAACACGGCCACGGCCAGCACATGGGTGATGATCCGGCGGCGCGGATCGATGAACAGGTCGAGCATCAACAGGGCGAACGCGCCCAGCACCACGAACAGCTCGGGCACGATCGGCCCGAGTTCGGCCAGCGTGCGGACGGGGGGCGTCATCGGAGCGGAAATCATCGCGACGGGATCCTTAAAGCTTGCTTGCGGCGATCAGGTTCGCCAGTTGCGCGATGGAGGGCTCCATCAGGTCGGTCAGCGGCTTGGGATACACGCCGATCAGCAGCGTACCGGCAGCGAACACGCCCAGCACCAGCGCCTCGCGCGCGTTGATGTCCTTGAGCGCCGCGACGTGCGCATTGGCCACTTCGCCGTAGAGCACGCGCTTGACCAGCCACAGCGTGTAGGCCGCGCCGATGATCAGCGTCATCGCCGCGAAGAACGCGATCAGCGGGTGGCTCTGGAACGCGGCCAGGATGACCATGAATTCGCCGACGAAGCCCGAGGTGCCCGGCAGGCCGGAGTTGGCCATCGCGAACAGGACGTAGAACGCCGCGAACCACGGCATCACGTTCGCGACCCCGCCGTAATCCTTGATCATGCGCGTGTGCATGCGGTCGTAGAGGATGCCGATACAGGAGAACATCGCGCCGGAGATGAAGCCGTGCGAGACCATCTGCACCATCGCGCCCTGCAGGCCGAGCCGCGCGGCGTCGCCGGCACCGACGTCACGCATCAGCGCGAAGGCGATGAACACGCCGAGGGTCACGAACCCCATGTGCGACACGGACGAGTACGCGACCAGCTTCTTCATGTCCTGCTGGACCAGCGCCACCAGGCCGACATAGACGATCGCGATCAGCGACAGGCCGATGACCAGCCACGCCCACTCGTGGCCGGCGTCGGGGGTGATCGGCAGGTTGAAGCGCAGGAAGCCGTAGCCACCGATCTTCAGCATGATCGCCGCCAGGATCACAGAGCCGCCGGTCGGCGCCTCGACGTGGGCATCCGGCAACCAGGTGTGCACCGGGAACATCGGCACCTTGACCGCGAACGCGGCCAGGAACGCGAAGAAGATCCACATCTGTTCCGTCGACGACAGGCGCAGCGCATACAGATCGGGCAACTGCCAGCTGCCGGCCTGCATGTACAGGTAGATCAGCGCGACCAGCATGAAGACCGAGCCGAGGAACGTGTACAGGAAGAACTTCACCGACGCGTAGACGCGGCGCGGACCGCCCCAGACACCGATGATGATGAACATCGGGATCAGCATCGCCTCGAAGAACACGTAGAACAGCATCGCGTCCACGGCGCAGAACACGCCGATCATCATGCCCTCAAGGATCAGCATCGCCGCGAAGTACTGCGACACCCGCTTGGTCACCGACGTCCAGGCGCCGATCAGCACCAGCGCGGTGGTCAGCGTGGTCAGCACGATCAGTGCGACCGAAATGCCGTCCGCGCCCAGGTGGTACTCGATGTTGAACGCCGGGATCCACTCCCGCCGCTCCAGGAACTGCAGCCCGGCATTGGCGTAGTCGAAACCGGTGAGCAACGGGATGCTGAGCACGAAGACCAGCAGCGCGAACGCGAGCGACACCCAGCGCGCCGCGTCGGCGCGACGTTCGCCCAACGCGAGCACGAGCGCACCGCCGAGAATCGGCAGCCAGATCAGGAGACTGAGGAGAGGCCAGTTCGACACGTAGGGAGTTCCGTCAACGCCAGTACTTGATGAGGAGGGCCAACAACACGATCAGGCCGACGATCATCGCGAATGCATAGTGGTAGAGGGCACCGGACTGCAGCCGGCGGATGACGCCCGAGACCAGGTCGACCACCCGCGCCGATCCGTTCACGAACAGGCCGTCGATGACCTTGGTGTCGAAAATGCGCGACAGCTTGCCCAGCGCCACGCCGCCGCCGGCGAAGCCACCGATCCACAGGTCGTCGGCGTAGTACTTGCGCTCGAGCACGCGGATCGGCATCGCGAATACACGCGCGGCCTTGGCCGGCAGCTCCGGCTTCCACCAGTACATCACCGTGGCCAGCACGAAGCCGGCGACGACGAGCCAGAACGCCGGCGCGACGAAGCCGTGCATCGCGAACGCCGCGGGGCCGTGCCACAGCTCCTCCTTCAACGCCGCCAGCACGTCGTTGGACGCCAGCACGGTGATCACGCCGTCGAAGAACCCGCGGATTTCGTGATGCCCCGTCCAGTCGGTGCCGAACAGCATCGGACCGGCAGTGAAATAGCCGATCAGGATCGACGGGATCGCCAGCAGGATCAACGGCAGCGTCACCACCCAGGGCGACTCGTGCGGCTCGTGCACGCCGTGATGGCCGTGGCCGTCGTGCGCGTGATCGTGGTGACCCGTCGCGGCGACCGCATGGCCGTGGCCGTCGTCGTGCAACGGCTCATGGTGGGTTTCCTGGCCGTGCGCATCGTGCGCGGCGTGTACGTCCGACGCGTGCGCGTCGCGGAAGCGCTCCGCGCCGAAGTAGGTCATGTACAGCAGGCGGAAGCTGTAGAACGAGGTCACGAACGCGCCCAGCAGCACCGACCAGTAGCCGTACTCGTAGACCCAGCCACCACCCTCGCGGGCGAACTTGGCCGCCTCGATGATCGTGTCCTTGGAGTAGAAGCCACTGAAGAACGGCGTGCCGACCAGGGCCAGCGTGCCGATGACGCTGGTCCAGAACGTGACCGGCATGTACTTGCGCAGGCCGCCCATCTTGCGCATGTCCTGCTCGTGGTGCATGCCGATGATCACCGAGCCCGCCGCCAGGAACAGCAGCGCCTTGAAGAAGGCGTGCGTCATCAGGTGGAACACCGCGGCCGAGTACGCGGACACGCCGAGTGCGACGGTCATGTAGCCCAGCTGCGACAGCGTGGAATAGGCGACGACGCGCTTGATGTCGTTCTGCACGATGCCGATCAGGCCGGTGAAGAAGGCCGTGGTCGCACCGATGAAGAGGATGAACTGCAGCGCGGTTTCCGACAGTTCGAACAGCGGCGACATGCGCGCCACCATGAAGATGCCCGCGGTGACCATCGTCGCGGCGTGGATCAGCGCCGAAATCGGGGTCGGGCCTTCCATCGAGTCGGGCAGCCACACGTGCAGCGGCACCTGGGCCGACTTGCCCATCGCACCGATGAACAGGCAGATGCAGACCAGGGTCGCCACCGACCACTCGAAGCCGGTGAGGATCTCGATCGTCTGGCCGCCGCCGATGGTCGAGTCGGCCGCGGCGAACACGGTCGCGTAGTCGAGGCTGCCGAACCAGTACAGCACGCCGGCGATGCCGAGCAGGAAGCCGAAGTCACCGACGCGATTGACCAGGAACGCCTTCATGTTGGCGAACACCGCGGTCGGCTTCTTGAACCAGAAGCCGATCAGCAGGTACGACACCAGGCCCACCGCTTCCCAGCCGAAGAACAGCTGCAGGAAGTTGTTGCCCATCACCAGCATCAACATCGAGAAGGTGAACAGCGAGATGTAGCTGAAGAAGCGCTGGTAGCCCGGATCCTCGGCCATGTAGCCGATGGTGTAGACGTGCACCAGCAGCGACACGAACGTCACCACCACCATCATCATCGCGGTGAGGTTGTCGATCAGGAAGCCGACGTGCGCCGAGTAGTTGCCGACCTCGAAGAACGTGTAGACGTTCTCGTTGAACACCGGCGCGCCCTGCATCAGCTGCCACAGCGTGTAGACCGACAGCGCGCAGCTCACCGCGACACCGGCGATGGTCACCGAATGCGCGCCGGCACGGCCGACCTGACGGCCGAACAGCCCGGCGACGATCGAGCCCAGCAGCGGCGCCAGGACGATCGCGATCAGGATGCCCTTGGAAATTGTGTACTCCATGCCCGGGTCAGCCCTTCAGCGTGTCGAGTTCGGCGACGTTGATCGTGCGCCGGTTGCGGAACAGCGTGACCAGGATCGCCAGGCCGATCGCGGCCTCGGCTGCAGCCACGGTGAGAATGAAGAACACGAAGATCTGCCCGGCGGCATCGCCGAACTCGCGCGAGAAGGCGATGAAATTGATGTTCACCGCGAGCAGCATCAGCTCGATCGACATCAGCAGGATGATCACGTTCTTCCGGTTGAGGAAGATGCCCGCCACGCTGATGCAGAACAGCACTGCGCCCAGCGCGAGGTAATGGCCCAGCGCGAGGCCGGTTCCGAACAGCTCGGTCATTTCGTCTCTCCCTCGCCCGCGCCCGCCGGGGGCTCGGCCACCGGACGCACCGGCTCCATCTTGACCACGCGCATGCGATCCGACGCACGCACCCGCGCCTGCATCCCCGGATTCTGGTGCTTGGCACCCGGACGGCGACGCAGTGTCAGCATCACCGCCGCGATCACCGCGACGGTCAGGATGACCGCCGCCACTTCGAACGGCAGCAGGAAGTCGGTGAACAGACGACGCGC
This sequence comes from Luteimonas sp. BLCC-B24, assembly GCF_028550595.1. Lineage (GTDB taxonomy): Bacteria > Pseudomonadota > Gammaproteobacteria > Xanthomonadales > Xanthomonadaceae > Luteimonas. The sequence continues at coordinate 549,052 of NZ_JAQQGN010000001.1, forward strand.
GATCCACACCGTGTTCGACACGCCCGCCTGGTCCACCACGTCCGGCCCGAACGGCACCATGCGCGCACGCACGCCGATCAGCGTGACGATCTCGACCAGCATCACCACCGCGACCAGCAGGCCGACCGGCAGGTAGCGCACGTAACCCTCGCGCAGCGGTGCGACGTCGATGTCGAGCATCATCACCACGAACAGGAACAGCACCATCACCGCGCCGACGTAGACCAGCACCAGGGCGATGCCGAGGAACTCGGCACCGACCAGCAGCCAGGTGCAGGCCGTGGAGAAGAACGTCAGCACCAGGAACAGCGCCGCGTGCACCGGGTTGCGGGCACTGATCACCGCCACCGCGGACATCACGGTGATCGCGGCGAAGACGAGAAATGCAATCAGGTCGAAATTCATGACTTACCTGTACGCGGAGTCGGCGGCGCGACGTTCGGCGATCTCGGCCTCGAGACGGTCACCGATCGCCAGCAGCTGCGGCTTGGTCACGATGTTCTCGCCGCGGTTCTCGAAGTGGTACTCGTGCAGATGGGTCTCGACGATCGAGTCCACCGGGCACGATTCCTCGCAAAAACCGCAGTAGATGCACTTGAACAGATCGATGTCGTAGCGCGTGGTGCGGCGGGTGCCGTCCTCGCGCTGCTCGGAGTCGATGGTGATCGCCAGCGCCGGGCACACCGCCTCGCACAGCTTGCACGCGATGCAGCGCTCTTCCCCGTTGGGATAGCGGCGCAACGCATGCAGTCCGCGGAACCGCGGCGACTGCGGCGTCTTTTCCATCGGGTACATCAGCGTGTACTTGTCGCGGAACAGATACTTGAAGGTCAGCGCCATGCCGCCGAGCAGCTCGAGCAGCAGCAGGCTTCTGAACCAGGAAACGAACTTGGTCATGACTGCCCCGCCTCGAAAATCCCGTAATACGCCATCAGCGCGGTCACCACGATCCAGAAGATGCTGATCGGAATGAAGACCTTCCAGCCCAGGCGCATGATCTGGTCGTAGCGGTAGCGCGGGAACGAGGCGCGGAACCAGATGAAGCAGCTGGCGAAGAAGAACACCTTCGCGAACAGCCACCACCAGCCGTCGACCGACAGCAGCGGGATGCCGAGGCCCTGGAACGGCGACAGCCAGCCGCCGAGGAAGAAGATCGCGACCAGGAAGCTGATCAGGATCATGTTGGCGTATTCGGCGAGGAAGAACAGCGCGAACGCCGATCCCGAATACTCCACCATGTGGCCGGCGACGATTTCCGATTCGCCCTCGACGACGTCGAACGGCGCGCGGTTGGTCTCGGCCACGCCGGAGATGAAATAGATCACGCACAGCGGCAGCAGTGGCAGCCAGAACCACTCGAACAGGCCCTTGCTGCCCGACTGCGCCATCACGATCTCGGTGAGATTGAGGCTGCCGGCGGCGACCATCACGCCGACGAGCGCGAAGCCCATCGCGATCTCGTAGCTGATCATCTGCGCCGAGGCGCGCATCGCACCGAGGAACGCGTACTTCGAGTTCGAGGCCCAGCCGGCGAGGATGATGCCGTAGATGCCCAGCGAGGTCATCGCCAGCAGGTACAGCAGGCCGGCGTTGGCATTCGACAGGACCAGCTGCGCGTCGAACGGCACCACCGCCCACGCCGCGAACGCCGGGGCCAGCGTGATCAGCGGCGCCAGGATGTAGAGCACCCGCTGCGCGTTGGTCGGCTGGATGACTTCCTTGAACAGCAGCTTGAAGACGTCGGCGAAGGCCTGGAAGACGCCCATGCCGACGTACATCGGCCCGTGGCGCTGGTGCATCCAGCCCAGCAGCTTGCGCTCCCAGACCACGTAGAACGCGACCGCGAGGATCACCGGGACCGCGATCACCAGGATCTTCAGCACGATCCACAGGATCAGACCGATCGTGCCCAGCGACATCAGCCAGTCGTGCAACGGCGCGGTGACGTCACCGAGCAGCGTCGCGGTATTGGTCGCACTCATGCCGCCACCACCTTCACCTTGCCGGCCGACAGCGCCGCCGTGGCCCCGTAGCCCGATTCCACCCATGCCGCGCCCGGCGCCACGCGGTCGTCGACCGCCACCTGCAGCGTCGCGGTGCCCACCGCATTGGACACCTTCGCCATCGCGCCGTCGGCGATACCCTGCATACGCGCATCGTCCGGATGCAGCACGACGCGCGGACCCAGCGTCAGCGGATGCGACTGCAGCGCGGCTGCGCGGCGGGTCAGACCGTCGACGCGATAGATCGCCTGACTCACGGCGAGTTCGAGGCCGTCGCCATCGACGACCGGCGCGCTCGAACGCGCGATGTCGACCGCCTGCGCGCCCAGGCCGGCACGCAGCCCCTCGAGATCGGTGAACTCGAAGCCCGCGACGCCGAGCTCACCGCCCAGCGCACGCAGCACGCGCCAGCCGGCGCGGGCGTCGCCCGGCAGGCGACCCGCGGCCACGGCACGCTGCTCGCGGCCGTCGAGGTTGGTCAACGTGGCATCGATTTCCGCCAGCGCGCCGATCGGCAGGATCACGTCGGCGATCGCACGCGTGGACTGGCAGGCGAACTGGCTGAACGCCACGACCTGCGCTGCGCCGAGGGCCCGCATCGCCTTCGCCTGGTCGGCGAAATCGAGGCCCGGCTCGATGCCGTAGATCACGTAGGCGCTGCGACGCTCGGCCAGCATGGCGTTCGCATCGCGCGAGGTCGGCAGCACGCCGAGGCGCGACAGGCCCACGCCGTTGGCGCCCTGCGGAATCCGGCACACGGCGGCCCCGGTGTCGGCGGCGAGCGCCGCAGCCGCGCTGCGGATGTCGGCCGCGTGGGCGCTGGTTTCCGCCTGACCACCGACGATGATCGCCGCGTGCTTGGCGCCGCGCAGCGCTTCACCCAGCTCGGCGACGCGCAGCGTCTCGGCGATCCTGGACGGCGGCACGATCGCCTTGTCGGCGAGGTCGAAGGTGAATTCGAAATCGACCGGATTGACGACATAAATCTTGGCGCCGCGGCGCCAGGCCTGACGCACGCGCTGGTGCAGCAGCGGCACCTCGTGGCGCAGGTTGGAGCCGACGATCAGGATCGCATCGGCCTTGTCGAGTTCGGCGACCGGCATCGCGAACGGCTCGGCGATCGCGCCGTCCGACAGGTCGCGCTGTGCGATGCGGTGATCGAGATTGCCCGTGCCCAGCGCCTCGGCCAGACGCGCCAGCAGCGCGCCCTCTTCGTTCGAGGTCGAAGGGTGCACCAGCATGCCGAGTTCGTCGGCCGGGTTGTCGCGCAGGATCTTCGCCGCACGTGCCAGCGCCTCGTCCCACGCGGCCTGCCGCCATTCGCCGCCGTCCTTGACCAGCGGATGCAGCGCGCGGTCGTCGGCCGACAGGCCCTGATGGGACCAGCGGTCGCGATCCGACAGCCAGCACTCGTTGACGGCTTCGTTGTCGCGCGGCACCGCGCGCATCACGTCGCCGCGGCGCAGATGCAGGAACAGGTTGCTGCCCAGCGCGTCGTGGCCGCCGAGCGATTCACGTGCGATCAGTTCCCACGGACGCGCGCGGAAACGGAACACCTTGTTGGTCAGCGCGCCCACCGGGCACACGTCGATGACGTTGCCCGAGAGCTCCGTCGTCAGGGGCTTGCCGTCGTAGGTGCCGATCTGCAGGTTCTCACCGCGCTGCATGCCGCCCAGCTCGTAGGTGCCGGCGATTTCCGCCGTGAAGCGCACGCAGCGCGTGCACTGGATGCAGCGGGTCATCTCGGTGGCGACCAGCGGACCGAGATCCTCGTCGGCGACCACGCGCTTGCGCTCGGCGAAGCGGCTGACCGAACGGCCGTAGCCCAGCGACAGATCCTGCAGCTCGCACTCGCCGCCCTGGTCGCAGATCGGGCAGTCGAGCGGATGGTTGATCAGCAGGAACTCCATCACGTTGCGCTGCGACTTCAGTGCCTTCTCGCTGCGCGTGACGACCTGCATGCCGTCCATCACCGGCGTGGCGCAGGCCGGCGCGGGCTTGGGCATCTTTTCCACTTCGACCAGGCACATCCGGCAGTTGGCCGCGATGGCGAGCTTGTCGTGGTAGCAGAACCGCGGGATCGGAATGCCGGCCTTGTCGGCGGCATGGATGATCATCGAACCCTTGGGCGCGGCCAGTTCGACGCCGTCGATGAAGACGGTGACGTGGTCGGGCGGGAGGTTCGGATTGACGGGTTGCGCGCTCATGCGGCGACTGCCTTGGGCACCACGGTGCCGTTGCGCTGGTCGTCGACGAGGAAGCGCTTGTTCACGATCGCGTACTCGAATTCGTCCCAGAAGTGACGCAGGAAGCCCTGCACCGGCCATGCGGCCGCTTCACCGAATGCACAGATCGTGTGGCCCTCGATCTGGCCGGCGGCGGCACGCAGCATCTGCAGGTCGTCGACCGTGGCGGTGTGGTCGGCGATGCGGCAGAGCATGCGGTACATCCAGCCCGTGCCCTCTCGGCAGGGCGTGCACTGGCCGCAGCTTTCTTTGTAGTAGAACCGGGCGATGCGACGGCACGCGCGCACCATGCAGGTGGTGTCGTCCATCACGATGACCGCGCCCGAGCCGAGGCCGGAACCGGCCTTCTGCAGCGCGTCGTAATCCATCGTCAGGCCCATCATCGTCTCGCCCGGCAGCACCGGCATCGACGAGCCGCCCGGGATCACGCCCTTGATCGTGCGACCCTCGCGCATGCCGCCGCACATCTCGAGCAGCTCGGCGAACGGCGTGCCGAGACGGATCTCGTGATTGCCCGGCCTGGCGACGTGACCCGAGACCGAGAAGATCTTGCAGCCGCCGTTGTTCGGCTTGCCCAGCCCCATGAACCACTCGGCGCCGTTGCGCACGATCGCCGGCACGGACGCGAAGGTCTCGGTGTTGTTGATCGTCGTCGGCTTGCCGTAGAGGCCGAAGTTGGCCGGGAACGGCGGCTTGAACCGCGGCTGGCCCTTCTTGCCTTCCAGCGATTCCATCAGCGCGGTTTCCTCACCGCAGATGTAGGCGCCCGCGCCGAGCGCGTTGTACAGGTCGATGTCGATGCCCGAGCCGAGGATGTTCTTGCCCAGCCAACCGTTGGCGTAGGCTTCGGCGGTGGCCTCTTCCAGATGCTCGAAGGGCTCGTGGTGGAACTCGCCGCGCAGGTAGTTGTAGCCCACGGCGGCACCGGTGGCGTAACAGGCGATCGCCATGCCCTCGATGACCGCGTGCGGGTTGTAGCGCAGGATGTCGCGGTCCTTGGCGGTGCCGGGCTCGGATTCGTCCGAGTTGCAGAGGATGTACTTCTGCATCTCGCCCTTGGGCATGAAGCTCCACTTCAGGCCGGTCGGAAAGCCCGCGCCGCCGCGGCCGCGCAGGCCCGACTGCTTGACCATCTCGACGACGTCGGCCGGCGGGATCCTGTCTTCGATGATCTTGCGCAGCGCGCTGTAACCACCCGTCTTGAGGTAGTTCTCGTAGGACCACGGCTTGTCGAAATGCAGCGTGGTGTAGACCGCCTGGTGATCCTTCGGTGCAGGCCCGACGGGCCCGTAACCTTCGGACGACTTGGGATGGTGATGTGCCATGTCCGCGCGATGCCTTACTTCAGACCGTCGAGCAGCTCGTCGACGCCTTCGGGCGTGAGCTTCTCGTGGTAATGACCGTTGATGACCACGACCGGCGCGCCGCAGCACGCGGCGACGCACTCTTCCTCGCGCTTGAGGTAGACGCGGCCGTCGGCGGTGGACTCGCCCAGCTTGCAGCCCAGCTTCTTCTCGGCGTGCGCGACCAGATCCTCGGCACCGTTGAGCCAGCAGCTGATGTTGGTGCAGAAGGCGACGTTGTTGCGGCCGACCTGCTCCGTTTCGAACATCGAGTAGAACGTCGCGACCTCGTAGGCCCACACCGGGGGCAGGTCCAGGTACTTGGCGACGCCGGCGATGAGTTCGTCGGTCAGCCAGCCCTGGTTCTGTTCCTGGGCCGCGAACAGGCCCTGCAGCACCGCCGACCGCTTGCGGTCTTCCGGAAACTTGGTGAGCCAGTGGTCGATGTGCGCACGGGTGTCGTCGCTGAGCACTACCAGCGGATCGACGTTGCGGGCATTCTCGAAATTGCCAGTCGCCTTCATCGGTCGACCTCTCCGAACACGATGTCATAGGTGCCGATCATCGCCACCACGTCGGACAGCATGTGTCCGCGCGTGATCTCGTCCATCGACGAAAGATGCGCGAAACCGGGCGCACGCAGGTGCACGCGGAACGGCTTGTTGGCGCCGTCGGAAATCATGTAGCAGCCGAATTCGCCCTTCGGGGCTTCCACCGCGCTGTAGGTCTCACCGGCGGGCACGCAATAGCCCTCGGTGAACAGCTTGAAGTGGTGGATCAGCGCTTCCATGTCGTCCTTCATCTCCTCGCGGGAGGGCGGCGACACCTTGTAATTGTCGAGCATGACCGGGCCGGGATTCGCCCGCAGCCACGCCACGCACTGCTCGATGATCCGCGCCGACTGCCGCATTTCGAACACGCGCACGAGATACCGGTCGTAGCAGTCGCCGTTGACGCCGACGGCGATGTCGAAATCGACATCGGCGTACCTGGCATACGGCTGGGTCTTGCGCAGATCCCACTCGACGCCCGAACCGCGCAGCATCGGACCGGTCATGCCCCAGGCCTTGGCCTGCTCCGGCGGAATCACGCCGATGCCGACCGTGCGCTGCTTCCAGATACGGTTGTCGGTGAGCAGGGTTTCGTACTCGTCGACGCGACGCGGGAAATCCTTCGCGAACGCCTCGAGATAGTCGAGCATCGACCCTTCTCGCCACTTGTTGAACCGCTTGAGCTTCTCGCCCTTGCGCCAGCGCGATTCGGCGTACTGCGGCATGCGGTCGGGCAGGTCGCGATACACGCCGCCGGGGCGGTAATAGGCCGCGTGCATGCGCGCGCCGCTGACCGCCTCGTAGACGTCCATCAGCTCCTCGCGCTCGCGGAACGCATAGAGCATCACCGCCATCGCGCCGAGGTCGAGCGCGTTCGAGCCCACCCACATCAGGTGGTTGAGGATGCGCGTGATCTCGTCGAACAGCGTACGGATCCACTGCGCACGCTCGGGCGCTTCGATCCCCATCAGGGTTTCGATCGCGCGCACGTAGGCGTGCTCGTTGCACATCATCGACACGTAGTCGAGGCGGTCCATGTAACCGATCGACTGGTTGAACGGCTTGGACTCGGCCAGCTTCTCGGTGCCCCGGTGCAGCAGGCCGATGTGCGGATCGGCGCGCATCACGGTCTCGCCGTCCATTTCCAGGATCAGGCGCAGTACGCCGTGCGCGGACGGATGCTGCGGACCGAAGTTGAACGTGTAGTTGCGGATTTCCTGCTTCAGCGCCTCGGCGCTCGGCGTCGCGTTGGCGGTGTGCAGCGACGTGGTCGGAACGGCATTCATCACTTGCTGCCCTCCGCACGCCGGGCCATCTGCTCACCGCTCGCGGTCGCGTAACGGGCGTCGTCACGGATCACGCGCGGCACGCCGACGCGGGGTTCGACCGAAGTCACGGGTTCGTACACGACGCGTTTGCGCTCGGCGTCGTAACGCACTTCGACATTGCCGATCAACGGGAAATCCTTGCGGAACGGATGGCCGACGAAACCGTAGTCGGTGAGGATGCGGCGCAGATCCGGGTGCCCTTCGAAGATCACGCCGAACAGATCGAACGCCTCGCGCTCGAACCAGTTCGCCACCGGCCACAGCACCGTCAGCGACGACACCACGGGCAGGTCATCGCTGGGCGCGAAGCACTTCACGGTCAGCCGGCGGTTGTGCTGGATCGACAGCAGCTGCGCGACCACGGCGAAGCGCCGCTGCGGCACCGGAATCGCGGCGTCGCCCTGCGGCTGCGCCACCTGGCGGCTGCCGGTCTCGCCGAACTTGAAGCGCCCCGGGCCGCGTCCTTCGACGCCGCGGCTGAAGCCTTCGGAGGAGACATTGGTGTCCCACTCGTCGCTGCCGTAACTGAGATAGTCGGCACCGCACAGGTCGATCAGCGATTCGAAGCCGAACTCGTCGCGCAACGCGCGGCAGGCCTCGAGCCAGTCGCCGGCGGTGGTGAGGGTCACCTCGCCGCGCGGCAGTGCGACGCCGACCTCGGCATCGGGAAAGCGGCTGCGCAGACGCGCCGCGAACTCGGTGGACGACTCACGCATCGCGCAGCCCCGTCTTGGTCTCGCCGAAATTGGTCGCCCGGCGGATCTTCTTCTGCAGCTGCAGGATGCCGTAGATCAGCGCTTCGGCCGTCGGCGGGCAGCCCGGCACGTAGACGTCGACCGGCACGATGCGATCGCAACCGCGCACCACCGAATACGAATAGTGGTAGTAGCCGCCGCCATTGGCGCAGCTGCCCATCGAGATGACCCACTTCGGGTCGGGCATCTGGTCGTAGACCCGGCGCAGCGCCGGCGCCATCTTGTTGACCAGCGTGCCCGCGACGATCATCACGTCCGACTGGCGCGGCGACGGGCGGAACACGACACCGTAGCGGTCGAGATCGAGACGCGCGGCGCCGGCGTGCATCATTTCGACTGCGCAGCAGGCCAGACCGAAGGTCATCGGCCACATCGAGCCGGTGCGCGCCCAGTTGAGCAGCGCGTCGGAACTGGTCGTGACGAAACCGCGCTCGAGCAGCGGGTTCTCGCCTTCGGGGCGCAGGATGTCGTCGACCCGGCCTTCCGGCAGCGGGTTGTTCATCAGGCGCGCGACGGTCTGGTTCATTCCCATTCCAGCGCTCCCTTCTTCCACACGTAAACGAAGCCGAGCAGCAGCATGCCGGCGAAGATGCCCATCTCGATCAGGCCGAGCACACCGAGTTCGCGGAACACGGTGGCCCAGGGCACGATGAAGATGATTTCCAGATCGAAGACGATGAACTGGATCGCGATGAGGTAGTAGCGCACGTCGAACTGCATGCGCGCGTCCTCGAATGCCTCGAATCCGCATTCGTACGGCGACAGCTTTTCGAGCGACGGGCGCTTGGGCCCGAGCAGGTTGCCAATGACCAGCAAGGCGATGCCGATCCCCGTGGCAACGATCAGGAACAGCAGGGTCGGCAGATATTCGGCCAGCACGCGGATGTTCTCTCGGCTACAGCCGCGCGAAGCGGCCTTGGCTCGGCGCCCGGGGCGCCGCACTAGCGAAGCGGTCAAACGCTTCACGCACATCGGGCGTCTGGCCGCAAAACGGCAAACGCCCGATCTGCGTCATTGTACCGTTTACAGAACCGGCGAGTAAACGATTCACCGCGCCCGCACACGCGAAATCCGCAGCGCGCGGCGCGCCTGCAGGGAGCGCCCGAGACCTTTACGCCACGGCGACGCATCCGGATTCCACATACGAAAAACCCCGCTTGCGCGGGGTGCTTCGTCCGGACCGCGTGACCGCCGTCCGTATTTTCCGATGGTGCCCAAGGGGGGACTCGAACCCCCACGACCTAAGCCGCTACCACCTCAAGGTAGTGCGTCTACCAATTCCGCCACCTGGGCAAATCTCGAAACCTGTACCGTCCGCGCGTCAGCGCATCCGGGAGCCGCGCATTGTAGACGGAATCAATTCGTCTGGGGAGTCTCTTGCGACGATTCCGTCGCCGGCTCCGCCGCCGGCACGGCGGGGACGGCCGTGTCCGCGGCCGGCGCCTGCGGCACGGTGCCCGCTGCCGGGGCCTGCGGCACCGGACGATCGCCCGGCGCGGTGGCCGGCGCGGCCGGCGTGGCGCTGCCCATGACGCCCAGATCCATGTCCATCGCATTCGGATTGGCGCGATGCACCGCGTACCAGGCCATGAACAGGGTAATCGCGAAGAACGTGATCGCCAGCCACTTGGTGGCCTTGGAGAGGAAGTTCGACGAACCGCGCGCGCCGAAGACGGTCGCCGAGGCGCCACCGCCGAAGCCCGAGCCGGCCTGCGCGCCGGCGCCGCGCTGCATCAGGATCAAGGCGATCATCGCGATCGCGATGATGACGAACAGGATGTTGAGGACGGTCAGCAGCATTGCGTGGGCGCTCGGGATGGGCTCTGGACGACGAGGAATGCCCGCTCGCGATGGCGGTCAGCGGGCGGCCGCAGCGGCGATGGCGAGGAAATCGTCGGCCGCGAGCGACGCGCCGCCGATCAATCCGCCATCGACGTCGGGCTGCGCGAAGATCGCGGCGGCGTTGTCGGGCTTGCAGCTGCCGCCATACAGCAGCGGCAACGAATCGGCAATTCTAGCATCGTGCCGCGCCACCACGCCACGCAGGAAGGCGTGCACCGCCTGGGCCTGCTCCGGGCTGGCGGTCAGGCCGGTGCCGATCGCCCAGACCGGCTCGTAGGCGACGATCGCGCCGTCGAATGCGGCGATGCCCGCATGGGCGATCACCGCCTCGAGCTGGGCGCCGATCACGCTCTTGGTGTCCCCGGCTTCGCGTTGCGCGCGCGTCTCCCCGACGCACAGCACCGGCACCAGACCGCCGTCGCATGCCGCCTTGAACTTGCGCGCCACCAGGGCATCGTCCTCGCCGTGGTACTGGCGGCGCTCGCTGTGACCGACCAGCGCGTGCGTCGCGCCGACATCGGCCAGCATCGCGGCCGAGACCTCACCGGTATACGCGCCGCCAGCGTGCGCACTGACGTCCTGGGCACCGATGGCCACGCCGCTCGCCCCCTGGACCAGCAGCGGCAGATAGGGAAACGGCGGCAGCACCAGGAGTTCGACCCCACCGTCCGGGCGTCCGGCGGCGATCGCCTCCACCAGCGGCGTGGCGAACGCGCGGCTGCCGTGCAGCTTCCAGTTACCGGCGACGATCCTGCGGCGCATCGGGCGCTCCTGAACAAAAAGGGGGCACGAGGATAGCCGATGCGCCCGCGCCCCCTGTCCGCGGGGCGCGCCGGGGGCGCTACAGTCGGCGTTCGGTCGACGGAGCGGACACGATGGCGACAACCGGCTATGCAGTGGTCACCGGGGCGTCGAGCGGCATCGGCGCGGCGATCGCGCGTGCCCTCGCGGCCCGCGGCGTCCCGTTGATCCTGACGGCCCGGCGCCTGGACCGGCTGGAGGTGCTGGCCACCGAATTGCGCGACCGCGTGGACGTGCACGTGATGCCGGCCGATCTCGCCGAGGCGGCCGCGGTCGCGGGCCTGGTCGACACCATCGGGCACCGCGGGCTCCAGGTGCGCATGCTGGTCAACAACGCCGGCTACGGCGTGCCCGGCCGCTTCGACGCGGTCGAATGGCGCCGCCACGCCGATTTCCTGCAGGTGATGGTGACCGCGGTCTGCGAGCTGACGTGGCGGCTGCTGCCGTCGATGCGCGCGTTTCCGGACGGCCGCATCCTCAACGTCGCCTCGTTCGCCGGCCTGATGCCGGGCTCGCGCGGCCAGACCCTCTACGGCGCCGCCAAGGCCTTCATGATCCGCTTCAGCGAATCCCTGGCGCAGGAACACGCGGATCACGGGCTGCGGGTGACCGCGCTGTGTCCCGGCTTCACCTGGTCGGAATTTCACGACGTCACCGGCACCCGGGCGATGATGGACCGCCTGCCCGCCTGGGTCTGGCTCGATGCCGACGCGGTCGCATGCGCCGGCCTCGATGCGCTCGATCGTGGCCAAGTGATCGCGGTGCCCGGCTGGCGCTACCGCCTGTTGCACGGCATCACGCGCCATCTGTCGGACCGGCAACGGCTGGCGCTGATGGCGCGCAACGCATCGAAGATCCGCCGCGTCGACTGACGCCGCGCCGCTGCAGGGCCACGGCCCCGGCGCGAGCGCAACGGAAGTCGGCGCCCGAAGGCGCCGTTCCCGAGGCAGAGCCGGTTACTTCAGCTTGATTTCGCGCAGGCGCTCTTCCAGATAGCCCTGTGCGGTGATGGGCTCGGGATAGCGGCTCGGATTGTCGGCCGTCACCGTGGAAGGCAGCACGTCGATGACGAAATCCGGATTCGGGTGCAGGAAGAACGGCACCGAGTAGCGCGGCTTGCGCGCCTGTTCGCCCGGGGGATTGGTCACGCGGTGCGTGGTCGAGGGGTACACGTGGTTGGTCAGTCGCTGCAGCATGTCGCCGATGTTGACGACGATGGTGTCGGCGTCCGACGTGAAGGGCACCCACTCGCCATCGCGTGACCTCACTTCCAGGCCCGCCGCGCTCGCACCGACCAGCAGGGTGATCAGGTTGATGTCCTCGTGCGCCCCGGCGCGCACGTTGGGAATGTCGTCGGCGGTGATCGGCGGATAGTGGATCGGGCGCAGGATCGAGTTGCCGAAGTCCGTCTTGTCGACGAAGTAGTCCTCCGGCAGGCCGATGTGCAGCGCCAGCGCCGAGAGCACCTTCGAGCCCAGCGCATCGAGCGTCTGGTACAGGCCGTAGCCGTGTTCGCGGAATCCCGGCACCTCGCTCGGCCACAGGTTCGGCGGCATCACGTCGCGGTACTTCGAATCGTCCGGAATCTCCCGGCCGATGTGCCAGAACTCCTTGAGGTCGAAGTGCGTCGCGCCCTTGGCGGTCTCGACGCCGAACGCGGTATAGCCGCGCGCACCGCCACCGCCGGGCACGTGGTACTGCTTCTTGGTCGCTTCGGGCAGCGCGAAGAACGCCTTGAACACGTCGTAGGCGCCGTCGATCTGCGCCTGCGGAATGCCGTGGCCATTGATGCCGGCGAAACCCCACTCGCGGTAGGCGGCGCCGAGTTCGGCGACGAAGGCCTCGCGGTCTGTGTCGAAGCGGCGGATGTCGAGGGTCGGAATACGGGCGGTCATGGGAAAGTCCTGGAAATCAGGCCGCGGCCGCGCGCACGGCGTCGGCCAGCTGGTCGAGGGTGGATTGCATCAGTGCCGCGTCGTCGGCCTCCACCGTGACGCGGACCACGGGCTCGGTGCCCGACGGGCGCAGGAACGCACGTCCCCGGCCCTGCACCGCCGCCTGCGCCTGCGCCAGTGCGGTCTGCACCGCGGGCGCCTCGGCCGGCTTCGCGTCGCCCGTGTAACGCACGTTAACGGTCTTTTGCGGCACCTTGCCGAAGCCGTGCAGCGCGTCCTGCAGCGACACACCGCGACGGCGCAGCACCTCGAGCACCTGCAGCGCACTGATGATGCCGTCGCCGGTGGTCGCCCGGTCGAGGCACAGCAGATGCCCGGAGGTTTCGCCGCCCAGGATGCCGTCGTGTTCGAGTAGCGCCTGGTGCACGTAGCGATCGCCGACCTTGGCGCGCATGAAGCCGATGCCGGCCTCGCCGAACGCACGCTCCAGGCCGTAATTGCTCATCAGCGTGCCGACCACCGGCCCGCGCAGGCGCCCGTCGCGCTGCCAGTCGCTGGCCAGCACGTAGAGCAGATCGTCGCCGTCGCGCACGGTGCCGTTGGCGTCGACGAACAGCACGCGGTCGCCGTCGCCGTCGAAGGCGATACCGAGATTCGCGCCGCTGCGGCTGACCCGCTCGCTGAGGAATTCGGGATGCGTGGAGCCCACGCCGTCGTTGATGTTGACGCCGTTGGGTTCGGCGCCGATCACCTCGACCTGGGCGCCGAGTTCGCGCAGCACGATCGGGCCGACCTGGTAGGTCGCGCCGTTCGCGCAGTCGACGACGATGCGCATGCCGTCGAGATCGAAGCCGCGCGGCACCGAGGCCTTGCAGGCTTCCACGTAGCGGCCCACGGCATCGCGCGTGCGCACGGCCTTGCCGAGTTTTTCCGAGGCCACGGTGTGGAACGGCTGGTCGAGCGCGGCTTCGATCGCGAGCTCGGTGGCGTCGTCGAGCTTCTCGCCTTGGGCACTGAAGAACTTGATGCCGTTGTCGTGGTGCGGGTTGTGCGAGGCGGAGATGACGATGCCGCCGTCTGCGCCGAGCGAGCGCGTGAGGTGCGCGACCGCGGGCGTCGGCATCGGACCCATCAGCTGCACGTCGACGCCGGCCGCGACCAGGCCGGCTTCCAGCGCCGCCTCGAACATGTAGTTCGAGATGCGCGTGTCCTTCCCGATCAGCACCTGAGGACGGCGCCAGTCGCTGCCGCGGCCGCGCAGCGAATGGCCGTAGGCGTTGCCCAGGCGCAGCACGAAGTCGGCCGAGATCGCGCCCTCGCCGACCCGGCCGCGAATGCCGTCGGTGCCGAAGTAGCGACGGCTCATGCCGCCGTCCCGGTCATCGGCTGGCGCATCATCATCGCCAACAGGCTCGCGATGCGGTCGCGCAGCTCGCGACGGTCGCAGATCTGGTCGATCGCGCCGTGCTCGAGCAGGAACTCGCTGCGCTGGAAGCCTTCGGGCAGCGTCTCGCGCACGGTCTGCTCGATCACGCGCGGACCGGCGAAGCCGATCAGCGCCTCGGGTTCGGCCATGTTGATGTCGCCGAGCATCGCGAACGACGCGGAGACGCCGCCGGTGGTGGGATGGGTCATCACCGAGATGTAGGGCAGGCCCGCGGCGCGCAGGCGGCCGAGCGCCGCCGAGGTCTTGGCCATCTGCATCAGCGAGAACAGGCTTTCCTGCATGCGCGCGCCGCCGCTGGCGGAGAAGTTCACGAACGGGCTGCCGATCTCCAGCGCGCGCTCCGCGCCGCGGGTGAAGCGCTCACCGACCACCGAGCCCATCGAGCCGCCCATGTAGGCGAAATCGAAGGCCGAGGCGACGACCGGGCGTGCCTTCAGCAGGCCCTCCATGACGACCAGCGCATCACGCTCGCCGGTGGCGCGCTGCGCGGCCTTGATGCGCTCGGAATACTTCTTCTGGTCCTTGAACTTCAGCACATCGGTGGGGCCGAGTTCGCCGGCGATCTCGCGGCCCGAGCCGGCGTCGAGGAACGTCTTCAGCCGCGCGCGGGCGCGGATCGGCCGATGGAACGCGCACTTCGGACAGACCTCGAGGTTCTCCTCCAGCTCCGGCCCGTAGAGGACGGTGCCGCAGCGCTCGCACTTCTCCCAGAGCCCCTCGGGGACGCTGCGCTTCTTGACCGCGGCGGCATCGGTGCGGATGCGCGGCGGCATGATCTTCTGCAACCAGGACATGGGCTGTCTTCTCCCGACGGCCGATACGGGGCCGTGAAGCGCGGAAGTGTAACCGACCGCCCGGGCACGCCCGGCCTGCCCCGTGGGCGCAGTCAGGCGGCGTCGAGCGCCGCCCGGAGCGGCGCCAGGAAGGCCCCGGCGCGGGCGGCGGCCTCCTCGGCGCTCGCGGCGCCGTCGAGGGCATCGACCAGGGCACTGCCCACCACCACGCCGTCCGCATCGATCGCCATCGCCGCGGCGCTCGCCGCGTCACGGATGCCGAAGCCGGCGACGACCGGCGCGCGGCTCGCTGCGCGGATCCGGCGCAGGCGGGCCGAGGCCTGTGCGGTGTCGAGCCGGTCGGCCGCACCGGTGACCCCGGCGAAGCTGACGTAGTACAGATAGCCCTGGGCGCCGTCGCACAGGGCCTCCATGCGCGCGTCGGTCGTGGTCGGCGACGCCAGCAGCACCAGCGCGATCCCGGCCGCGTCGAACGCCGCGCGGAAGTCGCCCGCTTCCTCGGGCGGCAGATCGACCAGCAGCACGCCGTCGACGCCCGCCGCCGCGGCCTGCCGGGCGAACGTGTCCGCGCCGCGGATGTCGACGGGGTTGAGGTAGCCCATCAGCACGACCGGGGTGACGGTGTCCTTGGCCCGGAACTCGCGCACGGCGTCGAGCACGTAGGTCATGCCCGCGCCCCGCCCCAGTGCGCGCTCGGAGCTGCGCTGGATCGTCGGGCCGTCGGCCATCGGGTCGGAAAACGGCACGCCGAGCTCGATCACGTCGGCGCCGGCCGCGACCAGGGCGTGCATCACCGGCACGCTTGCTTCGAGCGCGGGATCGCCAGCGGTGAAGAACGGGATCAGGGCCTTGCGGCCGGCGCTGCGGAGCGTGGCGAAGCGGGTGTCGATGCGGTTCATCAGGGTCCGTGGCGATCCGGTGCTGGGGTCTGCCGCGGCCGGCAGTGTCGTCTCGGGTTCGGCGTGGGCACTCACAGCACGAGGCCGTCCCGCTGCGCGATGGTGTGCACGTCCTTGTCGCCGCGGCCGGACAGGTTGGCGAGCACGATCGCGTCCCTGGGCAGTTCGCGCGCGAGCTTGATCGCCTGGGCGATCGCGTGGCTGGATTCGAGCGCGGCGAGGATGCCTTCGGTCTTCGCGAGCTGGTGGAACGCGGCCAGGGCCTCGTCGTCGGTGATGCCCACGTACTGCGCACGGCCGGCGTCGGCGAGGAAGGCGTGCTCCGGGCCGACGCCCGGGTAATCGAGGCCCGCGGAGACCGAATGGGTTTCGGTGATCTGGCCGTCGTCGTCGCAGATCACGTAGGTGCGGTTGCCGTGCAGCACGCCCGGCCGGCCGGCGGCGATCGAGGCCGCATGGCGCCCGGTGTCGATGCCGTCGCCTGCGGCTTCGGCGCCGACGATGCGGACGTCCGCGTCGTTGAGAAACGCGTGGAACAGGCCGATCGCGTTGCTGCCGCCGCCGACGCAGGCGGTGATCGCATCCGGCAGGCGGCCGTATTCGGCCAGCATCTGCGCGCGCGCCTCGCGGCCGACGATGGCGTTGAAATCGCGGACCATGCGCGGATACGGGTCGGGACCGGCGACGGTGCCGATGATGTAGAAGGTGTCGCGCACGTTGGACACCCAGTCGCGCATCGCCTCGTTGAGCGCGTCCTTGAGCGTCGCCGAGCCCGAGGTCACCGGCACCACCTGCGCGCCGAGCAGGCGCATGCGGTAGACGTTGATCTTCTGCCGCTCGATATCGGTGGCCCCCATGTAGACCACGCATTCCAGGCCCAGGCGCGCGGCGACCGTGGCGCTGGCGACGCCGTGCTGGCCGGCGCCGGTCTCGGCGATGATCCGGGTCTTGCCCATGCGGCTGGCGAGCAGTGCCTGGCCGACGGTGTTGTTGATCTTGTGCGCACCGGTGTGGTTCAGGTCCTCGCGCTTGAGCAGGATGCGTGCGCCGCCGACGGCCTCGCTGAGGCGCTCCGCGTGATAGATCGGGCTCGGCCGGCCGACGTAATGCGCGAGATCCCGGTCGAAGGCCTGCTGGAATGCGGGATCGGCCTTCGCGGCGTCGTAGGCGGCCGCGAGTTCGGCGATCGGCTCCATCAGCGTGTCGGCGACGAAGCGCCCGCCGTAGCGGCCGAAGTGGCCGTTCGCATCGGGGAAGGCGTGGTAATCGGACAGCGGCATCGCGGACATGGCGGTCGACGGCAGACCGTCGCAGGACGAGGAGTGATCTGCACTCTAGCGCACAGGTCACTGCCTCGATAAGCGATAAGATCTGCGCGATCCGTCAGTAAATCTCACATATGTCGGCCGATGGCCTGCCCCCGCTCAATGCACTTCGCGCCTTCGAGGCCGCGGCCCGGCTGGGCAGCCTCAGCCGCGCGGCCGACGAACTGCACGTCACCCACGGCGCCGTGAGCCGACAGGTGCGGCTGCTGGAGGAGGCGATCGGCACACCGCTGTTTGAACGCGCGGGCCGCGGCCTGCGCCTGACCGGCGCCGGGACGCGGCTGCGCGACGCCGCCGGCGACGCGTTCGGGCAACTGCGCAGCGCGATCGCCACGATCCAGCGCACCGGGGGCGACGCCGCGCTGGTGCTGGGCTGCCCGGGCAGCCTGCTGGCACGCTGGATGATTCCGCGGCTGCCGCGGCTGGCGAGCGCGCTGCCGGCGCTGACCCTGCACCTGTCGCCGCACGAGGGCAGCTTCGCGCCGTCCCTGCCCGGCCTCGATGCGGCCCTGCTGATCGGCAGCGGCCCATGGCCGGAGACGTGGCGGGTGCAGCGGCTGGCGGTCGAGCGGATCGGTCCGGTGCTGAGCCCACGTCTCGAGGACGCGACGCGCATCACCGCGCTGTCGCCGGCCGCGCTGCTGAACGAGCCGCTGCTGCACACGGCGTCGCGCCCGCAGGCCTGGCCGGCCTGGGCCGAGCGCGCCGGCGCCGCCGGCGTCATGCCGCAGCTGGCGACCGGGTTCGAGCATCTGTACTTCCTGCTGGAGGCAGCCACCGCGGGCCTGGGCGTTGCGATCGCGCCGCAGGAGCTCGTCGCCGACGACATCGCGGCCGGTCGCCTGCTGGCGCCCTGGGGCTTCGTCGAGACCGATGCGCACTGGGTACTGGCCACACGCCGCGATGCGGGGGATGCCCGCCTCGCCCCGTTGGCGGCGTGGCTGAGGGTGCAGCTGGCGTGACGGTGCGGGCGTGCGACGCCCGGCTGCACCATCGGCCACGCGCGCGTCCCGCGCGGTTCGGTGGCCCGCCCGCCATATCCACGTGCGCTCGCGCGCGAACCCGGCGTTCCCGGCGATTCCCATCGCGCAAGCGCCCTTCCACGGCGGCGGCTGGGCCAATCGTGTCGATCGGCGGCGGAACCGCCCTGTCGTCGACCGGGAGCGATGTCGGCTGGCGCGCGCGTCGCGTTGTCCGGACACGGCTTGCCCCCGGCCTGGGCCAGGCGCGCGCCTGCACCTGCGGGACGCAAGCGGACGCTCGCTTCGGAAGGCGCCATCGCGCGCAAGCGCGCTGTGACGAGGAAGAACCAGCGCGATCGTGTGGCTGCGCGGGCGGCGCGTTCGACCTGCGACGCGACGCCTGCCACGACATGCCCAGGCGCTCGCGCGCGACCGCGGCTTGCCCGGAACACCCGACCCGCCAGTGCGCATACCCGGAGTCGCCCGGGCGCCGCTCCACCCGCATCGACGCGCGCTATCGGGCGCCGCGCACGGCCTCGACGAATGCGCGCATCCGCGCGTGATCCTTGTGGCCCGGTACGCGCTCGATGCCGCTCGAGACATCGACACCGTCGGGTCGCGCCGTGGCCACGGCCTGGGCGACGTTGCCGGCATCGAGGCCGCCCGCCAGCCAGAACGGACGATCGAGCGAGCGCGGCAGCGCCTGCCAGTCGAAGGTCTGGCCGCCGCCGCCCGGTTCGCCGGCCGCGTGACCGTCGAACAGGAACGCCGCTGCGCGTGGATAGGCCTGCAGCGACGCGAGCGCGGATGCCGGCGCGCCGCCCATTGCGATCGCCTTCCAGTACGGCAGGCCGAAGCCGGCGCAGAACGCGTCGGGCTCGGCACCGTGGAACTGCAGCACATCGGGCGCGACAGCAGCGACCACCTCGGCCACCGTCGACGCGGGGTCGTCCATCATCAGGGCGACCAGGCGCACCGATGCCGGCACCGCGTCGCGCAGCGCGCGCGCCGCATCGATGTCCAGCCGCCGCGGGCTGCGTGCGGCGAACACGAAGCCGACGCAATCGACGCCGAGCGCGACCGCCGCCGCGACGTCCTCGCGCCGGGTGAGACCGCAGAACTTGATCGCGGGGGACGGGGATGCACTCATGCCGCGAACGTCACTTCGGCCGGCAACGCCCATTCGGGCGGATACAGCGGCCCCAGAAACACCAGGCCCGCGGCCGGCGCGGTCGGGCCGGCGCGGCTGCGATCCCGACCGGCGAGCAGTTCACCCATCCAGCCCTCGGACTGTGCCCCGGCGCCGATCTCCAGCAGCGAGCCGACGATGTTGCGCACCATGTGATGCAGAAATGCGTTGGCCTGGACCTCGACCACCACTTCGTCGTCGATCCGGTGCACCGAGATCCGCTGCAGCTCGCGGCGCGCATGCGGCGCCTGGCAATGCACGGTGCGGAATGCGGAGAAGTCCTGTTCGCCCAGCAGCGCCTGCGCCGCGCGGTGCATGGCGTCGGCGTCGAGCGGGCGCAGCTCCCAGGACAGGTACTGGCGATGCAGCGCCGGACGTACCGGCCGGTTGAGGATGCGGTAGCGGTACTGGCGGGCGCGGGCCGAGAACCGCGCATTGAAATCGTCGGGCATCGGCTGGCACCAGCGCACACTGATCTGGGGCGGCATCAGCGTGGTCGCACCGAGCATCCATGCGCGCGGCGCGCGTTCGGCCTCGGTGTCGAAGTGCACCACCTGGCAACGTGCGTGCACGCCGGCGTCGGTGCGGCCCGAGCAGGTCGTGGCCACCGGATGGTTCGCGATCCGCGACAACGCGGTCTCCAGCGCCGCCTGCACCGATTCCTGCCCGCCCGCACCCGCCTTGCTCAGGCGCTGCCAGCCGAGGAAGCCATTGCCGTCGTACTCGACGCCCAGCGCGATCCGCATTGCCGGCCGATCAGTCCAACGTGCGCAACAGCCGCGCCGCGTCGGTCGCCGCGCCGGGATCGTCGCCGTGGAGAACTTCCTGCAGCAGCGTGCGCGCGGTGTCGGTATCACCGAGATCGAGGTACGCGCGTGCGAGTTCCAGACGCTCGACGGCCACCGGCGGCGTCACCGGACCCAGCGCCGGCGGCGACGGCGCGACATCGGCCGCCACCTCGGCATCGACGACGACCGCCGGCGCGGCCTGCGGCTCCACTGCGGCCGACGCGGACGATTGCGGGTGCGCGCTGCCCTGCCCGGCATGCCAGGTCGGCCCGGCCGCTGCCGGCACGGGCGGCGCGACCGGCGTCGGCGTCGGCGACGCCGTCGGCGTGACCGCGAACGCCGGAGCCGGCGACGAGGCCGGCGCCGTGCCACCGCCCGGCATGCCGGCGGCGAGCGCGGCGCTGTCGAGCCGGCGCCCGGGCACGGGCGCCGGCGTCCGTCCACGACGGCCCAGCACGAACGCGAGCGCGGCGACGATCAGCAGGCCCACGCCCAGCCACAGCCAGGGAATCGAGGCGGCCGATGCCGCCTGCTCCTGATTGCTGGCCTCCATGCGCTGCTGCGCGGCCGCGAGCTCGGCATCCTTGAGCGCGATCAGCTGCTGCTGCTGCGCCTGCAGCTGTTCCAGATCGGCCAGCCGCGCCTTCAGCTCCTCGACCTCGGCGGTCCGCGCGGCGATCGATTCGTTGGCCTGTTGCAGTTCCTGACGCAGCATGTCCCCTCCACCCCCGGCATCGATGCCGGATTGCGTGCCCGCACGCTGGGCATCGCCCGACGGCGGTGTGATCTCGAGCCGGGCCTTGGGACCGGCGCCCGTGGGCGCGCCCGCCGCGGCAGGCGCACCGGCCGCGACCGCGTCCGCGCCGACCGCGTCGGGCTGCGGCGCAGGGCGGCGCATCTCGCGCCACTGCCCCACCTGCTCGCGCACCACGGCATTGGCCTCGGCCGCGCTGAACTCCGTCCACTGGTCGCGCGCCGGCACGCGCAGCACCGCACCCTGGCGCACCAGGTTGAGGTTGCCGCCGATGAACGCTTCCGGGTTGTTCCGCAGCAGCAGCACCATCGCCTGGTTGACGGTGATGCCCGCCTCGGCCGCCAGCGGCGCGGCGATCGCCGACAGGGTCTGGCCGGCCTGGACCGGCGCGAGTTCGCCGGGCACGGCGGGGGCCTGCGACGCCGCCGGACGGGCCGCGGGCGTGGCGGGCACCCCGGCGGCGACGTCGGCCGGCGCGGCAGTTTCGCCAGCGGGGTCGACACCGGGCGTCGGCGCAGTCGCCGGCGCGCGCACGATGCTCGCCGGCGGTGCGACCACCGGCGCCTGGATCGCCGGCTGCGCCGGTGCGGCCAGGGTGTCGGGCACCGCCACCAGGGCCGAGTACTCGCGCACCAGCCGGCCCTGCCCCCAGTCGACCTCGACCAGGAAGGTCAGCGATTCCTGCGTGACCGGCGCGGCGCTGGTGACCCGGATCACCGGCCGTCCGCGCGGGTCCAGCGCCACACTGAACTGCAGATCCGAGACCAGTCCCTGTGGCGGCTCCAGGCCGATGCGCGCGAAGGTCTCCGGCGAGGCCAGCCGCGCCTGCAGCGCGCGCAGCTCGGCCGGGTCGCTGGAGACGATGGGGATCTCGGCCAGCAATGGCTGACCCTGCTGCGAGCGCACCTCGATGCGTCCCAGGCCCAGCGCGAGCACCGGTCCGGCCACGGCCAGCAACAGGCCGGCCAGCAGCAGACGCTGCGCGATGCGCACGATGGTGGTTCCCCTGATCATCCGGCGACTGTAGCGGCGCGGCCTCCCGATCCGCAACGATCAGCCCTCGGCCGCGACCAGCTCGGCGACCTGCACCGCGTTGAGCGCGGCGCCCTTGCGGATGTTGTCGGCGACGATCCACAGGTTCAGGCCGTTGGGATGCGAGAGATCCTCGCGGATGCGCCCAACGAACACCGGATCGCGGCCCGACGCATGCGTGACCGGGGTCGGATAGCCGCCGGCGGTGCGGTCGTCGACGACCTCGACACCCGGCGCCGCCGCCAGCAGCGCGCGCGCCTCGTCGACGCTGATGCGCTCGCGCAGCTCGACCGCGACCGCCTCCGAATGGCCGTAGAACACCGGCACGCGCACCGCCGTCGGATTCACCCGGATGCTGGCGTCGCCGAGGATCTTGTGGGTCTCCCAGACCAGCTTCATCTCCTCCTTGGTGAAGCCGTTCTCGAGAAACGCGTCGATCTGCGGGATCAGGTTGAACGCGATCTGCACCGGGAACTTCTGCGGGTCGATGTCGCGGAAGTTCAGCAGATCGCCGGTCTGCCGGCCCAGCTCTTCCATCGCCGAGCGGCCTGCGCCCGAGACCGACTGGTAGGTCGAGATGTTGATGCGCACGATGCCGGCGCGGCGGTGCAGCGGCGCCAGCGCGACCAGCATCTGCATCGTCGAGCAGTTGGGGTTGGCGATGATGCCGCGCGGACGCGTGCGCGCCGCGTCGGGATTGACCTCGCTGACGACCAGCGGCACGTCGTCGTCGTAGCGGAAGGCCGAACTGTTGTCGATGACGACGGCGCCGGCCGCGGCGAACTTCGGAGCAAAGGCCTTGCTGGTGTCGCCGCCGGCGGAGAACAGCGCGATGTCGACGCCGGCCGGATCGAAGGTGGCGAGGTCCTGCACGACGATGTCGTCATCGCCGAACTTCACGGTGGTGCCGGCCGAGCGCTCGCTGGCGAGCGCGACGAGCTCGGACACGGGGAACGCGCGCTCGGCGAGGATCGACAGCATGGTCTCGCCGACGGCGCCGGTGGCACCGACGACGGCAACGCGGAAACGGCGGGGCTGGGAACTGGACATGGACGGGTCTCTGGAAAGTCTGGAGTCGGGTCGCGCGTGGCGCGGGCACTGCACTGGATCGGGTTCGGGGAACCGCCCGCCCTGGACGCTCAGGCGGTTCCCGGACGTTTCGCGTCTTTGCCGCCGGTCGCGGCAGGCGCGATCGGCGTCGGCGGACGCCCGGCCTCCGGTCCGGCGCCCAGCGCGGCGATCAGATTGTCGACGGCGAGTGCGACCATCGCGCGGCGCGTGGCGAGACTGCCGCTGGCGATGTGCGGCGTGAGCACGATGTTGTCCAGCGCGAGCAGGCGCGGATCGACCGCAGGCTCGCCCTCGAACACGTCGAGCGCGGCCGACGCCAGTCGACCGCTGCCCAGCGCGTCGGCCAGCGCGGCTTCGTCGACGATGCCGCCGCGGGCGATGTTGGTCAGCGTCGCGGTCGGCTTCATCTTCGCCAGTGCGGCGGCATCGACGATGTGGTGGCTGGCGGCCGAATACGGCAGCACCAGCACCAGGTGATCGGCCTGCGCGAGCAGCGTGTCGAAGTCGACGTACGACGCGTTGCAGTCGCGCTCGATATCGGCCGGCAGGCGGCTGCGGTTGTGGTAGAGCACGCGCATCTCGAAGCCGGACGCACGCCTGGCGATGCCCTGGCCGATCCGGCCCATGCCGAGAATGCCCAGCGTGCTGCCGTGCAGATCGGCGCCGAGCAGGCCCTTGAAGTTCCAGCCCTGCCACCGGCCGGCGCGCAGATGGCGCTCGGCCTCGGTGACGCGACGCGCAGCGGCCATCATCAGCGCGAAGCCGAAATCGGCGGTGGTTTCGGTCAATACGTCGGGGGTATTGGTCGCGACGATGCCGCGCGCGTGCAGCGCATCGATGTCGAGATTGTTGTAGCCGACGCCGACATTGGCGACCGCGCGCAGCTTCGTGGCGTTTGCGATCTCGTCGCGTCCGACGCGCTCGTTCAGCGTCACCAGCGCACCGTCGACGTCGCCCAGCGCGGCCGCGACGCCGGCCGCATCGTGCTCACGCACGGCAGCGACCTGGTCGACATCGAAATGGTCGTGCAGGCGCGCGACGACATCGTCGAACAGCGGCTGCGACACCCAGACCCTCGGCCGTCGCTCAGCCATCGACGCGTCCGGGAATGCGCGGCGTCACGATGCCGACATCACCGCACTGCGCGCGATGGCGCAGCGCCTGGTCCATCAGCACGAGGGCCAGCATCGCCTCGCAGATCGGCGTCGCGCGGATGCCCACGCACGGGTCGTGGCGGCCGGTGGTGATCACCTCGACCACGTGGCCATCGGTATCCAGACCGTCGGCCGGCAGGCGCAGGCTCGACGTCGGCTTGAACGCGGTGGACACCACGATCTGCTGGCCGGTGCTGATGCCGCCGAGCACGCCGCCGGCGTGATTGGAGGTGAACCCCTGCGGCGTCATCAGATCGCGGTGTTCGCTGCCCTTCTGGACGATCGACGCGAAGCCGGCGCCGATCTCGACCCCCTTGACCGCATTGATCGACATCATCGCCGCGGCCAGTTCACCGTCGAGCTTGCCGTAGACCGGTTCGCCCCAGCCCGGCGGCACGCCGTCGGCCACGGCGGTCACGCGCGCGCCGACCGAATCGCCGGACTTGCGCAGCGCGTCCATGTAGGTTTCGAGGTCCGGGACCTGCGCGGCGTCGGGCCAGAAGAACGGGTTGGATTCGACGACGTCCCAGTCGATCGCGGCGCCGTCGACGCGCGCCGGCACGATCTCGCCGAGCTGCGACAGATAGCCGTGCACGCGCACGCCGTAGCGCTCGTCGAGCCACTTCTTGGCGATCACCGCCGCGGCGACGCGCATCGTGGTCTCGCGCGCCGACGAGCGCCCGCCGCCACGCGGATCGCGGATGCCGTACTTCTGCCAGTAGGCGTAATCCGCATGGCCGGGCCGGAACTGCTGGGCGATGTTGCCGTAGTCCTTGCTGCGCGCATCGGTGTTGCGGATCAGCAGCGCGATCGGCGTACCGGTGGTCCGGCCTTCGTACACGCCGCTGAGGATCTCCACCGCATCGGCTTCGCGTCGCGCCGAGGTGTGGCGACTCCTGCCGGTCGCGCGCCGTGCGAGATCGTGTTCGAAATCCTCGGCCGCCAGCGCGATGCCGGGCGGGCAGCCGTCGACCACGCAGCCGATCGCCGGCCCGTGGCTTTCGCCGAAGGTCGTGACGGAGAACAGTTGGCCGAAGCGGTTGCTGGACATGAGTGGCGCGCGGTCGCGCGGCATGGAAACGCGGGGCCGGCAAGCTTAACGCGCCGGCGTGGTGCGTGGACGCACCGTGACGGGTCGACCTTGCGGGAGTCGCGTTCGACGCGGCCCGCCGTCATCCCTGCGGCTTTCAACAGACGCAGCTCTGGTCACGCGGGACTCCGGCGACATCGATCGCGGCCCTCGAAACGTCGCCCGGAAGGCCCGGACACCGTGGAAGCCACGGAATCCCGGCGCGCGCCGGGATCCCGGCGGGTCTCAGAACAGGCCCGCTCCCGCGCTCCCCGTCGCCTCGACCGCGGCCGACGTCGCGGCCTCACGCTCGGCCGCCAGCTGGGTGATACGCGCGCTGTGGCTGACCAGGTCGTGGCGCTCGACGACGAAGATGCCCATCTGGCCGACCTGGAACTCGATCCACATCAGCGGCAGCTCTGGCAGCAGCCTCACCAGACGCTGCTCGGACTCGCCGACCTCGCAGATCAGCAGGCCGTCCTCGGTGAGATGCCGCGGCGCGTCGCGCAGGATCTTCAGCACCAGATCGAGGCCGTCGTCGCCGGCGCGCAGGCCCATCTCGGGCTCGTAGGAGTACTCCCTCGGCAGCGCGTCGGTCTCGTCGTTGGTGACGTAGGGCGGATTGGTGACGATCAGGTCGTAATGCTCGCCCTGCAGGCCGTCGAACAGATCGGACTTGAGAAAACGCGTATTGCGCACCTCGAGGCGCGTCTCGTTTTCGGCGGCGAGCGACAGGGCCTCGTCGCTGAGATCCACGCCGTCGACGTGCCAGTCGGGATTGTGGTGCGCCATCGCGATCGCGATGCAGCCCGAGCCGGTGCACAGGTCCAGCGCACGGCGCACCTCGCGCCCGCCGAGCCACGGCTCGAAGCCGCCGAGGATCAGCTCGGCGATCGGCGAACGCGGCACCAGTGCACGCGCGTCGGATTTGAAGCTCAGTCCCGCGAACCAGGCCTCGCCGGTCAGATACGCCGCCGGCACGCGTTCCTCGATGCGGCGCAGGAACAGACCGAGCACGTCTTCCTTTTCCGCCAGCGTGACCCGCGATTGACCGTAGACCGGGCTGAGATCGTGCGGCAGGTGCAGCGCGTGCAGGGTGAGCTGGGTGGCCTCGTCGATCGCGTTGTCGTAGCTGTGGCCGAAGGTCAGCCCGGCGGCGTTGAAACGGCTGGCGCCGTAGCGGATCAGGTCGACGATGGTCTGCAGTTCTTCGGTCATGGCGCGCGCGGGGCTCGGGGGACGGCGTGATGGCCGGGAAGTATAGGTCAGCGCCGGTTCCGCCCGGATTCCAGCCCGCGCGCGGCGCCGACCACGCCGGCCGTCCTATGGGCGCCGAGCGAGTTGCCGCACCGTGCCCGCGCGTCGCCGCGAAACGCGCGACAGCGCCGCGGGGGCGGCGCCAGCGCGCCGGGTATCATGGACGGCACCCGACAC
Organism: Luteimonas sp. BLCC-B24; assembly: GCF_028550595.1. Lineage (GTDB taxonomy): Bacteria > Pseudomonadota > Gammaproteobacteria > Xanthomonadales > Xanthomonadaceae > Luteimonas. Next base: position 575,734 of record NZ_JAQQGN010000001.1, read on the forward strand.
GGATCCGGCGATGTTCAACCGCACCACCCTGGTCATTCTCTGCGTTGCGCTGGCCGGCGGCCTCGGCCTGCTGGCGGCGCAGCGCTGGTTCGTCGCCGCGCCCGCGGGCGCGCAGAGCGAACTCGAGGTCGTGCAGCTGTATCCGCAGCCACGCGAGATTCCCGGCTTCGCGCTGCAGCAGTCCGACGGCACCCAGCTGTTGCCGGGTGAACTCGCGGGCCACTGGACGCTGGTGTTCATCGGCTTCACCCAGTGCCCGGACATCTGCCCGATGACGCTGACCCACCTCGCCCAGGCGCAGCGCCAGTGGGAAGCGCTGCCCGAGGCGATCCGTCCGCGCGTGCTGTTCGTCTCCGTCGATCCCGAGCGCGATACGCCGGAGCGTCTCGGCGACTACGCCCACGCCTTCCATCGCGACACCCTGGTCGCGACGGCCGACGTGCCCGCGCTGGAGGCGTTCACCCGATCACTGTCGATGGTGTTCGCCCGCGTGCCGCTCGATGCAGCCGCGCCCGACGGCGCCTACACCATCGACCACAGCGCGTCGCTGGCGGTGCTCGACCCGCAAGGCCGCATGGCCGGCGTGGTCTCGGGCCGCGTGCTCAATGCCGAAACGCCACAGCCGGAGGCGATCGCGGCCGACCTTGCCAAACTGACCGCGGAATCGCGCCCATGAGTCTCGTCACCAAGCTGACCTACGCCCTGCCGCACCGTTACCTCTCGTCACTGGCACGGCGGCTGGCGTATTCGCAGAACCCGCGCACGCGGCGCTGGCTGATCGACACGGTGGTGCGCAAGTTCGGTGTGGACCTGTCGGAAGCGGCGGACGCGGACCCGGCTTCCTACGCCAGCTTCAACGCCTTCTTCACCCGTGCGCTGCGTGAAGGCGCGCGCGTGCCCGATCCCGATCCGCGCGTGCTGCTGATGCCGGCCGACGGCCACATCAGCCAGTGCGGCCCGATCGAGGCCGGACGCATCTTCCAGGCCAAGGGCCAGTCGTTCACCGTGGCCGAGCTGCTCGGTGACGCGGCCGACGCGGCGCCGTTTCTCGACGGTGTCTACGCCACGGTCTATCTGTCTCCGCGCGACTACCACCGCGTGCACATGCCGTGGACGGGCACGCTGCGCGAAACCGTGCACGTGCCGGGGCGGTTGTTCAGCGTCGGCACCGCCGCGGTCGCCAGGGTGCCGCGGCTGTTCGCACGCAACGAGCGCCTGGTGTGCCATTTCGACACCGATTTCGGGCCGATGGTCCAGGTGATGGTCGGCGCCTTGCTGGTGTCCGGCGTGGAAACGGTGTGGAGCGGCGAAGAGATTCCGGCCTACGGCGATCGCCTCCAGCGCAAGGACTACCGCGGCCGGAACATCACGCTGCAGCGCTTCGAGGAGATGGCCCGCTTCAACTACGGCTCGACCGTCGTCGTCCTGTTGCCCAGGGGCGTGGCCGAACTCGATCCGTCCCTGCACGCCGAATCGCCGGTGCGCCTCGGCCAGGCACTGGCGCGGCGCACGACGGTCTGAGGCGCGGCGCACGCCCGCGCACCGGGCGGAGCGGATGGATCCGGGGGCACTCCGCCGCCATCGACGCATCGGCCCGTAACGGAGGCCACGCATGCCCTGTGGCAGCGACGTTTCCCATGCCGGGGCATCCCGCGCGATCTGCAGCGGCGTGCCCGTGACGCGCGACGATCACGCAGCGCGGTGTCGTCAGGGGACGCGGCCAGGTGCGTCACCGCCCGGCGCCCGCCGCGAGAGTCGTCGCGCGGGGACGCCGCGCAGCGCGGCAGCAAGGCGCGGCACCCACCGCCCGCCATGCGCCGGAGCGGCGGTCAGCGCGTGCAGCCTTCCAGCGTCAGCGACTGGCCCTGCCGCAGCGCGTACGCCGGCGCCCGCAGGTTGTTCGCGCGCGCCAGCGTGGCCGTGTCGCAGCCGTAGCGCTGGGAAATCGCACCGAGGGTCTCACCGCGGGCGACGCGGTGGCTGCGCGCCGGCGTCGACGCGGCCTGCGGCGGACGCGGGGCGGCCGGTGCGGGCGCGATCGCCGCCGGTGGCGCGTCGTCGCTCGCCGGCAGCACCTCGATCGCGCCGGTGCGCACGATCGCCGCACGCGGATCGCTGTTGACCAGCTGCGCGGCGAGATCGGCCCGCGCGCCGCGCGCGCACCACTGGCGGTAGAGGCCGGCCATGCGCACGGTGCCGTTGAGCGTGGTACCGGCCGGAATCAGCGTCTCCGGTTCGTAGCTGGGATTGAGGTTGCGCAGCGCGCGCATGTAACCGTCGCGGGTGGTGCCGTTGCCGAGACAGATCGTCAGCTCGTAGACCGAGGCGGGGCGCTCCAGCGTGAACGTCGCCGGTCGGGCGTCCACCCGCGGAAAGCTCAGGCCGTATTCCTCGGGGTGCAGGTACAGCCAGGCCGCCGCGATCACCATCGGCACGTAGTCCTTGGTTTCGGCCGGGAACTGGTTGTAGATGTCCGGATCCCAGAACCGCCGGCCGTTGGCCTCGCGGTAGATCCGCAGCGCGCGCCCCTCGCCGCCGTTGTAGGCGGCCAGCCAGTATTCGATCTCGTTGCCGTGCTGGGCGAAGCGTTCGTTGAGGTAGACCGCGGCCGCATCGGCGGCCAGTCGCGGGTCGTAACGCGTATCGAAGCCGGTGCCGTCCGGGCCGAGACCGAAGCGGCGCCCGGTGGCGGGCATGAACTGCAGCGGCCCGGCGGCGCCGGCGCGCGAGCGCGCATGCACGCGGCCGTTGGATTCCTTGGCCAGGATGCCGAACAGCAGCGCCTCGGGCAGGCCGCTGCGCTTGAATGCCGGCGACATCAGATGACGCATGTACTGGTAGTTCTCGTGGCTGGTGATCAACGACACGCGCATGTCGGTGAGCCAGCGGCGGATCGAGGCCTGCACGGCCGGATTGAGTTCGACCATGCGCTTGAAGCGCTCGTCCTCGGTGAGCAGCGCGGCGGCGCTGGCCGCGGCCGGCACGTCGGCGGTCGGCAGCGCGCCGTCCTCCGGACGCGCGGGATCGCTGCCGTCGGCGCCCTGCCCGGCCTGGGCATCGGCATCGGCCTTGAGCAGGCGCTTGTAGCTCGTCAGCAGCTGCGACACGCCACAGCCGCGCTGGCGCTCGCAGGCCAGGATCACGTCCTCCATGTCCTCCAGCGCGGCGTTGCTCGCATCGAGACCCGCGGGATCGTCGTTGGCGATCTGCACCAGCGCCTGGCGGTAGCGCGCCTCGGCCTCGACCATGCGCTGTTCGAGCGCTTCGCTGGCCTCCCGGTCCCGGCGCGATTGCGCATTCGCATCGGCGGCGTGGCCGCCGAGGGCCAGCACGAGCGCGGATGCACCGAGTCGGGCGATCAGGGAAACGGGCATGGGCATCGGCACGGGGTCCTGCGAACGGGGCACGCAGGGTAGCCCCCGCCGTCGAAACGGGGCAAGGCGCGTGGCGTGACGCACTCGCTAGAATCGCGGCATCGCTTTTTGGACCACGCGCATGGATCCGATCCTCGTCGGCAAGGCCGTCACCACACCGGACGCCGGCCCGGTGCATCTGCTGCCGCGGCTCGCCAACCGCCACGGCCTGGTGGCCGGCGCCACCGGCACCGGCAAGACGGTCACGCTGATGACGCTGGCCGAGGGCTTCTCGCGCATCGGCGTGCCGGTGTTCATGGCCGATGTGAAGGGGGACGTGGCCGGACTGGCCGTGGCGGGCGACGGCTCGGACCGCGTTCTCAAGCGCGCCGCGCAACTCGGCGTCGACGGCTATGTGCCCGAGGCCAGTCCCGTCGTGTTCTGGGACCTGTTCGGCGTCTCCGGCCATCCGGTGCGCACGACCGTCAGCGAGATGGGGCCGACGCTGCTGGCGCGCATCCTCGAACTCAACGAGACCCAGTCCGGCGTGCTCGACATCGTGTTCAAGCTCGCCGACGACCGCGGCCTGCTGCTGCTCGACCTCGACGATCTGCGTGCGCTGCTGGGCCTCGTTGCCGAAGAGCGCAAGACCGTCTCCACCGAATACGGCCTGGTCAGCGCGCCGTCGATCGCGGCGATCCAGCGTGCGCTGCTGCGCCTGGACCAGGATGGCGGCACGCAGTTCTTCGGGGAGCCGGCGCTGGAGCTGGCCGATCTGATGCGCACCCGCACCGACGGCCGCGGCGTGATCGGCATCCTCGCCGCCGACCGGCTGGTGCTCAAACCGCGGCTGTACGCGACCTTTCTGCTGTGGTTGCTGTCGCAGTTCTACGAGACCCTGCCCGAGGTCGGTGATCTCGACCGGCCGAAACTGGTGTTCGTGTTCGACGAGGCGCATCTGCTGTTCGGCGACGCGCCGGCGGCGCTGCAGCAGCGCATCGAGCAGGTGGTGCGGCTGGTGCGCTCCAAGGGGGTCGGCGTGTACTTCTGCTCGCAGTTCCCAGACGACGTGCCCGACGCCGTGCTCGGCCAGCTCGGCAATCGCGTGCAGCACGCCCTGCGCGCCTACACGCCGCGCGACCAAAAAGCCGTGCGCACGGCCGCGCAGACCTTCGTCGCCAACCCGGCGCTCGACGTCGCCGCCACCATCGCCACGCTGGGCACCAGCGAGGCGCTGGTCTCGATGCTGCAGGACACGGGCGTGCCGATGCCGGTCGAGCGCGTGCTGATCGCGCCGCCGCGGTGCCGCATGGGCGCGATCAGCGATGCCGAGCGCGCGACGGTGCGCGCCGGCAGTCCGGTGGGCGCGAAGTACGACACCGCGATCAACCGCGAATCGGCGGCCGAACGCCTGGCCCAGCGCGCCGAAGCCAGCGCTGTCGATGCTCCGCCGGCGACGGGCCGAAACGCGGGCAGTCAGGCGTCGTCGAACGAAGGCGGCATCGGCCGCATGGTCAACGAGTTCCTGTTCGGCACCAACCGGCGCCAGGGTGCGGTGCAGGCCGCCGGCAAGCAGGCGGTGCGCACGGTCACCAACCGGATCATGCGCAACATCCTCGGCGGGATCCGGCTGAAGTGAGCGTGCGATGAGCCGCTGGCGCCCGCCCGCAGAGAAAAGCACCGCGCTGATCACGCCCGAGGGGCATGCGCGGCTGAAGGCCGAACTCGACGATCTGTGGCGCGTGCGCCGCCCCGAAGTCGTGCGTGCACTGTCGGCCGCGGCGGCCGAGGGCGACCGTTCGGAGAACGCCGAATACACCTACCGCAAGAAACAGCTGGGCGAGATCGACCGCCGCGTGCGCTACCTCAGCAAGCGGCTGGAAGCGCTGCGCGTGGTCGACACCGCACCGACCGATCCGGACGCCGTGTTCTTCGGCGCGCACGTGGAACTGGAAGACGTCGACAGCGGCGAATGCAGCCGCTACCGCATCGTCGGCCCGGACGAGACCGATGCCCGGCTCGGCTGGATCAGCATCGATTCGCCGCTGGCTCGCGCGCTGCTGAAGAAGCGCGTCGACGACGAGTTCGCGGTCGAACTGCCCGGCGGACGGCGCGTGTTCGCAGTGCTGGCGGTGGACTACGGCCGGTGACCGCCTGCACGCTCGGGGCGCGGCACTGGCCGCACGGCCTGCGCGTGGCACTCGCGGCGCTGGCGCTGGCCGGTGTGTCGGCCTGCGCTGGAGACCGCGCGCCTGATGATGGCGCCGCCCGATCCGCGCCCCGTTCCGCAGAACGCGCGCTGCCCACCGCCGACGCGTCGGCGCCGAAGGCGCAGGCCCATGCGGCCATCGCGCAACGCCTGCGCGGGTTTCCGATCGAACGGGGTCCGCCGCCGCGCAGCCCGCGCGCCGCGGACGACGAACGGTTCCGGCTGGGCGCGTTCTGGCGGGCGCGCAGCGACACGCATCATTTCGGTCCCGACTTCGAAGCGCGGGCCAGCGCCGCCCTGGCGCTGCCCGGCGACACCCGGTCGGACGCGGCGCTGCGGGCGCTGCTGGACACCGTCGACGCGCGCCTGCCGGCGTGGCAATCCCTGGTCGCCTACAACGCGTCCGGGCGCATGCGCGACGACGGCGGCGACGGCGGCCGCGAACGCCTGCCCGGTGCGATCAGCGCGCTCGACGCGATCGAATCGGCGGTCTGGACCTACATCGACACGGTCGACGCGGAATTCCGCGCCAGCGGTGAGCCGCCGCCCTGACGGCACGCCCGCTGCGGGTCGCTACGAACGCGCTTGCAGGCCGGGCCTTGCCGGGCGTCGCGTACGCCGTTCAACGCGCCGTCGCGCGCGCCACGGCAGCATCAGTCGACCCGCTCCATGTCGAAGATCTGCCGGTCGGAGAACGCCATGAACCAGCCGGTCCGCGACGTGAAGCCCTTGTCCGGCAGTTCGGTGCCCGGCGCCACGCGGCACAGCAGGAACGCCGCCGACGACGCGCATCGCAGGCCTGCAGCCGCCGGCACGCCCGGGAACAGGCCGGCCTGTTCGAACCCGGCGAGCGGCAACAGCGCCAGTCCTTCGCCCTGGAACATCGCCAGCCAGCCGCGGCCTTCGGCGCGCACCGTGAGCTGCGCGCCGGCCGGTAGAGAGGCCGTGTCGCCTGCCGGACGATAGGTCCCGCTGAGAGCGTCCGCCTGCGCGGCACCGGCGCCCAGCGCGAGGACCAGCGCCGACAGGGCCAGGACCGCGCCGCGGCTCATCCCAGCACCTCGTCGACCTCGCCGTAGAGGTCGTGCTCGTCGCTGCCCATGATCGCGACATCGACGAAATCGCCCGGCTGCAGGCCGGCGTCGCGGCCGTCCTGGATCTGCACGACGCCGTCGATCTCGGGCGCGTCGCCCATCGTGCGCGCGATCGCCAGTTCGCCGTCGACCACGTCCACCAGGCAGGTCTGCACGCTGCCGACCTTGGCTTCGAGCCGCGCGGTGGAAATCTCGGCCTGCTTCTCCATGAAGCGCGCGAGACGCGTCTGCTTCACCTCTTCGGGCACCGCATCCGGCAGCGCGTTCGCGGTGGCGCCCTCGACCGGCGAATACGCGAACGCGCCGACACGGTCCAGTTGCGCCTCGTCGAGGAAATCCAGCAGCTGCTGGAAATCGTCCTCGGTCTCACCGGGGAAGCCGACGATGAAGGTGCTGCGGATCGTCAGCTCCGGGCAGATCTCGCGCCAGCGCGCGATGCGCTCCCGGGTCTTGTCGATCGCGCCGGGCCGCTTCATCAGCTTGAGAATGCGCGGACTGGCGTGCTGCAGCGGCACGTCGAGATACGGCAGCAGCTTGGGCATGCCGTCGGCATGGCGCTCGGTCATCAGCGGAATGATGTCGTCGACGTGCGGATACGGGTACACGTAATGCAGGCGCGTCCACACGCCGAGTTCGGACAGGCCTTCGCACAGCGCCTTCATGCGCGTCGCGTATTGACGCTCGCGCCAGGTGCGTTCGGCGTAACGCACGTCGACGCCGTAGGCGGACGTGTCCTGCGAGATCACCAGCAGCTCGCGCACGCCGCCGCGCACCAGCTTCTCGGCCTCGCGCAGCACGTCGTCGACCGGACGCGAGACCAGGTCGCCGCGCATCGACGGGATGATGCAGAAGCTGCAGCGGTGGTTGCAGCCTTCGGAAATCTTGAGATACGCGTAATGCTTGGGCGTGAGCTTGATACCGATGTCGTCGGCCGCCGCGCGCCGCGGCACCAGATCGACGAAGGGGTTGTGGACCTGTGGCGCAGCCGTGTGGACCGCGCGCATCACCGAGCCGTAATCCTGCGGCCCGCTGATCGACAGCACACCCGGGTGCGCCTCGCGGATCACCTCTTCGCGCTTGCCCAGGCACCCGGTCACGATGACCTTGCCGTTCTCGGCGATGGCCTCGCCGATCGCATCCAGCGATTCGGTCACCGCCGAGTCGATGAAGCCGCAGGTGTTGACGACGACGACATCGGCATCGTCGTAGCTGGGCACGATGTCGTAGCCCTCCACCCGCAACTGGGTGAGGATGCGTTCGGAATCGACGAGGGCTTTCGGGCAGCCGAGACTGACGAAACCGACCTTGGGATTGGCTGCGGACATGGGGACCGTGGCTGGACAGGAGACGGGTCGCCGGCGCGCGAACGGGCGGCGGAGCGCCGGCGCGGCGAGGCGGACGGACCGCGCAGTATACCGCCCGGCTTCGCGTGCCCGCGGTGGCCCGGAGCCTCGGTTAGACTCGGGCCGGTCTGATGAACACGTCGGAGGTTGGCATGGGTCGGGACATCGTCGTCGCCACACCCTCCGGGCCGGTCGCCGCCTGGCGCGCCGATCCGCCGCACAAGGCCGCCGCCAAGGGCGCGATCGTCGTGATCCAGGAGATCTTCGGGGTCAACGCCCACATCCGCAGCATCGCCGACGGCTACGCCGCGGCGGGCTACGTGGCGATCGCGCCGGCGCTGTTCGACCCCGTGTCCCGCAACGTCGAGCTCGGCTACGACGACGACGGCTTCGCCGAAGGCCGCCGCCTGGCCGGCGAGCTGGGGCTCGACGCCGCGGTCGGCATCCTGCGCGCAACGCGCGACCTGCTGCGCCAGGACGGCCACCGGCAGATCGCGGCGGTCGGCTTCTGCTGGGGCGGTACGCTGGCCTTCCTCGCCAACACTCGCCTGGGGCTGCCGGCGGTGAGCTATTACGGCGCGCGCACCGTTCCCGTCCTGGACGAAGTGCTGCAGGCGCCGATGCTGTTCCACTTCGGCGCGGAGGACGCCAGCATTCCGCCCGCGGACATCGAGGCGCATCGCCAGCGGCAACCCGCGGCCGAGGTGCACGTCTACCCCGCCGGCCACGGCTTCAACCGCGACGTCGACCCCGCCCACTACGCGCCCGACAGCGCTGCGGATGCACGCCGCCGGACGATGAAATTCCTCGCCACAGCCCTGCGCTGAAGGACGGATCGCCATGTCCCTGCCTGCCGGATACACCCTGGACCCGCGCCTCGCCGACGACACCCATCCCCTCGCCAGCCTGGACCTGTGCGAACTGCGCCTGATGGACGATGCCAACTATCCGTGGCTGGTCCTGGTGCCGCGTGTCGCCGATGCGCGCGAACTCATCGACCTGGACGCGGCACAGCGGCGGACGCTCACCGACGAGATCGACCTCGCCGCACGCGCGCTCCGCGCCGCGTTCCAGCCGTTCAAGCTCAATGTCGCGGCGCTGGGCAACCTCGTGCCGCAACTGCATGTGCACGTGATCGGGCGCAACCAGGACGATCCCGCCTGGCCTGCGCCGGTCTGGGGCCGGGTTGCGGCGCGGCCGTACTCGCCCGAGCAGCTGGTCGAGCGGATCAGCGTGCTGACCCGGCATCTACCGGCATAGGCGCCCTGCGGCCCACGGCCCACGGCCCACGGCCCAGTTGGTCGCGCCGCGCCGTCGCAAAGGTGTCGCCGCCCGGGCGCGTTCATGCCGTTCGCGGGCGCTGCACAGCCGGAGCAGCTCGTGGCTGCGGTCACGCGCACGCGGCTCGCCAGCGCCGCTTGCAACGCGAGGCGCCGATTCCGGCCGCCGCGTGTGCGCGGCCAAGCCCGCTGGCACGCGCCCTTCCTCCGCGCGCAGACGAGGGCGCCGAGCGCCGCACCGGCGCGGACAGTGAGGCGAATGGCGCGACGTCTCGAGCAGCGCGAAGCGGCTACCGGGCGCAGGTCCACGCTTCACCGCACAGTCGCCGCGCCCGGCGCCGGCGACGGATGCGGCTCCGCGCGGTCGCACGCAGCGCAATGCGCAACGGGAGTCCTGGCAGACCGCGGAGCCTTGGCGATCCATAAGATGTGTTCGCAGACGCCGGAAGCCCGGCCCGCTGCAGCGTCAACGCTCGACACGAGACGCGATCTTCGATGTCGCGGCAGCGTCAGCCCCCCCGAGTCGACCTCAGGTGCGCGGCAGGGTGACGCCGGTCTGGCCCTGGTACTTGCCGCCCCGGTCGCGGTACGAGGTCTCGCAGACCTCGTCGGACTGGAAGAACAGCATCTGCGCCACGCCCTCGTTCGCGTAGATACGCGCGGGCAGCGGCGTGGTGTTGCTGAATTCGAGCGTCACGTGGCCTTCCCACTCCGGCTCCAGCGGCGTGACGTTGACGATGATGCCGCAGCGGGCGTAGGTGCTCTTGCCCAGGCACACCACCAGCACGTCGCGCGGAATGCGGAAGTACTCGACCGTGCGCGCGAGCGCGAAGGAATTCGGCGGGATGATGCACTCGTCGCCCACCACGTCGACGAAGCTCTTCGGATCGAAGTGCTTGGGATCGACGATCGTCGAGTTGATGTTGGTGAACACCTTGAACTCGCGCGAGCAACGCACGTCGTAGCCGTAGCTCGACGTGCCGTAGCTGACGATCCGCTGTCCGTCCGCCTGCTTGACCTGCCCCGCCTCGAACGGCTCGATCATGCCGCCGGGCTGTTCGGACATGCGGCGGATCCAGCGGTCGCTCTTGATGGTCATCGGGTCGGGGGCCTGCGGCGCGAACGGGAACGCCTATTGTCGCCTTGCCGCCCGTCCCGCGTCACCCCCGGGCCGCAGCCGATCGGAGCCGCATCCGCCATGCGCGGCCGGGCGGTATTGCGAGCGCGAGACCCGCGCGCTCTCGGCGGGTATCGCACCGGCAACGCCCGGCCCCCTTCAGGGCGCCGACGCTTCCACCGGCCCCAGGTGCCGTACGAGGCGCAAGCCGCTGGTCGACGTCCGTCCGGGCCCGCAGCCTCCGATCACGTGCCGGCTGCACGCGCGGCCGGCGCCGCCGCCCTCAGACCAGTGACGCCGAAATCGGGATCGAAACCCGCGGCCGCCGCTCCAGCTCGACGACCAGACGTCGCGCGGTATCGCGGTACGCCTGCGCGGCCGCCGATTCCGGCGCCGAGGCCACGATCGGCACACCCGCATCCCCCTGCTCGCGGATGCCGATCTCGAGCGGCAGCGATCCCAGCAACGGCACACCGTACTGTGCCGCCATGCGCTCGCCGCCGCCGCTGCCGAACAGATGCTCCACGTGACCGCACTTCGAACAGACGTGCTGGGCCATGTTCTCCACGAGTCCGAGCACCGCGACCTCGACCTTCTCGAACATCTTCAGCGCCTTGCGCGCGTCCAGCGTCGCCACGTCCTGCGGCGTGGTCACGACCACCGCGCCGGCCACCGGAATCTTCTGCGCGAGCGTCAGCTGGATGTCGCCGGTGCCGGGCGGCAGGTCGACAAGCAGATAGTCGAGGCCCTCGTCACCGCCCCACAGCGTGTCGTTGAGCAGTTGGGTGAGCGCCGACGTCGCCATGGGCCCGCGCCAGATCATCGGCGTGTCCGCCTCGACCAGAAAGCCGATCGACATCGCCTCGATGCCGTGCGCACGCATCGGCAGGATGGACTTTCCGTCCGGGCTGTCCGGTTTGCCCGACAACCCGAGCATCGTGGGCACGCTCGGCCCGTAGACGTCGGCATCCAGAATGCCCACCCGCGCACCGTCGGCCGCGAGCGCGAGCGCCAGATTGACCGCGGTCGTCGACTTGCCCACGCCGCCCTTGCCCGAGCCGACGGCGAGGATGTTGCGGATGCGGGGATGAGGAGACAGCGCGCCTTGCGGCGCGCGCGCGACGGCGCGGAGGGACATGGCGATTCAACGGGTCGGAAGCAGGCCACCATTCTAGTGGGGGCGGCCGTTTCGCGCCGGCCGCTGAACGACGGTGCACGCCTTCGACGCGCCCGCATCCGATCGGCTATAACTCCGCCACCTGCGCGGGCAAGCCTGCCGAGTCGTCGCAGTCCTTGAGGGAGGAGACCGATGTTGAAGAACAAGATGGGATGGCTGGCGCTCGTCGCACTGCCGCTGATGCTGGCCTCGCTGTCGGCCTCGGCGCAGTCGCCGGTCGGCCGCTGGAAGACGATCGACGACAACACCGGCCAGGTGAAGTCGATCGTCGAGATCACCCAGGCCGCCAACGGCACGCTCAGCGGCCGCGTGGCCCAGGTGCTGCAGTCCGACCGCGGCCCCAACCCGACCTGTGACAAGTGCAGCGGCGAACGTCGCAACCGGCCGATCACGGGCATGACGATCCTCTGGGATCTGCGCCCCGACGGCAGCGAGTGGTCGGGCGGCACGATCCTCGACCCGGCCAACGGCAAGACCTACCGCTCGAAGGCGAAGATGCTCGATGCCAGCCGGCTCGGCGTCTCGGGCTGCGTGGCGTTCATCTGCCGCGAGCAGGTGTGGCAGCGCGAGTGAGGCGTCGGGTCTCGCCGCCCTGCTGACTCCAAAGGCCCGGCGATCGCCGGGCCTTTTTCATGTCGGTTGAGGCGCACCGCGCGCGGCTCGGCCTCACGGCGCCGCCCGGGCGCGGCGCCGCCGCGTGCGATAATTCCCGACCGCTCGCCACTGCCATACCCATGCCCCGCCAGCTGCTCGTCACCACCGCCCTGCCCTACGCCAACGGCCCGCTGCATCTCGGCCATCTGGTCGGCTACATCCAGGCCGACATCTGGGTGCGGGCGCGGCGCATGGACGGCGACACCGCGCACTTCGTCTGTGCCGACGACACCCACGGCACGCCGATCATGCTGGCGGCCGAGAAGGCCGGGCGCACGCCGGAAGACTTCATTTCCGGCATCCAGGCCGGGCACGAGCGAGACTTCGCCGAGTTCGGCGTGGCGTTCGATCATTACGACTCGACCCACTCGGCCGGTAACCGCGCACTGGTCGAAACGATCTACGCGCGTCTCGACGCCGGCGGCCACATCGCGCGCCGCGACGTGGCCCAGCTCTACGATCCGGTGCGCGGCATGTTCCTGCCCGACCGCTACGTCAAGGGCACGTGCCCGAAATGCGGCACGCCGGAGCAGTACGGCGACAACTGCGAGCACTGCGGCGCGACGTATTCGCCGAGCGACCTCATCGACCCGGTGTCGGTCGTCAGCGGCGCGACCCCGGAGCTGCGCGAATCCGAGCATTTCTTCTTCGAGCTCGGCCATTTCGAGGGCTTTCTGCGCGAATGGCTGGCCGGCGACGTCGCGCTGCCGGGGGTCAAGGCCAAGCTGGCCGAGTGGCTCGACGGCGACGGCGGCCTGCGCGCCTGGGACATCTCGCGCGATGCGCCCTATTTCGGCTTCGAGATCCCGGGCCATCCCGGCAAGTTCTTCTACGTCTGGCTGGATGCGCCGATCGGATACCTCAGCAGCTTCAAGGCGCTGTGCGCGCGCGACGGGCTCGATTTCGACGCCTGGCTCGACGCCGATGCCGGAACTGAACTGCATCACTTCATCGGCAAGGACATCGTCAACTTCCACGGTCTGTTCTGGCCGGCGATGCTGCACGGCGCCGGCCTGCGTGTGCCCACGCGGCTGCACGTCAACGGCTATCTGACCGTCGACGGCGCCAAGATGTCGAAGTCGCGCGGGACGTTCGTCATGGCGCGCACCTATCTCGACCAAGGGCTCGATCCCGAAGCGCTGCGTTACTACTACGCCGCCAAGTCCTCGGGCGGCGTGGACGATCTGGACCTCAACCTCGGTGATTTCATCGCCCGGGTCAACGCCGATCTCGTCGGCAAGTTCGTCAACCTCGCCAGCCGCTGCGCCGGCTTCATCGGCAAGCGCTTCGACGGCCGTCTGGCCCCGGCGCTGCCCGAACCGGCCGTGTACGTGCGCTTCCTCGAGGCACTGGCGCCCATCCGCGAAGCCTATGCGCGCAACGAACCCGCCAGCGTGCTGCGCCAGGTGATGGCGCTGGCCGACGAGGCCAACCGCTACATCGACGAACGCAAGCCCTGGGTCATCGCCAAGCAGGACGGCGCGGATGCCGAGCTGCAGGCGGTGTGCACGCAGGGGCTGAACCTGTTCCGCGTGCTGGCGACGGCGCTGCGCCCGGTACTGCCGCGCATCGCCGCCGACGTGGAGCGCTTCTTCGGTGCCGATGCCGCGCAGTGGAGCGCACTCGACGCGCCCTTGCTCGACCACGTCATCCAGCCCTATGCCCCCCTGTTCACCCGAATCGACCCCAAGCAGATCGACGCCATGACCGACGCCTCCAAGGACACCCTCGCCGCCGCTCCGGCCGCTGCAAAAACGCCCGCCGACGCACCGGCCGCGACGCCGGCGAACGCGCCGGGTGCAGGCGCGTCCGCCCACATTTCGATCGACGATTTCGCCAGGCTCGACCTGCGCATCGGCAAGGTCGTCGCCTGCGAATTCGTCGAGGGCTCGGACAAGCTGCTGCGTTTCGAGCTCGATGCCGGCGAACTCGGCACTCGCCAGATCTTCTCGGGTATCCGCGCCAGCTACGGCGAACCGGACGCGCTGGTCGGTCGCAACGTGGTGTTCATCGCCAACCTCGCCCCGCGCAAGATGCGCTTCGGTCTCAGCGAGGGCATGATCCTGTCCGCCGGGTTCGACGGCGGCACGCTCGCGCTTCTGGACGCCGACGCCGCCGCGCAGCCGGGCATGCCGGTCCGCTGACGGCCGGCGGTCGTCCGGCCTCGCATCCGCGCGCCGCCGTCCGCGTCTCGACGCCGCTGCACCGATGTCCAACGACCCGCCCCTGGTCGAACGTCTCGATCGCCTGTTGCCGCAGACCCAGTGCGGCCAGTGCGGTTTCGACGGCTGCCGCCCCTATGCCGAGGCGATGGCCGCCGGCACGGCCGAGGTCGATCGCTGCCCACCCGGCGGCGACGCGGGCGCGCGCGTGCTGGCCCAGGTGCTCGGTGTGCCGCCGCGCCCCTACGACCGGACGCGCGGCCGCTTCCACGAGGTCGGGCACGTCGCACTCGTCGTCGAAGCCGACTGCATCGGCTGCACCAAGTGCATCCAGGCCTGCCCGGTCGACGCGATCGTCGGCGGCTCCAAACTGATGCACACGGTGATCGACGCACTGTGCACCGGCTGCGAACTGTGCGTGCCCGCGTGCCCGGTGGACTGCATCGAGATGATCGCGCCCTGAGGGCGCGGCAGGTCAGCGCGCGCGCACCGCGCCGGGCACGGCAGTCCCCGCCGCGCAGGCCGAGCAGACCCGCTCGACCGCGTAGCCCTTGGCCGCGAGCTTCTCCACCACGCCGTCCTCGCCGAGCAGATGCAGGGCACCGACGACGACGAGAATCGTGCCCGGCTGCTGCAGCATCTGCTCGAGTTTCGGCAGCCAGGCGTCGTTGCGGCTGGTGTTGATGCGGGCGTAGAGCGCCGGCGAGCGCGCGCGCATGTCGCCGGCCATGCCGGTCCACAGGGCGTCGGCGTCGCCCGCGCGCCAGGTCGAATGCAGCGCCTCGATGGCCGCCGGGCCGGCATCCGCCTGGTCGAGCGCTTCGAGCAGCATCTGCACCTGGTCGGCACGCGCCATGCCGTCGAGGAATTCGATCTGCTGCGCGGCCGTTTCCAGCCCGGCGGTCGCCAGGCCGGCCTCGCGCGCGCGGCGTGCGAGATGCACGTCCAGCCCGTGCTGCGCCTGCAGTCCGTAACGGCCGAGTTCGGTCGTCGTGACCAGCAGCGAGGCGAACCAGGGTTCGAACAGTTGGAAGGCCTGGGTTCCGAGGCCGGTGGCCTGAAGCGTGGCCTGGTTCACTTGGCCCCATGTCGCGAGCCGCGCGGCCGCATCGGCCGGGAGGTCGTCATCAAGGCGGCTGCCGTCGGTGCGCAGGCCGGCCTGCATCATCTGCATCGCGAGCGTCGGCGAACTCAGCTCTTCGGGCGCGAGTTCGAACACCACCTCGTCGGCCGCCGCGAACGCCTGTTCGACCTCGTCGGCCAGCGGATAGTCGTCCGCCGTGAGGAAGTGGAACGAGCCGAGCAGATAGAGATCACCGGCCTCGCCCACCACGCGCCACAGCAGCGGCACCGGCGGCGACCGCGGCACCTCGTCGATGCGCGGCACGTCGCCGGGCTGTCCGGCCATCGGGGCGGCCACCGGGACGTCGGTGATCTGCGGGATGACCGGGCGCTCGGCCTGCACCGCGCCGCCGACCAGCAGCGACAGGACGACGGCGAGCCCGGGAAGCAGGCGTGAAAAACGGCGACGCGACATGGACACTCCGGTGACGACGCTCAGGGCGCCGGACGATAGGCCTTCTCGCCGGCTTCGATCGCGAGATCGAGACGGTTTCCGTCCGGCGGCAACGGACAGGTGGCGAAGGCGGTGAAGGCGCAGGGCGGATTGTAGGCACGGTTGAAATCGAGCACGACGCGGCCATTCGCGTCCGGCGCCGCGGTGTCGAGATAGCGCCCGGCGCTGTAGCTGCCGCGTCCGCTGGTGCGATCGGCGAGGATCAGGAACAGGCCGCCGTCGGCGCCTTCGAGCGCCTGCAGGGTGTACGTCGCCCCATCGCGCTCGAAGCGCACCGTCCCCGGCGAGACGGTCGGCTCGATCAGACCGAGGATGTTGGCAATTTCGATCCGTGTGCCGGGCGCGGCCGGGGTGAACCGCGCCTCGATCCGCCAGGCGCGGTCGATCGGCCAGTACTCGAGACCCGCGAAACGCCGCCGCGCCTCGGCGTCGGCATGGCGCACGCGTACGAAGGCGATGCCGCCACGCTCGATGATCGACAGCGCGCCGCGGCCCTCGTCGAACGCCAGCCAGTCGGGTGCGCCGTCGCGATCGCTGCGCAGCGTGACGCGGCCGCTGACCGGCGCGCCGTCCAGCGTCGCGGCCTCGCCGCGCTCGGGCATGAACGCATAGGCGCCGTCGCCGCTCTGCAGCAGTCCGAGGCGCGCCGGGCCGTGGCTCAGGCGGATGCCGCTGCCGGGCGCGCTGCCGATGAAATGCGAGCGCAGTTCGATCCGGTGCAACCCGGTCAGGCCGGTCCAGCCGTCGGGCGCGGTTAGCGCTTCCTCGCGCGCCATCCGCGCGACCTGGGTCCGTGACGCGAATTCGGCATCCAGCCGCGTCTGCTCGGCGCGCGCGGTCGTGTCGTCGCCCGGGCCGGGCGTCGCGTCGCAACCGGCGAGCAGCAGCGCGACGACCATGCTGCAGACAATCCCGCGTATCGAGACCGGCATGTCAGCGTCCTCTCAGGAACCAGCGATCGATTTCGGCGAGCGGAAAATGCGCCCAGGTCGGTCGTCCGTGATTGCACTGGCCGGAGCGTTCGGTGGCTTCCATCTGCCGCAGCAACGCGTTCATTTCGGGCAGCGTGAGGCGACGGTTCGCACGCACCGCGCCGTGGCAGGCCATCGTCGACAGCAGCTCGTCGCGCGCGGCGCGCACCCGGCGGCTTTCGCCGTGTTCGCGCAGATCGGCCAGCACGTCGCGCAGCAACGCCTCAGTGTCGCCCTGGGCGAGCAGCGCCGGCACGCTGCGCAGGATCAGCGACTGCGGCCCGCTTCGCGAGACCTCGAAGCCGAGTTCGGCCAGCGTGGCGGCTTCCTGCTCGGCGACATCCGCCTCGCGCTCGGAGACGGCCACCGTCTGCGGCACCAGCAGCGGCTGCAGGCGCACCCCGTCCCCATCGTGAGCGCGCTTCAGCGCCTCGTAGCCGATGCGCTCGTGCGCGGCGTGCATGTCGACCACGATCATCCCGTCAGCCGCCTGGCTCAGGATGTAGATGCCGTGCAGCTGGGCCACCGCATACCCGAGCGGAGGCACGAACGCCGTGTGATCCTGCCCGGCCGCGGCCGGACCCGGCTCCACCGTCGATCGGGACATCACCGGCGCCGCCTCGACCGCCGGGGTGCTGCCGTCGCCGGTTCCATAGAGACTCGCGTACGCCGCACGCGCCTCGTCGACGCGCAACGACAGATGCGACTGCGGCATTGCCCGCGACCAGGCCGCAGTCGGCGCATCGGCCGCGGTGCCGCCCGGTCCGGTCGCGAGTGGCGCGGCGGCGTGGGCGTCGACGGCAGGCGCGGCCTGCCCCGCGCGCGTGTCGGCGAGGGCCTCGTGCAGGGTGCGGTAGACGAAATCGTGGATCAGCCGCGCATCGCGGAAGCGCACTTCGTGCTTGGCCGGATGCACGTTGACGTCGACGCGTGTGGGATCGAGCTCGAGAAACAGCACGTAGGCCGGCTGGCGCCCGTGATACATCACGTCCGCATACGCCTGGCGCACCGCATGGGCCACGCTGCGATCGCGGATCGAGCGGCCGTTGACGTAGAGATACTGCTGATCGGCGCTCGCGCGCGAATACGACGGCGCCGCGATCCAGCCGTGCAGCTGCAGCCCGGCCGCGGCATGCTCGACGCGCAACGCGGCCTCGGCGAAATCGCGACCGAGCGTCTCCGACAGCCGCGCGTCGGAGAACAGCGTGTCTTCGCCCTTGTAGCGACGCGACGGCTTGCCGTTGTGGCTCACCCGCAACTCGACGTCGGGCCGCACCAGCGCCAGCGCGCGCAGCCATTCCTCGATATGTCCGAGTTCGGTGCGCTCGGCGCGCAGGAACTTGCGGCGCGCAGGCACGTTGTAGAACAGGTCGCGTACCTCGACCGTGGTGCCGCGCGGATGCGATCGCGGCGTGACGTCGCCGACCGCGCCGCCATCGACCTGGAGCATCGCGCCGTGCTCGGCCTCGTCGCGCCGCGACACCAGGGTGAAACGGCTCACCGACGCGATCGACGGCAGCGCCTCGCCGCGGAAGCCGAGCGTGGCCACCGCTTCCAGATCGTCGAGCGAACCGATCTTGCTCGTCGCGTGCCGCGACACCGCCAGCGGCAGTTCGTCGGGCGGAATCCCGCCTCCGTCGTCACGGATGCGGATCAGGCGCACGCCGCCTTCCTCGAGATCGATATCGACGCGCCGGGCGCCGGCGTCGAGCGCGTTCTCGACCAGCTCCTTGACCACGGATGCAGGCCGTTCGACGACCTCGCCCGCGGCGATCTGATTGATCAGGGTGTCGGGCAGTTGGCGGATCGGCACAGGCGGCGTGGCGCGGTGGGCGCATCGGCAGAACGGCCCACGATGATACCGGCCATGCGACGCGCGGGTTCGATACCTCGACGCGGGACGCGCCGACGCGCGCTCAGGGACTGCCGCCCGCCTGCTGCGCCGCGGCCGCGGCGCGTGCGGCGTACAAGGTGCCCGGCGGCGGCTGGTTGGTGAAGAAGGCATTGATGCCGTCGAGCACCGCGGTGGCGATGCGGCGCTGATGGGCGGGGTCGCGCAGGCGCTGCTCTTCTTCGGGGTTGGAGATGAAGCCGGTCTCGACCAGCATCGCCGGCATGTCGGCGTTGCGCAGCACGGCGAAGTTCGCGTACTCCACGTTCGGCTTGTGGGTCTTGCCCAGCGCGCGCAGACCGGTCAGCACGTGCTCGGCGGCGTCCTGCGAGGCTTTCATGTGGCCGCTCTGGGCGAGATCCAGCAGCACCGAGGACAGGGTGTCGCGTTCGAGGCGCACACCGCCGACGAGGTCGGCATTGTTCTCGCGGTCCGCCAGCCAGCGGGCCTGTTGCGACGAGGCGCCGCGCGTGGAGAGGGTGTACACCGACGATCCGTAGGCCGCGCGGTTGAGCGCGGCGTCGGCGTGGATCGAGACGAACATGTCCGCCCGCGCCTGGCGCGCCCGGCGCGCACGTTGCGGCAGTTCGACGTAGGCGTCGTTGTCCCGGATCAGATGCGCGCGCATGCCGGGCGTCGCGTTGATCTGGCGCGCCAGCTCGCGCGAGATCGCGAGCACGATGTGCTTTTCGTAGGTGCCCGCCGGCCCGATCGCGCCGGGGTCCTGCCCGCCGTGACCGGGATCGATCGCGATGACCAGCGGACGCATCGCCGAGGTCATGACCGGCGGCGCGGGCGCGCGCGTGGACGGCGCCGGCGTGGCTGCCGGCTCGGGACGCGTGGCCACCGGCGCGGCTGCAACCGCCGGCGTCTGCACCGGCGGAGCGCCCGGCGCGGGCGGATTGGCGGATGCCGAAGCGGGTTCGGTGGTGACCGACGGCGCAGCGGCCGTCGCGGTCTGCTGACGCATGGACTCGATCAGCCGGGTCGTGGCGTCGTTGGATGCCGGCGCGGGATCGACCGGGGCCGCGGGCGTCGGCGTGCTGCCTGCCGCGGGCGCCGCGACCGCCGGCGCGGCCTGCGCCGCGATCCGGGCGATCGGATCACCCTCGCCGTCCCCGGGCCACTGCAGAACCAGACGCACGCCATCGGGCCCGTCCTCGATCCGCGGCGGCGTCGCCACCGTGGCATTGGACAGGTCGAAGACGATCCGCGTCGTGCCGGCAACCGGCTGACCGCTGCGCACCGCCTTGACGATGCCCTGTCCCGGCGGCAGCGTGAGTCCGCTGCGCAGGCGTGTTCCGGGCAGATCGACGACCAGCCGGTCGGGATTGCCCAGCGGAATCACCTTGTACTCGGCGCGGGCGTCGAGCCTGAGCTCGGCCGACGTGCCTGTCGGCCCGCTGCGCACGTCGACGCCGCGCAACTCCGCGCCATAGGCCAAGTTCCAGCACAGCGCAACGAGCAGCGCGATCGCCAGCAAGGCCTGAGACGGATTGATCCCCCGGATGCGCATGCGGCCTAGTCAATCATCGCCGCCAGGACAATGCAATACGTTTTTCCTTTCAAATCCGGAGCCTGCACAGCCTTCCTGTGGTTTCGGTTCAGGAAAGGGGCCCAAGCTCCGGTCGCGCCCTCAGACGTGTCGACCAGTCGCGTCCGCCCGGGCCGACCGGTTCGAGGACAACCCGCCGCCCTGCCCCCGCGTGCTCCAGCATGATCCGCAGGTCCGGCGCAGGCAGCGCCTGCGCCCCACGCTCCGGCCATTCGATCAGCCACAACGTCGCCGCGACGTCGTCGAGTCCCAGGAATTCGAGTTCACCCGCGTCGCCGATGCGATAGAGATCGAGGTGCAGTGCCTCGCCGCCCGCGACGGGATAGCGTTCGACCAGCGTGTACGTGGGGCTGCGGATCGTGCCGGTGACGCCGAGTGCACGCAACCAGCCGCGTGCCAGCGTCGACTTGCCTGCGCCCAGGTCACCGACCAGATGGACGACCGACGGTATCGGCGCGGTGGCGGCCAGCGCCTGCGCGAACGTCACCGTGGCGGCCTCGTCAGGGAGACTCCAGGCGTCGTGTTCCTCGCTCATCGGCGTGGCTCCGGATTGGCGAGCGCATGAAGCGCCGTGAACAGATCGGTCGGGCGCAGGCCGCGCTCGCCACGTTCGCGTGCAGCGGCATCCCCCGCGGCCCCGTGCAGCAGCGCGCCACAGACGGCCGCGTCTTCGGGCGCGAGCCCTTGGGCGCGCAGCGCGGCGATCACGCCGGTCAGCAGATCACCCATGCCGCCGGTCGCCATGCCGGGATTGCCGGCGGCGATCAGCCACGGCGTGACACCGGGCGCGGCAACCAGGGTGCCGGCGCCCTTGAGCACGACGACGGCCGACCAGCGCGCCGCCAGGGCGCGTACCGCGGCCGGACGGTCGCGCTGCACGTCGGACGTCGTGCAGGCCAGCAGACGCGCGGCTTCGCCCGGATGCGGCGTGAGTATCGTGCCGACCGGCAACGCACGCGGTGCGCCGGCGAGCAGGTTCAGCGCGTCGGCATCGAGCACCAGCGCAGGTGCCGCGTCGAGCACGTCGGCATACAGTCCGTGCGCCCAGGCGCCGCGCCCCAGTCCCGGACCGAGGGCGACCACGTCCGCGGCCTCGAGCAGGCCGGCCAGTGCGGCGTCGGTCCCCACCGCGCTCGCCATGACTTCGGGACAGCGGGCCAGCAGCGGCGCGATGTGCGCCTCGCGGGTGGCGACGTTGACGAGGCCCGCGCCGGTGCGCAGCGCGGCTTCGGCCGTGAGGAGCACGGCGCCGCCGAAGCCGTGGTCGCCGCCGACGCAGAGCACGCGGCCCGACGCGCCCTTGTGGCTGTTGCGCGCGCGCGGTTGCAGCCAGTGCGCGAGATCGCCGACCGAGACGCGACGCGCGGCCGGCGTCGCCGCGGCGCATGCGGCGGGCCCGACACCCAGCGCGTCCAGCGACAGCTCGCCCGCGTGATCGCCCCCGTCGCCCGTCTGCAGCCCGACATGGGCGGCGAGGAACTGGAGCGTGCGGGTGGCGTGCACGGCGGGCCCGGGCGCGCTGCCGCGGCTGGCATCGAAACCGCTGGGCACATCGAGTGCGAACACCGGCGCGCCCGATGCATTGATTGCGCGTATCAATTCGGCCGCCTCGCCCTCGGCCGCCCGCGACAACCCGATGCCGTAGAGCGCATCGACGACCAGGTCGGCCGGCGGCAGATCGGCTTCGAAGTCCGATACCTCACCGCCCGCGGCGA
Organism: Luteimonas sp. BLCC-B24; assembly: GCF_028550595.1. GTDB lineage: Bacteria > Pseudomonadota > Gammaproteobacteria > Xanthomonadales > Xanthomonadaceae > Luteimonas. The sequence continues at coordinate 597,831 of NZ_JAQQGN010000001.1, forward strand.
GGAACGCCGCGCAGGCCGCCTGCGCCGGCGGCGTGCGCGGCGCGTCCGTGGCCAGGCGCACGACCTGCACCTCGCGCCCTGATTCCAGCGCGTGACGCGCGAGCACGAAGCCGTCGCCGCCGTTGTTTCCCGGCCCGCAGACCACGAGCAGACGTCGCGCCTGCGGCCAGTGCGCGAGCACCGAGCGCCACCCTGCCTGCCCGGCGCGCGCCATCAGCGCGCCCGGATCGTCGACGTCGGCCAGGGCCGCCGTCTCGATCGCGCGCAGCGCCTCGGCGTCGTACAGCAGGGTGCCGGGAGCGGCGGCAGCGGTAGTGGCACAGGGAGCACTCATCGCGCGGATTCTATACTTGGCGCATCGTGAGCCAGCCCGCCTCCGCCATCGACGCCGTCGCATGCGCGCCCTCGCCGCTGCGCATGGCCGAGCGCGTGCGTGCGATCGCCGCCGAGATGGGCTTCCAGCGCTGCGGTATCACCGGCATCGAACTCGGCGAGGACGAAGCCCACCTGCGCGACTGGCTGGCCCGCGGCCTCTACGGCACGATGGACTGGATGGCGCGCCACGGCGACCTGCGCGCGCGCCCTGCCGCGCTGCTGCCGGGCACGGTGCGGGTGATCTCGGTCGGTCTGGATTACGGCCGCAACGACGACGACAGTGCCTGGACCACGCTCGCCGACGGCACCCGCGCCTACGTCGCGCGCTATGCGCTGGGCCGCGACTATCACAAGCTGATGCGCAACCGGCTGCAGAAATTCGCCGACCGCATCGCCGCGGAATTCGGCACGTTCGGCCACCGCGTGTTCGTCGACTCGGCGCCGGTGCTCGAGCGTGCGCTGGCCCGCAACGCAGGCCTGGGCTGGATCGGCAAGCACACCTGCCTGATCGACAAGGACGGCGGCTCCTGGTTCTTCCTCGGCGAGATCTACGTGGACATTCCGCTGCCGGTGGATGCCCCCGCCACCGCGCACTGCGGGACGTGCACGCGCTGCATCGAGGTCTGTCCGACGCAGGCGATCATCGCGCCGCACCGGCTGGATGCACGTCGCTGCATCGCTTATCTGACCATCGAGCACGACGGCGCGATCGATCCCGCGCTGCGGCCGCTGATCGGCAACCGCATCTTCGGTTGTGACGACTGTCAGCTGGTCTGCCCCTGGAACAAGTTCGCCAGGCGCACCGACGAGCCGGACTTCCGCGCGCGCAACAATCTGGACACCGCCAGCCTGGCCGAGCTGTTCGCCTGGAACGAAGACGACTTCCTGCAGCGCACCGAAGGCTCGCCGATCCGCCGCAGCGGCCACCGGCGCTGGCTGCGCAACATCGCGGTCGCCCTCGGCAATGCGCCGACGACGCCCGGTACGATCGCGGCGCTGCACAGCCGCCGGCATTCGGGCGATGCCCTGGTCGACGAGCACATCGAATGGGCGCTGGCGCAGCACGGCATGGCGTGAGCCGGCGCACGGCGGCGCGAACGCCCCCCGCGCCTCAGGATTGGGCAGCGAGTCGCGCCATCAGGGCGACATCGACGTACGCACCATCGCGCAGCGCATAGGCGCGGGCGGTGCCTTCGCGCTCGAAGCCGTGCGCGGTGTAGAGCGCGATCGCGGCCGTGTTGTCGAGATACACCTCGAGTTCGATCCGGCGCACGCCGTGCCAGCGCTCCGCAGTGTCGATCGCGGCCGCGAGCAAGGAACGCCCGATGCCCTCGCCGTGCCGCGCGGCCGACACGGCCATACCGAGGTTGGCGACATGCCGGCGGCGGGGATGCTGCAGGACCTCGAAACCGGCGGCGCCGACCACGGTGCCGGCGTCGTCCGCGACCAGCTGGACCACGTGGCCCGGCATGCCCGACAGGCGCCGTGTCCACGTGTCCAGTGACGAATACGGCGGTTGCAGGGTGCCGGTGTAGGCCGGCGCTTCGGAGAACAGCGCATGCAGACCGGCGGCATCCGCCGGCTCGGCATGGCGGATGCGGAGGCCCGCGCTCACCCGCGCGCGGCGCGCGCGCGGATCTCGTCCAGAAGCGCGCCGGTGACCGGGTCGTCCACAGCCACACCGTCGCCGCGGACCGCCGGCAGCAGCTCGCCGGCGATGCGCTTGCCCAGCTCCACGCCCCACTGGTCGAAGGCGTTGATGCCCCACAGCACCGACTGCGCATAGACGCTGTGCTCGTAGAGCGCGATCAGCGCGCCGAGGCTGCGCGGGGCGAGCCGGTCGAGCAGCAGCAGCGTCGACGGGCGATTGCCCGGGTAGGACTTCTGCGGATCTTCGGCCGCGTAGCCGTTCGCCAGCGCCTCGGTCTGCGCCAGCAGGTTCGACAGCAGCGCAGCGTGGTTCTCCACGTACGGATGCGCCGGCGAGACCACGCCGATGAAATCGGCCGGCACGGCCTGCGTGCCCTGGTGCAGGGCCTGGAAGAAGCTGTGCTGCGAATTGGTGCCGGGGCCGCCCCAGAGCACCGGGACCGTCTCGATGCCCACGTCGTCGCCGTCCGGGGTGACCGACTTGCCGAGACTCTCCATCACCAGCTGCTGCAGATAGGCCGGCAGCAGCGCCAGACGCTCGTCGTAGGGCAACACCGCGTGCGTGGACAGACCCAGTGCGTTGCGGTTCCAGATCGCGGTCAACGCGTGCAGCACGGGCAGGTTCTGCGCCAGCGGCGCCTCGAGCACGTGCGCGTCCATGTCCGCGGCGCCCGCGAGCAGGGCCTCGAACCCCGCCATGCCGACCGCCAGCGCGATCGAGAAACCGACCGCCGACCACAGCGAATAGCGACCGCCCACCCAGTCCCACATCGGCAGCACGCGCTCGGGCGCGACCCCGAAGGCTTCGGCGCGCGGCACGTTGGCACTGACCGCGTAGAGGCGCTCGCTGCCGCCGAGCCAGTCGCGGACCACGGCGCCGTTGAGCAGGGTTTCCTGGGTGCTGAAGGTCTTCGACACCAGAATCGCCGCGGTGCGCGCCGGATCCAGCCCCTTGAGCAGATGCTGGGCGTCACTGCCGTCGACGTTGGTGAGAAAGTGCACGCGGAACCGGCCGGTGCCGAAATCCTTGAGCGCGTCGACCACCAGCCGCGGCCCGAGATCCGAGCCGCCGATGCCGACGTTGACGATGTCGGTCACGTCCGACGCCTCCAGCGCGGCGACCAGCTCCGCCATGCGCGTGCGCGCCCGGGCCGCCTGCGCGTGGGCATCGCGCGCGATCGGGGCCTGCGACAGCGCGGAGCGCAGGGCGACGTGCAGCGCCGGCCGGCCTTCGGAGGTGTTGACGGTCACTCCGTCGAACAGGGCACGGACGGCCTGGCGCAGGCCGGCCGCGTCGCCGAGGGCGACCAGCGCGTCCCGCGCGTCGCGGTCGTAGCGCTGGCGCGCGAAGCTGGCATACAGGCCGCCGACGCGCAGCGCGAAATCGCGCGGGCGTCCGGTGTCGGCCGTGACCAGGTCGGCGATCCGCGCCGCGTCCAGGCGTCGCGCATGCGGCGCCAGCGTGGAATCGATCCGCTGCGCCGCCGTGGCCATCAGGCCGCCTGCGCCGGAATCGAATCGTTGGTATGCGTCATCCGGTTCTGGCGGTCGACGTAGACCAGCTTGGGCTTGAACGCCGCGACCTCGGACTCGTCCAGCGCACCGTAGGCGCAGATGATCACCAGATCACCGACGCCGGCCTTGTGCGCGGCGGCGCCGTTGACCGAGATCACGCCGCTGCCGGCTTCGCCCCGGATCGCGTAGGTCGCGAAACGCTCGCCGTTGTTGATGTTGTAGATCTCGATGCGCTCGTACTCGCGGATGCCCGACAGCTCGAGCAGGTTGGCGTCGATCGCGCAGGACCCTTCGTAATGCAGTTCGGCGTGGGTCACCGAGGCGCGATGGATCTTGGCTTTGAGCAGGGTCAGTTGCATGGCGATACGGCCGGAAGGCATCGGGAAACGCGGAAAGTCCCGCAGGAACCGGCAAGTATAGGGACGCGATGTGGCATCGCAACACGCCCCGTCCAGGGGCCGGCCGTGGGTTCAGCCGGCGGCGTCGCCCGCGCCCGAGCTGAATTCGAGGTTGTCGATCAGGCGCGTGCGCCCCAGCCGGGCCGCGGCCAGCGCCACGCCGTCTCCGCCCGCATACGGCGCCAGATCCGGCGCCCGCACCTCGACGTAATCCACCTCGAAGCCGGCGGCGCGCAGCGCTTCGACCGCCCCGGCCTCGGCCGCCGCGGCGGACTGTCCCGCCTGCAGCGCGTCGCGCAGCGACGCCAGCGACCGATACAGCGCCGGGGCGCGAACGCGGGCCTCCGCATCGAGGTACTGGTTGCGCGAGCTGCGGGCCAGGCCGTCGGCTTCGCGGGAAATCGCCACCGGCAGTATGCGCACCGGGAACGCGAGGTCGGCGACCAGATGCGTGATCACCGCGACCTGCTGGTAATCCTTGCGCCCGAAGGCGGCGACATCCGGCTGCACCTGGTTGAACAGCCGCGCGACCACCGTGGCCACACCGTCGAAATGGCCCGGCCGATGCGCGCCGTCCAGAATGGTGGTGATGCCGGGCACGCGCACGGTGACCGTGCGCGCCACGCCCAGCGGGTACATGGTCTCGACCGAGGGCAGCCACAGCAGGTCGCAGCCGGCGGCGTCCAGCCCCCGGGCGTCGGCCTCGGGCGTACGCGGATAGCGATCGAAATCCTCGTTGGGACCGAACTGCGTGGGATTGACGAACACGCTCGCGACGATGCGGTCGACGTGCGGCTTCAGCGCCTCGACCAGCGCGTAGTGCCCGGGATGCAGGTTGCCCATCGTCGGCACCAGGCCGACGCGCAGTCCCTCGCGTTTCCAGCCGGCCACGCGCGCGCGCAGCGCATCCAGGTCTTGCACGATGTCGATCACGGCGGATCCGCTTGCGGGGAATGCGCGATTTTCGCAGATCCGCCGGCCCGCGCGTCAGCGCGCGTGCTGCGGCAGGCCGTCGTCGATCGTGTAGTAGTCGCCCTGCTCGGCCACGAAGATGTGCATGTGCAGCCGGGTGGCCGTCGGTGTATCGAAGGCGCCCATGGCGACGGCGATCTTCGCGCCGCCGATCGGCGCCCAGAACAGCGACGCGCCGCAGCGCCCGCAGAAGCCGCGCCGCACCTTCGGCGAACTCGCGTACCAGCGCAATGCGCCCTGCGGGTCACGCACCGTCAGGGCCTCGACGGGCACGTCGCTGGATGCGAACACATGCCCCGACGATTTCCGGCAGGCCACGCAGTGGCAGGCGTCGGGCGGCGCCAGCGGCACTGCGACCTCGAACCGCACGTCACCGCACAGGCAGGATCCACTCGGCATCGCTGACGCTCCCGACGCGAAGGTTACCGATAGCTGTGCTCGGGCCCCGGAAAACGGCCGTCGCGTACGGCCGCGACATACGCCCGTACCGCGCCGTCGACCGAACCACCCTCGGCGAGGAAGTCGCGCACGAAGCGCGGACGGCGATGACCGCTGTCCAGGCCCAGCATGTCGTGCAGCACCAGTACCTGTCCGTCGCAGTCCGCCCCGGCGCCGATGCCGATCGTCGGCACCGGCGATGCCGCGGTGATCGCGGCGGCCAGCGGCGCGGGCACGCCTTCGAGCACCATCAGCGCCGCACCCGCCTCGACGACGGCGTGCGCCTGCTCGCGCAGCGCCTGCGCAGCCGCGTCGCCGCGCCCCTGCACCTTGAATCCGCCGAAACGCAGCACCGACTGCGGGGTCAGCCCGAGATGCGCGCAGACCGGGATCTCGCGTTCCACCAGGAAGCGCACGACCTCGCATTTGTTCGGGTTCGCGCCCTCGAGCTTGACCATGCCGGCCCCGGCCTGGAGCAGGCGTGTGGCGGCGTCGAGCGCCCGCTCGGGGGTCGCATCGGCCTGGAACGGGAGGTCGGCGACCACCAGCGCGCGCCGCGCCGCGCGCGCGACGCAGGCGGTGTGATACGCGATGTCGTCGACGGTGACCGGCAGGGTCGAGCCGTGGCCCTGCACCACCATGCCGAGCGAATCGCCGACCAGCAGCAGATCGACACCGGCCGCGTCGAGCACGCGGGCGAAACCGGCGTCGTAGGCGGTCAGCATCGCGAGCCGGCGACCGGCGGCGCGGGCCTCGAACAGCGCGGGCACGGTGACCGGCGCGGAGTGGGATGTGTCCATCGCGCTAGCGTAGCGCTTCGATGCCACCGCGATCCACGCGCGCGAGCGCGGCGGCGGCGGAGCCGACACCGGGAATCACGGCATCGGGCTCGAGTTCCAGCAGCGGCACCAGGACGAACGCGCGCGCGTGAAGGTAGGGATGCGGCACGGTCAGTTCCGGCAACGTGATCGACGCATCGCCGTACAGCAGCAAATCGAGGTCCAGCGTGCGGGGACCCCAGCGTGCATCCGCCGAACGCTCGCGCCCGAAACCGCGCTCGATATCCAGCAGACGTGCGAGCAGCGCCGCGGGCGCCAGCGTCGTCGTGCATGTCGCCACGGCATTGATGAAGTCGGGCTGGTCCTCCCGGCCCCAGGCGGGCGTGCGGTACAGCGACGAGCCGCGCACACCGATCAACTCCGGCTGCGCCGCCAACGCATCCAGCGCTGCGCGCAGCGTCGCCGCGGCGTCGCCCAGGTTCGCGCCCAGGCCGATGAAGACGCGTGCACGCATGCGGATCGGCGCAGCGCCGGGGCGTGTCAGCCGGCCGGCGCCGTGCGACGCCGACGCCGGCGCCGGCGCGGTGCCTGGCCCGGTTCACCGCCGTCCTCGTCACCCGGGAACAGCGCGATCGCATGGTCCGGATCGTTCTGGGCCTCCTGCCAGAACGCCACGTCGGCGGTGTGCTCGTCGGAGGCCGTCTGGCGCAGCACCAGGAAATCGAAGGCCGCTCGGAATCGCGGGTGCGAGAGCATGCGGGTGACGCGCTTGCGCTGGCGCTGCGGGAATCGTGACTGCAGCAGCCAGATCTCCTGCATCGGCATCGAGAAGCGGCGCGGCAGCGCGACCGTGGCCAACTGGTGCAGGGTCACGCGGTCCGCCGCGCGGCGCTGGGCGTCGACCGGCTGCACGCCGTCGGCCTGCAATTTCATCAATGCGCGGCAATACGCCGGCCACAGCAGCGTGGCGAACAGGAACGCCGGCGACACCGGCTCGTCGGCCGCCACGCGCGCATCGGTGGAACGCAGGCCAGCGAGCACCATCGCGCGCAATGCACCGCTGCGGTTGCTCCGGATGGCCGCCGCCGTTTCGGGAAACAGCGCACCGAGCAGGCCGTGACGCTCGAGCCCCTCGAAACTGGCGACCGCGTGGCCGGCCAGGAACATCTTCAGGCATTCCTCGAACAGCCGTGCCGGCGCCGCCTCGCAGAGCAGGCCGGCCAGACGCGGAAGCGGTTCGGCCGTGCCGGCCTCGATCGTGAAGCCGAGCTTCGCGGCCAGTCGCACCGCACGCAGCATGCGTACCGGATCCTCGCGGTAGCGCGTGTCCGGGTCGCCGATCAGGCGCAGCACGCGATTCTCGACATCCTCGAAACCGCCGACGTAATCGCGTACCGAGAAATCGGCGATCGCGTAATACAGCGCGTTGGCGGTGAAATCACGCCGGACCGCGTCGTCCTCGACCGTGCCGTAGACGTTGTCGCGCAGCAGGCGCCCCCCGTCGTGGACCTCGCGATCACCGCTGCCGTCGTCGACATTGGCACGGAAGGTCGCGACCTCGATGATCTCGCGCCCGAACACCACGTGCGCCAGACGGAAGCGGCGACCGATGAGCCGGCAATTGCGGAACAGGGCCTTGACCTGCTCGGGCGTGGCGTCGGTGGCGACGTCGAAATCCTTCGGAGCCAGACCGACCAGGACGTCACGCACCGCGCCGCCGACGAGGTAGGCCTGGTGGCCGGCCTCGTGCAGCCGATAGAGGACGCGCAATGCGTTCTGGCTGATCTGGCGCCGGGAGATCGAGTGCTGGTCTCGCGGAATGATCCGCAGGTCGGCGGCGGGCAGGGATGCGGCGTTGTCCATCAAGCGAAAATATTCCAGAGGCGGCGTTGCGGCGCCCGCAAGCCTGATATACTAGCAAGCTGCACACGTCGACGAACGTTTGCAGGCCGGTCGTCCAACCGGTGGCCGCGATCGCGGCGCACAATGCTCCCTTCGTCTAGAGGCCTAGGACGTGGCCCTCTCAAGGCTAAAACACGGGTTCGAATCCCGTAGGGAGCGCCATATCACGCGATGGCCCATGCCGCCCGGCATGGGCCATCTGCGTTGAGAGACGCGCGATGCGGCCGCCGCTGCGATGCCGGAGCCGGGCCGCTGGCCATTCGGCACGCCGCGCCGGGCCTCAAATGCGAACACTTCGCACGCGCCGGCGACCGCCTGCCGTACACTCCCCCGCCTTCGTATCACCACCGACCCGCCGATCATGCCGTTCGTCGTCACCGAAAACTGCATCAAGTGCAAATACACCGACTGCGTCGAAGTCTGTCCGGTGGATTGCTTCCACGAAGGCCCGAATTTCCTGGTCATCGATCCGGACGAGTGCATCGACTGCACCCTGTGCGAGCCGGAGTGTCCGATCAACGCGATCTATCCGGAAGACGACGTGCCGGCCGGGCAGGAGCAGTTCGTGGCGTTGAACGCCGAGCTGTCGCGCGCCTGGCCGGTGATCACCACGCGCAAGGATCCCGCCCCCGACGCCAAGGACTGGGAAGGCAAGCCCGACAAACTGCCGCTGCTCGAGCGCTGACGGGCGCGCCGACATATGAAAACGGGCGCCACCGGCGCCCGTTTTCCGTTTCACGTCCGGCTGGGGCGCCGGCTCAGCGGGCGAGCGCCGCCTGCAGCATGGCGATCAGGCGCACCGGTGCATCACCGGTGGCCGCAACGCCGCGCGGATCGACCGCCGACACCGCGACGCCGCCCTGGGCGGCACTGACGCGCACCAGGAACTGGCTGCCCGCATAGCTCACCTCGTAGGTGCCCAGCGCCTGCGACTGGCTCGACACCGTCACGCCCTCGGCGCCCGCGAGCGCCTCGCCGACACGGGTGAACACATCATCGCGCTGGCCGGCCACGGTGAACACGACATTCGACGCCGCCGGGGCGGCGGCCATCCCCGAGCGTGTCACCGAGCCCGCGGCCGGCGGCAACGCCATGGCGCCGTCGGTGCGCGGCAGGTCGAGATCCGGCGGGACCTCCAGCGGACGGCTCTCCGGGCTCTGCGCGTAGAGCGCGTTGTCGCGCTTGAGCCAGCTGCATCCGGCGGTGCCCGCGACGGCGACCGCCAGCACGGCCAGGCCGAAAGGGCGAAGAAGGGATTGGGATCGACGCATCGGTACGGGTCTCCTGGGAAATCAGGCGGCGCGGGCGCGGCAGGACGCTTCGAGGTCCGCCGCGAGTCGCGCCGCATCGTCGGCCTGGGCGCGATGCGCGTCGGCCAGTGTCGTCAACGGCAGCCGCAGACCGTGGCCGCAGCCCTGCCGTGCGAGCACCGCCTTGACCGGAATCGGATTGGACTCGATGCCGGAGAAGGTGTGGATCGGCTGCAGCCGCGCATTCCAGGCATGCGCCTCGTCGGCGCGGCCGTCGCGTGCGAGATCGCACAACTGGCGGAACGCGGCCGGGATGATGTTCGACACCACCGAGATCGTACCGTCGGCGCCGGACAGCATCGCGCGCGCCGCGGTCGGATCGTCACCGCTGAGCACCACGAAGCCGGCATCGCGCAGCCCGAGCAGCGCCTGCATGCGCTCGACCCCGTTGTGCGCCTCCTTGATGCCGACGATGCGCGGATGCGGGGCGAGCGCGGCGACGGTCTCGGGCAGCATGTCGGTGCCGGTACGGCCGGGCACGTTGTACAACACCACCGGCACGTCGCCATCGTCGGCCACGGCGCGGAAATGCGCGATCAGGCCGGCCTGGGTGGGGCGCACGTACGGCGGCACCACGACCAGCGCCGCATCCGCGCCGAGCGCCGCGACCCGGCGGGTCGCCGCGAGCGTGCCGGCGGTCGACGCCTGCCCGGTGCCCGCGAGCACCGGCACACGCCCCGCCACCAGGTCCAGTGCGGACGACAGCAGCCACGCGTACTCCGCCTCGTCCAGCATCGCGGCCTCGCCGGTGGACCCCGCCACGACCAGACCCTGGGTGCCCGCCTCGAGCTGCGCCGTCACCAGCCGTTTCCACGCCGCGCGATCGAGATCGCCGCTGGCGGTGAACGGAGTTGCGAGCGCGGTGATGCTGCCGGAAAGACGCACGATGGGAATCCAGGACGAAGCGGGAGGGCGTGGCGCCGGTTGCAGGCGCGCGCGGACGGCGGAATGACGCGAAAAACGCCGGCCGATGTTACTTGCGGCCGCGAAGTACGGGCAAGTATGCTGGCCCCGCGTGCATCCCGGGACGGGCTGCCGTTCACCCTCCAGCGGCCCCCGATCCACGTGGCCGCATCGATATTCCCGCCGCGGACCCCGCCTTGACCGATACCGATACCGCTTCCCGTCCGTCGCCGAACGAGAATTACCTGCTGATCAACGCCTACACCACGCATCCGGCTTCGCCGTTGCTGTCGGTGTCGCGCCGGATCGCCGACAGCGGCTGCAATCTCGTCGACACGCGCCTGTCCACGGTGGGCCGCGACGTCTCGGTCACCGCGCTGGCCAACGGCCCCTGGGATGCGGTCGCCAAGCTCGAGGCCATGCTCGCCCGGCTCGAGCGCGAGGAGGATCTCAAGCTGGTCTGGTATCGCACCGGTCCGAAGCCCGTGCAGTCCAACCTGTTGCCGTACGTGGTCGAAGTGGTCGCGGCCGACAAGCCGGGCATCCTGTTCCAGCTGGCGGATTTCTTCGACCGCCAGGGCATCACGATCGAGAGTCTGCACTCCTCGCGCTACCGCGCGATGCAGACCGGCGCGGACATGTTCTCGGCGCAGATCACGATCGGCATTCCCTCGAACATGCACATCGCCGCGCTGCGCGACGATTTCCTCGAATTCTGCGACCACCTCAACCTCGACGCGATCATGGATCCGATGAAGTTCTGACGTGGCGCGCGCAGACGCTTGCGAAAGCCGCAGCGCGCGCGCATTGTGATCACGACCATCGCACTGGAACACCCGTTCGAACGATGAGCGGAACACGCAAGAAGCTCGCGAAAGCCACCCTCCAGCTGCCGCTGGCACTCTCCGGGGGCACGCAGACCACGCTGGCCGACCACGCCGGACGCTGGCTGGTCCTGTACTTCTACCCCAAGGATTCCACGCCCGGCTGCACGACCGAAGGCCTGGATTTCAACGCGTTGCTGCCGGCGTTCTCGGCGCTCGGTGCCGACGTCCTCGGCGTCTCGCGCGATTCCGTGAGATCACACGACAACTTTTGCGCCAAGCAGGGTTTCGCGTTTCCGCTGGTCAGCGACGCGGACGAGGCCCTGTGCCGCGCGTTCGATGTGATTCGCGAGAAGAACATGTACGGTCGAACGGTGCTCGGCGTCGAGCGCAGCACGTTCCTGATCGATCCCGACGGCCGCATCGCGGCCGAATGGCGCAAGGTGCGCGTGCCGGGCCATGCCCAGGCCGTGCTCGATGCCCTGAAGGCTGCCACGGCCCAGTGACAGCCGCCCCGACCCGTCCGCATCGCCACTCCGCTCCACGGGGTCAGGCGATGCGACCGTGTGCGTGTGTGTTGCGCGGCGCCGACACGCCGTGTTCTTCCCTCTCTCAAGGATTTCCGACACGCCGATGATGACCCAAGGCAAGCGCGTCTACGTTCTCGACACCAACGTGCTGATGCACGACCCCACCGCGCTGTTCAAGTTCGAGGAGCACGATGTCTATCTGCCGATGCAGGTGATCGAAGAGCTCGACAACGGCAAGAAGGGCACCAGCGAGGCCAGCCGCAATGCGCGGCAGGTGAGCCGTTTCATCAACGAACTGATCGAGGCGGCGGGCAGCGATCACATCGCGTCCGGGCTGCCGCTGCAGCGCCCGCAGGGCCTGCAACTGCGCGGTGGCCAGAGTGTGGGCAAGCTGCGCTTCCAGACGACGGTCCCGGCCGAGGACCCCACCTCCTTCGGCGTGGCCGCGCCGGACAACCGCATCCTGGGCGCGATTCTCGACCTGCTGCGCACCGAACCCGACTACCCGGTGGTGTTCGTCTCCAAGGACATCAATCTCCGCATCAAGGCCGCCATCGCGGGCATCCCCAACGAGGATTACGAGAACGACCGCGCGCTCGACGATTTCAGCCTGCTCTATACCGGCGCCACCGCGCTTCCGGAGGATTTCTGGGCGCGCCACGGCAAGGACCTGCGTTCGTGGACCGATCGCGGTCGCACCTTCTACGAACTGGCGGCCGATGCGAACGACGACTGGTATCCCAACCAGTTTCTCTATCTGCCCGGTGACGAGGAATCGGAGTTCCGCGTGGTCGGCGTGGAGAACGGACGCGCGACCCTGCAGATCGTCGATGATTTCCGCCACAACCAGCACGCGGTCTGGGGCATTCTCGCGCGCAACCGGGAGCAGAACTTCGCGCTCAATGCACTGATGGACCCGGATGTCGATTTCGTCACCCTGCTCGGCACCGCAGGCACCGGCAAGACCCTGCTGGCGCTGGCTGCAGGCCTGGCGCAGACGATGGACCAGCAGCGCTACCGCGAGATCATCATGACCCGCGCGACGGTCAGCGTCGGCGAGGACATCGGTTTCCTGCCGGGCACGGAGGAGGAAAAAATGACGCCGTGGATGGGCGCGCTGACCGACAACCTCGAAGTGCTCACCCACAACCAGGACGGCGGCAGCTGGGGGCGCGCGGCGACCAACGATCTTCTCGCATCGCGCATCAAGATCCGCTCGATGAACTTCATGCGCGGGCGCACCTTCCTGTCGCGCTACCTGATTCTCGACGAAGCCCAGAACCTCACGCCCAAGCAGATGAAGACGCTGGTCACGCGCGCGGGTCCGGGCACGAAGATCGTGTGCCTCGGCAACGTGGAGCAGATCGACACCCCGTATCTCACCGAGACGACCTCGGGCCTGACCTACGCGGTGGACCGCTTCAAGCAGTGGGCGCACAGCGCGCACATCACCCTGCGCCGGGGTGAGCGTTCGCGTCTGGCCGACTTCGCGTCCGAGGTGCTGTGATGGAACGGGCCCTGCGGCTGGCCGGAGGGCCGCAGGGTCAATGTGCAGCGAGTGGATGCCGCACGCAGCGGCGCCGCCGCAGCGATTGCGCGGGCCCACGCGTCACGGCGCCGGATGGTGCCCGTGCGAGGGCGCACGTCGCGCGTCGGGACCATCCGCGCACCCGTTCGGCGGTCGACGCACAACGGCACCGCTGACGTGGACATGCGCTTGCCGGCCTGGGTGTGGATCGGTGCCGTGGCGCTGGCCTGCGTTGCGGGTATGGTCAACGTGGTCGGCTATCTCGGCTTCGAGCACCAGGCAGTGAGCCACCTGACCGGCACCACCAGCCTGCTCGGCGCGGCGCTGGTGCAGCACGACTGGCGCACCGTCGCGCACCTGTGCGCGGTGGTGCTGGCGTTCTGCGCCGGGGCCACGCTCAGCGGGTTGATCCTGCAGGACGACACGCTGCGCCTGGGCCGGCGCTACGGGGTGGCGCTTGCGCTCGAGGCCCTGCTGCTCGCCATCGCGGTCCCGGCGTTCGAACGTGTCCATCTGCTCGGCGCCCTGCTCGCGGCCATGGCCTGCGGCCTGCAGAACGCGATGGTCACCACCTACAGCGGCGCGCTCGTGCGCACCACGCACCTGAGCGGCATGTTCACCGATCTGGGCATCGGGCTCGGCCATCTGCTGCGCGGCCTTCCGCTGCCGGTGCGGCGCCTGGCGCTGAGCGCGCTGATCATCACGGGTTTCCTGGTCGGCGGCCTGATCGGCGCCTGGCTGTTCGGACACGTCCGCTACCACGCGCTTCTGGTGCCGGCCGCGCTCACCGGTGCCACCGGCCTCGGCTACGCCGCCTATCGCCAGTGGCGCGGCGTCGCCCCGGAACGCTCCACCTGAGCAGCGTCCGCCACGGCCGAGCAGGCACAATGGCCGCATGAACGCTTCCGTCCCACGCCCCGTCTCCGTCCTGACGATCGCCGGCTCCGACTCGGGCGGCGGCGCCGGTATCCAGGCGGATCTGAAAACCTTCGCCGCCCACGATATCCACGGCCTGTCGGCGATCGCCGCGCTGACCGCGCAGCACACGCGCGGCGTCACCGCCGTGCACGCGCCACCGGTGACCTTCCTGCAGGCGCAGATCGATGCCTGTTTCGACGATTTCGAGATCCGCGCGGTGAAGATCGGCATGCTGGCGACGGCCGACATCGTGCACGCGGTGGCCGATGCACTGGATGCGCAGCCCGGTGCGGCGGTGGTGCTGGATCCGGTGATGATCGCGACCTCCGGCGCCAAGCTGCTCGATGACGACGCCCTCGATGCGCTGCGCACGCGACTGGTGCCGCGGGCGACGGTGCTGACGCCCAACATTCCCGAGGCCGAATTGCTGCTCGGCCGTCCGATCGTCGACGCCGCGGCCGCCGACGTCGCGCTCGAGGCGCTGCGCGGCCTGGGTGCGCGCGGCGTCCTGCTCAAGGGCGGCCACCTGGACGAAGGCGACACCGTCGTCGATCGCTACGCGGACCCGGCAACACGTTTCGCGCACCGCGGGCCGCGTCTGGCGGTCGACGGCCACGGCACCGGCTGCACGCTGTCGTCCGCGATCGCTGCGCGCATCGCGCGCGGCGAAGCGCCGGCCGATGCCTGCCGCGCCGCGATCGACTACGTGCATGCGGCGATGCGCGCGGCATACCGCCCCGGACGCGGCGACGTCAGCGTGCTCGGCCATCTCGCGCCGCGGACGCGATGAGCACGGCGGCATCGCGTCTCGAGACGCTGGTCACGGCCGACGGTCACCGCTACGAATTGATCGCCCGGATTCCCGACGACGCCGATCGCGCCCTGCTCTGGCTGCCCGCGATGGGCGTGCCTGCGAAGCACTATCTGCCGCTCGCCGAACGACTCGCCGCGCGCGGCGTCGCGGTGTTCCTGCACGAATGGCGCGGCATCGGCTCGAGCGGGCTGCGCGCCGGTGGCGGCGCGGACTGGGGCTATCGCGAACTGCTCGACGAGGACATCGCGACCAGCGCACGCGCCATGCGCGCTGCGACCGCCGGTCTTGCGCCGGTCATCGGCGGGCACAGTCTCGGCGGACAGCTGGCGTGCTGCCACCTCGCGCGCCAGCCCGACGGCGTCGGCGCCTTGTGGCTGGTCGCGAGCGGTGCACCGTACTGGCGTGCGTTTCCGGTGCCGCAGCGCTATGCACTGCCGCCGCTGTACCGCTTCATGGCCTGGCTGTCACGTGTGCGCGGCGTGCTTCCGGGGCGCCGCCTCGGCTTCGCCGGCAACGAGGCGCCCGGCGTGATCGCCGACTGGAGCCGCAGCGGGATCACCGGGTCCTACCGCGCAGCCGGGCTGGAGCTCGACCTCGACGCGGCGCTCGCGCGTGTCGATGTGCCGGTGCGCGCGGTCTGCCTGCAGGCCGACTGGCTGGGGCCGCCGTCGTCGCTGCACTTCCTGCTCTCGAAGCTCGGCACGTCCGTACCCGCGGTCGTATCGCTGGATGCGGCGGCGCTGGGTGTAGCAGCCGATCACTTCGCATGGATGAAACGGCCCGACGCCGTCGTCGAGTGGCTGACCCGCAGCGACTGACGCGCATCGGTTAGGCACCGACGCGTCCGCTACACTGCGCCGGCCCTTTCCGATGGTGAACCGACGCAATGAGCGCAGCGCTACCCGCACGTGACGACATCCGCATCGCGATCGTCGGCCTGGGTTACGTGGGCCTGCCGCTCGCGGTGGCGTTCGGACGCCGTCATCCGACGCTGGGCTTCGACATCGATCGCGAGCGCATCGACGGCCTGCGCCGGGGCCACGACCACACGCGCGAACTTTCCGAGCACGATCTGCGCGCCGCCGCGCATCTGCGTTACAGCGCCGATGCCGATGATCTCGGCGCCTGCAACGTGCACATCGTCACCGTGCCGACTCCGGTCGACGCCTACAAGCGCCCGGATCTCTCGGCGCTGGAGAGCGCCAGCCGCGCGGTCGGATCCGCGCTCGGCCGCGGCGACGTGGTGATCTTCGAATCCACCGTCTATCCCGGCGCAACCGAGGAAATCTGCGTGCCGATTCTCGAAGCGGCCTCCGGGCTGCGCTTCCGCGAGGATTTCCACGTGGGCTACAGCCCCGAGCGCATCAACCCCGGCGACAAACTGCATCGCCTGGAAAACACCCTGAAGGTGACCGCGGGCTCGTGCCCGGATTCGGCGGAGTTCGTCGATGCGCTGTATCGCGACATCGTCGAGGCGGGGACGCATCGTGTGTCGAGCATCCGCGTCGCCGAGGCCGCCAAGGTCATCGAGAACACCCAGCGCGACGTCAACATCGCCCTGGTCAACGAGCTCGCGCTGATCTTCGAGCGCCTCGGCATCGACACGCATGAAGTCCTCGAGGCGGCCGGAACGAAGTGGAATTTCCTGCCGTTCCGGCCGGGCCTGGTCGGCGGCCACTGCATCGGCGTGGACCCGTATTACCTGACCCACAAGGCGCAGGAGATCGGCTATCACCCGGAAGTCATTCTCGCCGGCCGTCGCATCAACGACAGCATGGGTCTGCACGTGGCCCAGCGCGTGGTCAAACTGATGCACCGCCGAGGTCTGCAGACCTCCGGCGCGCGCGTGCTGGTGCTGGGGCTTGCGTTCAAGGAGAACTGCCCGGACCTGCGCAATACGCGCGTGGTCGACGTGGTCGCCGAACTGCGCAGTTACGGCGTGGAGGTCGACGTGCACGACCCCTGGGTCGCGCCGGCGTACGCACAGGCCGAGCACGGTCTGGCGCTGGTCGCCGAGCCTGCAGCGCAGACCTACGACGCGATGATCCTGGCGGTGCCGCACGCCCAGTTCATCGCGCTGGGCAGCGCCGGCATCCGTGCGCTGGGCAAGCCCGGCGCAGTGTTGTTCGACGTCAAGGCGGCGCTCGCCGAGGCCGACGCGCGGCTCTGAGCCCGGCGGTCCACGGCCGGGCGCGCCCGCCGGGGCGCGTCGCTTGCAGTCGCGGCCGCCTTTCGCGCCGATGACGTCCCGACATCCGGGTCGCGACGCGCGCGCCCGCGACCGGCGAGCAGGCTGGGCGTTCCAGATCGCGGACGGCATCGCGGGCGCGACCCGAGCCACCGCACCGTCGGCGCTGTCTGACGCCCCGACGGTGCCGCCCCGATCGTCGTGCCAACGCCACGCCAGCGCCCTCCCGCGCCCGCATCGATGCCGGCATCGCGCACATGCACCCATGCACGGATCCATCGCACCGAAGGGAGCGCGATCCCGCCCGGCACATCGTCTCGACGCGTCGACAGACCGCGACGCCGACACCATCCGGATCGCTTCGCGGCATGCGCCGTCCGGTGCGATCTCAACGGAGCCCACGCCGGGCACACCACGCGCACACAAAAAAGCCAGCGACGCGTCGCTGGCTTTCCTGTGTGTTCTGGCGCGCCCGGAAGGATTCGAACCTCCGACCCCCAAGTTCGTAGCCTGGTGCTCTATCCAACTGAGCTACGGGCGCGTGGAACAGAAGCGGAATTTTGCAGAAGAACCTGTGTTTCGTCAACCGCTCTGCGAGATTTTTTTCGCTGATTCCCGCGGGAATCCGATCGAATCAAGCAGTGGCGGAGAGTGAGGGATTCGAACCCTCGATGGAGTTTTAAGCCCCATACTCCCTTAGCAGGGGAGCCCCTTCAGCCACTCGGGCAACTCTCCGTAGCAACCCGCTCGAGGTGTGACGTTCGAGCGAGGTGCGAAGGATACCGGGTCACCTCGCCTGCGGCAAACTTTCTTGCGCGTCGCCGTCCGCGTGCTCGTCCGCACCCTCGCGATGGATGCGCTGATAGATCTCCTCGCGATGCACCGACACGTCCTTCGGCGCGTTGATGCCGATGCGCACCTGGTTGCCCTTGACGCCCAGGACGGTCACGGAGACGGAGTCTCCAATCATCAGCGTCTCGCCGACACGTCGGGTCAGAATCAACATTGGGAATCTCCTCGGGCCGACACGTTGTCGTGGCGGCATGGACTGCAATTCGGACCGTTCTCGACCATTGGAAACCGATTACAGGCCACTGTGTAACGGGAAAGGATGTCCTGCGGCGGACGGCGGGTCAACCGCCGCCGGAACGTGTTTATCGCGCGCTTAACCGGCCCGCTCGGCGACCCAGCGCCCCACGTCCGCGAGCGCTGCCTGCAGGGCCGGACCGTCCTCGCCGCCGCCCTGGGCGAGATCCGGGCGGCCGCCGCCCTTGCCGCCGATCCGGCCGGCGATCTCCGACAGCAGCTCACCCGCCTTGACCCGGCCCGCCGCGGCACCGCCGACGCCCGCCACCAGCGCCGCCTTGCCATCGTTGGCGCCGGCCAGCACCACGACGACATCACCCAGCTGCTGCTTGAGACGGTCCACCGCGTCCCGCAGGGCCCTGGCGTCGAGCCCTTCGATCCGCGCGGCCACGACCTTCAGCCCGGCGACATCGACCGCACCCGCGGCCAGGTCCGACGTCGCGCCGCTGGCCGCCTTGGCCTTGAGCGCGTCGAGCTCGCGTTCCAGCTGCTTCTGACGATCGAGCAGCGCACGCACGCGGTCGCCGACATCGGCCGCACTGCCGCCGAGCAGGCCGGCGGCCTGGCGCAGGCGCTCTTCCTCGGCGCGCACATGATCCAGCGCCGCCTGTCCGGTCAGCGCCTCGATCCGGCGTACACCCGCCGAGACGCCACCTTCGGAAACCAGCTTGAACAGGCCGATGCGGCCGGTGCGGTCGACATGGGTGCCGCCGCACAGTTCGACCGAGTTCCCCATCGTCACCACGCGCACGCGCTCGCCGTACTTCTCGCCGAACAGCGCCATCGCGCCGGCGTCGAGCGCGGACTGCATGTCCATCTGCTCGATCGTGACCGGGTGGTTGGCACGCACCTCGACATTGACCCGGCGTTCGATCTCGCCGAGCTCCTCACCGGTCACCGGCTGGAAATGCGAGAAGTCGAAGCGCAGGCGCTCCGGGGCGACCAGCGAGCCCTTCTGGGCGACGTGGCTACCGAGCAGATCGCGCAGCGCCCCGTGCAGCAGATGCGTGGCGCTGTGGTTGAGCAGGATGCTGGCGCGCCGTGCATCGTCCACCGCGCCGCGCAGGCGGTCGCCGCGACGCAGCGTACCGGCGGTCAGCCGACCGACGTGGCCGTGGAACTGGCCGGCGAACTTCTGCGTGTCGTCGACGTCGAAGCGCACACCGTCGGCATCGAGCGTGCCGGTGTCGCCGACCTGGCCGCCGGATTCGCCGTAGAACGGCGTGCGGTCGAGGATCACCACGGCTTCGTCGCCGGCGTCGATCGCGTCGACCGGGCGCCCGTCGCGCAGCAATGCCACGACCTCCAGGCCGGAGGCGTCGGTCGCGTCGTAGCCTTCGAATACAGTGGGCGAAAGCTGTGCGACGAGGTCGGCCGGCAGACCGGCGCTGGAGGCGAACTTGCCCGCGGCGCGGGCGGTGTCGCGCTGACGCTGCATCGCGGCGTCGAAGCCGGCCATATCGACCTCGAGCCCGCGCTCACGCGCGATGTCGGCCGTCAGATCCAGCGGAAAACCATAGGTGTCGTAGAGCCGGAACGCGTCCTCGCCCGGAATCGCGCCTTGGCTGCGGGTCGCGATCTCGTCGAAGATGCGCATGCCGGCGTCCAGGGTTTCGGCGAAGCGGTCCTCCTCGGCCCGCAATGCGCGCTCGACCAGATCGCGCTTCTCACGCAGCTCGGGGTAGGCCTCGCCCATCACGGCGTCGAGCGTGGCGACCATGGCGCTGAAGAACGGCCGGCGCACGCCGAGCATCCAGCCGTGACGCAGCGCGCGGCGGATGATCCGGCGGAGCACGTAGCCGCGCCCCTCGTTGGACGGCAGTACGCCGTCGACGATCAGGAAGCTGCAGGCGCGGATGTGATCGGCGATCACGCGCAGCGACTTGTTCTCCAGATCGGTCGTGCCGGTCAGCTCGCCGGCCTTGCGGATCAACGCCTGGAACAGATCGATCTCGTAATTGCTGTGCACGCCCTGCAGGATCGCGGCCAGACGCTCCAGGCCCATGCCGGTATCGACGCAGGGTGCCGGCAGCGGCAGCAGCGTACCGTCGGGCTGCTTGTCGAACTGCATGAAGACCAGATTCCAGATTTCGATGAAACGGTCGCCGTCCTCGTCGGGCGAGCCCGGCGGTCCGCCGAAGTGCGCCGGGCCGTGGTCGTAGAAGATCTCGGTGCAGGGGCCGCAGGGGCCGGTGTCGGCCATCTGCCAGAAGTTGTCGGAAGCGAACGGCCCGCCTTTGTTGTCACCGATGCGGACGATCCGCTCTTCGGGAATGCCGACCATGTCACGCCACAGCGCATAGGCCTCGTCGTCCGTGTGGTAGACGGTGACCAGCAGGCGCTCGGCCGGCAGCTTCCAGACCTGAGTCAGCAGTTCCCAGGCCCAGGCGATGGCGTCCTTCTTGAAGTAGTCGCCGAAGGACCAGTTGCCGAGCATCTCGAAGAAGGTGTGGTGCCGCGCGGTGTAGCCGACCTGGTCGAGATCGTTGTGCTTGCCACCGGCGCGCAGACAGCGCTGGACGTCGGCGGCGCGCACGTAGCTGCGCTTCTCGGCGCCCAGGAACACGTCCTTGAACTGGACCATGCCCGAGTTGGTGAACAGCAGCGTGGGGTCGTTGCCCGGCACCAGCGGCGCCGACGGCACGATGGTGTGCCCCCTGCCTTTGAAGAACTCGAGGAAATCGGCGCGGATCTGCGCGGTGCTGGTCGGGGTCTGCGTGGTCATAGGCCTGGCGTTGACGAAAACGGGCATGCGCCACGGCCCGCCGCCGCCTGCGGGCGGGTCGGCGCGACGCTGTCGCCCAATCGGCAAAGGGTAGCAGGCCGACCGGCCCTCCTGCCCGCGCATGGCGGGGAATGGCGCGCAGCGCGCGAGGGCGCCGACGTGCGCTCAGCGCCCGCAGAACTGCCGGATCGCCGCGCGCAACACCTCGGCGCCGAACCCCCGGCGCAGCAGGTAATCCCCTGCCTTGCGCCGGGCGAGGATGTCGTCGGCCAGCACGTCGGCATCGAAGCGTCGCGCGAGCAGATCGAGCGCGCGCGCGGGCCAGTCCGCCTCGCCCTCGTCTTCCAGCGTCCGGAATGCGCCGGCGTCCTCGTTGGGCTCCGTGGTGACCGGCGATTCCGCCCCGATCACCGCCGACGAGCGGCCATTACTCGACGTCGTCTTCTTCATCCATCACCGCGACTGCGGTCGGCAACAGGCGCTCACGGATGCCGGCCTCGATGCGAGCCGCGACCTCCGGATTGTCCTTGAGGTACTGGCGCGCGTTCTCCTTGCCCTGCCCGATCCGCTCGTCACCGCAGCTGTACCAGGCGCCGGCCTTCTCGACCAGCTTGGCCTCCACGCCCATGTCGATCAGCTCGCCCTCACGGCTGATGCCCTCGCCGTAGAGGATCTCGGTGACGACCTGCTTGAACGGCGGCGCCATCTTGTTCTTGACGACCTTGATGCGGGTCTGGTTGCCGATGATCTCGTCGCCCTTCTTGATCGCGCCGATGCGACGGATGTCGAGACGGACCGAGGCGTAGAACTTCAGCGCGTTGCCGCCGGTGGTGGTCTCGGGGCTCTGGCCCGGCATCATGATGCCGATCTTCATGCGCAGCTGGTTGATGAAGAACACCATGCAGTTGCTGCGCTTGATGTTGCCGGTGAGCTTGCGCAGGGCCTGGCTCATCAGGCGGGCCTGCAGACCCGGCAGCTGGTCGCCCATCTCGCCTTCGATTTCCGCCCGCGGCGTGAGCGCGGCGACCGAGTCGATGACCACCATGTCCACCGAATTGGAGCGCACCAGCATGTCGGCGATTTCGAGCGCCTGTTCGCCGGTATCGGGCTGGGAGACCAGCAGATCTTCGACATTCACGCCCAGCTTGGCGGCATAGGTGGGATCGAGCGCATGCTCGGCGTCGATGAAGGCGGCGACGCCGCCCATCTTCTGGCACTGCGCGATCGTCTGCAGCGTCAGCGTGGTCTTGCCGGAGGATTCCGGGCCGTAGACCTCGATCACGCGGCCGCGCGGCAGGCCGCCGATACCGAGCGCGAGATCGAGCTGCAGCGAGCCGGTGGGAATCACCGGCACCACTTCCGACGCACGATCGCCCATGCGGATCACCGATCCCTTGCCGAACTGCTTTTCGATCTGGCTCAGGGCGGCGGAAAGGGCGCGCTTCTTGTTCTCGTCCATCGTGATGGTCCTTGTCATTCGTGTTCCGGTGTGTGGGACGCATCGTCGCAGGCGCGGATCGCACAGGCTGCGACGCTGTGGCGTGGCGATGTCGACGCTAGAGCCCGGGGCGCCAGCGGGTCATTGGCGGATCGGGCGCCGGCCGGTCGGGAAATACCGCGGCTGCGATGGGCAGCGCACCGACTCACCGGTTCGGCCGCACGAGGCCGCAATACAGGCCTTCGATCGCGAAGTCCTGATCGGGCGAGACGTCCATCGGCGCGTAGTCGGGATTGCGCGGCAACAGGCGGATCCGGTCCTTTCCGATCTTCAGCAGCTTGACGGTGATCGCATCGTCCAGCCGGGCGACGACGATCTGGCCCGAGCGCGCATCGCGGGTGCGGTGCACGCCGATCAGGTCGCCTTCGAAGATGCCTTCGTCGCGCATCGAATCGCCTTTGACCTTGAGCAGGTAATCGGGCGACGGCGAGAACAGCACGCGGTCGAGAACGACGTAATCATCCGAGCCGATGTCCGCGCCGATGGGCAGCCCCGCGGCGACCTGGCCGAGCACCGGCAGACGCAGCGCATCCGCATGCCCGTCACCCAGCGGCGGCAGAGGCTGCGCCGCCTGCGGAGCCACCCGCAGGCGAATGCCGCGCGCGCGGCCCGGCAGACGCTCGATGGCGCCGGCCGCTTCGAGCGCGTCGAGGTGGTACTGCGCGGCACGGACGCCACTGAAGCCGAAGGCCCGCGCGATCTCGGTCTGCGAGGGCGGCATGCCCTCGGCCTCGATGCGTTCGCCGATCAGTTCGAGAATGGCGCGCTGGGTGGTCGACAGGTTCATGGTTAGTAGTATTACTACTAACAAAGCCTCACACAAGTCCGGGCAGGAGACGGATCGTCGGAATACCGGCTGCGGCGCCTGTCAGCGCGCCGGTGTCGACGCCGGAAGCGCGAGATGGCGCGCGGCCAGCGGCGCATTGCCGCGCGGTGCACTGTTCACCGTCGTGTCCCGCGGCGACGGCCCACCGTCGAGGTGGGCGTCCACCTGGTCCAGCGCGGCGTACACGTAGGGCAACAGCGGCACGTAGCGCGCGGCGTAGTCGGGCAGCGCGAGAAAGCCGTCGAAATGCTGCGCATGCGGCACCTGCCAGAAGTGCACGTCGCGCCCCGCGGCCTGTGCGCGGTCCACGTACGGCACGCTGGAGAACGCCATCGGAATCAGACCGTCGTCGACACCGTGCACGACGACGACCGGCAGCCCGCGGCGCGGCAGACCCGCACGCGTTTCGGCGATGCCCGCCTGCACGCGGCGCGCATCGGCGCCGTCACCGACGGCCAGCGCGCGCAGGCACTGCAGACCCGACAGGGCGGGATCGGCGCCGGCCGCGCCCGGATCCACGATGCCGACGCCCGCGCCCGGCGGAATCCCGCTGCCGTCGCTCCACCAGGCCGCGCGCTCGGCGGCGGTGGCAGTCCGAGGCGAGAGGTCTGCGCCTTGGGCGGAAAACCGGTATCCGCAGGGATGCGCGTCGGCGGAGTACCGGCCGTAGGCCGAGGCATAGGTCACGGCGACCGCACGCCACAGATCGAAACCGACCGACAGCGCGCCGGCGCGCAGGGCACCGTCCGTCCAGCCGTTGCCGCGCAGGATCGCCAGGGCGGATTGCGACTGGGATGCGGCCTCAGTGCCGTCGACCAGACCGGCCGCGCGCAGCGAGGCGCAGCGCGCGGCCCACAGCGGCGCCACCTGGGCGGTCAGCGGCGGCTGCGGCAAGGCGTCGAGCGCGAGCAGCGCGCACGGCATCAGCAGCGCGGCCTCGGTGGTGTAGTCGTAGAGCGAACGCGCGCCTGGCGCATCGACCAGCACGCTGGGCTCGCCGGCGACCACGGCATCGAGCCAGTCGCCGTCGAGTTCCGCCGCGCGCAGCACCGCGCCGCCGCCGTTGGAGATGCCGACCGCGATGACACGCGTGCTGGCGAAATCGAAGGGCGCATCGTCCGGATACGCCTCGCCCAGCGCCTGCAGCGCGAACTCCGCCGCCTGGCGCACGTGCCGCCCCCAGTCGGCCTCGGGGTTGTCGCCGGAATGCGCGTGCTTGAACGCGATGCCCTGCGCTGCGCCGTCGGGCGCGAAGACCGCCTGCGCGCGATCGACCGCCGGCGTGCCGTCGGCGCGGATGCCGATCCCGGCATCGGCATCGAAGTAATCGGTGCCCGCGCCCTTGTCGGTGTAGGCCACCGCGCATCCCTTCGGCAGCCCCCAGGCGCCGGCCACCGCGATCGCGCCGTAGATGCCGCGCGAGCCGGACGAGGCGGTGACCACGATGCACCGGCGGGCCCGGTCGAAGTCGTCCGGTACCTGCACCAGCACCCGATGCGGCTGCGTGGCGCCCGGCACGGTGGCCAGGGCGTGGAACTCGCGCCCCGGCACCGTCGCCACGCTGCCGTAGAGCGTGCCGTAGCCGCCTGCGGGGGCCAGATCGGCGATGCCGCGCCAGTTCGCCCACAGCGCACGGCGGCGGACCTCGGCGGACGACGGCCGCTCGGGATCGGCAAACGCCGGCGGCGCCATCGCCTGCAGGCCGGATAGCCCCAGCCCGGCCGTCAGCAGGTCGTCGCCGTCGCGGTGCAGGCTGGTGCGCTGGGCGGTGAACATGGTGGCGTCGTCTCCGCGGATCGAAGCAGGGTCACCGCGTGTTCCGCTGCCGGCACAGGCGGCAAGCGAAAGCGCGAGGGTGGCGAGGCACAGCGGCCGGAGCATGCGGGTCTTGGTCATGCAGGCACCGTAGCAGTGCACCGGACACCGGCCATCGTACTTTGGTACCAGGCCCGGACCTCGGCGGTGCTTGCTATGGTGATTCGAACGCCATGATGGGTGACTCGTGATTGGTGATTCGTAGGCGCTGCACCCGGTGAACACCCGTGCGTCTGCGGCCCGGTCGAATCACGAATCACGAATCACGAATCACAGATCACCAATCACGACTCGCCGCCCCATGCCCAAACTGCTGATCGCCGACGACCATCCGCTGTTCCGCGCCGCACTGCGCGGGGCGGCCGCCGATGCCGCGCCCGATGTCGTCACCCGCGAGGCCGAAGCACTGGCCGGCGTGCTGGCGCTGCTGGAGGCCGAGGACGACGTCGACCTCGTGCTGCTGGACCTGCACATGCCCGGCAATCACGGTCTGGCCGGCCTCGCAGCGATCCGCGCGCAGTTCCCGGCCGTGGCGGTGGTGCTGGTCTCGGCGAACGAGGATCCACGCGTCGTGCGCCGCGCCCTCGACCACGGCGTTGCCGGGTACATCCCCAAGAGTGCGGGCCTGGGCGAACTGCGCGACGCGATCCGCACCGTGCTGGCCTGCGAGCAGTGGCTGCCACCGGCGCTGCGCGCCGCCGTTGCGCATGCGCAGTCGGCGCCCGAAGACATGGACCTGGCGGCCCGCCTCGCCAGCCTGACGCCGCAGCAGTTCCGGGTGCTGTCGCTGGTGGCCGAGGGCCTGCTCAACAAGCAGATTGCCGACCGCCTGGACGTGCAGGAGCGCACGATCAAGGCGCATATGTCCGCGATCTTCGAGAAGCTCGGCGCGCGCAACCGTACCCACGCCGGCGTGATCCTGCGCGGACTCGACATCACCGACCCGGCGCAGCGCGTCGCCGGCTGATCCGCGGGGTCAATCGGTGCGTGGCGTCCGCCGCGTCGGGGGGTTGATCCACTGCACCTGCAGGCCGCGCCGCAGGGCCTTCCGCTCGACCTGGGCGATGTAGTCGGTGTCCTGGACCATCAGGCCGGGGCGCGGCGGTGGCGCACTCGTCTGTCGCGGCGGCTGGGTGGCGCATCCGGCCAGCGCGGCCGTCGCCAGCATCGGGAGTGCGAGCCCCGTGCATCGTGTCCGGATGGTCATGCGTCTGCTCCGCGACCGGCCGCCAGTGGCCTTCCGCTGCTTTACACCCGGCGCGCGCGCCCCGCTCAACCGTCCGTCGGCGCCGTGGCCTCCATCCGACCGGCGGCATTGCGGATGGCGCCGAGCTCGGCGAGCACGGCGGTCGCGTAACAGCCGGCCGGCAACGCGAACGCCAGCGTCAGCGTGGCGGCATCGGGCCACGCCCACGCCAGCGCGCCCGGCAGCAGGCGGGTGGCGCGCCGGTCCTGTTCCAGCCCCGCGTGTTCGAGTCCGGCCCGCAGCGCGGCCGCCTCGGGATCGTCCAGCGCCGCAAGCTCGCAGGCGCGCGCCTCGCCGGCGCTGCGCAGCGCGCCGCGTCCCCACAGCGGCGCGGTCGGATGGATATCGTGCGCGGCGGCGCGCGCATCGAGTTCGGCGCTGCGCGCCTCGGGTCCGAACACACTGCGCGTGCCGGCCAGCATCCACACCTCGCCGTCGAGCCCCCTCGCCCAGGACCCGGCGCCGACGCGCGCCGCCAGCACCCGGTTGAACAGCGCCGAGCGCGCCGACGACAACAGCATCGCCCGTTGCTCGCGCGCGATCCGCCGGCGCGGCGCAGCGAACATCGCCAGCGCCTTGGCGGTGTTGCCGCCGCCGTGGCCGAAACGCTGCTCGCCGAAATAATTCGGCACACCCGCATCGGCAATACGTCGCAGACGCGCGTCGATCGCGGCCGCATCGCCTTCCACCTCGCGCAGCGTCAGCACGAAGCGGTTACCGGCCAGCGCGCCGCGCGGCAGCTTGCGCGAATGGCGCGCCGCAGCCAGCACACGCAGGCCCTGCCCCACGCCCGCCGCCATCGCTTCGAGCGCGGCGATTTCGGGGTCGGCACGCCCCGGCAGTTGCACGCTGAAGCGCTGGGTGGTCAGCGCGTGCCGGTCCTTGAGCCCGGCGTAGCCGACCGCGCGCTCGTCCACGCCCGCCCACTGTGCGAGCAGGCGGGCGACGAAGGCCGTGTTCATGCCGCGCTTCTCGATGGTGAGCAGCAGGTGCTCGCCCTGCCCGCTGGGCGCGAACGCATCGAGTTCGTCGACCCGGAAATCCTCGGCGTCCTGGCGGATCGTCGCCGTCAGCACCGCGTCGCCGTGCGCGCGCGGCGCAGCGTCGACTGCGCTCATGCCGCGACGAGCAGGCACACCGCCTGCGCGGCGATGCCCTCGCCGCGACCGGTGAAGCCCAGGCGCTCGCTGGTGGTGGCCTTGACCGAGACCCGGTCCACGTCGATGCCGAGATCGGCGGCGATCGTCTCGCGCATCGCCTGCGCGTGCGGCCCGATTTTCGGGCGCTCGCAGATCACGGTGACGTCGGCATTGCCGACCTGCCAGCCGCGCGCGGCGAGCAAGCCGTTGCAGTGGCGCAGCAAGGCGCGGCTGTCGGCGCCCTTCCAGCGGTCGTCGGATGGCGGGAAATGCACACCGATGTCGCCGAGTGCGAGCGCGCCGAGCATCGCGTCGCAGAGCGCGTGCAGGGCGACGTCACCGTCGCTGTGCGCGAGCACGCCCTGGCTGTGCGGCACGCGCACGCCGCCGATCATGACGTGGTCGCCGTCGCCGAAGGCGTGGACGTCGATGCCCTGACCGATACGGAAGCTGGGAACTGAAGACATGGAGGAACGCTCGGATAAAAGGAGATGCGGGATCACCGCCCGCGCCGCACGACGCCGCGCGCGGGCATCACCGGTGGCGCTGCGCCAGCACGAATTCGAAACGGGCCAGATCGGCCGGCGTGGTGATCTTGAAATTGTCGTCGGCGCCTTCCACCAGCAGCGGGCGCGCGCCCTGCCGTTCCATCGCCATGGCCTCGTCGGTGACGGCGACTCCGGCCGCGGCCGCGGCCTCGAGTGCCCGCGCGAGTTGCAGGCGGCGGAACAGCTGCGGCGTCAGCGCACGCCACAGGCGCTCGCGTGGCTCGGTGCCGTCGATGCCGCCGTCGTCGCCCGCGCGCTTGAGCGTGTCGCGCACCGGGGCGGCGAGGATCGCACCCACCGGATCGGCGCGGCCGCGCTCGAGCAGCGCGTCGAGATCGGCCTGGGCGAGGTTCGGACGCGCGGCGTCGTGGACCAGCACGAAATCGTCGGCGCGCACCGTGTCGGGCAGCGCCGCCAGGCCCGCGAACACCGAATCGGCACGCGTCTCGCCGCCGGTCGCGCGCAGCAGCGGCTTGCCGTGCGTCGCGGCGCCGAGATCCGTCAGGTGCTCGACGGTGTCGTGCGCACCGCTCACCAGCACCACGCCGGCCACACCGGGGTGCACGGTCAGCGCGGCGAGCGTATGCGCGAGCACGCTGCGGCCGCCCACCTGCAGGTACTGCTTGGGAACATCGCCACCGAAGCGCGCACCGCGCCCGGCGGCAGGCACGATGGCCCAGGTCACGGCGGATCGCTCCGTGCCGCGTCCGGGTCGAGGCCGTGCTCGACCGGAAGCGGCGCGAGCCGCGCATCGTCGACCACGCGGTAGAAGGTTTCACCCGGCTTGATCATGCCCAGCTCACCCCGCGCGCGCTCCTCGATCGCGGCCTCGCCCGATTTCAGATCGGCGACCTCGGCCGCCAACGCGTCGTTCCGCTGCTGCAGCCCCTCGTTCTGGCGCGCCTGCGCCTCGACGCGTCCGCGCAGTTCCTCCACCTGCGTGGTGCCACCCACGCCGAACCACAGCCTGTACTGCAGCCACGCGAGCAGCCCGGCCAGGCCCAGCAGCACCAGAAGGAACGCGCGGACGCGCATGGCGATGTCGGCTCCGGGCTCAGCGCGTCAGCGAGACGAACGCATCGCGGCCGGCGTAGCGCGCGCCGGCGCCGAGGGCTTCCTCGATGCGCAGCAACTGGTTGTACTTGGCCACGCGGTCGCTGCGGCACAGCGAGCCGGTCTTGATCTGCGTGGCCGTGGTGGCGACTGCGATGTCGGCGATCGTCGTGTCCTCGGTCTCACCGGAGCGGTGCGAGACGACCGACGCGTACTTCGCCGCGTCGGCCATCGCGATGGCTTCGAGCGTCTCGGTCAGTGTGCCGATCTGGTTGACCTTGATCAGGATCGCATTCGCGGTCTTCGAATCGATGCCGTCCTTGAAGATGCGCGGGTTGGTGACGAACAGATCGTCGCCCACCAGCTGCACCTTGTCGCCGATGCGGTCGGTCAGCTGCTTCCAGCCGGTCCAGTCGTCCTCGGCCATTCCGTCCTCGATCGTGATGATCGGGTACTGCGCGGCCCAGTCGGCGAGGAAGTCGACGAACTGCTCGCCGGTCAGGCGCTTGCCCTCGCCGACCAAGTGGTACTTGCCGTTGTCGAAGAACTCACTCGACGCGACGTCCAGGCCCAGCAGCACGTCGTCCCCGGCGCTGTAACCGGCCTTGCCGATCGCTTCGAGAATCGTGTCCAGCGCTTCGACGTTGCTGCGGAAGTCGGGTGCGAAGCCACCTTCGTCGCCGACCGCGGTGCTCAGGCCGTGGCCCTTGAGTACGGACTTGAGCGCGTGGAAGATTTCGGTGCCCGCGCGCAGCGACTCGGAAAAGCTCGAAAAGCCGACCGGCAGCACCATGAATTCCTGGAAATCGACGTTGTTGTCGGCATGCGCGCCGCCGTTGATGATGTTCATCATCGGCACCGGCAGCACCGGCGCGCGGTCACCGGCCAGCAGTTTCCACAGCGGGATCTTCTTCGACGCCGCCAGCGCATGCGCATTCGCCATCGACACGGCGAGCAGCGCGTTCGCGCCCAGCCGGCCCTTGTTCTCGGTGCCGTCGAGATCGATCAGCCGCTTGTCGAGACCGGCCTGGTCGGCCGCGTCGAGGCCCTTGAGGGTTTCGGCGATCGTGCCGTTGACGTTCTCGACGGCCTTGCGCACGCCCTTGCCGAGATAGCGCGTCTTGTCGCCGTCGCGCAGCTCCACCGCCTCACGCGCGCCGGTCGAGGCGCCGGACGGCACCATCGCGCGGCCGAAGCTGCCGTCTTCGAGGGTGACTTCGGCTTCGAGGGTCGGATTGCCGCGGGAATCGAGGATTTCACGGGCGTGGATCTTGGCGATGGCGGTCATGGCGTCCTTTTCGGTCTCGATGTAGGAAATTTCAGAACAAAAACAGGCAGTGCCCGGAATCAGCGCTGGAGCAGGGGCACGCCGGCGTCGCGCGCACCCGGCAACGCGGGCAGCGCATCAGGCCGTCAGTTCGGTCTCGGCGAAGGGATGGCGCTTGGTCAACGCATCCAGCTCACGCATCGTCTCCAGCAGCGCGCGCATGCGGTGCAGCGGCCAGGCATTCGGGCCGTCGCTGAGCGCTTCTTCGGGCCTGGGATGCGTTTCCATGAACACACCCGCCACACCGACGGCGATCGCCGCACGCGCCAGCACCGGCACGAACTCGCGCTGGCCGCCGCTGGACGTGCCCTGCCCGCCGGGCAGCTGCACCGAATGGGTGGCGTCGAACACCACCGGACAGTGCGTCTCGCGCATCACCGCCAGCGAGCGCATGTCGCTGACCAGGTTGTTGTAGCCGAAGCTCGCGCCGCGCTCGCAGACCATGATCTGGTCGTTGCCGGTGGACTTGGCCTTCTCGACCACGGGTTTCATGTCCCACGGCGAGAGGAACTGGCCCTTCTTGATGTTGACCGGCTTGCCGGCGGCGCAGACATTCTTGATGAAATCGGTCTGGCGCACGAGGAAGGCCGGCGTCTGCAGCACGTCGACGACCGAGGCCACCTCGTCCATCGGGGTGTATTCGTGGACGTCGGTCAGCACCGGCACGCCGAGCTGGCGCTTCACCTCGCTGAGCACGCGCAGGCCTTCTTCCATGCCGGGGCCACGGAAGCTCGTGCCCGAGGTGCGGTTGGCCTTGTCGAAACTCGACTTGAAGATGAAGTGGATGCCGAGCTCGGACGTGATCTCCTTCAGCTGGCCGGCGACGTCGAGCTGCAGCTGCTCGGACTCGATCACGCACGGTCCGGCGATCAGGAAGAACGGCCGATCGAGGCCGACCTCGAACCCACAAAGCTTCATGCGTGTGCCTCCTTGAGGCGCGTGGCATCGACCGCCGCGCCGCCGGCCCGACGTGCGCGCGCCGCGCCCACGAAGCCGACGAACAACGGGTGTCCGCCGCGCGGCGTGGACAGGAATTCGGGATGCGCCTGGCAGGCGATGAACCACGGGTGCTGCGGCAGTTCGACCATCTCCACCAGAAGGTCGTCCATCGACTTGGCCGAGATCACTAGGCCGGCCTCCTCGAGCTGGGTGCGGTAGCGATTGTTGAACTCGTAGCGGTGACGGTGGCGCTCGCCGACGACGTCCTGGCCGTACACCTCGCGCGCCTTCGTGCCGGGCTTGAGCCGTTGCTCCTGCAGGCCGAGGCGCATCGTGCCGCCGAGATCGCTCTTCTCGTCACGCCGTTCGACCTCGCCCGACTGGGTGCGCCACTCGGTGATCAGGCCGATCACCGGATGCGGCGACTGGCGGTCGTTCTCGGTGCTGTTGGCGCCCTCGAGACCGGCGACATTGCGCGCCATGTCGACCACGGCCGCCTGCATGCCGTAACAGATGCCGAAATACGGCAGGCCGGTTTCGCGGGCGTACTGCGAGGCCAGCACCTTGCCCTCGAAGCCGCGATCGCCGAAGCCGCCGGGCACCAGCACGCCATCGACGTCGCCGAGCCACGCCGCCGCGCCGTCGCGCTCGATGTCCTGGGATTCGATCCACTTCAGGCTCACGCGCGTGCGCTGGCGGATGCCGCCGTGCTTGAGCGCCTCGCCGACCGACTTGTAGGCGTCCTTGTGGTCGACGTACTTGCCGACCACACCGATGGTCACCTCGTCGGCGGGATGCTCGACCGCGTTGACGACGTCGATCCAGTCCGACAGATCGGCCGTCGGGGCCGCCTTGGCGTCCAGGCGCAGGCGCTCGACGACCAGCTGGTCCAGCCCCTGGGCATGCAGCCACATCGGAATCTTGTGGATGTTGTCGAGATCGACGGCCGAGATGACCGCCTTTTCCGACACGTTGGTGAAGGACGCGATCTTGCGGCGCTCGCCGTCGGGCAGCGGCTGCTCGCTGCGGCACAGCAGGATGTCGGGCTGGATGCCGATCGAGCGCAGTTCCTTGACCGAATGCTGGGTGGGCTTGGTCTTCAGCTCGCCGGCGGCCGCGATGTACGGCACCAGGGTCAGGTGCATGAAGACGGCCTTCTCGCTGCCGCGGTCGGTGCGGATCTGGCGGATCGCTTCGAGGAACGGCAGCGACTCGATGTCACCGACCGTGCCGCCAATCTCGACCAGGGCCACGTCGAAGCCCTGGGTGGCCTCGTCGATCGCGCGCTTGATCGCATCGGTGATGTGCGGGATGACCTGCACGGTCGCGCCGAGGTAGTCGCCGCGGCGTTCCTTGCGGATCACGCTCTCGTAGATCTTGCCGGTCGTGATCGAGTTCTTGCCCGACAGGCGCACGTTGATGAAGCGCTCGTAGTGGCCGAGATCGAGATCGGTTTCCGCCCCGTCGTCGGTCACGTAGACCTCGCCGTGCTGGAACGGGCTCATCGTGCCCGGATCGACGTTGATGTAGGGATCGAGCTTCATCATCGTCACCCGCAGGCCGCGGGCTTCGAGGATGGCGGCGAGCGACGCGGCCGCGATGCCCTTGCCGAGGGAAGAAACCACGCCGCCGGTGACGAAGACGAGCGGAGTGACGGAACTGTTGGGGAGAGTCATGAGCACAGCGGGTCGCTGGAAAGCCCCATTCTACAGGCTGGCGCCGGCGGGCGCCCGGTCCGGTGACCGCGGCGCGCATCGCGAGGGCCGTGAACGCGAACGCCCCGGCAGTGCCGGGGCGCTCGGTCACGCGGACTGCCGCCTGGATCAGGCCGGATCGCCCTCTTCCTCTTCCTCGATCTCGGCAGCCTGCTGCTCGGCCTCGGCCTGGGCGTCATAGGCCTCGTTGACCGCGTCGGCCGCATAGCTGCTCTCCACGGCGGCGTTCTGGGCGGCGGCCTCGGCGGCCTGGGCCGCGGCTTCGGCCGTCTGTGCATCGGTCTCGGCCTGCTGGGCGGCGGCCTGCGCGGCGCGTGCCTCCTGCTCGATCGTCGCCTCCTGGGCGAAGGCCGGCGCGGCGAAGGCGGCGGACACGAGGGCGGCGAACAGAACGTGGCGGGTCTTCATTGGACTCTCCCTGGAACGGAATGAACGAACAACGGTAAGGGGTTCTGAGGCGTCGGCAGGCGGGGGAACCGGCCGGCGCACGTCGATGCGGTGACGCGTCGACGGCCCCAACCTGCCAGACGAAAACCGGCCGCGCCCTGAACAACGCGCGCGTTACCTCGTGCGCACACGCCCTTAACGGAACTGCAAGCGGTTACATGCGGTCGGGCCGGGATTTGCGCGATTCCGCGCGTCCGGCGTCCCGGAACGCACGATCCATTACCATGCGCCGGTCTTTCCGCTCCGGGCACGCATGAACACCCGCTACAACGCCGCCGACATCGAAGTCCTATCCGGCCTGGATCCGGTCAAACGCCGTCCGGGCATGTACACCGACACCGCGCGCCCGAATCATCTGGCGCAGGAAGTGATCGACAACGCCGTCGACGAGGCCCTGGCCGGACACGCCCGCGAGATCGCGGTGACCCTGTTCAAGGACGGCAGCTGCGAGGTGGCCGACGACGGCCGCGGCATGCCGGTCGACATCCACCCGGAAGAGAAGATTCCGGGCGTCGAACTGATCCTCACCCGCCTGCACGCGGGCGGAAAGTTCAGCAACAAGAACTACACCTTCAGCGGCGGCCTGCACGGTGTCGGCGTGAGCGTGGTCAACGCCCTCTCGACGCTGGTGGAAGTGCACATCAAGCGCGAAGGCCAGGAACACCGCATCACCTTCCGTGACGGTGACCGCGCCACGCCGTTGGAAGTCGTCGGCACCGTCGGCAAGAAGAACACCGGCACCCGCGTGCGCTTCTGGGCCGACCCGAAGTATTTCGACACGCCGAAGTTCAGCGTGCGCGCCCTGCGTCACCTGCTGCGCGCCAAGGCCGTGCTGTGCCCGGGCCTCACCGTCACCCTGCTGGACGAGGCCACCGGCGAGCGCGACCAGTGGCTGTTCGAGGACGGCCTGCGCGACTACCTCAAGGGCGAACTGGCCGAGCGCGAGCTGCTGCCGCCGGAGCTGTTCGTCGGCGCACTGAAGAAGGACACCGAGACCGTCGACTGGGCAGTGGCCTGGGTGGTCGAAGGCGAGCTGGTGCAGGAGAGCTACGTCAATCTGATTCCGACCGCGCAGCACGGCACCCACGTCAACGGCCTGCGCACCGGCTTCACCGATGCGCTGCGCGAGTTCTGCGATTTCCGCAACCTGCTGCCGCGCGGGGTGAAGCTGGCGCCGGAAGACGTGTGGGACCGCGTCGCCTTCGTGCTGTCGATGAAGATGACCGACCCGCAGTTCTCCGGCCAGACCAAGGAGCGGCTGTCGTCGCGCCAGGCCGCGGGCTTCGTCGAGGGCGCGGCGCACGATGCGTTCTCGCTGTGGCTCAACCAGCACACCGATCTGGGCGAAAAGATCGCCCAGCTCGCGATCGACCGCGCCAGCGCGCGGCTCAAGACCGAAAAGCAGATCGTCCGCAAGAAGGTCACCCAGGGGCCGGCGTTGCCGGGCAAGCTCGCCGACTGCATCAGCCAGGATCTCTCGCGCACCGAACTGTTCCTCGTCGAGGGCGACTCGGCCGGCGGCAGCGCCAAGCAGGCGCGTGACAAGGATTTCCAGGCGATCCTCCCGCTGCGCGGCAAGATCCTCAACACCTGGGAAGTGGCCAGCACCTCGGTGCTGGGTTCGGAAGAAGTGCACAACCTCGCGATCGCGATCGGTTGCGACCCCGGCAAGGAGGACATCTCCGGCCTGCGCTACGGCAAGGTCGTGATCCTGGCCGACGCCGACTCCGACGGCCTGCACATCGCCACGCTGCTGTGCGCGCTGTTCCTGCGCCACTTCCCGGCGCTGGTCGCGGCCGGCCACATCTTCGTGGCGATGCCGCCGCTGTTCCGCGTCGACGTGGGCAAGCAGGTGTTCTATGCGCTCGACGAGGAAGAGAAGCGCCTGCTGCTCGAAAAGATCGAGCGCGAGAAGATCAAGGGCCAGGTCAACGTGACCCGCTTCAAGGGCCTGGGCGAGATGAACCCCTCGCAGCTGCGCGAGTCGGCGATCCATCCCGACACCCGCCGCCTGGTGCAGCTGACCATCGACGACGATCTGCAGACGCGTTCGCTGGTCGACATGCTGCTGGCGAAGAAGCGCGCCGGGGACCGCAAGGCCTGGCTGGAAACCAAGGGCGACCTGGCGACGCTGGAGGTCTGAAGGCGATTCGGGCGGCGCGTCGCGCGGGCGATCGGGTCATGGCCGAGGTCCGATCGGGCTGCGCCCCGGGCGGCCGACACTGCGCGGCCTGTCCGACTGCCGCCCGCGTCGCGCCGAGGCGTGCAGGCATCGCCGTGACGGCGCCTCGCGTGGCCGCGAAAGCGCACGTGGCCGGGTCCGCCCATAACGGTTCCCTAACGCCTGAATGCGCACATCTCGGCAGACTGATGCGATGTCATTGCCCGACCGCCATCTCGACCTGGGCTGCGGCGACGCGCCCCGCAACCCCTACAACCGCGCGCAGCTGTGCGGCGTCGACATCCGCGCGCCCGGGGGCGCCGTCGCGCACGAACACCGCACGGCGAATCTGGTCGTCGATCCGATTCCCTACCCCGACGCCAGCTTCGGTTCGGTCTCGGCCTATGACTTCATCGAACACGTGCCGCGGATCTTCCCCGACGGCCAGGGGGGCACGCGCTTTCCCTTCGTCGAGCTGATGAACGAGATCTGGCGCGTGCTCGCCCACGACGGGCGCCTGTACGCGCTGACGCCGGCGTTTCCGCATCCCGATGCCTTCGTCGATCCCACGCACGTCAACATCATCACCGACGACAGCCATCACTATTTCTGCGGCCCCGCACCCGACGGCCGGATGTACGGCTTCCACGGCCACTTCGAGATCGAGCGCGTGGTCCGCACCGAACGTGGCGCGGCCTACAGCGCCCTTCCCGGCGCGCCCCAGAACCACGGTGCGCGCAAGCTCGCCGCACGGGCGCTGCGCCGCTGGATGCGCTGGCTGCGCGGCCGTGCCCACACGCCGCGCGCGCCGTATCTGTTGTGGGAACTGCGCGCGGTCAAACCGCACGGCTGAGCGCCGTCAGCCCTGGTCGGCGGCATCGACCACCGGCTTCGGAATGCGGTGCGTCGGGCCCAGCTGGGCGAAGATCGCCGCCGATGCCAGGGTCAGTGCGCCGATGCAGACGAACGTCCAGCGAAATGCCGCGAGCACCGGCGCCGCATCCGCGGGCTCGCCGCCGAAGGCGCCGAGCAGGCCGCCCGCGGTCGCGACGCCCAGGCTCATCGCCAGCATCATCACCATCGACAGCAGGCTGTTGCCCGCGCTCGCCTCGGGGCCGGACAGATCCCGCAGCGCCAGGGTGTTCATCGCGGTGAACTGCAGCGAATTGACCGCGCCGAACAGCGCGAACTGCAGCACGTGCATCCAGGCCGGCTGGCCCGCATCGACCAGCGCGAAGCTCGCCATCGTCAGTCCGGTCAGCACGGTGTTGACCACCAGCACGTTGCGGTAGCCGAAGCGCCGCACGAGCGGCACGACGATGCGCTTGGAGAACATGCCCGCGAGCGCGACCGGAATCATCATCAGTCCCGCGCGTGTCGGCGCATACCCGAGCGCGACCTGCAGCAGCAGCGGAATCATG
This sequence comes from Luteimonas sp. BLCC-B24, assembly GCF_028550595.1. GTDB lineage: Bacteria > Pseudomonadota > Gammaproteobacteria > Xanthomonadales > Xanthomonadaceae > Luteimonas. Next base: position 634,821 of record NZ_JAQQGN010000001.1, read on the forward strand.
TACGGCATGCCGCTGCTGCCCAGACGTGCGAACAGGTTGCCGAGCAGGCCGACACTGAAACTGCGCGTGCGGAACACCGTCAGCGGAAACAGCGGCGCGGCGGCGCGTGCGGCGTGCAGCCAGTACGCCACCAGCGCGGCGAGTCCGGTCACCAGCAACACGATCAGCGCCGCCTGACGGGCCGCGTGTCCGGACAGCGCCTCCACCGACAGCGAGATCGCGATCATGCCGAAGGCCAGCAGGCCGTAGCCGGGCAGATCGAAGCGCGAGACCGGCGCTCGCAGGTCGGGCATCCAGCGCAGCGCGGCGATCGCCCCGGCGATGCCCAGCGGCAGGTTGATCAGGAAGATCCAGTGCCAGGACGCGGCCTCGGTCAGCCAGCCGCCGAGCGCCGGACCGATCAACGGCCCGATCAGCCCGGGCACGGTGACGAAGCTCATCGCCGCGAGAAAGGCCGTGCGCGGCACCGCGCGCAGTACCGCGAGGCGCCCGACCGGCAACAGCATCGCGCCGCCGATGCCCTGCAACACGCGCGCGGCGACCAGGGTGTCGAGATCCGGCGACAGTGCGCACGCCAGCGAGCCGGCGGTGAAGAGCGCGATCGCCGCGACGAACAGCCGCCGCGTGCCGAGCCGGTCGGCCAGCCAGCCCGAGGCCGGGATCAGCATCGCGACGGTCAACGCGTAGGCGACGACGACCGATTGCATCCGCAGCGGCGACTGGCCGAGATCCACCGCCATCGACGGCAGCGCCGTGTTGACGATCGTGGTGTCGAGCATCTGCATGAACACCGCGGCGGCGACGAGCCACAGCATCGGCCGGAATGGGCGCAGCAGTTCGGAATCGCCCGCGCCGCGGCCCGCACCCGAACCGCGTGGCGGGCGCGCGGCGCTCATGCCTTGCGCGCGTGCCCGATCGCCGCGTCCAGCAGCGCGCGCAGGACCGGCGTCAGCGCCGCGGCACGCTCGGCATCCCAGGCGAAGCTGGTTTCGTCCATGTAGCAGCGCTGGCTGATCTCCAGCTGCACGGCGTCGACGCCCGAGGCCGGGCGCCCGTAATGGCGGGTGATGTGGCCACCCTTGAAGCGTCCGTTGACGATCGTGTCGTAACCGGATTGCGCCGCGAGCACGCGGCCGAGCGCCTCCTGCAAGGCCGCGCTGCAGCTCGCGCCACCGGCGGTGCCGAGGTTCAGATCCGGCAGACGGCCCTCGAACAGGAACGGCAGCGTGCCGCGGATCGAATGCGCTTCCCACAGCACCACACGCCCGTGTGCGGCGCGCAGCCGCGCCAGTTCGTCGGCCAGCGCCGCGTGATACGGCCGCCAGTAGGTGTCGACGCGCGCGGCGATCTCGGCTGCGTCGGGCGCCTCGCCGTCACGGTAGACCGGCCCGCCGTCGAAGCGCACCACCGGGCACAGGCCCGTCGTGTTCCGGCCCGGATACAGCGAGACGTCGTCCTCGGAGCGGTTGAGGTCGACGACGTAACGCGAGTGCGTGGGCACCAGCAGCGAGGCGCCGAGCTCGCGTGCGAAGGCATAGAGATCGGCCACGTGCCAGTCCGTGTCGGGCACGCGTCGCGCCTCGTCGGTCAGCCGGGACGCGATCGACGCCGGCACCCGGGTGCCGTTGTGCGGGATGCTGATCAGCAGCGGCGCGTCGCCGCGGTGGAGGTCGAGCAGATCGGTACGCATGGCGGCATTGTAGGCCGGCGTCGCCGCGGCCTCAGCGCATCAGCACCACTTCCTCGGCGCTCGTGGGATGGATCGCGATCGTGTCGTGCAGGTCATCGAGGGTGATGCCGCGTTTGAGGGCGACCGCGAATCCCTGCAGGATCTCGTCGGCCGCATCGCCGAGCAGATGCAGGCCCACCACCCGCCGTTCGTCGCCGATGCAGACCAGCTTGAACAGGCTGCGCTGGGTGGATTCCGCCAACGCTTCACGCATCGGACGGAAGTTGCTGCAGTAGATGTGCACGTCGTCGCCGTGCTGCGCGCGGGCCTCCGCTTCGGTCAGCCCGACCATCGCCAGCGGCGGATGCGAGAACACCACCGACGGCACGTTGCCGGCATCGAGCTTCGCATCCGGCTTGCCGCCGAACAGGCGGTCGCACAGCCGCCGCGCCGCCGCGATCGCCACCGGCGTCAGTGCCGGCCCGCAGCCGCAGATGTCGCCGACGGCATACACACCGGGCGCCGGCGTCGCCTGCCAGGCGTCGACCGGAATGTCGCCGTTCGCATCCGGCGTGATGCCCACCGTGTCGAGACCGATGTCGCCGGTGTTGGGCCGGCGGCCGGTGGCGAACAGCACCTGGTCGTAGCCGTCGCGCATGCTGCCGTCCTCGGCCTCGAGCCGCAGGCGCCCATCGCCATCGCGGTACAGGGCCTTGAGCGCATAGCCGAACTCGAGCGCGACGCCCTGCTGGCGGTAGTTCTCCTGCAACTGCTCGACGATTTCGGCATCGCCCTGGCGCAGCAGGCGCTGGTCGCGCACGTAGACATCGACCTGGCTGCCCAGCGCCTGCAGCACGCCGGCCAGTTCGACGGCGATGTAGCCGCCACCGATCATCGCCACGCGCGGCGGCGCCTCGCACCAGGCGAAGAAGTCGTCGGACACCGCGCCCAGTGCCGCACCCGGGATCGCCGGCCGCTGCGGCGTCGAGCCGGTCGCCAGCACGATGTGCGGCGCGGCGAGGCACGTGCCGTCGTCGCAGAGCACGCGCCCCGGACCCGACAGGCGACCGCGGGTGGGCAGCACGACGATGCCGTCGCGGTCGAGCCGCTTGCGGTAGCTGTCGTGAATGCCGTGGATGTAGCGCTGGCGGTCGGTGATGAACTTCGGCCAGTCGAAGGCCACGCGGCCGTCGCGCGGCAGGTCGAACCCCAGCTGCGCGGCCTGGCCGATGCGCGCGCCGATGTCGGCCGCGAGCCACATCGCCTTCTTCGGCACGCAGCCGACATTCACGCAGGTGCCGCCCAGGGCGCCGGGTTCGACGAGCGCCACGCGCTGGCCGTATTCGGCGGCGCGGAACGCCGCCGCGAGTCCACCGGAGCCGCCGCCGAGCACGATGAGATCGACGTGCAGCAGCGCGGCGTCCTCCGCCGACGGCGCACTCATGCGAAGCGCGCCGGCGCGTAGGGCGCCGGATCGAAACCGGTCGGGTGGCCGCAGATCAGATCGCGGACGAGATGGGCGGTCGACACACTCATGCTGACGCCGAGCATGCCATGCCCGGTCGCGAGCCAGACGTGACGGCGGCCGGGGGCCGGCCCGATCAGCGGCATGTCGTCGACGCTCACCGGCCGCCAGCCGTACCACTCCTCCTCGCGCACCGGCCCGGTCGGCACGTGCAGGTATTCGGCGGCGCCCCGCTCCAGCGCCTCCAGGCGCACGCGATTGAGCGACCGGTCGTAGCCGGAGAATTCCATCGTGCTGCCGAGCCGGAAACCGCTGTCCCACGCGGTCACGCAGACACTGCGCTCGTGCAGCACCATCGGCCGCCGCGGGGTCAGCGACGGCCGCGAATAGGTGATCGAATAGCCCTTGCCCGGCTGCACCGGCACGCGCAGGCGCAGGCTGCGGGCGAGCAGCGGCGACCATGCGCCGGTCGCCAGCAGCAGGTCGCGCCCGTCGAACACCCCGTGCGCGGTGCGCACGCGCACACCGTCCGCGGTGTCCTCGACCGCCTGCACTTCGCAGTGCTCGACCAGAGCCCCGCCGGCAGCGCGGAACGCACGGGCCAGACCGGCCACGTACCGGTCCGGGCGCAGACGCGCGTCGCCGTCGAACCGCACCGCGCCGACGACGCCGTCGCGCAGCGCGGGTTCGGCGCGCAGATAGTCGGCGCCGTCGACGGTCTCGACCGGGATGCCCAGCGCGCGCAGCTGCGCCGCCTCTTCGGCATAGGCCTCGAACTGGGCGCGGTCGCGATACACGTGGTCGACGCCCGAGGGCTCGAATTCGCAGTCGATACCGTGCACGGCGAGCCAGTCCGGAAACGCTGCGCGCGAGGCCTGCAGGATCGTCGCGCGCGCCTGCATCGCGCGCAGCCAGTCGCGACGGTTGCAGCGGCGGGCGAAGCCGAGCATCCACGCCCACAGCGCCGGATCGACGCGCGGACTCACCCGGAACGGCGCGTCTGGCGTGAACATCCAGCGCAGCGCCTTGCCGATCGTGCCGGGCGCCGCCAGCGGCGCGGCGTGGCTGGGTGTGATCGTGCCGCAGTTGCCGTGGGAACTGCCGCAGCCGGCCGTGCCTGCCTCCAGCACCCGCACGCTGCGGCCCGCCTGCAGCAGCGCCAGTCCGCTGGCGAGGCCGATCACGCCGCCGCCGACGATCAACACGTCGTCGCGGGCGCTCATGGCGAGGCCCGGTGCATCATGCGGGCGCCAGCGTGCGCCGCCACTGCGGACGTCGCCCGTACGTGGCCCAGCGCCACAGCCATTCCAGCGGACCGTAGCGATGGCGGGCCAGCCAGACGTGGCTCACGCCCACCTGTACGGCGAAGACGCCGAGCACCACGCCCGTCTGCGCCGCACGGCCCAGCTCGCCCCACAGGCCGAACCCGTAGCCGTAGAACAGCAGCGAACAGACCAGCGACTGCGCCAGATAGTGGGTCAGGGCCATGCGCCCGGCCGGCGCCAGCACGCCCAGCACCCGGGCGCCGGTGGCCGACGACCAGGCCAGCACCAGCAGCGCGACATAGGCCAGCGACAGCGGCAGGGCGCCGAGCAGCATCAGGCCCGCGGACGCGATGGCGCGGGGATCGACGATGCCGCCGGAAAAGGACGTGCCCACGGCGACGCCCGCCGCGGTCAACAGCAGGCCCGGCGGCAGGGCGATCGCCAGCAGCCGCCACCAGAACCGGCGATGCGCCGCCGGGTCGCGCAGCCAGCCGCCGCGCATCAGCCAGGCGCCGACCAGGAATACGCCGGCCGCCATCGGTACCAGCACCAGCTGGCCCTGCAGGCCGACCTGGATGTAATCGAGCAGCCGGCGACCGGTCACCGCCAGGAAGCCGCCGTCGGGATAGATCACCGCCGCGCTGGCCGCCGAGGCCGCGAACTGGGTGCGCATGTCGTCCAGCATCGCGTCCGGCACCACCAGCAACAGGCCCGCATTGGCGAGATAGAACGCCGCCATGCCGAAATACAGCGCCAGGCCCGACACCAGCTGCCACACCGGCGCCAGCCCGCGCATCACCATCAGCAACAGACCGGCCATCGCATAGGTGTGCAGGATGTCGCCCGGCCACAGCAGCGCGATGTGCAACAGGCCGAACACGAACAGTGCGGCCATGCGCCGCGAGAACACGCGCTCGACACTGTGACCGGCCGCGGCGATTCGGTCGGCCATCAGCACGAAGCCCATGCCGAACAGCAGCGAGAACATCGTCCAGAACTTGCCGGCCACCAGCACGTGGACGGCCCAGGCGACGGCATGGTCCAGCCCGGCGGCACCGGCCGGAATGCCGCTGCCCATCTCCTGCATCGGCCGCGAGAACCACTCGATGTTCATGGCGAACACGCCGAGCAGCGCCACGCCGCGCAGCATGTCCATCACGGTGAGCCGGTCGCCCGAGGCCACCGGTCCAAGTCTCGGGGTCTGCATCTGGCTCGTCCCTGTTCGCGCGTATGCCCGGCCTGCGATCGGCAGCGACCGCGGCGCGTCCGGGCAACGCGCCGCGTCGCGGACCTCAGTGCTGGTGGCCGCCTTCGCCGTGCACGTGGCCGTGCTCGATCTCTTCCTTGGACGCCTCGCGCACGTCGACGATCTCGATGTCGAACTGCAGGTCCTTGCCGGCCATCGGGTGGTTGAGGTCGACGTCGACGACGCTCATGCCGACCTTTTCGATCGTCACCGCGCGCGGGCCGAAGCTGGTGTTGAGCACCACCTGCTGGCCGGGGGCGAGCTTCTGCGCGCCGAAATGCTTCTTGGGCACGCGCTGGCTCATGCCCTCGCGGCGCTCGCCGTAGGCGTCCGCGGCGGTGACGTCGGCCTTGAACGTCTCGCCGGCTTCGCGGCCGTCCATCGCCTTCTCCAGCCCCGGGATGATGTTGCCGTGGCCGAACAGGATCGCCAGCGGCTCGCGGTCGCGCGACGTCTCCACCGGCTCGCCGCCGGCCTCCGCAACGCTGTAGTGGAAACGGACGACGCGGTCTTTCTCGATCTTCATTGGAATACCCGGTAACGCGGACAGGTCCGCTTGAGGAAAAAGGCGGGATTGCGGCACGATGCCGGCAGTTCGCCGACGGATGCGCCACGTGACCCCGACCCCGCATTATCCGGACTCCGCCACATCCGCGCCAATCATCGTCCGAGCGCTCGCGTTGACGGCCCTCGCGGTCGCGTTGTCGGCCTGCGGCCGGCCGGACGTGCGGCCGACGCCGCAGGCCTCGAGCACGCCGCCGGGGGCGCGGACCTGGACGCCCGTGGCACCGGCCGACCCGGCCGCGGCCAACGCGGTGCTGATGCGCGCGATCAGCCTGGTCGGCACGCCCTATCGCTACGGCGGCAACACCCCCGAAGGCGGCTTCGACTGCAGCGGGCTGGTGAACTACGTGTTCCGCGACATGCTGGATCTGCGCCTGCCGCGGACCTCGCGCGAGCTCTACGCCTACCAGGGGCCGAAGATCGACCCGGGCCGCCTGGCGCCGGGTGACCTGGTGTTTTTCGGCAGCGGTGCCGCGGTCACGCACGTGGGCATCTACGTCGGCGAGGGCCGGTTCGTGCACGCACCCAGCACCGGTGGCACGGTACGGCTGGACCATCTCGACGGCAGCTACTGGCAACGGACCTACACGGGCTCTCGACGCGTTCTTCACTGAATTGTGATCAGAAACGGGCACTTAGTCGCATTCATTAAGTTTTATTTAACATCTCGTGCACTTTCGTCCGGTAGCTTCCCCCGCTGGTCCGCGACAAGTGAAACCCACGTGACGATGACAGACGCACAGCCCGGCGCCCGCGCCACCCGCCGCCTCCGTACTGCCCTTGTTGCCAGCGCCCTGATGTTCGCCGCCCCCGCCTTCGCCGGCCCGGGACTCGCCGCCGACTCGGCCGATCAGCTTGAAGCGCTCCAGTCCACCTCGGTCGCCAAGGCCATTGCGGCCCCGACCGTCCAGCTGCCGCAGCCCGAGATGCTGCTGGCCAGCGACATCAACCAGCTCATCGCTCTCGAGGTCGACAAGCCGGTCGCCGCCGACGGCCGCGTCGAGAGCCTGCTCAAGCGCGCACTCACCCTGATCGGCACCCCTTACCGCTGGGGTGGCTCCAGCCCGGACAGCGGCTTCGACTGCAGCGGCCTGGTCGGCTACGTGTTCCGCACCGCGCTCGGCATCGATCTGCCCCGCGTCTCGCGCGACATGGCCCAGAACGGCGAGCGCGTCGAGCGCGCATCGCTCAATGCCGGCGATCTCGTGTTCTTCGGACGTCGTGGCAACCGCATCGACCACGTCGGCATCTACCTCGGTGAAGGCCGCTTCGTCCACGCGCCGCGCTCGGGCAAGGACGTGATGGTGTCCGAACTCGACAGCGGGTACTGGGCCACGCGCTTCAGGTCCGCGCGCCGCGTCGCCGGCGTCTGACCCCAGCCCGCGTCACCCACGCAGCAAGGCCGCCCACGGGGCGGCCTTTTGCGTTCTAGGCCGCGTGCCCTGCGGCGTGGCCCACGCGCGAACCGGCCCGGCGCGCCGGCCAGGCGACGGCACGACGCGCGCGGTGCCGACGACGCCGTATCCGACGGCCCGCCCAGCGGACGGACGAACGCGGCGACATCCATCGACCAACGCGGTGCCCGGGCGGCCGCCTGCGCCCCCGGTCGGTGGCTGACGGTGAGCGGGTCGTCCGCGACCAGGCGCGGCTCCGCGCCGTATCGCGCAGGTCCCGTGGCGGCGCGCGGCCGCCGCGTCGCCCCGTCTCAGCTGTACTGCGCCGTGCGCACCAGCAGATGCTTGGCGACCAGGCCATGCACGCGTCCGATGCCGCGCACCAGGTGCAGGCTCACGAACAGCAGCAGCACCCCGGCCGCCAGTGCCAGCGGCGTCGCCCACAGCGGGATCGACGTCGACAGGCCGCTGCCGTCCGACCAGCTCAGCAGTGTCCAGCCGTACGTCGTCACGCCTGCCGCCGCGAGCCCCGTCCACGCCGCCAGGGGCGCCGCCACCAGGCTCAGTGCGAGCGAGAAGGCCGTGATGCTGACCGAGAAGTACACGGCGCCCAGCGGCAGCATCATCAGCATGTACAGCAGCGTGCTCCAGGTGCGCACGTCGGTGAACATGTCGCCGATGCGCTGCAGCCAGTTTCGGCCGCGGGCGGCATAGAGCGGGCGCCTGGGCATGCGTTCGCCGAGCATCACTTCCACCAGCCGGCCTTCCACCAGCGACAGCACCCGCACCGAGCCGAAGAACAGGATCAGCAGCGGAATGCCGATCAGCACGAACACCAGACCCAGCGAGAGCGAGAAGCCGGCGACCACCCAGGTGAAGTAGAAGATGCCGGTCGCCAGCGACAGCACCATGTAGAACAGCGACGAATACGTGCGTGGATCGGCGGCGACGCCGAAGAAACGTCCGACCCGCGACGTGCGTGGCGCCGGTGCCGGCGGGCGCAGCGCGGTCTGAACCTTGACCTCGGTGTCGCGGTAGATCTCGGCCACCTCGTCCGGGGCGCCGTAGCTCGAGGCGACCGAGGCGATGACCTCGGCCTCGGACCTGCCGGGCTGCTCGGCCAGTTCCGAACGCAGGTACTCCTCGGCGTCGTAGAGCGCATCTTGGACCAGGGCCCGGTCGGCGCCGGCCAGTGCACGGCGCAGTTGGTCGAGATAGGCGGGAATGCTCGTGGGCAGGTGGCTGGTGTTCATTCGCGTATCCCCTCCAGGACGGCGTCGACGGAATCCCGCGTGGCTCGCCATGCGGCGGTCCACTGCTGCAGGGTGATCCGCCCTGCCTCGGTGATGCGGTAGTAGCGGCGCGGCGGCCCGGCCGCGGACGGCTCGGTGTGGCTGTCGAGCAGACCGGCCGCGCTGAGGTTGCGCAGCACCGGGTACAGCGCGCTCTGCTTGCCACTCAGCACGCCGTCCAGCGATTCCAGACGCTTGGCGATCTGGTAGCCGTACATCGGCGTGGCGCTGCGCCCCAGCACCGCCAGCAGCGCCAGCGACACCGTGCCCGCGCTCAGCTCCTTCTGGAACTTGCGCAGTTGCAGTTCGCTGTCGTCCGGGATGTCGGCCATGGCCACCTCCGCTAGGTCGAGGTCGATACTAGTGCGGACTTCGGTATAGCGGATGTGCCGCTAGTCATGCGATGCGTCGGACTCGGCCACAATCGTGCTCCCGACTCGCCGGATGCCTCCATGCCGACCACGCCGTCCCGCGCCGCGCCGCTCGCCCTTGCCCTGTCCATCGCCGTGCTCGCCGGACTGCCGGCCTGCACCGGTGCACGCGCCGCGGCGTCCGAGGAGCCGCCGGTGGAACGACGCACCACGCAGGCGCTGCTCGATGCCTCGACCTCCGCCGACTGGCGCACGCCGGACCCGGACAGCACGCTGTACATGGACGTCGCCGGCGGCCGCGTAATCATCGAACTCGCGCCCGGCTTCGCGCCGCAGCACGTCGCCAACATCCGCACGCTGGCGCGCGAGGGCTTCTGGGACGGACTCACGCTGTACCGCGCACAGGACAATTTCGTCGTGCAGTTCGGCGACATCGCCGAAGAGGGTGCGCCCAGCAAGTCGATCGGCAGCGCCCGCGCCGCGCTGCCGGCCGAGTTCGACCGCGCGGCATCGGGGCTCGCCTTCCACGCCCTGCCCGACCCCGACGGCTGGGCCGCCGAGACCGGCTTCGCCGACGGCTTCCCCGCCGCGCGTGATCCGAAAACCGGCCGCGCGTGGCTCGCGCATTGTTACGGCACCTTGGGCGCGGGCCGCGACATGGCGCCCGACTCCAGCAACGGCACCGAGCTCTACGTGGTGACCGGGCAGTCGCCGCGCCAGCTCGACCGCAACATCACCGTCGTCGGCCGCGTGCTGCAGGGCATGGACCTGCTCAGCGTGCTGCCGCGCGGCACCGGCCCGCTCGGCTTCTACGAGGATCCGGCGCAGCGCGCGCCGATCCGCGCGATCCGGCTCGCGTCCGAGGTGCCGCCCGCCGAGCGCACGCCGATCGAGGTCCTGCGCACCGACACACCGCTGTTCGACGCCGTGGTCGAATCGCGCCGCAACCGGCGCGACGACTGGTACCTGCAGCCGGCCGGCCACATCGACCTGTGCAACATCACGGTGCCGGTGCGCACGCCGCCCGCAGGCTGAGGACGGTGCGGATCGAGACCGAACGCCTGCTGCTGCGCCCGCACGCGATCGAGGATTTCGACGCGCTGCGCGCGATGATCCGCGACCCCGAGGTGATGCGGTACATCACCTCGAGCCTGCCCAGCGACGAGGACATCTGGAACCGCCTGCTGCGCTATATCGGGCACTGGACCGCGTTCGGCTTCGGCATCTTCGCGGTGATCGAGCGCGAGACCGGCCGCTGTATCGGCGGCGCCGGTTTCGCGGACTTCCGTCGCGGCCTCGGCGATGCGTTCGCCGCCTCGCCCGAAGGCGCGTGGGTGTTCGTACGCGACGCCCACGGCCGTGGCATCGCGTTGGAGGCCACGCAGGCGATGCACACCTGGTTCGATGCCCAGCCCTTCGGCGGGCGCAGCGTCTGCATCATCGATCCGGACAACGCGCCGTCACGCAGGCTGGCCGCCAGGCTCGGCTACGTCGAGACGGGGCCCGCGGTGTACGGCGACTCGACCACGCTGATGTTCGAACGCGTGCGCCCGGAATGAGATGCCCAGTCAGGCGTCGCGGCGGCTGTCGTCGCTGCCCAGCGCCTGGTGCTGGAACAGGCACATCCGGATCGCACTGCGGTAACGGCCGTCGCTGAAGAACTCGTCCACGAGCAGGCCTTCGCGCTGGAAGCCCAGGGATTCGTAGACGTGGATCGCCGCGGCGTTGTCCACGTCGACCAGCAGGAACAGCTTGTAGAGATTCAGCACCCGGAACGCGTAGGCGATCGCCAGCGCCGTCGCCGGCCGCGCATACCCACGGCCCTGGTGCGCGGGCGAGATCATGATCGCGAACTCGGCGCGCCGGTGCAGGTGGTCGATCTCGACCAGCTCGACCAGGCCCACCCGCGTGTGGTGGCCGTCCTCGACGATGAAGCGACGCTCGCTCTGGTCGTGGATGTGCTTGCGGAACAATTCCTCGAGTTCGACGAAGGATTCGTACGGCTCCTCGAACCAGTAGCTCATCACCGCACGGTTGTTGTTGAGTTCGTGGACGAAGTGCAGATCGCCGCGCTCGAGCGGGCGCAGCTGCACGTCGGCGGAATCGGGCGCCCGGGGCGCGTCGGGATCGGCGGGATTCATGCGCGCAGCCTACTCCGCGGCGCATGACAGAACGGCGCAGGCATCGTCACATCAGTTTTCCAGTGCGCTGCCTAGCCTGCACGCCAACTTCCGCGCCAAGGACCCCGACATGCCCATGCTCCGCATCCGCCTCACCGGCAGCGACGACACCGCCCGCGCGGTGATCAATCTCCTGTCCAGCGTGGACGGCATCGAGCACGTCGAGGAGATCGACGACCTCATGCCGCACATGGACGACGCCGATTCGAGCTCCGCCGGCCTGAGCGATGTCGCCGGGCCGAAGATGCACGAAATCGAGGTCGAGGTCGGCAACCAGGCGACCGCGCGCAAGGTGCGCGAAGCGGTCGAGGCACTGGCCTTCGATCTCGACGCCGTGGTCGAATTCGAGACCGAAGAGGAAGGCTGAGGGACCCGATGCGCTGGCAGCACCACCCGCGCGACGACGCGCTGGTCCACTCGCTCTACGACGAGAAGACCGGCAGCTTCCAGTACGTGGTCGCCGATCCGGCCAGCCGCCAGGCCGCGATCATCGACCCGGTGCTCGATTTCGACGAGAAGGCGGGCCACGTGGCGACCGCCAATGCCGACGCCCTGCTGGCCCATGTCGAACGCGAGCGGCTCGAGGTTGCGTGGCTACTCGACACGCATCCGCATGCCGACCATTTCTCGGCTGCGGCGTACCTCAAGGAGCGCCTGGGTGCGCCGATGGCGATCGGCGAGCGGGTGACCGGCGTGCAGGCGCTGTGGAAGGACCTCTACGGCCTCGACGATCTCGCCACCGACGGCCGCCAGTGGGACCGGCTGTTCGCCGACGGCGACACCTTCGCCATCGGTGCGCTGCAGGCGCGGGTGCTGTTCTCGCCCGGCCACACGATGGCCTCGATCAGCTATCTGATCGGCAGCAGCGCCTTCGTCCACGACACGCTGATGATGCCCGACAGCGGCACCGCGCGCGCCGACTTCCCGGGCGGCGATGCGCACCAGCTCTACGCCACGCTGCAGCGCATCCTCGCCCTGCCCGACGACACCGCGCTGTTCGTCGGTCACGATTACGGCAAGGACGGTCGCGATCCGGCCTGCATGAGCACGGTGGCCGAACAGCGTGCGCGCAACATCCATCTGGCCGGCAATGTCGACGAGGCGACGTTCGTCCGGACCCGGCAGGCGCGTGACGCCACGTTGCCGCTGCCCGCCCTGATGCTGCATGCATTGCAGGTCAATATCCGCGGCGGCCGCCTGCCGGAGCCCGAGGCGAACGGCCGGCGCTACCTGCGCATTCCGCTGGGCCGGTTCACCCCGCCGGCGGGGTGACCGCTGCAGGCGACGCCCGGGACGGACGGATCGAAGGCGGTCTGACCCCTTCCACCCGGCCGTCGTTCCCGCGGCTCACGCGGGACCGGGCAGACGGGTGTCCAGCATCTGGCATTGCAGGCCAGAAGTCGCTGGATCCCCGCCGACGCGGGGATGACAACAGTGACTCGAACCTGCCTCAGCTCGCCGCCGGCAGACCCTCGATCAGTTCGATCATGCGCTGGCGCTGGTCGGCATCGGGCAGGCGTCCGCGGCCGGCGCCGAGATTGTCGACCAGATTGGCGACGCGGCTGGTGGCCGGGGTGGCGCAGGTCACGGCCGGGTGCGAGACCACGAACTTGAGGAAGAACTGGCCCCAGGTGGTCGCGTCGAAATCCTGCGCCCAGTCGGGCACCGGCCGGTCGGCGACGCGCTGCCACAGCCGGGTACGGCCGAACGGCGCATAGACCAGCACGCCGATGCCGCGTTCGGCGGCCAGCGGCAGGATGGTCTCCTCGACGTCGCGGTTGTCGACCGCGTAGTCGACGCCGATGAAGTCCAGCGGTTCGTTGCGCATGGTCTCGATCAGCTTCGGATAGGCCGGCTTGCTGGTCGAGGTGACGCCGATGTAGCGCACGCGCTTCTCGGCCTTCAGTGCCTTGAGCAGGCCCAGCTGGGTGGGAATGTCGCCGAGGTTGTGCACCTGGATCAGATCGATCGCAGTGCGGCCGAGGCGCTCGAACGAGGTGTCGAGCTGCGCACGCGCGCGGTCCGGATCGGCCTTGGCATCGGCCTCGCGGCCGGCGACGTTGACCTTGGTCGCCCAGAACACCTCGTCGGCGATGCCGAGCTGCTGCACGGCGCGGCCGGCCACGGCTTCGGACTCGCCGTAGCTCGGCGCGGTGTCGAAGACCTTGCCGCCCTCGCTGATCAGGGTGCGCAGCACGTCCGACAGCGACGCCGCATCGTCGCCCGCGGCGCGCGAGAACGTGGCCGAACTGCCCAGGCCGATCACCGGCAGGCGTTCGCCGCTGGACGGAATCGCGCGGGTGATCGCGGCGCCGGCCGGCGCGGCGAAGGCGAACTTGGGGGCGGCGAGTGCCAGACCGGCACCGAGCGAGAGTTTCAGGGCATCACGACGAGTGACCACGGCGTTCTCCTGGAGGCGAGGCGCAGGCGATGCCTGCGCCAGGGGCGGCGCATGAGCGCGCATCGGGTGCCGGCGGCCGGGCCGCGGCCATCCGAGTCTGCCCCAGCCCTCCGCCCCCGACAACCGCGCAGGTCCGGGCGCAGGCTCAGGCCCGGCGCCAGCGTCGCCACCACGTGCGCAGGCCCGCGCCGGCCGCCACCAGCACCAGGCCCAGCGGCAACAGGAACGCCGCGGCGCGGATGGTCCAGGCTGTGCCCATCGCGAGCGTGTCGCCGATGTCAGCGACTGCGCGCGCGACTTCACCGCGCCCCCCGGCGCCGCTGCGCGCGCGCAGGTCGACGGTCAGCAACTGGGTGTCGATGCGTCGACGCTGCTGGGCCGCCTCGCGCTGCGCGGCCTCGATCTGCGCTTCGGTCGCGGCCATGCGTTCGGCGAGCGCGATCATGTCGGCCACCGACAGCCCTGGTCGTCCCTCGAAGGCCTGCAGGCGCTCCAGTTCCCTGGCCAGACGGTCCTGTGCGGTGCGGGTGTCGCGTACGGCGACCGCGAGATCCTCCGTGCGCGTGCTGCGCTCGCCGGCGTCACCGTCTTCGCCGGCCAGCGCGATCATCGGTTCGATGCCGGCCGGGGCCATGCGCAGCACGACCCGCGCGCGCGGCCAGTCGCCGGCCGACTGCTGGGCTTCGAGCAGCGTGCACGCCCCGAAACGCGCGTCGCGACAGGCGGTCTGGATGGCCTGCAGGCGCGGCACGATCGCCTCGGACGCCAGCTCCACGCCCACCGTGTGCTCGTAGGCCAGCAGCGCGTCGCCGTCCGCAGGTGCGCCGGCGGATCCCGACGCCGCGCCGCCGCCGAACTCGCCGGGCGGCGGCGCGCATCCGCTCGCCAGCAGCCCCCACGCGACGACCGCCAGTGCGCATGCGCGCGGCGCCGTAGTCGACGTCGGACGGCCGCCGCCTGCGGGTTCTCTCTGCATCGTCATCGCTCCTTACCGCGGGGTCGCGGGACACGCGAGCCTAGTCGATCGGCCTCCGGCCCGCACGGCGCGAGCGGAGCGCGAGGCGCGTGCTTCGGCGCACGGGTGGATCCTCGGCCACGCCGCCGCTGCGGCGAACGCGCATCCGGGCGTCCGCCTCTCGGCGACTCAATCGCCAGCGGGCGACGCGGGTGCGCGGATGCGATCGGGCACGGACTCGATGGTGTCGCGTACCGCGGCCTCCTGCGGCGCGGCGGCGTCCGGCGCACGCCAGCCACCGCCCAGCGCGGTGTAGAGCGCGATCTGTGCCAATGCGACGGCGCGCTCAGTGTCGAGCGCCTGCTGGCGTGCGTCGAGCCACGCGCGCTCGGCATCGAGCAGGTCGGCGAGATTGGCCAAGCCCACCTCGTAGGTGCGTCGGGCCATCGCCCGGGTGCGTTCGGCGCGTGACAGCGCCTCCCCACGGGCGGCGCGCTGGGCCCCGCGCGCGGCGAGCTGGGCGGTCGCGGTCTCGACCTCCTGCAATGCGGTGGCCAGCGCCTGGCGCAGCTCGACGAAGCCGGCGTCGGCCTGCGCGTCGGCGAGATCGATCGCCGCGCGGCTGGCGCCGAAGTCCAGCCACGGAAACCCGAGCTGCGCGGCGAGCGAGCGCAGGTCCGAAGCGCCGGACAGATCGCCGATCGCGACCCCGCTGCGCCCGAGCGCCGCGCTGACCCCCAGCTTGGGGAACAGGTCGCGGCGGCTGGCCAGCGCCGCCAGTTCGGCGGCCTCCAGCCCGGCGACCGCGGCGATGACGTCGGGTCGCCGGCGCAACAGATCCATCGGCTGGCCGCGCGGAATCCCGGCATCGGCCATCGGCACGCGCGTGCCGTCGCCCAGGCGCTGCAGCACCGTCCCGTGCGGCCGGTCGATCAGCGTATCCAGCGCGAACGCGGTTTCGGCGAGACCGGCGTCGATGTCGCCGCGCTGCGCTTCGAGCGCCGCGCGCTGCGCGCCGGCGGCTTCCACATCCAGGCGGGTGACCTCGCCCAGCCGGAAGCGCCCGTCGGCGACACGCTCGGCCTCGCGCGCGATGCGCACGCCTTCGTCGAGCAGTGCACGCTGGGCGAGCAGCGCGCGCGCCTGCACGTAGCCCTGCGCGAGATTGGACGCGACGCCCAGGCGCACCGCCACCAGCTGTGCCTCGGCCGATTGCACCTGGCGCCCGGCCCCATCGCGGCGCAGCCGGTTCGCGCCGAACAGATCCACTTCCCACTCGGCCTGCAGCGCCAGCTGCCAGGTGTCGAAATTGACGTCGCCGCCGACATCGAATTCCTCGCCCAGCGGCGTGTCGGCCAGCGCATCGGTATTGATGATCTGGCGGCTGGCCTGACCGCCGAGATCGAGCCGCGGCAGCAGCGCCGCGCGGGATTGCCGCAGTTGCGCGCGTGCGATGCGCAGCTGGGCCAGCGCCGCCTGCTGGTCGAGACTGCGGACCAGCGCGGTCTCGACCAGTTCCGCCAGCAGCGGATCGTCGAACTGGCGCCACCAGTATGCGAGCGCCGCCGGATCGGCCGGCCGCGCGGCATCACCCGCGGGCGCGTAGTAGGCCGCCGGCAGCGGCGGCCGCTCGCGCACCGGCGGCGTGCTGCAGGCGGCGAGCGCGAGCGCGGCCGCGAGGACACCGAGCCTGGAGATCTTCATGCGCGTGCCTCCGCGGTTCTGCGGTCGTCGTCGCGCGGCACCTTGAAGACCAGCAGGTACAGGCACGGCACGACGACCAGGGTGAGCACGGTCGCGAACGCCAGACCGCCCATGATCGTCACGGCCAGCGATGCGAACAGATCGTCGAACAGCAGCGGCACCATGCCCAGCACCGTGGTGCCGGCCGCCATCGTCACCGGCACCAGGCGGCTCGTCGTCGCTTCGACGATCGCGGCGCGGCCATTGCCGCCTTCGGCCATCCGGCGGTCGATCTCCTCCACCAGCACGATCGCGTTCTTGAGCAGCAGGCCGGTCAGGCTGAGCAGACCGAGCAGCGCCACGAAGCCGAACGGCTGGCCGGAGATCGCCAGCCCGATGGTCACGCCGCAGATCGACATCGGCACCACCAGCCAGATCACCACCGGCTGGCGCACGCGGGAAAACAGCAGCACGGTCACCAGGATCATGCCCAGATACGGCAGCAGCAGCGTGCGCATCAGGGCCGTCTGCGCATCGCCGGAACTCTCGAATTCGCCGCCCCAGGTCAGGGTGTAGCCGGGCGGCAACGGCATGGCTTCGATCGCCTCGCGGATGTCGGCATGGGCGTCGCTCGCCTCCACACCGACCACCGGCTCGGCCTGCACGGCGATGGTGCGCACGCGATCGCGGCGCTGGATCGCGGCGTCCTCCTGCACCACGTCGACGCGATCGGCCACCTGGGCGATCGGGACGTAGGCCGTCGCGCCCGCGCTCCAGGCGAGGCGATCGAGCAGGCCTTCCGGCGCAGGGCGCTCGTCGTCCGGCGCGCGCAGCAGCACCTGGCGCTGCGCATCGCCCTCGCGCAGCACCGCCAGCGGCACGCCTTCGGTGGCCATGGTCAGCGCCTGGGCGATGTCCTGTCGGCCGAGTCCGGCCTCGGCCATGCGCTGCAGATCCAGCCGCGGCCGTAGCACGAGCTCGCGTTCGCCCCAGTCGTGGTGCACGTTCTCGAGCATCGGCGTGTCGCGGAAAATGGCCTCGGCACGCGCCGCGATCTCGCGCAGCGTCTCGCCCGAGGGACCGCTGAAGCGCGCCTCGACGCGCGCCTCGGACGCGCCGCCGAACATCAGCCGCGCCGCGTGCACGCGCAGCTCGGGGAAGCGCTCAACAGCTTCGCGATTGAGGCGGGTGAGCATGTCCTCGAGCACGTCGGCGTCGTCGACCAGCAGGATGACCTGCGCGAACGCGCTGTCGGGCATCGCCGGCGCGTAGGTCAGCATGAAGCGCGACGCGCCCTGCCCCACGAACGCGACCCGGCTGCGCACCTCGGGGAACTCCTGGGCCAGATAGTCCTCGACCTCGCGCACCGCGGCGTCGGTGGCGCGGATGTCGCTGCCCTGGCGGGTGTTGATGTCGACGAAGGCCATCGGCGTGGACGCGGGCGGAAAGAACGACTGCGGCAGGAAGCCGAATCCGACGACGCAGCCGATGGTCAGCAGTGTCGCCAGGGTCACGGTCAGGCCGGCACGACCGAGTCGCGCATCGAGCACCCCGCGGAAGCGGTCGTAGAACCTGCCCTCGTAGGGGCTGTCGCCCGCATCGCCGTCGCCGTCGCGTCCGTCTTCGGCGTCGCGCTCGCGCGCGTCCTTCGACGCCAGCCACCAGTAGCCCAGCAGCGGCACCACGGTGATCGCCAGCACCCAGCTGAGCAGCAGCGAGATCAGGATCACCGAGAACAGCGAGAACAGGAATTCACCGGTGGTGTCCTGCGACAGGCCGATGCCGGCGAACGCGAGGATGCCGATGATGGTCGCGCCGAGCAGCGACCATTGCGTCAGCCCGACCGACTCGCGCGCCGCGCGCATCGCCGAGTGCCCCTGGCGCAGCCGCACCTGCATGCCGTCGCAGATCACCACAGCGTTGTCGACCAGCATGCCCATCGCGATCACCAGCGCCGCCAGCGACACGCGTTCGAGCTGCAGGCCCAGCAGATACATCGCCACCAGCGTGCCGCCGACAGTCAGCAGCAGCACGCTGCCGATGATCACGCCGGCGCGCCAGCCCATCACCAGACACAGCACGCCGATCACGATGCCCAGTGACATCGCCACGTTGATCGCGAAGCTGGTCACCGCCGCGTCGACGACATCGGCCTGCTGGTAGATCGGATGCAGTTCGACGCCGAGCGGCAGGGTCGGCTCGAGCCGCGCCAGGGCCGCGTCGACGGCCTCGCCCACGTCGACGATGTTCACAGACGGCAGGCCGGCGACGCCGAGCGTCAGCGCCTCGCGCCCGTCGTGGCGGATGATCTGGGCCGGCCGCTCGGCGAACTCGCGGCGGATCTGCGCGATGTCGCCGAGGGTCACCCGCGCATCGCCGCGCCCCACCGGCAACGTGCGCAGGGCCTGCAGCGTATCGAAGGCGCCGCCGGGCGCGACGCGCAGGTACAGGTCCTCGCTGCGCAGCCCACCGGCGTGCAGTTCGGTTTCCGCATCGGCCAGTGCGCCGGCGATCTCCTCGGGCGCGATGCGCAGCGCGGCGAGGCGCGCCTGCGGAATCTCGACGACGAACCGTTCCTCGATCGCGCCGGCGATCTCGACCTTGCCCACGCCCTCCACCGGCAGCAGGCCGCGGCGCAGGGTCTTGGCGGCCTCGTGCAGCTCGGTGCGGGTGAGGCCGTCGCCGGTCATCGCGTAGTACAGGCCGAAGACATCGCCGAAATCGTCGTTGACCACCGATGCCTGCGCACCGGGCGGCAGGCTGGGCGCGGTGTCGTTGATCTTGCGCCGCAACTCGTCCCAGATCTGCGGAATCTCCTCGCTGGAATAACGCTCGAGGATCTCCACCCGCAGCTCGGAATAGCCGGGCCGCGACGTCGTGCGCACCTGCTTGAGCTGGGTGAGCTGCTGGACCGCGCTTTCGAGCACGTCGCTGACTTCGCGCTCGACCTGTTCGGCGCTGGCGCCGGGGTAGATCGTGGTCACGACCGCTTCCTTGATCGTGAACTCGGGGTCTTCCAGCCGCTCGAGATTGAAATAGGCGAACACGCCGCCGACCAGGCAGGCGAGGATCAGCAGCCAGACATTGACCGGGTGGCGGATGGCGTAACGCGCGATCTCCATGCCGGTTCAGCGCCGGGTGCGCGGTTCGACGATCTGCCCGGCCTGCAGCAGGCGTGCCCCGGCGACGACCACCTGCGCCGATGGCGCAAGTTCGCCTTCGATGCGCGCCTGCGTGCCCTCGATCGCGTGCACCCGCACCGGCACCGGCTGCGCGGCGCCGTCCTCGCCCACCGTCCACACCACCGCCTGCCCGTCGGCCGCGCTCAGCACCGCGCTCGCCGGCACACGGTGTTGGCCGGCCGCGAGCGTGGCGGGCGCCGGGTCTTCGATCGCCACCTGCATCGCCATGCCGGGCAGCACGTTGGCACCCGGCGGCGGCGCACCGCGCAGCGCCAGGCGATAGCTGCGTGACTGCGCATCCGGCGCGGTCGCATGTTCACGGTAGGCCAGGACCATCGGCGGCAGTTCGGGCAACGCGAGCACGCGACCGCGGGCGACGAGTGCGGGACCGAACGCCAGGCGCGCGGCGTCGCGCTCGGGCACGTCGACGACGACCTCGATCAGGTCCGCATCCTGCATCCGCAGCACCGGTTCGCCGGCCGGCACCACCACGCCGGCCGCGGCGAGGCGGCGCACCACCACGCCCGCGTACGGCGCGCGCAGCCGGGTGAATCCCACCTGGCGCGCCGCGGCATCGCGGTTCGCGCGCGTACTCGCGAGCTGCGCCTCGGCCTGTTCCACCGCGGCCGGCGCGAGGATGCCTTCGTCGCGCAGGCCGCGGCGGCGGGCGACATCGGCCTCGGCGGTCCGCAGGGCGACCTCGGCCTCGCCCAGTTGCAGGCGGTAGTCGGTGTCGTCGAGTTCGGCCAGGACCTGACCGCGTTCGACCCGTTCGCCGTCGCTCACCCGATACCGGGTGATGCGGCCGTCGGCCTGGAACGCGAGCTCGGTGCCTTCGGCGGCCTCCACTCGCCCGGGCAGGCGCAGCGTGCGGTCGGCGGACGCGCTTTCGATCGGCTGGACGATCACCGGGCGCGGCGGCGGCGGGGCGTCGGGCGCATCGCTGCAGGCCGCCAGCAGCACGCTCAGTAACAACAGGACACGGACTCGCAACGCCACACACCCCGGGCAGGCCGACGTGCGGCAGGACGCCTAGGGTCGCCGAAGTCCCGTTCACGGATCTGTGAACAGGCCGTGTCCGCAGCGCGGGTGGCGCACTCAGGCGGTGGGGACGACGCCGCCGCGCCCGCGTCGCATGCGGTGCAGCGCCCACAGCAGCGCGGTGACCAGCAACCAGGCGAAGAACCAGACGACGGCAGGGATCGCGGGGGGCGGCGGCATCTGCGCGCCGGCGCCGGCGCCCGCGAGTCGTCGGGTCGCGGCCTGCAGCGCAGCCGCCTGCACGCCGGGCGCATCGTCGACGCCGCGCACCCATAGCACGTCGCCGCCGTCGACGCGGTGCCAGCCGGGCGCGCGCGGCCACAGGCCGGCGCAGCCGTCGGCGGCCGGATCGGGCACGGGGAGGATCGCGCGGCCATCGGGCGCCGCCACGCGCGCGCCGGGCGCCAGGTCGCACAGCGCCACGCGCTCGCCGACCCGCGCCTCGCCGCGGAAGCCAGCCACGGCCGCGCCGGCCGGACGGGCCAGTGCGGCGGCCCAGGCACTCCACAACTCGCCATGCAGATCGGCCCGGCCCGCCAGCGGCAGCTGCCAGCTGTCGGCCGCGGTGACGACACCGATGCGGCCTTGGCCCAGTGCCTGCCAGCGCATCATGTCGGCCGCGCCCGGCCCGGCCGCCGGCAGCCCACCGGTCAGCGGCCGATAGCCCAGCGCGGGTGGCGCCTCGCCGGCCAGCTGCGGATCGAAGGGCGCGTCGTCGCTGCCGGGGCCGGACCAGGCACGCAACCGGGCGGGATCGTCGGGGCCGGCATCGGCGCGCCACTCGCGCACGCGCCCTGCGGTGATCGCCAGTCCCGCAGCGCCCAGCCAGCTGCGCAGCGCGTTCGACGGAGGTTCGGGCGCATGCACCAGCAGACCGAGGCCGTCGCGCACCGCCGCCAGCAGGGTGGTGCGTGCCGCGGCGCCCAGGCCATCCCAGGCGCGGGCGTCGAGCAGCACCAGATCCTGTTCGGCCAGGCGCGTGGCCTCGAGCGCCGGGGCGTCGCCGGCCATCGCGCCGCCGCCGAGCGCGGCACGCCAGCGCAGCGATGCGCCGGCGTCTTCGGCCCAGCGACGCAGGGCACGGACATCGGGATTCGGCGCACCGGCGAGCAGCAGGATGCGCATCGGCCCGTCCGCATCGATCACCACCGGGACGTGCGCGCGGGTCCAGGCGCCCGGCGCCACGTCCTGGAGCGCGACATCGAACAGCGTCGCGCCGGCGCCGCGCGCGGTGCCGGTGAGGCCGAACCGGCCGTCCGCATCGACGGTGCCGGTGTCGACGATGCGTCCGGCGGGATCGAACAGCGCCACCTGCGCATCTTCGATGCCCGACACGCGCCCGCGCACCGTGAACCGCGCGCCCGGTGCGACCGCGTCCGGCGCCTCGACGTCGACGAGCCCGGGCTGCAACGGCGCGGGGTGATAGGCGAGCGCGCGTCCGCCGACGGCGTCACGGTCGCGCGGGAGCAGGCCCGCGCCGAGGACGACGAGGGCGCGTGCATCCGGATGCCGGCGCAGCGCGGTCGCCAGGTCCGGCATCCGGGTGGCGCCGGCCGGGACGCCATCGGCTTCGGGCAGCGCGACGACAGGACCGGCCGGCACCGGCAGTCCCCCTGCGTTCGCCGTCAGCACGACCAGGGTGTCGGAGCCCGCCGGCGTCGGTGGCAGCAAGGTCCGATGGAGCAGCAGCGCTGATGCGGCCGTCAGCACGGCTAGCGCGAGCGTGCGCCATAAGGCCGGGCGCTGCCCCTGCGCGCTGCGCAGATGCGCGACGAGCAGCCGCGTGATCGACAGCGCCGCGCCGGCGAGCAGCACGATGCCGAGCCAGACCTCGGGCCTCATAGCGCATCCTCCTGCAGCGCGTCGAGGTAACGCGCGCCCATCGCGTCGACAGCGGGGCGTCGCGCCGGCGCCGGCAGCGGGCGTTGCAGCACTCGCCACAGCTGGCCGCGCAGCGCCTGGCGACAGTCGCCGCAGGCCGGGTCACGCTGCAGCGCGTCGACCGCGGCGAGCAGCGCGAGCGGGTCGTCGACCTGGCGCGGATGGGCCTGCGCCCAGGTGACCAGGGCCGCGAGATCGACGGCGTCGTTCCAGGCCAGCGCGCGCCACGCGATGGCGGGTTCGTCGGACCCGTCGCGCTCGGGCGCGGGCGCTGCGCGCGGCGCGATGCCGTCGCGCTCGCCGCCGAGGCGACGGGTGACGTCGACCGGCGGCAGGGTGGCGCCGACCCGCGCAAGGTAGATGCGGTCGGCCTGCTGCACCTGCTTGATCAGTTCCAGCGCGCGATTGGCATACGGCAGCGCCGCACGCGGTGCGTACTGGCGCAGCTGCAGTTCGGACTGCCACATCTCGCGCAGCGCCGCGCGCAGGAGTTCGCGGGTGGCCGGGTCGAGCAGGGTCGCCGCTTCCGGCAGATCGTGGGTGTGGCCGAAGGTCGACAGTACGTCCTCGGCGCGGCCGAAGGTGGTCGCGTCCTGCGGGGCGTGGTCGTGGTCGTGGTCGTGCGCGCCGGCACCATGGGCAGCGGCGCCGTGCGCGTGCGCATGGTCGTGCGCATGCGCGTGATCCGCATGCTCGTGGTCGTGATCGTCCGCAGGCCCCGTGTCCGACTGCGGTGCCGGGGGATCCGACTGGCCGTAGTCGTCGATCGGCAGCGGCTTGCGTGGTGGCGGTGGCGGCGCTCCCGCATCCGCGGTCGGCGGCGGACGCGCACCGCCTTCCGACTCCTCGCCGAGGAACTGGCCGTAGCGCAGGCGCAGGAGGCGCTGGTCGACGCCCAGCGTGTCGGAACGGCGCTCGAACGCGCTGCGTTCGATCCGCGCCTGCTCGGCGAGTAGCGCTTCGGCGTCGATGATGATCTGCCGCTGGCTGCGGAAATACGCCGGCAGCACGTTGCGGGCCAGGCCTTCGAGACCGTCCGCCTCGACCGGCACCGGCGGCGGCCAGCGCAGGATCAGGCTGGCGCTGCGCGCGATCTGCGGCGTCGGCTGGCGGTTGTCGCGCACCTCGAGCTGGGCGACCAGATCGCCGCCCGACTCGATTCCGAGCGCGACCGGGTCGAGCGTGGTCGCGAACGTCCGCAGTCGCGCCTCGCCGCGGCCGCGCAGGGACAGCGTGCGGTCCTCGAAGGTGATGCCCTCGCCGCTGCCGCGGGTGACGGTGATGCGCAGACGCGCGTCGGCGGCGACGCCGTGGTCGTCGCCGGCCTCGAATTCCAGCGGCCACTGGCGTTGGCCGGGGGTGTAGGTGGACAGCGTGGCCTCGGGCCTGCGCACGCGAATCTCCGGCGGGCGATCGGGCACCGCATCGAGCCGCCAGGGCTGTGCGCGCGCGAGCACGCGGTCGGTGTCGTCATCGACGGCGATGCGATAGAGCCAGGACTGGTCCAGGCGCAGGGTGGCCACCCAGTCCGCGTCCTCACGCGAGAACGCGATCTCGCGGCCGTCGTGCAGCTGCAGCGCCACCCGCTGCGGCTGCGGGGAGAAGCGCAGCGTCCAGCGCAGCGTCGCGCCGGCCGGCGCCTGCGCATCGAGTTCGGTCTGCGAGCGCGGCGGCTGGCCGGTATAGGCCGGAGCGGTGATCTGCAGGCGTTGTGCCAGCAGCACGGGCCTCGCATCTGCGCTGGCGGCCCGCGTGTCCGGCCGCAGCGGCCCGTCCGTGCGCGCCGCGGACGCCGGCCACCACAACGCGGCGGCGACGAGCAGCGCACCGATGCACCAGGCCAGCGCGAGTGCCCGCGCCGGCCACGGCGTCGGCGGCGGCATCGAGGGATCGGCCTCGATCCGTGCCTGCAGGCGTGTGCGCTGCAACTGCTGCAGGGGCGTCAACGTCGCGGGCGGCGCGACCAGCAGGGCGGCGCTGTCGTCCATGTCGGCACGATCCGCGTCCAGCGTGCGCGCCAGCCAGGCGCGATCGAAGCGACGTGCGCGGCGCAGCGCAACCACCACCGCCACGCCGCAGCCCAGCACCGCCACGGCGACCGCAGGCAGGATGCCCAGGAGCCGCCAGGCGAGCGCCGCGAGTCCGATACCGAACGGCAGCGCGAGCAGCACGACGATCGCGACCGCACGGCGGCGCGCGCGCGTCAGGCCCTGCTGCAGATGCGCGGCGACGTTCACGGGCCGCGGTTCCGCCGCGGTGAGGCCGCCATCCAGCGCTCCAGCGCGAACAGCAGCGCGACCAGCACGGCCCACCACGGCCGCAGATCACGCGGCGTCGGCGGATACGCGGCGCCGCCCTCGGCCGGTGCGAAATCCGCGGCGGCGATGCGTGCCGGCGCGGGGGGCGGCTGCACCAGCGCACGCAGCCGCGCCGGAAACGCGGGATCGAGGACCGCCGGCAGACGCGCCGGATCCAGCGCCTGCACAAAGCGGATGCAGGTCGCCGGCGCACAGGCGGCGCGCTCGGCCAGCGTCTCCCCGTCGGCGCCGCGCCAAACGGGCTGCCAGTCGAGGTCCGGGTCACGTGCGCTCGCGGCGCCGAGCAGCAGCACGCCACCGGCCGCATGCGCCAACAGATGCGACGACGGCGCACCTTCGCCCCACCATGCCGCCAGCGCATCGGTGCGCACCGACGTGACATCGCGCGCGATCGCGAACGCCTCCGCATCGTCGGCACGCCACGCACGCGCCACCGCGCGCAGCACGCGCCGCGCCGGATCGTCGGCGGCGCTGCCGATCACATCGAGCCTCGGCGCCGCGGCGGGTTCGGGCGCGGCCGCGTCGGCGCGCATCGGCACGATCCGCCAGTCGACCGCCCGCGACAGCACGACCGGGGCGGCATCGGCGCCGTCGATCACCTCGGGCGCGACGACCGTCAACGCGGTGCCGGCGGGCAGCGTCATGTCGAGCTCGCGCAGCAGGCTCGAGACCGTGGCCGTGCCGGCCCCGGGCGCGGACGGGCCGTCGATCGGCGGAAATCCGGGCGCCAGCCAGCGCGGCGGCGCCTCGCGCTCATCCGCTGCGGGCATCGCGTCGACGGCCACGCCCGGAACGACGACGGTCCAGCGCACAGGCGCCGTCGCGCCGTGCAGCACCGGCCATGCCAGCCACAGGGCGAGCAGTGCGAGCAGGGCCAGGCGCACCAGCAGCAGCGGCCAGTCGTCGAAGCGGAGACGGCGCCGCGGCCGCGGCTTCTCGCGCAGGAAGCGCAACGCCGCGAACGGGGTGGGCCGGGTCGCATCACGCCGCGCCAGATGCAGCAGCAGCGGCAGCAGCCACGCCGCCAGCGCCGCGAGCCCGAGTGGCGCGAGCAGGCCGACGCTCATCGCGCGCGCCCGCCGAACAGGGCCTGCAGCACCGGCGCGGGCGACTGGTCGATCACATGGGTCGCATGACGGATGCCCGCCGCCGCGAACCGCGCGGCCAGTCCGCGCTGCGCCGCGGTGAAGCGCGCGAGGTAACCGGCCCGCAACGCCGGACCGTCACCGAGCAGGGATTCGCCCGCTTCGGGCTCGACGAAGCGGCGGCCGTCGCGATACGGAAAATCACGTTCGTCCGCGGTCAGCACCTGGAGGGCGACGACCTCGCGCCCGGCATGCGCCAGGCGGACGAGCTGCGCGACCGCGGCCTCGTCGAAGAAATCGCCGAGCGCGATGACCAGATCGCCGCGCGCGATGCGCCCCCAGGCCGGGGCGAGCACATCGGCGTGCGGCCATTCGCCCGCGGGCGTGGTCGTGGCCAGCGCGTGGCGCAGGCGGTCGCGCTGGCGCGGCCCGTTACCCGGCGCCACCAGCGCCAGCCCCGCGCCGCCGCACAGCACCAGTCCGCAGGCGTCGCCGCCGCGCCGGGCGATCTCGATCACGCAACGTCCGAGCTGCCGCGCCGCATCGAACCGCGTGAAGCCGGGTCGCGCTTCGTCGGCCTGCGCCATCGAGGCGGTGGTATCGAGCAGCAACCAGGCGCGCACCGGACTCTCGCGCTCGGCCTCGCGGACGAAGAAGCGGTCGCTGCGCGCATAGAGCTTCCAGTCGATCTGCCGCGGTTCGTCGCCGGATTCGTAGGCGCGGTACTGGGCGAACTCCTGACCGCTGCCGCGGTTGCGGCTCGGGTGATGCCCGAGCCCCTGGCGACCGAGCGCGCGGTGCGGGCGCAGCCGCAGCGTCGCGACCAGCGCGCGCAGCGCGGGCGTCAGCGCATCGGGCGACGCGTCACCCGCCGCCAGGGTCGCCTCGTTCGCCATCGCGCGGCTCAGCGCTCCGGTGCGGGCAGCGCGCGCAGCAGGCCGGCGATCACCGCGTCGGCATCGGTCTGCGCGGCTTCCGCCGCGAACGACAGCACCAGACGGTGGCGCAGCACCGGCGCGAGCAGCGCGGCCACGTCTTCGCGTGTCGCCGCGAGCCGGCCCTGCAGCAGGGCCCGTGCCTTCGCCGCGAGGACCAGCGACTGGCCGGCGCGTGGGCCGGCGCCCCAGCGCACGTACTCGCGCACGACCTCCGGCGCGCCCTCCCCCGGGCGCGTGGCCCGCACCAGCGCGGTGATCCACGCCAGCAAGGCGTCGCCGATGTGGACCTGCCGCACCAGTGCCTGCAGCGCGAGCACGTCGTCGGCGTGCATCACCTTGGGCACCACGGCATCGGTGCTGCCCGTGGTCCGCGCGAGGATGTCCTGCTCCTCGCGTGCATCCGGGTACCCCAGGGCGACATGCAGCAGGAAACGGTCAAGCTGGGCCTCGGGCAGCGGATAGGTGCCGGCCTGTTCGATCGGATTCTGGGTGGCGAGCACGAAGAACGGCCTCGGCAGCGGGCGGGTCACCCCGGCATGACTGACCGTGCGCTCGGCCATCGCCTCGAGCAGCGCGGCCTGGGTCTTGGGCGGCGTCCGGTTGAGCTCGTCGGCCAGCAGCAGCTGGGTGAACACCGGGCCTTCCTGGAAGCGGAAATGACGCTTGCCGGTGCCGTGGTCCTCTTCCAGCAGCTCGGTGCCCAGCAGATCGCTGGGCATCAGGTCGGGCGTGAACTGCACGCGCCGGAAGCCCAGGTCCAGCGCCTCGCCGAGGGTGCGCACCAGCAGCGTCTTGCCGAGGCCGGGCACGCCCTCGAGCAGCACGTGACCGCCGGCGAGCAGCGCGACCAGCAACTGCTCGACGACCTCGGCCTGGCCGACGACGGCCTGTCCGATCGCATCGCGCAGGGCGTCGAGCTGCGCGCGCCGCGCGTGCAGGTCGGCTTCGGTGGGAGCGGTGTGGATCATGCAGGTACTCCTGTGGGCGCGCGCTCGCGCGCGATCGTGCGTTGCCGGCCGCGCGCCGTCGCGCGCGAGCGCGCTTCCGCAGACGGTCCGGTGGTCATGTGCTCAGGGCATACATGACGATGTTGACGGCGAACTTCGTGTTGTCCTCGGCCAGAAACCGCTTGTTGCGCCAGTCGTAGTCCCATTCGCAGCCGTAGTCCTTGTTGCTGTAGAGCACCGCGAGGCGACCGTTGATCTCGATGCCTTTCAGATAGTCGTGCACCAGATCGTCGCCCCAGCCGTTGAGTTCGAAACTCGTCGCCGGCGGGCCATCGGGAAACTGGAAGAAACTGCGGTACAGCGGGTGGGAGTTCGGCAGCTTCTTCATCGCCGCGGCGCCGAAGATCGCCGCCATCTGCGCCTCGAAGGATTTCGCGAACATCCCGTCGATGTCGTGGTTGCAGTCGTCGACGAACACGAAACCGCCGCTGCGCACGTAGCGTTCGAAATTGCGCCGCTCCGCGGGGCTGAATTCCACCAGCTTGTGCCCGGCCAGATAGCAGAACGGCGCCGCCAGCATCGCCGGATCCGACAGCGCGACCACGCGCTCCTCGGGATCCACGCGCAGGCTGGTGTAGTCGATCAGCGAGGTGAGCACGTTGGCCGGCATGCGCTGGTCCACGTCCCAGTTGCCGGACTCGTAGCGCAGGCGCGTGAACCAGAAGTCATAGCGCGCCGACTGTGCCGCGAGCGGCGGCAGCGCCAGGCCGGCGGCGGCGCCGAACAGCAGTTGCAGGGACTGGCGGCGGTTCATCGCGTGCAGCCTCTTGCCCCTTCCGGCGTCATCCGATCCGCACAACGCTCGACTCCCCTGCGGCTTTTGCCCTGGCTTCTGCTTTGGCTTCCGCTTCGGCTTGCCAATGAATGGCCATTGCAGACCGCAGACCCGGAGGGCGCCGCACATGGATGTGAGGCGTTTTTCGACCGAGCCATGGAAGGCGAGTCGAAAAATCCCGGAACGAATGACTCACCGGATGTGCTTCGTCGGGGAAGCGTTTTTCTTTGGTTCCGTTTCTTTTGCCGCTTAGCAAAAGAAATGAACTCGGCCGCGCCAGCGGACGAAAGCGTTTGATCTTCGCTTGGAATGCTGAAGCAAGGCTTCCTCTCGCCTTGCGGCGAGCGGTTCACTTTTCTTTGCTGGCCCACGCGCGCAGCGCGAACGGCGCAGCCGGCCCGAAGGGCGAGCATCGAAGATGCGAGTAAAGAAAAGTAACCAAAAGAAAGGGCCTTCCCGACGGAGCGAACCCGGCCAGTCATTCGTTCCGGGATTTTCCGACTCGGCATCCTGCCTCGGTCGGAAAACGCCGGCCATCCATGGCCGGCGCCCTTCGGGTCTACGGGCATCGCCGTGCGCGTCACGGAAATCAAAGCGGAACTCCACACGGCGTCACAGCAATTGGACAACCTCAGACCGCATCCGACAACGACGTGAACGTGAAGTCCCGCAGCCGCATCGGCGGCAGCATCATCACCAGCGACGACTCGTCGCCGCCCACGCGCACCGGACGTCCCAGCGCGTCTATGTTGTTGAGCATGATCACCGGCGACTCGTTGAAGCGGAAATTCTTCAGCGGGTACTTGATCTCGCCGTTCTCGATGTAGAACGTGCCGTCGCGGGTGAGGCCGGTCAGCAGCACGGTCTGCGGATCGACCATGCGGATGTACCAGGTGCGCGTGACCAGGATGCCGCGATCGGTGCCGCGGATCAGGTCGGCGGTCGTGCCCTCGCCGCCCGACATCAGTAGGTTGCCCGGACGGCCCACGGCGCGCTTGCCCTGCTGCTGGGCCCAGAAGCGCGAATAGTCGAGGTTGGCGATCTTGCCGTTCTCGATGATCGGCATGCGCTCGCGCGGCAGGCCGTCGCCGTCCCACGGCATGACCGCGGCTTCGGGATGCCAGGGGTCGGCGATGATGTTCACGCGCGGGTCGTAGACCTGCTCGCCGAGCTTGTTGCCGCCGCCGCGCTTGGACAGGAAGCTGCGGCCCTCGTCCGCGGTCCGCGCGTCGAAGAAGCGCATCATAAAACTGATCAGGCCCGCCGCCGCGGCCGGCTCCAGGATCACCGTGTACTTGCCCGGCTCCAGCGCCTGTGCCTCGGCCGAATCGCTGGCCTTGCGCATCGCCACGCGCACGTCGCGCTCGGCATTGAACTCGCTCGCGTCCTTGAGGTTGCGCCCCACCCAGCCCGACCCGCGCCCGTCCTCGGTGCGCACGGTGCAGGTGTAGTTGAAGTTGGTCGCCTGCTGGTAGCCGAAGTTGCCGTTGCTGTTGGCGAACGCGACGAAGCTCTTGCCGTCGTCGAGAAAGCCCGCGGCGATCAGGTTCTCGGCGCGACACGGTGCGATCGAACCCGCCGCGACGTTGGCGCGGAATTCGGGCGTGATCGCGGCCGTCGACTCGCTGAAGGTGGGGCTGGGGCGATACTCCTGTTTGCCGATCGCCGGCAGGAATTCCGGATTCTCCGGCGCCAGCCGCGCGAGATCTTCCGCGCGCTTGACCACGCTCGCGAGCGAAGCATCGTCGAAGGCGTTGATGCTGGCCGTGCCCACGCGCTTGCCGAATGCGACCTGCACGGCGAGTTCGGCATTGGTGACGATGCCGCTGGTGGAGACGTTGTTGAGCGCGAAGCGGATGTTGCCGGCGACCGAGCCGGCCAGCGTGGCCGTGCACTCGTCGGCGGTGGACAGGGCCACGGTCTTTTCGAGGATCTCGCGTGCCTGGGCTTCGGTGAAGATGGTCATGGTCGGAGCTCCTTAGCCGAGCGAACGCGCGGTGTTGATGACGTTGATGCCGTCGAAGCGGGTGGTCGACGAACCGTGCGACACGGCCGAGACCTGGCTCGGCTGCCCCTTGCCGTCGAAGAACGAGCCGCCGAGGCGGTAGTCGCGCTCGTCGCAGATCGCGGTGCAGGCGTTCCAGAATTCCGGCGTGCGGATCTGGTAGGCCACGTCCTCGACCATGCCGGTGATGGCGCCGTCCTTGATCTCGTAGAACAGCTGGCCGCCGAACTGCGCGTTGTAGCGCTGCTGGTCGATCGAGAACGAACCGTCGCCGATGATGTAGATGCCGTTCTCGACGTTCTTGATCATGTCCGCGACGCTCAGCCGCGACTTGCCCGGCGCCAGCGACACGTTGGGCATGCGCTGGAACTGCACGCTCGACCACGAATCGGCGTAGCAGCAGCCGTCGGATTCGGTCTTGCCGAGGATGTGGGCCTGGTCGCGGATGGTCTGGAAATCCACCAGGCGGCCGTTGCTGATCAGATCCCAGCGCTTGGTCGCCACGCCTTCGTCGTCGAAGCCCACGGCGCCGAGGCTGCCGGGCTGGGTCTTGTCGGCGAACAGGGTGACGATGTCGCTGCCGTACTGGAACCGCTCGGCACGTCGGTCGAGATTGGCGAAACTGGTGCCGGCGTAGTTGGCCTCGTAGCCGAGCACGCGGTCGAGTTCCAGCGGGTGGCCCACGTTCTCGTGGATGGTGAGCCAGAGGTTGGAGGGATCGAGCACCAGGTCGTAGCGGCCCGGCTTGACCGACGGCGCCCGCAGTTTCTCCTGCGCCTGGCGCGCCGCGGCGATGGCGTCCTCGCGCATGTCGTAGGACCGGCCGTAGTTCACCACGCCGTTGGGCGAGACGAACTTCTGCGAGGCGTCGCCGTCGAGATACTCGTAGCCCATGCCCATCGGCGAGGACAGGCCGCTGCGGGTGCGGAACTTGCCGCTGGCGGTGTCGATCGCGGTGACCGTCATCGGTGCCCAGATGCGGTGCACGTCCTGGTCGATGTAGGAGCCGTCGGTGCTGGCGAAGTATTTCTGCTCGTTGACCAGGAACAGCGTGGAGTTGACGAAGCTCGCGCCCGCGCCGATCGCCGCGGCATTGACGCCGAGCAGCAGGTCCACCTTCTCGGCGACCGGCACTTCCATCGCATTCTTGGTCAGCGGCGTACGCCAGGACACCTCGCCCACGCCGCGCACGGGCGCCAGTTGCACCGGTGCGGTCTGCACCTTGGCATTGGCCATCGCGATGGCGGTGGCCTGACGCGCGGCCTCGGCCACGCCCTGCTCGGTCAGCGTATTGGTGGCCGCGAAGCCCCAGGCGCCGCCGGCGATCACGCGCACGCCGACGCCGGTGGATTCGGTGCTGACGACGTTCTGCACCTTGTCCTCGCGGGTCATCACGAACTGGCGCAGGTAACGCCCCACGCGCACGTCGCAGTAGGTGGCGCCGGCGGACGTGGCGGCATTGAGGCCGGCATCGGCGAGCCGCTTCTTGAAGCCGACATCGAGCGCGGACATCAGCTGTTCGGCGGCGATGACCTTGCCGAAGACGGCAGGCAGCAGCAGGCCGCCCGCACCGACACTGGCGAGGGCGAGAAAATCGCGTCTATGCAAGGGAGCTCTCCCGAAGCGAAGGCCCGCGGCGGTGTGCCGTGGGCGGAGTGGCGGGTGCAGCCGCGCCGTCGGCGCGCCGTCCCGATTCTTGACCCGGCCGCGACGCAACGTCCAGTGACTTTTGGCACAGACGCCGCGATCGGTGGAGATCCGATCGGCGGATTCGTGACGGGTGATCCGAACGGACGACAGCCGCCGCCCTTCCGCCCTCTCGAATCACGAGTCACGAATCACAAGTTGCGCGCGGTATTGATGATGTTGATGCCGTCGAACCGGGTGGTCGCCGAGCCGTGCGACACCGCCGAGACCTGGCTGGGCTGGCCCTTGCCGTCGAAGAACGAGCCGCCGAGGCGGAAATCGCGTGCGTCGCAGATCGCGCTGCACGCGTTCCAGAACTCCGGGGTGCGGATCTGGTACGCGGCATCCTCGACCATGCCGGCGATCTCGCCGTTCCTGATCTCGTAGTACAGCTGGCCGCCGAACTGGGCGTTGTAGCGCTGCTGGTCGATCGAATACGAGCCGCGACCGTGGATGTAGAGGCCGCGCTCCACCCCGGCGATCATCTCCGCGACCGTCAGCGGCGTCTTTCCCGGCGCCAGCGACACGTTGGGCATGCGCTGGAACTGCACGCTCGACCAGGCGTCGGCATAGCTGCAGCCGTCCGATTCGGTCTTGCCGAGGATGTGGGCTTGGTCGCGCGTGGCCTGGTAGTCGACCAGGATGCCGTCCTTGACCAGATCCCAGCGCTTGGTCGGCACGCCTTCGTCGTCGAAGCCGACGGCGCCGAGGCTTCCGGGCTGGGTCTTGTCGGCGAAGAAATTGACGATGTCGCTGCCCCAGCGATAGCCCGCGTCGCGCTTGTCGAGCGTGGCGAAGCTGGTGCCGGCGTAGTTGGCCTCGTAGCCGAGCACGCGGTCGAGCTCGAGCGGGTGGCCGACGTTCTCGTGGATGGTCAGGAACAGGTTTGAGGGGTCGAGCACCAGGTCGTAGCGACCCGGCGTCACCGAGCGTGCGGTCAGCTTCTCGCGCGCCTGGCGCGCGGCGGCCTGCGCATCGGCGCGCATGTCGTAGGCCTGGCCGTAGGCGGTCACGCCGCCGGGCAGCTCGAAACGCTGCGCGGGATCCGGCGTCAGGTACTCGTAGCCCAGCCCCATCGGCGCCGAGAGGCCGTCGCGGGTGCGGAACCTGCCGCTGGCCTTGTCCAGCGCGGTCACGGTGAACGGTGCCCAGATCCGGTGCACGTCCTGGTCGATGTAGGAGCCGTCGGTGCTGGCGAAATACTTCTGCTCGTTGACCAGGAACATCCGCGAACTGACGAAGTCCGCGCCCGCCGCCATCGCCGCCGCGTTGACGTCCATCAGCAGCGCCACCTTCTCCTCCAGCGGCACGGTCATGCCGTTGCGGCGCATCGGCGTGGCCCAGCGCACGTCGCCGACGCCGCGCACCGGTGCCAGCTGCACCGGCGTGGTCTGGATGCGCGCATTGGCCTTGGCGATCGCCAGCGCCTGACGCGTGGCCTCGGCGATGCCGTCGGGATCCAGCGCGCGCGTGGCCGCGAAGCCCCAGGCGCCATCGGCGATCACCCGGATGCCGACGCCGGTGGACTCCTCGTTGACCACGTTCTCGACCCGTGTCTCGCGCGTCATCACGTACTGGCGCAAGTAACGCCCGATGCGCACGTCGCAATAGCTGCCACCGCCGTCGCGCGAGGCCTGCAGCGCGACATCGGCGAGCCGCTTCTTCAGCGCCGGATCGAGTGTGCTGGCCAGGTCTTCGGCCGCGATCGCACGGCCGATGCCGCCAGGCAGAAGCAGGCTGCCCAGTCCGATGCCGCCGTAGGCCATGAAGTCGCGACGCCGCATTGCATTCTCCCCCGCGGCGAGCGCCGCTCAGCGCCCGATTCTTGGTCGCAGGCGCCGCATGCGTCAAATCCGATTCGTGCAGAAGCGCGCGCGATGAGGTTTGGCCGGCAGACCCCTGCTCGTGCGCGAGCCCGCGCGTGCACGTGCACGTGCACGTGCAAGCAGGCACGATCGGCACAGGCGCCGCCCGGTGTGCCCGCCTATGCTTGGCCGCTGTCCCGATCGACCGGAAGTACCCGCATGCGCCAGTCCCTGCTCGCCGTCGCCGTCCTTACCGCCGTCCTCGCCGGCTGCCACCGCGAGGCGCCGACCGCACCCGGCACCACGCAGGACGGCACGGCCGCCGTGGCCGCGACACAGGCGGACGCGGCGTTCACCGAACTCTCCAGGCGCTATCTCGACGAAGCCATGCGCCTGTCGCCGATCTCGGCCACGCAGATCGGCGATCACCGCTTCGACGCCGAGGTCGACGACCTGTCCGAAGCGGGGCGCCAGGCGAGCCTCGACTTCAATCGTCGCTATCTCGCCGAACTCGACGGCATCGATTTCGACGCGCTCTCGCGCGACAACCACGTCGATGCGCTGATCCTCAGGAACACGCTCGAGTACGGCATCTGGGATACCGAGACGCTGCAGAGCTGGGCCTGGGATCCGCAGCTCTACAGCGGCCTGGCCGGCGGCGCGATCTACAACCTGATGGCGCGCGAGTTCGCACCGATGCCCGAGCGTCTGCAGTCGGCGGTCGCGCGCATGGAGAAGATTCCGACGATCCTCGTCCAGGCCCGCGAGAACCTCGACCCCGCGCGCGTGCCTCCCACGCATGCGCGCACCGTGGCCGCGCAGAACCGCGGCGTGCTGTCGCTGATCGACACCTTCATCACCCCCAACGCCGATCAGCTGCAGGGCGAGGACCGCGCGCGCCTCGACGCGGCGGTCGAAGGCCTGCGCAAGGCGGTCGACGAGCACCAGGCCTGGCTCGACGGCACCCTGGTCCCGAACGCCAAGGGCGAGTTCCGCATCGGCGCCGAGAAGTACGACCAGAAGCTCAAGTTCGCGCTGAACTCCTCGTTGAGTCGCCAGGACATCCGCCAGCGCGCCGAGGCCGAACTGACCCGCATCCGCGACGAGATGTACGTCGTCGCGCAGGCCGTGCTCAAGGATCGCGCGGGCGCGCCGGAGACGCCGACGGACCCGACCGAAGACCAGCGCCAGGCGGCGATCGAAGCCGCGATGGAAGTCGCCTACGCCGACAAGCCGGGCCGCGACGAGGTCGTCGACTTCGCCCGGCACACGCTGGACGTCGCGACCGGGTTCACCCGCCAGCACGATCTGGTCACCGTGCCGGATGACCCGGTCAAGATCATCCTGATGCCGGAATTCCAGCGCGGCGTCGCGGTCGCCTACTGCGATTCGCCCGGTCCGCTCGACAAGGGCCTGGACACCTACTACGCGATCTCGCCGATCCCGGACGACTGGGACGACGCCCAGGTCGATTCGTTTCTGCGTGAGTACAACAGGCACATGATCCACGTGCTGACGATCCACGAGGCGATGCCGGGGCACTACCTCGAGGGCGCGCATTCGGTGAACCATCCCTCGACGTTGCGCGCGGTGCTGCGCTCCGGCCCGTTCGCCGAAGGCTGGGCCGTCTACACCGAGCGGATGATGGCCGACGCCGGCTATGCCGACAACGATCCGCTGTTCCGGCTGATGCAGTTGAAGTTCTACGCGCGCGCGGTCGCCAACGCGATCCTCGACCAGGGCATCCACGTCGACAACTGGAGCAAGGAACAGGCGATGGACCTGATGGTCCGCCAGACCTTCCAGCAGACCAGCGAAGCGGAAGGCAAGTGGATCCGCGCGCAGCTGTCGTCGACCCAGCTTGCGACCTACTTCGTCGGCGCGCAGGAACACTTCGACGCGCGCAAGGCCGCCGAAGCCAAGGCCGGCGAAGCGTTCAACCTCAAGCAGTACCACGACGCGATGCTCGCCCAGGGCGCGCCGCCGGTACGCTTCGCGCGTCAGCTGATGCTGGACGAGGCCATCCAGTAAGGCCCGCACGCGTTTCGCACCGCGGGCCGTCCGCGGCGCCGTCCTTACGCCGTGCCGATCGTGACGCCCGGCGCCGGCGCGTGTCTCAGCGCGCGACCGGCGCCCGTGCGCCGATGCGCATGCCGGCGGTGTGACCCGCCCAGACGGCCAGTAGCCAGGCGAGGATCGACACGCCGAGATTGAGGCCGGCCAGCCGAGGCGCGCCGGCCTCGACGAGGTAGAGCGTTTCCAGGCTGAAGACCGAGAACGTGGTGAAGCCGCCGCAGACGCCGGCCAGCAGGAACTGGCGCTGCGCGGGCGTGACGACGACCCGCCCTCCGGGCCCGGTCACCGCAGCGAACAGTCCGATCAGGAACGAGCCGACGGTGTTCACGGTCAACGTGCCCCAGGGAAAGCCGGTACCGAGCAGGTGCAGCATCGCGAGCGAGCAGCCGTAACGCGCGACCGCGCCCAGCGCGCTGCCCAGCATCACCGCGGCATACAGCCGCCCCGCCCTCGCGCTCATCCGCGGCTTCCGACGTGCAGCGCCAGCAGGTAACCCGTCGCCACCGCGGCCAGACAGCCGATCGCCGACGCGGCCACGTTGCCCAGTGCGCGCGCGTAAGCCCGGTCGCGCAGCAGAGCCCACGTCTGGAGCGAGAACGAGGAGACGGTGGTGTAGCTGCCGAGCACGCCGATGGCCAGGCCGGTCCACATCGGCACGTGCAGCACCGCATGTCCTGCGCGCTCCGTCCACAGTGCCGCCAGCACGCCGATCGCGAACGCGCCGCTCACGTTGACCACCAGCGTGCCCCAGGGAAAGACCTCGCCGAGCCGGCGTGCGACCGCGCCCGACAGCCAGAACCGCGCCGCCCCGCCGAGGGCGCCGCCGATCGCTACGCCCAGAAGCTGCAGGGTCCAGTGCATGCCGTCTCCGT
This sequence comes from Luteimonas sp. BLCC-B24, assembly GCF_028550595.1. Classification (GTDB taxonomy): domain Bacteria; phylum Pseudomonadota; class Gammaproteobacteria; order Xanthomonadales; family Xanthomonadaceae; genus Luteimonas. The sequence goes on from NZ_JAQQGN010000001.1 coordinate 671,977, forward strand.
GATCAGGTCATCGCGCAGCGAGCACTGCAGCGCGCCGGCGCACGCTACGCCGCGCGTGGCCGGCTGACAACCGGCGACGTGGCAGCGATGCGACGCTGTCGATCACGCGAGGACACTGAAGCGCACCACCGGCCACGTGTCACGCGCTGGGCCACGGGCGCGGATTAAACGTTGGCGTTCGTTGCTTATCCAGGGCCCCGTTGCCTCCTGCGCACACCGCGTGCGACACGCGATGCTTTGCGAGCGGGGAGATCGCACATCGGGTACTGCACGGCACATCGGGCTGTCATGGCGCTGACACTGATACGAAGCGGGCATCGCGGCGCGCCGGTCGTCGGCAGGCATGTTCAGCGTGCCGCCTCGAACGCCTCGGCCAGTGTCTGCACGCGGCCGCAGTAACTCGGATCATAGCCGGGCAGCAGGCCGAGCTCGCGCCGGAAGCGCTCGCTGCGCAGCAGGGCCAGCAGATCGGTGAGCCGGCCGGACTCGAGAACGTCGTTGTGGCACAGGAAGAAGTAGTGCTCGGTGACCAGCGGGAAAAAGTCCAGCCCGTACCGGCGCGCGGGCGGCTCCAGCGCAAACCCGACGTCCGCCAGACCACTGGCCACATAGGCCGACACGGCGGCATGCGTGAGTTCCTCGACGTCGCAGGCACGGATGCGTTCGAACGCGATGCCGTGACGCCGGAGCATCGCCTCGAGCAGCAGCCGCGTGCCCGAGCCCGGCTGCCGGTGGATCATGCGGATGTCGGGACGCTCGAGATCCTGCAGGGTCTGGATGCGCCGCGGATTGCCCGGCGCCAGCACCAGGCCCTGGCGGCGCATCGCCAGGTGGATCACGCGGTCGGCGTCGAGATCGAGGCGGTCCCGGTAATGCGCGAACAGCGCCGGCTCGAGATCACCGATCGGCAGGTGCAGACCGGCGATGTCGCAGGCGCCGCTGCGCAGTGCCGACAGCGCATCGTCCGGGCTGCGGTATTTGAGGTCCAGCGGAAGATCGGCCTCAGCCATCGCGCGCCGCAAGGTCTCGACCCCGAAGCCGTGCGAGGCGTGCACGCGCAGCGGCATCGCGTGTGCGCTGACGGTGCGTTCGAGTTCGGCTTCGAGCTCGGTCGCCAGGCTGTCGAGCATCGGCGACAGGCGCGCGGCGATGCGATTGTCGGCCCAGACCAGACGTTCGCCGATCGCGGTCAAGCGTGCGCCGCGGCCCCGGGTCATGCGCAGCAAGGGCTGCCCGAAGACGTCCCGCGCGGCCTGCAACTGGCCCCAGGCGTAGCGGTAGGACAGGCCCACGCTCCGTGCGGCGGCCGCCAGCGAGCCGCTCGCACGCACCGCCACCAGCAGATCGACCAGATGCGCGGGTAGACGGACGCCGTCGGCGCTTTCGAGCTCCCAGCGTGGCTGGATACGGACCTTGTACATGCGGACCCTCGTGCACGCGTCGGGCAGCGCGCGCCCGCCGCAGATTCAATATGTTCCCCAGAGCCGGATATTCGACCAATAGCGGTGGCCCGGCAAGCGGCGTCGGCGTAGGGTTGCGACACTTTGTCGCAGCCAATATGCGGCCAAGAACATAAACAAAGGGGCGGCCGCGCCCCGCACACCGTCCGGGGACGACTTCATGGCCGACAGTTCCACCACCACGCGCGCGGCCCGCCGCGCACCCGAGGGCAGCCTGCTCTCGAAGGAACGCATCATCGCCAGGCCCGGCTTCAACCGCTGGCTGGTCCCGCCGGCCGCGCTGGCGATCCACCTGTGCATTGGCATGGCCTACGGCTTCAGCGTGTTCTGGCTGCCGCTGTCGATGGCCGTCGGCATCAGTGCGCCGATCGCCTGCGGCCCGGAACTCGGGTTCTTCGCGCGCATCACCTCGGCCGGCTGCGACTGGCAGATCAGCGAACTGCAATGGATGTACACGCTGTTCTTCGTGCTGCTGGGCTGCTCGGCGGCGATCTGGGGCGGCTGGCTGGAACGCGTCGGCCCGCGCAAGGCCGGCTTCGTCGCCGCGCTGTGCTGGTGCGGCGGCTTGCTGATCTCCGCGCTGGGCGTGCACCTGCACCAGATCTGGATGCTGTGGCTGGGCTCGGGCGTGATCGGCGGTATCGGTCTGGGCCTGGGCTACATCTCGCCCGTCTCGACACTGATCAAGTGGTTCCCGGACCGCCGCGGCATGGCGACCGGCATGGCGATCATGGGCTTCGGCGGCGGCGCGCTGATCGGCAGCCCGCTGGCCGACATGCTGATGCGCCACTTCGCCACCCCGACCTCGGTCGGCGTGAAGGAAACCTTCCTGGTCATGGCCGCGGTCTACTTCGTCTTCATGATGGCCGGCGCGTTCGGCTATCGCGTGCCGCCGACCGGCTGGACGCCCAGGGGCTGGACGCCGCCGCCGGCCAGGGACAACGCGATGATCACCCAGGGCCACGTGCACGTGAAGCGCGTCTGGGGCATTCCGCAGTTCTGGCTGGTGTGGGCGGTGCTGTGCCTGAACGTCTCGGCCGGTATCGGCGTGCTGGGCCTGGCGTCGCCGATGCTGCAGGAGATGTTCGGCGGCCGCCTGATCGGCGTGGACGCGGGCTTCCGCGAGCTGAGCGCCGAACAGCTCTCGGCGATCGCGGCGATCGCGGCCGGCTTCGTCGGCATGCTCAGCCTGGCCAACATCATCGGCCGGTTCTTCTGGGCGTCGATGTCGGACAAGTTCGGCCGCAAGCTCACCTACTCGATCTTCTTCGTGCTCGGCATCGCGCTCTACGCCTCGGCGCCGACGCTCGGCAACGCCGGTTCGATCGCGCTGTTCGTCATCGCATTCTGCGTGATCCTGTCGATGTACGGCGGCGGGTTCGCCACCGTGCCGGCGTATCTGGCCGACCTGTTCGGCACCCAGCACGTCGGCGCGATCCACGGCCGCCTGCTGACCGCCTGGGCGACCGCCGGCATCCTCGGTCCGTTCGTCATCGGCTACATGCGCGAGTACCAGCTGGGCCTCGGCATGCCGCCGTCGCAGGTCTACAACACCACGATGTACATCCTCGCCGGCATGCTGGTGCTGGGCCTGGTCTGCAACCTGCTGGTGCGCCCGGTCAATCCCAAGCACTTCATGTCGCCCGAGGAACTGGCGCACGAGAAGCAGCTGGCGCACGAGAAGGTCGATGCCTCGGGCAGGTCGCTGGTGTCGAAGGACGAGATGGACCGTATCGGCTCGGGCGGCAGCCCGCTGCTGGTCGCCTTCTGCTGGGCCGCGGTCGGCATCCCGCTGGCGTTCGGCATCTGGAAGACGCTCGAAAAGGCGCTGGTGCTGTTCTCCTGAGGCCATGACACCGGCGCCCGCTCACGCGCGCGCCGGTATCGTTCCGACATGACAGAGCCCACCCGCCACACCGACATCGACTCCGCACCGCCGGCCGGCGCGGTCCGCCGCCCGGTCCAGCGCTGGCGCGGCGGCGCGCTGCGCCGGCTCGACGACCATGTCGCCGAGGAAGTGCCGGTGGCCTTCGTCTACAACGACGTGCCCTTCGCCGTGATGATGGCCACGCCCACCGACCTCGAGGACTTCGCCCGCGGCTTCGCGCTCAGCGAAGGCATCGTGGAAACGCCGGCCGAGGTGGCGATCGAAGGCGTCGAGCAGTTCATCGAAGGCGTCGAGATCCGGCTGCGGATTCCCGACACGCGCGCCGAGGCCTTGGCCCTGCGTCGTCGCAGCATGAGCGGGCGCAGCGGCTGCGGCGTCTGCGGCAGCGAGCTGCTGGAAGCGGCGCTGCGTTATCCCGCCCCGGTCACGACCGACGTGCGCGTCGCACCGGAGTCCCTCGCTCGCGCCCTGGGTGGCCTGCGCGATGCGCAGTCGATCGCGGCGCTGACCGGCGCGACGCATGCCGCCGGCTGGGCCGCGCTCGACGGCACGCTGCTGCTGGCGCGCGAGGACGTCGGCCGCCACAACGCGCTCGACAAGCTCATCGGCGCATTGCACGCGCGCGATGTCGACCCCGCCGGCGGATTTCTCGTCGTCACCAGCCGCGCCAGCTACGAGATGGCGATGAAGGCCGCGAGCGTCGGCATCGCGCTGATGGCGGCGATCTCCGCACCGACCGCATTGGCCATCTCACTCGCCGAACGCGCCCACCTCACCCTGATCGGCTTCGCCCGCGACGACGGGCACGCCGTGTACACCCACGCGCAGCGGTTGCTGCCGCCGACCGCGTCATCGCCGGCACCCGCGCGCCCAGGCAGGACCTCCGCACCATGAGCAACGACACGATCCGCAAGTACGACGGCCCCGCCGGTGGCTGGGGCGCACTCAAGAGCGTGGCCAGGCACCTGAGCGAACAGAAGATCGCACTCAGCGGCGCGAAGACCCTGTTGCGTGCGAACCAGCCCGACGGCTTCGACTGTCCCGGCTGCGCCTGGCCCGATCGCGACCACACCTCGACCTTCGAGTTCTGCGAGAACGGCGCCAAGGCCGTGGCCGCCGAGGCGACGAAGTTCCGCGCCGGCCCGGAACTGTTCGCGACGTACACGGTGACGCAGCTCGCCGAGTACAGCGACTACTGGCTCGAGCAGCAGGGCCGGCTGACCACGCCGATGCGCTACGACGCGGCGACCGACCACTACGTGCCGGTGCGCTGGGACGAGGCCTTCGCGTTGATCGCGCGGCATCTCAACGCCCTGCCCTCGCCCGACGCGGCCATCTTCTACACCTCGGGCCGCACCTCGAACGAGGCCGCGTTCCTGTACCAGCTGTTCGTGCGCGAGTACGGCACCAACAACTTTCCTGACTGCTCGAACATGTGCCACGAGTCGTCCGGCACCGCGATGAAGAAGCAGATCGGCGTCGGCAAGGGCACGGTGTCGCTGCACGACTTCGAACAGGCCGACGGCATCTTCATCTTCGGCCAGAACCCGGGCACCAACCATCCGCGCATGCTCGGCGAGCTGCGCGAGGCGGCCAAGCGCGGGGCGAAGATCGTCTCGTTCAACCCGCTGCGCGAACGCGGGCTGGAGCGCTTCGCCGACCCCCAGGACAAGCTGGAGATGGCGACCTACGGCTCGACGCAGATCTCGTCGGACTACTTCCAGCTCAAGATCGGCGGCGATCTGGCGGCGTTGAAGGGCATGATCAAGCACGTGCTCGAACGCGACATCGAGATCACCGGTAACGGCGGCGCCAGCCTGCTCGACCGCGCCTTCATCGCCGAGCACACCACCGGCTTCGATGCGTTCATGGCCGACGTGCTCGCCGAACCCTGGGACGTGATCATCGAGGAATCCGGCCTCGACGAGGCGCAGATCCGCCGCGCCGGCGAGCTGTACCTGTCGTGCGAACGCGTCATCGCCTGCTGGGGCATGGGCATCACCCAGCACAAGCACTCGGTGGCGACGATCCACATGATCGTCAATCTGCTGCTGCTGCGCGGCAATCTGGGGCGCGAAGGTGCGGGCGCGTGCCCGGTGCGCGGGCACAGCAACGTGCAGGGCGACCGCACGATGATGATCTACGAGAAGCCGCCGGCTGCGTTTCTCGATCGCATCCGCGACGTGTTCGGCTTCGAGCCGCCGCGCGTGGACGGCTATGACACCGTCGGCGCGATCGAGGCGATGCTCGACGGCCGTGCCCGGGTGTTCTTCGGCATGGGTGGCAACTTCGCCATCGCCACGCCCGACACCGAGGCCACGGCGCGCGGCCTGCGCCGTTGCGACCTCACGGTGCACGTGACCACCAAGCTCAACCGCAGTCATCTGGTCCACGGCAGGGACGCGGTGATCCTGCCGTGCCTGGGGCGCACCGAGATCGACATCCAGGCCGGCGGCCCGCAGGGCGTGACGGTCGAGGATTCGATGAGCATGGTGCACCTGTCGTCGGGCATCAATCCGCCGGCCTCAGACACCCTGCTGTCGGAGCCGGCGATCGTCGCGCGTCTGGCGCATGCCACGCTCGGTGCGCGCTCGAAGATCGACTGGCTGGGCGTGATCGAGGACTACGACCGCATCCGCGACATGATCGCGGCGACCTTCGACGACTTCCACGACTTCAATACCCGCGTGCGCGTGCCCGGCGGCTTCCGCCTGTCGAACACCGCGCGCGATCGCAGATGGGTCAATCCGGCCGGCAAGGCGGTGTTCCTGTCCTGTCCGGTGCCCACCGACAACCCGATCCACCGCGCGCGCCGCACGCACGGCACGCAGCCGGTGTTCACGCTGGCGACCACGCGCTCGCACGACCAGTACAACACCACGATCTACGGCCTCGACGACCGCTACCGCGGCGTGTTCGGCGAGCGGCGCGTGCTGTTCGCGAACGCCGACGACATCGCCGCGCTGGGCATGCGCGCCGGCGACTGGGTGGACCTGGAGAGCATCTGCGACGACGGCGTGCGCCGGCAGGCACCGCGCTTTTTGCTGGTCGAATACAACATCCCGCGCGGCTGTCTGGCGGCGTACTACCCCGAGACCAACCCGCTGGTACCGCTGTCGAGTTTCGCCGACGAGTCGCGCACGCCCACGTCGAAATCGGTGCCGGTGATCGTCACCCCGCACGTCGCCGACGTCGGCGCGCACGTGCCGCGCCAGCGCGACATCCATGCAATCGTCCGCTGAGGAAGCCCTGCTCGAAGCGCTGTTGGCGGCGCTCGCCGCAGCGCCGGACGGCATGTCGTTGCCGCGGCTGTGCAAGCGACTGGACGTGCGCATGAGCGTGCTGCTGCGCACCCTCGCCTACCTCGGCGACGACGCGATCGGCGACACGTCCGGCCCCGGCTGGGTGCGCACCTTCGAGGACGGCGAGCGCACGCTGGCGCAGCTCACCGACGCCGGCCGCGCGATGGCGCGCTCGCTGGCCGACGACGCGGAACCGGGCGAGGCGCACCATTGACGCGGATGCCACGCGCCGCTAGCCGCAGGCTTGTCCACATCCGATGTGGATCGTCCGATGACAAACATGTGGATAAGCGCCGCAAGCCCGCCTGCGGCGCGGCGCGCGAAACGCTGGTCAAAGTTTGACCATGGCCGTCGGCACGCCGACGCCGCGGGCTTGATCCGCGCACGCTGATGTGCAGTGGCGTCGGCCGTGCCGCGCGCGGCCGGCGATCGTCGTCCGCCGGCGTCTTCGCTCGACGATGGGCGGTTAGTCCCGGTCGTGCGCCGCACCGGAACATCGTCCGCATCCGCACACTTGACGGCGCGCCCGGCAGACCGCTCACCGGCGTTGTCCACATCCGGTGTGGATGATCGGAAGACAAACGTGTGGATAAGCTCCGCGAGCCCGCATGCGAAGCGGCGCGAACCGCACTGGTCAATCTTTCGCCACAAGACGAGCGACAGGTCGGACGAGGACTTGATTCGCGCACGCGGGTGTGCCGCAGGCCGATCGCCCACGCGCGTACCGGCTGCCGGGACGCTGCGACTCGGTCGCCACCGCCGGGCCCACGACGCGCCGCGCGGGTCAGAACCAGGGCGGGGCGTTCAGGACACGCGCCTTGTAATAGCTCACGTTCGCGCGCAGGCCGTAGAGCGCAGCCAGACCGTATGTGACGCCGCGCCCGAGCCGTCCCAGCCCCAGCATCTCCAGCAGGACGACAACCGCCACGGCCAGAACGAGATACACCACCGCCTGTCGCCAGAGTCCCTTGATCACGTAATAGATCGGGCCGAACAGGAAGGCGAGCACGTTGAAATTCAGCGCGAAGCGTTCGCCGAACGGCAAGTCGAAAACCTTCGGGAGTTCGGGACCGCCCGCCTTCACGACCAGCCGGAACCGGCGCTTCCAGGTCGCCGATACCGGCAGACGCGCGATGGGATCCGGCGCAGGGACCGGGCGCGCGACCGCAGGCGGCAGAGCACCCGCGGCGTCGGGCGCGACATACGAGTTGTAGGGGTCGCTCACGAGAATCCTTCTCCTTGGTGGGCATTCGAAAGGCGCCGCGTCCGACAGGCGCGCGCCGAGTCTGCCGGGCGCGATGGCAGGGCCGCCATTGCTCGACACACGGCGCCGTGGATCGCGACCGGTCGACCCGCCCGGCCGTGCGCTCCGATCCCGGCATCGCGCGGTATCGGGCTCCCGGCATGGGCCGGGTGCGTCAGCGCCCCGCCCAGCGCATCTCGAACCACCGGCTGATCCGTTCACCGGCCGCCAGGCGCGGCAGCGCGAGATTGAAGGCGTCGGGCGGTCCGCTCTGGGGCTCGACGCAGGTGGCGTCGTCGCGCTCGTCGAAGACCACCCAGTGGTCGCAGTCCGAGGCGAGCGCCAGGCGTCGCCCCCCGCGATGCAGCGCCGCGCCGTCGACGCCGAGGAAACAGTCGTCCCATGGCGGCGTGGTCGGCGGTCCGGGCGGCAGCACCGTGAGACCGGCGGCGTCGCGCGGGTACATGGCGGTGGGCGCGAAGTCGAGGCGATCGGGCTTGCGGAACCACGGGTGCCAGCCGATCACGGCGGGCATCGCATGCTCCTGCGCGTCCAGCGCGAGGGTCATCCGCAGGCAGCGTGGCGTCACCCGCAATGTCTGCCGCGCCACGCCGCCGAACGGCCAGCGCGCGTCGCGGGGCAGCTGCAGCGCCAGCACGATGCAATCCGCCGTGTGCAGCTCCACCTGCCACGGCAGCGCGAAGCCGACGCCGTGAATCGCATGCGGGCCGAGATTGGGCGCAAGCCGATACTCGCGGCCGTCGAAGCAGAAGCGGCCATTCCGCACCCGCCCGGCCCAGGGCAGCATCGGATAGCACCCCCAGGCGATCGTCTGCGGATGACCGTCGTCGGGGCCGACCAGCTGGGCATCACCCGCGTACACGATCTGCGCGATGCGACCACCGGCCGACGGCGCGACGCTGACCCGCAACGCGCCGCATTCGATGTCGAGACACGAACCGGCCGCAAGCGGCGCGAGGGCGCCGTCGGTGCCGTCATCTGCCATACGGATCGATCGTGCGGATGCGGCCGTCGGCATCGTGATGCAGCTCCGTGACCTTGACCGACCGCAGATGGGTGACGCCGCCGGACAGCAACGCGTCGTGGTAGTACAGCCACCAGCGGCCGTCGAATGCGACGATCGAGTGATGCGTGGTCCAGCCCACCACCGGCTTCAGGATCACGCCCTGGTAGGTGAAGGGCCCATACGGGCTGTCGCCGACCGCGTAGCACAGCAGATGGGTGTTGCCGGTGGAATAGGAGAAGTAGTAGCGCCCGTCGTGTTTGTGCAGCCACGGGCCTTCGAAGAAGCGCCGGCTGTGGTCGTCGGCGCGCAGCGGCTGTCCGTGTTCGTCGAGGATCACCACTTCGCGCGTGGGCTCGTCGAGCTCGAGCATGTCCGCGCGCAGGCGCCCGACGCGCGCGCCGAGTGCCGGCGCATCGCCAACGGGCTCCTCGTGCGCGGCGTCGCGGACGTTGTCACGGTACTTCTGCAGCTGGCCGCCCCAGATGCCGCCGAAGTACATGTAGTGCGTGCCGTCGTCGTCGGCGTAGACCGCCGGGTCGATCGAATAGGTGCCGGCCATCGGTGCGGGTTGCGCGGTGAACGGCCCTTCCGGACGATCGCCGACCGCGACACCGATGCGGAAGATGTCGTCCGCGTCCTTGGCCGGAAAATAGAAGTAGTAGCGCCCGTCGCGGCACGCCGCGTCGGGCGCCCACATCTGGCGCTTCGCCCAGGGCACGTCGCGTACGTGCAGCGCCGGGCCGCAGTCCACCACCTCGCCGTCGGGCGCATCCATGCGCAGCACGTGGTAGTCGACCATGCCGAAGTGTCCGCCTTCGTCGTCGAACGGCGTGCCGGCGTCGATGTCGTGCGACGGGTAGATGTACAGCCGTCCCTCGAATACGTGGGCCGACGGGTCCGCCGTGTAGATGTGGGTGACCAGCGGGCGCGAGATCGCCTTGTCGGCCAGCGCGTGCAGTTCGGCCGACAGGGCCGCTTCGCCCCGGGTGTCGGCCGGCGGCTTCGGATGCGCGCTCATGCCACCACCTCCGCGCCTGCGCGGCGCTCGGCGAGTTCGCGTTCCAGACGCGCTTCCATCGGTTTGTCGATCCGGTAGAAGAACAGCAGGCCGACCGCCAGCAGAAACGGAATCGAGCAGTACACGCTGATCGCCAGCCGGATGCCGTCCGTCACCGCGTCCGATTGCGCACCGCCGCCGGTGGCGTAGCCGTAATGGGCGAGGATCGCGGCGACCAGCGCGCCGCCGATGCTCAGCCCGACCTTGAGGCCGCACAGCATCGCCGAGAAGATGATTGCCGTCGCACGGCGGTGATTGGTCCATTCGGAGTAGTCGGCGACGTCGGCGATCATCGCCCACAGCAGCGGAATCGTGATGCCGTAGAAGAAGCCGTGCAGGATCTGCGAGCCGAAGACCAGCCAGATCGCATCCGGCGGATAGAGATAGAAGGCCAGCACGAACAGCGTCGCCACGAACAGCGCGCCGCCGAACACGTCGCGCTTGCCGAAGCGCTCGGCCAGCGGCCGTGACAGCCCGATGCCGAGAATCATGAAGATGATGCCGCCGGCATTGAACAGGCTGAAGGCCGAGGTCGGCGCGTCCTCGGGCCACTGGAAGCCGGCGAGCCCCGCACCGGTCAGCGCGGCGTTGAGGCCCGCGATGAAGGCGTTGAAACCGGTGCCCTGCAGGAACGCCGCCAACGCGGCTTCATCGAGGTAGTACTGGAAGTAGTAGATCGTCATGCCGCCTTTGAGCGCCAGCGTGATGAACACCAGCACCGTCAGCGCCAGCATGATCAGCCAGGGGCGGTTGCGCGCGAGGTCGCCCAGGTCCTGCATCACGCCCGAGGACTGCGCCTGCACGGGCGCGATGCGCTCGCGCGTGGTGAGGAACGTGATCAGGAAGAACACCGTGCCGACGATCGCGAAGATCGTCATGACCTGCTCGAACCCGCGGACGCGATCCCCGTCGCCGAGGATCAGCACCATCGGCAGCAGCAGCACCTGGATCACGAACTGCGCCACCATCACCGCGACGAAGCGGTACGACGACAGGCTGTTGCGCTGATCCATGTTGCCGGTCAGCACACCGCTCAGCGCCGCATACGGCAGGTTGTTGGCGCCGTAGACCAGCACCAGCAGCGTGTAGGTGACCAGCGCATAGATCACCTTGCCGCGCTCGCCGAGATCCGGCGTGCTGAAGGCCAGCAGCGCCAGCGCGCCGAACGGCACCGCGGTCCACAGGATCCACGGCCGGAACTTGCCCCAGCGCGTGTGCGTGCGGTCGGCCAGCAGACCGATGATCGGCGTGAACACGAACGCGCCCAGCAGGCCGACGACGAAGATGATCGTCGCCGCGGTGGCCGCAGGCAGCGCGTAGACGTCGGTGTAGAAGAACGCCAGATACGTGACCAGGGTCTGGAAGATCAGGTTGGCCGCGAGATCGCCGAGGCTGTAGCCGAGCTTTTCGCGGACGGACAGCACTTCGGTGGCGCGGGAGGAAGCGGCGGAAGTCATTGCGACGGAGCACCCGTGGAGATGCCGGGGGCGCTGACGCGGACCCGGCGGGAGACGCATGGATATCGAAGCGGGGCCGGCCTCACCTGCGCCATGCCGGCACAGGCGGATCCGGCCGGGACACGATACCGGCGGGACGGACACGGCCCGCCCCGACGCCGGAGCGCCGGGACAGGCCGTGGGGAGACGACGTGGGACGGTATCGGGTCGGAATGTGTCGCGGATGCCGATGCTGGAGGTGCGGCCGGGGGCGTCGAGCGCGTTGACGGCGCCAGGGGAGCAGAGGTTGGAGCGGCGCCCTTCGCTGTTGACGCGACGACGGCCACAACGGGAAGCGTCGAGCTCAGCGCGCGCGGCAGCGTGGTTCGCATGATCCTGTCTTGCACTGCCCCTCCCGTTCCTGGCGGCATCCGGTGCGGAACCGTGCCGATCGCATGGCACGCGCCGTGAGCCCGTTAACCGATCACGCGATCGAAAGGTAGCGCTATCATTCGAGCGCCGTCACGCTGCGCAGCAACATAACGCCCTCACCGCGAAGACTTCCGGTTTCTTCGGCGCTGCAGCACCCTATGGCACATCCGTGTAACCGCCTTGGGCGCGATGATGCGCCGCAGAACGCGATCCGAAGCGGGCTGTGTTAGTGATAGCGCTATCACTATCGACCGCACGTCGGCGGAGAGACGGATGGCGACCAGAGCAAGGCGCACGACCGCATTGTGGACCGGGGTCGAATGAGCGCGTCCGCTGTCCAGATGGGCATCGGCCTCGACCGCGAGGCTGGCCACGCCCCAGGGTCGGGTCCGCTGTGCACCGCCGCTATCCGCCGCGACGGTCAGCGCGTTGGTCGCGCCGCGCCCGGCGACGCGTACCCCTTGCGCATGGGGTGCGGTGGGAGTGCGCAGCACGACGGGATGATCAGCGCCACGTTCACGCCCGCCGGTGCGATCGGCTTCGTGCGGGCGTGCCGGCGGACGTACCGCGCTGTGCCTGATGCCGCCGGCGCCCATCTCGCGGCGTTGCCGGTGATCCGTCCGCCTGCCCTCGCGCGCACGGGCTGTGCCCCGGCGAGACACACCGATGCCGCCACCTTCGCGTCGCCGGAGCGCGGACCGTTCCGCGCGCATGTCGATTCCAGCACACCCACCATCCCGAACACCGCCCTGCGACAGCGGGGACCGGTGTTTCGACCAGGGAGAGATCGATGAAGAAACCCCGCCCCTTCCTGCTGGCCGCACTGGCCCTCGCCCTGGCCGCATGCGCGGACCGCCCGGCCGATGCACCCGCCGCGCCCGCGGCCGCACCTGCGCCCTCGACCGCCCTCGCCCACGGCCTGGACAAGTTCCTCGGCAGCGCGCATTCGCCGCTGCAGGACGAGGAGTTCCTCGTGTACTGGAACAAGGTCACGCCCGAGAACGCCGGCAAGTGGGGCGAGGTCGAGGGACAGCGCGACCTGATGGTCTGGGACCGGCTCGACGCGGCTTACCGGCTGGCCAAGGACAACGGCCTGCCGTTCCAGATGCACGTCATGGTCTGGGGCAACCAGCAGCCGGAGTGGATCCGCCACCTGCCACCCGACGAGCAGCGCGCCGAGATCGAGGAATGGTTCGCGGCGGTGGCTGCGCGCTATCCCGACATCGACATCGTGGAGGTCGTCAACGAGCCGCTGCACGATCCGCCGACGCAGGACGACGAGGACGGCGGCAACTACGCGCAGGCGCTCGGCGGCGACGGCGAGAGCGGCTGGGACTGGGTGCTGGAATCCTTCCGCCTGGCACGTACGCATTTTCCGGATGCGCGGCTGATGCTCAACGACTACAGCATCACCAACACGCCCGACGACGCGAAGCGCTATCACGCGATCGTGCAGCTGCTGCAGGCCGAGAACCTCATCGACGTGATCGGCGTGCAGGGCCATGCGTTCTCGACCACCACCGAAACGCCGATGTCGGTGCATCGCGAAAGTCTCGACCTGCTGGCCTCGACCGGCCTGCCGATCCACGTGACCGAACTCGATATCGACGGCCCCACCGACGACGCCCAGCTCGAAGCGTTCCAGCGCATCTTTCCGGTGTTCTGGGAACACCCGGCCGTCGAAGGGGTGACGCTGTGGGGCTTCCGACCGGGTCTCTGGCGCACCGAGCAACGCGCCTACCTCATCGATCGCGAGGGTCGCGAACGCCCGGCGCTGGCGTGGCTGCGGCGCTACGTCCGCGGCGAAGCGCCGGCCTCCGATGCGGGGGACGCGACTTCTGGCGCGGCGCAATGAGCGTGCGCCTCGGCTCGGGCGTCGTTGCACCCGCGCGGGCCGGCGGGCTGGCGCGGGTCTCGGCGGCGACCCCAGCCGTGCGCGGCACCGCCGCAGCCACTGGCGGCGTGCCGGGCGCAGATCGTTGCCGAAATCCCTTCACGCTCCGCATCGACGTGACCACGCCCACGGGACCTGGAATCCGCGTGCCGCCTGCCGAAGCACGCCTTCCGGCCGCGCCCCCGCATGCCGCACCCGCGCGCCGCGCACGACGGCGTTCACCAGACAGGACGACACCCCGATGACCGGACGCTTCCGCCCTGCCCTCGTCCTGCCGCTGCTGCTCGGACTCGTGTCGGCCCAGGCCGCCGAGGTCGCGTGGAGCCCCCCCGCGGCGCCCGCACCGACCACGCTCAAGGACGCCTACCGCGGCGATTTCCTGATCGGCACCGCGGTCAACGACGGCATCGTCGCCGGCCGCGACCCGCGCACCGAGGCCCTGGTGCCGCGACATTTCAACGCGCTGACCGCCGAAAACGTGATGAAGGCGGAGGTGCTGCATCCCGAGCCCGGCGTCTGGGACTTCGCGCCGGCCGATGCCTTCGTCGCCTACGGCGAGCGCCACGGCATGTATCTCATCGGCCATACCCTGGTGTGGCACAACCAGACACCGGCCTGGTTCTTCGAACGCGACGACGGTACGCCTGCACCGCCCGAGGAGATGGCCGAGCGCATGCGCGCTTACATCGAGGTCGTCGCCGGGCGCTATGCCGGCCGCGTCGATGCCTGGGACGTGGTCAACGAGATCATCGGCGAGGACGGCGAATACCGCGACACCGTGTGGACGCGCGCCTTCGGCGGCGACGGCGACGCGGTGGTGCGCCACGCCTTCGAGGCCGCCGGCCGCTACGCACCGGAGACCGCGCTGTACTACAACGATTTCAACGCCTGGCGGCCGGAGAAGCGCGCCGGCATCGTGCGCCTGGTGAGGATGTTGCAGGACGCCGGTATCCGCATCGACGGCATCGGCATGCAGGGCCATTGGGGCCTGAACTACCCGTCGCTCGCCGACATCGAGGCCTCGATCGACGCGTACGCCGCACTCGGGGTCAAGGTGATGATCACCGAGCTCGACGTCGACGTGCTGCCGCTGACCCGCGAAGGCCAGATCATCGGCACCGGCATGCTGCATCCGCAGTTCCAGCTTCCGGAGTTCAAACGCTATCTCGACCCCTATCGCGAAGGACTGCCGGCCCACGTGCAGCAACAGCTGGCCGATCGCTATGCCGAACTCTTCCGCCTGTTCCACCGCAAGCGCGACGTGATCGAACGCGTCAGCGTCTGGGGCGTGGAGGACGGCATGTCGTGGAAGAACGACTACCCGATCCCGGGCCGCACCAACTACACCCTGCTGTTCGATCGCGAACGCCAGCCGAAGCCGGCACTGGAGGCGGTCTTGGCGGTGCCGGGGGAGGCAGGGGCACGCTGAGCCGCCCAGTACCGCACCGCCGGGCATCCGGCCAGCACGCCGCTGCCCGGCCCGAAACGCGGATTCCCGCCTGCGCAGGCATGGCGGCGCGCTTACGGTTGGGCGCTCTTTACGGCTGATCCAGCCGTCGTCTCGAGCATCGTCGCCATCCCCGCACGGGCGGGAATCCAGTGACTGCACGAGCACGATTCGAGGCCGGTGCCCCCAGTATCCGCAAGTACGACGAGAGGGATCCTTCCGCACGCGAATACCTGACGGTTCCCGTACCGGCGTCTGCGCCACCCGATGGGCAGGCGATCCGGGCGACTCGCTCGCCGCCGTCAGTCCTCAGGCGCGGCATCCGGTGTGTCCGTGCCAATGCCGCGACCCAAGGCCGGCCACGCCGGCGCCGACTGCAGTCGACGGCAAGCCCGGCACGGCGAGGTCACGGGCCCGCCGGATGCGTCGGATGCACGCCGTCCGCCGAGAGGCCATCGCGTTTCCGGTGACCGTCGGCATCAGCGGGCGTACGTCGGGAGGCGCGCCGCTCGCGCACGGCGTCATGTTCGTTCGCCGCGCACAGCACCTCGTGCAGCGCGCGGGTGACACCGCGTGTAGCGCCCGATCTGCGGTCGCAGCGCATCGCGCGCGTCGCACTGCGCCGCGACACGCCCCAGATCGCCCGGCCCGGTGCTCCGCCCGGAGCATCGTCCATGCAGATCGCCTGGTACGCCACGGTGGAACGCGCCACGCCCAAGCGAACGATGCCGATGCGCGTGGGGTGCGGGCGTACGCGGCGCGCGACCGTGGGTGGCCGCGCGGCGAGGCGCGCGTCCCACGGCCGCGGTGGTCATCGTTCGTCGCGCGCGTACGGGCCCAGCGTCACGCCGACGAAGCCGCCGGCGTCGTCGGTGCTGAGCATGGTCGCGTCCGCGCCCTCCAGCAGGGTCTGCCAGTCACCGTCGTCCGCCGCGAACGCGAACGCGATCTCGCCCTCGTCGCCGGCGATGCGCAGGCGCAGCGCGTCCGCGGTCGCGACCGTGCGCGTGGCCAGCACCTCGACGGGCGCGCCCTCGCCCTTGGCGCGCTCGACGAACAGTTGCAGCGCGTCGTCGGCATCGCGGCGCACACCGACGACGTACCAGTGATTGCCGCTCTGGAACGCCGCGAGGCCCGCGGCCACGCCCGCGGTCGGCGCTGCGAGCGCGGCACTGGCCTCGAACACCAGATGCTGCTGGCGGCGCGCGAGAAAGGACGGGTTGCCGAGCGTGTCAAGACCCTCGCGCAGCGGATGGATCGCCAGCCGGCCGGGATGCGAGGCGAGATCCGCCCAGTCGCGCTTGGGCACGCGCACGAACATCCACTCGCGCCCGAGCTGCGGCGTGTCGAACTCGTCGCGCACGGTGAAGTTGCCCGACATCGGCGCCTGCTCGGCCGTGCCCGTCATCCAGGACGGCGCCGGCAGCGTGTACGGGATGGTCTCGCCCAGAGGCAGGATCGTCGGCCAGCCGTCGTTCCAGGTCACCGGCAGCAGGAAGGTCTCGCGGCCGGTGTTGTACTGGCGCACGTCGTAGTTGCGGCTGGCCAGGAACACCGCCCACCAGCTGCCGTCCGGGCCTTCGACCATGTCGACGTGGCCGGCATTGGTGATCGGCAGGTCGCGATCGGGCGGCAGGTCACGCTGGGTGAGGATCGGGTTGTGTTCGTACGGAATGTACGGGCCCCAGACATCGCGGCTGCGCAGCACCACCTGCGAATGCTGCGGCCCGGTGCCGCCCTCGGCGTTCGACAGTACGTACCAGCCGTCGACCTTGTAGATGTGCGGGCCTTCGATCCAGATCGGGTTCTCTTCCGGCTTCACGCCGCCGTCGATCAGCACCTTGCGCGGGCCGAAGGGCGTCAGCGAGTCGATGTCGATCGCCTGCATCCAGATCGCACGATGCCCGTCGTAGCGCACCGGCCCCTCGGGTTCGTCGTTGTTGAGGATGTAGACGCGGCGGTCGTCGTCGAAGAACAGCGAGGGATCGATGCCGCCGATGCCCGGCAGCCAGTGCGGGTCCGACCACGGCCCGGCCGGATCGGTCGCGGTGACGATGAAGTTGCCGCCGCCGTCGACCGAGGTGTTGACCACGTAGAAGGTGCCGTCGTTGTATTCGATCGTCGGCGCGAACACGCCGCGCGACAGCCCAAGCCCGTCGAAATCCAGCTGGCCGGGGCGATGGATCGCGCTGCCCACCTGCGTCCAGTGCACCAGGTCCTCGCTCTCGAACACCGGGATGCCGGGGAAGTAGGTGAACGTGGAATGCACCATGTAGAACTTGCCGCGCGCGGCGACGATGCTCGGATCGGAATGGAAGCCGGCGAGGATGGGATTGCGGAAATGCCCCTCGGGCAGCGGCAACTCGAACGCACGATCGCGGCCGGTGTATTCGAACCAGTCGAACAGGACAGGAGCGGCCGTGCCGGTTACCGCGGGTGCGGGGTCCGCCGGCGCTCGGGCGATGACGCTGCTGCTCGCGCCGGCCGCGGCCAGGGCCACGAGCGCGCAGACCAGCGCGCTGCGGAACCTCATGGCGTGGCGCTCCACGGTCGGGACCGGTGTTGCTGCAGTGTCGGATCGTTTCATCGTCGCATCTCCATGGACTGGACCTGCCTGCGGCAGGCGGGATTTTCAGCGGATCTCGATCTCGAACGGGCCCGCGGGCTGGTCGGCGGCATCGAACAGGTTGACCATCGGCGCATCGGCCCAGGCGTAGCGCACGCGCGTCGGCACCGGGCCGTCGCCGGTAGGCAAGCGCACGCGGCCACCGTCCACCCGCGCATCGACGAACCGGCAGCTGCCGGCCGCCGCCCCGCACAGCTCGAAGCCGGCAGGTCCGGCCGCGCCGTACGCGACCAGGGCGCCCTCGACATCGGCGAACGTGAGCACCACCTCGTCACCCTCCCGCCGTGCCTGCTGCGGCACCGGACCGGAGGCTGCGATGGTCTCGCCGTAGACGGCATGCCGCGCCGCACGCGCGAGCCGCTTGCCGAGCACCTGCTTGTTCGGCGGGTGGATGTCGTAGCGGTCGCCGATGTCGATCGTCAGGGCCAGCGCACTGTGCGGATCGGCGGCGACCGCACGCTGGGCTTCGCGCAACGCGGCCCAGTCGCTCTCGCCGGGCGCGCTGGCCGGCGTGCCGTAGCCCGCCAGTTGCACCACGAGGAACGGCAAGCGGGGATCACCGAAGCGACCGCGCAAGTCGTCGCGCAATCCGCGCAGCAGCCCCGCGTAGGCGTCGGCCTCGAAGGTGTTCGACTCGCCCTGGTACCAGAGCATGCCGCGCAGGCGCATGCCGGCCAGCGGCGCGATCATGCCGTTGTACAGCGTCGACAATCCCGCCGCCGACTGCCACGGCGCGCGCGGCGGCGAGCCGACCGCGTTCGGCACGACGCGATAGCGCCAGCCGCCATCGAACGGCACCGTGCTGCCATCGGCGAAGCGGAGCGCATGCGCGGACGCCGGCCCGGCCAGCCCGCCTTCGCGGTAGGTGTCGAGCACGTTGACGACGATGTGGTTGTCGCCGGCGCGCAGCAGGCCGTCAGGCAGTGCGTAGGTGCGCGGCGTGCCGGCGCCGTAGGTGCTGCCGACCGCGCGACCGTTGACCCAGGTCGTGTCCATTTCGTCAGCGGGGCCGAGTATCAGCGTCGCCGCCTGTGCGGCCTGGTCTGCCGTCAGCCTGACCTGCGTGCGATACCAGAGCATGCCGTCGAAGGCGGCGAGTTCCGGAATGCCCCAGCGCTCCCACGCGCCGAGATCGCGCGGTGCATCGCGCCAGTCCGCACCGCCGGCGTCGCCCTCCCAGGGACGGTCACCGGCGGCGATCCCCGGACGCTGCTGCCACCAGCCGGTCCACACATCGCCCCAGCGCGCGACAGCGGCCTCGGGCGCGTCGGCGTACAGCGCCAGCACATCGAGTTCGGCACCGAGCCCGCCGCCGGAACGCAGCGCCTCGGCACTGGTCCAGGCCTGGATGCGCGAGCCGCCCCAGGCCGCGTTGACCAGCCCCATCGGCACGTCGACGGTCTTCTGCAACTCACGCGCGAAGTACCAGCAGGCGGCGGAGAAATCGCGGATCGAGTCCGGGCTGACGGTCTGCCAACGGGTGTCGTCGCCGAAGCGCGTTTGCGGCGCCGGACGGCTCGCCTGCGGCACGGTCAGCACGCGGATCGTGTCGCTGGCCGCGCCCGCGATCTCGGCGTGCGCATCCAGCGAGCGCCAGACCTGCAGCTCCATGTTCGACTGGCCGGAACACAGCCAGACATCGCCGACCAGCACGTCGGCGACCGTGCGCGATACCTCGCCGGCACGCGCGGTGAGCGTGTGAGGCCCGCCGGCAGGCAGCGCCGGCAGTTCGACCGACCATCGCCCCGAGGCATCCGCGCGGGCGCTGCGACGATGGCGCGCCAGCCCGACCTGCACGGTCACGCCGGGCGCGGCGTCACCCCAGATGCGGATCGGCCGGTCGCGCTGCAGCACGACGTGGTCCTGGAACAGCGGATGCAGCAGCGCCGCGTCTGCGTCGTCGGCCGTCGCCGGCGCGAACGGCGCCATTCCGAGCAGCAGTGTCGCCAGCGCGGTGCGCGCGTACGCGGCGAACAGTCGATGCGGCGTGCCTGCAGCCTTACGCTTCACTGCGTGTCTCCCGGCGCATGCGGAAACTCCAGCGCCTTGTAATGCTCGAGCGTGTGCGCCTGCGGCGCGACGCCCGCCGGCAGCGGCAGCCCGGAGATCGACTGGAAATACGCGATGCTGGCATCGCGCCACCATTGCGCCTCCGCCTGCTGGATCGCGAGAAACGCGGCGACCTGCGCATGCCGCTCGGGATCGATGCGGCCGTCGAGACCGGCCCAGGTCGCCCGCATGTCGCGCACCGCGTTCACGCCGCGGTCGTAGCGCAGTACCAGCTCGTCCCACAGTGAGCGCCCGTTGCGCATCGTGTGGCCCCAGGGCACATGGTGGAACCACAGCAGGAATTTCTCCGGCGTGCGCGTGACGTCGTCGAAGATTTCGGCCACCGGCGGCGCGTATTGCGACACCGCATCGCTGCCGCGGCGCGTGCGGTCGAAGCCGATGCCGTTCGCGTCCGCGCGGTGGAAATACACCGACGTCCAGTCCGCGCGCGGACCGCCTTCCACCCACGGCCCGGGGCCGTAGTGGTGGCCGCGGTCCATCACATGGTGCAGGCCCAGCGCACCGGTGTAATCCACCACCGCCTCGCGCGAGGCCATCATCATGCCGACCACCGGCTCGACGACCGCCGGATCGTTGGCGAACGTCATCCGCGTCCACTCGACCGCGATATCGCGTGACGACAGCTCCGGATTCCAGGCCAGGCGCCCGAACGCGTACCAGTTGGCCTGGTCGAAGTGCGAGCCGCTCCAGTTGCGGTCGCTGCCGATGTTGGCCACACCGGCGATGCCGGTCAGCGCGTGGCCGTCGAGCGCGCCGTCGATCACGCGCGCCACGGTCGAGCCCGGCCCCCGCACGTGGGTGTCGGCGTCCAGCACCTCTTCGTACAGCGGGCCCTTGTAGGCCAGATGCGTCGAGAAGCCGAGATATTCCTTCGTGATCTGGAACTCCATCATCAACGGCGTCTTCGGCATGCCGCCGAACAGGGGATGGAAAGGCTCGCGCGGCTGGAAATCGATCGGTCCGTTCTTCACCTGCACCAGCACGTTGTCGCGGAAGCGACCGTCGAGCGGCACGAATTCGTTGTAGGCCTGCTTGGCGCGGTCGACGGGTTCCTCGTCGGAATAGACGAACGCGCGCCACATCACCACGCCGCCGTGCGGCGCCAGGGCATCGGCCAGCATGTTGGCGCCGTCGGCATGGCTGCGGCCATAGTCCTGCGGGCCGGGCTGGCCTTCCGAATTGGCCTTGACCAGGAAACCGCCGAAATCGGGAATCAGCGCGTATACCTCGTCGGCCTTCGCGCGCCACCAGCGCTGCACACCGGCATCGAGCGGATCGGCCGTGGCCAGCCCCCCGATTTCCATCGGCGCGCTGAAGCGCGCGCTCAGATACACCTTCATGCCGTAGGACCGCAGCACGCCGGCGATCGCCGCGACCTTCTCCAGGTACATCGGCGTCAACACCTCGGCGTTGGCGTTGACGTTGTTGAGCACCGCGCCGTTGATGCCGATCGAGGCGTTCGCACGCGCGTAATCGGTGTAGCGCGGGTCGAGCCAGCCCGGCAGCCGGTGCCAGTCCCAGATCGACTGGCCGGAATACCCGCGCTCGACGTAGCGGTCGAGATCGTCCCAGTGGTTGAGCACGCGCAGCGCCAGACGCGGCGCCTCGCGGATATCGAGGTCTTCGAGCGGCTGGCCCGTCTGCAGCAGGCGCAGCAGATGGAAACTGCCGTACAGCGCGCCGACGTCGCTGTTGGCGGCGACGACCGTCGTCGCATGACCGCCGACGACGGCGCTGCGGATGCGGTAGCCCTCTTCGCCCAGGCCCTCGAGATCCAGATCTAGGCCTGCGATCAGCGGCGACGAGGCCGGCGTGCCGACCAGCAGCGCTCCGTCTCGGTTCACCCGGTCCGCACGCGCCGGCGCGATGCCGGACAGTGCCCTGAGTCCGCGCTGCAGTTCACGCCGCGTTGCGGTCTGCACCGGCGTATCGTCGGGACTCACGAGCTCCCGGATGCGCGTCTCAGCCGCTGTCGCCGCGCCGAGCGGCGCATACCGCAGCCACAGGTCGTAGCCATCCTCGGCCCGCGCGGTGGACGCGGTCATCATCAGCACGCACCACGCGGCCGCGGCCAGGCACGAACGGAGCACCCGGGCACGCGCCGCCTCGCCGGTCGAAGGGGTTAGCGTTAACATCTGCGACATCTGGATTCCCTCCCCGGAACCGGCTTTCATGCACAAGGGCCCGATGCGCGCGATCGGTCGGGTCCATCGCCTGGCGAGTGAAGGAACGAACGTTGGAGAAGACCAAGAAGTCGGTGCGTCGCAAGACCCGCGGCGTCACCATCGCCGAAGTGGCCGCACTCGCCGGCGTCTCGCCGATGACGATCTCGCGGGTGATCAACGGTCAGGGCAAGGTGCGTGAGAGCACCCGGGAACGTGTGATGCGCGCGGTGCGCGAGTTGAACTACACGCCCAACCTCGCCGCCAGTTCGCTCGCGGCCGCGCAGCACACGCGCATTGCGCTGGTCTACACCAATCCCAGCGGCGCCTATCTGCGCGAGCTGCTGCTCGGCCTGCTGCGCGTGGCCTCGGGCACGGCGATCCAGCTGGTCATCGACTACTGGGACGAACTCGACGCCGACGCCGAGCGCAAGGCCGCGCGGGCGCTCGCCAAGCGCGTCGACGGCGTGATCCTGCCGCCACCGCTGTGCGAATCCAAGGCCGCGGTGACCGAATTCGTGCGCGCCGGCGTGCCGGTGGTGGCGATTGCCTCGGGCCGCTTCAGCGACGACATCTCCTGCGTCCGCGTCGACGAGTTCCGCGCCGCGAAGGAGATCACCGGGCACCTGATCGAACACGGCCACACCCGCATCGCCTGCATCAAGGGCGGCACCTACCTCAGCGCCACCGCGCGGCGTTTCGAGGGGTTCAAGGCGGCGCTCGACGAGGCGGGGATCGCCCTCGACACCGCGCTCATCCAGCAGGGCGACTACACCTATCGCTCGGGCCTCGCCGCCACGGAAACACTGCTGGCGCTGCGCAAGCCGCCGACCGCGATCTTCGCCAGCAACGACGACATGGCCGCCGCCGCGATCTCGGTCGCACACCGGCGCGGCCTCGACGTGCCGCGTGACCTGTCGGTCGTCGGGTTCGACGACAGCTCGGCCGCGACCACGGTCTGGCCGGAACTGACCACGATCAAGCAGCCGATCGAGGCGATGACCAATACCGCCATCGAGGTGCTGGTGCGCGGCATCCGCCGCAATGACGCCAGCACGCGTGTGCTGGCCGACCATGTGATCGCGCACCGGCTGATCGGTCGCGATTCGGTGGCGAAGCCGCCGCGCGCGAAGTGAGTGCGACGCGGCGCGGGGCCGGGCCGCCGCACGCGCGGACATCGGTCCGATGTGCGCGCGGGCGGCCCGTGGCGTCATGCGGTCCGGCCCTCAGCGCAGCAGGTACTGGTTGAGCAGGTTCTCGTAGGCTTCCTGGCGGCCGCTGCGCTGCTGCGGCTCGCCCGCCTTCGAGGCGATGCCGTGCAGGTCGGCCAGCGAGAGGCGGCCGGCTTCGAACGCCTGGCCATCGCCGGAATCGAAGCTCGCGTAACGCGCCTTGCGCCATTGCTCCCACGGGGATTTTTCGAGCAGCGCGTGTGCGACTTCCAGACCGCGCGCGAACGCATCCATGCCGCCGATGTGGGCGATGAACAGATCCTCCATGTCGGTCGATTCGCGGCGCGGCTTGGCGTCGAAATTCAGACCGCCTTCCAGCCCGCCCTGGCGCAGCACCACCAGCATCGCGCCGACGGTGTCGTAGAGATCGGTCGGGAACTGGTCGGTGTCCCAGCCGTTCTGCGCATTGCCGCGGTTGGCATCGATGCTGCCGAGCAGGCCGTGATCGCTGGCCACCTGCAGGTCGTGCTCGAAGGTGTGGCCGGACAGCGTGGCGTGGTTGGCCTCGATGTTGAGCTTGAAGTCCTTCTCCAGCCCGTGCTCCTTGAGGAAGCCGGCGACGGTGGCGCTGTCGAAATCGTACTGGTGCTTCATCGGCTCCATCGGCTTGGGCTCGATGAGGAAGTTGCCCTTGAGGCCGATGCTGCGGCCGTAGTCGCGCGCCATGGTGAGGAAGCGCGCGAAATGCTGCAGCTCGCGCTTCATGTCGGTGTTGTGCAGGCTGGCGTAGCCCTCGCGGCCACCCCAGAACACGTAGTGCTCGCCGCCCAGCTCGACCGTGGCATCCAGCGCCGCCTTGACCTGCACCGCCGCACGCGCGACGACCGCGAAGTCGGGATTGGTCGATGCACCGTTCATGTAGCGCGGATGCGAGAACAGGTTGGCCGTGCCCCACAGCAGCTTCATGCCGGTCGCCTGCTGGCGCTCCTTGGCCAGTGCGACCATGTGCTTGAGGTTCTTCTCGTAGGTGCCGATGTCGTCGGCGTCCGGTGCCAGGTCGACATCGTGGAAGCACCAGTACGGCACGCCGAGCTTGGTGAAGAACTCGAACGCCGCATCGAGCTTGGCCTCGGCCGCCGCCAGCGGTTCACCGCCATCCCAGGGAAAGCGCCGCGTGCCCGGACCGAACGGATCCTGTCCCGAATTGCAGAACGTGTGCCAGTAGCAGACCGCGAAACGCAGATGCTCGGCCATCGTCTTGCCGCCGATGCGGCGATCGGCCTGGTAGACCTTGAACGCGAGTGGATTGTCCGAGTCGCGGCCCTCGAACGGGATGGTGCCGATGCCGCTGAAGTATTCGCGGCCGCCGATGAAATGCTGTGCGCTCATGTGGGGTTCTCGTGCAGTGCGTGAAGAGAGGTAGGGACCATTCGGACGCGCGCGGATCGCCTCCGCGCGCGATCGTTCATGACGACGGCGATGCGGCGTAGAGCGGACGCACCGCGTCCAGATGCCGCAGGAACCGCTGGTAGGCGGGCTGGTAGGCGCGCACTCGCGCCGGATCGGGCATGCACGCGAGCGAGGGATCGACCGCGACGTGCGCGCCGGCCACATCGGCCAGCGTGTCCGCAGCGCCCTGCGCACGCTGCAGCGCCCACAGCGCCTGCAGCGCCGCACCGAAGGCGGCGCTCTCGACCTGCGCGGGCACGTCGACCGGGCAATCGAAGACATCGGCCACCATCTGCCGCCACGCCCCGCTGTTCGCGCCGCCGCCGGTCAGCGCGATGCGGTCGAAGCGCATGCCGGCACCGACGAAGGCGTCGTAGCCGTAGCGCAGGCTGTAGGTCGCGCCTTCCATCGCCGCGCGGTAGACGTGCGCCTCGCGCATGTTGTGCGCACCGAGACCGGCCAGCACGCCCTTGCCCAGCGGCAGGTCGGGCGTGCGCTCGCCGTTGAGGAACGGCAGGAAGGTCAGCCCGTCGGCGCCAGGCGGCGTCGCCGCGATGCGCGCGTCACCGTCACGCGTGCTGAAGCCGAACATCTTCGCGACCTGCTCGGTCACGACGGTGCAGTTCATCGTGCAGATCAACGGCAGCCAGCCGCCGCTCGAGGAACAGAATGCCGCCCACGCGCCGCCGGCATCGACGATCGGCCGGTCGGCATAGGCGAACAGCGTGCCGGACGTGCCGAGGCTCATCGTCAGCCGGCCCTCGGCGACACAGCCGGTGCCGATGGCCGCCATCATGTTGTCGCCGCCGCCGGCCGCGATGCGCGTGCCGGCCGGCAGGCCCAGTTCGCTGGCGATCGCCGCCGACACCGGCACCAACGTATCGGGCTCGACCAGCGGCGGCAGGCAGTCGGCGAGATCGCGCGTGGCGTCGGTGGCATCGAGCATCGTCCTCGACCAGGTGCGCGTGCGCACGTCGAGCCAGCCGGTGCCGGAGGCGTCGCCGTGTTCGCACCAGCGCTCGCCGGTCAGCACGAAATTCAGATAATCGTGCGGCAGCAGGATCGTCGCGAGCTTCGCGTACACCTCGGGCCGGTGCTTGCGCGTCCACGGCAGTTTGGATGCCGTGTAGCCGGCGAGGATCGGATTGCCGGCGACCTCGATGCAGCGCGCCGCGCCGCCCACCGCGTCCATGATCTCGCCGCATTCGGCGCTGGTGCTGGTGTCGCACCACAGCTTGGCCGGGCCCAGTACCTCGCCCGCCGCATCCACCGGCACGAAGCCATGCTGCTGGCCGGAGACGCCCAGCGCCTCGATGCGTCCGCGGATGCCGGCATCGACCGCATGGAAGCACTCGCGCATCGCATCCACCCAGGCCGCCGGATGCTGCTCGCGGCTGCCGTCCTCACCGCTGATCAGATCCAGCGGCGCACTGGCACTGGCGATCACCCGGCGCGCATCGGCGTCGTAGACCACCAGCTTGACGCTCTGGGTGCCCGCATCGAGCCCGGCGACGACGGTCACGGCACCACCGCCCGGCCCGCAAAGTTAGCGCTAACATTCACCGGGACAAAAAAAAGGACACGCATCGGAACGGCTGGCGACATGGGTGCGGTCGGTGGAAATCGACGATGGCTTGCACTCTAGCAGCAGTTCGAAAAATGGCTTGCTGCGCTGCGGAATCCGGTCCTTGTCGCGGCGATGCACCCGTCCAGGGTCCGCGATCACGCGCGACGGCGTGCCGGGACTTCGCGCCGCGGCGCTCGCCGGGCACGCCCGATCCCCTGCTGGGCAACGCGGCCGTCATGCCGGCGAACCGACCGCATACACGCACCAGGTCACCGCGCCGATGAGCGCGATTCCCACGGTACAGACCAGGAAGCGCTCGCGCGTTCCCGCGTCGTCGTCGCCGTTGAAACTGGCGTGCGGAAAGCGCCCCAGTGTCAGCAGACGCCACACCGGCCAGCCGGCCCACCAAGCGATCGTCAGTACGAAGGCCTCCCAGACAAGCCAGAGCGCGCCCCGGAGGACAAGCAGAAGCGGGCGTGCGATCACATCGAGGATATCCATTCCCGTCCTTGTCGGCAGAACCGCCGCCGGGTCGAAACATCGCCGGCCTCGGGGGTGAGCGCAAGGGGCGCGACCGCCCGGCCTGTCGGGTCGAACGCCAGCGAAACTCACGCTCGCAGCGTGGCCCCGCCATCGACGTAGAGATCGCTCATCGCGATGTGGCCGGCCTGGTCCGACAGCAGGAACATCACCGCATGCGCGATGTCGTCCGGCTCGGCCAGTTTTCCGAGTGGAATGCCGCTCTTGAAGGTCTCCAGCGTGCCGGCGATCGTGCGCGCCTCGCCGCCGGCGTCGGTCCACATGCCGGTCTGCATGGGCGTGCGGGTCGAACCCGGCGCGACGATATTGCAGCGGATGCCCAGCGGCGCGAGTTCGAGACCGAGGCAGCGCACGAACATCGTCGTCGCGGCCTTCGACGCCGCATAGGCCGCCATGTTCTGGCGTGGTATCCCGGCGGCATTGGAGCTGACGGTCACCATCGCGCCGCGGCGGCGCGGCGCCATGACGCGGGCCAGCGCCTGGGAGACGTGGAAGACGCCGTCGGTGTTGACCGCGAAGGTGCGGCGCCATTCGTCCGCGGTGAGGTCGAGGACCGCCGCGGTCGACAGCACGCCGGCCACGTTGACGGCGAGATCGACGGGGCCGAGGTTCGCTTCCACGTGCGCCACGCGCGCATCGACCGCGGCGGCGTCACCGACGTCGAGTGCGAACGCGTGCACGCCTGCGCCGCCGGCGTCCGGCGCGACACGATCGGTCGCGACGACGACGGCGCCACTCGCGCGCAGCATGCGCACCACGGCGGTGCCGATTCCACCAGCGGCGCCGGTGACGAAGGCGATCTTGCCGTCGAAGCCTGTGAGTTGCATGCAGAAGTCCGGATCGGTGCTGGCGGTGGGTGTCCGGGCGCGCGTCCGGTCTTTCGACGCGCACGCCCGAGGGCATTGTAGGTGCGCGATGCGGCGCTACCGCGGCCGCTTCATCGCGAGCGCGCCTGCAGGGTGTCGTAGGTGGCCAGTCGCGCATCGAGCAGCGGCGCGATGCGCGCGGTGGCATCGCGGCCGGTCAGTTCGGCGTGCAGGAACGGCAGCGCGATCGATTCGACATGCGCGGCGTGGGCCGCCCACAGGGACGACTGCAATTGGGGCCGATCGGCGTGATCGTTGCCGGCGCGCACGTGCAGCAAGGTGCCGTCGAAGCGTGCGTGGTGATGCAGGCGGACCAGCCGGTTGGTGTCCGTGACCGCACGCACCACGCCGTCGAGCACCGCGCCGGGCAGGTTGCCGAGCGCGCTGTCGCCGCGGCGCAGGAACTCGACGATCGCCGCGCGCGTGCGCAACTCCGGGTAGGCGTCGGGGGCGTAGCCGGCGATCGCCAGCAGCGCACGCAGGGCGGCGGCGGCGTCCGGCTCGGGTTCGGCGCGCCAGACCTCGGCCGGATAGGCATCGAGCAGCGCCAGCACGCCGACCTCGCGGCCGAGGCTGCGCAGGCGCACCGCCATCGCCTGGGCGAGGATGCCGCCGACCGACCAGCCGAGCAGATGCACCGGCCCGTCCGGCTGCGTTTCGATCACCCGGTCGGCGTATTCCGCCGACAGCGCGTCGATGCTGCCGGGGAGCGGCTGTGCGAGATCGAGCGCGGGCGATTGCAGGCCGAACACGCTGCGCGCAGGCGTGAGCGCGCGCGCGAGCTCGCGATAGCACCACGCGATGCCGCCGGCGGGATGCACGACGAACAGCGGATCACGCGCGGGATCGCCTCGCCCCAGTGCGATCAGCGGCGCCAGCCCGTGATCGGGTGCCATGCCCTCCCCTGCGTCCAGCGCGGCGGCGAGCCCTTCCACCGTCGGCGTGGCGAACACGGCGCCGAGGCCCGGATCGCGTCCGAAGCGCTGCTGGATCGCGAGCAGCAGATGCACGGCGAGCAGCGAATCGCCGCCGAGCGCGAAGAAGTCGGCGTCGGCGCCGACGCGTTCGATCCCGAGCGCGTCGGCGAAGAGCGCGGCGAGTGCGGCCTCGGTCGGCGTGCGCGGCGCGACGAACGCGCCCGCATCGAATGCAGGCGCCGGCAAGGCGTCGCGGTCGAGCTTGCCGTTCGCGGTGACCGGCCAGTCCCCGAGCGCGACGAACGCCGTGGGCACCATGTAGTCGGGCACGTGGGCCGCGACGAACGTGCGCAGCGTGGCGGCGTCGAAACCGGTCGTGGGCTGCAGGTAGCCGACCAGGCGCCGGTCGCCGGCGCGATCCTCGCGCACGATGACCGCCGCCTGCGACGCGAGTCCGCTGGTGACGATCGCGGCTTCGATCTCGCCCAGCTCGATGCGCAGGCCGCGCAGCTTGACCTGATGGTCGCTGCGGCCGAGGAACTCGACGGCGCCGTCGTTGCGCCAGCGGGCGAGATCGCCGGTGCGGTAGATGCGCTCACCCGGCAGATACGGATCGTCCAGGAAGCGTTCGGCAGTCAGATCGTCGCGGCCCAGGTAGCCGCGCGCGAGCTGCACGCCGCCGAGATACAGATCACCGACCACGCCCGGCGGCAGCGGCCGCATGCGCGCGTCGAGTACGTACAGCCGCGTGTTCCAGACCGGAAAGCCGATCGGCACCGGGCGCGAGCGGTCGTCGGCGCTGGCCGGCCAGAAGCTGACGTCGACCGCGGCCTCGGTCGGGCCGTAGAGGTTGTGCAGCTCGGCGTGCACGGTCGCGTGGAAACGGTCGCGCAGGTCCGCATCCAGCGCTTCGCCGCTGACGAAGACGCGACGCGTCGACAGTCCTCGCGCCTCGGGCGCGGCGAGAAACGCGGCCAGCATCGACGGCACGAAATGCAGGGTGGTGATCCCACAGTCGCGAATCAGGCGCGCGATGGCGACCGGGTCGCGATGCGCGTCGGGCGGTGCGACCACCAGCGTGGCGCCGGCCAGCAACGGCAGGAAGAATTCCCACACCGACACGTCGAACGTGGCCGGCGTCTTCTGCAGGATGCGATCGGATGCGTCGACGCCGTAATGCGTGCGCATCCACTCGAGCCGGTTGACGATCGCACGATGCTCGACGACGACGCCCTTGGGCTCGCCGGTCGAACCCGAGGTGTAGATGACGTAGGCGGCGTGCTGTGGCGCGACCGCCGGCAGCGCGGTGTCGCCCGCGGTCTGCGGCCAGGCGCGCGGCGCGAAATGCGGCATGGCGTCCTGCCACTCGATGCCGTCGTCATCGAGCGCGAGCAGCGCGACCGGCTGCGCGGAGCGCAGGATGCGGGCGCGCCGTTCGACCGGATGCGCCAGATCCATCGGCAGATACGCGGCGCCCGCGCGCAGTACCGCGACCAGCGCGACGACCAGTTCAATCGAACGCGGCAATGCGACCGCAACGACGGTGTCGGCACCTGCGCCGCGCGCGTGCAGTGCCTGCGCGAGCGCATGCGTGCGGGTGTCGAGATCGCGGTAGGTCAGCGTCTCGCCTTCGAACACCAGCGCCGGCGCCTCGGGCATGGCAGCCATCGACGCCTCGATCAGCGCGACCAGGGTCGTGTCGGGTACCGGATGTGCGGTGGCGTTGAAGTCGAACAGCGTGCACGCGGCTTCGGCCGGCGTCGCCAGCGGCACGTCGTCGAGGCGCGCCTCCGGCTGCGCCGCCAGGTCGAATGCGGACGCGAGAAACACGCGCAGACGGCGCGCGTGCGCGACCACGTCGGCTTCGGAGTACAGCTCGGGATTGGCCTCGATCTCCAGATCGAGCGCCCGCGCGCCGTCGCCGCGGAAGCCGAGCGTGATGTCGTCGACCGGGCCGGTGGCGAGGATTTCCATCGCGGCCTGCGCGCCGGCGAGTGTCACCGGCCTGTAGAACGGCTGCACGTTGATCAGCGGGCCGTGCAGCCGGCGCTGACCACCGATCAGGCCCAGATCGCGCCGCAACTGCTCGCCGCGGTAGCGCCCGTGCCGGCGACCGCGCAGCAGTGCGCGCACGATCGTCTGCACGAAATCGGCCAGGCGCGCCTCCGGCTGCGCGGGCACGCGCAGCGGCAGCACGTTCATGACCATCGCCGGCACGCGCGCGGACGCGCTGCCGAGCCTGCCCATGAACGGCACCCCGACCACCGCCTCGCCCTGCCCGCCGAAGCGCTGGCAATAGGCGGCGGTGAATGCGGTCAGCACGTCCGGCCAGGGCTGTTCCAGCGCCGCCGCCGCACGCGCCAGGCCGTCACGGAACGCCGTGTCGAGCGCTTCGACATGGCGCAGGCAGTCGGGAGCGGCATGGGCGAAGCCGCCGCCGAGGCCGGCCGCCGCCGGCATGCCGGTCAGCGCGTCCTGCCAGTACGCGGCATCGGCCGCGCGCCTGTCGGACCTGCGATAGCTCAGGTCTTCGGCCAGCACGCCGTCCAGCGGTGCGAAGGCCGCGCTTGCGCTCGCGTCGGCATACAGCGCACACACGCGCTCGGTCAGCAGCGCCATGCCGTAGCCGTCGGTCGCGAGGTGATGCACGCGCAGATACCAGACGTAGCGGCCGCCGCCCAGTACGTAGAGCCGCTGCAGCGCGAGGCGATCGCGCGCGGGATCCACCGGCGAGCGCCGATCGCGCGTCACCGCCGCGCGTGCGGTGGCCTCCGGCGCCGGTTCGGCGGACAGGTCGATGATCTCCAGATGCGGCACGTGCCCCGCGTCGACCCACTGGACCGGCCCGTCGGCGGTCTCGCGCATGCGCAAGGCCAGCGCCGGCGCCTCGTCGACGGCCCGGTCTGCCGCGCGCGCGAACGCCTCGACATCCAGTGCGCCCTCGATCCACAGCGCGTGCGCGGTGTTGAAGGCCGGGTTGTCCAGCGCCAGCCGCTGCGCATACCAGAGGCCGGCCTGCGCTTCGGTCAGCGGCCGGGCCGTGGCCGACGCGGGCGCACCGGTGTCGACAGGTGACGCCGTCGGGTTCATCCGGCGGCGGGCGTGTCGCGCTGCAGGCCCTGCACCACCTGCCACCAGCCCGCGAGCGTGGTGTGCTCGGCCAGCTGCGAGAACTCCAGCGCGATGCCGTGCTCGCCCCAGGCCATCACCAGGCCCAGCACGCGCATCGAATCGAGGCCGAGGTCCATCAGATTGTCGTGGTCGCGCACGTCCTCGGGCGCTTCGCCGAGCAGCTTCGCGATGTCGGCGCGCATGCGCTCGAGGGTCAGCGGGCCGGTGCGGTCGGTGGTCATGGCAGCAGTTCCAGAAGTCGGTCGGTGGTCAGCGGCACGCCGCAGGTGCGCGCGATCCAGTGCAGCGCGAGATCGTGGTCGGCGCGCGAGAAATCGGCAACCGCGTCAGCGACGACGAAGGTTTCGATGTCGCGCTGGAAGGCCTCGGTCGCCGTCGACAGCACGCCGATGTGCGTATAGACGCCGGTGATCAGCAGCTGGTCGCGGCCGCGCGCACGCATCAGCGTGTCGAGGTTGCTGCGCTGGAAGGCGCTGTAGCGATGTTTGACCAGCACGTGGTCGCCGGTCGCGGGCGCCAGCGCGTCGATGATCGTTTCGTGCTCGGGCACCGCCTGCATGCCCGGCCCCCAGAGGTCGGCCTGCAGGCCGCGGTCGCGCCGGTCCTGGTTGCCGCGCTGCGCGGTGTAGAACACCGGGATGCCGCGGCTGCGGCAATGCGCGAGCAGGCGCGCGAGGTTGGCGACCGCCGGCGCCAGCGGCGCCTCGTCCTGCGCGAACGCGGCGAGGAAGTAGCGCTGCATGTCGTGCACCAGCAACGCGGCGCGCTGCGTTTCCGGCACCCAGGGTCCGCGCGCGGCCGGCAGTTCCGCAGCGGTCGGCAGCGGATACGGGGCGATCTTCGGCAGGCCCATCAGCCGGCGTCCTTCTGGTCTTCGAGGAAGCGCGCGCGCAGCTGCGCACGCAGTTCGCGCCGGCTGATCTTGCCCACCGCCGTGGTGCCGAAGGCGTCGACGAACACGATCTGGTCGGGCACCTTGAACGCGGCCAGCCCCCGCCCGCGCACCCAGGCCTTGAGTTCGGCCGGGCGCGGCGTCTCGTCGCCGGGAATCACGAACGCGCAGCTGCGCTCGCCGAGGAAGTCGTCGGGAATCGACACCACCGCCGCATCGAACACCTGCGGATGCGCGAGCAGATGGTCCTCGATCTCCTCGGCCGAGATCTTCTCGCCGGCGCGGTTGATGTGGTCGGTCGCCCGGCCCTGCACGATCAGATGCCCGCTGGGCAGGCGCTGGACCATGTCGCCGGTGCGGTAGAAGCCGTCGTCGGTGAACGACCGCGCATTCGCGGCGGCGTCGTTGTGGTAGGCGCGGATCGTGTACGGGCCGCGCGTCAGCAGATGGCCGACCTCGCCGTCGGTGACCGGCACGCCATGGTCGTCGACGACCAGCACTTCATCGTCGTCGCTGATCGGCCGGCCCTGGGTGGTCAGCACGAGCTCGTCGGGATCATCGAGGCGGGTGTAGTTCACCAGCCCCTCGGCCATGCCGAAGACCTGCTGCAGCCTGCAGCCGAGGCTCGCGACGACACGACGCGCGGCTTCGGGCACCAGCTTGGCGCCGCCGACCTGCAGCACCTGCAGGCTCGACAGATCGTGCGCGGTCTTGCCTGCGGCATCGGCCCACAGCAGCGCGAGCGGCGGCACCAGGCCGACGCAGGTCACGCGCTCGGCGGCGATCAGCGGGAACGCGACATCGGGGCCCGGCCCCGGACTCAGCACCACGCGCGCGCCGGCATACAGCGCACCGAAGAACCCCGGCGAACTCATCGGGAAATTGTGCGCGGCCGGCAGCGCGACCATGTAGACGCTGTTCGCGTCGATGCCGCACAGCGCGTTGCTGGCGCGGAAGCTGTAGATGTAATCGTCGTGCGTACGCGGGATCAGCTTCGACAGGCCGGTGCTGCCGCCGGAGATCTGCAGGAACGCGACCGCCTGCGGATCGGGATCGCCCGGCAACGCCGTGCGCGGCCCATCGAGCGACGCCACGGCGGCGAATTCCGCCGGCGCGCCGACCACGAACACGCGCCGCACCGCCGGCACCTCGGCCTGCAGGTCGCGGGCGAGCGCGCGGTAATCGAAGGCATCAAAGCGCTCCGCGCAGACGTAGGCGGCGGCCTCGGCCTTGCGCGCGAAATGGGCGACCTCGGTCAGCCGGTGCGCGGGCAATGCATACACCGGCACCAGCTGCGCACGGAACAGGGCACAGACCACGGCGATGAATTCGGGAATGTTGCCCAGCTGCACGACCACGCGATCACCGGGCACCAACCCCTGCGCGAGCAGGCCGGCGGCGATGCGCTCGGCCTCGGCCCACAGCTGCGCATAGGTCCAGCGCGCACCGCCGCCGACCACGGCCACTACCTCCGCGCACCGCGTTGCGCGCTCGCGCAGAAAGCCCGGAAACGTCTCGCCCCGCCAGTGCCCGGCCGCGCGGTAGCGCGCGACGAACGCATCGGGCCAGGTCTGGCGCAGCGGCAAACGCTGCGGCGTGGGGGGCTTGCTCATCCGGTCCTCGGTGATACGTGCACGGCGGGTCAGGCAGCGCGGGCCTCGTCGATGCCCAGTGCATCGAGCAGTGCCCGGAACTTCGCGGCGGTCTCGTCGACCTCCAGCGCCGGCTGCGAGCCGGACACGATACCGGCCCCGGCGAACAGGCGCATCGTGCGCCCCTGCACATGCGCGCAGCGGATCGAGACATACCAGTCGCCGTCGCCCTGCGCATCGCACCAGCCGACCGCGCCGGCATAGAAGCCGCGATCCACCGGCTCCAGCGCGCGGATCATCTCCAGCGCCTGCGGACGCGGGGTGCCGCAGACCGCGGGCGTGGGATGCAGCAGGCCGGCCAGCGTGGCCGCCGAGACATCCGCGTTCCTCAGCGTGCCGGTGATGCGGGTGCCGAGGTGCCACATCGTCGCCGTGGCATGCAGCGACGGCCGCGGGGGCACCTGCAGCGCGCTGCACAGCGGCGCCAGGGCTTCGACGATGGCGTCCACCACGTGACGATGCTCGTCGTGATCCTTGACCGATTCCATCAGCGCCTCGGCGGCGCGGCGATCGGCGTCCGGATCGGCCAGGCGTCGCGCCGAGCCGGCCAGCGGATGCGAAACGATCGCGCGGCCGCGCCGCGACACCAGCAGTTCGGGCGTCGCGCCCACCAGCCAGCCCGCCGCGCCACCGGCGCTCGCCGGCACCGGCGTGACGTAGGTGGTGACGCTGCGATCGGCGCCGAGGCGTGCAGCCAGCGCGCGCGGATCGATCGCGACCGGCGCGTCCACGCGCAGGCTGCGCGCGAGGACGACCTTGCGCAGCACTTCGGCGCCCGGCGCGGCACCGGTGTCGAGCCGCTCGATGCAGCGCGCGACCGCGTCCGCATAGGCCGCGGCCGAGGGCATCTCGACGGCGTGCCCGCCCAGGGCCATGACCGCCGGCACCGGCGCGGACGTCGGCGTGCTGACCTGCGCCGGCTGGAACAACGCGTCCTCGTGCGCAGGATCGAACGGCAGCGCGCCGACCAGCAAGGCCGGGCCATCGGTGCGTCCGGCGAAGAAGTCCGCGACCCGTGCGCCCAGCGTCGCCGCCGGGCCCGCCGGCAGACGCTGCTGCACGCCGTCAGTCTCGATCCGGCGCAGCGGCGCGTCGAGGCGGAACAGGCTGGTCGCCGGCGCGCGTGCCGGATCCGCGACCCCGGTCAGGCTCTGCAGGGCGGCGCTCATGCCCGGCGTCCTCCGCCGTGGACCGCCGCCGTCAACGCCAGGATCACCAGCACCGCGCCGACCAGCAGGTAGGGCGCGCTCGGCGACATCCGGTACAGCAGCGTGCCCAGCAGCGGCCCGGCCACCATGCCCATGCCCTGCACCGACGCCACCGTGCCCGCCGCCGCGCCCTGCTCGTGCGCCTCGACCGAATCGGCCGCCAGCGCCTGGAAGGACGGAAACACGAAGCCCATGCCGAAGGCCGCGACGCCGTACGCGGCGAGCAGTTGCCACTGGGCATCGACGGCGACCGCCGAGGCGAAGCCCGCGGCCGACACCATGGCGCCGACCGCGATCCAACGCGCCGGCGGCACCGATCTCAGCCGCATCACCAAGGCCTGGGCCAGCATCAGCCCGACGCCGACCGCGGTCAGCGCCAGGCCGGCCACACGGGCGCCGTCGGCAGGCGAGAGCTGCAGCCGGTCGATCGCGAAGAAGCCCACGGCCACCTGGGCGATCGTCACCGACACCATGCCCGCGAACACCGCGAACAGCGGCAGGCGCAGCCGCGGATCGGCAAAGCGCATCACCGGCGCGGGCCCCGGCCTCGACGCGTGGGCGGGCGGCGTGTCGGGCAACCGCCACCACAGCACCGCCAACGCGAGCAGCGGCAGCAAGGCCGCGACGTAGAGCGCCCAGGCGATGCCGTGGAACGCGATCCAGCCCGCGGCCGCCGGTCCCACCACCATGCCCACCGCGTTGGCGGTACCGAGCTTGGCCATCGCCGCACCGCGCCGACCGGGCGCGACCTCGTCGGCGACGCAGGCCGCGGCAGTCGACGGCACTGCGGCGTAGAACAGGCCGATCAAGGCCCGCGTGACCACCAGCGCGGCCACCGACAACCAGAGCGCCGGCGGCGCACGCAAAGCGGCACCGACGAACAGCGCCATCGCGATATAGACCAGCGCGTAGCCCGCGAGCGCGACCAGCAACACACGGCGCCGGCCAAGGCGATCGCTGAGGCGTCCCCAGCGGCGCGCCGACAGCATCCACAGCACACCGGCCGCAGTGACCGACAGTCCGGCGTGCCACTCGGCCAGGCCCAGCAGGCGCACCACAGGACCCACCACGGCGACGAACGCCATCATCGCCATCGTGCCGACGAACGCGGTGAGCACCAGCGCCGGCAGCGCCGAGGCCGACGGGTGCGCGGTGGTCGCGGCAGGCAGCGATGTCGGGGGGATCGACGGGGGCAACGCCGGGCCTCGGAGTCGTGGGCGGGGGCGGTCCGGGTGCGATGCGGGGCGGCCGCGCTGTCCGGACGGGACGACGTGAATGATAACAGGTCTCATTTGTGAACGCCGCGCCACGACTCGTCCCCACACGACCAGGCTGCGGCGATTTGAGAACAATTCGCATTCACCGTAGACTGGGCGTCTGCTCCGTCTGCCGACGGGCCCTCCCCCACGTCTCCGCCGCCGCCCGAGACCGCCCGCCTCGGACCTCCATGCGTATCGATCGTCGCCCCGCGCCCGCCCCGCTCGCCACCATCATCGCGGCCCTGCTGTGCCTGCCCGGCCCCGCCGCCGCCGACCCCCGGGATCCGGCCACCGACCTCGACACCGTCCGCGTCACCGCCGAAGCCATCGCGCGTCAGGCGCTGGGCACCTCGGTGATCACGGTGGACGACATCGAGCGCCGGCCACCAGCGAACGACCTGTCCGAGCTGATCCGCACCATGCCCGGAGTCAACCTCACCGGGAACAGCGCCTCCGGCCAGTACGGCAACCACCGCCAGATCGACCTGCGCGGCATGGGTCCGGAAAACACGCTGATCCTGATCGACGGCAGGCCGGTCGGCTCGCGCGATTCGATCCGCATGGGCCGCAGCGGCGAGCGCAACACGCGCGGCGACACCAACTGGGTGCCGGCCGAGGCGGTCGAGCGCATCGAGGTCCTGCGCGGCCCCGCCGCCGCGCGCTACGGCTCCGGCGCCTCGGGCGGCGTGGTCAACATCATCACCAAGCGCCCCACGGGTGATCTGACCGGCGCGCTGGGCCTCTACGGCCAGGTGCCGCAGCACGGCGACGAAGGCGGCAGCCAGCGTGTGGGCGCGACCCTGAGCGGACCGCTGACCGATGCGCTGTCGTTCCGCCTCTACGGCAACCTCAACAAGACCGATGCCGATGCACTGGACCTCAACGCGGATTTCGCGTCGGGCGTCACCCCGCCGGCCGGGCGCGAGGGCGTGCGAAACCGGGACGTCAACGCCCTGCTGCGCTGGGACATCGATGCCGGTCATGTCGTCGAAGTCGAGGCCGGCATCAGCCGCCAGGGCAACATCTACGCCGGGGATCGCGCGGTCAGCACCGACGGCACGCCGTTGCTGACCGCGCTGGCCGATGCCGGCGCCGAGACCAACCGCATGGTCCGCACCAGTGGCGCCATCACCCATCGCGGCGTCTGGGGCGATGCGACCTCGCGCCTGACCCTCGCCGCCGAGGGCACCAACAACACGCGCCTCGCCGAGGGTCTGGCCGGCGGACCGGAAGGCAGCATCGGCGCGGCGGACACCTGGACCACCGCGCGCCTGCGCAATGCCGCGATCGACGGCGAGGTCAGCCTGCCGACGACGTTCGGCGCCGCCGGACACGTGTGGACGGTGGGCTTCGAACACCGCGACAGTGAACTCGACGATCCGTATTCGGTGTCGCAATCGGACGGCGCCGGCGGCGGCATTCCGGGGCTCGATCCCGACCGCGGCGGCGGCCGCGCCGAGGCCCGTACCACGGCGGTGTTCGTCGAGGACAACATCTATCTGGGCGAGCGCTGGATCCTCACCCCCGGTCTGCGTGTCGACCATCACAGCCAGTTCGGCACCCACACCGGGCCCAGCCTCAACGTGCAGCTGGCCCTGGGCGGGAATCTGCGGCTCAAGGGCGGCGTGGCGCGTGCGTTCAAGGCGCCCAATCTCTACCAGTCCAATACCAACTATCTGTATTACACGCGCGGCAACGGCTGCCCCGATACCTTCCCGAGCCTCGGCTCGGGCTGCTACGTCCAGGGCAATGCGGAGCTCGAGGCCGAGACCAGCCTCAACAAGGAAATCGGCATCGAATGGGCACCGGCCAGCGGCCACCAGGCCTCGCTGACCTATTTCCACAACGCCTATGCGGACAAGATCGTCGCCGGCTTCGTGCCGGTGGGCACCACGCCCGGTACGCCGACCGCGGGCCCGGCGCGGATCTTCCAGTGGGAGAACGCGCCCGACGCCGTGGTCCAGGGCCTGGAAGGCAATCTCGTCGTGCCGCTGCTCGGCGATCGTGGCGACGTGCTGTCGTGGTCGAACAACATCACCTACATGATCGAAAACGAGAATCGCGCGACGCGCCAGCCGCTGTCGGTGATTCCCGAATACACCGTCAACACCACGCTCGACTGGCAGGCCACGCGCGCGCTTGCGCTGCTGCTGACCGGCACGTTCTACGGCCGCCAGGTGCCGGCCAGTGCCGACATCAACAACGACGACCGCTGCGCGGGCGTGACCGACCCTGTCGCCTGCCAGACGCTGCGCGCCACGCGCGAGCCCTACGCGGTGTGGGGCCTGGGCCTGCGCTGCCGCATCACGCCGACCATCCGCCTGGGCGGCGGCGTCGACAATCTGTTCGACAAACGCCTGTTCCGCGAATCCAGCAGCAGCGGCGCCGGCGCGGCGACCTACAACGAGCCCGGCCGCGCCTACTACGTCAGCATGACCCTGGGCTTCTGACCGATACTCCGACGCATGAGCGAATCCCGTCCTCCCCTGTCCACGCGCACCCGCGTCGCGACCCTCGCCGCCGCGGCGGGCCTGCTGCTGGCGCTGCAGATCGGTGCGATGCCCGAGGCCGCCGCGCAGCAGCGCAATCCCGGCCTGACCATCGGCGAGACCATCGCCGACCGCGTGTCGGCGCACTACACCGTCGAGCGGTTCGGCGTGTCCAGCGCCGACGGCACGCGCAGCTGGCGCGTGCACGTGGCGGTGCCGAAGACGCCGGCGCCCGCGGGCGGGTTTCCCGCGTTCTGGATGCTCGACGGCAACGCCGCGCTGATCGAATTCGACGACGCCCTGCTCGCCGAACTCGCAGCGCAGCCGGTGCCGCATGCGCTGGTCTTCGTGGGATACGAGAACGCCCTGCGCATCGATTCCGAAGCGCGCACGCGCGACTACACGCCGGTCGCCGGCGAGCGACCGGTGCGCGGCGGCGCACCGGTGATCGGCGGCGGCGGTGCGGACGCGATGCTGGAAACCATCGAGCGCACCATCCGCCCGGAACTCGCCCGGCGCGTGGTCACCGACCCCGCGCGGCAGACCTTGTGGGGCCATTCGCTCGCCGGGCTGTTCGCCCTGCACGCGCTGTACACGCGCACCGGCGCGTTCGACACCTACGCCGCCGGCAGCCCGTCGCTGTGGTGGGGGGACGGCGCCCTGCTCGGTGCGCCCGAGCAGCGCTTCGTGGCGAACAATGCCGGTCGTCCGGCGCGGGTGCTGCTCGGGCTCGGCGAAGGCGAGCGCCAGGTTTCACACCGCGATCTGTCGGATCCGCGCGTACAGGTGCATCTGCGCCGCATCGCCGCCGCACCCGCGGATTCGGCGCAGCGTCTGGCCGAACGGCTGGCCGAGGTCGACGGGCTCGACGTCAGCTACCGGGAATTCCCCGGCCTGACCCACGGGCCGATGTTCCGCGCGTCCCTGATGTGGGCATTGCACGTGGTCACCGGCGTGGCCGACCACAGCGACACCCCGAGCCGCGCCGACGGCGTGGCCCCCGATCACTGACGGACGCGCGGCCCATCGCGTCCCCGCACCACGGCTTTCACTGAACACCGGCTGCGCATCGCCGGCACCGTCCACGCTCCAGGAGCTTTCCATGCACACGACGTCATCCCGCCGCCTGCGTCTGGCCACCCTCGCACTCGCGCTGTCCGCGGTCGCCGGCATCGCCGGCGCCCAGGTCTTCAGCCAGCCCGATCCCGACTTCGGCGGCGCGGTGCGCGCGAGCAGCCCCGTCATCAAGGCCGGTGACACGGTCGAGATGACCGGCCAGGGCTTCAAGCCGGGCCAGGCGGTGACCCTGCTGCGCGGCGAACGCGCGCTCAATGCGCGCCCGTGGACGGCCGATGCCGAAGGCCGGATCAGCGGTCAGGTCCAGATTCCCGCCGACGCGGTCGTCGGCCGCCACCCGGTGGTCGTGCGCGTCGCCAATCCCGATGCCGCCGCCGTGATCGAACTGAAGGTCTCCAAGGACGTGCCGCTGTCGGGCGCGGACCGCTACGACGTGGCCGTCAACAAGCTGGTCCAGGGCCTCTACCAGGTCGCCCACAGCCGGACGTCCAACGCCTTGTTCGTCACCGCCGCCACCGGCCGCCCGCCGGTGCGCCAGTCGGAACTGCTCAAGCTCGACCCCGACACGCTGGAGATCACCGCACGCGTCACCCCGGCCCAGGTGGAAGGCCAGAGCGACGGTCGCGTCTACGCCGTCTACGGCGTCGCCGTGGACGACGCCAACGGCCATGTCTGGGTGACCAATACCCGTGACGACTCGGTCGCGGTGTACCGGCAGTCGGACCTGTCGCTGGTCAAGCAGTTCGAAGCCGGCGTACTCCCGCACGGCCGCGACGTGGTCGTGGACACCCGGGACAACCGCGTCTGGGCCAGCGGCTTCGGCGGCGGTCGCTTCGTGGCCTTCGATGCGACCACGCTCGAGGTGGTGCAGGACGTGACCGTGCCCTCGCAGGTGCGCGGTGAGGAATTCGGACCGATGGCGCTGACCGTCGATCCCGTCGGCGGCAAGCTGTATTCGGTGGGTCTGTCGACCGGCGAGGTCGTGGTGCTCGACGGCGCCACGGGCGCGGTGGACCGGATGTTCCGCTTCCCCACGCTCAACGGCGGCATCGGTGTCGCCATCGATGCCGAGGGCCGGCGTCTCTACGTCACCGGCCAGGGCAGCGACAACCTGATCATCGCCAACGCCGACACCGGCGAGGTGCTGCACGATGTCTATGTCGGCGCGGGCGCAGTCTACGTCGCGTTCGATCCGCACACCCGCCTCGCCTATGTGGCCAGCCGCGGCGCCGGCACGATCACCGCCGTCGACGCGAACGGCACGATCGTCGCCAATCTCGACGGCGGCACGTTCCCCAACCACGTACTTCCGATCGGCGACGGCGTGGTCTATGCGATCAACAAGTCGCGCGGCGCCGAGGATCCGAACGGCGACCAGATCCGCCGGCTCGTGCCGAAAACCCACTAAAATCGTCGCTCCGCAGCGGCCGGACCCGGTCCGGCCGCTTTTTTTTGCGATGGAATCGAAGATGTCCGAGCCCCGCGTCCTTGCTCCGCTGCTGATCGCCCTCGCCTGCACTCTCACCGCATGCGCGCCCCCGTCCGGGGACGCGCCCTCGGCAGTCGCCGCCGCGCAGTCCGGTGATGCGGTCCTGCCCGAGGGCTGGCAGCGCGTGGCCGGCACCGACATCCCGCGCGTTGCGCGGTCGCCGCAGGCGTTGCCGGTCACGGTGCGCTCCGACGACGGGGTCGACGTCACGGTCACCGACACCGCACGCACCATCGTCGGCAACGACGACATCGTGATGGTCATGGATTCACTCGGCCTGGCCGAGCAGGTGTTCGCCGCGCCCACGAACTCGGTCACCGCGACCGGACGCAACGCGCCGCATCACTTCCTGTTCAATCGCACCACCGGTGTCGAAGGCATCCTCAGCCTCGACGGCACGCTGTTCGTCGGCAACAGCCTGCGCCGCCACGGCAAGCTCGCCCAGCCGCTGCGCGACGCCGGGCAGACGCTGGTGATCGTCGACGAACTGCAGCCCATTCCCGACAAGGTGCGCAAGCTCGCCGCCGTGTTCGGTCATGCCGACGAAGGCGAGCAGCTCGCCGCCCAGGTGCAGCAGCAGCTCGACGAGGCCGCGCGCATCGCCGCCACCCACACGCGCAAGCCGCGCGTGATCCACATCTCCGCCACCGGTGGCGGCGGCTCGCCGACCGTCGGCGGCGCTGACACCGCGGCCGCGGGGCTGATCCGTCTCGCCGGCGGCATCAACGTCGGCGACGAGGCCAAGGTGGCCAACTATTCGCAGCTCAGCAACGAGGGCATCGTCGCGGTCGAGCCCGAGGTGATCCTGGTCAGCGAGGACGACCTGCGCGTGTTCGGCGGCGAGCCCGGGCTGTGGAAGGCCTACCCGTCGCTGAAGCAGACGCCGGCCGGCTTCGCCAACCGCGTCTGGGTGATGCCCGATACCCAGCTCAAGGTCAGCAGCATCGGCGGCGGCGCCGGCGCGGTCGCACTGGCACAGGCGCTGGCCGCGCTGGCCGCCGAACTCGACGCCGCGCCCGGCGCATGAGCGGCGCCGCGGCACGACGCACCGGCCTGGTCCGGCGACCGCCGGGCGGCCTGCTGTTCGTCGCCCTGCTCGCGTTGCTGGTGGTGGTGATCGTGCTGTCGTTCGGCATCGGCCCGCTGCGCATCCCGCCGGGCGATGTGGTGCACGTGATCGCGCACAAGCTCGGCGTGGTCGAGGCGGGTGCGCTGACCCAGCGCGACATCTCGGTGGTGTGGAACCTGCGCGTGCCGCGCGCTTTGCTGGCGGTGATCGTCGGCGCCTCGCTGGCGATGGCCGGCGCCGGCCTGCAGGGCCTGTTCGGCAATCCGCTGGCCGATCCCGGCATCGTCGGCGTCACCCATGGCGCGGCGCTCGGTGCGGTCGGCGCGATCGTGATCGGCGCGACCGCATTCGGCGCCTGGACGATCCCGGTCGCCGCGTTTCTGGGCGGCGCGGCGACGACCACACTGATCTACCTGCTCGCCCGGCCCGATCGCGGCACCGGCACGG
Source organism: Luteimonas sp. BLCC-B24 (assembly GCF_028550595.1). Classification (GTDB taxonomy): domain Bacteria; phylum Pseudomonadota; class Gammaproteobacteria; order Xanthomonadales; family Xanthomonadaceae; genus Luteimonas. The sequence continues at coordinate 715,246 of NZ_JAQQGN010000001.1, forward strand.
CGACGTTGCTGCTCGTGGGCATCGCCATCGCCGCGGCGTGCTCGGCCGCGATCGGCTTCTTCACCTACATCGCCGATGCCGACGAGCTGCAGTCGCTGGTGTTCTGGCAGATGGGCTCGCTGGCGATGGCGAACTGGAACTCGATGCTGGCGGCCCTGCCCGCGTTCGTGCTCGGCGCCGTCGCGCTGCGTGCGCTGGCGACGCCGCTGGACATGCTCGCGCTGGGCGAACGCCAGGCCCAGCACATCGGCCTGGACGTCAACCGCGCGCGGCTGATGCTGATCGCGGTCTGCGCGCTTCTGGTCGGCTCCGCGGTCGCCTTCGCCGGCGTCGTCGGCTTCGTGGGTCTGGTGGTGCCGCACTTCGTGCGCCTGCTGGCCGGGCCGGGGCACCGTTGGCTGATTCCGCTCTCGGCGGTCGCCGGCGGCCTGTTGATCGTCGTCGCCGACACCGCCGCGCGCAGTCTCGATCCACCGTCGGAAATCCCGCTCGGCCTGTTCTCGGCCGCGCTCGGCGCGCCGTTCTTCCTGTGGCTGGTGCTGCGCCGCAAGGGCACCGCATGAGCCCGAACACGCACGACGCCGCGCAGGATGTGCTCGCGCTCGACGGCGTGAGCGTGCGCATCGACGGGCGCGCGATTCTCGATGCGGTCGACCTGCGCTTCGCGCGCGGCACGCTGACCGCACTGGTCGGCCCGAACGGCGCCGGCAAATCGACCCTGCTCGCGGTCGCGAGCGGCGATCTCGCACCGGCCGAGGGCCGCGTGCGCCTGTCCGGCGCGGAGCTGCGCGACTGGAAGGCCCGCCCGCTCGCCCGCGAGCGCAGCGTGCTGCCACAGGACCACGCGGTGCGCTTCGGTTTCAGCGTGCGTGAAGTCGTCGCGATGGGTCGGCTGCCGCATCCACCGGCGCCTGCGGAGGACGGGCGCATCGTCGATGCGGCCTTGGCATCCGCGGACGTCACCCACCTCGCCGCGCGCGACGTGCAGACGCTGTCAGGCGGCGAAGCCTCGCGCACCGCGTTCGCGCGCGTGCTCGCACAGACCACGCCGGTCGTGTTCCTCGACGAGCCCACCGCCGCGCTCGACCTGCAGCACCAGGAAGCCGTGCTGCGCATCGCGCGCGGCCTCGCCGACGACGGCGCCTGCGTGATCGTCGTGCTGCACGATCTGAACCTGGCCGCCGGCCACGCCGACCGTATCGTCATGCTGCACGGCGGCCGCATCGCCGCCGACGGCAGCCCGCGCGAGGTGCTGACCCAGGCGACGATCGAACGCGTCTACGCGCAGCCGGTGCTGGTGCTCGAACACCCCACTCGCGGCGTGCCGCTGGTCGTCAGCGACGATCCACGCGCCTGAGTCGGATCGCGCGCCGGCATCGGACGGGCCGCGGGCAGCGCCCCCGTGCGCGCTCGTTGCGAGGACCCAGGCGATGCCCGCATTCCGCGTCCACCCTCATTGCTGCCTGCGCGACGACCCCACCTGCGGATCCTCGACCGTCAGTGCGCGCCCCCGGCTTCGCCGCGCATGGGGGCCGTCGCGACCTCGTCCACGGCACCGCCTTGCCGACACCCGGCTCGACGCAGCGCGGCCGTCACCGGGCGACCCCGTGGCCGGCCGCGGGAACTCGGGCGCCACACCACGCAGGCGCCTGTGCGGTCGTCGCCGACTATCGGCGCGCACCGTGCGCGCGAACGCCGAGGGGAGCCCGTCGTGCAGGCCATCACCGACCCGCCCCGTGGCGGCCGCGGCTGGTCGTGCAGCGCCCGGAGGGACGTGTGGCGGTTCGCCGGGAACGACGCCCGGGCGATTCAACGCCCGGACCGCGCTCAGCCTTCGCGCAAGCGCGCCACGACCGGGGCCACCTGCGCCTGTCGCCCCAGCGCCTCGCCGACATCGGCCAGCCGCTGCGCCAGCGCCTCGGCCTCGTCCGCGCGCAGCGTCGCGTGGCCCACCTTGCGGCCGTCGCGCGGCTGCTTGCCGTAGTCGTGCCAATGACCGCCGGGAGTCGACAGCATCGGCATCGCCTCCGGCATCTCGCCGATCCAGTTGAGCATGCAGGCGATGCCGCGCACGGCGGTCTCCCCCAGCGGCAGGCCCAGTACCGCGCGCAGATGGTTCTGGAACTGCGAGGTCTCGGCGCCCTCGATCGTCCAGTGCCCGGAGTTGTGCACGCGCGGCGCCAGTTCGTTGGCGAGCAGTTCGCCGTCGCGGCAGAAGAGTTCGAGCGCGAACACGCCGACGTAGTCCAGCCGTTCGGCGATCGCCCGTGCGTGCGACAGGGCCGTCGCGCGCAGCGCCTCGTCCACGCGCGCCGGCGCCAGGCTCGCCGACAGCACGCCGTCGACATGCCAGTTCTCGGTCAGCGGCCAGGCGCGGAACTCGCCGTCACGGCCGCGCACGGCGACCACGCTGAGCTCGCGCTGGAACGCGACGAAGCCTTCGAGGATCAGGCCCACACTCGACGCCTGCGCACCGAGCGCCGCCCAGGCGGCGTCGACATCGGCCGGCGACTTGATCCGGAACTGGCCCTTGCCGTCGTAGCCCAGCCGCCGGGTCTTGAGAATGCACGGCGTGCCGATGCGCGCGATCGCCGCCTCGAGATCGGCGCGCGTGGCGACATCGGCGAAGTCCGGCACGGGAATGCCGAGTTCGCGGAACAGGGTTTTCTCGGCGAGACGATCCTGGGTGAGCGCCAGGGCATCCGGATTCGGGAACACCGGCACGCGCCCGGCCAGCCAGTGCGCGCTCGCCGCGGGCACGTTCTCGAAATCGAAGGTCGCCACGTCCACCTTCTCGGCGAACTGCGCCAGCGCGGCGTCGTCGCGGTAATCGCCGACCAGCAGCGGCGCGAACTGTCCCGCGCAGGCGTCGTCGGCGGTGTCCATCACCAGGAACCGCAGGCCGAGCGGCGCGCCCGACAGCGCGAGCATGCGCGCCAGCTGGCCGCCGCCGAGAATGCCCACCGTGGTCGTGGCCCGTGCCTGCGTGCTCATCGACGCGGATCGTCGTTGGCGGCCACGTCGTCGGTCTGGCGCTGGCGGAACGCATCCAGCGCCGCGGCGACCGCGGCATCGTCGGCCGCGAGCATCGCGGCGGCGAACAGGGCCGCGTTCGCGGCGCCGGCGTTGCCGATCGCGAACGTCGCCACCGGAATGCCGGCCGGCATCTGCACGATGGACAGCAGCGAATCCATGCCGTTGAGTGCCTTGGACTGCACCGGCACGCCGAGCACCGGCACCGCGGTCTTCGACGCGAGCATGCCCGGCAGATGCGCGGCGCCGCCGGCGCCGGCGATGATCGCGCGCAGTCCGCGCGACTTCGCACTCGCGGCGTACTCGAACAGCACGTCCGGCGTGCGGTGCGCGGACACCACGCGGATCTCGTGCGCGACGCCGAGCTGTTCGAGCTTCTGCGCGGCGTGCTGCATCGTCTCCCAGTCGGAGCGCGAACCCATCACGATGCCGACCTTCGGCGGAATGGAGCTGCTGGTCATGCGCGGTTCCCGGCCTCAAAGGCGCATTTTATCGTGTTCGCCGCGCCGCGTCGGTGCCGCTGCACGTCCGGCCGTCGTTCCATCGCGTGCTGCCGGCGCGCGCGGGCGGAGTGCTACGCTGTCGCGCTCCGTCTTCACGCATCCGCCGCCCATGGACCGCAAGCTGCTCGACATCCTCGTCTGCCCCGCCAGCCGCCAGCCGCTCGCCCTGCTCGACCGTGCCGGCCTCGACGCGCTGAACGCGGCGATCGCCGCCGGCGGCATCACGCGCGACGACGGCAGCGCGCAGGCCGAGGCCCTGCGCGAAGCGCTGGTCACACACGACCGCAAGCGGGTCTACCGCGTCGACGACGGCATCCCGGTGCTGCTGGTCGAAGAGGCCATCGCGACCGGCCAGGTCGCCGACTTCCCGAAGGCATGACCGCCGGCGACCGCTTCGTCGTGCCGCACGCGGCGGTCGCCGCGGACGTCGCCGCGGCCCTGACCGAGGACATCGGCAGCGGCGACGTCACGGCCGCGCTGTTGCCCGACGCCGCCGACATCGCCTATCTGCTGTGCAAGCAGGACGCCGTGGTCTGCGGCCGCCCGTGGTTCGACGCCTGCCACCGTGCGCTCGATCCCGACGTGCGCATCGACTGGCGTGTGAGCGAAGGCGACCGCGTCCCCGCCGGCACCGTGCTGGCCACGCTGCAGGGGCGCAGCCGGGCCCTGGTCAGCGCCGAGCGCGCGTCGCTGAACTTCATGCAGACGCTGAGTGCCACCGCGACGACTACCGCACGTCATGTCGATGCGGTTGCAGGCACCGGCACGCGCATCCTCGACACCCGCAAGACCCTGCCGGGCCTGCGCCAGGCGCAGAAGTACGCCGTGCGCGTGGGTGGGGGCCACAACCATCGCGTGGGCCTGTTCGATGCGGTGATGCTGAAGGAGAACCACGTGCGCGCCGCAGGCGGCATCGCCGCGGCGATCGCGCAGGCGCGTGCGCAGGCCCCGACCCTGCCCTTGATCGTGGAAGTGGAAACCCTCGACGAACTCCGTGAGGCATTGACCGCCGGCTGCACGCGGGTGCTGATCGACGACTTCGATGCCGGCACGCGCCGCGAGGCCGTGCGCATCGCCCGCGCCGCGCCGTTCGACGGCCGTGTTCCCCTGGAAGTGTCCGGCGGCGTCGATCTGGCCGGCCTGCGCGCGATCGCCGAAGACGGGGTGGACTGCATTTCGATCGGCGGCCTGACCAAGCACGTGCAGGCGATCGATCTGTCGCTGAAACTGGGTCCGCCGCCGGGCTGAGCCGCCCAGCCCGCAGTCCAGCCGTGCGGGCCGCCCTGTTCGATCGATGTCCCGTGCCCGGCGGGCCGGGCCTGCGACGAAGGCGCCATACTTGCCTGCCGCCCGCCTCGCCGCCACAGTTCGCCCATGCCCGACTTTCCGGCGATGATCTTCGTAATGCTGGCCGTGTTCGCGGCGTTCCAGTGGTGGAGCGCATCGCGCGCCGCCGCCGAACGGGCCGGGCAGCTCGGCCGCGAGGCCTGCGAACGCGCCGGCGTGCAGTGGCTCGACCAGGCGGTGCACGCGCATTCGATGCGCCTGCGCCGCGGCGACGACGGGCGCCTGCGGATCGAGCGCAGCTTCCGGTTCGAATATTCGGACGACGGCATCCAGCGGCACATCGGCCATCTGGTGCTGCGCGGCGAGCAGCTGGTCGCGTTCAGCGGTCCCGCGCGGCCGCAGGTCGTCTCACCGTACTAGCGCGCGGCGTAGACGCCGCGCCGGTATTGGCCGCGCCGCCGAGGGGCCTCGTCGAGAGGCGGCGCTCGGAGCCTCGCAGCGGTCCGGCGGTGACGCCGAGTGCAAACCGGCCAGCGCGGCCGTGCACGGGCCGCCCGCGGGTGGACCGACTCACCGCGCGCAGCGCCTCGACGTCCCGAACACCGCGGGACGCGGTGCGCGCCTACTTCACCACGCGCAGATGCGCGCGGCGCGGCTCGGGCGGTGGTTCGTCATCGGGCGGCCCATCCGGCCCGTCGCCATCGACCGCCTCCAGAGCGGGACGCGTGTCGGCGGACATCGCCTCGTCATCGTCGAGCGCATCGTCCGTGGACGTGCCGGCCATGTCGTCGGGCAACGCCATGCCCTGCCCCGTCTCGCGCGCGTAGATCGCGAGCACCGCGGCGATGGGCACGATCACCGACTGGCTCACCCCGCCGAAGCGTGCCGAGAACCGCACGCTGTCGTTATCCATGTCCAGCTTGGCAACCGCGCGATCGGCGATGTTGAGCACGATGCGCCCATCCTTGACCGCATGCGCGGGCACGCGCACGCCCGGCAGGCGGGCGTCGACGAGGATGTGCGGTGTCATGCCGTTGTCGGCAATCCATTCGTACAGCGCCCGCAGCAGATACGGGCGGTGGCTGGTCATCGCGGGCGATCGGTCCGTCATGCCGACAGTCTAACGATTCGTCGGCGATCCGGAATGCGCGGCGCGGCTCATTCGGGCAGCGGGCGCAGCGCGCGCTCCTGCGGAGTGAGGCTGCGCACGAAACCGGGACTGCGGAAGATCCGGTTGCCGTAATCGTCGATGGCCTTGGCGCCGTCCTTGGGCAGCGGAATCTCCAGGGCCTGCAGACGCCAGACGATCGGCGCCATCGCGCAATCGGCCAGGCTCATTTCGGGGTTGAGGAAGAACTTGCTGGCCTTGAACAGCGGCACCGATGCGGTCAGCAGTTCCTTGAGGCGCTTGCGTCCGGCCTCGGCCTGGGCCTTGTTGCCCATCTGGATCGCCTGCACCTGCGGTACCCAGTCGTGTTCGATCCGCAGCATCGCCAGGCGCAGTCGTGCGCGCGACAAGGGATCGACCGGCATCAGCGGCGGATGCGGGTAGCGTTCGTCGAGATACTCGCTGACGACGCTGGCCGCATAGAGCACCAGCTCGCGTTCGACCAGGGTCGGCACGGAGTGGTAGGGGTTGAGATCGATCAGGTCTTCGGACGGATTCTGCGGATCCACCACGACCATGTCGTAGGTCACGCCCTTCGCCGCGAGCACCAGGCGCGCACGGTGGCACAGCACATCATCGACCGAGGAAAACAGTGTCAGGACATTTCGCATGGAGGCACTCATGGCCGTCGTCGGCCTTCCGGAGGCTGGATCCGCCAGCCCCGTGACGCCGGCTGCCCCTCGCAGACGGTCGTCGCGGTCCCCGAGTCTCGCATTTCCCCGCCGCGTCGGGCAACGCGGCCCGGGCACCGTCCGGCCCCGGTCACAGGGCCGTTCGCGTCAGTGCACGTCGCGCCAGTATTCCTTCTTCAGCAGCCACGCCATGAACGTGAGGAAGGTGAGGAACAGCAGCACCCAGACGCCGAGCTGCTGGCGCTTGAGCGCGGCCGGCTCGCCGACGTACTCGAGGAAGGCGGTGATGTCGCGCACGGTCTGGTCGAACTGCTGGGCGTTCTGGCTTCCGGGGCTGCCGAGTTCCAGATGCGCGACCGTGGGCTCGCCGATCTCGTCGAGCTCGCCGTGTACCGCACGCTGCAGGCCCTGCATTTCCCACAGCGGATTGGGCATCGAGGCGTTGGGGAACAGCGTGTTGTTCCAGCCCAGCGGCCGCGTCTCGTCGAGATAGAACGACTTGAGATAGGTGAACACCCAGTCGCTGCCGCGCACGCGCGTGATCAGGCTCAGGTCCGGCGGAGTCTGCCCGAACCACTGCGCCGACTGTTCGGCCGGCATCGACGAGATGATGTGCTCGCCGAAGGCCGCGCCGGTGAGGTTGAGGTTGTTCATCACCTCGTCCTCGGTCAGGCCCAGATCCTCGGCCATGCGCGAGTAGCGCATGAACTTCAGCGAGTGGCAGCCCGCGCAGTAGTTCATGTACAGCTGGGCACCGCGTTGCAGCGACGCGCGGTCGCCGATGTCGGTGCCGGCCTGCTCCACCGGGCCACCGGCCGCGGCGAGCGCACCGAACGACAGCAGCAGGCCGGCAGCGGCGGTCGCGATGCGGGCGAAGAATCGGTCAGTCATGCAGCGTCACCCGGTCCGGCACGGCCTTGGTCCTGTCGAGCTTGGTCCACACCGGCATCGTGATGAAGAAAGCGAAATAGAGGAACGTCAGCACGCGGCCGATGACGGTTTCCGTTTCGTCCGTGCCCGGGCCGGCGCCGATCTTGCCCAGCCACACGAAGCACACCACCAGCACCGCCAGCATGATCTTGGTCAGCGGGCCGCGGTAGCGGTGCGAGCGCACCTTGCTGCGGTCGAGCCAGGGCACCAGGAACAGGATCGCGATCGCGCCGAACATCACGATCACGCCGCCGAGCTTGTCCGGCACCACGCGCAACATCGCGTAGTACGGCGTGTAGTACCAGACCGGCTTGATGTGCTCGGGCGTGACCAGGTGGTTGGCCGCGGTGAAGTTGTCGTGCTCGAGGAACCAGCCACCGAACGCCGGCGCGAAGAAGATGATGAAGGCCGCGATGATCAGGAAGAAGCAGACGTAGAACCCGTCCTTGACCGTGTAGTACGGATGGAACGGAATGCCGTCGGCCGGCGCGGTCTTCGACCAGCGGTTGCCCTTCGGCCCCTTCTTGATCTCGACGCCGTCGGGATTGTTCGAGCCCACCTCGTGCAGCGCGCCCAGATGCAGCACCACCAGCAGCAGCAGCACCAGCGGCAGCGCGATCACGTGCAGCGCGAAGAAGCGGTTGAGCGTGGCGTCGCTGGGCAGGTAGTCGCCCATGATCCATTCGGTCAGGCCGTTGCCGATCACCGGGATCGCGCCGAACAGCGAGATGATGACCTTCGCCCCCCAGAACGACATCTGGCCCCACGGCAGCACGTAGCCGAGGAAGGCTTCGGCCATCAGCACCAGATAGATCAGCATGCCGAGGATCCACACCAGCTCGCGCGGCTTCTTGTAGCTGCCGTACATCAGCCCGCGGAACATGTGGATGTAGACCACGATGAAGAACAGCGACGCACCGGTGGAGTGCATGTAGCGGATCAGCCAGCCCCACTCCACGTCGCGCATGATGTACTCGACCGAGGCGAAGGCGTCCGCCGCGCTCGGCTTGTAGTGCATCGTCAGGAAGATGCCGGTCAGGATCTGGTTGACCAGAACGACCAGCGACAGCACGCCGAAGATGTACCAGATGTTGAAGTTCTTCGGCGCGTAGTACTCGGTCATGTGCTTGCGGTACATCGGCATCAAGGCCGGTGCGCGCTCGGTGACCCAGTTGAAGACGCCGTTGGCGCCGCGGACGAGGACGTTGGCCATCAGGCGGCTCCCTCCGGATCGACGCCGATCACGATGGTGTCGTCGTCGGCGTAGTGGTGCGGCGGCACCAGCAGGTTCGTCGGCGCGGGCACGCCGTCATAGACGCGTCCGGCCATGTCGAACTTCGACTTGTGGCAGGGGCAGAAATAACCGCCCTTCCAGTTCGCATCGAACGGCGCGGGCCGGATCTCGGCCACCATTTCGGGTGAGCAGCCCAGGTGCGTGCACAGGCCGACCAGCACCGAGATATCGGATTTGATCGAGCGCAGCTCCGGGTTCGCCTCGAGCACATAGGCCGGCTGCTGGTCGACGTTCGTCGACTCGGGATCCTTGAGCTGGCTGTCGAGGGTGGGCAACGCCTCGAGAATCGCCTTGGAGCGCTTGACGATCCAGATCGGCTGGCCACGCCACTCGGCGATCAGGCGCTGGCCTTCCTCGAGTGCGCTGATGTCCACCGTCACCGGCGCGCCGGCGAGCCGGGCTCGCGCGCTGGGATTCCAGGACTTGATGAAGGGGATCGCGGTGATGCCCGCGCCCACAGCCCCGACCACAAGGGTGCTGGCCGTCAGAAACCGGCGCCGCCCTTCATTGACCGGGTCCTCTCCACCCCCAGGCCCGATCACCGCTTCGTCGCCCATCCGGTACTCCGCTCTTTTTTCGGTAGCTGTTCTGTACTGGCTGCCGCGGCCCGCCCCTCATCCCTCGGCCGGCCGCAAAAGACGCCCGAGTGTAACGGAAGGCTGAATCCAGCGACAATCGGTCGCGGGTAAGGGCTTGATCAACGGCTCGCGAGCTGGCCGCGATAGCGCTCGGCCAGCGTGCCGACGCGGACCACGTAGCGCTGGGTCTCGCTGTAGGGCGGCACGCCCTTGTGCCGGTCGACCGCGCCTTCCCCGGCGTTGTACCCGGCCGCGGCCAGCGTGAGATCGCCGTTGAAGCGCTTCAGCAGCCACGCCAGATACTCGACACCGCCGCGGATGTTCTGCTCGGGATCGTAGGCGTTGACCACGCCGAAGCGACGGGCGGTGGCGGGCATGAGCTGCATCAGGCCCTGGGCGCCGGCGCGCGAGAGCGCATTGGGATTGAAGGCCGACTCGGCGTGCATGATCGCGCGCACGATGGCCTCCTCGACCCCGAAATCGCGCGATGCCCGCGCGATTTCCGCCCGGTAGGCATCGTGGTTGAGCCGGATCGTGCCGAAATTGACACCCGGCGTGGCGCCGCAGGCGTAGCAGGTCTCGACGAAGCTGTAGGAAATCGTGCGCACAGCCGCCACCTGGGCGCTGCCGCTGGGCCGGCTGCTGGTGTAGTGGCGGACGCCGTCCTTGACGTAGGAATAGACCTGCCCCTGCTGCAGGCGCCGCTGGGGCTGGCCACTGCTCGCGCGCGACGCGGCCGGCGTCGGCGCCGCCCGCGCGGGGGTCGGTGCCGGATCGGGTGCGGTGGCCGGAGCGGATGCGGGGGTCGAGGCGATGCCCATGAACGTCGCAGGCGCCCCGCTGTCGATACCGGCGGGTGCACTGCGCGGCGCGCTCGAGGCTGTCGCCGGTGCCGGTGCCGGTGCCGGCACCGCGCGGCGCGGCGCGGCAGGCGCGGCACTCACCACGCGGCAGCTCGCACCGGCGACCCGCTTGCTGACGTACTGGGGAATACCGTCGCCGGTGTCGCAGCGATACAGAGTGCTGCCGGCAACCGGAAAGGCCGCCAGCAGACCGAGCGTCGCGATGAGTCCCCATCCCCGTTTCACGATGCGGAGTGTCCACACTTCCATCACGCTTGCCAAGTGGTTGATTGTGAACGCGCCCGGAGGCCGGGCGCCGCGCATCCCGGTACACTGCGCGCCCCGCCACCATCCGGCCCGGACTCAGCACCGCGCCCCCGGAACCGCCATGACCGAAACCGCCTCCCACGCCGGCGATGCGCCCGTCGCCGCGCCCGCCCCCGTCCCGCGCGGCAAGTTGTTCATCCAGACCCACGGATGCCAGATGAACGAGTACGACTCGGCCAAAATGGCCGACGTGCTCGCCGCCAGCGACGGCCTCGAGCTCACCGACAACGTCGAGGACGCCGACGTGGTGCTGGTCAACACCTGCTCGATCCGCGAGAAGGCGCAGGAAAAGGTCTTCAGCCAGCTCGGCCGCTGGAAGTCGCTGAAGAAGGACGGCAAGCCGGTGCTGATCGGCGTCGGCGGCTGCGTGGCGTCGCAGGAAGGCGAGGCCATCGTCAAGCGGGCGCCGTACGTGGACCTGGTGTTCGGTCCGCAGACCCTGCACCGCCTGCCCGAGCTGATCCGCGCCAAGCGCGAGACCGGTCTGCCCCAGGTCGACATCAGCTTCCCCGAGATCGAGAAGTTCGACCGCCTGCCCGAACCGCGCGCCGAAGGGCCGAGCGCGTTCGTGTCGATCATGGAGGGCTGCTCGAAGTACTGCTCGTTCTGCGTGGTGCCCTACACTCGCGGCGAGGAAGTCAGCCGGCCGTTCGAGGACGTGCTGGTCGAGGTGGTGCAGCTGGCCGGCCAGGGCGTACGCGAGATCAATCTGCTCGGCCAGAACGTCAACGCCTATCGCGGCCCGATGGGCGACGGCGAGGTCGCCGATCTGGGCCTGCTGATCCGCACCATCGCCGAGATCGACGGCATCGACCGCATCCGCTTCACCACCTCGCATCCGCTGGAGTTTTCGGACTCGCTGATCGAGGCCTACCGCGACGTGCCGCAGCTGGCGAACTATCTGCATCTGCCGGTGCAGGCCGGCAGCGATCGCATTCTGTCGGCGATGAAGCGCGGCTACACGGCGCTCGAGTTCAAGCAGAAGATCCGCAAGCTGCGTGCCGTGCGGCCGGACATCTCGATCAGTTCGGATTTCATCGTCGGCTTCCCCGGCGAGACCGAGGCCGATTTCGAAAAGACGATGAAGCTGATCGAGGATGTCGGCTTCGACCAGTCGTTCTCCTTCATCTATTCGCGGCGCCCGGGCACGCCGGCCTCGGATCTCGAGGACTCGGTGAGCCAGGACGAGAAACACGCCCGGCTCTCGCGCCTGCAGGCGCACATCAATGCGTATGCCGCGGGCATCTCCGAGCGCATGGTCGGCACGGTGCAGACGGTGCTGGTCGAGGGTCCGTCGCGCAAGGATCCGACCGAGCTCACCGGCAAGACCGAGAACATGCGCTCGGTGAACTTCCCCGCGCCGGCGCGGCTGATCGGGCAGTTCGTGGATGTCGAGATCACCGCCGCGCTCAGCAACTCGCTGCGCGGACGCATCGTGCTGCGCGACGGCGCCTGATCCGGACGCCCGCCCGGCCGCGGGCGTCATGCGGGCGCGATCCGGGCTGAATGCGTCCGCATGTCCGCTCAGGTGTGCGCCCGCCCTGCACATCCGGTACGCGCCCGCGCCGCTAGAATCCGCGCCATGACCGACCTGTACGAACGCAATTTTCTGCTCGAGCCCGCCGACACCGAGCGCCTCGCCAATCTCGCCGGGCCCTTCGACGGTCACCTGCGCCAGATCGAGCTGCGCCTGGGCGTGGAGATCGCCAATCGCGGCAATATCTTCCGGATCAACAGCCGCGACAAGGGGGCGCTGGACGACGCCGAGCGCCTGCTCAAGGCGCTGTATGCCGAGACCGCGACCGAAGTCTTCGACAGCCAGGCGATCGCGCTGCGCCTGAGCGCGGCGAACGTGGACAACGACGCCGACGACTACCTGCCGCAGGAGGTCGCGGTGCGGGTCAAGCGCGGCACCATCCGCGGCCGCGGGGCGAACCAGGCCAAATACCTGCATCGCATCACCGGGCACGACATCAACTTCGGCATCGGCCCGGCCGGCACCGGCAAGACCTTTCTGGCCGTGGCGATGGCGGTCGAGGCGCTCAACGAGGCCAAGGTGCAGCGCCTGATCCTGGTGCGCCCCGCGGTGGAGGCCGGCGAAAAGCTCGGCTTCCTGCCGGGCGATCTCACCCAGAAGGTGGACCCCTACCTGCGGCCGCTCTACGACGCGCTGTACGAGATGCTCGGCGTGGAAAAGGTCGCCAAGCTGCTGGAGCGCAACGTCATCGAGATCGCGCCGCTGGCCTATATGCGCGGCCGCACGCTCAACGACGCGTTCGTGATCCTCGATGAAGCCCAGAACACCACCATCGAGCAGATGAAGATGTTCCTCACCCGTCTCGGCTTCGGCAGCACCGCGGTGGTCACTGGCGATCTGACCCAGATCGATCTGCCCAAGCACGTGAAATCCGGGCTGAAGGACGCGATCGACGTGTTGCGCGAGGTCGACGGCGTGAGCTTCACCTTCTTCGAGGCGCGCGACGTCGTGCGCCATCCGCTGGTCGCCCGCATCGTCAGCGCCTACGAGCGTCGCGATGCCGCGGACGGCAGCCCCGCTTCGAGCCGCGACGCACGCTCATGACCCGGGGCCCGATCCATCTCGACATCGCCGTGGGCTACGCGACCGCGCGCAGGGGCGTGCCCGCGGCCGCGAGCTTCCGCCGCTGGGCCACCGCCGCACTGACCGGCCGGATCCGCGAGGCCGATCTCGCGATCCGCATCGTCGGCGAGGACGAGGGACAGGCGCTCAACCGCCATTACCGCGGCAAGGACTACGCCACCAACGTCCTCAGTTTTCCCGCCGAACTGCCCGAGGGGCTGCCGGAGGGCGTGCGTCTTCCACTGCTCGGTGACCTCGTGATCTGTGCGCCGGTGGTCGCGCGCGAGGCCGGCGAACAGGGCAAGGCGCTGAACGCCCATTACGCGCACCTCACCGTCCACGGCGTACTGCATCTGCTGGGCTGGGACCACGAGAACACGGCCGAAGCCGAGGCCATGGAGCAGCTCGAGCGCGAGATTCTGGCCGAGCTCGGTGTCGCCGATCCCTACGCCGGCGAGCTGCGCTGACGGCCCGTCCGACCCATCCTGCTAGACTGACCCCGCGTCCATCCGGACGCATGCAGAACGAACGACCGCACCATGTCCGAGGACGACAGTCGACCCTCCCCCGGTTCCGAACCCCATGAACGCCGACGCGGCTGGCTCGAGCGCCTGAGCTCGGCGATCTCCGGCGAGCCCAGCACCCGCGACGACCTCGTCGAGCTGCTGCGCGACACCCACGCCGACGGCCTGATCGATGCCGACACGCTGCGCATGCTCGAAGGCGCACTGGGCATCTCCACCAAGACGGTCGGCGACATCATGATTCCGCGCGCGCAGATGGTCGCGCTGCCGGCCGATGCGCCGTTCCTCGACCTGATGCGCCAGGTGGTCGAATCCGGCCACTCGCGGTTTCCGGTACACGGCGACGACAAGGACGAGATCCTCGGCATCCTGCTCGCCAAGGACCTGCTGCGCGGCGTGGTCGCCGACAACGGGCCGGGCACCATCCACGAACTGCTGCGCCCGGCCGTGCTGATTCCCGGCTCGAAGAAGCTCAACGTGCTGCTGCGCGAGTTCCGCCAGTCGCGCAATCACATGGCGATCGTCATCGACGAGTACGGCGGCGTGGCGGGCCTGTTGACGATCGAGGATGTGCTCGAGGAGATCGTCGGCGAGATCGACGACGAGCACGACGACGCCGAGGACCCGAACGCACTGATCGCCGCGCAGGCCGACGGCCAGTTCGCGGTCAGCGCGCTGACGCCGATCGAGGATTTCAACGAACGCTTCGGTGCCGATTTCGACGACGACGAGTACGACACGATCGGCGGCGTGATCATCGGCGCGATCGGGCACCTGCCCGAGGTCGGCGAAGAGCTCACGCTCGGCCGGTTCGCGTTCCGGGTCACCGATGCCGACTCGCGGCGCCTGCATGCGCTGCACGTCAGCGTGCATGCCGAAGACTGACGCGCGCAGCCCGGCGCGCATGATCACGCGCCTGTGTGCGTTGCTGCTGTGCCTTTGCCTGTGGCCGTTGACCGGCGCGGCGCAGACGCCGGCGCGCGACGACGTGCCGCAGATCGGCGTGGCCACGATGCAGCCCGGCGACGTGTTCTTCGAGCGCTTCGGTCACAACGCGCTGATCGTCGACGATCCGGCCGAACCGGAGCCGCTGTCGTACAACTTCGGCTTCTTCGATCCCAGCGAGCCGGACTTCATGTCCCGCTTCATCCGTGGCGACATGCGTTACATGCTCGCCGCGCTGCCGTTCGCGGATGACCTGGCCTACTACCGCGACGTCGGCCGCGGGGTCTCGATCCAGTGGCTCGATCTCGATCCGGCCCAGGCGCGCGCGCTGGCCGCGGCGCTGGCCGAGAACGCCAAGCCCGAGCACGCGCACTACCGCTACGACTACTTCACCGACAACTGCTCCACCCGCGTACGCGACGCCATCGACCGCGCGCTCGGTGGCGCGCTGCGCGGCCAGCTCCAGGGCCGCTCGCGCGGCAACAGTTACCGCGGTGACGCCGTGCGCCTCGCCTCGCCGGCGCCGTGGATGTGGATCGGCTTCGACATCGGTCTCGGCCCGGCCGCGGACCGGCCCAATTCGATCTGGGACGACACCTTCGTGCCGATGCGCCTGGCCGACGCGCTGCGCGAGGCACGCAACGTCGACGGCCGTCCACTGGTGTCCAGCGAACAGGTCATCGTGCCGCACACCCAGGCGCCGGAGCCGGCGGAACGGCCGCGTCTGCTGTGGCCGTGGCTGGCGGCCGGCGCGGTGCTGGGCCTCGGAATCCTGGTCGCCGGACGCGTCGCGCCACGCGCGCTGGCGGCCGCGGCGCTGCCGGTCTGGACGGCGTGTGCGCTGCTCGGCGGGGTGATGCTGTTCCTGTGGCTGGGCACCGCGCACGGCTTCGCCTGGCGCAACCAGAACCTGCTGCTGTTCAACCCGCTGTGCGCGCTGTTGTTGCCCGGCGGCTGGCGGATCGTTCGCGGTCGCGCGCCGGGGCGCATGTTCGCGTGGACGCTCGCCGCCGTCGTGCTGTGCGGGGTGGTCGCGGTGTTCCTGCATTGGCTGCCTGTGCTGCCGCAGCGCAACGCGGCTTGGCTGTCGCTGCTGATGCCGGTGCACGTGGCGCTGCTCGTCGCGCTGCGCGAGCGCCGCACCGCGTAGGCGGGCGCTCGCGCGCGAAAGCCCGAGCCGATCTCGCCGTCGCATCCGGTCGTTTTCGTCCCTCACCTTCCACGTGGCCGGCAGCGACCAGCACCGCGAACCGCCCGCGCCTGCGCGGCCTCTGTATCCGCGTGTTCTGCGCGCAGGCGCGCTCCCGAAGGAGCAGCTCGGGCGTGCATACGTATGCAGCCGAACCTCGCGGGATCCGCGTGCCAGACTCCGACGACTCCACGACCGACCGCGCCTGGGAGGGTGCCGCACGATGTCGAACCGTCTCGCCGGATTGCTGGCGGCGCTGTTGCCGCTCGCCGCCTTCGCCGCCTCCGCCGCCGAGCCGCGTAGCAGCGCGCGCATCGCCTCGCCGGATGCCCGCATCACCGTCGACGTCACCACCGACAACGAGGGGCGCGCCAGCTACGCCGTGAGCCGCGACGGGCGTCCGGTCATCGCGCCGTCGCGGCTGGGCCTGATGTTCACCGACGTCCCCAAACTCGAGCGCAATCTCGCGATCACCGCGCAGCGCAGCCGCACACACGACGAACGCTGGGAGCAGCCCTGGGGCGAGCGCCGGCGCATGCGCGACCACCACAACGAACTGCGCGTCACGCTGGCCGAGACCACGGGCTCCAAGCGCCGCTTCGACGTGGTGTTCCGGGTGTTCGATGACGGCATCGGCTTCCGCTACGACATTCCGGGACAGGCCGGGCTCGAGCGTCTGTCGATCGCCGAGGAACTGACCGAGTTCGACATCGCCGACCCGGCCACTGCCTGGTGGATTCCCGCCTTCGAATGGAACCGCGAGGAGTACATCTACCATCGCACGCCGGTCGAGGAGGTGGGGCTGGCGCAGACGCCGATCACGTTGCGGACCAATGACGGTCTGCATCTGGCGATCCACGAGGCGGCGCTGGTCGACTATTCGGGCATGAACCTCACGCGCGCCGAGGGCCGACGCTTCAAGGCCGCACTGACGCCGGGCACCGGCGCGGCGAAGGTCGACGTCGCCGCACCGTTCGCCACGCCCTGGCGCACGATCCAGATCAGCGAGCGCGCCGGCGGGCTGGTCGAATCGCAGCTGATCCTCAACCTCAACGCACCCAATGCGCTCGGTGACGTGTCTTGGGTGCGGCCGATGAAGTACGTCGGCATCTGGTGGGAGATGCACCTCGACCGCAAGACCTGGGCCTCGGGGTCCAAGCACGGCGCCACGACGGCGCATGCGATCCGGCACATCGACTTCGCCGCCGAGAACGGCTTCGGCGGCGTGCTGGTGGAAGGCTGGAACGTCGGCTGGGACGGCGACTGGTTCGGCAACGGCGAGACTTTCAGCTTCACCCGGCCCTACCCCGACTTCGACCTCGAGGCGGTGACCCGCCATGCGCGCGAGAAGGGCGTGACCCTGATCGGCCATCACGAGACGTCGGGCCACGCCGCGCATTACGAAGCGCAGCTCGACGATGCGATGGCGTTGTACGGTCGCCTCGGCGTGCAGGCGGTCAAGACCGGCTACGTCGCCGATGCGGGCCAGGCCAAGGTGCGCGGCGACGACGGCGCGCTTCGTTACGCCTGGCACGAAGGCCAGGCGATGGTGCGCCACCACCAGCGCGTGGTCGAGGCTGCGGCGGCGCAGCGTATCAGCGTCAATCCGCACGAGCCGGTCAAGGACACGGGCCTGCGCCGCACCTATCCCAATCTCGTCACCCGCGAGGGTGCACGCGGCATGGAATACAACGCCTGGGGCCAGCCGGGCAATCCGCCCGAGCACGAAGCCACCCTGGTCTACACGCGTCTGCTCGCCGGGCCGATGGATTTCACCCCCGGCATCTTCGGCATGGACACCAAATCCGGCGCGCCGATGGCGACCACCCTGGCCAAGCAGCTGGCGCTGTACGTGGTGATCTACAGTCCGTTGCAGATGGCCGCGGATCTGCTCGAGCACTACGAATCGCGCCCCGAGGCATTCCGGTTCGTCCGCGACGTGCCGGTGGACTGGGAGGAGACGCGGGCGCTCGACGGCGCGGTCGGCGAGTACGCGGTGATCGCGCGCCGCGAGCGGGGCGGCGACGACTGGTATCTGGGCGCGGTGACCGACGACAGCGCGCGCACCGTCGCGGTACCACTGGATTTCCTCGAGCCGGGCCGTCGCTACACCGCGCAGATCTACCGCGACGGCGACGGCGCAGGCTGGCGCGCGGATGCACATGCGATCGCGATCGAGACGCGCGAGGTCGGTGCCGGCGACACCGTGTCGATCGTGATGGCCTCGGGCGGTGGACAGGCGATCCGGTTCGTCGCGCACTGACCCGCGGCCCGCGCCGGCGGGCGCGCGGTGTCGCCCCAGAGGCGCGACGGCGCGCAGCTGCGCGCCCGCATGCAGCCCGCGCTTGTCCGCGCGCGCCGCCTGACGGACGATGGCGCGATGCCGCCCTCGACCCTGCCCGCCCCGTCCGCTCCCAACCCGGCCTGCGTGGTCAATTGCGCGCTCTACGGCCCGGGCGGCAAGCGTGACATCCTGCTCGACGACATCAGCGACGTGCTCGCCGTCGACGACGGCAGCTTCGTGTGGATCGGGCTGTTCGAGCCGGACCGCCAGGTGCTCGCGGTGCTGCAGGCCGAATTCGGCCTGCACGATCTTGCGATCGAGGACGCCGGCAAGGCCCATCAGCGCCCCAAGATCGAGGCCTACGGCGACTCGCTGTTCATCGTGGCGAACACCGCCCAGGCGATCGACGAGCGCATCGCCTACGGCGAAACCCACGTGTTTCTCGGCCCGCGGTATCTGGTGACCGTGCGCCACGGCGCCTCACTCTCCTACGCGCCCGCCCGCCAGCGCATCGAGCGCGAACCCGAGCTGCTGGCACTGGGTCCGTCGGCGGCGCTGTACGCGGTGCTCGACGCGATCGTCGACAACTACCTGCCGATCGTCGACGACTTCAAGGCGACGCTCAACGCGCTGGAAGCGGAGATCGTCAGCGAACAGTTCCACCGCGGCATCGTCATCCGGCTCTACCAGCTCAAGCGCGAACTGACCTACATGCGCGTCGCGGTGACACCGCTGCAGGACGTGCTCTCGCAGCTCGTGCGCAGCAGCAGCCCGCTGATCCCGCCCGACGCGCGGCTCTACATCCGCGATGTACTCGACCACTCGGTGCGCATCAACGAAACCATCGACGCGATCCGCGACATGCTCGGCACCGCGCTGGGCGTGAACCAGGCGCTGGTGACGCTGACCCAGGGCGAGATCGTGAAGAAGCTGGGCGCCTGGGCCGCGCTGCTCGCCGCCCCCACGCTGATCACCAGCTGGTACGGCATGAACTTCCACAACATGCCCGAGCTCGACGACCGGTACGCCTACCCGCTGCTGATCGGCAGCGTGGGCGTGGTGGTGATCGTGCTCTATCGGATGTTCAAGAAGGCGCGCTGGCTGTAGCCGCGATCCGGTGCACGGCGCGCGTGCGCGTGCAGCGTGGCCGGGTTCCGATGCCCGCCGCGCCCCGCGCCCGTTCCAGCCCGCCACGCGGTCGTGTGCCTGGTTGCAGGCGCGCACCGACGCGGGATCGGTGGTATCCGGAACACGCGGATGGCGCGCGCATGCGGGCGGCACGATCGGCATCTGCGACGTCATGTGCGAGGTCGACGCCGGCGGAACTAACCGGGCCACATCCGGGACACGAACTCGCGCAGCGCGGCGCCACCCCCGCCGATCAGCAGCGCGAAATACACGATCGCCGCCATGTTCATCAGATGGCCGAGCAGCACCAGCAAACCGTCGCGCTGCAGCAGGCCGATCGCCAGGCAGATCAGCGCAATCCCGGGCACGGTGTTGCTGAACGGAACGAAGCCGAACGGCGCCATCAGCAGCAAGGCGCCGAGAATCAGTGCCGCATTGTGGAACGGGCCGGCGCCGCGCCCGTCGCCCAGAGCCGCCAGACGCCCGGGCCGGCAGATGCGCTCGAGCCTGCGCACCCACGTCAGGCCGACGTCCAGCGCGCCGCGCATCCGTCCGGCGGGCACGCGCCGAGCGCGCACCGACGCCGGCAGCCACACGGGCCGCCCGCGTATCCGCGCGACTCCGATCAGCACGATCACCACGCCGAAGACGGTGCTGACACCGGGAATCGAGACCGGAATCAGGAACACCAGGGCCAGCAGGATCACCAGCAGCAGCCCGCCTTGGCCGCCCAGCGCATCGACCAGCGCGCCCACCTCGACGTCGCCGTCGGGCAGGCCCTCGATCAGTGTCTGCAACTGCTCGCGCAGCGACGAGGTGGAGGGGGTGGCCATGTCGAGCGATGCGACGACCGGGCGCCGGTCACCGCGTCCCGGCCGGCGCCGCCAGCAGCGCGCCGAATGCCTCGAGTGCGGCGACACCGACCACGTCGCTGGCGAGCAGCGGCAGTTGCTGCATGGGCAAGGCGGGCAGCGCGGCGCGCAGCGTGTCGAGGTGCGCGGCCTCCTGCGCATGCCGTTCGGCCAGGAAGGCGCCGGCATCGCGCGGTGCCCGCTTGTTGACCACCAGGCCGGCCACGTCGATGCCCGCACGCCGCAACTGCGCGTGCAGTTCGATGGTTTCGAGCACCGGCAGGCGCTCGGCGGCCAGCACGATGAAGAACGCGGTGCGCTCCGGATCGGCCAGCGTGGCGCGCAGATGTTCGAACCGGTGCCGGCGCCGGTGCAGCAGGGACCGGATCGTCTGGTCGCGGTCGGCGGGCGTCGACGCAGGTGCGTCACCACCGAGCGCACGTGCGCCGATGCCGTCGTCGCGGCCGAGACTGCGCAGCGCGGCGCCGAAGCGCTCGCTGCGCTCCTGCCGCTGCAGCAGGCCCTCGGTCCATGCGGTCAGCATCTCCGGCAGTGCCATCAGCCGCGCGGTGTGACCGGACGGCGCGGTATCGAAGACCAGCAGGTCGTAGCGCGACAGCCCGTCGTGCACCAGCTCGGCGATGCGCTCCAGCAGGGCGGCCTCGTGCATGCCGGGCGCGTCCTGCGACAACGACAGATGCTTGCCGACCTCGCCGGCCAGGTGCTCGGGCATCAACCGTCGCAGGGCATCGCCCACCTGCTGCAGATGCGCGGCCACGGTGGCGTCGGGGTCCAGTTCCACCGCATCGAGCCCCGGTACGAGCGGCCGGGGTTCGGGTCCGACCGTGCACTGCCACAGATGGCCGAGATTGTGGGCCGGATCGGTCGACACCAGCAGCACGCGGCGACCGGCGCGGGCCTGGGCGAGCGCGAGCGCCGAGGCCACCGACGTCTTGCCCACCCCACCCTTGCCGCCCACGAACACGACGCGGCGCGCGGCCGCGCGGCTCAGCAGCATGAAACATGGTCCAGCGGCGAGCGCTCCAGGCCCATGCGCCGGTGCCAGGCGTGGAAGCGGTCGTACATCGCCGGCATCAGTTCCAGCGTGTAGTACCCCACCGGATTGGGCACGCCCAGCGATTCGGAGAACACCATCAGCATGAACAGGTCGTCCTCGTCGCGCTGCGCGCGTGCCAGCGTGCGCCGGTAGGGCGCCGCGTAGAACTCGGCCAGGCCCGCCGACAGGCGGGCCCAGCGCGACGGCATGGGCGCATCGCTCACGGCATCAGGCCCGCTCGGACTCCAGCACACCGTCGGGGCCGGCGCCGCCGTCGCGGCCCTTGCGCATCGCCAGGCCCGCTTCGAACGCCACCCACAGCGCCGCGATCAGGATCACGATGTCCATGCCCAGCAACAGCCACTTGCCGTCGTTGTAGAACGTGCCCAGCTGCACCACCAGCGCGTACACCGACATGATCAGCAGGAACACCATCGGGATGCCGGTGAACAGGGGATTGCGTCCCTTGCGGATCAGGATGACGGTGATGATCGCCAGGGTCAGCGCCGCGAGCAGCTGGTTGGTGGTGCCGAACAGCGGCCAGATCACCATGCCGCCCGCGCCGCCGCTGCCCGCGCCGAACGCGAGCGCCAGGCACACCGAAAGCGCGATCAGGGTGCCGAGGATGGTGCCCACCTTGAAGCCCGCCAGTTCGGCGGCCTCCTGCACCACGTAGCGCTGCAGGCGCAGGCCGGTGTCCATCGTGGTCGCGGCGAACAGAATGGCCATCGTCGCCAGCAGCGTGGAGCCGAGGTTCTGCGGCAGACCGAGGCCGGCGGTGATCAGCGCCTCGCCGCCGTTGACGAAGGCGGTGACGTTGCCGCCGCCGAAGCTGCTGTAGACGGCCTGCCAGTCCACCAGCGTGGCGAAGCCGGCGGTGCAGCAGATGATCGCGGCCAGCGACAGCATGCCCTCGCCCACCGCACCGAAATAGCCGACGAAACGCGCGTCGGTTTCCTTGTCGAGCTGCTTGGACGTGGTGCCGGACGCGACCATGCCGTGAAAGCCCGAGATCGCACCGCAGGCGATGGTGACGAACAGCAGCGGCACGATGCTCGGTGTGCCGGCAGGCACGGCACTGTTGAACGCGGGCGCGACGATCGTCGGCGAGGCGATCAGCACCGCGGCGTAGAGGATGCCGAGGCCGATGAACAGCTGGAGTCCGTTGATGTAGTCGCGCGGCTGCAGCAGCACCCACACCGGCAGCAGCGAGGCGATGCCGGCGTAGGTGAACAGCAGCACGATCCAGGTCGAGTTGGCGTTCATGCCCAGCACCGTCTCGGGTAGCACGATGGGATACATGCTGCCCAGCCAGATCAGTGCGTAGAGCACGGCGACGCCGATGACCGAGGGCCACAACAGGCCCATCTTGAACCGGTAGATCAGCTGCCCGATCACCAGCGCGACCACGATCGCGCCCCACACCGGAATCACCGAGGTCGGCGTGGACACCAGCAGGTTGGAGATCACCACCGCGAACGCGGCGTTGACCATCAGCAGCAGCAGGAAGATCACCACCAGGAACAGGTTGCGCCCACGCCGGCCGATGTAGCTGCCGCTGAGCATGCCCATCGATTTGCCGCGGTTGCGCACACTGGCCCACAGGGCGCCGAAATCGTGCATGCCGGCGAAGAACACCGTGCCGAAGACCACCCAGAGGAACGCCGGGCCCCAGCCCCAGATCACCGCGATCGCCGGTCCGACGATCGGCGCCGCGCCGGCCACCGAGGTGAAGTGGTGCCCCCAGAGCACGAACTTGTTGGTCGGCACGTAGTCCACGCCGTCGCGCATGGTGTGCGCGGGCGTCGGGAAATCGGCCTCGAGCCGGTAGATCTTCTCGGCGATGAACTTCGAGTAGAGGAAGTAGCCCAGTGCCAGGATCGTCAGGCCGACGACCAGCAGGATGATCGCGTTCATCTCCAGTACCCCTCTCGTTCGCGGCAGACGACCGCAGCCGGGGAAGGATCGCCGCTGGGGCGTGACGAGGGAACCCCCGAGCCGACGATATCCGCGCGCGCTACGACTAAAGTCTGAGGCGGCGATACCCCCGCGTCGCGCGGAGCGCCCGCCTCAGCCCGGCGGAGTCAGCGAACGGCCGTACTGGTAGGACAGCAGTGCCTTGATCAGGAAGTCCACCTGCAGCGGCTGGCGCGCGTCCACGCGCAGCACCGGAAGGCGATGCCCGCGTGCGAGCAGCGCATCGCGGAATTCGGGCAGCGCGAAGCCGTCGGTGAGATCGGTGCGGGTCACCCCGACCGCGAAACACGCCTGCGGCGCGAGCTCGCCGAAGCGGTGCAGCAGCCGGGTCGTGCTCTCGACGCGGTCGGCGCGCGCCGCATCGACGAGCACGACGATGCCCATCGCGCCCTCGGCCACCATCGGCCACATGAAATCGAGATAGGCCTGCCCGGGCACGCCGTAGACGTGCAGCAGCTCGCCGGTCTCCAGCTCGATCGAGCTGTAGTCCAGGGCCACGGTGGTATGGGTCTTGTCGCCGCCGAAGTCCTCGCTGAGCGGCATCTCGGTGCTGACCGGCTCGCTGTCCGAGATCGCGCGGATCGCCGTCGTCTTGCCTGCGCCCATGTCGCCGACGAACACGAGCTTGGTGGTGACGTTATCCACGGGAACCTCCGAATTGCAGTCCGAACCGGCGCGCGACACGTGCCAGCAAGCTGCCCGTCTGCGGGCTGTGCACCGGCGGGGGCGCCGGCGTCGCGGGTGACGTGCGCGTCGGGCCGGCCACGGCCAGCCCGCTGTGATGCACGGCTGCGAACAGCCGGGCGATGTCGCTGTCCGCAGCGCCGCAGGCCTCGGCCAGGGCGGCCGCCGACCACGGACGCTGCAGCAGACAGGCCACCGGCAGCAGCCAGGTGACCGGGAAGCTGGCGGCATCGAGTGTGGGCCAACCGGACAGACCGAGGCCCGCGCCATCCGGGTATTCGCCCACGGGCTCCGCGCCCGCCGCCGCGGCCTGCCACACGACGGTTTCGAGCGGCGTCGCCGCCGGCAGGCCCTCGGCCACCGGGTCGAAGGCAGTGCGCGCACGCTGTTCGACCCGCCAACCGACGCGCCCGCAGGCTGCGATCAAGGCGCTCGCGTCCTCGGCGCGCGCCAGGTGCACCACGCCGCGCCCGCGATCGATCGCCAGCCGCAGATCGGCGGATTCGAGCAGGGTCACCGTGCCCGGTGTCGCGGCCACGCAGTCGAGCAGACGGCGTGCGTGCGGCGGGCGAGCCGCTTCGACGCGCGTCACCGTGGCGAGCGGCGGCGGCGCGGCTGCCGGTTCGTGCGGCATCGCCTCGTCGCCGAGCAGCAGAAGGAGGCGATCGAACAGCTCCTTGACCGTGGCACCGTGGCGCAGGATGTCGGCATCGGCGTGGACGCCGCGCGCGATCGGCAGCACGGTCACGCCGGTCTCGCGGCCCTGCAGGGCGGCGCGCGCGCCCTCGTCGGTGTCCACGCCGGCGACGAGAAGGCGGATGCCGGCCCCCGGCCAGGCCGAGAGCTGCGCGTGCACGCGCTCGGCCATCAGCAGCGAGCACGCCACTTTGAGCCGGGTCATGTGCAGCAGGTCGAGGCCGGCGGCCGCGATGCTGGCGTGCTGGTAGCGGGGCGACGTCATGGCGCTGCGCGCGCACCGCTGCGCCGGCCGGCGGGGCCGGGCCCGGCGTCGCGATGCAGGGGCGTGAGGCGGCTTACTTGAAATCGAGCGTGCGCTCGAACGCCTTCAGCTCGTGGCGCGCCATCGCCAGGTTCGACTTCGCCCGGTCCAGCGCCACGTAGAGGAACAGCGCGGGGTTGCTCTCCAGCGGACGGATCAGGTGGTACTGATGGCCCAGCGTGATCAGGATGTCCTCGATGGTGTCGTCCAGACCGAGCATCCGGGCGACGTTGCGCTTGGAGCGGATGACTTCGGTATTGCCCGCGGCCGCGACCTCGAGATCCAGCGCGCCGCCGCCGAGGGTGCCCAGCGCCATGCCGCTGTCGCTGTCGACCAGCGCCGCACCGATGAAACCGGCGATGCCGTTGAGCTGATCGAGACTGAGATTGCCTGCCATTGGAATGTCCTTGTGCTGCATGAGGTCGAGCGGAGGAACGATCGCGCACGCACGACGCGTCGCGGATCGGGAGGTGGACTACGGAGTACGGATCAGAGCCGGTCGCGGATGCGCGCAGCGCACTCGCGGGCGGCGAACAGCAGCACGGCCAGGGTGGCCTGATGGTCGCCCAGCACGGCGAGCGTGTAGGGCCGGGTGCCGTTGATGCGGATGACCACCAGACTGCCGTGGCCGGTGGAGATCGTGGCGTGGTCGGCCGCCGACATTCCCACTTCCTTGGCCAGCGTTTCGCCCAGCGTGAGGAACGAGTTGGTCATCGCCGCGACCCGGCGCGGATCCAGACGGGCGTTGGTCCAGTCGGCCACGGCACGGCCGTCGGCGGTGGAGAGCAGCAGCATCGCCACGCCCTTGGCACGCGACTGCACGCGCTCGAACTCGCCGCGGATGGTCTCCGCGTCCGGGCGTGCAGCGCCGGGATCGCGCGCGGTGATGCTGACGACTTTGTCCAGTGTTGCCTGTTGCACGAGAGCGGCCGGGTTCGGGAACGGCGAAGCTTCAAGCAGGAGACGTGCCAAATGCCCGGATACGGCGTGACGGCGGTCAAGGTGAACCGGTGTCCATCCCGCATCGGATCTGCCCGGCCGCGGCATTTTCTGACACGCCACGACGTTGCTCGCGCGATCGCCCTCTGCTACTGGCCGGCCATCAACCGCAGCAGCTGGCCGGTGAAATAGGCCACCACGGTGCCGGTGGCATAGCCCACCGTTCCCAGCAGCACGCCGACCGGCGCCAGGGTCGGATGGAAGGCCGCGGCGATCACCGGCGCCGAGGCCGCCGCGCCGACGTTGCCCATCGAACCCACGCCGACGTAGAACATCGGCGCCCGCACCAGACGCGCCGCGCCCCAGATCACCAGCACGTGCACCGTCATCCAGATCACGCCGATCGCGATGAGTTCGAGCCGGTCGAAGAGCTGGGTGAAATCCATCTGCATGCCGATGCAGGCGATCAGGAAATACAGGAACACCGTGCCGATCTTCGAGGCGCCGGCGCTTTCGAGGCGCCGCACCGGGGTGAAACTCAGGCCCAGCCCGGCGGCCGTCGCCAGCAGCACCACCCAGACGAAGGCCGAGTCCAGGCTCAGCTGCGCGGCCGAGGCGACATTGGCGCCGAACCACGCCGCGAGCGGGGTCGCGATCGCATGCGCCAGCCCGACCAGGCCGAAGGCGACACCGACGATCACCATCAGATCGGTCAAGGTCGGAATGCGCGCGTTGGCCGCCTCGTAGGCGGCCATGCGCGCCTTCATCTCGTCGATCGCACGGGTGTCCGCGCCGGAGCGCGCATCGATCTGCGCCGAACGGTTGGCCAGGAACAGCAGCGTCGCCATCAGCGCACTGGCCATGGCCACGTCGACGACGGCGAACTGGCCGAACAGCGTGGCGTCGACCTCGTACACCTCACGCATCGCCACCATGTTCGCGCCGCCGCCGATCCAGCTGCCGGCGAGCGCGGCCATGCCTTTCCAGGTATCGCCGGCCACGGCCGCCGGCCAGAGCCATTCCATCAGCTGGAACGACACCAGCGCGCCGAGCACGATGCCGAAGGTGCCGGCGACGAACACGAACAACAGCTTGGGGCCGAGGCGCAGGATGCCCTTGAGATCGATCGACAGCGTCAGCAGCACCAGCGCGGCCGGCAGCAGCACCCGACTGGCGACCGGGTTGTAGAGCGCGCTGTTGCCGCCGTCGATCAGACCCACCGTGTTGTAAAACGCCGGCACGAAATAGCACAGCAGCAGCGCCGGCACCCAGGCGAAGAACCTCTTCCAGAACGGCGTCGGCCCGCTGGCCAGCCAGAAGATCAGGCCCAGCGTGGCGGCGATCAGGCCGAACAGGACGATGTCGCTGGTGATCAGCGCGGTGGAGGGCACGGTGGACTCGATCGCCATCGAACGGAGATTCCGAAAAAAGGGGGTTCAAAGAAGAACGGCCGGCTTGGAGCCGGCCGTTCGGTCACGCTTACTCGCCGATGTGCTGCCTGAGCCAGGCATTGACGGTGTCGTGCCAGAGGATGCTGTTGGCCGGCTTGAGCACCCAGTGGTTCTCGTCCGGGAAGTACAGCAGCTTCGACTCGACGCCCTTGCGCTGCAGCGCGGTGAACGAGGACAGGCTCTGGTCGATCGGCACGCGGAAATCGTTCTGCCCGGCGACGACGAGGGTCGGCGTCACCCACTTCTCGATGTGCCGGGCCGGGTTGAATTTCTCGTAGGCACGCGGGTTTTCCGCGACGGTGCCGCCGAACTCCCATTCGGTGAACCACAGCTCCTCGGTCACCAGGCCCATCGAGCGGGTGTCGAACACGCCGTTGTGGTTGACCAGGCACTTGAACGGCGCATTGCCGCGGCGGTCGAACCAGTTGCCGGCGATCCAGTTGACCATGTAGCCGCCGTAGCTCGCGCCGAGTGCGCAGGCCCGGTCGCCGTCGAGGAAGGCGTAGCGCTGCTGCGCTGCCGCCCACCCTTTCTGCAGATCCTCGAGCGGCTTGCCGCCCCAGTCACCGGTGATCGCATCGGTGAAGGCCTGGCCGTAACCGGTGGAGCCGTGGAAATCGATCATCACCACCGCATAGCCCTGCCCGGCGTAGGTCTGCGCGTTCCAGCGGTAGCTCCAGCTGTTGGCCATGCTGCCCTGGGGGCCGCCGTGGATCAGGAAGGCGACCGGATAGGTCTGGCCTTCCTGGTAGTTCCAGGGCTTGACCACGTAGCCGTAGACGGTGGCATTGCCGGCGCCGCGGAACGAGAACTGCTCGGCGGCGCCGAACGTCACATCGGGCAGGCGCTCGGCCGCCGTCTCGGTGATCTTGCGCAGCGGCGGTTCGCCCTCGCCCGCTTCGCCGAGCTGCTGCAGCGACGCGGTGTAGAGCACGTCGCCGGTCTGCAGGCTGTTGCGGGTGAGCGCAACGGTGTCGCCCTTGACCGTGAACGACGACACCGAGCCGTTGCCGACCAGCGGCGTGACCGTGCCATCGTCGATGTCTACGCGGAACAGCGGGTACTGGCCGGTGTCCTGCGCCGCGACATACAGCGCGCGGCCGTCGGCCGACGGCGCGATGCTGCTCGGCGACCGGTCCCAGCGCGGGGCGATCTCGCGCGCCTGGCCGCTGGCCAGATCCAGCGCCATGAGCGCATAGCGGTCGGCCTCGAAGCCCGCGCGCTTCATCGCGCGATAGAACAGCGTGCCGCCGTCCGCACTGAACACCGGGCCGGTGTCGGTGGCGGGGTTGGCCTCGGTGAGGTTCACCGGCGCGGTGTCGCCGACGGCGTCGATGCGGTAGAGATCGAAGTTGGTCGACCACGGCTCGGTGCGCCCGGCGATGCGCACGGTGGCCACCAGCGAGCGGCCGTCCGGCGCCCAGGTGTAGTCGTCGGCGCCGCCGAAGGGCTTGGACGGAATGTCGCCATCCAGCGCATGGCCCAGCGCGCGCACGGTCCTGACCGCGGCTGCGCGCGCGGCCGGCAGGTCGGCGACGAACAGGCGGCTGCGGGTGCCGTCGCGCCAGGTGTCCCAGTGACGCACGAACAGCTGGTCGTAGACCACGCCCGAGGCCGGTGCGTCCTTGCGCTCGGCCAGGCGCGTCCGCGTGCAGGCGAGGTCCGCGCCGCAGTCGGCGAAGGTGTCGGCGCTCAGCGCCACGCGCGTGCCGTCGGGCGAGAGCCGGTAGCTGCCGACGTCGACGGCGACATCGGTGAGCTGACGCGGCGTGCCCCCGGCGAGCGGCATCGAATAGAGCTGCGAGCTGCCGTTCTTGGCGCTGAGGAAATACAGGGTCTGGCCGTCGGGCGACAGCGACGGCGAGTTGACGTTCCAGCCTGCCGGCGTGACCCGGCGCGGCGGCGCCATGTCACGCGTGACCAGATTGCGCGTGTAGATCGCGGTCTCGGCCTTGCTGCCGTCGGCCTCGGCGCTGCGCTGGGCGAACACCAGCTGGCGACCATCGTCCGACAGCACCGGCGAGGACACGCGGTCGATCGAGACGAGGTCGCGGACGTCCAGTCCCCGGGTCTGCGCGGCCAGGGGCAGCGCGGCGAGCAGGCACAGGGGCAACACGGCGAGACGCAGGGACATGGCGCGGACTCCGGACAAAGAGCCCGAATGGTAGGCCGGGGCCGCGATGCAGGCAAAGCGGCCGGGGCGCGCACGCGTTCAAGGCGCGCGCACCGGCGCGCCCGTACACGGCACGCCGGGTGCGCGGCCACGCGCGTGGCTCACTCCAGGGCGGTGTCGCCGCCCAGATGTCCGGCCAGAAACGCCAGCAACCGCGTATAGAACGCGCGGCGGTTTTCCGGCTTGTAGAAGCCGTGGCCCTCGTTGGCGACGTAGAGGGTGTCCACCGGGACGCCGGCCGCGCGCAGTGCGCGCTCCATCCGCCGGGTGTGTTCGACCGGCGCGATCTCGTCCTCGCCACCCGCCACCAGCAGCACCGGCGCCTGGATGCGGTCGGCCAGACGCGTCGGCGAACGGGCCGAGAGCTGGGCGGTATCGGTGCCGACCCATTCGTCGAGCCAGGTGCGCGCAGACGTCCCACCCCGCCGGTCCTGGGTGCGCATCAGCGGCAGGTCGTAGACGCCGACATAGCCCACGGCGCAGCGATACAGATCCGGCTCCCGGGCGACGCCCATCAAGGCAGCGTAGCCGCCGTAGCTGGCGCCGTAGATGCAGATCCGCTGCGCGTCGGCGTGGCCCTGGGCGACGGCCCAGCGCGTGGCGTCGGTCAGGTCGTCCTGCATCGTGCCGCCCCACTGACGCGCACCGGCTTGGCGGAACGCGCGCCCGTAGTTGCCGGAGCCACGGAAGTTCACCTGCAGCACCGCATAGCCCGCCTGGGCCAGCACCTGGGCGTCGGAATCGAACGCCCAGTCATCGAAGATGCCGAACGGACCGCCGTGCGGCATCACCACCAGCGGCAGCGGCGCATTCCCCGCGGCGGCGGGACGGGTGAGATAGCCGTGCAGCGGCAGGCCGTCGCGCGCCTGCAGCGAGACCGCTTGCATCGTCGCCATCCGCGCGGGATCGATCCGCGCCCGGCGCGGCAGCACGAAGTCCGCCTGACGGGCGGCGACGTCGAAGGTGTAGAAACTGCCGGGATCGGTGTCGCTGGTGACCAGCAGCATCTGGGTACCCGCGTCACGCGTGGCCGATGCGACCCGGACGACGTGCCCGGGAAAGGCGTTTTCCAGCATGCGCATGCGCCTCGCATCATCGCCCGTCTCGTCGAAGAAGGCGGTACGCGGCGGCGCACCCAGATACCGCACGCCGATCGCCGCGACCGTCCCCGGACGCATGATCAGTTCGGGATCCACGGCCGCATCGCGCGCCAGCTCGCGACGCTCGCCGCTGGCGATCGTCCAGGCGATCACGGCATCCGGTCCACGCGGCTGTGACACCTGCAGGTAAGCAACCGTATCGTCTTCCGAGAATCCGATCGGCACCTCGACACGACCGCTCTCGCGCTCGTCGTTGATCAGCTGCCAGTCGGCGCCGCGCCGCTCGCGGTAGTAGAGGCGGCTGATGTTGTCGCCTCGGGCGCCGACCGCGAAACGGATCTCGCCGGTGTGGTCGGCGAGGAACTGCCCGCGGTAGACCGGCGCGGTCGCGATCGTCGTGCGGCGACCGGTCTGCACGTCCATGCGGTCGACGCGGGTGAGCGGATCCTTCGAGAACGGCGACACGGCGACCAGCACGTGGCGGGGATCGTCCGGCAGCAGATCGATCGGCCAGGCGTGGACGAACTCCTCCTTCGCCGACGAACGGATATTGGTCCCCACGCTGCTCTCGCGCACGCGATAGCCGACCAGCAGCTGCGGCCGGCTGCCATCGACGTTCATCGCGAACAGCTCGCCGGTCGGCAAGGGGAAGTCACGCGCGCCGAAACGCTCGGCGAGGCCGAACATCAGGCGCTGGTCACCCACCCACCAGAAATCGGCGATGTGCGTATTGCGCGGCAGTTGGTGGCTGCCGACGATCGTCTGGTCGGAGCGGCGCATGACCGCGACCGCCGATCGCTCGCCCAGCGGCAACGTCGCCGCATAGAACTCCCCGGTCGGCGAAATCTTGATGTCGCGAACGCCGTCGTCCTGGACGAACGGCGCCAGATCCACCTGCGCCTGGACGCCTGATGCGACGAAGGCCAGTACACACACGCACACCCATTGCAGTCCCTTGCGGACCATACACGCTCTCCGGCTGCTGATACCGCGCCTCCGACCGTCGACGACGGCCTCCCCAGACACGGCGCCCGGCCATGGTAGTCAGTGCGCGAGCGTCCGCAATCAACACGGTCACGGTTCGCGACTACCGGCCGGGCAGCACGACGAGACGCGGTGGCATTGCGGTGTGATGCAGTGATCGCGCCGCGCTCAGGCCGGCTTGCGGGCCCCCTGGATGGCATCGGCCAGCCGCTTCTGCGCGGGCGACCGGTCCTGGGGCGGCGTATGCAGCAGTGGCGCCACATACCGATCGCGGACGTCCTGTGCGTCTCCGCCGCGGTCGATGGCATCCATCGCCTCGGACAACCGCCAGGCCGTCTCCACGGTCTTCCAGTCCTGCGCGCCCTGGGCGCCGAGGCGCCACTGCAGAAGGGTCTCCAGCGAGGCGATCTCCAATGCCCGGTTCCCCGTCTCGCGCGCGATCATTCCGCGGATATCCATCGCATCCTGCGCCGTCGGGTGCCCCGGACCGAGCACACGTTCCGCTTCGGGTAGCAGACGCTCGAGCAGCGCCAGCGCCTCGGCGGAACGGCCTGCCTGATGCAGGGTGGCGGCATTGTTGCTGCGTATCGACAAGGTATCGGGATGTCCGGGTCCCAAGACCCGGGTACGCACGTCGATCACCTCGGACTGGAACCGCAGGGCATCGTCGAACCGCCCCATCTTCGCCAGAAACGAGGCGTTGTTGAGCCGGCTGCGGAGGGTCTGGCCGTGGCTCGGCCCCAGCACACGCATGTTGGCTTCGAGCACTCCGCTGGCCAGCTTCAACGCTTCCTCGCTCTGCCCGGCTGCATCGAGCATGTTGGCGAGGTTGCCACGCGCCGCCAGCGCGAGGGGATGTTCGCTGCCGAGCCGGCGTGCGTCGTCGTCGACGATTCCGCGCTGCAGGGCGATCGCACCATCGTGATCACCCGACTGCACACGTGCGATGGCCAGATTCTGCTTGACGGCCCGGGTGTCCGGATGAAGCGCGCCGAACACACGCACGTGCAAGGGAAGCAGTTCTTCCAGAAGTGCGATCGCCGCAGGCCGCTCACCGATGCGCACCAGCACGATGGCCAGGCTGTTCGCGATTTCCAGCGTGACTTCGGCATCTTCGCCGACGCGTTCACGGCTGTGCTGCAACAGGGTCTCGAGTTTTGCCCGATGGGCACGCGGATCGTCGACGGTTCGCGCAACGGCTTCGTCGAATTCGAACCTCACTCGCAGCGGATCGCGGTCGTCCAGGGTCACGATGTCCTGGCGCAGCTGGTCCTGCAGCGCCAGCGTCTGGGGTAGATGGTTGCGTCCGGCCAGCAGCAGTTCGGAAATCCGCTGCACGCGTGCACGCAGGGTGGCCGGCGCCCGGTCGCCCAGTACAGACGCGCGTGCATCGGCCACCGCGGCGTAGCCGTCTGCTGCGGCGGCATGGAGCGCGAGCGCCTTGCGCACCCGGGCGACCGACTCGCGCAGGTCGGCGGCGAGCAGCGGTTGATCCGCGAAATCGCGCGCGATCGATGTGTCGGCGCGCTGCAACAGGCTCGTGTCGATCATGCCCCGGGCCAGATCGGCAGGGCCCAGGAGCGCCAGCATCCGGTCGAATGCCTGCGGATCATCGGGCACGGCGCGCTGCAATTGGTCGCGTACCGCGCCCGATAGCGCCACCCCCATCGACTCGATATCGATGTCTTCGAGCATGGACTGCTGGAAGCGCGAGACCGATTCCAGCTGCTTCGCGCGCTCCTCGGCCAGTGCCTGCTGCGCACGCGCACGTTCGAGCCCGTAGAGAGACATGCCCAGCCCCCCCAACAACGCCAGCAGAACGACGGCAGCGGCAGTGATCCCCGCCCGCTGGCGACGCGCGAATTTCCCCAGGCGATACATCCGGCTGGGCGGCACGGCGACCAGCGGCTGTCCATCGAGAAACCGCAGCAGGTCCGCTGCAAGCTCGGTCGCCGAGGCGTAGCGGAGACTGCGGTCGGGCGCAGTCGCTTTGGCCACGACCCAATCGAGTTCGCGCGTCAGCAGGCGCAGCAGCACGCGCGGATCGAGACCGAGTTCGTCCGCGATGCGTTTCTGCTCGAGGGGCGGCAGCGCGGCGAATGTCGCCGACGGGCGGTATGCATGCCGCGCCGCGCGCTCGGGCCGGTGTCCGCACAGCAACTCGTGGAGCAGAACACCGAGCGAATAGATATCGCTACGGGTGTCGATATCGTGGGGCGTCTCGGCCTGCTCGGGACTCATGTAGGCCGGAGTTCCCATCACCCCGGTGGCGTCGGAACTGCCGCCGGACATCATCGATGCGATACCGAAGTCGATGATCTTGGGAAGCGCACGTTCGTCGACCTTCGCAACGAGGATGTTGCTCGGCTTGAGATCGCGGTGCGCCACGCCCTTCTGGTGCGCGTGTTGCACCCCTTCGCAGACCCGTGAGAACAGCCGCAGCCGCGCACGCAATGGCAGCTGCTCCTGGGCGCAGTAGGCGGTGATGGGCGGTCCTTCGATCAGCTCCATCGCCGAATACGGCCGGCCGTCCGCGGTGGTTCCGGCGTCGAAGATCTGCGCAATCGCCGGATGGCGCATCTGCGCGAGCAGTTGCCGCTCGATTTCGAAGTGCGACAGGCTGCGGACGTCGAGCCGACGTGTGCGCAGCAGTTTCAACGCGACCGAGCGCCGGACGGGCACAGCCTGCTCGGCCACGTAGACCTCGCCCATGCCTCCGCGGCCCAGCATCGAGATCAGGCGATACGGTCCGATCCGCTCGCCCACCATTCCGCCCGATTCGTCCCGTAACGATGCACAGGGCAGACCGGTGGTCGCATCCTGCCCGTCGTCCTCTCCGTTCCCCGTCATCGCGCTGTCCCCCGACATCCCCGGGGCGAATTCTAACCACCGTCCCGGGCCGGGCGTCGCGTGTTCATTGTCTGCCCCGGGGGATATGCCGTAGGGTGACCGCTTCGCCCGGGGCACCGTGGGCGAACTCCGGGCTCGCAACGTGCCGGCTCGCGCACGACCCGTTGCGAACGCGTCTCCACACCAGTACGACCGCCGATGACCCACCCCCGCACCGGGCACGCGACGATTCCGCGTCTGCGCCTGCTCGGCATCGCCAGCCTGCCCTCCGCATCGACCGGGATCGATGTCCAGCTGCCATACCGCAAGGGCTGGGCGCTGCTCGGCTACCTCGCGGTGGAGCGCGGCCGCCGCCATTCTCGCGAACAACTGGCCGGCTTGCTGTGGCCCAATCTCGACGGAGCCGCGTCGCGGACCAATCTCCGTCAGGTGCTCAGCGCCTTGCAGCGCGCATTCACCGAACTGGGACTGTCGCACCTCTTGCGCGCGGAGAAGAACACGATCGGACTCGTGCCGTCCGATCCATGCGACCAGGTGTTCGACATCGATCTGCTCGATCCCTTGATCGTGGAGGAAGGCGACCTGATCGACGTTCTGGTCCAAGGCCCGGGCTGGCACCATCGCGGCCTGTTCCTCGAAGGCGTCACCGTGACCGACGGCAGCGACTTCGAGGACTGGCTGGCATTCACTCGTCAGCATTACCAGCGCCGCGAACTGCGGCTGATGTGCCGTCTGCGCGACCGCCTCCGCGCGGACGGCCGTCACGGCGACGCAATCGACCTCGGCTGGCGGATCGTCAAGGCCGACGGCTGGAACGAGGCCCACCATCGCGCGCTGATGGTGCTGCTGGCCGAAGAAGGCTCGCGCCAC
Organism: Luteimonas sp. BLCC-B24; assembly: GCF_028550595.1. GTDB lineage: Bacteria > Pseudomonadota > Gammaproteobacteria > Xanthomonadales > Xanthomonadaceae > Luteimonas. The sequence continues at coordinate 750,445 of NZ_JAQQGN010000001.1, forward strand.
GAGGCCATGCAGGTCTACACCGATCTCGAGCGCGCGTTGCGCCGGCATCTCGACTGCGCGCCCAGCGCGGAGACCCGCGACCTTCACCGACGCTTGACGGGTCTGCCGACACCCTGAGCGCCCCCGCAATTCCGTCTCCGGTGAATTTTCCCGGCATCTGACGGTGTTCTTACGCTGCGCTGACGCAGTACGCACGACGCCCCCCTAGTGTCGGTTCCGCGATCGCCCGGGCCGTCCGGCGCGATCCCGCCATCTCAGGGGATCCAACATGCAAGCACGACACACCGGCCGCCGGCAGGGCGGTTTCACGCTGGTCGAAATGGCCGTGGTCCTGGTCATCATCGGCGTCATCCTGGGCGCGGTGATGATCGGCCGCGACGTCCAGCGCAACGCCGAATACACCCGCATCAAGCAGAAGTTCGTCGATCAGTGGGTGGTGTCCTACAACAACTATCACCAGCGCCTCGGCGCGCCGATCGGCGACGACCAGAGCGCGCCGCGATTGATGGTCAACGGCTTCAACTACGACGGCGACGGCGACTTCCTCTCCGGCGGCGAGATGTCGGGCGCAACGCCGCCTGATGCCATCTGCCGCGCCAACGCCGGCCCGAACATGGCGCGCGGGTTCCAGTCCGGGGACGACTTCAATCTGCGTGACCTGATGCGCCGAGGCGGCATCACGCTGCCGCCGGGCCGCGGCGACGGCATGGAAGACCGGTACGTCTATCTCGACACCAACGGCAACCCGCAGGAAATCCAGATCTGCTTCCAGTGGAACCCGCCTGGCACCGCGTCCGGCTCGGGCAACGTCATGGTGGTGTCCGGCCTGACCCCGGACCTCGCACGCGCGCTCGACCAGATGATCGACGGCAAGCCGGACGCCCAGAACGGCGCGTTCCGCCAGGAAGGCATCACCCGCGCCACCGGCACGGACGCCAACAGCCCCGGCGTCGAATGGCTCGGCAACAACACGCAGGCCCAGGGTGCGACCAGCAACGACCTCGGTGACAACACGGACACCGAACAGGTGATGACCGTCGTCGCGCACCTCAAGATGAACCAGTAAGTGTCATGGCCGCCTCGCCCTTCCTCATGCAACTGCGGCAGTCGCGGCGCGCCTCGCTGCTGCTGTTCGGAACGACCCTGCTGGCCCTGATCGTCGCCGCCGCGTGGTTCGTCAATGCGCGCTCCAACCTCGCCGAGGCCTATCAGCGCCTGGGCGGCAGCAATCAGCTGCTGTCCGAGGCCCGGGTCCGCGAGCAGGAGGCACGAATGCGGGTGGATTACGCCGAGTCATCGCTGCGGATGCTGGAAGCGGCACGTGCGCAGGGGCTGTCACCGGAGTTCTGGGGCGAACGTCTGATCAACCTGCGGCAGAGCCAGCTCAGCCGCGAGGAAACGCTGCCGATGCTCGACTCGGTGGCGCGATCGCCGGGGCACCTGTTCGGCGCGGACGCGTTCGAGCTGTCGGTGACCCGGCCCGACGAAGGCCTGTTCGACCCGCCGGTCACGAGCGATCGACAGCCCGCGCCGCTGCTGCTGACCCTGCGCGGCAACCTGCTGTTCCGCACCGGCGGCCGCGCCGTCTCCGACTACATCCTCCCGGTGGCCACCCCATGACTCCGCTTTTCGTCGTTCATCAGCAGGGCCGGTGGTTGAGCTTCGATGGTCAGCACGTGGTGCATTCGGACGCGCGCCCGAAATTCGACCGCGCCGCCACCGTGGTCTCCGATTTCGAAGGCGCGGTCAGCAGCGTGGTCTCGCTCGAGGGCAGTCCGGCACATGCCGTCGCCTTGATCGAAAAGCGGTTGCGCTCGGACGGCATGATCGATACCGACGCCAAGATTCTGATCCACAAGACGCGCAGCATCGGTGCCGGTTACCAGACGCTGTTCACCGCGGTTCCGCTGGATCTGTGGCAGCAGACCTACGCCTGGGCCGAGGCCCAACCGGACCACTGCCTGCTCATCCCGTCGACCTCGCTGCTGTGGAAGGCGGTGACATCTGGCCACGGCGTAGTGCTGCAGGCGGGCCGCCAGCTCAGCGTGCTCGCGCTGCACGGGCACGACATGCTTTACCGCACCACCCTGGCCTACAGCGACGACCCCCAGGATCTCGCGATGGCCGCTGGCGCGATGGCCGACCAGCTCGCCGAAGATCTGGCCGCGCTCGAGGACACCATGCATCCGCTGACCCTGCAGTGGTGCCCGGTGCTGGTCGCCCGCCCCGACGACGACGCCCCTTGGACGGACGACATGCTGCGTGAGGTGTTCTCTGCGCGCAGCGGCCTGCAGGTCACCACCGTGCCGCTGCGGCGCGTGCTCGACGCCCAGGGTCGCGAGTACCGCAGTGGTGCCGCCTGGATGGCGTCGGCGTGCGGGCCATCGATCGCGGTCAATCCGGCCGCGACGCGCGCTGCCTACCTGGCAGAACGCGTGCTGCCCTACGCGAGCGCCGCCTCGCTGGTGTTCGCGCTGGTGCTCGGCACCCTGGGCGCGCGCTGGGCGCTGAGCGCCAGTGAAGCCGAGGCGCGTGCGGACCAGTTGAATGCGGAGGTATCGCAGATCGAATCGCGTATCGAGGCGATGCGCGAGAAGGAGCGTCTGCCCGACGGGCACACCGCCGCACTGGCCTTCGTCGAGCGCGCCGCGCGTATCCAGGCCGGGGCCGACCCGGCCGACAGCCTGGCCCGCGTGCGCGATGCCGCCGCTGGCGAGGTGCGCATCCTGCGCCTGCGGATCGACGAGGCCAAGCCCGCGGCGCCCGCCCGCGGCAATCGCCGGCAGTCGAGGAACACCGACACGTCGGCCGCGACGGCAGATGTCCACACCCTGCGCGTGGACGGCGTCGTGGACCCCGGACGCGGCACACCCGGCATGCAGCTGGCCAATTTCGTGGCCCGGTTGCGCATGGCCGGTTACGACCCGCAGCCCGTCGATCCCCTGGGCGGCGGCGGTAACGGCAACCGAGGCAGCGGCGGCAGCTTTTCCTACCTGCTGACCCGCCCGACCGAGCAGCCGCAGGACACACGCTCATGAAGATGAAATTCACTGCGGCACTGGCGCTGGCGATCTGGCTGCTGGTCACCGGTTGGCTGGCGACGATGGTCATCGTCAAGCCGGCCGTGCTGCACCTTGGTAATGACGCCGACGACACCGCCGCCATGGGCGAGCTGCGCGCCGCGATCGAACGCAACCGCAGGGCGCAGGCGCACATCGCGGCGCTCGGCCAGGCCAGCTACCGCGAGGACGGCCGCCAGCTGGTCGCGTTGCAGCCGCTGCCGCGCGTCGTCGAAGCCTCGTCCGGCATCGGCGGCGAGGCCAGGGTCGATGCCGGTCCCGTGCAGCACAACGTCGCGATGGTGCTCGAGACCAATGGCCGGCGCAGCGCGATCGTCAACGGCGAACTGGTGCGCGCCGGCTCGCTGCTCGCCGACGGCTCCCGGGTGCGCGCGATCGGCCAGGGCGCCGTGCGCATCGAGCGCGCGGACGGCGAGCGCACCGACCTGCGCGTGCCGTCAGCGTTGCTGCAGCAGGCGGCCCGGAGCAATGCGCGATGAACACGCGCACCCGAAGCATCGCGATGGCGGCAGCCGCCATCGGTGTCGGTCTGGCGATCGTCCTGGCCGTGCGCTGGCTCGGCACCGGCCCCGGCGTGCCTGCCGCAGGGGGCGGCGAGGCACCGGGGCCGGTCGCCGAACAGGCTGCCGCCGTGGATGCCGGCTCCGAGAGGGAGACCGCGCCGTGGGAGCGCGATCTGTCGTCCACAGCCGCCGGCGCCCTCGCCACCCGCTCCGCGGCCGAGCCGGACGCGCCTGCGATGACGGAGGCGGAGGCGGGACGCGCGGTTGCCGAGTTGCGCGTGCAATCGCGAAACAACATCGAGGGCATTGACCGGCTGCTGGGCGAACTCGATGCATTGGAGCGGACCGGCCAGGCACCGGCGGATGTCAGTCTGGGTGCACTGCGCGACAACCTGCGCATCGCCCGGCGCGCCCAGGAACTGGCCCAGGAACTGGCCGAGTCGACCCAGCAGCCTGCATCGCCGCGGACCGAACAGCGCCAGGCCGAGATCGTCGCCGAACTGCAGCAGCTGCAGGGTCAGGTCCGCTACGACGTGTCCGGCCCCGCCGGGCCCGCGGCGCGCGCGGTGGGAGCGCAGTGACATGCGTCGACCTCGTCGCCCGTCTTCGGTCCGCATCGCCGCTGGCGGCTTCACGCTTGTCGAGCTGTCCGTGGTTCTCGCGGTGCTGGGCGTGATGGCGGTCGCCATGACATCGGCATTCGGGGGGATCCACCAGGCCCGCGAGCAGAGCGCCGCACGCGCCCAGGCCGAAACCGCCCGCCAGGCGCTGCGCGCCTTCGCGCTGCGCAACAAGCGCCTGCCCTGCCCGGACACCTCGGCCCACGGCGACAGCGGGCGCGAAGCCGGCGGCGGGAGCTGCAACGCCGATGTCCGTATCGGCTGGCTGCCCTATGAAAGCCTGGGCCTCGATGTCCCCACGCGGGCCGAGCGACTGCGCTACGGCGTCTATCGCAGCGCAGTAGGCGCGGACCTGGTCGCACCGCAAGCCGCAGGGGCCGAAGAACACGATTTCGAAGGCATGGCCGGCTTCATCACCGCGCTCACTGCCGCCACCGTCGCGGCGTCCTCGCCGGTGCAGCCCTATTACGTGGCGTACACCGGCAGCCACACCTGCATGGCGAGCCCGATCGCGCCGCTGGTCAATCCCGCCTTCGTAGTGGTGGTGCCGGCCACCGACCGCGATGGCACGGGCACGAACTTCGACGGCGACACCCACCACGGATTCGCCACCGGCAGCACGACCTGCGTGTCCGCACCCGACCGCGCCGCCGACATGGCCTACGACGACGTCGTCGTGGCCGAAAGCCAGGCCGCCCTTCTGGGCTGGCTGATGACGACCCGCCGCTGATCCGCACACCACCCGACTCTCCTTTCGAGGCCACGACATGAATCACACCGCCACCCAGCCTCGCCGGCATCCGCTGCGTCCCGACGCGCGCGTGCTCGCAGGGGCGATCGGCCTCGCGCTGCTGGCCGGCTGCGCCGGCATGCCGCCGCGCAGCGTCTCCAGCGTGCCGCCCGTGGAGTACAAAGCCCTCGAGCGGGCCAACGCCTCGACCGTGGAGGAATCGCGGCGCCTGGCCGATCACCAAGAACTGCTGCGCCAGCAGATCGAACGTTCGGTCGAACGTGCCGCCGCGCCCGCACCGCCGGTCGCGCCGGCATACGACCCGCTGGAGAACAGCGTCGTCAGCATCAGCATGTTCAACGCCGATGTGGGCCAGCTGCTCTGGGCGCTGGCCGACGAACTCAACATGAATCTGATCGTCGATCCCCAGGTGCTCGAACAGCGCCAGCGCACCAGCCTGCATCTGCGCAACGTCAGCGCGCGCGAGGTCTACAACCACATCCTCGATGCGTTCGATCTGCACGGCGAGACCCGCGGTGGCGCGCTCGTGGTCGGACAGATGCGCGACCGCATCCTCAACGTGGACCTGCTGAACTCCACGACCTCCATCGATCTGTCCACCGGCGGCGATGTCTTCGGTGCGGGCATGCAGGGCGAAGGTGGGGGCGGCCAGTCGTTGCGCGGCAACCTGACCATGAGCGGCAGTGTCGGCAAGGGCAATGATCCCTACGCCCAGCTCGACGCCGCATTGAAAGTGATCCTCGGCACCGGGCCGTCGGCAACGGGCGGGACGCGCGACCCCGACGCACCCCTGCCGCCCGAAACCGCGCGCTACAGCCTCGATGCCGGTTCGGGCACGCTGTTCGTCCGCGCACGGCCATCGCAGATCCGCGCGGTGGAGGAACTGGTCGAACACACCATCGGCAAGATGCGCCGGCAGGTGCTGGTGGAAGCGCAGATCCTCGACGTCTCGCTCAGCGACAACTTCCAGTACGGCGTGGACTGGAACCTGCTGCGCAACCGTGTTGCCGGCCTCTACGGCGACAGCCCGGCCACGATCGTCCCCGCGCCCGGCACGCCGGGCAATCCGGATCTCGGTATTCCGGCCGATCCCAACCTGCTGCCGTATCAGCGCTTCGGTCGCTACGGCGATCAGGCCCGCAATATCGTATTTCCGAACCAGAGCCTGGGTTCGGCGATCGGGCGGGGCCTCGGGGTGAGCTACCTCACCGATACCTTCTCCGCCGCGCTGCAAGCGCTGCGCGGCTTCGGCAACGTGAAGGTGCTGTCGAACCCGAGCGTCCGCGTCCGCAACGGCAGCCCGGCGTATCTGAGCGTCGGCTCCAACATCCGCTACGTCACCAAGTCGACGACCAGCTTCTCCAATGCCGGTGGCGGCGGCTTCAACACCTCGTCCGACATCCAGACCGACTCGCTGTTCTCCGGCGTCGTGATCGGCGTTGCGCCGGTGATCCACGAAAACGGCACCGTGGAACTGCTCGTGCATCCGATGCAGACCGAGGTCGTGCCGGGCAGCCTGGCGCTGCGCGAGTTTCCCAACGGCAACGCGGTGACGTTGCCGGTCATCAATGTCAAAGGCATCACCACCACCCTCAATCTGCGCGACGGGGACACCGTGCTGCTGGGCGGCCTGATCGACCAGACGTCCAGTCTCGACGACAGCGGCATTCCGGCGCTGTCGGACGTGCCGGTGCTGGGCAAGCTGTTCGGCGCGCGTTCCACGCAGCAGAACACCCGCGAACTGGTGCTGGTGCTCCGGGTCACGCTGGTATGAGCCTGGTCTACGACGCGTTGCGTCAACAGTCCGGAGCCGCTGCGGCCGTACACCCACGCGCGGCGACGGCGTGGCCGGCCTGGTGGCATCGCGCACGGCCGCATGGTCGCGGCACCGTCGTGTTGATGGCGGGCGCACTGCTGGCCGCGCCGGCGTATTTCCTCGGCGGTCAGCACGGTAGCCAGGGCGTCGTGCACGCAGCCGCCACCACGATCGCCGTGCCGGCGGCTGCGGAGAGGCCCTTGCCGATCGTGGACCTGACCCGGACGGTCGACACCGCCCCGCCCGCGGTGCCGCGCGCGGCGGCCGGCAGCGCGTCGCCCGGAGTCTCGTCGGCGTCCGCCCCGGCAGCGCTGGACGCCGCGCACGTGTCGCCGCCGGAGGCCGATGCGGTGACTGCGCCGGTCGATGTCGTGGCCACGCCGGTGACCGCGTTCGCGGACGCCGGTACGGCCCCCGCCCCCGCACCTGCCGCCGTCGATATCGCACCGGCCGCACATGCCGTCGCGGCCGCGATGCCCGCACCCGAGCCGGTCAGGATCAAGGTCGAGCAGCGCTCCGCCGCGCCCGCCGGGGGCAACGCCGCGCCGGGCAGCGACGAGGTCGCGATCCAGCGGGCGATCGACGCGATCGGCGCGGCCGTCGCCGCAGGCGACCGCGCCGGGGCCGACCGCGCGCTCGCATCCCTCGAGGCTCTTCTGCCCTCGCAGAGTCTGACCTTGCTGCGCATGCAGGCCTGGATCGCCCACGACGGCGGTGCGATGGACGCGGCCGAGCGTCTGTACCGGCAGATCATCGAGCGCGTTCCCGACGACGAGGTCGCCGGCGTCAACGTGGCCTTGCTCGATGCGGGACGCGGAGATGTCGACGACGCCCGGCAGCGACTGAAGCGGCTTGGTGGCCAGCATGCGCGATCGGCGCTGGTCGCCCGGGCGCTCGCCCAAGTGGACGCGCTGCGATGAACCCTGCCCTCGTCCGCCATCTGCAGGCGCTGGACCTGACACATGCACCCTTTCCGCCCACGCCCGACGCCAGCGCCTGGTTCCGCACTCCGGTTCTGGACGGCGAACTGACGGAGGCCGCGCACTGCCTGCGCACGCGGGCGGGCTTCGTGCTGTTGACCGGCGAAGTGGGCACCGGGAAAAGCACTTTCCTGCGTCGTCTGCTGCACGAACTCGATGGTGAGGGCGTGTCGACGTCGATGGTGTTCAACACGTTTCTGCAGGCCGATGATCTTCTGGCTGCGGTGCTGCGGGACTTCGGTCTGCGTCCGCGCGGCAATCCGGCACGCGACATCGAAACACTCAACCGGTTCCTCGTGCGCCGCTGGCAGGAACAGGCCACCTGCGTGCTCGTGATCGACGATGCGCAGAACCTCACCCTGGAAAGCCTGGAACTGCTTCGCCTGCTCACGAACCTGGAAACCGGGCAGGAGAAGCTGCTCCAGATCGTCCTCTCCGGTCAGCCCGAGTTGCGCGACAACCTCGATCAGCCGCGCATCCGCCAGCTGACCAGCCGGATCTGCAAGCACGTCAGGTTGGAAACGATGTCGCCTGGCGACCTGCGTGACTACGTCGGCTTCCGTCTCGCCGCGGCGGGCAACCCTGAACCCGGCATCCGCCTGCAGGAGGACGCCGTGAGCGCGCTGTACCGCGCAAGCGGCGGCAACCCGCGACGTATCCACCTGCTGATGGACCGGTGCCTGTACGGCCTCTACGGCCGCGTCCCTGCGCAGCGCGTCGTCGATGCGGCGTTGGTGCGCACCGCGGCTTCCGAAGCCGGCGCCTTGCCGGCGCGACGGCGCACACGCAAGCCGCTGGCGCTGGCCGCCTGCATCGGCGGCGCTTTCGCCGTCGCATCGCTGTCGCTGCTCCTGGGCAGTCCGCACAGCCACGCCGACGACGGCGCAGGCCTTGCAACCGTCGCTGCGCCGATCACGGCGGTTTCCGCCGCCGTGCAACCGGTCGACGACGGCTGGGACGCCTGCCTGGAGGCGATCGAGGGACGCGGCGCGCAGGTCCACGTGGTGACCGGCGGCTGGCCCGCGCACATGCCCGCACGCGATGACCTCTGCCTGCGTGCGCAGGGCGACGGCTGGCTCGCAGCCTGGCCGACCGGGCTGCGCCCCGAGGATTTTCTCGCCGGCGGCGAGGCGCGTGAACGAGTGCGCATGGTGCAGGCCCTGCTCGGCGCGCGCGGTCTGTATCACGGTGATATCGACGGCGTGTACGGCCCGCGCATGCGCGAGGCGATCGCCGCGCTGCAACAGCGCCATGGGCTGCCCGGCAGCGGGCTTCCCGATGCGTCCACGCTCCTGCTGATCGACATCCTGCTGGCGACCGACGCCGCCGCACCCACCACGGAACCGCCGCACGATGGCCACGGTTGACGCCCGAATCGCACCGCCCCACGCCCCGCAGGCTGCCGCCTCGAAGGAAAGCACCCGCCTGGGCGAAACCCTGCTCGAACGTGGACTGATCGATGCGGTCCAGTTCGAATACGCGATCCAGAAGAACGAGGTCGAACAACAGCGTCTCGGCCGCACGTTGATCCGGCATGGACTGGCGAACGAATCCGACATCGTGCGCACGCTCGCCGAGCTCAACGGCGTCGAGTACGTGCAGACCGAGATGCTCTCGCAGCCCGAGCCACAGGTGCTGGCGATGTTCAACCGCGAACTGTGCCAGCTGCGCCAGTTCCTGCCGCTGCGACGCGTCGACGACACACTGGAGGTGCTGCTGGGCGACGCCGATACCGCCACCGTGTCACAGCTGGTACTGCAGCGCGTCGGTCTGCGCTGCCGCTTCCTGCAGGGCGAGTACGGCAAGGTCGCGCGACTGATCCGGCATACGTACTACTTCGCACAGAATCCGGTCGAAAGCCTGCTCGAGCGCGAGGTCAAGCGGCTGGCTTCGGACAAGGACCACGCCTACAGCCCGGAGAAGCTGCTCGACTACCTGCTGCACTACGCGGTGCGCGAACGCACCACCGACATCCATGTTTCGCCGTCGGAGGACAGCCTGCACGTGCTGTTCCGCGTCGATGGCGTGCTGCGTCCGATGTTCGCGATGCCGACCACGCTCAGTCGCCTGCTCGGCTACATCAAGCTGACTGCCGAGATGGACATCTCCGAGCAGCGGCGCCCCCAGGACGGCAGCTTCCGCGCCGTGGTGCTGGATTCGGCGCTGACCGTGCGCGTCTCGACGATCATCACCGACGCCGGCGAACGCACGGTCATGCGCCTGCTGCCCGAACACAGCGATCTCGCCGGACTGGCGGAACTCGGCTTCTTTCCCGAAGACGTGGCCGCGCTCGAACGCCTGTTCGCCAAGCCCGCCGGCCTGATCCTCATCACCGGACCGACCGGCTCCGGCAAGAGCTCGTCACTGCATGCGGCGCTGCGCATGCAGTCGTTGATCGAGCGCAACGTGCTGACAGTCGAGGACCCGATCGAGTACCGCGTGCCCGGAGCCGGCCAGACCGAGGTCAATCGTCGATCGGGTTACGAGTTCGGCTCGGCGCTGCGTCACTTCCTCCGCCACGACCCGGACGTCATCCTGCTGGGCGAGATGCGCGATGCCGAAACCGCCCAGGCCGCGCTCGAGGCAGCGGCAACCGGACACCTGGTGCTGTCCACGCTCCACGTCACCACGGTCTTCGGCGTGGTGCCGCGCCTGCGTCCCCTGGGGCTGGAGGCGCAGGTCATCGCCGACAATCTGCTGGCGGTGGTGAACCAACGCCTGGTGCGTCAGAACTGCCCCTTCTGCGCCGAAGATGCGCCGCTGTCGCCCAGCGAGACCGCGTGGCTGGGCGTGGCCCAGGGCACGTGCGGCAAGCGTGGCACGGGCTGCGGTCGGTGTCGCAACAGCGGCTACTACGGCCGCCTGCCGGTCTACGACATCATGGTCGTCGACGACGCGCTGGCCAACGGCATCGCCGACGATGCCGGTCGCGAGCAGCTGCGCACCCTGGCCATGAACGCCGGCTTCCGCGGCATCGAGGATGTGGCCAAGGCACGCATCCTCGCCGGCCAGACCACGGTCGAGGAAGTGTTGCGCGTCGTCGGCGTGGGGCCGTCGCCATGAACGTGTATTACTACCGCCTGCTGATGTCCAGCGGCCGTGTGCGCAGCGGCGTCGCACAGTTGGCCGTGGAGCGCGATTCCTCGGCGCGGATGTGGCTCGAGAAGAATTTCGACGCCGTCGTGCTGTCGCTGTATCGGCTGCCGGGTTGGCTGGCCGAGACCCAGCGTTCGATCTCGCATCTCGTCAAGCCCAGCATCCGCCCGGCGGAACTGGCCGGCATGTTGCGCGATCTCGCGGTAATGACCGCCAGCGGCATTCCCATCATGGAAGCGCTGCGCGCGGTCGCGAACGAGGTCGGCGGCGGCCGGGCTTCCAATCCCGCCAAACTCGCGCGCCGCCTGCTGGAGGAGCTCGATGCGGGCGCTTCGCTCAGCGATGCATTCTCGCGCTACCCCGATGCGTTCCCGGAAACGGTCCGCAACCTGGTCATGATCGGCGACGAGACCGGCACCATGGACCTGATGCTCAAGGAGGCCGCCGACCATATCGAGCGCGTCTCCAAGATGACCGCCGATACGCGCCAGGCACTGATCTATCCGGCGTTCGTGTTCTCGGCGATTTTCGCCGCCGGCGGCTTCTGGATCTACTACGTGATCCCCAACCTGGCCGATCTCTTCAAGCAGATGAATGCCGATCTGCCGCCACTGACCGTGGCCGTGATGAAGGGCTCGGAGTGGCTGATCGCGCACATCGGCCTGATCCTGGTCGGGATGGTCGTCGCCGCCTTCGTGCTGTGGGTGACGTGGCGTTACAGCCGGGCGTTCCGGCGCGGCGTCCATTACGCGCTGCACAGACTGCCCATCGCCAAGACCATCATGTTCTCCTCTGGGCTGGCGTTCTTCACCGAATACATGTCGCTGCTGGTCAAGGCCGGCGTGGACATGGTCAGCAGCCTGCAGGTCATGGAGCGGGCCATGCGGGACGAGTATTACCGCGACCGCATCATCGCGATCCGCCAGGTGCTCGAACGCGGCGACCGGGTCTCTGCCGCCATGCGTCAGGTCGGTGGGTTTCCTTCGATGATGGTGCGCATGGTCGCCGTCGGCGAAGACACCGGCACGCTCGACTCGCAGTTCTCGCGCCTGTCGTCCGAGTACAGCCTGCGTTTGCAGCGCCTGATCACAAACCTCTCCGAGATCATCAAGCCCGTCGTCGTGTTGCTGGCCGGCGGCATGTTCGTGTTCCTGATCGTCGCCCTTCTGCTTCCGGTCTACGACCTCGTGCAGCAGGCAATCAACTCGCCGCAGTTCTGAGGTCCGTCATGTCGCCACGCACGCCCCTGCGCCCGCCCGCGCCCGGTTTCACCCTGATCGAGATGTCGGTGGTGCTGGTCGTCATCGCGTTGATCATCGGTGCGGTGTCGGTCGGCCGCGACGTCTACCGCAGTGCCGTCGCCGAGCGCATCGGCAGCGAATTCGTACAGGGCTGGATGATCGCCTACGACCGCTACGTGCAGCAGGTGGGCGTGGTCCCGGGCGACGACATGGGCGATCCCACGGGCGAGGTGAACGGCGCAGCGGCCGATGAACTGCTGTGCGGCGACCCGCTTCGTGACGCGATGCTCGTACGCGGTATCGCGCTTCCCCAGGGCCGCGCGGAGCGCCAGGAGACCCGCTACGTCTACCAGGACAGCCGGGGCAATCCGCAGCAACTGGAGGTGTGCTTCCTCAATGTCGGCGAATGGGCGGAACCTGGACCGGGCACGACGTACGTCAACCGGCGCCGGAACGTCATGCGTCTGACCGGCATGACCCCGGAACTGGCCAACCAGCTCGATACCCGCATCGACGGCCGTGTGAACGCACGCGCAGGTCGCATGCGCCAGCAGGGACTGCATACGCAGGCCGCCGCCGGCAGCGGGGCCCCCGACGCCGGCAGATGGACCTTGAACGACCTGGACACCTACGGCGGTGGCACCAGCGTCGACGGACAGGTCGCGGTGATGGCCGGCTACATCCGGATGAACCAGTGACGCCCCCGCACCGGCACAGGAGCCATGCAATGCGCCTACCCGCATCCGTTGCACCCTCTCCCGGGCGTGCTGTCACCACGCGGCGCCGCGCGTACCGGCAAGCAGGCGTGGGCCTGGTCCAGGCGCTGCTGGTGCTGATCCTGGTCGGCGGCGCGGTGACCGCAGGCGCGGTGCTGCTCCAGGCCAAGCGTGCGCCCGCGCAGGCGGTCAGCCAGGAACAGGCCTTGCGCTGGGCCGACGAGGCCGTCGCGGCATTCGCGTCGACTCATGCGCGCCTGCCGTGTCCGGCCCGCACCCTGGACGGCGACGAGGACTGCAGTAGCGGCCATGCCAAGGGCTGGCTGCCTGCGCGTACGTTGTTGGGCGCCGCCGGAAACGGCATGCGCCTCGGGCCGATGGCCTACATGGTCTACCGCGGCGACGAAGCCGCGCATCTCGATCTCACCCGGCCCGGCAACGTCTACCGCCCTCCACTGACCGACGGGACGCCGCGGACCATCGGAGACGACGCGAGCAGCCGCGAATTCACCGCGGTCAACGGTCTCGACCTGTGTCGCACGCTGGAGCTCGCCGAACTCGCGGGCACCGATACAGATCGAGCCCATGTCGAAGCGCAGGACAGCGCGCTGCGCAACGTCGCCTATGGCATCGCAGCGGCCGGACCGCATGCCGGCAGTGATCGGCTCGACGACCGCAACGCCGGCGCTGCGCACCGGATGGATGCGCCCTGGCGCGAATGGGACTCCGGCTACGACGACCGCGTCCGCGTCCGCAGTTTCGCCGGTGTCGGGCACACGCTGGGGTGTCGCCTGTTGACCGGCCGGGGCGGCGCCGCCCCGGCCTACGCGCCCTTCTCCGGAATTCCCTTTCTGGACCCGGCCGCGACCCCGGCGGCGCCCTACAACGTGTCGCTGGCCGGTATGGATGTGCTTGCAGCGGCGGTCACCCTCCACGATGCGTTGGCCCTGTTGCAGGAGACCAACATCGAGGCCACGGAGAAGGCCGTACAGGGCGCCGCGTTCGCCCAGGTGTCGCTGATCTTCAAGCTGGTGACCACGGCCGTCAGTCTGTCGGACCAGATCACGACACTGGTGACGTCCGCCACCAGCCTGACCCGCTCGATCGCCACCTGCATCGCCTCGCTCGGCACCATGTGCTGGGAAGTGCCGCTCAAGACCGCGGCTGTCGTCACCTCGATCGTCGGCCTTGGCACCAAGGGCGTCACCCTCGCGGCGAAGGCCGCGTCGCTTCCGTTCGTCGCGCTGGCACTCGATGCCTCGATCAAGGCGCGCGACCTCGCGCGCAAATCGCAGACGGGCAAGGTGCCGCAGGATCTAGACGAGGCGCGCAGGGAGCTGGAGTGCACCCTCTACGCGCGGAACTGCGACGACAGCACGCAACGCGAGGTGGTCTACCGACGCGATGGCGACGGCAACCCCATCCAGCGCAGAAACGCCGATGGCAGCCCGATGTACGACGATCGCGGCAATCCGCTCTACGAGATCGAATCCGAAACCGTCGTGCCGCGCATCGGTCTCGACCGGCAGACCGAGCTCGCGCGCGCGCAATGGCAGACCCTGCAGTTCCAGGTGGACATGCTCGAGCGCTGGCGGCTGGCCCCGTGGGGGGTCGCTTCGCGCGCCAGCACGAACGCCCAGGGCGAACCGCTGCGCGATGGCAACGGCATGCCGGTCTACGACCTCGTGGAGATCCAGAGCCTCGGTCACGACGGGCAGAGCCGCTCGCAGATCCAGCAACGTATCGACCCGTACCGCACGTGCGGCCTCGGAAGTGGCAGCAGCGACTGGCGGAACTGTTCCAATACCCGCTATCGCAAGCAGGTGGAACACTGGGTCTGTCGGTCGTCCGGACAGGGCGGCGGGCTGTACGACGCCGCCTGCAACTATGTCGGCACACGCACCGCGAACGACGCGGACGGAAATCCGGTCGTCGTCAATGCGGGCACCCACGATCGGGTGCGGGAAACCACGTACCACTTCGACTGGGACGTCGCCACCGCCGACGCCGTCGCGCGCCGCCGCAAGACCGAGGAATGGATCGACCTGAACAAGCGGGATCAGGAACTGGACAAGGAGATCACCCAGTTCCGCAACAACATCGATACCTGGTTCACCGGCAACGATTCGATCCTGAGCAAGATGCTGACCCAGCTCAACGACGCCCAGCACTGTGCCGGTCGGGGCCGTGGCGATCCCGCCAATCCGGAGGCCAATCTGCCGGGCGACGAGATGCAGCGTCAGCAGTGCATCAATGCACGCAATGCCGTGCGTTACATCGAGCACTGCGAAAAGCCGGTGACCGTGACCGAGTGCCGGTTCGTGGGCAACGGCACGGGCCGCTATTCCGACAGCGCCTGCAGCAATCGCACCGGCACGCCGAAGGACTACATCTGGCAGGAGCGCAGCAGCGGCGTGTTCGAACGCGATACCAACGAACTGGCGACCTGCCGGCCCAACATGGAGGCCCGCCTGTCACGCCTCGTGTCCGAGAAGACCGGCCTCGCCACCCGACGGGATGCCGCCAGGGACGCCTACAACGCACTGCCGACGCCATGGGTCGCCTATCCGGGCCGGGATCAGCCCTACGCCGGTGACAGCAGCTACAACTGGTTCGAATGGGCCATCGAAACCGTCGAGGACCAGGACGGCAACCCGCTCCGTTACGACTGGGTGCGCTCCCGGTTCACGGATACGTACACCTACGTCCATACCTATCCGTGCAAGAAGAAGGAAACGCAGCGCGTACGGGTCCCGGGCAATCCGGCCGCCAATCCGCCGACGAGCGACAGTTGGATCAATGTCGAGGTGGAGGTGGACAGCACCTGCTCCGAGACACGCACCGCCACCCGCAGCCTGCCGTGGTATGCCACCGAGCATTACGGCAACCGCGATGCGTCGGCGCCATTGCTGGTCACCTCGAGCAACGAGCTCCTGCCGAAAAGCGTGTGCCAGTACTTCACCGGCCGGGCGTGGAACGGCAGCCTCTGGTGGTGGCCGAATGCCGGCAACGCGAACTGGTGGAACCGCAACGCCTACGACATGGGTGTCTACTGCCAGCGCTATCCCTACAGTCGTGCGTTCGAGGATTGGCGTCGCGCGAAGACGGGTGCGGACAATGCGCGCAAGAACTACGACGACACGCTGGCCCAGTTCAACAAGCTCAAGGAAGAACTGGACAACATGAACGGCGAGGGCGCCTCGTCCGGTGGCCCCACCACCCAGATGAGCTTTGGCGCCGAAGCCACCCTGGAACATGCCGACAGCCGCGGTTCCACCGGCACGCAGGCCGCTGCGGTGACGCCGTGATCCTGCTCAACCGCCGCCAGACCGGCTTTTCCCTCGTCGAAATGGCCGTGGCCCTGGTCGTCGTCGCGCTGCTCGGCGTGCTGGTCGCCAGACTGCTTCCGCTCGGCAACGAACTGCTCGATGCCGAGCGTCAGCAGAACGAGCTGGCGCAGGCGGAACAGGCACTGCTGGGCTATATGCGCAGTCAGAGTCGTCTGCCCGCGGCCGACGGCAACGGCGACGGGCGCGCGGACGGCGCCACCGATGGTTGGCTGCCCGTCAGCGATCTCGGGCTACCGCGGCGCATGCGGCTGCATTACCAGGTCCAGGCCGCCCTGATCGTGCCGGCGGGTGCGGGACTGTTCGAGCCCGTGCTGGCGGCGGCCGACCAGCCCGCGGCGTCGGACAACGGGCTCGACTTCTGCATGCAACTGCTGTTGAACCAGCGCGGCGAGGTGGCGATCGCGGGCCTCGGCGTGCCGGTCGCCTACTACCTCGGTCACTCGGGCATGCGTGGGCACGCCCGGAGCGACGCCGACGCGCAATGGAGTCCCGGCGCGCAGGCCCTGCCCGGGGAACCGGCAACCGCCGGCAGCCTCGCGACGATCGCGGCGGGCCCGGGGGAACTCGCCGCGCGCCTCGCCTGTCCGGATCGCCTCGCGCGTACCCAGGGCAGCGCACAAGGCGCCTATGCCGCCCACAGCGCCCTGCGCATGACCGAATTCAATCTTCAGTTCCGCGAATTCGACATCAACATCGCCGAGACCATCCGCGAACAGGCCAAGGTCGCCCGCGATCTGGCCGCGTATGCGCTGGCCGAATCGATCACCAACCAGGCCATCTCCATCGTCATGCTGGCCTCGGGCTGGCCGCCCGACGGCGCCACGATGGCGGCCGGGGCCAAGCTGGCCGCCAAGGCGGCCTTCGACATCGGCAAGAACGCCTATGCGCTCAAGACCGCGCAGGACGACTACAACGAGGCGGTGTCCGGGGTGGAAGACGCCCGTCAACGCCGGAACCAGGTCAGCGCGTTCCGCGACCGGATCCGCACACTGCATGCCGAAGCCCGTGACACCACCGTCGACCTGGCCCGCGCCGGACTGAATCAATGAGCATGCCGCTGCCCTCCGTAACCCGCGTCCGCCAGCACGGCTTCTCGCTGGTCGAGCTGACGGTGACCCTGGTCATTCTGGGCATCATCGGCATTCTGGTGGTCCGCTGGCTGGGCATCTTGTCCGACGAGCGCCGAGAGGTCTTCCAGCGCGATCTGCTGCAACGCGCGGACGACGCCGTGACCGGCTTCGCCGTCGTCCATGCCAGACTTCCCTGCCCCGACACCAGCGGCGACGGCCGTGAAGACTGCGGCGGGATGCGGGAGATCGGCGTGCTGCCCTATCGCACGGTCGGCCTGCCTGACGCCCGCGCCGGCCGTCTGCGTTATGGGGTGCTGCGCCGCACCGGCGACACCGCGATGATCGAGCGTTGGAGCACGGCCAGCCAGCGCGCGGCCGTCCAGTCCACGGTGCTCGACGCCGATCTCGCTGCGCCGTCCGATCAGGCCATGCCGCTGCAGGTCACTGCCAACGCCGCCGACAGCTTCATCATCAGCCGTGTCCTCGCCTGGGACCACTGCGCGTACATGGACTGCGCGGCCATGCCGCAGTTGGCGCGCAACAGCATGGATCTGTGCGATGCCCTGCGCAACGCGAGTCAGTTGCCGACCAGCGACAACCATGTCCACACCCGTCGCGAGCGCGACACCGAACTGCTGCAGAACGCCGGCAACGTCGCCTACGCCCTGGCGACCGTCGATCCGTTGTCGCCGTCTCACGACACGGGGTCACCAGGCTTCCAATCGCCGCGCCGCGCCGGCTCCGGCGACTACCGCGACAGAGTGTTGGCCGTAGGCATCGACCAGATGTGGACCCGTTTGCGCTGCGGAGAGCACTACAGCCCGGCCGTATACGCCCACGCCAACGTGGCGGCTGCGGCGCGGCTGACCACGCCGACCATGCACAACCACAAGACCCAGCTGGACATCATGGTCGAGCTCGGGCGGGCCGAAAGCATGAACGCGAGCGTCGCGCTCATCGACGCGAGTGCCGAACTGATCAACACCACCGCCGACACCCTCGACACCATCGCCGAAATCTTCGACACCTACGGCGGCTGGAACTGGCGCGCCGCGCTGGCTGCCGGCAGCATCGGCACCGCCGTGGGAAGCACCATCGCCGCCGGTGTCGCGAAGGGGTCGGCCGACGCCTACCTGGCCTCGGCGGAGCGCTACCGGGACGAGTTCGCGGCCCGCTTTCCCGGCGAGGCGGCACGCCTCGAAGCCGAGATCGTCACCAATGCCCGCCGCGCGGACATGCTCGGCGGCTTCCCGGACCCCGCGGTACGCAGCGCTGTCGAGAGCTTCCACGTCGGCGGGGCACAGCCGACCCCGTGATGTCGACCGAATCGACGCCACGTCCCCGCCGGCGCAGCGACAGGCTGCATGCAGTCGCCTCTGGTATCGTCCGTCCGACTTTTTTCCAGGGCCCCGGCAGCCTGTACCGGGGAGAACGCGGCATGAACGAGGACGAGCAGAACACCATTGCCTGCGGCAGCTCCGGCGAGCTGCCGCAGGCCGCGGCGTGCATCGTCGTGATCCACGGCGACGGTTTCGGCCAGCGCGTCGACATCGGTGATGCGCCGGTCGTGGTGGGACGCGCGAACACCGCGGATCTGCAGCTGCCCTCGCCCAGTGTGTCGCGCCGTCACTGCGAGATCCGGCGCGAAGGCGATGCCTATCTGATCCGCGACCTCGGCTCGACGAATGCCACGTTCATCGGTGGCCGCAGGATCGACGAGACCCCGCTCGCCGACGGTGACCAGATCACCGTCGGCGAGAGCGTGCTGAAGTTCATCAGCCACACCAACGTGGAGGCGGTCTATCACGCCCGGGTGTCGCGCCTGATCGTGCGTGATCAGCTGACCGGCTTTCTCGGCCGCCAGGACTTCGTCGATGCCGCAGAGAAACGGATCGCGGCCTCGTTGTCGTCGGGCGCGCCGCTCAGCCTGGCCGTCCTCGACGTGGACGACGCGGCCAACCTGCAGCTGGAATACGGCGACGACGCGTGCGATGCGGTTCTTGCCTACGTTGCAGAACTGGTCCGCGACGAAATGCAGCCGGACGACCTCGCCGCGCGAATCGGCGGGTGCCGCCTGGCGATTCTGCTCGCCGGCCGTGACCTCGCCGCCGCGCAGGCCTTCGTGAACACGCTCGAAGCCAAGCTCGTCTCCCCGCCCGACTTGCCGTCCTATCCGCGGATGCCGGTGTCCATCCACGGGGGTACCGCGCACCTCCAGCCGGGCACCAGCAGCCTGGGCCAACTGATCAAACAGATCCGGATCGCCACGCCCGGGGCGGCCTGATCCGCGGCCGAGCCCGGACGCGCGCCCGGCGCGTTCCGGACACATCCGGCGCGGCGGCGAGGCGACGCGGAGGCGCGGGCATGGCCACAGGTGCGCGCCCAACAAAAAAGCCCGCAAAGCGGGCTTTTTTGTTGCGTCCGCAAAGTGGCGACACGCCTCAGAACGGAATGTCGTCGTCCGAGAAGTCGTCCATCGGCGCCGGGCGCTGCTGCGGCGCCTGACGCTGCGGGGGGGCGCTGCGCTGCGGCGGGCCGTCATTGCCGGCGCTGCGCTGCGGACGGCTGCTGCGCTCGTAATTGCCGCCCCCGCCGCCACCGCCGCCACCATCACCGCGGCCGCCGAGCATCTGCATCTCGTTGGCGACGATGTCGGTGGTGTACTTCTCCACGCCGTCCTGGCCGGTGTACTTGTCGTAGCGGATCTCGCCCTCGACGTAGACCTGGCTGCCCTTGCGCAGATACTCGCCGGCGATCTCGCCGAGCTTGCCGAAGAACACCACGCGGTGCCACTCGGTGCGCTCCTGCTTGTTGCCCTCGCGATCGTTGCGCACGCTGGTCGTGGCCAGGCTGATGCGGGTCACGGCCATGCCGCCCTGGGTGTACTTGGTGTCGGGATCGTTGCCGAGATTGCCGACCAGGATGACTTTGTTGACGCCGCGGGCCATGGGAATTCCTTGGATTGCGCCGGCCCGGGGCCGGCGTGATGGACTTCGACATCACAGTATAAGCCGGCCGCCCTCTGCCGTCCGGCCATTGCGGACCCGGCGCTCGGACGCGACCGCACGCGGTCGTCGGGCCTTGCCTATAATTCCGGGCCTGCCTGTCCCGGATCCTGCATGAACAACGCCGCCTCCCCGGCCGCCCGGCTCGACCTGCCGGCGATCCAGGCCCTCGCCGCCGGCGACATGGCCGCCATCGACGCGCTGATCCGTACTCGGCTGGCGTCGGACGTGGTGCTGATCAACCAGGTGGCCGAGCACATCGTCTCGGCCGGCGGCAAGCGCCTGCGGCCGATGCTGGTGATGCTGGCCGGCCGCGCCACCGGCACGATCGGTGCCGACCACCACCAAGTGGCGGCGATCGTCGAGTTCATCCACACCTCCACGCTGCTGCACGACGACGTGGTCGACGAGTCCGACCTGCGCCGCGGCCGCAGCACGGCGAATGCGATCTGGGGCAATGCGGCCAGCGTGCTGGTCGGCGATTTCCTGTATTCGCGCAGCTTCCAGCTGATGGTCGAACTCGACCGCATGCCGGTCATGCGCATCCTCGCCGACACCACCAACCGCATCGCCGAAGGCGAAGTGCTGCAGCTGCTGCACGTGCGCAACCCGGACACCGACGAGGCGGCGTATCTCAACGTCATCGAGCGCAAGACCGCGGTGCTGTTCGCCGCCGGCACCCGGCTCGGCGCGCTGGCCTCCGGCGCGGACGAGGCCACGCAACAGGCGCTGTACGACTACGGCATGCAGCTCGGCTACGCGTTCCAGATCGCCGACGACGTGCTCGACTACTCGGGCGATGCCGACGCGCTGGGCAAGAACCTCGGCGACGACCTCGCCGAGGGCAAGGCCACGCTGCCGCTGATCCATGCGATGGCGCAGGCGACGCCCGATGTCCGCGCGCGCCTGCGCGCAGCCATCGAGACCGGGGACGTCGGTGCACTGCCCGACGTGCTGGCCGCGATCGAAGCCGCCGGCAGCCTGGACTACAGCCGTGCGCGCGCACTCGAATATGCCGAAGCCGCGGAGCGGGCCCTCGACGGCCTGACCGACAACGACGCCGTCGCGGCACTGCGTGGGCTGGCGCGCTACGCGGTCGAACGCGGGTCCTGACCCCAGCCCGGCACGCCAAACCTCCGCAACACCGCCCTCGGTCCGAGTCGGCGGGCTCCGCCACGCGAACCGCGTCGAGGTCGCCACCGCTGTCGGTGCACGTCGACAGCGCCGAGCGGCAATGCGCATGGCGCGATGCCCTGTCAGCCCGGGCCGACCTGAAGCGCGCGAACGAGCTGCGCGGCGACGATCAGCCCGACCGTCACCGACAGACCGGCGAGGATCGCCAGACCGCCGGTGCGCGCCAGATTGACGGTCCAGCCCAGCACCTTCGGCCACTTCGGCACCCAGATGCGGTCGTCGTCCTTCGCGTGGTACAGGCCAAGCCAGCGTGGGCCGATCCAGTTGCTGCGGTTCCGCCATGCGCGGAGATTGCGTGCGTCGCGGTCCATGTCGATCCCTCGCGTTTTCGGAACCGCAGGATCACCCGACCTCCGCGCGCGGCGGGCGTGATGCGACGAACGCATGGCTGCGCGCGACGGATCGCACACCCGGCCGACCAGCGGCGCCTCAGGCGATGCCCAAGCCCGGAATCGCCGTGATCGCATCCGGATCGAAGCCGCCCAGCGCGGCGAAATGGCGACCGCGCGCGGTGTAGTCGCGATAGGCGCCGAAGCTCGGCGCGCCGGGCGACAGCAGCAGCACGCCGTCGCCGTCCAGTGCCGCGCGTGCCTGCGCGGTGGCCGACGCGAGATCATCGGCGGCCGCCAACCGGAAGCCGGCGCCGCGGGCGATCGGCGCGAGCAGATCATGGATGCGCGGGCCGTTCTGGCCCATGGTCACGATCGTCTGCGGTGCGCGGGTGCGCATCGCATCGGCGAACGCCTGCCAGTCGAGTCCGCGATCGTGACCGCCGACGAGCAGCGCGACGCGCCGGTCGCGATAGACGTCGAGCGCGGCGAGACTCGCGTGCGGGGTCGTACTGATCGAATCGTTGACCCACAGCACGCCATCGCGCGTGCCCAGCGGTTGCAGGCGATGCGGGAGCGGCACGAAGTCCGCGGCCGCACGTGCCAGCGGCAGTGCGTCGATGCCGAGCGCTTCGATCGCGGTCAGCACGGCGCAGAGATTGCCGCGGTTGTGCCGGCCCGGCAGCGGCAGTCCGGCCGTGTCCATCACGGCGGCGGCGCCGCGATGCAGGACGTCGCCGCGCAGGTGCCAACCGTCGGGCGTGCCGAACCAGCGGATCTCACTCCCCGGCAACGCCAGCGAGGCCAGGCGCGGGTCGTCCGCGTTGAGCACCGCGATGCGTGGCCGCGCGCGCGTGACCAGCGCCAGCTTGTCCTCGACGTACTGCGCCTCGCTGCCGTGCCAGTCCAGGTGCTCGGGGAAGATGTTGGTGACCACCGCGACGTCGGGCCGTACACCGCCGGCCGCGACATCGCCGGTCTGGTAACTCGACAGTTCGATCGCCCAGGCGTCCGCTTGCGCATCGAGCAGCTCCAGCAAGGGCAGCCCGATGTTGCCGGCCAGCGCCGTGCGCAGGCCATGCGCGCGCAGCAGATGGGCCAGCAGCGCGGTGGTGGTGCTCTTGCCCTTGGTGCCGGTGACGCAGACCGTGCGGGCCGCGATCTCACCCGCCGCGGCGCGTCCGGCGAACCACAGCGTGGTGCCGCCGATGAAGCGCGTGCCCTGCGCGGCGGCCGCCATCGCCTCGGCCCGGTACGGACTGATCCCGGGTGACTTGATGACCACGTCGAAGCGTGCGAGGTGTTCGCGGCTCGCCACCGTTTCGACAGCAAGCGACGGATCGCCGAGGCCGAGCACCTCGCGCGCCTCGTCCTCCGCGCAGAACACGGTCAGGGGCACGCCCGCCGAATCCCGGACCCCGGAGCCCGAATCCCGCACGGCGCGCAGCGCCGCGTACGCCGCGCGGCCTTCGCGGCCCCAGCCCCACAGCGCGATGCGGCCGCCACCGGCCGCGAGCGCTTCAAGCTGCGAGATGCGCACGCAGGCGCTCCCACAGCGCGTCGGGAATGCGGTGGGCGTCCTCTTCGACGGCCAGCAAGCCGGCGACCTCCAGCTCGCCGGCATCGAGCTGCGGCGCGATCAGCTGCGCGAAGCGCGCGACGATCGCGTCCTCGCGCCATTCCGGACGCTTGGCCAGCGCCGCCAGCGCCGCGCGTGATTCGCGGCCTTCGCCGACGCATTCGAACGGCTTGTGGTCCTGGTATTCCAGCAGGGCGTCGTAGCCCGGCACCTGCGCCGGATCGTCGAGCAGGTTGCGCCCGAAGATCGCCACCAGCCGCGGCTTGGGCATGAATGGCGCCAGCGCCAGGAAGACGAAATGGCACTTCGGGCAGATGCCGCACCAGCGGTTGACCGGCCGCTCGCCGAGCAGATGGAAGTTGCGGTTGCAGCTGGAGAAGTGCGCGTCGTAGCGGTCGGTCTTCGCGAACTGGCGCGCGACGGCGAGTTCCGACAGCGGCCGCAGCAGCGAGTAGTAATGCAGGTCCGCAGCGACGCGCGCCTGCACGTGATCGCCGAAGGCCGTCTCGAACGCCCAGCCTTTCGACCACTGGTGGTTCACCTCACCGGTCCCCGGGATGAGGCTGCCGTAGCTCGCCGAGCGCTCGTTGGAGAACACCACCTGGTCCACGCCGTGCAGCACCGCGGCCAGCACCAGGATCGCCGAGTTGATCGCGGTCACCGGGATGTGCCCGTTCCACGCGCCCTGGCGGTTGTACTCGAACAGTTCCGGCGCGATCTGCCGGTCGATGTTGAGCGTCGGCAGGCCGGTGCGCTCGGCGCAGACACGGATCAGCTGCGAGCCGCCGATCCAGCTGACGGTCTGGTCGATGCCCAGCGCGCGCAGCGCTTCGATCGACACCAGCGAATCCTTGCCGCCGCCGATCGCCACCAGCGCATGCGTGCGCAGGCCCAGCGCCGGCGCGGCGTCGTCCGCGGCGGCGGCGTGCGGGAACCGGATCGTGCCGTGCAGGTCCAGCCCGTTGCGGTAGGCGAACTCACCGAGCCCGTGCACGTAGACGTCCTCGAGCAGCGCGGCGGTGCCAGCATCGATCGCATAGTCGTCGATGCGGATCTCGCCCGGCACGGCGGCCTTGTAGTAGCTCACGCCGGCGATCAGGTGCAGCAGACGCAGCGCCCGGGTCGCCGCCGCGGCGCGCGCACCGTCGAGCGCGAACGGCGCGCCCGGCACGGTGATCGTTTCGACCAGCTCGGGGCCGTCGTCGAAGGCGTAGACCAGCCGGGCCACACCGGTGCCGGGGTCGAACGCGCAGCGCACGAAGCGGAACGCGGCGATGGAATCACGGTCGAACATGGGACTCGGGTCTCCAGCGAGATACGGACGACGCACGCGACGCGGCGTCGGAAACTTGGAACATCACGTCGGACGGCGATGACGCGGATGGCGGAGGTAACGATGCGCCGGCCACACCGCGGCGAGGCAGGCCGGCAGCGCGCCCAGCACCAGGCCCGGCGCGCCGAACACCGCGGCGCTGTACACCCAGGACAGGGTTTCATCGCCCGGCGCGAGCAGGGCCACCAGTCCCAGGCTCAGCGGCACGAACAGGACGATGGCGACCAGCGCGGTGACGACCGCCATCGCCAGCACACGGCGCAGAGGCGGACGCCGGCCGACCCGCCACCGCCAGCCCGCCACCCAGGCCGCGGCCATGCCGGACGCGAGAACGGCGACGGCGGCGAGTTCCCAGAAGAACGCATCGGCGATTCCCATCTCGAGCAGCCCGCCGAGCACGACGGTCAGCACCAGCGCGAGCCCCGCACAGACGACGGTGTACTCCACCCGCGGTTTCACTCGATCACGTCCTCACCCGGCAGGCCGCGCAGGTTGTAGGTGTTGGCCATCACGAAGCCGTAAGCGCCGGCGTCGGCGATCAGCACGGTGTCACCTTCGCGGGTTGCCGCCGGCAGGCGGCGACGCGTGCCGAAGACGTCGCTCGATTCGCAGATCGGACCGACGACTTCGACGGCCACGTCGTCCGCATCGTCGAGCCGCGTCAGGTTGTGGATGCCGTGCCAGGCGTCGTACAGCGCCGGTCGCATCAGGCTGTGCATGCCGGCGTCCACGCCGACCCGGCGCGTGCCCAGCTTGTCGACAACCTGGGTGACGGTGGTCAGCAGCACGCCCGCTTCGGCCACGAGGTAGCGACCCGGCTCGATCGCCAGGCGATAGCGCGGGTATTCGGCCTTGATCGCCGCGAGGCCCGCCGCCCAGGCCGGAATGTCGAACGGCACGTCGTCGGGACGATAGGGAATCGGCAGACCGCCGCCGATGTCGATCGTGTCGACCGTGCCCACCGAATCGGCGAAACCCGCGAGTTCGGCATAGACCTCACGCCAGTGCGCGACGGTCTCGATGCCGCTGCCCAGATGCGCGTGGATGCCGGTGATGCGCGCGTCCACCTCTTCGGCCGCCAGCAGAAACGCATCGAACGCGCCCAGCGGCAGACCGAACTTCGACGCCGCGCCGCCGGTGACGACCTTGGCGTGGTGGCCGTCGCCGCGACCCAGATCCAGGCGCAGCCACAGGTCGCGGCCGCGGAAGACCTCGGGCCAGTTGCGCAGCGCTTCGACGTTGTCGAGCGTGACGGTGACGCCGCGCGCATAGGCGTGCGCGTATTCGCCGCGCGGCGCGAAGCTCGGCGTGAACAGCACGCGCCCGGGATCGAGATCCGGCAGCACCTCGAACACGTGGTCGAGCTCGCCCCTGGACACGCACTCCAGCCCGAAGCCGGCCTCGACCAGCGTGCGCAGGATCGCCGGATGCGGATTGGCCTTTATCGCGAAGAAGCGGCGGTCGATCGCGTCGGCCGTCGACAGCGCAGCGGCACGTTCGCGCACCGTCGGCAGGTGATAGACGTAATGCGGCCGGCCGGGTTCGGCGAGTGCCAGCAGCGACTCGCGCGCGCCCTGCCACCACTGCGGCGCACGTTCGCGGCGGCCATGCGCGATCTCGCGCCAGCTGGGGCCGAATACCGTGTCGTCGTGCACCGGCATCGCGCCGCTGTCGATCAGCTCGGCATGCAGCACCGGCAACAGACCGTCGGCGTCGGCCTCGTCGATGACGAAGGTCAGGTTGAGATCGTTCGAGGACTGCGAGATCAGATGCACGCGTTCCTTGCCGAACGTGGCCCAGACATCCGACAGCTTGTGCAGCAGCGAGCGTATGCCCCGGCCGACCAGGGTGATCGCCGCGCACGGGGCGATGACCTTGACCCGGCAGATCTCGGCGAGATCGTCGCTCAGCCGCGCCAGCACGTCGGTGCTGACCAGGTTCTCGCTCGGATCCAGCGACACGGTGACGTTGGTCTCCGACGAGCCGATCAGATCCACCGACAGGCCGTGGCGCTTGAAGCGCTCGAACACATCGGCGAGAAAGCCGACCTGCTGCCACATGCCGATGCCTTCCATCGACACCAGCACGATGCCGTTGCGGCGACTGATCGCCTTGACGCCCGGCACCGGCTCGGCGCTCGCGTCGATCGCGGTGCCCGGCAGGTCCGGGCGTTCGGTGTCGAGGATCGCCATCGGCACGCCGCCGTCGCGGCAGGGCTTGATCGAACGCGGATGCAGCACCTTGGCGCCGGTGGTCGCGATTTCCTGCGCCTCGGCGTAATCCAGCCGCGTGAGCAGACGCGCATCGGGCACATCGCGCGGATTGGCGCTGAACATGCCCGGCACGTCGGTCCAGATCTCGACACGGCGTGCACCGAGCAGCGCGCCGAAGTACGCCGCCGACGTGTCCGAGCCGCCGCGGCCGAGAATCGCGGTGCCGCCGTCGCCGTGCCGGGCGATGAAGCCCTGGGTGAGCAGCATGCGCGGCGCCTGCTCGGCGAAGCGCGCGCGCCAGTCGCCGTCGGGTTCGCGCCGGCAGTTCACCGACAGGCGCAGCGCCCAGTCGCTCTGGTTGGGCAGCGCCACCGCGTCGAGCCAGTCGCGCGCATCGCACCAGCCGAACTCCAGGCCCTGGGCCGCGAGATAGGCCGCGCCGATCGTCGACGACAACAGCTCGCCCTGCCCCAGCACCTCGGCCTGCCAGTCCAGCGTGCGCGTCGTCGCACGCGGGTCGTCCGCCAGCGCCTGCAGCGCGGCGAGACGCGCGCCGAGCACCGCGTCGACGTCCAGTTCGAGTTCCGAGGCGAATGCGCGGTGACGTTCGACCAGCGCACCCACGCGCGCAGGCGAATCCGCGGCGCCGTCCGCGATCGCGGTCAACTCGTTGGTCACGCCCGACAGCGCCGACACCACCACCAGCACGCGCGCGCCGTGCTCCTCGGCCCGGCGTTTCGCCAGCCGGCCGATGGTGTCCCAGCGGTGGCGGCGCGACACCGAAGTGCCGCCGAACTTGAGCACGATCCAGCGATCGTCGGAAGGTGATGACATCGGGGTGGGGTCTCGAACGGTGGGGGCAACGGAAGAGTGGCGACGGCCGCTACGATGGCGACCTCGCTGGCCCGGCGCGCCGTCTCGCGGCGCCCGGGCGCACGATTCTAAAGCACGCCTTCCCGACCGGAGCCCCTGTCCATGCGCACCCGCCGTTATCTTCAGCTCGACGTGTTCTCCGCGCACCCCGGCGCCGGCAATCCGCTGGGCGTGTTCGTCGACGCGGAGGGCCTGGACGCCGCGGCCATGCAGGCGATCGCCGCGTGGACCAATCTGTCGGAAACCATCTTTCTGCTTCCTCCCGATGCCGGGGCCGATTACCGCGTGCGCATCTTCACGCCCCGGCAGGAACTGCCCTTCGCCGGTCATCCCAGCGTCGGCGCGGCGTGGGCGGTCGTCGACCAGGGTCTGGCCCGCGCCGACGGCGGCAGGCTGGTGCAACAGTGCGGCGCCGGCCTGCTGCCGGTGCGCCTGGACACCGGCGGCCGCGACCGCCGGCCGAGCGTGCGCGCGCCGAGGGCCACCCCGGTGGCGACGCCCGACGGCAGCCGCGGCGCACTCGACGCCGTACTGCGCGCCCTGGATGCGCGGCACGCGCCGCACGCGCTGATCGACAACGGACCCCGCTGGTGGTGCGTGGATCTGGGCGAGGCCGAGGTCGTGCGCGGCCTGCGTCCGCCCCTGCCCGAGATCGCCGCGTTGTCCCTCGCCAGCAACGCGGTCGGCCTGGCCGTCTGCGGCCGCGCACGCGCGTCCGATCACGCGCTCGTCGTACGCGCATTCTGCCCGGCCGACGGCATCCCCGAGGATCCGGTCACCGGCAGCGCCAACGCCGCGCTCGCCGCCTGGCTGCATGGTGACGGGCGGATGGACGATCTCGGCGCGCGTTACATCGCAAGCCAGGGGCGCGAACTCGGACGCGATGGCCGGGTGTCGGTCGAGATCGACGCCGAGGGCGGGATCTGGATCGGCGGCCAGGTGCAGCCGGTCATCCGCGGCACGCTGGATTGGTAAGCTGTCGCGCCGCGTGATGCTTCCATGACTCCCCGCCGTTTCGTCCAGGTGGACGTGTTCGCCGACCGGCCCGGTGCCGGCAATCCACTGGCCGTGGTGCTCGATGCCGACGGGCTCGACGACACCGCGATGCAGGCCATCGCCCGTTGGACGCGTCTGCCCGAGACCACGTTCGTGTTCCCGGCGACCTCCGACGAGGCCAGCTACCGCATCCGCATGTTCTCGCCGCGACGCGAGGTGCCGTTCGCCGGCCACCCCAGCGTCGGCACCGCCCACGTGGTGCTCGACGCCGGACTCGCCGCGCCGCGCGACGGCCTGCTGGTGCAGGACGGCATCGCCGGCCGGTTGCCGCTGCGCGTCACCGGCGCCGATGCGATGCGCACGATTGCGGTGCGGACACCACGCGCGCGCATCGTCGAAACCGCCGACGCGACGGATCCGCGCCTGCAGCCCAGCCTCGCCGGGCTGTCGCTGGGCGAGTTGCCGCCGGTGCTGATGGACGGAGGTCGCCGCTGGTGGCTGGCGGAACTCGCCAGCGAAGCGGACCTGCGCGCCGTGACACCCGACTGGACGGCGATCGGCGCACTCGCCGAGGCCACCGGCAGCATGGGCCTGTGTGCGTTCGCACGCAGCACGGCAGCCGACTATCACCTCGCCGTGCGCGCCTTCGTCGGCGCCACCGGGCATTTCGAGGATGCCGCCTCCGGCGCGGCGAACGCGACCCTCGCGGCATGGCTCGCCGCGCGCGACGCCCTGCCGGGCGAAGGCGGCCGCTACCGCATCAGCCAGGGCCGCGAGGTCGGCCACGACGCGATCATCGAACTGCAGGTCGACGATGCCGGCGACGTGTGGTCGGGCGGACGCGTGCAGAGCGTGGTGCGCGGCACGATCGACTGGCGCTGAGCGCCGGCCTCCTGCCGCGGCGGAGGCGCGTGTCAGGCACGGCAGGAGTCACTGCCGTCATCTCCGCGAGAGCGGGATCCAGCGACTGCAAGCGTTGAACGCCGGAGGCACTGGATTCCCGCTTTCGCGGAGACGACGGTCGAACCTCAGTGTTCAGACCGTCGCGACCCCGCCCCGCGGCCCGGCGTCTGCGAACAGGCGGCGCTGAAGCCAGTCGTGCACGAGCCGCGCCGTATGCGCAGCATCCGCACCCGGCAGCGGGCCGACGTGGGTGGTGGCGGCGGACACCTGCAGGTCCGCGTTCCAGGCCGCGGCCAGCGCGCGCGTGATCGCAGGCGGCACGTCCTCGTCGCTGCTGGATGCGATACAGAGTGTCGGCACCGTCGGCGCCGCCGGCGTCCGCCCCGCTTGCGCGGTGCGCAGCACGGCACCGCTTTCGTTGCGCCAGTGCCGCGCGGCCACGAGCGTGGTCGCGTCGTCGGCGTCGGCCAGGGCCCGGCGTGTCGACGCCAGGCGTGCATCGCGCCCCCAGGGCACGACATCCGCCCAGGCGCGCGGCGGCAGGTGCAGGTGCCACGGCGCGGGCGGCAACGGATTGATCAAGACCAGGGCATCGGCCGCATCGGCCGCGTCGAGGGCCAGCAGGCCGCCGAGGCTCGCCCCGACCAGGACGCGCGGCCGCGGCAACCGACCGGCCGTGTCGCGCACCTGCTGCAGATAATCGCGGTAACCGGTGCTCGCCAGACCGCCCGGTGCGGGCTGCAGATCCGGCGCGTGCACCTGGTGACCGCGCGCCTCGAGCACGTGGCGCCACAGCGCCCACTCCCAGCCACCGCCGCCGGCGCCGTGGACGAGCAGCAGATGGAAGGTGCGGTCGCGCTGCATGGCGGCATCGTCGCAGACATCGCGCCTTGCCGACACGAGAACGGCGCCGGACGGGTCCGGCGCCGTGGTTCGCGAACGCAGGTGCGGCATGCGCCGCGCGGGTCAGCCCTCGAGCTCGGCGTCGAGCGACAGGGGCACGGCCGACAGCGCCTTGGACACCGGGCAGTTCTGCTTGGCGTCGTCGGCGATCTCGCGGAACTTCACCCCGTCGATCCCCGGCACACGGGCACGTGTCCTGAGCCGGATCGCGCTGAGCTGCGGCCCACCGTCCATCGACAGGTCGACATCGGCGCGCGTATCGATCGACTCGGGCGGAAAGCCCGCCTCGGTCAGCTTGGCCGACAGCGCCATCGTGAAGCAGCCCGCGTGCGCGGCGGCGATCAGCTCTTCGGGATTGGTGCCCTTTTCGTCGCCGAAGCGGCTGTTGAATCCGTAGCGGACGGTATCGAGCAGACCGCTCTGCGGCGTCGACAGCTCGCCACGACCGGATTTGAGATCACCGGCCCAGCGCGCCGTGGCGTGTCGTGAAATACCCATGTGGTTCTCCAGCAGGACAAGGGGGCCTGCAGCCTAGGGCGAGCGGTGTTACGCCGGTGTCGCACCGCCCTGATGCAGCGCATCCGTGGCTGGGTCACACTGCGGCGCATGCACCTCGCTCCTGCCGCTGCGGCGTTTTTCGCCGATACGTTGCTCGCCGTCCATGTCGGCATCGCGCTCTTCGTCGTCGTGATGACGCTCGCGGTGCCCGTGGGCGGGCCGCTGGGTTGGCGCTGGATCCGACGGCGCGGCCTGCGCTGGACGCACGCCGGGCTGGTCGCCGTCATCGCGGTGCAGGCCTGGCTGGGCCGTCTGTGTCCGCTGACGACCTGGGAGCAGCAGTTGCGCGCACAGGCCGGGCAGGCCACGTACGAGACGTCCTTCGTCGGCCACTGGTTGTCGGAATGGCTGTATCTCGATCTGCCGTGGTGGAGTTTCGTGCTCGCCTACACCCTGGTCGCGGCGGTCGTCGTGCTGGGCTGGTGGCGCTGGCCGCCGGCGTCCGATGCGCATACGCGCCGCGGATCCGCTCGCCGTTCGTCGTAGCGCGGAAAAAACCCCATATTTATTGCGGTTTCCTATTGGCGGGGGTGCCGGTATGCCCTACATTTCGCTGGCCGGCTCGCTCGGCCCGGAATACTCACTCCATATTTGACGAGGGAACCACAGACCCATGGCAACGAAGAAGGCCCCCACCAAGAAAGCCCCGGCCAAGAAGGCTGCGCCGAAGAAGGCCGCGGCCGCCAAGCCGGCTGCGCCGAAGCCGATCAAGGAAGCCCTGAGCAAGTCGGGCCTGGTCGCGCACATCGCCGAGTCCACCGGCCTTGCGGCCAAGGACGTGCGTTCGGTGTTCTCCGCGCTCGAAGGTGCCGTGCACGGTTCGATCAGCAAGAAAGGCGCGGGTTCGTTCACGCTGCCCGGCCTGCTGAAGATCACCTCGGTCAGCGTGCCGGCCAAGCCGAAGCGCAAGGGCATCAACCCCTTCACCAAGGAAGAGCAGTGGTTCGCCGCCAAGCCCGCGTCGGTGAAGGTCAAGGTGCGCCCGCTGAAGAAGCTCAAGGACGCCGCTGCCTGATCCAGGCGCGCCACGTGTTCTTCGGATCGGGACGGCCATCGCCGTCCCGATTTCGTTTGGACTCGCGGGAGACCCGGACACCACGCGCAGGGCGTGACCAGTACCTGCCGTGATGCACCGCGCACCGCCACGTGGACCCGGCGCGCACGCCGCCGCCGTGCACATCGGTTGAACGATTCGCACCGCATGCTCGGCGCCGCATTTTCCTCTCCGATGGATACCGACCGATGAGCTTCCAGGGTTTCCTCAATCATCTGCTCACCTCGCAGGCCGGCGGCAAGCCCGGCAGCAGCCTGCTCAACGCCGATTTCGGCAAGGGCGCGGCCACCGGCGGCGCGCTCGGCCTGCTGCTCGGCAAGAACAAGAAAACCCGCAAGCTCGCCACCTACGGCGGACTCGCGGCGATCAGCGTGATGGCCTACAAGGCCTATGGCGACTACCAGAAGCAGCAGGCCGGCGCGTCGGCGCCCGCGCCGCAGACCGTCGACCGCCTGCCGGCGCCCCAGGTCGACCTGCACAGCCAGGCGATCCTCAAGGCGCTGGTCGCCGCGGCCAAGGCCGACGGTCATATCGATGCCCGCGAACGCGAGCTCATCGAGGGCGAGTTCAAACGGATCGACGAGGGCGCCGATGTGCAGCGCTGGCTGCACGTCGAACTGGAAAAGCCGCTCGACCCGGCCGAAGTCGCCAGTGCCGCGAGCACGCCCGAAATCGCCTCGGAAATGTATCTGGCCAGCGTGCTGGTCGCCGACGAGACCAACTTCATGGAGCGCAGCTACCTCGACGAACTCGCGCGACAGCTCAAGCTCGCGCCCGAGCTCAAGAGCCGGCTCGAGCACGAAGTGAAGGCGGCCGGCGACACGCGCTGACGCCGACCGCCGTCTCGCCGCCCCACGGAACGGCCTGCCCTAGGCCGTTCCGCGTTCGGGACGGCGCCGTGCGGCCGCTGCATACCCGCGCTTCGCAGGCGATCTGCGAGGCTGGCGCCATGCATGCGTCCACGCCCACTCCGCCCGATCGCGACCCGCCCCCTGCAAACGCACCCGCACCGAAGCGCGCGCGTCGCGACTACACCGCCCAGGTCCGCAGCCTCCTGCGCTTCGCCGTCGTCGCAGGTCTGCTCGCGGCGGGCGGCCACTGGGCCTGGCATCAGCCCTTCATGGCGAAACCGCGCGCGATCGCAGCACTGACCGCGGCGCCGGCGCCAGACGCGCTGCAGATGCCGGTCGAAGGCGTGCGCGCCACGCGCGTGGCGGACACCTTCGGCGCGCCCCGCGGGGCGGACCGACGCCATGAAGGCGTCGACATCTTCGCGCCACGCGGCACGCCGGTGCTCGCGGCCACCGACGGCGTGGTGGTGGCGATCCGCGAGGGCGGGCTGGGCGGACGTCAGGTCTGGGTGATGGGCCCGGGACGCCAGCGGCACTACTACGCCCATCTCGACGACTGGGCCGAGTTGCTGTCGGTCGGCGATCTGGTGCGCGCCGGCGATCCACTGGGCACGGTCGGCGATACCGGCAATGCGCGGGGGACGCCGCCGCATCTGCATTACGGGGTCTACGCCGCCGACGGCGCGTTCGATCCGCTGCCTCTGCTGCGCGCCGGGGCCGACAGCGGCGACGCGTCGCGTTAGCATCCGCAACGGCCGCGCGTGCGGTGCCGGGGAAACGGACATGTCGCATCGGGCGTGGTGGCTGGTGATCGCACTGCTGATCCTGCTCGGCGTCGCGCTCGCGGTGCACGAGGCCACGCGTGACCCTGTCGGGATCCCGACACACGCGTCGGAGGCGTCCGGCGGCACGCCGGACACCGGGGCCGCCGCGGGCGCCGGCACGACGGAGGCGGAGGCCGCGCGTGCGCGGCACGAGGCCATCGCCGACGCCGTCCAGACCCTGCATGCCTATCTCGCCGTGCTGTTCAAGGACGATCGCAGTGAAGCCGACACGTACTGGCGGGACGGCCGCCCGGGCGCCGGCGACGACGCGCTGCGTGTTTTGACCGGCGTCACCGGCATCCGCGCCGACAACACGCGTCCGGAGCCGCTGGACGCCCTGCCGGTGCCGGCGGCGTTGGAGATCCCGGTGCGCCTGCGCGTCGGCGGCACCGGCCCGCTGCGTCATTTCAGCGGGCATTACCGCATGCAGCGCACGGCGGAGGGCTGGCGGATCACCTCGGCGTCGATCGAACCGTCACCGACGCCGCGTTAATCTGTCCGCGATTCGATTCATCACGGGGACCCGATGGACAAGCGCTTCTGGATCTGCGGCCTGACGATTTCGGCGACCGCGCTGGTCCTGGGATTCCTCGTCCACGGCGTCGCGTTGCGGGCCGACTATCTGGCGCTCGCCCATCTGTTCCGCCCGCGCGCGGAGGCGAACGCCAACGTCGGCTGGATCCTGCTGGCCTATGCCGCGCTCGGTCTCGGCATGACCTGGCTGTACCGCTGGCTTCCGCCTCCGGTGCGCCGCAAGCGCTGGCACGGCGCGCGCTTCGGCCTGGCGATCGCCCTGGTGTCGTTCCTGCCCTGGCACCTGCTGGCGTACGCGGGACAGCCGTTCCCGTTGGCGCTGGCGATCAAGCAGATCGCACTGGACGTGGTCGCGATGCTCCTTCTGGGTCTGCTGCTGGCGTGGCTGCAGCCGCACCGCGTGGCGCTGGCCGTCGCCCCTGAATGAAGCCCGCCGCCATCGCGGCTCAGACCGCGTTCACCGCGCCTGCGTAGGGTGCGCGTCACCCCTCAAGGAGACCTCCATGCGTCGCATCCTGCTCCTTCCGCTCGCTGCGTTGCTGCTGCTCACGGTGACCGCGTGCACGTCGCTCGGCGTGGTCTCGGCATGGCTCAACGACCAGGTCGCGTTCACCGCGCCGCAGCTGCAGCGTCAGCTCGACACGCGGTTCCCGCGCACGTTCGATCGGGTGGGCGGCGTGGTGTCGGTGACGCTGGACAATCCGCGCCTGTCGATTCCGACCGGCGATCGCCGCCTGCGGCTGGATTTCGATCTCGGAATCGGCGGAATGGCCGCGGACAGCCGGCCCGGTCACGTGTCGCTGGTCAGCGGCCTGCGCTTCGATCCCTCGACGCGCGGCCTGCATCTGGAGAACCCCGAGCTGCTGCAGTTCGACCTTCCCGGCTCCAATGCGCTGCTGCGCGGCGGTGCGCGGAGCGTGGTCAACAGTCTGCTCGCCGACTACGCACGCACCGAGCCGGTCTACCGGCTCGACGACGATCTGCTGGCGAAGCTGCCGGCCGGCACCCGGGTCGGCAATGTCGACATCGCCGGCGGCCGCGTGGTGGTGCACCTTGCGCGCTGATCGTCGCGCACTGCGCGCGTTCGCGGCTGCATGCGCACTGGCAGGCGCGCTCGCGGCCTGCGGCCGCGATGCCGATGCGCCGCGTGATGCCGACGGCCGCGCGGCCACGGCCGCATCCGGCCTGCCCCAGCCGCAGGCGGTCACCGGCGCCGTGACCGGCATGCCGGGCGAGCCGGGGCCGGGCGATGTGCCGCTGGGCGGCGAGTCCGCCGCACCCGCAGGCGTGGACCCTGCGCTCGCGCCGCTGGAAGACAATCCGGAAACCGGCCTTCTGGCGCCTGCGGGCGCCGCGTCGCCCGAGCTCGCCCCGGCCGTGCCCGAGCCCTCGCCGGAGGAAGCGGCCGCGGTCATCCGCACCTATTACGCCGCGATCAACGCACTCGACTACGCGCGTGCCTATGCGCTGTGGTCGGACGGCGGCCGCAGCAGCGGACAGTCGCCGGAGCAGTTCGCCGCAGGCTTCGCCGACACCTCGACGGTGATGGTCGACATCGGCACACCGGGCCAGGTCGACGCCGGCGCGGGGTCGCGCTTCATCGAGATTCCGGTGTCGGTGCGCGCCCAGCAGGCCGACGGCAGCTTCCGCCGCTACGAGGGCCGCTACGTGCTGCGCCGCGCCGTGGCCGACGGCGCCAGCCAGGCCCAGCGGGCATGGCGCATCGCATCGGCGGATCTGCGCGAGACGTCGGCGCCCTGACGCGGGCCGCCGCGCCCGCGCGTCAGCGCTTGGGCTGCAGCATCGTGCCGGTGCAGGTCTTCGCGCCGCAGCGGCAGCCCCAGAGCTTCTTGAGCTTGGGCGTGTGTCGCTCGGCCAGCGTGATGCCGTAGTTGTAGGTCAGTTCCTCGCCGGCGGCGATGTCGCGCACCGCCTCGATGTACACCTTGTCCTTGTGCCGGCGGTCCTTCGCGTCCTCTTCCACCACCGCTTCGCAATTCGGTTCGCAGCTGTGGTTGATCCAGCGCGCGACGTTGCCCTCGACATTGGCGTCGATGACGTACTCGTCGTTGAGCGTGAACAGGAAGGTGTGGCCATCCTCCTCGAGATCGCCGTAGGCGTTGTCCACATCGTCGTGGCTGCGCAGAAAGCCCTTGTAGCGGATGATCCGCTCCCCCTTGGCGATCGCCTCGGTGGCGAACACGCCATTGCCGTGGATGTTCGACAGACGGGCTTCGATCTTCTTCTTGGGTTTCGACTTCTTCGGCATCGTGCGCAGGGGCCCGTCGTGAGGTGTCCCGGCATTGTGGCCGTTCGCCCGAAGGCCTGCCAGCACTGCGGCGGGCGACATGCGTATGAACCGCGGGAGCAACGCGCGTTGAGACGCACGGCTTAAAAGCGTACAATTTTGGTCCCGTTTCAGAGGGCCTCATCGTGCTTCGCGTGACCAAGTTGACCGACTACGCCACCGTGGTCCTGACCGTGCTCGCTGCGCGGCCGGAGACGGTGACGAGTGCGGCCGAACTGGCGGAGC
Organism: Luteimonas sp. BLCC-B24; assembly: GCF_028550595.1. Lineage (GTDB taxonomy): Bacteria > Pseudomonadota > Gammaproteobacteria > Xanthomonadales > Xanthomonadaceae > Luteimonas. The sequence goes on from NZ_JAQQGN010000001.1 coordinate 787,350, forward strand.
GGTCCGGGCTGGAGCCCACGACGGTGAGCAAGCTGCTCAAGCCCCTGGCACAGGCCGGCCTGGTCGAAGGATTCCGCGGCGCCAGCGGCGGTTACCGGCTGGCGCGCCCGGCCGAGATGATCAGCCTGGTGCAGATCGTCGAGGCGATGGAAGGCCCGCTCGCGATGACCGAGTGCAGCCTGCACGACGGCCAGTGCGGCATTTCCAGCCAGTGCGGCGTACGCACCAACTGGCGACGCATCAACGACGTGGTCGCCGACGCGCTGCGTGCGGTGAGTCTGGCCCAGATGCTGGGCGAGACGCCCGCGTCGCCTCCCCTTTCCTCCCCCGGCGGGACGAAGCGTATCGACGCCCGTCTCGCCCGCGCATAGACAGTAGGCAGCCCCATGGCCACCGAGATCATCGAAGCCCCCGAGACCAACCGGGAGATCCATGCACAGCTGGGCCGTCGCTACGAGGCCGGCTTCGTCACCGACATCGAATCCGACAGCTTCCCCGTCGGCCTCGACGAGGATGTCGTGCGCGCGTTGTCGGCGAAGAAGAACGAGCCGGACTGGATGACCGAGTGGCGTCTGGCCGCCTATCGCCACTGGCTGACGATGCCGGTGCCGCACTGGGCCAAGCTCGACATCGCGCCGATCGACTTCCAGGCCCTGAGCTACTACTCCGCGCCCAAGGGCCCGAAGTACGCCTCGCTCGACGAGGTGCCCAAGGAACTGCTCGACACCTACGACAAGCTCGGCGTGCCGCTGCACGAGCGCGCGCGGCTCGCCGGCGTGGCCGTCGACGCGGTGTTCGATTCGGTGTCGGTGGGCACCACGTTCAAGAAGGAACTCGCCGAGAAGGGGGTGATCTTCTGTTCGATGTCCGAAGCGATCGCCGAGCACCCCGATCTGGTGAAGCAGTACCTGGGCAGCGTGGTGCCGGTGGGTGACAACTATTTCGCCGCGCTCAACTCGGCCGTGTTTTCCGACGGCAGTTTCGTGTTCATTCCCAAGGGCGTGCGCTGCCCGATGGAGCTGAGCACCTACTTCCGCATCAATGCCGGCCACACCGGACAGTTCGAGCGCACCCTGATCATCTGCGAGGACAAGGGCTACGTGTCCTACCTGGAAGGCTGCACGGCGCCGATGCGCGACGAGAACCAGCTGCACGCGGCGGTGGTCGAACTGGTGGCGCTGGACGATGCCGAGATCAAGTATTCGACGGTGCAGAACTGGTATCCGGGCGACGAGGAAGGCCGCGGCGGCATCTACAACTTCGTCACCAAACGTGCGGAGTGCCGCGGCGACCGCAGCAAGGTGGTCTGGGCGCAGGTGGAGACCGGTTCGGCGATCACCTGGAAGTATCCGTCCTGCGTGCTGCTGGGCGACGATTCCTCCGGCGAGTTCCATTCCGTCGCACTGACCCATCATCGCCAGCAGGCCGACACCGGCACCAAGATGATCCACGTCGGCAAGCGCACCAAATCGAAGATCGTCAGCAAGGGCATCAGCGCCGGCCGCGGCCAGAACACCTACCGCGGCCTGGTCAAGGTGGGCGCCGGCGCCGAGGGCGCGCGCAACTACACCCAGTGCGATTCGCTGCTGATCGGCAAGCGCTGCGGGGCGCACACCTTCCCCTACATCGAGGTCAAGCACCCCGGCGCGACCGTCGAGCACGAAGCGACGACCTCGAAGATCAGCGACGACCAGCTGTTCTACTGCCGCGCCCGCGGCATCGACGAGGCCGACGCGGTCAGCCTGATCGTCGACGGCTTCTGCAAGGAGGTCTTCCGCGAACTGCCGATGGAATTCGCGGTCGAGGCCAAGAAGCTGCTCGACGTGTCGCTGGAAGGCAGCGTCGGCTGACGCTGCCTTCCAGCGACGTGATTCGTCATTGGTGATTGGTGATTCGAAATCCCCTCACCGCCCGAATCACGCGGGTTGCTGCGCTGACCAATCACGAATCAACAATCACGAATCACCAATCACGGTCCCCCATGCTCACTATCGACAACCTCCACGCCTCCATCAACGAGCGCGACATCCTCAAGGGCCTTTCGCTGCAGGTGAAGCCCGGCGAGGTGCACGCGATCATGGGGCCCAACGGCGCCGGCAAATCCACGCTCGGCAACATCCTCGCCGGCCGTGACGGCTACGAGGTGACGGCGGGCGGCGTGCAGTTCGATGGCCGGGATCTGCTGGCGCTCGAGCCCGAAGAGCGCGCCGCGGCAGGCGTGTTTCTCGCGTTCCAGTACCCGGTCGAGATTCCCGGGGTGAACAACACCTACTTCCTGCGCAGCGCACTCAACGCACAGCGCAAGGCGCGCGGCGAGACGGAACTCGATTCGATGCAGTTCCTCAAGCTGGTGCGCGAGAAGCTGGCCGTGCTGCATCTCGACGATCGCCTGCTGCACCGCGGCGTCAACGAAGGCTTTTCGGGCGGCGAAAAGAAGCGCAACGAGATCTTCCAGCTGGCCGTGCTCGAACCCAGGCTCGCGATCCTCGACGAGACCGATTCCGGCCTCGACATCGACGCCCTGAAGCACGTCGCGGACGGTGTCAACGCGCTGCGCTCGCCGGACCGCGCCTTCATCGTCATCACGCACTATCAGCGCCTGCTCGACTACATCAAGCCCGACGTCGTCCACGTGCTGGCCGATGGCCGCATCGTGCAGAGCGGCGGACCCGAACTCGCGCTCCAGCTCGAGGAAAAGGGCTACGCCTGGGTCAAGGACCGCGTGGCGCCGGAGGCGGCTGCCTGATGAGTGCCCTGCTCGATTCCCTGGCCGCCGGTTTCGACGGCGACGCGACACGCCGCGCGTCGCTGGACGCCGCGCTGGCCGCGGGCCTGCCCGGCGCACGCAGCGAATCCTGGAAGTACACTTCGCTGCGCGCACTGGAGCGTCGGAGCTTCGACGTGCCGTCCGCCGATGTCGAGGTCGATCCGGTGCTGGTGGCCGCGATTCCCGCGCCGCGCCTGGTGTTCGTCAACGGACGTCCGTCGGCGGCACTGTCCGACCCCGGCGCCGCCGTGCCCGGTCTGTCGATCGGTGCGTTCGCCGATTTCGACGCCGCACCCGAGATCGAGGACCGCGTCGACGCCGTGTTCGCACGCGTCAACCACGCGCTCGCGCACGACGGCGCGACGATCGTCGTTGCGCCGGATGCGCGGATCGACACGCCGGTGCAGCTGGTTTTCATCGGCGCACCCGCCGCGACCGACGTGGCCTGGCATCTGCGCCATCACGTGGCGCTCGGTGCGCGCGCCGCGCTGACCCTGGTGGAACATCACCTGGACGCCGGCGCGCACCGCCATCTCGACAACACGGTCGTCTCGCTCCGTGTCGCCGAGGGCGCCGAGCTGCGTCACGTGCGACTGCAGCACCGGGCCGACGGCGCCACCTGCATGCTGCGGACCGATGCCGCGCTGCAGGCGGCGTCGGTCTACACCCGCGTCGACGTCGAAGCCGGCGGCGCGCTCTCGCGCCACGAACTGGACGTGCGCCTGCTCGGCGACGCCGCACGCCTGACCGCCAACGGCGTGCTGCTGGCCAACGGCCGCGCCCATGTGGACACGCGCCTGGGCATCCGCCACGTCGCGAAGAACACCGCTTGCGAACTGACCTGGCGGGGCATCGGCGACGCGCGCGGCCGGGTGGTCTTCCACGGCGGCATCACGATCGATGCCGGCGCCGACGGCACGGATGCACGCCTGTCGAACAAGAATCTGCTGCTGTCGAACACCGCCGAAATCGACACCCAGCCGGTGCTGGTGATCCACGCCGACGAGGTGCAGGCCGCGCATGGCGCGACCGTCGGCCAGCTCGATCCCGGCGCGCTGTTCTACCTGCGCGCGCGCGGCCTGCCCGAGGCCGATGCCCAGCGGCTGCTGACCGCGGCGTTCGTGCGCGAGCCGCTGTCGACGATCGCCGAGCCGGCGCTGCGTGCGCACGCCGAAGCCGTGCTCGAGCGCGCGCTCGTAGGTCTTCCGGGCGCATGAGCAGCCGCCCGCTGCCACCGGTCACGCCGCCGTTCGACGGCCCGAGTACGCCGCAGGCGCAGGACGGCGGTGTCGACTGGACCGGCGTCCGCGCCGATTTCCCGCTGTTGCTGCGCGAGGTCCACGGCAAGCCGCTGATCTACTTCGACAACGCCAATACCGGCCAGAAGCCGGCATCGGTGATCGAGGCGATGGACGGTTTCTATCGGCGTCAGAACGCCAATGTCAGCCGCGCGGTGCACCAGCTCGGGACCGAGGCGACCGAGGCCTACGAGGGCACGCGCACGAAGTTGGCGCAGTTCCTCAACGTGCGCCGCGACGAACTCGTGCTGTGCAGCGGCACGACCTTCGCGCTCAATCTGGTCGCGTATTCGTGGGCACTGCCGCGGCTGAAGGCCGGCGACACGATCCTCGTCTCGCGCATGGAGCACCACGCCAATATCGTGCCGTGGCAGCTGATCGCCGAACGCACCGGCGCGACCGTGCGCGTGGCCGAGATTCTCGACGACGGCACGCTCGACCTCGATGCGCTGCGTCGCGCGATGACCTCCGACGTGAAACTGCTGGCGCTGGCGCATGTCTCCAACGTCCTGGGCACGGTGAATCCGGTGCGCGAGATCTGCCGCGAGGCGCGCAAGCGCGACATCGTCACCGTCATCGACGGCTCCCAGGCCGTGCCCCATCGCCGCGTCGACATCGCCGCACTCGGTTGCGATTTCTATGCGTTCACCGGGCACAAGATGTGCGGACCGACCGGCACCGGCGTGCTCTGGGCGCGCCGCGAGCACCTGCAGGCCATGCCGCCGTTCCTCGGTGGCGGCGAGATGATCAAGGAAGTCGGCTTCGACAAGACGGTCTACAACGACCCGCCGCACCGCTTCGAGGCCGGCACGCCGAACATCGCCGGCTTCGTCGGGCTCGGCGCCGCGGTGGACTACCTCGATCGGCTCGGCATGGCGCACGTCGAACACCGCGAGGCCGAGCTGCTGGCGCATCTCACCGAATCGCTGCAGGCGGTCGACGGCGTGCGCATCTTCGGCACCGCGCCGGACAAGGCGGCGGTGGTGTCGTTCCTCGTCGAGGGCGCGCACGCGCACGATCTCGCGACGCTGCTCGATCTCGAAGGCGTGGCGATCCGCTCCGGGCAGCACTGCGCGCATCCACTGCTGCAGTTCTACGGCGTGGCCGCCACGTGCCGCGCCTCGCCCGCGTTCTACAACACGCACGAGGAGATCGACGCCTTCGTCGCTGCCCTGCGCAAGGTGCGCGGCCTGCTCGGCTGACGCGTTGCGGCGACGCGATGCGTCGCCGCGCTCGAGTCCTTGCGAGCGCGCGCCGTCGGCGCGGCGGATCGGCACGCACCGCCGCGCCACACGCCTGCGCTGCCGGGCAGGATAATGCGGCGCCTCCCCTGCTCCCGGTTCGACCATGTCCGTCCATACCTTCCGCACGGCCACCACGTCCGACATCCCCGCACTCGTCACCCTGGTGACCTCGGCCTATCGCGGCGAATCCAGCCGCAGCGGCTGGACGACCGAAGCCGACCTGCTCGACGGCGCCCGGATCGATCCGGACGTGCTGCGAGCGGACATCGAGCGCGCCGACAGTCGCGTGGTCGTGATCGACGGCGCGCACGCGCCCCTGGCCTGTGCACATGTCGCGATCGAAGACGGCGCCGGCTATTTCGGCATGTTCGCGGTCGATCCGACGCAGCAGGGCCGCGGCACCGGCGATGCGCTGCTGGCCGAGTGCGAGCGCATCGCGCGCGACGAATGGCACCTGCCGGTCATGCGCATGACCGTGATCGACGTGCGTGAAGCGCTGATCGCGTTCTACCTGCGCCGCGGCTACCGTCGTACCGGCATTCTCAAACCCTTCCCCTACGGCGACACCCGGTTCGGCATCCCGCGGCGCGACGATCTGCGTTTCGAGGTGCTGGAAAAGACCTTCGGAGCTGCGGCATGAGCGAGACCTGGACCTTCGTCTGCGCCACCGGCGACCTGTTGCCGGGTGAGATGCGCACGACCTTCGACGAGATCACCAGCGTGCCGATCATCGTCTTCAACCTCGACGGCGAGCTCTATGCGCTCGAGGACCAGTGCAGCCACGAGGACTTCGGCCTGTCGAGCGGAGGCGCGTTCGATGCGGCCGACGGCACGGTGGAGTGCGTGCTGCACGGCGCGAAATTCGACGTGCGCAGTGGACGCGCCCTGTGCGCGCCCGCTTACGAACCGGTCGCGAAGTTCCCGGTGAAGGTGGAGCACGGCGGCGTCTGGTGCCGGGACGACCGCACCTGAGCCGCGCCGTCTCGAGGCCAAGCCGGAATGGTTCGCCTTTGCTTACGAGAACCATTCTCAGTTAAGATTCCGTCCGGAGTACAACTCTGACGGAGCGGTCGCTGTGCGGCAGGCGAAACGGAACAGCGCGGACAGCGGACTGGAACGCCGCGCGCACCGGCGTGCACAGCGCGTGCGTCCGGTCCGTGTGCCCGCAGCCGGGACGCCGCCGGCCTCGGTGTGTCCCTGTCCGGCGCCGGCGCCGAGGTCGATGACCGCGCGCCCGCGGTGGCGCGCCCAGCCCGCCCTGGCCGAACGCGAGGCCCGCCCCAGGGCCCGGCGTCTCCACCGCGCACGCCCGCCCGGTTTTGCCGGGGCAGGGCGCGCGCAGCGCCTGCCCGTCTGCCCGACGCCTGACGGGCGCCCATCCGATCCCCGTGTGACCGAAGGCCGCCGCCAGGCCCCTCACGACTGACCGCGAGACGTTCATGACCACCGCTCTTCCGCTCCGACGCTCCCTGCTGTCCACTGCCCTGCTCGGCCTGATCGCAGCGCCGGTGTGGGCCGCGCCCGACAGCGCCACCGGCCCGACGGATTTCGACACCATCGTCGTCACCGCCGCGGGCTTCGAGCAGAAGCTCACCGACGCGCCGGCCAGCATCTCCATCGTGACGCGCGAGGAACTGGAAACGCGTCCCTACACCACACTGATCGACGCCGTGCGCGATCTCGAGGGTGTCGACGTGGGCGAAACGTCGGACAAGACCGGGCAGCGCACGATCAGTCTCCGCGGCATGGGCGCGGACTACACGCTGGTGCTGATCGACGGCAAGCGGCAGAACAACCACGGCGACATCTATCCCAACAGCTTCGGCGGCAACCAGTTCAATCACATCCCGCCGCTGGACATGATCGAACGCATCGAGGTCATTCGCGGCCCGGCATCCACGCTCTACGGCGCGGACGCGCTCGGCGGCGTCATCAACATCATCACCCGCAAGGTCTCGGACCGCTGGCGGGGTTCGGTCACCGTCGGCCGCTCGTTCCAGGAGGACAGCGCCTTCGGTGACGACTCCACGCTCGACTTCGCGCTGAGCGGACCGCTGGTGCCCGACGTGCTGGGGCTGAGCCTGCGCGGCTCCCGCTACCAGCGCCGCGCTTCGGAGCCCGAGTACGAGGTGATCTTCGACCCGGCGGGTACCGCGCACGAGCGCGTGCTCGGCTTCGGCGGCGGTGGCAAGACCGTCGACAACACCAACCGGTCCGCCGGTATCCGCCTGAGCTGGACGCCGACGGATGCGCAGAGCGTCACGCTCGACTACGACACCTCGAAGCAGATCTACGACAACACGCCCTTCGTCAACAACCTCGGCACGCTGGCCTATCCGCTGGGCACGGTGGACGGCATCAACGGGATCTGGCGGGCGAATCCCCAGGTCGGCTACATCGCCAGCCAGAAATTCACCCGCGACCAGTGGTCCATCACCCATCAGGGCCAGTGGGCGTTCGGCAACAGCGAGGTGTCGCTGTCGCGCGTCGACAGCGCCAACCTCGGCCGGACGATGCCGTTCACGGTCGAGGAGCGACTGCTGCACCGCCAGGTATTCCAGGGCACCGGGGCCTACCGGGGCCTGAGCGTCGCCCAGCGCCGCGCGATCGCCGAATCCCTGTTCCTGCCGCGCCCCAGCCGGACGATGGAAAGCCGGCAGTCCACGCTGGACGCCAAGCTCGACATCCCGGTCGAGGACTTCGGCGGCAGGCACCACCTCGTGGTCGGCGGCCAGTTCATCGATGGTGAACTCGAAGACGGGGTCTTCGGCATGGAGAGCGGCGGCTTCGGCAACGGCACCGTGGAAACCCACCGGATGTGGTCGGTGTTCGCCGAGGACAACTGGACTCCGATCGACCCGCTCACCCTGACCTTCGGCATCCGGCATGACGAGCACAACCGGTTCGGCGGCCACGTGAGCCCGCGCGTGTATGCGGTCTACGACCTCGCGCCGAACTGGACGCTGAAAGGCGGCGTGAGCACGGGCTACAAGACGCCCAAGACCACCGACCTCTACGACGGCATCACCGGCTTCGGCGGCCAGGGGACCATCCCCTTCGTCGGCAATCCGGACCTTCAACCGGAAACCAGCGTCAACAGCGAAGTCGCGCTGTACTGGTCGGCGGCCGACGGTGGGCACAACTTCAACGTCACCGCGTTCCGCAACGACTTCAAGGACAAGATCGACAGCGGCGAGACCACGCTGAGTTGCGAGCAGACCGGCGGCGTGCGCCCCTGCGTGAACCTCGGCGACTTCGGCCTGCTGGGCTACGGCACCTACGCCCAGCGCATCAATATCGACGAGGCCCGCATCCGCGGGGTGGAAGTCGCCGGGCGCTACCGGATCGCCGCACCGCTCTCGCTCCGGGCCAATTACACCTACACCGACAGCGAACAGCGCACGGGGCCCAACGCCGGTCAACCGCTCGCCCAGTCCGCGCGACACATGGCCAATGCGACGCTCGACTGGACGCTCAGTGACGCGGTCAGCCTGCAGCTCACGAGCGAGTCGCGCTCGAAGCGGTTCCGCAACGCGGTCGACGCCGACGGCAACCTGCTGTTCTACAAGAGTTACAACGTCCTCCATCTCGGCGGGCAGTACCGCGTCAACGAGCACGTCGCGATCAACGCGCGCATCAACAACCTGCTGGATGAAGACTTCACCAGCTTCCGCACCAGCTTCACCGCCAATCCCGACGGCAGTTTCACCCCGGTCTATACCGACGATTACAACAACAAGGACAAGTCGCGCAGTTACTGGCTCTCGTTGAACGTGTCGTTCTGACCGCTTCCGCCGCCGGCGCTCACGTCAGGCGGCGGGCTCCAGCCTGACCAGGAAGAGCTCGCCGCCACCTTCGAGTGCATGACGTGCACGAGCATCGGCCGCACCCAGGCACGCGGTGTCGCCGGCGGCCAGGAACGTGCGCGTGTCGCCATCGCCCAGATGCGCGTGGCCGGCGAGTACGTGCACCAGCCAGCGGCTGCCGGGGTCGACGAAGACCACCATCGTCCCCACGAGCGGACGATGCCAGGTCGAGGCCTGGATGCGGTCACGTCGCCACATCAGATTGAGCACTTCCACGCGGCCATCGACCAGCGTCGCCGAGGCCGCGTATCCGCCGTCGAAACGCAGGCGACCGGACGGCGGCGACAGCGTGTGCGCCTCGGCCGGCTCGATCTGCAGGCGCACGCCTTCACCGCGCAGCAGCAGGCACTCGCGCTCGATCCCTGGAAACGAGGAGAACGGACCGTCCGATTCGATGTCGGCGATCGAGAGCCGCCAGTCCCAGGCCGAGGCCGTGTCAGCCCCATCTCCGGCCGCCCCGGACGGTGGCCACGACAGGATTTCGCGGGTCCATCCCGCACCGTTGCGCCAGCGGACGCGCCGGGCCGATTGGGCGGGACAGAGGACGACAGGCGCTGCGGACATGGCGCGAGTCTAGCGTCCGGGGTGATGAAGCGCCGTCGCCCGCCGTTGCCACGGCGGCTGCCACAGCTCGAGCGGTAACGCCGTCCTTGCTCCAGCCCGGCTGACAGGCGAGACGTGACCCCCGGAACGAGGTCGCCCACCCGCGCGTCCATGGCGGGTGGGCAACGAGTACATCCATGTAGTCGGCGTCCTGCCGGATCCGGGGAGCATCCTGCTCCTCGACTGACGCCGGCACCTCCTGTGCCGACGACAAGCGAGCGATGGATCAGTCCTGCCTCAACGCTGCGGCGCGGTCCTGGCTGCGGCCGGGCTCGCGGGCGCACGGTTGGCCGCCGGGCGCTGGGCCGTCGCCGCGGTCCGCGGTGCACCGATCTCGATGCGGTCGCGGTTGACCTCGACGGTGCGCAGGCCGATCCCCTTCACCGTGGCGAGCTGTTCGATGCTGCGAAACGGTCCGTTTTCCGTGCGGTGCGCGACGATGGCCTCGGCCTTGGCCTGGCCCACGTTGTGCAGCACGCGGGCCAGCGTGGCCGCATCGGCGGTGTTGACGTTGACTTTTTCGCCACCGTCGGCAGCGAAGGCGGATCCTGCGAGCAGCAGGGACAGGCAGAGCGACACGACGTACGCGGTGAGCGATTTCATGACCTGAGTTCCTTGGTGTTGGGTGGGAGTCCTTTCCCCGACTGGCGAACACTCGTCCGTGCCGGTAATGCCAGTCTTCCCAACGCCATGAACGCAGCCTATCCGTCCGCGCGCCGAACCGGAGCCGGACAAGCCCCTACCCCTTTGTAGGAATTTGCCTACATCGGCTGCGCGCTAGAATGGTGCGTTCACCGTCGTGGAGCATGTTATGGATACCGGTCGCATCGAACAGTTCGTGGCTCGCCAGTGGGACGACCAGATCGTGCCCCAGCTGATCGAGTACATCCGGATCCCGAACAAATCGCCGATGTTCGATGCCGATTGGGTGGCGAACGGCTACATGGAGCAGGCCGTCGATCTGATGACCGGCTGGGTCCGTGCGCAGAACATGGCCGGACTGCAGCTCGAAGTGGTCCGGCTGGAAGGACGGACGCCGTTGATCTTCATCGAGATCCCGGCTGCGAACGGCGGCAGCAACGACGACTGTGTCCTGCTGTACGGCCATCTCGACAAGCAGCCCGAGATGACCGGATGGGACGATGACCTCGGCCCATGGACCCCGGTACTGCGCGACGGCAAGCTGTACGGCCGCGGCGGTGCCGACGACGGGTATGCCATCTATGGCTCGCTGACCGCGATCCGGGCGCTGCACGAGCAGGGCCTGCCGCATGCACGCTGCGTGGTGTTGATCGAGGCCTGCGAGGAGTCCGGCAGCTACGACCTGCCCGCCTACGTCGATCACCTGGCCTCGCGCATCGGCGAGCCGTCGCTCGTGGTCTGTCTCGACTCGGGCTGTGGCAATTACGAGCAGCTCTGGTGCACCACGTCGCTGCGCGGCCTGGCCGGCGGCAATCTGACGGTGAAGGTGCTCGACGAGGGCGTGCACTCGGGCGACGCGTCGGGTGTGGTGCCGTCGAGCTTCCGCCTGCTGCGCCAGCTGCTGTCGCGCATCGAGGACGAGACCACGGGGCGCATTCTCGTCGAGGGTCTGCATGCGGAGATTCCGGCCGAGCGCCTCGACCAGGCGCGCCGCGCCGCCGAGGTGCTCGACACCGCGATCTACGACAAGTTCCCGATGACCGGCGCGCTCCGGCCGATGTTCCCGAAGGACGCGCAGGGTGCGGAGTCGACCGACCTCTCCGAACTCGTCCTCAACCGCACTTGGCGTCCTGCGCTGTCGATCACGGGCATGGACGGCATTCCGTCGCTGTCCTCGGCCGGCAACGTGTTGCGCCCGCACACCGCGGTGAAGCTGTCGCTGCGCCTGCCCCCCACTGTGGACGGCAAGCAGGCCGGCGCACTGCTCGAAGAGGTGCTGCTGGCGGACCCGCCCAACGGCGCGACGGTGTCGCTGGTGCTCGAAAAGGCGGCGACCGGCTGGAACGCGCCGGCGATGTCGACCTGGCTGTCCGACGCCATCGAGAGCGCCAGCCAGGCCTTTTACGGCAAGCCGGCGATGTACATGGGCGAGGGCGGCTCGATCCCGTTCATGGGCATGCTCGGCGAGAAATTCCCCGGCGCGCAGTTCATGATCACCGGCGTCCTCGGCCCGCATTCCAACGCGCACGGGCCCAACGAGTTCCTGCACATCGACATGGGCAAACGCGTGACCAGCTGCGTCGCGCACGTGCTGGTTCAGCATCACCACGCCGGCACGCGCGGCGAGACCACCGGCTCGGCCGTGGTCGCCGACAGCGGCACGCGGCACGGGGCCCACGGTTGCTGCTGAACGAACCGGGAGGGATGCGATGCTGGTGTCCCTCCGTGGTTGCGTCGTCTGGAGACTCCCGTTCCGCCGTCTGTTGACGGCTACCCCGCCCCTAAATGCCTGAGCACCTTCTCGGCGAGAACCTCGGCAGAAGCGGACAGGGTGTCGAGAACCAGATCCGCGTCCGTTGGCCGTTCGTAGGGCGCATCGATTCCGGTGAAGTTCGGCAATTCGCCACGTCGCGCTTTCGCATAGAGCCCCTTCGTGTCACGTCTCTCGGCTTCAGCCAGAGGCGTATCCACGAAGACCTCGACGAAATCACCTGGGCCAAATCGCGCACGAGCTGCGTCGCGCTCGGCGCGGTATGGCGCGATGAAGCTGACGAGTACGATCAGTCCCGCATCCATCATCAGGCGCGCGACCTCGGTAACGCGTCGCAGGTTCTCGATCCTGTCGGCCTCGGTGAAACCGAGATCGCGATTCAGGCCGTGACGCACGTTGTCGCCATCCAGGAGATACGTGTGGTGACCCGCGGCGAGAAGCCTCCGCTCGACGAGATTCGCAATTGTAGATTTTCCAGCTCCTGACAGTCCGGTGAACCAGACACAGCGAGGGCGCTGACCTTTCAGCGCTGCGCGCGCTTTGCGATCGACATCGAGAACTTGCCAATGGACGTTGTCGGCACGTCGGAGCCCATGCCGGATCATGCCCGCGCCCACCGTCGTCTTGTGGACGGGGTCAACGAGAATGAAGCCCCCAAGAACCGGGTCCTGCGTGTAGGGAGCGAATGCGATCGGCGCGTCGAGCGCGAGTGTCGCTCCGCCGATCTCGTTGAACGCCAAACGTTTCGCCGCCAATGGTTGAAGGCTTTCCGGATCGAGCTGATGTTTGAGCTCGGCAACCCTTACCCCCACGGTTCGCGTCGCCAGTTTGAGTTGATAGCGTCGACCTGCAACCAGGGCTTGCTCGTCGAACCAGAGGAGATCTACCGCAACCTGATCGCTCGTTGCCAACGGTGCGCCCGCTGGCGTGATCACATCACCGCGTCCGACATCCACATCGTCGGCCAACCGCAACGCGATCGCCTCGCCACCCTCGACCGAATCACATCGAGACCCACCCACCTGAAGCTCGGCAATGGTCGACATCACGCCGGCGGGCTCGACCCTTACCTGGTCGTGCTGGCTCAGCCTGCCTCCGGTCGCGGTCCCGGCCAGCCAGCGCGCTCCCTCCGGACCACGCAGGACCACCTGGACCGCAAGCCGGCCGACCTTGGAGGACCGGGGTTCGGCCTCCACCGACTCGAGATGTTCCAGTACGCTCGGTCCCGAGTACCAATCGGCCTCCCCGGAACACAGCACGACGTTGTCGCCCAACGCAGCAGCGACCGGGATCGCAACCACACGCTTGATTCCCAGCCGCTCCGCATGTCGCCGATAGTCCGACGCAATCCTGTCGAACAGTGCTTCATCCCATCCGACGCGATCCATCTTGTTGACGGCGAGGAGAACCTCCCCCACGCCGAACAACGCGGCGATGGCGGTGTGACGGAAGGTTTGCGGCAACAATCCTTTGCCGGCGTCGACGAGCACGATGACAACATCTGCGGTCGACGCGCCGGTCGCCATGTTGCGTGTGTATTGCACGTGTCCGGGACAATCGGCGATGAGAAACCGTCGTCGCCCAGTCTCGAGATGACGCCATGCCACGTCGATCGTGATGCCCTGCTCGCGCTCGGCCTCGAGCCCGTCGAGCAGGAGCGCGTAGTCCACCTCACCGCCCCGGGTGCCATGCGCCACGCTCGCGCGTTTCAGCGCAGCGCGCTCGTCGTCCGGCACACGTCCTGCCTCGTGCAGCAGCCGTCCGATCAAGGTGCTCTTGCCATCATCGACGCTTCCGCAAGCGACCACTCTCAGGAACTCACGCGCGACCGCGTTCGCATCCACGACCTCTTCTCCAGCGGCTCCCACCATCAGAAGTAACCCTCGCGCTTCTTCTTCTCCATCGAGTCGCCCTCGGCGTGATCGATCAGGCGACCTGCGCGCTCGGACTGCCGACCGCTCTCCATCTCGGCGATGATGGCGTCGAGAGTGTCGGCATCGGATTCCACGGCCCCGGTCAGCGGGTAGCAGCCGAGCGTGCGGAAACGGACCTTTCTCGATTCGATCTGCTCCCCCTCCCGCAGGACGAACCGTGCGTCATCGACCATCAGCAGCGCGCCCTCGCGGGCCACTACAGGACGCTCGGCGGCGAAGTAAAGCGGCACGACGGGAATCTCCTCACGGCGGACATAGCGCCACACATCGAGTTCGGTCCAATTCGACAGTGGAAACACACGCACGCTTTCTCCGGCATCGACCCGCGCGTTGTAAAGGTTCCACAGTTCCGGGCGTTGACGACGGGGATCCCATCGGTGCCGCGCATCGCGGAAGGAGAAAACGCGTTCTTTCGCGCGCGACTTCTCCTCGTCCCGACGCGCGCCGCCGATGGCCGCGTCGTACCCCCCCGCATCCAGCGCCTGCTTCAGTGCCAGCGTCTTCATGACCTCGGTATGCACCGTTACCCCGTGCGAGAAGGGGCCGACTCCGTCACGCAGTCCGTCCGGGTTGGTATGCACCTGGAGTTCCACGCCGGTTTCCTGCGCCCGTTGATCGCGGAACGCAATCATCTCTTTGAACTTCCATGTGGTATCGACATGCAGTAGCGGGATCGAGGGACGCGCCGGAGCAAAAGCCTTCAAGAGCAGATGCAGCAGCACCGAACTGTCCTTGCCGATCGAATACAAAAGGACCGGCTTCCGGCACTCGGCCGCCACCTCGCGCAGGATATGGATGCTCTCGGCTTCAAGCCGATGAAGGTCGCCGTTCATGCGAGAAGCCATGCTTGCTTACTACATTGCAGTTTCCGCCTATTGTATCCGCCACCGCGGCGCGTCCCGCCGGGTGTGTTGCGGCGATCCCGGGCTGGCAAAAGCGTAGGGAAGGCGGCGCCGCGCTGCCACGAAGCGAAGCAAGTGATACACAATGACACCGTGTTGCTGACCTGTTCCCCCACTCCTCCGCCAGAATCATGCGCGCGCTGATCTTCGCCGCGGGTGTCGGCGAGCGCATGCGCCCGCTGACGGCGACGACGCCGAAGCCACTGCTGCACGTCGGCGATGCGCCGTTGATCGTCTGGCATCTGCGCCGGCTGGCCGCGATCGGCGTGCGGGAGGTCGTGGTCAACACGTCGTGGCTCGCCGCGTGCTTCGCGCCGGCGCTCGGTGACGGTTCGATGTTCGGCCTGCGGCTGCACCTGGTGTACGAAGGCGAGACGCCCCTGGAGACCGGAGGCGGCATGCTGCACGCGCTGCCGCTGCTGGGCGATGCGCCCTTCATCGCGGTCAGTGGCGACATCTGGACCGATTTCGATTTCACGCGTCTGCACCTGGCGCCCGGAGACGATGCGCACCTGGTCCTGGTCGACAATCCGCCGCATCACCCCGGCGGCGACTTCGTACTCGACGCCGGACGCGTGCGCGATGCGCGCGGCCGCGACGCGTCCCTGACGTTCGCGGGAATCGGCCTGTATCACCCACGGCTGCTCGACGGCTGGCGCTCCGCCCTCGGTGACGACCCCGGCGTCCGCGCGCAGCCGCCGCGTTTCAAGCTGGCGCCGCTGCTGCGTGCGGCGATGGAGGCGGGCCGGGTCGGCGGCCAGCATCATGCGGGGGCCTGGACCGATGTCGGCACGCCCGAGCGACTCGCACAGCTGGACGCCGCCCTGCGCTGACGGGCCGCCTCAGCGGATGCCGGTACGCGCGTCGTCGTCGGCGAGTACCTGGCGCACGAAGGGCACCGTCAACCGGCGCTGCGAGGCCAGGGACGCACGATCCAGGCGGTCGAGCAGCGCCGTCAATGCCGGCACGTCGCGGTCCACCCGTCGCAGCAGCCAGTCGATCGTGGGCGGATCGAGCTGCAGCCCGCGCCGGTCGGCGCGCAGGCGCAGGAGTTCGTGCCGGCCGGCGTCGTCGAGCTGCGGCAGGTTCACGTGCACGCTCTGCGCCAGGCGCGAGCGCAGATCGGGCAGCACGAGCCCCAGCGCATCCGGCGCTTCGCCGGCGGTGTAGAGCACGCTGCGTCCGGCATCGTGGGCGCGGTTGTGCAGATCGAACAAAGCGATCTCCTCGGCCCGATCACCCGCGATGCAGTCGAGGCCGTCGATCGCGATGACGTCCGCGCGATGCGCCGCCTCCGACGCGTCGCGCAGCCGGCCGGCCACGCTGCGCAGCGGCAGATAGGCCGCGCGCTTTCCGAGACGCTCGGCTTCCGCGCAGACGCCGATCGCCACGTGGGTCTTTCCGGTGCCCGGTGCGCCGGCCACGTACAGCGCGCGGCGCGCGCCCGCGAGTGCGAAATCGCGCAGCAGGGGAATCAGCGCGGGCACGTCGGCGACCAGCGTGTCGAGTCGCTGGTCGGGCGGGTAACGCAGGGCCAGCGGAAGTTGCGGAGATGACGCGGCCATCGAACTCAGGAACCGTTCCCGCCCTTGGCGTCGCCCGGCACGATCAGTGGCACGTGCCCCAGTTCGATTTCCGGCTTGTCGCCGGCGTAGAGGCGGCTGTGCGTGTAGCGCTCGTGCGCGTAGCGCAGCAGGACATTGCCGACCGCCGCCACCGGCAACGCCAGCAGCATGCCGAGGAAACCGAACAGCTGCCCGCCCGCCAGCACCGCGAAGATCACCGCGACCGGATGCAGGCCGATGCGGTCACCGACCAGGCGCGGGGTCAGGACGTAGCTCTCGACCAGCTGGCCGATGGTGAACACCACGCCGATCAGGATCAGCAACTGCCAATCGAAGCCCCGGGCCTGCACGATGGCGGCGATCAGCGCGAGCGCGATGCCCACGGTCGCGCCGAGATACGGAATGAAGCTGATCAGGCCGGCGATCATGCCGATCAGCAAGCCGAGCCGCAGCCCCACCAGCGACATGCCGACGGCGTAGATCGCGCCCTGCCCCAGCATCACCAGGAACTGGCCGCGCAGGAAACCACCCAGCGATTCGCTGGTCTCCCGCGCGAGGCGCGTCGCGGTGCCGATGTGGTCGCGCGGCACCAGCGAGGCGCAGCGCTCGATCAGCAGGTCCCAGTCGCGCATGAAGTAGAACGCGAGAATCGGCACCAGTACCAGATTGATCACCAGCGCGAGGATCGCGAAACCCGAGCGCGACACGTAGGCCAGCACCGTCGCCGCCACACCGCCGGCCTGTTGCCAGTGGCCGCGGATCAGCTCGATCAGCCGCTCGGTGTCGAGCCAGGAGACGACCTCGTAGCCGGTGCGCTGTTCGACCCACGGCAGCGCGGTGCCGAGCAGCCAGTCGCGGTACTCGGGCAGGCTGTCGATGAGGGTGACGATCTGGCGCTCGATCATCGGCACCAGGATGATCAGCACCAGCGCCACGAGCAGCGTCATCAGGGTGAAGACCAGGGTCACGGCGACCGCGCGCGAGCGTCCGCGGCGTTCCAGCCGGTCCACCATCGGATCACCCAGCCAGCCGATCAGCGCCGCCAGCACGAACGGCGTCAGCACCGGGCCGAGCAGCCAGATCACCCAGCCCACGGCGAAGGCAACCAGTCCCCATTGCAGGCGCCTTAGGAAACGCGCGATGTCGGCGTTCGCGGGATCGTGCTGGATCATCGTCGGTCCTGGTGCAGCGAGGCGATCAGCGCAGGTGGAACACGGGCGTCACGCCCTCGATGTTGCCGTCCGCTTCGACGAGGACCTGGGCGTCGGCCATCCGCCGGAAACCGGTCAGGCCGGTGAGCAGGTCCAGTTCGATCTCCAGTCCCTGCGGCGTCGCCCGCACCGGTCGCATGCCGCGCACCACCGACATGCGTTGCAGCTGTGCCGAGAGGCGAATGAAGTCCGCACTGGAATTGATGCCGGTGAACACGATCGCCTGGGTCGACGGCGCGCCGGCCGGACTGGCCTTGGCGTAGCGACGGGTCAGGGCATCGGCGGCGCCGTCGGCGCCGGTGGGCAGCAGGCGCCGCGCGTCGTCGGCGGTCTCGCTCCAGCGCGACAGCACGCGGCCGCCGTCGACGAAGATCCAGTCGGCCTTCCAGCCGGCACCGTCACGGTACAGCTTGCCGATGAGCTGCATCGGCGGGTTGTAGCGCGCCGAGATGCGCGCGATGGACGCGGTGTCACCGCGCCAGATCGCGCCCACGGCCGCCTGCTCGGCCGCGCTGCCGCCGGGCAGACCCAGCCGGTAGCCGCGCTCGATCGCGCGCCGCAGGATCGGGCGCGCGACATTGCTCTGCTGCAGCGCCACCAGCCGCGGGCCGGAGCCGTCGTCGATTGCGAGCCACAGCACCGGCTTGGGCCGCGGGTCGGGCCAGACCGGAAGCCCCAGCGCCGCGGCGACCGCATCGATGTCCTCGCGCCGGTAGCGCACGACGAGCGTGGTGGTGAAGGTCGGCGAACCGCGCGAGGACACGCCCTCGTCCTGGCGGTAGTCGTAGCCCTCGACGTACTGCTTGGCCCGACGCAGTTCCTGCGCCACGCCCGGACGCTGGGCCGCGCTCCGGTCGCCCGACAGCTTGCCCAGCACCTGGGCCAGCCCGCGCGCGAAGCCCGCGTCGCGCTCGCTCTCGCTCTGGCTGCGCACCGGAATTTCGGCCGAGTACAGTCCCGTGCCTTCGGCGCGATCCCCCTCGACCCGCTGCGCCGACGCGGGGCCGGCGAGCAGCAGCGCGGCCAGCAGCCACACGATCATTCCCAACAGGCGTTTCGGGCGGTGCATCCGGCGGATCCTGGACTCGGGTCAACGACGCGGGATGGTGCCACAAACGACGCCCACGGTCCGTGGAACGCCGGTGCCCCGGGCGGACCGGATCGCGCCCGGCTGCTAGAATTCGCGTTCTTTCCGCCTCGTGACGGCCGCCGTGACCGCCCCTACTCCCCTGACCTACCGCGATGCCGGCGTCGACATCGACGCGGGCAATGCACTTGTCGAACGCATCAAGCCGCTGGTCAAGCGCAGCTTCCGTCCCGAGGTGATGGGAGGGCTCGGCGGGTTCGGCGCGCTGTTCGATCTGTCGGGCAAGTACCGCGAGCCGGTGCTGGTCTCGGGCACGGATGGCGTGGGCACCAAGCTCAAGCTCGCCCAGCAGCTGGGCCGGCACGACACCATCGGCATCGACCTGGTCGGCATGTGCGTCAACGACGTGCTGGTGCAAGGTGCCGAACCGCTGTTCTTCCTCGATTATTTCGCCACCGGCAAGCTCGACATCGAGACCACGGCCGCGGTCATCGGCGGCATCGCCCGCGGCTGTGAACTCGCCGGTTGCGCACTGATCGGCGGCGAGACCGCGGAGATGCCCGACATGTACGCCATCGGCGAATACGACCTGGCCGGCTTCACGGTCGGTGCGGTCGAGAAGTCGGAACTGCGCGACGGTTCGGCCGTGCGCGCGGGCGACGTGCTGATCGGCATCGCCTCGAGCGGCCCCCACTCCAACGGCTACTCGCTGATCCGGCGCATCTTCGATCGTGCCGGTCGTCCGACCGACGTGGAGGTCGGCGGCGTGCCGCTGGTCGATGCGCTGATGGCGCCGACCGCGCTTTACGTCAAGCCGGTGCTCGAACTGCTGCGCAGCGAACTCGGCCCGCAGCTGCACGCGATGGCCCACATCACCGGCGGCGGCCTCACCGAGAACATCATCCGCGTGATTCCGGACGGTCTCGGGTTGCAGATCGACGCGTCGTCGTGGCCGATGCCGCCGGTATTCGAATGGTTGCAGCGCGAAGGCGCCGTGGCCGATCACGAGATGTGGCGTACGTTCAACTGCGGCATCGGCTTCGTGCTCGCGGTGCCGGCCGATGCCGTGGCCGCGTTCGGCAGCGCCCTCGACGGTCTCGAACTTCGACACTGGACGATCGGCGAGGTCGTGAACACGGACGGGGCCGAGCGTGTCCGCATCGTCTGAGTGCGCCCCCACGCGCGTCGCGCGCGGTGCGTTTGCGCTGATGCGTCCGGCGCGTCGCGACACCGGTGCGCTGCCGTCGCGACGTCGCCGGCCGCCGACGTCGGCTGCGGACGCGCGCTGACGTGCCGCTGCGCATCGCCGTCGTCGCCTCGGGGCGGGGCAGCAATCTGCAGGCGATCCTCGACGCCATCGCCGCCGGCACACTCGATGCCGAGGTCGTCGGGGTCTGGTCGGACCGGCGCGATGCGTTCGCGCTGGAGCGCGCGCGATCGGCCGGCGTGCCCGCGCATCCGGTGCGTCCTCGCGACTACGCCGACCGCGCCGCGCACGACCTGGCCTTGTTCGGCGCCATCGACGCGGCCGCGCCCGATCTGATCGTCTGCGCCGGCTACATGCGTCTGATCGGGGCAGCGGCAGTCGAGGCCCGCCCGGGTCGCATGATCAACATCCATCCGTCCCTGCTGCCCGCGTTCAAGGGGCTGCACACGCACCAGCAGGCGCTCGATGCAGGCGTGACCGAACACGGCGCCAGCGTGCACGTGGTGACCGCCGATCTCGACGCCGGCCCCGTCCTCGCGCAGGCGCGTGTGCCGGTGCTGCCGGGCGACACGGCGGAGGCGCTGGCCGCCCGGGTGCTCGCCCGCGAGCATCCGTTGCTGCTCGAAACCCTGCGCTGGATTGCCGACGGACGCCTGGTTCTGCAGGGGTCCCGCGTCCAGGTGAACGGGCGTCCACTGACCGCGCCGCTTCAGCTGGCAGCCAACCAGCGGTTTGCATGATGGCTGCCTCATGCGCCCCCTCCTTCTGCTCCTCGCCCTGCTGATCGCTGCGCCACTGGGCGCCGCCGAGTTGCGCCCGTTCGTCGCCACCTACGACGCGTGGTACCAGGGCAAGGCGGCCGGCGAAGCGACGATGCGGCTCGCGCCGCAGGGCGACCGGTGGGATATCGCGCTCGACATCCGCGGCAACCGCGGCTTCGCCGGCGTGTTCGGCCTCAACCTGAGCCAGCACACGGTGTTCGACGTGGTGAACGGCCTGTACCGGCCGCTGCAGCAGGCCACCGTGCGCAAGGCGGCCGTGTTCTTCAACCGGCGCGTCACCGGCGTGTACGACTGGAGCCGCAAGGTGGCGCAGTGGAGCGGCGACCTGAAGGCCAGCCGCAGGCAGCCGGTGCCGCTCCAGCCCGGCGACATGAGTACGCTGCTGATCAATCTCGCGGTGATCCGCGATGCAACGCCCGGGGCCGGCCTGCGCTACCGCTTCGTCGATGGCGGTCGGGTCCGCGAGTACCACTACCAGGCCGAGCAGGCCCCGGAGATCGTGCCGGTCGGTGAGATGAGCTATTCCGCGCTGCGCGTTTCACGGACCAACGGCGGCAACGACGAGATGATCATCTGGGTCGCCGACGGCGTGCCCACGCCGGTCCGCATCCTGCAACGCGAAGATGGCGAGGACGCGATCGATCTGCGCCTCGTCGAATACCAAGGAGTTCAATGATGTCGCTGCATGCCCTCGTGTCCCGTCCCGCGCAGCTGTGCGCGGCCGCCCTGCTCGCGATCGCTGCACTGCCGGCGCTGGCGATCGAGCCGTTCAATGCGACCTACCAGGCCAATTTCATGGGCATGCGCGCCGAGGCGAACATGAACCTCGCACGTGAGTCCGGCAATCGCTGGACGTACGGTCTCCAGGTGGCCGGTGCGGGCGCGCGGCTGCAGCAGACCACCGTGTTCGAGACCAATGGCGAGCAGTGGCGGCCGATCTCGAGCACCGATTCGCAGCGCGGCGAATCCGGGCTGGCGGCGATGCTGCTCAAGCGCCGTGAACTCAACACCACTTATGACTGGAACGCGGGCGAGGCGCGGTTCACGGGCGACGTGCGCGAGGGCCAGAGCGCGCCGGTCAGGCTGCAGCCGGGCGACCTGGACGGCATGCTGATGAACCTCGTGCTCGTGCGCGACGTGCAGGCCGGCAAGTCGCCGCTGCGCTACCGCCTGGTCGAGGACGGGCGCAGCAAGCGTCAGGTGTTCGAACGCCAGGGCACGGAGCCTGTGACGGTGGGCGGCCGCACGCTGCAGGCGACGAAGGTGGTGCGCACCGATGGCCGCCGCCAGATCGTGGCCTGGATCGTCGACGACCTGCCGGTGCCGGCGCGCCTGCTGCAGCGCCGTGACGGCAAGGACCACATCGACATGCGACTGCAATCGGTCAACTGACGCCGCCCGGTGTCCCCACGGCAAAAGCCCCGCACGTGCGGGGCTTTTTCGTACGGCCGGCCCTCAGGACGCGGACGGCTCGGTCCGGCATTCCATCCGGATGACCTCGCCACTGCGTCGCCAGCGGTACTCCACGCACTGACGCTGTCCGCGCTGCGTGCGGATCGCGGACACGGAGACGAATCCCTGGAGGATCTCCCGGCGCGTGAGTTCGCCGTCCTCGTTCCAGTCCATGTCCTTGAACGCCATGCCGCTCATCGCCGCGGCGCCCACGTACTGCAGCCAGCCCAGCCCCAGCAGGACCACCGCCAGCGTGGCGAACAGTGCGATGCGCCGGTTCGACAGGCGCCCCCGGAACGCCACCGTCAACGCTCCCGGCGGATACGCGCGCCGAGCGCCGACAGCTTGCGCTCGATGTGTTCGTAGCCGCGGTCGAGATGGTAGATGCGGTCGATCGTGGTCTCGCCCTCGGCGACCAGGCCGGCGAGGATCAGCGACGCCGACGCGCGCAGGTCCGTCGCCATCACCGGCGCGCCGCTGAGCCGGGCCACGCCCTTGACGGTCGCGCGCGGGCCGTCGATGTGGATGTCGGCACCGAGACGCATCAGCTCGTTGACGTGCATGAAGCGGTTTTCGAAGATCGTCTCGTCGATCGTGCCCATGCCTTCGGCGACGCAGTTCAGCGCCATCATCTGCGCCTGCATGTCGGTCGGGAAACCGGGATGCGGCGAGGTGACGATGTCCACCGCGCGCGGACGGCGGCCGTGCATGTCGAGCGTGATCGCATCGCCCTCGATGGTGACGTCGGCGCCGGCCTGGCGCAGCTTGTCGAGCACGGCGCCGAGTGTCTCCGGTCGTGCGGCGGTGGCCGTCACACGACCGCCGGTGATCGCCGCGGCGACCAGAAACGTCCCGGTTTCGATGCGGTCGGCGACCACCGCGTGCCGGGCCGCGTGCAGCGCGGCGACGCCGCGCACTTCGATCCGCGAGGTGCCGGCGCCGCGGATGTCGGCGCCCATCGCGATGAGACATTCGGCCAGATCCACGATTTCCGGCTCGCGGGCCGCGTTGTCGATCAGCGTGGTGCCCTCGGCCAGGGTGGCGGCCATCAGCACGTTCTCGGTGGCGCCGACGCTGATCGTCTCGAACACCACGTGCCCGCCCCGCAGCCGATCCGCGCGTGCGCGGATGAACCCGTGCTCGACCGTGATCTCGGCGCCCAGCGCCTCGAGCGCCTTGATGTGCAGATCCACCGGACGCGCGCCGATCGCGCAGCCGCCCGGCAGCGAGACCTCGGCCGCGCCGAATTTCGCCAGCAGCGGACCCAGCACCAGCACCGAGGCGCGCATCGTGCGCACCAGCTCGTACGGCGCCACGTGGCTGTCCACGCTGCACGGATCGACGGTCACGCGCGCGCCGTCGACGTCGTGCACGACGCCGGCGCCGAGACCTTCGAGCAGCTTGATCGTGGTCAGCACATCGTGCAGGTGGGGCACGTTGCCGATCTCGACCGGCCCGTCGGCCAGCAGCGTCGCGCACAGGATCGGGAGCACGGCATTCTTGGCCCCGGAGATGCGGACCTCACCCTGCAGCGCCGGGCCGCCGGCGACGACGATCTTGTCCATCAGGCGTCGGCCCCACCGGCGCGGGCGTGCTCGTCCGGCGTCAGCGTGCGCAGCGCGAGCGCGTGGATCTCGCCGCCCATGCGCTCGCCGAGGGTCGCGTAGACCATGCGGTGCCGGGCGAGCGGCAACTTGCCGGCAAAGGCCGGCGAGACGACCAGTGCCTCGAAATGCACGCCGTCGTCGCCCTGTACGTGGACCACGGCGTCGGGAAGCCCCTGCTGGATCAGGTGGGTGATGGTCTGGGTATCCAAGGAATCGGTCCTGTGGCCGCGCTGCCGGGCCGTGAACGTCGTCTCGCGCAGGTGAAGCGCGGGTGAGCCGTCATCGCCGACGCCGCCGGTCGCGGGGCATTCACGGCGGGAAGCGCATAAAATGAACGGCTTAGCCTAACGGAAAAGCCCCTTGGCGGATATGGTTCCCACCTCGCACACGCCCACCTCCGGCGCGGTCTCGTTCGCCGACAGCGGACGCCGTGTCTTCGCGGTCGAGACCCAAGGGCTGCAGGCCGTTGCCGCCCGTCTGGACGGGGCATTCAGCGCCGCGTGCGCACGCATGCTCGAGTGCCGCGGCCGCGTGGTGTGCACGGGCATGGGCAAGTCCGGCCACGTGGCGCGCAAGATCGCGGCCACGCTCGCGTCCACCGGCACGCCGGCGTTCTACGTGCATCCCGGAGAAGCCGGGCACGGCGATCTCGGCATGATCACCGACGCCGACGTCGTCCTGGCCCTGTCGTACTCCGGTGAATCGGACGAGATCCTGATGCTGCTGCCGGTGCTCAAGCGCCAGGGCAATCCGCTGATCGCGATGACCGGGCGCACCGCCTCCACGCTGGCGACCGCGGCCGACGTCCACCTCGACATCAGCGTACCGGCCGAGGCCTGCCCGCTGGCGCTGGCGCCGACCTCCAGCACCACCGCGTCGCTGGCGATGGGCGATGCGCTGGCGGTGGCACTGCTGGAGGCGCGTGGGTTCACCGCCGACGATTTCGCACGCTCGCATCCCGCCGGTGCGCTGGGCCGGCGCCTGCTGCTGCACATCCGCGACGTCATGCATGGCGGCGACGAGATTCCCGCGGTCACCGCCGACGCCACCCTGGCCGATGCGCTGATGGAGATGAGCCGCAAGCGCCTGGGCATGACCGTGGTCGTCGACGATGCGCAGCGCCTGATCGGCCTCTACACCGACGGCGACCTGCGCCGCACGCTGACCGACCCCGCCATCGACGTGCGCAACGCGCGGATCGCCGACGTGATGACCCGTGAGCCGTCGTTCGTGGACGCCGACGCGCTGGCGGTGGAGGCCGCCCGCCTGATGGAGACCCGCAAGATCACCATGCTCCCCGTGGTCGATGCCGAGCGGCGGGTGGTTGGTGCCCTGAACATTCAGGACCTGTTGCGCGCGCGCGTGGTGTAACCCTCTTCCGTATTCATGGATCGATTCCGTCCGATGTCCGCCTCCCCGCTCGACGCCGCCTTCGCTCATGTGCCCGCCGATATCGTGGCGCGCGCGCGTCGTGTGCGGCTGGCCTGCTTCGATGTCGACGGCACGTTGACCGACGGCGCGCTGACGTTCGACAGCGACGGTCGTGAACTCAAGACCTTCCACGTCCACGATGGCCAGGGCCTGGTCCTGCTGCGCAAGGCCGGCATCGCGGTCGCGCTGATCACCGCGCGTCAGGGCAGCATCGTCGAGCGGCGCGCACGGGATCTGGGCATCGAGGCGCACCTGCACGTCGCCGACAAGGCGGCGCAGGTCGAACGCCTGCGCACGGCGCTCGGCCTCGACGCCGACGCGGTGGCGTTCATGGGCGATGACCTCGCCGATGTCGCCGCGATGCGGGCCGCCGGTCTGGCGGTCGCGCCGGCCGATGGGCACCGCTGCGCCGCCGATGTCGCCCACTGGCACACCACGGCCCGCGGCGGCCGCGGCGCGGGACGCGAACTCTGCGACCTCATCCTGCACGCACAGGGCCGGCTGGCCGACCTCCATGCCGATGGACGGGTCTCGTGAACTGGCGCATCACGCTCACGCTGGTGCTCCTCGCGGGCGCGCTGTTCTCCGGCTGGGCCGCCTGGCAGCAGAAGGACGCACTCGTCACCGAGGCCGCGACCGACGGACGCACGGATTACCTGCTGCGCGATTTCGATCTCGTGGCCCTCGACCGCGAGGGCCAGGAAGCCTTTTCCGTCGCGGCGCCGCAACTCCAGCAGACCCCCGGCGCACGCACGCTCGAGCTGGAGACCCCGGTCTTCCACATTCCGGCCGAAGACGGCAGCGGCCGGTGGACGGTGGTCTCGGAGACCGGCTGGGTGTCCGACGACAACGAGGAAGTGCGGCTGCGCGGCGACGTCACCGCGACCAGTCCGGACGGCGCGCCGCGCCCGACGACCATGCGCACCGACGCCCTCGACATCTTCCCCCAGCGCAGCCAGGCGGCGACCGACGCCGCCGTGGCCGTCACCCAGCCCGGCACTACAATGCAGGGCACCGGCATGCGTGCCGACCTCGAGACGGGTCGGATCGAACTTCTCTCCCAGGTGAGATTCCGCAATGAGCCCACTTCCCGCCGCTAGGCTGCTTCTGCTCGCGATCGCGCTGGCCCCGGCGCTCGCCACGGCGAAGTCGTCGGATCGCAACCAGACCCTGTCCGTCGATGCCGGCGGCAGCGACTGCTCGGTCAGCAACGAGGCGCTGCCGTGCCTGTTCACCAACGGTGTGACGATCACCCAGGGCACGCTGGAGATCCAGGCCACGCGCGCCGATGTGCGCCGCCGCAACGGCGAGTTCCAGCGCGTCATCCTTACTGGCGGCCCCGTGCGCATGAAGCAGCAGATGGACGATGGCGGCTGGGTCGATGCCACCGCCGCGCAGGCCGACTACAACATGCCCAACGACACGGTCGTGCTGACCGGCGGCGCCGTGGTCAACCAGCCCGGCCGTGGGCGCATGGAAGGTGAGCGCATCGTCTACAACATGGCGTCGGGCCAGGTGCAGGGCGGCGGCGAGGGCCAGGGCCGCGTGCGCATGCAGTTCGAGCCGCGCAACCGCAGCCAGGCGACGCCGGCCGGCGGTCAGGGCGGCACCCGCTGATGCTGGTCGTCGAGGGCCTGCGCAAGCGCTACAAGCAGCGCGAGATCGTCAAGAATTTCGGTCTGACGCTCGAGGCGGGCGAGGTGGTCGGCCTGCTCGGCCCCAACGGTGCCGGCAAGACGACCTGCTTCTACATGATCGTCGGCCTGGTGCCGGCCGACGCCGGGCGCATCGTGCTCGACGGCCGCGACATCACGGCCGAACCGATGTACACCCGCGCCAAGCGCGGGGTCGGCTATCTGCCGCAGGAGCCGTCGGTGTTCCGCAAGCTCAGCGTGGCCGACAACATCATGCTGGTGCTCGAACTGCGCGAGGACCTCGATCAGGCCGGGCGCCGCAAGCAGCTCGCCGACCTGATGGACGAACTGCAGATCACCCACGTTGCCGACCAGGCCGGCGCCAGCCTCTCGGGCGGTGAGCGTCGCCGCGTCGAGATCGCCCGCGCGCTCGCCGCCAATCCACGGATGATGCTGCTCGACGAGCCCTTCGCGGGCGTCGATCCGATCTCCGTCGGCGAGATCCAGCGCATCGTCACCCATCTCAAGGAACGCGGGATCGGTGTGCTGATCACCGATCACAATGTCCGCGAAACCTTGGGAATCTGCGACCGGGCGTATATCCTCAGTGACGGCGGCGTGCTCGCACAGGGGGCTCCGGATGCGTTGCTCGCCAATCCCGATGTGCGACGCGTCTATCTTGGAGAGTCCTTCAGGCTGTAGCAGCGTCGCGCACCCGGCCAAGGAGTTCCGGGCACGATGAAGCCACGTCTGCAGACATCGCTGGGACAGCAGCTCGTACTGACGCCGCAGTTGCGTCAGGCGCTGCATCTGCTGCAGCTGTCGGCGGTGGAGCTGGAGACCGAGATCGCCGCGGCGGTGGAGAGCAACCCGCTGCTGGACTGGCAGGAGCCCGACAGCATCGGCACGCCCGTGACCGACCGCGCCGCGTCGGAGGCGCGCGACACCCCGGGCGAACGTGACGACGCACGCGAACGCGAAGACGCCGACACCCCGGGCTGGGAAGGCGACGACAGCTGGTACGGCAGCGGTGCGGGCAATGGCGACGGCGAGACCGACGGCGACCCGGCGGATCGAATGGTCCAGACCGAGAGCCTGCGCGACCACCTGACCTGGCAGCTGCATCTGAGCCCGATGTCGGCGCACGACCGCAACATCGGCATCGCCCTGATCGACGCGATCGACGACGACGGCTATCTGCGCGAATCGCTCGAGGACATCGCCGCCGTCCTGCGCCCCGACACCCATGCCACCGCCGCCGAGGTGGCGATGGTGCTGTGCCGGATCCAGCGCTTCGATCCGCCCGGCGTCGGCGCGCGCGACCTCGGCGAATGCCTGTGCCTGCAGCTCGAGACCCTGCCCGAGGCCACGCCGGGCCGCGCACTGGCGCTGCGTGCGGCGCGCGAGCTGATCGAGCGCCTGCCCAGGCTCGGCGCGAGCGGCCTGGCCGACGCGCTCGGCTGCAGTGCGGGCGAGGCCGAGACCGCCCTGCAGCTGCTGCGCAGCCTGGATCCCAAGCCGGGCGCCCAGATCGGCATCGTGCCGCACGACAACTACGTCACCCCCGACTGCGTGATCACGCGTCACAACGGGGTCTGGCGGGTCGCGCTGGCGGCCAGCCATTTTCCGCGACTGACCATCCACCGCGGTTACGAGCAGATGATCCAGCATGCCGGCAGCAGTGATGCCGGCTACCTGCGCGGGCGTCTGCAGGAAGCCCGCTGGCTGCTCAAGAATCTCGAAGCGCGCGGCGAAACCCTGCTCAAGGTGGTGCGTTGTCTGGCACGGCAGCAGTCGGGCTTCCTCGAGTTCGGCAAGCGCGCCTTGCGCCCGCTCACCCTGCGTGAGGTCGCCGACGAGATCGGCATGCACGAATCCACCGTCTCGCGCGCGGTGGCGCGCAAGTACGTGCACACCCCGCGCGGCACGCTGTCGCTCAAGGATTTTTTCGACTCGGGTATCGGCACCGAGGGCGGCGGGGAAGCCTCGAGCACCGCGATCCAGCAGATGATCCGCACCCTGGTCGATGCCGAGGACCCGCGCAAGCCGCTGTCCGACGCCCGTCTGGCCGAACTGCTCAAGGCCTCCGGCGTGCCGGTGGCACGGCGCACCGTGGCCAAGTATCGCGAGGCGCTGCACATCGCCTCGTCGCACGCCCGCGTTCGCATCGCCTGAACTTCTGCCGCCCTACGTTGGTCCTTGGAGACGTGGCCGCCGCCGCTTGCACCGGGCGCCGGCCGCGCTACTCTGGACCTGATCGCCTGCGTCGATCGCGGGCGATCCTTCCCAACGTTGAAGGAGCTTGCCGATGCACGTCGAGACCCATGGCCATCAGATCGAGGTGACACCCGCGCTGCGCGAGTACGTGGACACCAAGCTGCAGAAGCTGTCCAAGCATTTCGATCAGCCGCTGCATGTCCGCGCCCAGCTCAGCATCGACAAGCCGCATCACAAGGCCGAGGCCACCGCGACGATCGCCGGCAAGACCCTCCACGCCGACGCCAGCGCGGCCGACATGTACGCCGCCATCGATCTGCTCGTGGACAAGCTCGACCGCCTGCTCGTGAAGCATCGCAAGAAGGTCGTCGACCATCATCGCGGCGAGAATCCTGCGCGCGACGGCACTTTCGGATAGTCTTCCGGTCCACGTTCCCGTCCGGGCCCGCGCGGCATGTCATTCTCCGATCTGCTCTCGGCCGACCGCATCGTGATGCTGGTCGCGCCGGGTTCCCGCGATAGCGTTCTGGACGCAGCCGCCCGCCTGCTGGCGGGCAATTCGCCGACCACCACACCGGTACTGGCCCAGGCGCTGCGCGATCGCGAGCAGCTGGGCAGTACCGGCATCGGGCGCGGCGTGGCGATTCCGCACGCACGCAGCGCTGCCTTCCGCGAATCCCGCGCGGCCTTCCTGCGTCTGTCGCATCCGATCGATTTCGGCGCGAGCGACGGCACCCCGGTCGATCTGGTGTTCGCGATGTGCGTGCCCGAGCATCTGGTCGAACAACACCTCGAGATCCTGTCGGGTCTCGTCGAGCGCTTCGCCGATGCGGAGTTCCGCGATGCACTGCGCGATGCGCGGGATCTGTCGCGCCTGCGCGGCCTGCTGCTCGATCCCGCCGCGTCGCCCGCGTCGGCCTGAGGCATGAACGCGAGCATCCAGGCCCAGGAGCTGTTCGCGCAGTTGCAGGACCGGCTGAGCCTGCGTTGGCTGGCCGGCCAGTCGGGCGGCACGCGCACCATCGAATCGGTGGACACCGTCGCCCGCCGGCCGTCGCTCGCCGGCTATCTCAACATCATCTATCCGAACAAGGTGCAGATCCTCGGCACCGAGGAGCTGTCGTGGCTGGACAGTCTGGACTCACGCCTGCGCTGGGAAACCATCGAGCGCATGATCCAGTACCGGCCGCTGGCGCTGGTGATCAGCAAGGACCAGCCCTGCCCCGAAGACCTGCGCGAGGCGGCGGAGGAATCGCAGACGCCGCTGTGGAGTTCGCCCAAGCGCGGGCATGAACTGCTCAACCTGGTGCAGTACCACCTCGCGCGCGTGCTGGCACCGCGGGTCACGCTGCACGGCGTGTTCATGGAGGTCTATTCGATCGGCGTGCTGATCACCGGCGAGTCGGGCTCGGGCAAGAGCGAACTCGCGCTGGAGCTGATCACCCGCGGTCATCGACTGGTGGCCGACGACGCGCCGGAGTTCACCCAGATCGCGCCCGACGTGCTCGACGGCGCCTGCCCGGAACTGCTGCAGGACCTGCTGGAACTGCGCGGCCTGGGTGTGCTCAACATCCGCGAGATGTTCGGCGACACCGCGGTGAAGCGGAACAAGTACCTGCGCCTGATCGTGCATCTGAGCCGGCCCAATGCCGACACCCTGGCCGGCGACGGCGACGGCATGGTACGGCTGACCGGCGACCTCGGCGTACGCCGCGTGCTCGACCTCGATGTCCCCCTGATCACCCTGCCCGTCATGCCCGGCCGCAATCTCGCCGTGCTGACGGAGGCCGCGACGCGCACCCACATCCTGCGCACCAAGGGCCTGGACCCGGCGGCCGCATTCCTCGCCCGGCATTCGCATTTCCTCGAGCGCAGCACGCCATGAGCGACACCGCCGCCCCGATGCTCTATCTCGTCAGCGGCCTGTCGGGCAGCGGCAAGTCGGTCGCGCTGCGCACGTTCGAGGACCTCGGTTTCTACTGCGTCGACAACCTGCCGGCGGGAATGCTGGCCGACTTCGTCGCCAACGTCACCCGGGCCGACGAACCGCCCGGGCGACTCGCGGTGGGCATCGATGTCCGCAACCGCCACACCGACCTGTCCAGGGTGCCGACCTGGCTGTCGGATGTCGGCCGCCTCGGCCTCGACCCGCGCCTGGTGTTCTTCGAGACCGGTAACGAGGTGCTGCTGCGCCGCTTCGCCGACACCCGCCGTCGGCACCCGCTCGGGCGCGCCGGCCTGTCGCTGGCCGATGCCATCGCACTCGAGCGCACGCTGCTTCGGCCGCTGCGCGCGCTCGCCGACACGGTCATCGACACCAGCGACCTCAACGTCCATCAGCTGCGGCGGCGGATCGTCACCGAACTCCAGCTGTCGGATGACGACTCAGTCTCGCTGCTGTTCGAATCCTTCGCCTACCGGCGCGGTGTGCCGGCCGATGCGGATTTCGTCTTCGATGCACGCGCGCTGCCCAATCCGCACTGGGATCCGCGCATGCGGCCGCTGTCGGGGCGCGACGTCGATGTGCGCACCTGGTTCGAGGGGCACCCGGAAGTCGGCGACTACAGCGCGCAGGTCGCCCAGTTCCTGGACACCTGGCTGCCGCGCATGCGCAGCGCCACGCGCAGCTACGTCACCGTCGCCTTCGGCTGCAGCGGCGGCCGGCACCGTTCGGTGTATCTGGCCGAAGTGCTGGCGCGGCACGCACGCGAGCAGGGCTGGCGGGACGTCGCCACCTACCACCGCGAGCTCGACTGAGGCGGCCGCCTGTCCGGATGCGGCGTTTCGTCCCGACAGCTTCCGGCCGGTCACCCCGCTCTGCTACCGTCCGCGCATGAGCGTTGGCGTACTCCTGTTGACCCACGAAGGCATCGGCACGGCGATCCACGCGGTCGCGACCCGGCTGCTGACCCGTCTGCCGTTGAAGACGGCGGTGTTCGAAGTGCCGTTCGATGCGTCCATCGAGTCGGCCCTGCCGCGCGCGAGTGCGGCGCTGCGGACGGTGGACGACGGTGACGGGGTGCTGATCCTCACCGATCTGTACGGCGCGACCCCGAGCAACGTCGCCGCCGCGCTGGCCCGGCTCGGCACACCCGCACGGCGGGTGTCCGCGCTCAGCCTGCCGATGCTGCTGCGGGTGATGAACTATCCTGAGCAGGCGCTCGATCAGATCCCCGCCACGGCCGCCGCGGGCGCGCGCAATGGTGTCGTCCTCGACGACGCCTGAGCCGGACGCCACCCCACGCCGCCCCAAGGACAGGCCCTTCCCGATGATCGAACGTGAACTCCTCGTCGCCAACAAGCTCGGCCTGCACGCGCGCGCCACGGCGAAACTCGTGCAGGTGCTGTCGGGTTTCCGCAGCAACGCCACGCTCGTCGCCAAGGGTCGCGAGGTCAACGCCAAGAGCATCATGGGCGTGATGCTGCTGGCCGCCGGCCACGGCACCCGGGTGGTGTTGCGGCTCGACGGCGACGACGAGACCGACGCGATGGACGCGGCCGCGGCGCTGTTCGAGCGCAGGTTCGACGAGGAAGGCTGATGCGGCACGGCCTGCACGGACAGGGCGCATCGCGGGGCAATGCGCTCGGACGCGCCCGCGTGCGCGAGCCGCATGCGCTGGAGGTCGCCGAGACCCGCATCGCCGCCGACGAGGCGCCGGCGGAACTCGCCCGCCTGCATGCGGCGATCGACCACGTCCGCGCCGACATCCGTGCGATGCGCGACCAGTTGCACGGCGCGCTGGCGCACGAGGTGGGCGAGTTTCTCGACCTGCACACCCTGCTGCTCGACGATCCCGAACTGCTCCAGGGCCTCGACGATCTGGTGATGAGCGGCCTCTACGGCGCCGACTACGCGCTGCGCCTGCAGCGCGACCGGCTCGCGGCCGTGTTCGAGGGCATGGACGACGCCTACTTCCGCAGCCGCATCGAGGACATCGACCATGTGATCGGACGCGTGCATGCCGCCCTGCACGCGCACGAGGCCGAGCTCCAGGGCGTCGCCGGCGAGATCCTGGTCACCGATGCGATCGCGCCGTCGGAGATCGGCCGGCTGCACGCCCGCGGCGTGCTCGGCGTGGTGACCTCGACCGGCAGCACACTCTCGCACTCGGCGATCCTCGCGCGCAGCCTGCACCTGCCCCTGGTCGTCAACGCTGCGCACGCGCTGGCCCAGGTCAACGACGGCGACGTGCTGGTGATCGATGGCAGCACGGGCGAGGTCATCGTCGAACCGAACGCGGATGATCTGCGCCAGTACCGGGAGCGCCTGCGCGAAGAAAAGCGCGAGCGCAAGCAGCTGCGTCGCCTGCGCCGTGAGCCGAGCAAGAGCCTCGACGGCGTCGACATCCGCCTCTACGCCAACGCCGAAACCCGCGAAGACGTCGCCGAAGCGCACGCGCTCGGCGCGGCCGGGGTCGGCCTGTACCGCACCGAATTCCTGTTCCTGCAGGGCCGGCGGATTCCCGACGAGGACGAACAGTTCCGCGCCTATCGCGACCTCGTACTCGGCATGACCGGGCGCACGGTGACCATCCGCACGCTCGACATCGGCGCCGACAAGGCCGACGAGACGGGGCTGGCCCTGCGTGACGAACCCAACCCGGCGATGGGTCTGCGTGGCGTGCGCCTGTCGATGGCCCGCGACGGCCTGCTGGAGACCCAGCTGCGCGCGATCGTGCGGGCGGCGGGCTACGGGCCGGTCCGCGTGCTGGTGCCGATGGTCAGCGGACGCGAGGAAATCGTCGCGGTGCGCCGGATGCTCGACCGCGTGCAGGCCGATCTGCGCGCCGAAGGACACGGCAGCGCGGAGCGGCTCGCGCTCGGCGCGATGATCGAAGTGCCGTCGGCCGCGATCGCGCTGCCGACCTTCGCCCGCGACCTGGATTTCATTTCCGTGGGCACGAACGATCTCGTGCAGTACCTGCTGGCCGCGGACCGCAACAACGACGCCCTCGGTGATCTCTACTCGCCCCTGCATCCCGCGGTGATCCGCCTGCTGCACGGCGTGGTCCGGGTGGCACGCGCGCGCGGCATGCCGGCCTCGGTCTGCGGCGAGATCGCCGGCGATGCACGGTTCACGCCCCTGCTGCTCGCACTCGGCTTCGAGGAGTTGAGCCTGCATCCCTCGCCGTTGCTGGAGGTCCGCCGCGCGATCCGCGGCCTGGACATCGGCCATCTGCGCGCGCGCATGCCCGCGCTCCTGCGCGCGCGCGACCGCGCCGGCATCGAGCGCTGGCTGGCAGGCGCGCAGCCCCTGCGCAGCTACGCCTGAGCGCTGCAGCGCGCGTACACGCAGCGCGCCGGTTTCGCGTGCCGGGTGAGGTCACGATCCGACGCGTGCCGTCGCGGCCCGTTGCGTCACGCCTGACTCCACGCCCGCGTGCCGTGCACGCGGGGTGGGCAGATCCGGGGCCAGCGCGGATAATGCGCGGATGATCATCTGACTGTCGCGCCATCCGGTCGCGACGTGCAACGGAAGCCGCTCCATGGCCGAAGCCGTCCGACCCGACAAGACCGCGCGTCAGCTGCGCCTGCTGTCCGATGCACTCGACAGCGGGCGTCTGGGCCCGGTGCGCCGTCTGGTCCACACACTGGCGCCGGCCGAGATCGGCAACCTGCTCGAATCGCTGCCGCACGACAAGCGCATCGTCGTCTGGGGCCTGGTCGATCCCGAGGACGACGGCGAAGTGCTGGTCCACGTCGGCGACGAGGTGCGCGAGAGCCTGATCGCCGACATGGACCCCGACGAGCTGGTCGCGGCCGTCGAGGACCTCGACATCGACGACCTCGCCGATCTGGTCGAGGACCTGCCCGGTGCCGTGATCGACGAGCTGCTGCGCTCGATGGACCGCGAAAACCGCGAACGCCTCGAGCAGGTGCTGTCGTATCCCGAGGACAGCGCCGGCCGCCTGATGAATCCCGACGTGGTGACGGTACGCGCCGACACCACGGTCGATGTCGTGCTGCGGTTCCTGCGCCTGCGCGGCGAACTGCCCGACAACACCGATCATCTGTACGTGGTCAATCGCCGGCATCAGCTCATCGGCTGGGTCGCGCTGCAGGATCTCGTGACTCGCGACCCGGGCACGCCGGTCAACAAGCTGATCGACGACGAGCTCGACTCGATCCATGTCGACGAATCCGCCGAACAGGTCGCACGCCTGTTCTCGGACAACGACTGGGTCTCGGCGCCGGTGGTCGACGACGGCAACGTGCTGCTGGGCCGCATCACCATCGACGACGTGGTCGACATCATCCGCGAGCAGGCCGAGCACCAGGCACTCGGTGCGGCGGGTCTGGACGAGGACGAAGACCTGTTCTCGCCGATCCGGCGCGCGGTGCGCGGCCGCGTGGTGTGGCTGGGCATCAATCTGTGCACGGCGTTTCTCGCCGCGTTCGTGATCGGCCGCTTCGAGGCGACGATCGAGCAGATCGTCGCGCTGGCCGTGCTGATGCCGATCGTCGCCGGCATCGGCGGCAATGCCGCAGTGCAGGTACTGACCTTGATGGTGCGCGGTATCGCGCTGGGCCAGGTGGGTGCCAGCAATGCGCGCATCCTGATGTGGAAGGAGCTGCGGGTCGCGCTGATCAACGGCCTGCTGATCGGCGCCCTCGTCGGCCTCGTCGCCCTGGTCTGGTTCCACGACTGGGTGCTGTCGCTGGTGATCTTCGCGGCGCTGGTGATCAATTTCTGTTCCGCAGCGACGGCCGGTGTGTTGCTGCCGCTGCTGCTCAAGCGCATGCGGGTGGATCCTGCAGTCGCCGGCACCGTGGTGGTCACGGCGGTGACCGACATCATGGGTTTCTTCAGCTTCCTTGGCCTCGCCACCGTGATCATGCTGCGCTGAGCATGGTGGCGACGGGCGCCGCAACCGGGTTCGGCCGGATCGAACACTGGGACGACACGCGCGGCTTCGGCTTCATCGTGCCCGACATCGCGCAAGCCGACGCGCCCGACCGTCTGTTCGTCCATATCCGCGATATCGATCGCGAGGGCACGCGGCCTGTCGTCGGCGCGCGCGTGCGTTACACGCCGGAGCGTCAGCCCGACGGCTGCTGGCGTGCGGTGCGGGTCGCAGCCGTGGGGATCGCCGCCTCCCGCACCCCGCGGCGACGCGACGCGCACCGTCCTGCCCGATCGGGCCCGCGGCTCCTCATGCCCACGGCGCTCGTCGGATGGGTCGCGCTGCTCGCGCAGGCGATGACGAACGCACGCCTGCCGTGGCTCGCACTCGTCGCCTTGGCCGGCCTCAACCTGCTCACCTTCGTCGTCTACGCGCTCGACAAGCACGCCGCGCGGCGGGGTAGCCGGCGCACGCCCGAGGCGCATCTGCACCTGCTCGAACTGCTCGGCGGCTGGCCCGCGGGGGCGCTGGCGCAGCAGGTGCTGCGGCACAAGCGTGCCAAACCGGACTACCGTAGGGCCTTCGCCGCGATGATCGCCCTGCACCTGCTCGCCCTCGCCGCCTGGACCTTCGCCTGACTTCGGAGCCGCGCATGATCGACCTCGCCTCGCCCTTCCGTCGCCGCCTGCTGCGCGGCCTCGCGCTCCTCGGTAGCGCGGCCGTGGTGTCGGGCTGCGCGGGCGCCGTGCCGGGATCGGTCGCACCCGCCGCCGGCGGCTTCGTGCGCCGCGAGGTGAGCTCGAACGGCCGCCGCTACGCCTACCAGGTGTTCGTGCCGGCGCGCACCGTGCCCCGCCCGCTTCCCGTCGTCCTGTTCCTGCACGGCTCGGGCGAACGCGGCGACGACGGCGAGGCGCAGACACGGGCGGGTCTGGGGCCTTACGTGCGCGCGCATGCGGCGGACTTCCCCGCACTCGTCGTCTTTCCGCAGTCGCCCGAAGGCGCGTCGTGGGAAGGCGATACGGCGACGATGGCGCTGGCGACCCTCGACGCGGCAACCGCGGAGTTCGACGGCGACCGCAGTCGCACCTCGTTGACCGGCATGTCCCGCGGCGGTTACGGCGTGTGGTCGCTGGCGCTGCGCGAGCCGGCGCGCTTCGCCGCGCTGGTGCCGGTGTGCGGCGGCATCACCGCGCCCGGCACCCGGCCCGATCTGGACACGCTGTATGTCGAATCGACGCACGCCTCGGCCGACCCGTTCGCCGCCGCGGCGCGGGGTCTGCGCGACATCCCGAGCTGGGTCTTCCACGGCGCACGCGACGACGTGGTGCCGCCCGAACAGTCGCGGCGCATGGTGGCCGCGCTGCAGCGCGAAGGCGCGGATGTGCGCTACACCGAATTCGCGGACGCCAACCACAACAGCTGGGACGCGGCCTACGCCGCGCCGGGGCTCTGGGACTGGCTGTTGCGGCAACGCCGCTGACGCCCGGCGCAACGCGTCGTGACGCTCTCAGCGCCGCGTGCGGCGTCGGCGCGCGAGCGCGCTGAGCGTCGCGATCACCGCGGTCGACGCGGCCATCGACAGGAACTGCGCACGGGTGTCGGGCGAGGCGACCAGCAGCGCGAAGATCACGCCGAGAATGCCGAGGGCGCACAGGGTGAGCACCGGGAAACCGCGCATCCGCACCGGCATGGCCGCGCCGGCGCGGTCCGCGCGTCGCCGCAGGATCAGCTGCGACACCAGCGCGAGCGTCCACACCAGCAGGCAGGTCGCACCGACGATGTTGAGCAGCGTCGGCAGCACCCGGCCGGGCACACGCAGTTCCAGCGCCGCGGCCGCGAAGCCGAATGACACGCTGGCCAGCACCGCCGCGATCGGCACCAGCCGGCGATCGCTGCGTCCGAGCCACGCCGGCGCTTCGCCGCGCCGCGCCAGCGACCAGATCATCCGCGAGGCGCCGTAGAGATTGGCGTTGAGCGCCGACAGGAGCGCGATCACCGCGACCAGGGTGATCGCGGTCGCCGCGCCGGGAATGCGCGCCGCGTCCAGCACCGCCGCGAACGGCGACGCCAGCGCCGGGCTGTTCCAGGGCACGACCAGGACGATCACCGCGATCGAGCCGAGATAGAACACCAGGATGCGCCAGGCCACGGTGCGAATGGTCCGGGCCAGGCTGCGCGCCGGATCCGCGGTTTCGGCGGCCGCGATCGCGACGATCTCGGTGCCGCCGAATGCGAAGACCACCACCAGCAGGGCGGCGCCCACCCCCACTAGGCCGTTCGGTGCGAAGCCCCCGTGGGCGGTCAGATTCGCCAAGCCCGGCGACGCCACATCGGGCAGCGCGCCGAGCAGCAGGGCGATACCGACGCCGATGAAGGCGAGAATGGCGACGACCTTGAGGATGGCGAACCAGAATTCGAACTCGCCGAAATTGCGTACGCCGAGCAGATTGATCGCGGTGAACACGGCCATGAACACGAGCGTGAGCCCGGGCACCGAAACGCCGGGCCAGATCGTCGCCAGCAGACCGGCCGCGCCCACCGCTTCGGCCGCAACGACCACCACCACCTGCAGCCACCACAGCCAGCCCACGGTGGCGCCGGCGGTCGGGCCCATGGCGTCCTCCGCGTACACCGAGAACGCGCCGCTGGCCGGCTTCGCCGCGGCCATCTCGCCGAGTGCATGCATCACCACGATCACCAGCGCACCGGCGATCAGGTACGAGACCAGGACGGCCGGGCCGGCCGCCTGGATGCCGACGCCGGAGCCCAGGAACAGGCCCGCGCCGATCGCGCTGCCCAGGCCCATCATCACCAGCTGCCGCGGCTTGAGCGCATGCGCGGGCGACGCGGCGGCGTGATCGGGAAGCGAAGCGTGGGGATCGGGGGATGACATCGCGGTGGCCGGAGTGCGGGACGGCGCACGATACGCGCTCGCGCCCGTCACGTGCGGACGCGTTCGGAACCCACCGCGGCATGCAGCGTGCCGGCGGTGTGCGCAGTCCGGCCCGGCGGAGCGGTCGCGATCAGCCCAGCAGGGCGTCCAGCACCGCCATGCGCACGGCCACGCCGTTGCGCACCTGGCGCAGGATCAGCGACTGCGGCCCGTCGGCGACCTCGTCGGTGATCTCGACACCGCGGTTCATCGGGCCGGGGTGCAGCACCACCGCGTCCGGCGCCGCGCGGCGCAGGCGGCGCGCGTCGAGGCCGTAGTCGCGATGGTAGTCGTCGAGCGAGGCGACCAGGCCCTCGTCCATGCGCTCGCGCTGCAGGCGCAGCATCATCACCGCGTCCACGCCCTCGAGCGCGGCATCGAGATCGTGACCCACCGTGCAGCCGGCCAGTACATCGCCGTCGGGCAACAAGGCGGCCGGGCCGCAGACCCGGATCTCGCCCGCGCCCAGCGTGCGCAGTGCCTGCAGATCGCTGCGCGCCACGCGCGAGTGCCTGACGTCCCCGACGATCGCGACGCGCAGCCCGGAAAAATCCGCACCCTTGGCCTGGCGCAGCGTCAGCATGTCGAGCAGGCCCTGGGTGGGATGCGCACTGCGCCCGTCACCGGCATTGAGCAGGGCGACGCCCGGCGCGGCCGCCGCGGCCAGGGCGGCCACCGCGCCGTCGGCCGAGTGGCGCACGACGAATCCGCGCACCCCCATGGCCTCGATGTTGCGGAAGGTATCGAGCGCGGTCTCGCCCTTGGTCGTCGACGAGGTCGACGCGTCGAAGCCGAGCACGTCGGCCCCCAGGCGCTGCGCGGCGCGCTGGAAGCTCAGCCGCGTGCGCGTCGACGGCTCGAAGAACAGGGTGCAGATCGCGGTGCCGGCGAGCCGGGCGTTCGGCGCGTCGTCGTCGAGACAGGCCTGCGCGCGATCGAGCAGGTCGACCAGGGTCGAACGCGGCAGGCCGTCGAGGGTGAGCAGATGGCGCAGGCGGCCGGCGGAATCGAGTTGCGCGGGGGAATCGGAAACGGACATCACGATGACGGGCAGCCGCGGGACGCCCATTGTCCCGCACCCGGAGCGGACGCGGCGAGTGCCGGGCTACACCGGCGTGGCGTCGTCCGGTGCGGCCAGCCAGCGCTCGACGATGACCGCCGCTGCGACCGCATCGAGCGCGGCGGCATCGCGCTTGCGGCGACGGCCTTCGGCCCGGTCCAGCGCGAACCGCTGCGCGGCCTCGATGGAACTCGCACGCTCGTCCATCAGCACCACGGGCACGCGATAACGGACCGCCAGTTGGCGCGCGAACGCATGGGCGCGGCGGCGGGCGGGCTGGTCGCCGCCGTCGAGGGTCATCGGATCGCCGACGATCATGCCGTCGGGACGCCATTCCTTGTGGACGCGGTCGATCGCGGGCCAGTCGATCTGGTCGCCGTGCACGTCGATCACCGCCAGCGCGCGCGCGCCGTGGCCGAAAGCGCTGCCCACCGCCACTCCGATGCGCCGTGCACCGACGTCGAAACCGAGCACGGTGCAGTCGCGGCGGATCGCGTTCGCGGGCGCCGGGGCGTCGCTCATGCCCGGCCGCTGTGGCTGGCGACGTGCATCATGTCGACCCCGAGGCGCCCGGCCGCGGCCTGCCAGCGTGCCTCGATCGGCGTGTCGAACAGCAGCGGCGCATCGGCCGGCACGGTGAGCCAGCTGGTTTCGGTGAGTTCGTGTTCCAGCTGGCCGGCGCCCCAGCCGGCGCAGCCCAGCGCGACCAGCGCGTTGTCCGGACCCTCGCCGACCGCCATCGCCTCGAGGACGTCGCGCGAGGTGGTCACGTAGAGATCATCGGCGATCGCGAGGCTGGAATCCCACCCCGTCGCGCCGTCGTGGATCACGAACCCGCGCTCGGGATGCACCGGCCCGCCGGCCAGCACGCGCTGCGCGCGCAGCCGCGGGTCGACCAGCACGATGCCCATCTGTTCGAGCACGTCGCCCAAGGTGTATTCCGAGGGCCGGTTGACGACCACGCCCATGGCCCCGTTGCCGTCGTGCTGGCAGATCAATGCGACCGAGCGCGCGAACTCGGGGTCCTGCAGCGCGGGCAGCGCGACCAGCATGTGGTGGGTGAGAAACGCCATGCCGGCATTCTAGCCGGCGTGCCTGTCGTGGGCGCGCGAGGCGGGCGTCCACGCCGCGCCGCGGGCTCACAGGCCGAACTGGATTTCCTGCGGCGTGGCGACGCGGACGTGCACCACCTCCACCTCGGCACGCAGCGTGCGCCCGGCCAGCGGATTGTTGCCGTCGACGGTGATGCTGTCGGCGTCGAGCGCGGTCACCACGACATCCAGCGGTCCGCGCTCGGTCTGCGCGCGCAGCCGTTCGCCGACCGCGGGCACGCTGCTGCCGGTGAACGTGCTGCGCGGCAAACGCTGCACCAGGCTGTCGTGGCGCGGGCCGAAGCCCTGCTCGGGCGGAATGTCGACGGTGAAGGTGTCGCCCGCGCTGCGCCCTTCGAGCGCCTGCTCCAGGCCCCGGATGATCGTGCCGCTGCCGTGCATGTAGACCAGCGGATCGTGTCCGTGCGTGGAGGTGATGGCCTGGCCGTCGGTGTCGGTCAAGGTGAAATGCACCGTGGCGATGCGGCGATGTGCGATTTCCATCTGCGAACGTCCCTCTGGCGATGCCCGATGGTCGCGCGGCGCGCGTGAACGTCGCAACCCGGTGCCGCCCCGATGGCAGGGCGACGTGCAGCTGTCTATCCTCCCGCGATGAGCGCCTATTGCGACATCGCCCCCGGCCATCCGCTGCACGGTCCCTATCACGACACCGAATACGGCTTTCCGCAGCGCGAGGAGGCGGTGCTGTTCGAACGCCTGCTGCTGGAGATCAACCAGGCGGGGCTGAGCTGGGAGACCATCCTGCGCAAGCGTGCGGGCTTCCGCGCCGCCTACGACGGCTTCGATGTCGACACCGTGGCCGCCTACGGCGAGGTCGAGCGTGCACGTCTGATGCACGATGCCGGCATCATCCGCAACCGGCTCAAGATCGACGCCGCGATCCACAATGCACAGGTGATCCAGCGCCTGCGC
Organism: Luteimonas sp. BLCC-B24; assembly: GCF_028550595.1. GTDB lineage: Bacteria > Pseudomonadota > Gammaproteobacteria > Xanthomonadales > Xanthomonadaceae > Luteimonas. The sequence continues at coordinate 829,434 of NZ_JAQQGN010000001.1, forward strand.
GACAGCCACGGGGGCTTCGCGGAGTGGCTCGACGCGCACGCGCTCGAGAACGCGGCGCCGCGCGACAAGGCCTCCTGGGTCAGGCTGTTCAAGAAGACCTTCCGGTTCACCGGCGGCGAGATCACCGGCGAGTTCCTGATGAGCCTGGGCTACCTGCCCGGCGCGCATCGGCCCGATTGTCCGGTGGCGATCGTGCTCCGGGAGCGCGCCGCACGATGAAGGCGTGGCATCCGATCGTCTGGCTGATGGCGTTCGCCGGTCTCGCGTCCGCGCCCACGGTGCATGCCGCGACGCCGGCAGAGCACGTGCGCGCCGCCATCCTCGAGGCGGCCGGCGCGGGCGCCCCGGACCCGGTGGACGCCGCCCTGGCCGCGCGCCGCCACCCAGGCGGCGTCACGCTCGATGTCGCGCTCGCCGATGACGAGGAGGCGCCGGTCGCGGACTGCCTGGCTGGCCACCCGAGGCCACACGGCGTCTCTCCCGCCGATTGGCAGGCCCTGGCGGCCTGGCCGGGCCTCTGCGTTCGAGGCGACGGCGAGGGCCGCAGCGCGCGTCTGCAGCTGATCGATCTCGACGGCGACGGGCGGCTCGACCTGATCCGCGACACCTATCTCGGCGGCACCGGCCTGTTCTCGCAGATCGAACTGGTCCGCCAGCGCGCGGACGGCTTCGCACCTCCGCCCGTGACGCCGGACGCCGTCGACGCGCACGACACCGCCGTGTTTTCGATCAACGGCCGCGGTGCGGACCAGGCGTTCGAGCGGGTCGACCTCAACGGTCAGGTCTTCGTCGCCTACCGCGACAGCGTCTATGCCGAGGACACGATCACCCTCGCCCGCCCGTTCGACCCCGCCGCGCAGGAGGCGGTGCGGGTGCGCTATGCGATGCGCCATCGCGTGGCGCCGCCGGCCGACGATGCCCGTCCGCCGGCACTCGATGCCGCGGTGAACCGTGCGCTCGCGGCGCTGGCGCGGCGCGGCGACGTGAGCCGGGCCTGTCCGCCGCGTGCGGGCGACGCACCCGGGCCGTGGCACGGGGCCGGGCATTACACGTTCGAATACGCGGCGACCGTCGCGGTACGCCATGCCGGCGACTGCGTGGAGGTGGCGGTGGTCAACATGCTCAACAGCTATCGCCCACCGGGCGGTCGCGGCTGCTGCATGGCCTGGGTGCATGACCGCAGCGGGCGCCAGATCGCCGGCATCGCGCTCGTCACCGAGCGCCGGGTGCTCCGTATCGACATCGTTCCGGCGGACCCGAGCGCCGGGTTCTGAACGCAGAACGCCCGCCGGTGCGAGCGGCGGGCGTGCGGACATCGCAACCTGAGGGAATCAGCCGGCGACGGCGGCCTGATAACGCCGCTCGACCTCGTTCCAGTCGACGACGTTGTAGAACGCGGCGATGTAGTCCGGGCGACGGTTCTGGTACTTCAGGTAATAGGCGTGTTCCCAGACGTCGAGGCCGAGGATCGGGGTATTGCCCGAGCCGATGCCCTTCATCAGGGGGTTGTCCTGGTTGGCGCTGCTCTCGACCTTCAGCGTGCCGGCCTTGTCGACCGACAGCCAGGCCCAGCCGCTGCCGAAGCGCGTGAGTGCGGCCTTGGTGAAGGCTTCCTTGAACGCGTCGAAGCCACCGAGGTCGCTGTCGATGTGCTTGGCCACGTCGCCAACCGGGTTACCGCCGCCCTGGGGCGACATCACCGTCCAGAACAGCGAGTGGTTGGCATGGCCACCGGCGTTGTTGCGCAGCGGGCCGCGCTTGTCTTCCGGCAGCGCGTCGAGGTTGGCGATCAGTTCTTCGACCGGCGTGTCGGCCCACTCGGTCCCTTCCAGCGCGGCGTTGGCGTTGGTGATGTAGGTCTGGTGGTGCTTGCTGTGGTGGATCTCCATCGTCTTCGCGTCGATGTGCGGCTCGAGCGCGTCGTATGCGTAACCCAGTTCGGGGAGGCTGTAGGCCATGAGCGGGATCTCCTTCGGGAATGAACGCGCCATTGTCCTCCGGCAGAGGTCAATTTGGCGACAATGCGACGTCACCTTAGCGGCAGGCATCGGCGGCCGGCGGCAACACTGCGTTTCGCGACGTCGGCAGCGCGGAGACGACAACGCCCCGCGTCGCGGGGCGTTGCCGGCGTACGTGCGAAGGCCGCGCGGGTCAGCGCACCTCGGCCACCTCGACACCGTCCAGCCCCTGCGCCAGCGTGCGCGCATCGCCGCCCTGGGCGAGCTTGATGCGCAGGCGCACCTCGTTGGCCGAGTCGGCGTAGCGCAGCGCGTCCTCGTACGAGATCTCGCCGGCCTGGTAGAGCTCGAACAGCGCCTGGTCGAAGGTCTTCATGCCCAGGTTGGTCGATTCCTTCATGACCTCCTTGAGCTTGTGGATCTCGCCCTCGCGGATGTAGTCCTGCACCAGCGGCGTGCCGAGCATGATCTCCATCGCCGCGCGCCGGCCCTTGCCGTCGGGCGTGGGAATGAGCTGCTGCGCGACCACGCCCTTGAGGTTGAGCGACAGATCCATCAACAGCTGGTTGCGGCGGTCTTCGGGGAAGAAGTTGATGATGCGGTCCATCGCCTGGTTGGCGTTGTTCGCATGCAGCGTGCACAGCACCAGGTGACCGGTTTCGGCGAAGGCGATCGCGTGGTCCATGCCCTCGCGCGTGCGCACCTCGCCGATCATGATCACGTCCGGCGCCTGGCGCAGGGTGTTCTTCAGCGCGGCGTCCCAGCTGTCGGTGTCGATGCCGACCTCGCGCTGGGTAATGATGCAGCCCGCGTGCTTGTGCACGAATTCGATCGGGTCCTCGATCGTGATGATGTGGCCGGTGGAGTTCTGGTTGCGGTAGCCGATCATCGCCGCGAGCGACGTCGACTTACCGGTACCGGTCGCACCGACGAAGATCACGATGCCGCGCTTGGTCATCGCCAGCGTCTTGATGATCGGCGGGAGGTTGAGTTCCTCGATCGTCGGAATGTGCGTCTCGATCCGGCGCAGCACCATGCCGACCTGGTTGCGCTGGTAGAAGCACGAGATGCGGAAGCGGCCGACGCCCGAGACGCCGATCGCGAAGTTGCACTCGTGGGTCTTCTCGAATTCCTCGCGCTGCGGCGGCGTCATCACGTTGAGCACCAGATCGCGCGCCTGCTGCGGCGTCAGCGGGTTCTGGGTGATCGGCGAGATCTTGCCGTGCACCTTGATCGACGGCGGCATGCCGGCGGTGATGAACAGGTCCGAGGCCTTCTGATGGGCCATCAGCTTGAGGAACGAGGTGAAATCGATGCTGCTCATGGGTGGCTCCTCTGGAGCCGGGAATCGGGATTGGGGATTGGGGATACGAAACATCGAATCCATCCCGATCGCGAGCCCTGGCTTTTTCTAATCCCGAATCCCAAATTCCGAATCCCGGCATCTGCTCACTCGAACAGACGCTTGTCTTTCGCGTATTCCTTCGCCGCCGGGCGCGTGATCAGGCCGCGCTTGACCAGGTCCTGCAGATGCTGGTCGAGGGTCATCATGCCGGCCGACTGGCCGGTCTGGATCGCCGAGTACATCTGCGCGACCTTGTCCTCGCGGATCAGGTTGCGGATGGCCGGCGTGCCGACCATGATTTCCCAGGCGGCCGTACGGCCGCCGCCGACCTTCTTCAGCAGTGCCTGCGAGATCACCGCGCGCAGCGATTCGGACAGCATCGAGCGCACCATCGGCTTCTCGCCGGCGGGGAACACGTCGATGATGCGGTCGATGGTCTTGGCCGCGCTCGAGGTGTGCAGCGTGCCGAACACCAGGTGGCCGGTTTCCGCGGCGGTCAGCGCCAGGCGGATGGTTTCCAGGTCACGCAATTCGCCGACCAGGATGTAGTCCGGATCCTCGCGCAGTGCCGAGCGCAGCGCCTCGTTGAAGCCGTGGGTGTCGCGGTGCACTTCGCGCTGGTTGATCAGGCACTTCTGCGAGGTGTGCACGAACTCGATCGGATCCTCGACCGAAAGGATGTGCGCGTACTCGTTCTTGTTGATGTGGTCGAGCATCGCCGCGAGCGTGGTCGACTTGCCCGACCCGGTGGGACCGGTCACCAGGATCAGGCCCTGCGGCTGGTCGATGAGCTGGCGGAAGATCGGCGGACAGTTGAGGTCCTCGAGCGTCAGCACCTCGGACGGAATGGTGCGGAACACCGCACCGGCGCCGCGGTTCTGGTTGAACGCGTTGACGCGGAAGCGCGCGAGCCCGGGAATCTCGAACGAGAAGTCGACCTCGAGGAATTCCTCGTAGTCGCGGCGCTGCTTGTCCGACATGATGTCGTAGATCAGCGCGTGCACCTGCTTGTGCTCGAGCGCCGGGATGTTGATGCGGCGCACGTCGCCGTCGACGCGGATCATCGGCGGCAGGCCTGCCGACAGATGCAGGTCCGACGCCTTGTTCTTGACCGAGAACGCCAACAGTTCGGCGATATCCATACAACACCCCTTGATGATGATCCGCACGGAGCGCCGGCCGGATGGCTGGCGGCGCCCTGCCCCCGGCGGCAGTATAGACCCGGATCCGCGCCCCAGAACCAGCCCGTCGTCGAGGACATCGCCGTGCCCGAGTCATCCCCCGCTGCGGCCCTCGCGGCCATCGCGCACCGTATCGAGCGCGCCCGGGACGCGTCCGCACGCGTCGCGCCGGTGCGGCTGCTCGCGGTCGGCAAGACCCAGGCGGCCGATGCGCTGGCCGCCGTGGCCGGCGCCGGGCAGCGCGCGTTCGGCGAAAACTACGTGCAGGAGGCGGCCGGAAAGATCGAAGCGCTGGATGCGCTGGGTCTGGAATGGCACCTGATCGGCCACCTGCAGTCGAACAAGGCCAAGCAGGCGGCCGCCCTGTTCGACTGGGTGCAGACCGTCGACCGGCGCAAGCTGGTCGACGTGCTCGACGCGCACCGCCCCGACGCGCGCGGGCCGCTGAACGTGCTGGTGCAGGTCAATATCGACGACGAGACCAGCAAGCACGGCTGCGCGCCGTCCGAGGTGGCCGGGCTGGTCGAGGCGATCCGTGCCGCACCGCGGCTGCGCCTGCGCGGCCTGATGGCGATCCCGGCGCCGCACGCCGAGCCGGCGCGGCGACGTGACGCGTTCGCGCGGATGCGGCGTCTGTTCGATACGGTGGCCGGCGTCGACCCGGGCATCGACACCTTGTCGATGGGCATGAGCGACGACCTCGAACTGGCGATCGCCGAGGGCGCGACGATGGTCCGTGTGGGGTCGGCGTTGTTCGGCGCACGCGCGCGGCGTTGAGCCCGGCCGCGCACGGGCTACCATCGTCGCCCCTGCCGCTGCCACGGAGTCGCTGCGCATGTCCGCATCCGACGCATCTTCGACCATCGATCAGCCGGTCGCCTTCATCGGCGGCGGCAACATGGCCCGCAGCCTGATCGGCGGCCTCGCTGCACGCGGGGTGGACCCAGCCCTGATCCGGGTCGTGGATCCGAATCTCGACATCCGCGAGGCGCTGACCCGTGAGTTCGGCGTGCAGACCTTCGAGCAGGCCGCCGATGCGGTCGCGGGCGCCACGACCTGGGTACTCGCCACCAAACCCCAGGTGCTGCATGCAGTGTGCGAGGCGCTCGCCCCGTTCGCCCGGTCGACCCGCCCGCTCGTGCTCTCGGTCGCCGCCGGCGTCACGTCCGCGCAGCTCGACCGCTGGCTCGGCGGCGATGTCGCGGTCGTGCGCACGATGCCGAATACGCCGGCGCTGCTCGGCGCGGGCGTGACCGGCCTGTATGCCAATGCGCGCGTGGACGCACAGGGGCGGCAACGCGCCGACGCGCTGATGCGATCGGCCGGTACCACGGTATGGCTCGACGACGAGGCGCGGATGGATGCGGTCACGGCCGTGTCGGGCAGCGGACCGGCCTACGTGTTCCTGTTGGCCGAAGCGATGGAAGACGCGGGCATCGCGCAGGGGCTCAGCGCGGCCGACGCGCGTGCGCTGGTGCAACACACTCTGCTTGGCGCGGCGCGCATGCTGATCGAGGACGGTGCACCGCCTGCCGAGCTGCGCCGACGCGTGACCTCGCCGGGCGGCACGACCCAGGCGGCGATCGAGACCTTCGAAGCCGGCGGCTTGCGCACGCTGGTCGGCGACGCGATCGCCCAGGCCGTGCGCCGCGGCCGTGATCTGGCCGCCGCCCATGACTGAGGCGCGCGCGCGCGTGACGGGCATGCTGCTGACCGTGGCCTGTCTCGTCGTGGCGGGCGGCTGCAGCGGCGCGCCGTCGTCGGACGGCCCCTCCAGCGCCAGCGCGCAGGCCGGCGCCATCCCGGAAAGGGCGGCGCTGGGTGATGCGGAGGTGTCTGCCAGCGTCGTGCCCACGCAGGGACTCAATGCCGTCGTGGCCGAGCGCTACGGCATCGAGCGCGCGCGCAACCGCGTGCTCGTACTCGTGGGCCTGACCGCGGGTGAGGCGCCGCAGCGGGCCCGCGTCAGTGGCCAGGCCCGCGATCTGCGCGGCGTCGCGCAGTCGCTGTCGTTCCGGGAAGTACAGGTGGACGGCTTCATCGATTACGTCGCGGTCGCGACCGCGACGCCGCCGGACACCCTGCGCATCGAACTCGACGTCATCGATGCCGACGGCCGACGCGCGACGCTGCGTTTCAGTCGCGACCTCGTGCCCTAGGCCGGCCCGCCGCCGGCCGCTCGGGTGTGGCGGCCGCGCCACCCAGCACCTGGATCTCCCCGGCGTCGAGTTCGCGCCACGCGCCCTTGGCGAGGTCGCCCAGCTCGATCCGTCCGATCGCGACGCGCACGAGACGCCGCACGCCGACATCGAACGCCGCGAGCAGCCGCCTGATCTGCCGGTTGCGTCCTTCCTCGAGCACGATCTCCAGCCACGCACTGCGCTCGCCGCTGCGCAGCACGCGTGCCGACGCCACCCGCAACCACTCGCCGGTGTCCTCGGCGCCGGTATGCAGTGCGGCCAGCAGCGCATCGTCGGGCACGCCGTCGACCTGCACGTGATAGGTCTTGCTCGGCCCCCTGGCAGGGTCCGCCACGCCGGCCGCCCACGCCGGATCGCTCGAAAACAGCAGCAGCCCTTCGCTCGCCTTGTCCAGCCGCCCGACCGGCGCGATCCAGCCCAGATCCGCGCCCTCGAAGCACCGGTAGACCGTGTCCCGGCCGCGCTCGTCCTGCGCCGTCGTCACCAGCCCCCGCGGTTTGTTGAGCATCAGATAGCGGTGCACGACCGCCGTGGCCGGAACGCCGTCGAGTTCGATGTTGGCCGCGTCGGGCAGCACGGGATACTCGGGATCACGGACGACGCGTCCGGCCACGCGCACGCGGCCGTCGCGGACACGGCGCTCGGCTTCGCTGCGGGAGCACAGCCCACGCTTGGACAAGATGCGCGCCAGACCGTAGCGCGCCGGCCCCTGCTTCATGCGCGCACCGCCGGTCTCCGGACGTCCGCACGCGCATACGAAGTCGGCCCGCTTGCGCGGGCCGATGTGGTGCCAACGGGTCGACGTGTGCCGATCACTCGGCCGGCGTCGCCTGGCCCGGCGCTGCCGCTTCGGCATCGACCACCGGTGCCGCATTGGGATCCACGCGGCGGCTGCCGACGTTGTAGCCGTTGGCCTGCAACCACGCGTCGAAGTCGTCGGCCGTCATGCGCTTGCCGCCCTGGGTCATGTTGAAGCGATAGGGCGTGTTGTCGAACTCGGTCTGCTTCACGTAGGCCGCAGGATCGTTCGCGCTGATCGCACCGGCCGCCGGCGCCGCCATTGCGACGTTCTGGCACTTCTCGATTTCGAGGCGCAGCACGACCTGCTCGGCCGACTGCGCTTCGTCGTAAGCGCGCGACAGCACGGCGGTTGTGCCGAGACGGTAATTGGGCGCGGCGAGTTCCGGCGACACCGGCGCCAGCGCGGACGCCTGCAGCGGACGCGCCGCTGCGGAATCGAGGCTGCCACAGTCCGCGGCGTTCGCGGCGAGAGGCAGGACGGCGAGAGACAGCAGCAGGAAGGTACGCACGTGAAGGCTCCAGGTCGAATCGGCCTGAAGTGTAGGCCCCAAGTGCCTATGTCACAAGGAAAAATTACGGCTTCGCGCATTCACGAATCGAGGCATGGACAGCGCGAGGCACTCCGGGCGCACAGAGGGCGCTCTGCGCCCTTGGGAAATGGAGCATCCAGCGATCGCGCAAGAAAAAGCCCGGCACGAGGCCGGGCTTTTCCAGGTCCAACCGGACGCCAGATCAGTTCTGGACGTTCAGCTCGGTGCGGCGGTTGCGCGCACGGCCTTCCGGGTTGTCCGAACCGTCGGCGTTGGTGTTCGGCGCGATCGGACGGCTCTCGCCGTAACCCACCGGGCCCACCAGACGGTCGGCGCTGATGCCGTTGCTGGTCATGTAGTCGTACACGGCGCGAGCACGACGCTCCGACAGGCGCTGGTTGTAGGCGTCGGTACCGACCGAGTCGGTGTGACCGGCGACTTCAACGCGCAGCTCGGGGTAACGGCGCAGGATTTCGATGGCTTCGTTGAGGATCGCCACCGCGTCGGGACGCAGGGTCGAGCGGTCGAAGTCGAAGTTGACGCCGTTCAGGTCGATCGTGATCGGGGCCGGGGCCGGAGCCGGAGCCGGGGCGGGTGCCGGCGGCGGCGGCGGCGGAGCCGGCGGAGCCGGAGCGACCGGCGGCGGGCCGAGCGGAATCACGACGCCGACCGAAGCCAGCACGTCGCCGAAGTAGCTCTCGTTCGAGTTGTGGGGGTAGCCGGCCCAGTCACGCGAACCGTTGGCGGCGACGCTGCTGTCGTTGAAGTCGGCGCGGTACGCGACTTCGGCGCGCACGGCAACGCGGTTGGTGAAGGTCGACTGCAGACCCAGACCGACCTTGGCGGCGAAGTTGCCGTCCTTGTTCTCACCCGGCGAATCCGGGCTCGGGAACGCGTCGAACTCTTCTTCCGAGCGCTGGTAGCCCACGCCCATCAGCACGTAGGGATTCCAGCTGCGCTCGTCGTTGACGAAGTGGTAGCGGAAGTCGACCGAGATGCCGTACTGGCTCCAGTTCAGGTCGCGGTTCGCGCCCTCGACGCTGCTGTCGAAGCCCGGGTTCTGATAGTTCAGCTCACCGTCGACCGACCAGTTGGGGCTGATGAACTTACCCATGCCCAGCGTGACGAACGGGGTATCGTTGGTGCGACGATCATTGGCCTGGAAGTTGAAACCGGCCGAGCTGGTCAGGTACCAGCGATCGTCGAACTCCTGGGCGCTGGCGGTGTGCGCCAGACCGAGGCCGCCGAGCAGAGCGGCGCAGAGGAGTTTCTTGTTCATATTGTCGGAGCTCCTTGTTAAGGGGGAATGCGTCAGGGCATCGGATGAGGCGTCCACAACGCACGCCTTGGAACATAGCCTAAAGTCAGCTGCGTGAAGGCGTTGTTAACACTAATGTAACGGTTGAAAGATTCCAACAGAACAACGCCTTAGCATTCATCTTGGCTTCGGGTAGGGCGGGAACCGTCAACGGCGCGAATTGTCTGCGCGATGCTGTGCGCGCCGTGTCAAGAACCGCCGGCATGCGTCATCACGTCGGGCTATCGACTTTTTCATGGCCTGTGCGCGCCGACCGAACACGCGATATTCGATGCACGGGACAGATGTTCGCGTCGGGTGATGCAAACGTAGGGCGATTCCCGCATCGGATAGCCTGATTGCGAAGACGGCATCAAGATGTGCCGCCCCCCTGCCGAGGAACTGCCCCCATGAAAGCCGTCGCGCTCACACGTTATCTGCCGATCGACGATCCGCACGCCCTGCTCGATGTCGAACTCGACCTCCCCGAACCCGGGCCGCACGACCTGCGCGTGCGGGTGGAGGCGGTCTCGGTCAACCCGGTCGACACCAAGGTGCGCGCGCCCAAGGCGCAGGTCGAGTCCACACCCCGGGTTCTTGGTTACGACGCGGCCGGCATCGTCGATGCGGTCGGCGAAGCGGTCACGGACTTCACGGCCGGCGATGCGGTCTATTACGCCGGCGACATCACCCGCTCCGGCAGCAATGCGCAGTTCCAGCTGGTCGATGCGCGCATCGTGGCCCGCAAGCCCGCTTCGCTCGATTTCCCCGGTGCGGCCGCCCTGCCCCTGACGGCCCTCACGGCGTGGGAGCTCTTGTTCGAACGCATGCCCTATGCCATTGACGGCGGCGGCGCCGGCAAGACGCTGCTGGTGATCGGTGGCGCGGGCGGCGTCGGCTCGATTGCGATCCAGCTCGCCCGTCTCGCCGGCTTCACCGTCATCGCCACGGCCTCCCGCGACGAGACGGCGGCCTGGTGCCGCTCGCTGGGCGCCGACCACGTGATCGATCATCGTCAGCCACTGACGCCCCAGCTGCAGGCGCTCGGCCTGGACGCCGTTGATGCGGCGCTCAACCTCGCCGATACCGACCGGTACTGGGACGTCCTGGGCGAGCTGCTGGCGCCGCAGGGGCACGTCGGCCTGATCGTCGAGCCCACGGGCGCGTTGAAGATCGGCGATCCCTACAAGGCCAAGTGCATCGGCATCCACTGGGAATTCATGTTCGCCCGCGCGCGCTTCAAGACCGAGGACATGGCCGAGCAGGGTCGCATCCTCGCGCGCGTGGCCGAGCTGGTGGATGCAGGCCGGCTGCGGGGTACCTTGACCGACACCCTGTCGCCGATCTCGGCCGAGACCCTGCGTGAAGCCCATCGCCGGCTCGAAAGCGGACGCACGATCGGCAAGCTCGCGGTGGCAGGCTGGTGAGCACCCCTCGCTCCCGGAGCTGAAGCCTGGCGCCCCGGCACGGGGCGCGGCCGCGAACTGCGCGCAGCTCGACGCGTGCCCGCCCGGCTGACGCCCGGGGTGCGTAAGGCCGCCGGGGCCACCGGGCCCGGCAGCACGGCGACGTCAGGCCGCGTCCGCCGTGCGGTCGCGCTTGAGGATCGCCACCGGATCGGCCCAGGTGCTCTGCGGCCGGCGCTTGCTGGTCGCCAGCACCAGGTCCGAGGGTTCGAACACGTTGATGTTGTGGGTGATCGGCGTGGTCAGGATGTACTGCGCGTCGGTGCTGCGCAGGAAGCGGCCGACTTTCTCGATGTTGGCGACGTCGAGATGCGCGAAGGGTTCGTCGATGAACACGAAGCCGCCGGGCTGGTCCTCGTCGCGCAGCAGGGCCACCAGCAGCAGCAGCGACTTCATCACCTGCTGGCCGCCCGAGGCCTCGCCGTCGTCGAGGCCGATCCAGCCCTTGCGGTCGAAGTCGAAGCGCACGGTGAGTCCGGCCTGGGCCAGCGCGACGTCGTCGTTGACCAGCTCCGACATTTCCGCCTCGACGCCGATGCCGGCCAGTTCGCCCAGCGCCACGAGGTTGCGACGGTAGCGGCGCACCGTGGCGCGCAGCACGTTGAGATACGCGCCGCGCGCGTCCTCGGTGATGCGACGGGCGCGATGCAGATGCGCCTCGCGCTGGCCGATCGCCGTCTCCATGCCGGCATGATCGGCGGCGAATTTGTCGCGCAGCGCGATACAACCCTCGTCCTCGACGAAACCGCCAGAGGCCAGGCGCATGTCGAGGCGCTCCAGTTCGCGACGCACCGCGTTCGCACTTTCGAATTCCTCGCGCGCGGCGCGCAGCACGGCGGCACTGCGCCAGGCCGGCGGCATCTGCGCGCGACGACTGCGGAACTCGAGGATGCGCTGGACCAGCAGCTGGCGCTCCTGGGTCATCTGCCGTCCGGCCTGTTCGATCTCGTGGGCGAGGCCCCCGAGGCGCCCGGTGCGTTCGGCCGCGGCGATGCTGTCGGCCTTGTCACGGGCCATGCATTCGGCCACGGCGGCGCGTGCCGCCTCCAGTGCCGTCGCCGCCGCCTGGGCGGCATCGGCGAGCGCAGGCAGGCGCTCCGACGCATCGGCGAATTCCGCGGCCCGGGTGACCAGTTCCTGCCCGGCGTCGAGCCCGAGCAGGCGCGCCTGGTCGGCGTCGAGGCGCCGGCCGAGCTCGACGAGTTCGACCTCGCGCGCCTGGGCGCGTTCACGCAGCGACGCCTGCTCCGCGCGCAGGTCGGCCACCCGGGCCTGCCGGGCGCCGGCACCGAAATGAGGCTGGCCGCCGCCGATGTGCCGGCCACCGCGATGTTCGCGCAGGTAGCCCTTGGCGGTGATCCAGTCCTGGCCCTTCGACAAGGCGTGACCGGCCTCGACATCGGCGACGCGCTGGATGCGGTCGAGCTGGCGCGGCAGCCAGGCTGGAGGATCGGCGGAAAAACGCACGACCTCCAGCAGCGAGCCGCGCGTCGCGCGTTCGACCGGCGCGCGGTCGGCGACGAGAAAATGCCGGTACTGCATCGCCTCGCCCAGCGCCCAGCCCCGGCGGGCATCGCGCGGGTTCTCGAGCACCAGCAGGTGCCGGTACGGCGCGAGCACGGCTTCGACCGCGACCGCCCACTGCGGATCGATGATCTCGACCAGTTCGGTCAACACGCGATGCGCGATGCCGGCCTGGTCGAGCGCCACACGGAAATCGCGCTCGAAGGGTTCGACGACACGGCCGCCGCCGCTGAGCGCGGCCAGCTGCGCGGCGAGTTCGCCCTCGCGCGCGCGGTCGCGATGCGCTTCGAACTTGAGTTCGGCCTGGCGCTGCCGGCCCTGCTCGATGCCGCGGCTGAGCGCATCCACGTCCACCTCGCCTCGCGCGGCCTGCAACTGGACCAGGTGGTCGTGCCGCTTCACCAGGCTTTCGGCATCGCGCGCGCGATCACGCGCGGTGGTGAAGCCGGATTCGGCCTCGCGCTGCTCGGCCAGCGCCTGCGCGAGGGCGGCCTGCAGGGCATCGCGGCGCTGCGTGGCCTCGGCATCCTGCGCCTGCAGCGCCGCGAGTGCGTGGCGGCGTTCGTGCTGGGCGCGGCGCAGGCCGAGGAGCCGCGGCCGCGTGCCGTCGATGCTCGCGCGCAGATCCGCCAGCTCCACCTTGGGTGCGACTTCCGTTTCCAGCCGCTGGCGCTCGCGGCGCAGCGCCTGGCCCTCGTCGAACGAGCGCACGTCGGCCTTGGCCGATTCGAGCTTCAGATGCAGTTCGTCGAGCCCGTGCTGGAGCTGGGCGATTTCCTTCTCGGTGTCGAACTGCTCGGCGCGGGCACGCTGATAGTCGTCGAGTACCGCCTTGTCCTCGAACACGTCGAACACCAGCTGCAGCAGTTCGCGCGGCGAGAGCTGGCACAGCTTGTCGGTGGCGCCCTGCTCCAGTGTGAGCACGCGGCAGATCGCGCGGCTCAGGCCGGCGCCGGCCAGGCGCACGCGGTAGTCGCGCACGCCCAGCCAGTCGCCGCCGGCGTCGAGTGTTTCCACCGGCACGTCGCCGGGCACGATCTGGTAGTCGCGGCTCCAGTCGCCGCCGCGCTTGCGCACACGGCAGGCCAGCGTGACCTGCTCGTCCATGCACGGAAAGAATGCGCGCTTGCCGCGGCGGTCGACCGGGTTGCTGACCACCGCGCGCAGCCACGCCACCGGCTTGCCGTTGTGGCGCAGGTAGGTCTTGTAGTCGCGCGCCATCTCGCGGTCGTCGATCGCCAGCAACGTGCGCAGCGCATCGAGCAGCGTGGTCTTGCCCGAACCGTTGGGGCCGACGACGGTGATGATCGAGGCGTCGAGCGGCAGGGCGTAGCGCTGCCAGTAATCCCAGTGCACGACCTCGAGGCTGCGGAATTCAAACATCGTCGGTGTCCTCTGCCGTGTCGGCGGTCGCTGCGTCGTCCGGGTCCGGTTCGGGCGCGTCGCCGGTGTCGGGGCGCGCCGCGCGGGCCTCGGCGATCACGAATGCCAGCGCGCCGTCCATCACCCGGCCGGCGATGCGCTCGTAATCGAACGCGAGGTCCAGCAGCGGCCCTTCCTGGATGCGCTCCTTGCGGCGGACGATGAAGCCGTGCCGGTTGAGCGTGCCCAGATTCATCTGGATGCGCTGCTTGCCGCCGAGGCGGTCGCCGTAATCGGCGAGCAACGTGCGCTCGTTGACCGGTTCGACGATCTCGGCGCCGACCGGCACCGGTTTGAGCTCGGCGAACATCTGCTCCTGGTCCTGCTGGCGTTCCACCTCCTGCCGCGTGATCTGGCGCTGGCGCTTGGGCAGCACCAGCAAGGCCCACAGCACGACCAGCAGCGCGGTGGTGTCGCGACTGAGCTGCAGATTGCTCGCCGCCCAGGCATCGCCATGGCCGAAGACGTCGGCCTCCTGCGCGCGCGCGATGCCGACGGCCACGTGCGCGGCATACGGGTGTTCGAGCAGGCGCAGGCCAGCGGCGGCGAGGCGGCGGTCGAGATCATCGCGCAGTTCGGCATCGACGAGCACGCGGCGCACGGCGTGGTCGTCGCGTGGCAACCAGCGCTCGGCCAGCAGGCGTGCGATCAGGGAGGCGGTGGTATCGCTCATGCGGTGGAATCCGGAACACGGCGGCGGCGCGTGCGCGGACGCGTCACCGGGGAAGACGACGCGTCGGCCTCGAGACCGGGCGAGACGGTGGTGTCGACGTCGTCGCCGGCGGCCTCGCACGCCGAGGCCGGCGCAGGCCACGGGGCGAGGCGATCGGGCACGTCGGCGCCGTCCGGCAGCAGCACGCCGCGGCTCATGCTGTGCACCCCCGCGCGGCCCACGGCATCGAGGCCGTTGCCCACGCGCCAGCGCACGGACAGGCGCGCGAGTTCGGCGCCGACGCCGCTGCGCTGCTCCGCGCCGGCGTCGCCGATCAGGCCGAGCAGCGACAGCCGGTAGGCGCTGACCGCGAAGCCCGACTGCGGCACCCAGTCGGCGAGCGGGGCTTCGGATTCGATGGCCACCAGCTGGGCCAGCCAGTCCTCGGCGACGTGGTAGTCCTGCGCTGCCGCCGCCGGGGCGTCCAGGTCCTGCGGCGCGCTGCGTGCGGGCGGCAGCGTGGCGTCGTCGCGCTCCGCGCGCTCGCGTTCGACCAGCTCGTATTCGGCGACATCGAGCGCGATCGCGGCCAGTGCGAACGCCGGTTGCGGCGACGTGCACAGCGCGCCGTCCGCGAGCGATGCGAGACCGGCGATGTCGCGGTCGCGCAGAAAGCGGTTGACGTCGGACGACGACAGGCCGCTCGCGCCCAGATGCACGCGATGCCGGTCGAGCTGGTTGAGCGCACGCTGGAACACCGACGCCTGCCGCAGCAGCGCGCTCTGCGCGCGGCCGATCTGCTGGGCCACGCGGTGGGTGGCGGTGTCGAGCTCGCCGTCGGCGGCGATCGCGTGGATCAGTTCGGTGCCCTTCTCCACCCAGCGCCACACCGCCTGCAGGGTGTCGGCGGCACGGCGGATGCGGTGCTCGGAGCCGCTGAGCACGGCCTGGTCGAAGTCGTCGCGCAGTTCGTTGAGGCGCGAGAGCAGATGCTGGAGATCGGCGGCGCCGACGCGGCCGGCCGCCTGTCCGGCGGCGAGCTGCGCGGTGACATACGCCAGGTCGTCGCCTTCGGCATTGAACTGCAGCAACAGGCCGAGCGCCGACAGCGCCTGCCGGCCCGCCGGGCTGATCCGGTAGCGCTGCGACTGGGCCTCCCACAGCAGCAATCCGTTGTCGCGCAGGCGGTCGAGCACGGTGCCGAACTTCACCGCGTCGAGGTAGGCGAAGTGCTCGCGCAGCTCCTGCGGGCTCCAGTCCGGTGCCTCGCCGCGCGCGCCCAGCGTGCGCAGCACCAGCAGCCGCACCATCACGCTTTCCTCGCCGCCGTGGAACAGCGTGGAGAACGCGCGGATCTGCTCACGCGCGGCGAGCAGCGGGTGCAGCTCCGGCAGGTCGGCCGCGTCGACCCCGTCGCGCAAGTAGTCCTGGAACGCTTGGATGGCGGCCGTCCGTCTTGGTGGGGCGCCATGGTCGGCGCCCGCGCGGTCACTGACAACTCTTGACAGGGGCCGCTGCGTCCCCGCCGTGCGCCGGTTGCGGCCGACCGGCTTTCCGGTCACGCTGCCCGGTCCATACGCCAGCGTATCCCGTCCATGACGCCAGCCTCCGCCCCTGTCGCCAGCGCATCGCCCTATCCGCACCTGCTCGCGCCGCTCGACCTCGGATTCACCACGCTGCGCAACCGCGTGCTGATGGGATCGATGCACACCGGCCTGGAAGACCGCGCCGCGGATTTCCCCAAGCTCGCGGCCTATTTCGCCGAGCGCGCGGCAGGTGGCGTCGGCCTGATCGTCACGGGCGGCTTCTCGCCCGACATCGCCGGCTGGCTCAAGCCCTTCGGCGGCAAGCTGTCATGGCGCTGGGAGACGCGCCGGCACCGGCAGGTGACCGCCGCCGTGCACGGCCACGACGCGAAGATCTGCCTGCAGCTGCTGCACGCCGGCCGCTACGCCTATCACCCGCTGCAGGTCGCGCCGAGCCGGATCAAGGCGCCGATCAATCCGTTCACGCCGCGGGCGCTGTCGGCGCGCGGTGTCGACCGCACGATCGATGCCTACGCGCATGCCGCCAAGCTCGCACGCGAGGCCGGCTACGACGGCGTCGAGATCATGGGCAGCGAGGGCTATCTGATCAACCAGTTCCTCAGCCGGCGCACCAATGCACGCGACGACGCCTGGGGCGGCGACACCGCGCAGCGCATGCGCTTCGCGACCGAGATCGTGCGCCGTGTGCGCGAGGCCGCGGGCGACGATTTCATCATCGTCTACCGGCTGTCGATGCTGGAGCTGGTGCCGGAGGGTTCGACCTGGAACGACATCGTGATCCAGGCGCAGGCGATCGAGGCTGCCGGCGCGACGATCCTCAATACCGGCATCGGCTGGCACGAGGCACGGGTGCCGACCATCGCCACCTCGGTGCCGCGCGCCGCCTTCGCCGGCGTCACCGCCAAGCTGCGTCCGCATGTCTCGCTGCCGCTGGTGGCGACCAACCGGATCAACATGCCCGACGTGGCCGAACGCCTCCTCGCGGGCGGCGCGGCGGACATGGTGTCGATGGCGCGGCCGCTACTGGCCGATCCGCAGTGGGTGGCGAAGGCGCGCGCCGGCACGCCCGAACGCATCAACACCTGCATCGCCTGCAACCAGGCCTGCCTCGATCACGTGTTCCAGAACCGCACCGCGAGCTGCCTGGTGAACCCGCGCGCGTGCGCGGAAACCGAACTCAACTACTTCCCGGCCGCGACATCGCTGCGCATCGCCGTCGTCGGCGCGGGTCCTGCCGGCCTCGCCTGCGCGACGGTGGCGGCCGAGCGCGGGCATGCGGTGACGCTGTTCGATGCCGCGGCCGAGATCGGCGGCCAGTTCAACCTCGCCCGGCGTATTCCGGGCAAGGAAGAATTCGACGAGACGCTGCGTTACTTCCGCCAGCGGCTCGGCGAAACCGGCGTCGACGTGCGCCTGTCGACGCCCGTCGCGGCGTCCGATCTCGCCGGCTTCGACACCGTGGTCCTGGCCACGGGCGTGGTGCCGCGTGCGGTCGACTTTCCGGGTTGCGACCATCCCAAGGTGGTCGGCTACATCGACGTGCTCGAAGGCCGCGTGGTGCCGGGCGAACGGGTGGCGATCATCGGCGCCGGCGGCATCGGCTTCGACGTCGGCGAATTCCTGGTCGAGCACGCCGGCCACTCGCCGAGCCTCGACGCGGCCGCGTGGATGCGCGAGTGGGGCGTCGACCCGCAGTTCGAGCAGCCCGGCGGCCTGGTGCCGGCGGCGCCGGCCCCGCCCGCGCGTGCACTGTGGCTGCTGCAGCGCAGCCCCGGCCGGCCGGGCGCGCGGCTCGGCAAGACGACCGGCTGGATCCATCGCAGCACGCTCAAGGCCAAGGGTGTGACGATGCTGGGCGGCGTCGAGTACCTCGGCGTCGACGATGCCGGCCTGCGGATCCGCGTGGACGGGACCGAACAGACGCTCGCCGTCGATCACATCGTGATCTGCGCCGGTCAGGAACCGCGTCGCGATCTGCTCGAGGCCCTGCAGGCGGCCGGCACCGTGGTGCATCTGGTCGGCGGCGCGGATGTCGCGGCGGAACTCGACGCGAAGCGGGCGATCGCCCAGGCGAGCCGCCTGGCTGCGCAGCTGTAGGCCGGCCACCCTTCAAACTGAACTCGCGTTCATGTGAATACGCGCGACCGGCGCGCGGCCACGACGCGCCCCGAGCTGAACAGGCGGGTGATCCGGCCGGTTCCAGCCATAGATGCGGCGCCACCGCCAGTGCCCCGTATTCATCTTTGATTCGGAAAACCGCCGATACCGTGCCCGCACTTCGTCCTGCCCCCATTCGGCAGGGCACCGGCCCGATCCGCCTTCTGCGGATTCGGAGCCCGGGCGAAAGCAGGCCATAGAGTCGCCGCCCTCCCCAATACGCCATGCCGGTTCGAGCCGTCGTCCGCGTTCTCCCTCACGGAGTCGCGGCCTGCGCGCCGGCGCAACGCAGCAAGGAGTACCGATGAAACTTGAATGGGTGATGTGGCTGGCCTCCGTGCTGCCGCCCCCCGCCGCCGATTCGCTCTGTCTGAGCACGACGGTGTACCTGGAAGCCCGCGACCAGTCCGTACGTGGGCAGGAAGCCGTCGCCGAGGTGGCCCTGCGCCGTCAGGAGAGCGGCCTGTGGGGCGAGTCGATGTGCGAGGTGGTCACCGCGCGCAAGCAGTTCGCGCCGACGATCCTGTCGCCCAATACCAGGCTCGCCAACACCAATGCCTGGACCCGCGCGGTCAGCGTGGCGCTGGAGTCCGAGCGCAACTGGTCGCTGCCACCCGAAAAGCGTCGCGAGGTGGTGCCCGGCGCGAGCCACTTCATGGCCCACGCGATCGCTGCGCCGGCATGGCGCAATGCGCATCAGGTTGCCACCATCGGCGACCACACTTTCCTGCGCGTGCAATCGCTGCGGCCCAGTCCGGCAGCGCGCGAGGCGCAGTCCCGCGGCTGATCACGCGGCGGTGCGCGCCGTGACAGGGCGCGCGCAGGGTCGCGGTGCCTCCATGCGCTGACGCTCGACTCCGAGCCGGCACCCGTGTGCTGGCCGACCACATCGTCGTTCGCTGAGTCGGTGCGCCGTTCGATGCGCGCAGCGTCGATGCGACATTGAGCCAAGCGCCCGGCTGTCGTGTCATCGATCCGTCCGACGCGGTGTCGTGTTACCGACAGCGGCCGGGTGCTCGTCCGCGGAGCAGCACGGCGTACAGGGCGCCTGCCTCCGACCATGTATTCCGGCCTGCGTGGCACAGCCCCGTTGCCGACGCCGCAACGGACGCCGGGACCACTCGGCGACCTGCGTTCGCGCGAAGGTGGAGACACGCTTCGACAGTGGGGCAGCGGGCCGAACCCGCGTCTTCGCGTTCGAGCCACGCGGTGCCGGTCCATGCGCGAGATCGACAGCAGGCGCGCACGCGGCCGGATCGTGCTTCGCGTATGAGCGCGGATCGCGATGCGCGCAGGTGGCCCACACGCGACGCGGGACCGGCCGGCTGCACGTACCGATGCGCGGGTCAAGCACCGCGTCGGCCTCTCGCCACACGACTGGTCAATCATTCACCAGCCACGCGCGGCGCGACGTTGCTGCGGTTTCGTGCCACTTACCCACAGACTTGTCATCGATTCATCCACACCCCCTGTGGATGACCGGGCGGCTAGTGGGTCGCGCCGCCCGGGTCAAGCGCGCGGCGCGTGCACCGGCTCAGTCGAAGACGTCCGCGGGCACGCGGACCGCGCCGTCCATCAGCACGCGCGCCGAGCGCGACATGATCGCCTTCGACACGGTCCACTGGCCGTCGACCTCCAGCGCTTCGGCACCGACGCGCAGCGTGCCCGACGGATGACCGAAGCGCACCGAGGTGCGCGCACCGCCGCCCGCGGCGAGGTTCACCAGCGTGCCCGGAATCGCCGCCGCCGTGCCGATGGCCACCGCCGCCGTGCCCATCATCGCGTGGTGCAGCTTGCCCATCGACAGCGCGCGCACCAGCAGATCGATGTCGCCGGCCGCGATCGTCCTGCCGCTCGACACCACGTGGTCGCGCGGCGGCGCGACGAATGCGACCTTCGGCGTGTGCTGGCGCTTCGGCGCCTCCGACACGTCGCCGATGAGTCCCATGCGCACCGCGCCGTGCGCGCGGATGGTCTCGAACATCGCGAGCGCCTTCGCGTCGCCGTTGATCGCATCCTGCAGCTCGGTGCCGGTGTAGCCGATCGACGCGGCGTCGATGAAGATCGTCGGGATGCCGGCATTGATCAGCGTCGCGCGCAGCGTGCCGACCCCCGGCACCTCGAGATCGTCGACGAGACGGCCGGTGGGAAACATCGCACCGCCGCCGTCGCCCTCGCCTTCATCGGCGGGATCGACGAACTCCAGCACGATCTCCGCCGCCGGGAAGGTCACGCCGTCGAGCTCGAAGTCGCCGGTTTCCTGCACCTGCCCGTCGGCCACAGGCACATGCACGACGATGGTCTTGCCGATGTTGGCCTGCCACACGCGCACCGCGACGGTGCCGTGCTCCGGAATACGCGACGCGTCGATCAGGCCGTTGGCGATCGCGAACGGCCCGACCGCGGTGCTGAGGTTGCCGCAGTTGCCGCTCCAGTCGACGAACGCGCTGTCGATCGACACCTGGCCGTAGAGATAGTCGACATCGTGATCCGGCACCGACGCCGGCCCGATGATCACGCACTTGCTGGTCGACGACGTGGCGCCGCCCATGCCGTCGGTGTGCTTGGCATAGGGATCGGGCGAGCCGATCACCCGCATCAGCAGCGTGTCGCGCGCAAGGCCGGGCACACGTGCGGCCTCCGGCAGATCCTCGAGACGGAAGAACACGCCCTTGGACGTGCCGCCGCGCATGTAGGTGGCGGGGATGCGGAGCTGGGGACGTGCGGTCATCGGACACTGCCTCGGTTGCGCTGCGGCCGTGCCCGCCGCGCGGCGTGGGCCTGTGCACGGATGTACATGCTACCGCGCCGGGCGAGGCTCACCGCGCAGCGGCGCGCTCGAGATACGGCATCGCGTCGACATCCTCGTAACCGTCGATGGTGCGCGCGAAGTGGCGCAACCATGCCGCGTGGCCGGCGCCGTAGATCAGCACCACGCGATCGCCGGGCCGGGTGACGTTCATCAGTTTGGAGAAGATGCCGGCATTGCGCGCATACCAGCGCGCGTTGAGATGGGCGCCGGCCAGCTCGTCATCGTGAATGACCTGCAGGATGGCGTCGTAATACGCCTGCCCACCGGGAAAATCATCCCGGTTGATCGCATGCAGCGATTGCGCGATCGAGCGCTCGGCCTGTGCCGCGCTGAAGTCCTCGGCCCAGCGCGCGATACGCGCATCGAAAGGTGCCAGAAGCGCCGCCTGTCCCGACTTCTCGGCCGCGGCGCGCACCTCGGCAATCGGAAAATACGACGCCTAGCCCTCGCGTGCCTGCACATCGACGCCGTGCACGGTGCTCAGGCCGACGCGCCGCGCGAGCCGGAATCCGATCTGCACGATCTCGTTGGGATCGCGCAGCAGCATCGCGTCGTCGAACCGGGGGTAGTCACGAACGGCATAGTCGGGCCCGGGCGCGACCGTCTCCACCAGGACGTGGGTCGGTGCGAACTCGGCCAGCGTCTCGACGAGCGCTTCGAGTTCCGCCTGCCGGCGCGGCGTCAGAACCGAATCGACCTCGATGTTGTGCTCGTCCGCGCCGGGGTTGTGCAGGTGGTAGACCCCCAGGGTCATCACCTGCACGGCGGGTGTGGCGACCGGGTCTTCGGCGCGCGCCGGCAGCGCGGCGAACACGAGTACAACAGCGAATGCCAGTGAACGCATGTCGGGGATCCTCCGGGGTTCGAACGGTTCGGGTCACTATCCATCAAATGCCTGCGAAGAGCAGGCGTCCGGTTCCCTGCCCGGCCGCCGGGGCCCACGCCGTCCACGCGAGGGAACGCCATTGCCGCCCGCCTTGGGCTGTGCCTGTCGGATGGTCGGGTCGATGGTTCGCCGGGTGATACCGGGAGCTCGGCAGTGCGGTGTCGGTGCGCGCCGCGTCGATGGTGGACCTGCTGCGTCGTCGCAGCGGCCTGCCGGCGGCCCAGGTCCTGCGCGAGTCGCATCCGCGGGTCGTCAGCGCCGTGCGCCAGCTCGCTGCGCCCGGCCCGGTCGAAAACGCCCGCGTGAGAATGGCCGCAGATCGATCGCCTCGCAGACAGTGCAGACATCGGGACCACTGCGCATGATCGCGCCCGACACGACGACCGCGGCCACCTGCCGGTCTCGTGCACACTCCGCGGACTGATCGGTTCGACGCCTCGTGACGCCTCGAAGGCGCGTGACGCGGCATGGCCGCCCGCCTGCACGCGGCCGAGTCGCGCAACGCCGCCGGCTCCGGCGCCGAGGCGGATGAGCGCCCCGGGGCCGCCGGATCAGGCGGCCTTGGACGCCTCCAGGAAATCCTGCGCGAAGCGCTGCAGCACACCGCCGGCTTCGTAGACGGAGGCCTCTTCGTCGGAATCGAGACGGCACAGCACCGGCACATTGAGCTGGGTGCCGTCGGTCCTGTTGATCACCAGCGTCAGCATCGCGCGCGGCGTGCGCTCGCCGGTGACGTCGAAGGTCTCCGTGCCGTCGATGCCGAGCGTCAGGCGGGTCACGCCGGGCTGGAATTCCAGCGGCAGCACGCCCATGCCGATCAGGTTGGTGCGATGGATGCGCTCGAAGCCTTCGGCGACGATCGCTTCCACACCCGCCAGACGCACGCCCTTGGCCGCCCAGTCGCGCGAGCTGCCCTGGCCGTAGTCGGCGCCGGCGATGATCACCAGCGGCTGCTTGCGGTCCATGTAGGTCTCGATCGCCTCCCACATGCGCACGACCTGCCCGTCCGGCTCGATGCGCGCCAGCGAGCCCTGGCGCACGGTACCGTCGACGATTGCCATCTCGTTGACCAGCTTCGGATTGGCGAACGTGGCGCGCTGCGCGGTCAGATGGTCACCGCGATGGGTGGCGTAGGAATTGAAGTCCTCCTCCGGCACACCCATCTTCGCCAGGTACTCGCCGGCGGCGCTGTCGGCCATGATCGCGTTCGACGGCGAGAGATGATCGGTGGTGATGTTGTCGCCGAGCACCGCGAGCGGACGCATGCCCGTGAGCGTGCGCGCGCCGGCCAATGCACCTTCCCAGTACGGCGGACGGCGGATGTAGGTGCTCATCTCGCGCCAGTCGTACAGCGGCGCGACGCGCTCGCCGGTGTCGACGTGCAGCTTGAACATCGGGCCGTAGACGGCGCGGAACTGTTCCGGCTTGACGCTGGCCTTGACCACCGCGTCGATCTCCTCGTCCGACGGCCAGATGTCCTTCAGCGTGACCGCGTGGCCGTCGGCGTCGATGCCGAGCACGTCCTTCTCGATGTCGAAGCGCACGGTGCCGGCGATCGCGTAGGCAATGACCAGCGGCGGCGATGCGAGGAAGGCCTGCTTGGCGTAGGGATGGATGCGGCCGTCGAAATTGCGGTTGCCGCTGAGCACCGCGGTCGCGTACAGGTCGCGGTCGATGATCTCCTGCTGGATCGCCGGATCCAGCGCGCCGCTCATGCCGTTGCAGGTGGTGCAGGCGAAGGCGACGATGCCGAAGCCCAGCTGCTCGAGATCCGGCAGCAGGCCGCTTTCCTCCAGATACAGCTGCACCGCCTTGGAACCGGGTGCGAGCGAACTCTTGACCCAGGGCTTGCGCGTCAGGCCGCGCGCACGCGCGTTGCGCGCCAGCAATCCGGCGGCGATGACGTTGCGCGGGTTGGACGTGTTGGTACAGCTTGTGATCGCGGCGATGATCACCGCGCCGTCGGGCATGGTGCCGTCGCTCGGCATCTCCCACGCGCCGGCGATGCCGCTGGCGGCGAGGTCGCTCGTCGCCACGCGCTTGTGCGGATTCGACGGGCCGGCCATGTTGCGCACCACGCTCGACAGGTCGAAGTGCAGCGTGCGCACGTACTCGGCGCTGGCCAGCGAGTCGGCCCACAGGCCGGCGGCCTTGGCGTAGGTCTCGACCAGTGCGACCTGGGTCTCTTCGCGGCCGGTCAGGCGCAGGTAGTCGAGCGTGTTGTCGTCGATGAAGAACATCGCCGCGGTCGCGCCGTACTCGGGCGCCATGTTGGAGATCGTCGCGCGATCGCCGACCGACAGCGCGGCTGCGCCGGGCCCACGGAATTCGAGATACGCGCCGACGACCTTGGACTTGCGCAGGAACTCGGTGAGCGCCAGCACGACGTCGGTCGCGGTGATGCCGGGACCGGGACGCCCCGTGAGCTCGACACCGACGATCTCCGGCGTGCGCATCCACGAGGCGCGGCCGAGCATGACGTTCTCGGCTTCCAGCCCGCCGACGCCGATCGCGATCACGCCCAGCGCATCGACGTGCGGGGTGTGACTGTCGGTGCCGACGCAGGTGTCCGGAAACGCGACACCGTCCTGGACGTAGACCACCGGCGACATCTTCTCCAGATTGATCTGGTGCATGATCCCGTTGCCCGGCGGAATCACCTCGACGTTGCGGAAGGCCTGCTTGGTCCAGTCGATGAAGTGGAAGCGATCCGCGTTGCGCCGATCCTCGATCTCGCGGTTGCGGGTGAACGCATCGGGCTCATAGCCGCCGCATTCCACCGCCAGCGAGTGGTCGACGATCAGCTGCACCGGCACCACGGGATTGACCTTGGCCGGGTCACCACCCTGGTCGGCAATCGCATCGCGCAGACCGGCGAGATCGACCAGCGCGGTCTGGCCGAGAATGTCGTGGCAGACCACGCGCGCCGGATACCACGGGAAGTCGATGTCCTGGCGCAGCTCGATCAACTGGCGCAGCGCCTCGTCGAGCAGGGCCGGATCGCAACGCCGCACCAGATTCTCGGCATGCACGCGCGCGGTGTAGGACATGCGGTCGTACGCGCCGGGTGCGAGCGCGTCGACGGCGGCGCGTGCGTCGAACCAGTCGAGCTGCGTGCCGGGAAGAGGTTTGCGGTGCTGGCTGTTCATGGCGGGCAGTGGGATCGGGGAGTGGGGAATGGGGATTCGGGAGTCGGAACGCGGGAACCGGGCGAACGGCCCCGGCCCCGATTCCCGAATCCCGGCCGGGCGCTCAGCGTTCGGCGATCGGCACGAACGCCTGGTCCTCGGGCCCGGTGTAATTCGCACTCGGGCGGATGATCTTGCCGTCGATGCGCTGCTCGATGACGTGCGCGCTCCAGCCCGCGGTGCGTGCGATCACGAACAGCGGGGTGAACATCGCCGTCGGCACCCCCATCATGTGGTAGCTCACCGCGCTGAACCAGTCGAGGTTGGGGAACATCTTCTTGATGTCCCACATCACCGTCTCCAGGCGCTCGGCGATGTCGTACATCTTGCGGCTGCCCACTTCGTCCGACAGTTCGCGCGCGACGGTCTTGATGACCTCGTTGCGCGGATCGCTGACGGTATAGACCGGGTGGCCGAAGCCGATGATCACTTCCTTCTTCTCCACGCGCGCGCGGATGTCGGCTTCCGCCTCGTCCGGCGTGTCGTAACGCTTCTGCACTTCGAACGCCACCTCGTTCGCGCCGCCGTGCTTCGGTCCGCGCAGCGCGCCGATGCCGGCGGTGATGCACGAATGCATGTCGCTGCCGGTGCCGGCGACGACGCGGCTGGCGAAGGTCGATGCATTGAACTCGTGCTCGGCGTAGAGGATCAGCGAGGTGTGCATCGCCTTGACCCAGCTCTCGCGCGGCGGCACGCCGTGCAGCAGATGCAGGAAGTGTCCGCCGATCGAATCGTCGTCGGTCTCGACGTCGATCGCGCGGCCGTTGTGGCTCCAGTGGTACCAGTACAGCAGCATCGAGCCGAGCGAGGCCATCAGCTTGTCGGCGATGTCGCGCGCACCGGGGTGGTTGTGGTCGTCCTTCTCCGGCTGCACGCAGCCGAGGACCGAGACGCCGGTACGCATGACGTCCATCGGATGCGCCGACGCCGGCAGTTCCTCGAGCGCGGCCTTCACCGCGGCCGGAATGCCGCGCAGGGACTTCAGCTTGGCCTTGTAGCCGCGCAGTTCCGCCTCGTTGGGCAGCTTGCCGTGGACCAGCAGATAGGCGATCTCCTCGAACTCGCTGGTGCGCGCGAGATCGAGGATGTCGTAGCCGCGGTAGTGCAGGTCGTTGCCACTGCGGCCGACGGTGCACAGCGCGGTGTTGCCGGCGGCCGTGCCGCTCAGCGCGACGGACTTCTTCGGCTTGAAGCCGGGGGCGGTGGTGGCGGTGTCGCTCATCTGGAATCTCCGTTGGATGCCCGCGGGCACGGATGGAATGATCGGAAGTCGCTTACTTCTTCGAGGCGAACAGCGCGTCGAGGCGCTGCTCGAAGGCGTGGTAGCCGATGCGCTCGTAGAGCTCCTCGCGGGTCTGCATCGCATCGACGACGCTCTGCTGGTGCCCGTCGCGGCGCACGGCGGTGTACACCGCTTCGGCGGCCTTGTTGGCAGCGCGGAATGCCGACAGCGGGAACAGCTGGATCGCGACCCCGGCCGAGGCCAGCTCGTCGCGCGTGAACAGCGGCGTCTTGCCGAACTCGGTGATGTTGGCGAGCACCGGCACCTTCACCGCGTCGACGAAGCGGCGATAGGTGTCGAGGTCGTAGGCCGCCTCGGCGAAGATGCCGTCAGCGCCGGCCTCGATGCAGGCGATGGCGCGTTCGA
Source organism: Luteimonas sp. BLCC-B24 (assembly GCF_028550595.1). Classification (GTDB taxonomy): domain Bacteria; phylum Pseudomonadota; class Gammaproteobacteria; order Xanthomonadales; family Xanthomonadaceae; genus Luteimonas. Next base: position 856,049 of record NZ_JAQQGN010000001.1, read on the forward strand.
TCGCGGCGTCCACGCCGTCGACCTGGATCGCATCGGTGCGCGCGATCAGGAAGAAGTCCGGATCGGTCTTCGCATCGGCCGCGGCCTTGACCCGGTCGACCATCTCGCCCTGCGACACGATCTCCTTGCCCGGACGATGGCCGCAGCGCTTGGCGCCGACCTGGTCCTCGATGTGGCAGGCCGCGGCGCCGGCCTTGATCAGCGACTTCACCGTGCGCTCGATGTTGAACGCGCTCGGCCCGAAGCCGGTGTCGATGTCGACCAGCAGCGGCAGGTCGCAGACGTCGGTGATGCGGCGCACGTCGATCAACACGTCCTCGAGCGTATTGATGCCGAGGTCCGGCAGGCCCAGCGAGCCCGCGGCGACACCGCCGCCCGAGAGGTAGATCGCCTGGAAGCCGGCGCGCTTGGCCAGCAGCGCGTGATTGGCGTTGATCGCGCCGATCACCTGCAGCGGTGATTCGGCGGCGAGCGCGGCGCGGAACTTCGCGCCTGCGGACAGGGTGGACATGGGCTGACTCCGGACTGCGGTGTACCGCGACGGCATGCAATCTGGCACCATCCGACAGGTTGATCAATCTTGATCGAATCAATCAATACATCGGGATTCAAGGTGAATGCACACGACGGCGACCTGATGTCCGCGGCCGAGGCCTGTGCGGCGCTCGGCATCAGCACCGCGACACTCTATGCCTACGTCAGCCGGGGCCTGCTCGAATCGCGCCCCGGCGCCGACCACCGCAGCCGCGTCTACCTGCGCCAGGACGTCGAACGCCTCACCCAGCGCAAGCGCGCCGGCCGCGGTGCGGCGCGCGGTGCGGCGCAGAGCCTCGACCGCGGCCTGCCGGTGATGGAAACCCGGATCTCCCTGATCCGGCCCGACAGCCCCTATTACCGCGGGCGCTCGGCGGTGGCGATGGTGCGCAGCGGCGCCACGCTCGAAGACACCGCACGCCTGCTGTGGGATTGCGGCGATGCCGATCCGTTCGATGCCGACGCCGGCGACTGGCCCGCGCGCGCGGCGCCGATCGCCGGCGACGCGACGCTGCCGCCGATCGAACGCGCGATGGCGGCGATCCCCCTGCTCGCCCCGGATCTGCGGCATTCGCTGAGCGCCGCGCCGGCCGCCAAGCGCGGCGTCGCCGCGACGTTGCTGCGCCAGAACGCCGCGTTGCTCGTCGCCGGCTCGCCGGATGCGCGGCCCGTGCATGCGCTGCTGGCCGAGTCCTGGCGCCCGGGTGACGCGGCCTTCTCCGAACTGGTGCGCGCGGCCCTGGTGCTGTGCGCGGACCACGAACTCAATGTCTCGGCATTCGCCGCCCGCGTGGTCGCCTCCACCGGCGCGCATCTGCATGCCACGGTGTGCGCGGGTCTCGCCGCGCTGTCGGGACCGCGTCACGGCGGCGCGACCGCGCGCGCGCATGCGCTGATCCGCGAGGCCTGCGACGCCCCCTCGCCCGCTGCCTTCGTCGCCGAGCGCTGGCAGCGCGGTGACGATCTGCCCGGCTTCCATCACGTGCTGTATCCCGACGGCGATCCGCGCGCGGCCGAAGTGCTGGCGATGCTGCGCGCGCGTCATGCGGGCGATGCCCGCATGCAGCAGGTGGAGGCGGTGCTGCACTCGGCAGCCGAGACCAGCGGCCGGCATCCCAACATCGACGGCATGCTCGCGGCGATCTGTTTCGTGCACGGCCTGCCGGCGACGCCGGCGTTGTGCATGTTCGCCGCCGGCCGCCTCGCGGGCTGGCTGGCGCATGCGCTGGAACAGCAGGAACTGGGCATGCTGATCCGCCCGCGCGCGCATTACACCGGCGTCGCGCCGGCGGAATGACGGTGCGCGTGCAGGCGCGCGACGGCGCGCCCACGCGCACCGGCACTCCGGCACACTCTTGGCGCGCGAGCGCGCCTGAAAACGAGCGTTCAGCCCGCGTCCGCGCCCCGCTCCAGCACGCGACGCACATCCTCCAGCGCGTTCGGATCATCCAGCGTCGAGAGATCCCCCGGATCCCGGGCTTCCGCCAGCGCCTGCAGCGACCGCCGCAGCAATTTGCCCGAGCGCGTCTTCGGCAGCGCGTTGACCACGTAGACGCGCGCCGGCCGGGCCACCGCACCCAGCTGATCGGCGACCGTGCGCATCATCTCGGCCGCCGTCGCCTGCTGCGCCACCGCATCCGCGGCGGTCTGCTTGAGCGTGGCGAACACCACCGGCACCTGGCCCTTGAGCGCGTCGGCCACGCCGATCACCGCGGCCTCGGCCACCGCCGGGTGGCTCGACACCGCTTCCTCGATCTCGCGCGTGCCGAGGCGATGGCCGGCGACGTTGATGACATCGTCGGTGCGGCCGAGGATGAAGGTGTAGCCGTCCTCGTCCTGGATCGCCCAGTCCAGCGAGCTGTAGAGCAGCTCGCTGAAGTGCGAGAAATAGCTCGACACAAAGCGCGCATCGTCGTTCCAGACCGTGGTCATGCAGCCCGGCGGCAGCGGCGGCCGGATCACCAGCACACCCTTGGTGCCGGGCGGCACGCGCGCGCCGGTGCTCTCGTCGATCACGCGCAGATCGAAACCCGGCGTCGGCAGGCCCGGGGACCCGAATTTCACCGGTCGGAGTTCGACCCCCGGCATCAGCGCCAGCACCGGCCAGCCGGTTTCGGTCTGCCAGTAGTTGTCGATGACGGTCGTGCCGCCGAGACCGTCGCTGATCCACGTCGCCGTCGGTTCGTCGAGCGGCTCGCCGGCGAGAAACAGGTAGCGCAGCTGCGACAGGTCGTATTGCGCGAGGAACTTCGGATCCTGCTTCTTCAGCACGCGGATGCCGGTGGGCGAGGAGAACATCGTGCGCACGCCGTAGTCGGCACAGATCTTCCACCAGATGCCGGGATCGGGCGTGGTCGGCAGGCCTTCGTAGAGGATCGAGGTCGCCCCCGCGATCAGCGGCCCGTAGACGTTGTAGGAATGGCCCACGGCCCAGCCCACGTCCGAGGTGGAGAACATCACCTGGCCGGCGCGGATGTCGTAGATCGACCACATCGACAGCGCCATCGCGACCGCATAGCCGCCGACATCGCGCTGCACGCCCTTGGGCTTGCCGGTGGTGCCGGAGGTGTAGAGCAGATAGCTCGGCTCGTTGGATTCCAGCCAGGTCACCGGCACGTCGGTGCCGGCGTGCTGCGCGCGCAGCGCGGCGTAGTCGAGGTCGCGGCCTTCGACGCGTGTGTAACCCCGCGTGAGGCCGCGATCGACAATCAATACCTTGGGCGGTGGCGACGTCGCCTCCGCGCACGCGGCATCGATCAACGGCTTGTACGGAATGATCTTGCCGCCGCGGCTGCCGGCATCGGCGGCGATCAACAGCGCCGGCGTCGCATCGTCGATGCGCAGCGCCAGGTTGTGCGCGGCGAAACCGCCGAAGACCACCGAATGCACCGCACCGATGCGCGCGCAGGCCAGCATCGCGAACACGGCCTCGGCCATGTTGGGCATGTAGATGACGACGCGGTCGCCGCGGCCCACGCCGAGCGCCACGAGCACGGCGGCGAAATCACTGACCTCGCGATGCAGCTGCGCGTAGGTGAGTTCGCGGGTCTCGTTGGTCTCGGTCGAGATCGCAACGAGCGCGAGCTGGTCGCCGCGCGCCTCGAGATGCCGGTCGACGGCGTTGTAGCAGAGGTTGGTCTGGCCGCCGACGAACCACTTGCGGAACGGCGGGTTCGAATCGTCGAGGATCCGCTGCGGCGCGGTGTGCCAGTGGATCGCCCGCGCCTGCTCGCCCCAGAAGCCCTCGGGGTCCTCGATGGAACGGCGGTGGAAGGCCTCGTAGCCCATGTCGACACTCCGGACGCGACGACGTTCCGCAGCATAGCCCGGCGCTCCGGACCCGGACCGCTCGACCTTCGTCGCATGGGCGGGCTCGCGCCTGCCCTCGGGCAGGCGCCGTTCACGCCAGCGGCAAGGCGCGCTCCGCGCGGCAGAGCGCGTCGTGCAGCGCGCGCACCGCATCGATCGCCGGGTCGGCCGCACCCTCGCCGAGGGTGCGCACGTAACGGCACGCGGCAAACCCCTCGGCGCGCCGCTCGTAGTCCTCGATCCAACGACGCCGCTCCGGCATGCGTGCGGGGTCGATCGGCCAGGTACCGGGCCGTGGACGGATGTGCCGCTCGATGCCGATCCGCCACGGCTTGGGGCTGACCCGGGCGCGGAAGCAGCGCTGCCGCACGCACATCAGCGCGTACACCGGATCGGCCCCCAACGCGGCGAAGCACGCCGCCACCTCCGGCTCGCGCGGATCGAAGCCGCGATGCAGGGCGAGCAGCCGCACGCCCGCGGGTGTCGCGTACTGCCGCAGGCGCCACGCCGGATGCTGGCGCACGAACGCCTCGATCCGCCGGTCCACCGCCGCGGCCGGGCCACCGTCCCTGTTCCGGCGCGTGGCGTGGATGCGACGCGCGATCCACGCACCCAGGGCGAGCGCAATGCCCGTCGCGACAAGTCCGACCAGCCACGACCCCGCTGCGCCGCCGATGCCCGCCGCGAGCATCAGCAACGGCACCCGGCAGCCCCATCGAAGCGCACGGTCCGGGCCCGGATCGTGGAAATCGATGTCCACGAACAAGGCGCGCGGCGTGTTGAGGCAGCGCGCGCCGTAGGCGTTGCGGGTGATGACGCTGTCGCCCTCGCGCGCCACGATCTCCTCGCGGATCGGCACGCCCTCAGACCCGTTGTAGGGCCGCCTGGCCTCACGGCGCGGGAGCGCCTCGCCGGCCAGCACCCGCTCGAAGGCCTCACGCGTACGTGCATCGGCCAGTGCCTGGGCGTCTTCCAGGCTGAGGTCGGACCAGCCGAAACGGCGCACGGTGACCTGCCGGCCCCTCGTGCGGTGTTGCAACCGGCCTTCGGCCCAGTACTGCGGAACGATCATGTGCCTCCCCCTTCGGCCGCCCGCCCCAATGGCCAGGCAAAAAAAAGCGCCGGGAATCCCGGCGCTTCTTGTACACCCGTACGGCTGCGGTCAGCCCAGCAGATGCGCCACGCCGCTGCGCTCTTCCTCGAGCTCGGCCAGGGTCTTGTCGATGGCCTTCTGGCTGAAGTCGTCGACTTCGAGGTCCTTGACCAGCGTGTATTCGCCGTTCTGCGTGGTCACCGCGAAGCCGAAGATCACGCCTTCGGGGATGCCGTAGCTGCCGTCCGACGGCACGCCCATCGTCACCCACTTGCCGTTGCTGCCCAGCACCCAGTCGCGGATGTGGTCGATGGCGGCATTGGCGGCCGAGGCCGCCGACGACAGGCCGCGCGCTTCGATGATCGCCGCGCCGCGCTTGCCGACCTGCGGGATGAAGGTGTTGGCGTTCCAGTCGGCGTCGCCGACCTTGTCCTTGAGGTTGACGCCGTTCGCGGTGGCGAAGCGGTAGTCCGGGTACATGGTCGGGCTATGGTTGCCCCAGACGATCAGGCCCTCGATGTCGCCGACGGCGACCTCGGCCTTGGCTGCCAGCTGGCTCAGCGCGCGGTTGTGGTCGAGGCGCAGCATCGCGGTGAAGTTGCGCGGGTTGAGATCCGGCGCCGACTTCATGGCGATGTAGGCGTTGGTGTTGGCCGGGTTGCCGACCACCAGCACCTTGACGTCACGCGAGGCGACCTTGTTCAGCGCCGCGCCCTGGGCGGTGAAGATCTTGGCGTTCTCGAGCAGCAGGTCCTTGCGCTCCATGCCCGGGCCGCGCGGACGCGCGCCGACGAGCAGCGCGATGTCGGCGTCCTTGAACGCGACCTCCGCATCGTCGGTGCCGATGACACCGGCCAGCAGCGGGAACGCGCAGTCCTCGAGCTCCATGATCACGCCCTTGAGCGCGGCCTGCGCCTTGTCGATCGGCAGCTCGAGCAGCTGCAGGATCACCGGCTGGTCCTTGCCCAGCATTTCACCGGAGGCGATGCGGAACAGGAGGGCGTAGCCGATCTGGCCGGCGGCGCCGGTCACGGCAACACGGACGGGAGTCTTCATGGAAATGTCCTTTCGTTCACTTGGGGGGATGTCGTGGATCGGGCCGGGCGGTCAATAGAGCGGATAGCCCAGCGGTTCGAGGTGTTCGGCCAGTGCGGCCGTGTCGTAGCCACGGATCACGGTCTGGCCGATCACCGTGACCGGCACGCCGCGCGCACCGAGGGCCTGCATCGCGCGCGCACCGGCCGGCGTGTCGATGTCGAGGACGCGATAGCGCACCTTGCCGGCGGCGAACTCCGCCTGCTGCCGGCGGCAGTACCCGCACCACTCGGCGGCCAGCATCACGATGCCGGTCTTGCCGGTCGCGCCGCGTGGATCGTCCGGATGCAGCGGCTGCGGCGCCTCGGCACGCAGGTGCATCCAGCCCCCGGCCAGTGCCAATGCAGCGAGAAGCAGGAGCAGCCGCATCCGCGCGCTCAGCGCAGCTCCGCGAAGAACTCGCGGATGCGGTCGAGTCCGGGGGCGAGCTGCGCCTCCGGACAGGTATAGCTGATGCGCAGGGCGCGCGGCTCGCCGAAGGCCGAGCCCGGCACGCAGGCCACGCCCTTGGCCTCGAGCAGTGCATTGCACAGGTCGACGTCATTGCCGATGTGCGTGTCACCGTGCGACGTGCCGAAGGCCACGCTGATATCGGGAAACACGTAGAACGCGCCGGCCGGCTTCGGACAGACCACGCCCGGGATCTCCGCCAGCGCGGCCATCACGCGGTCACGGCGCGCCTGGAACTCGGCGCATTTCGCGCTCGGCACATCCTGCGGACCGGTCAGCGCCGCGACCGCGGCCGCGGTCACGACTTCGGGCACGTTGGTGATGTGGTTGGAGTTCATCGTCGCGAAGGCCCTGGCGACCGATTCGGGCCCGGCCAGCAGGCCGACGCGCCAGCCGGGCATGCCGTAGGTCTTGGACAGCGAATCGACGAAGATCGTGCGCTCGCGCAGCTCCGGCCGGGCCTGCACGACGTTGTGGTAGCCGACACCGTCGAACACCATGCGGTTGTAGATGTCGTCGGTGATGATCCACGTATCGGGATGCCGTACCAGCACGTCGGCCAGCGCGGCGATCTCGTCCCGCGTGTAGACCATGCCGGTCGGATTCGACGGGTTGTTGAACAGGAAGACCTTGGGCTTGCGCGCCAGCGCGGCATCGAGCTGCGCCGGGGTCAGCTTGTAGTCCTGTTCCGGCGGGCACGGCAGCAACTGGATGTCGGCACCGACGATCTCGGCGATGTCCAGATAGGTCGTCCAGTAGGGCGTTGCGAACGCGAAGCCGTCGCCTTCGTCGAGCAGCACCTCGGCCAGCGTATAGAGGATGTGCTTGGCGCCGATGCCGCTGGCGCAGTGCGCGCGGGTGTAGCCCGGCAGGCCGATGCGGTCGAGATGGCCGATGAACGCGTCGAGCAGCGCGTCGCTGCCGCGGTTGCTGCCGTACTGGCCGCTGTCGTGCTCGAGCGCCTCGCGCGCGGCGGCATACACATGCGCGCCGGGCAGGAAGTTCGGCACGCCGATCGAGAAGCTGATGATGTCCCGGCCTTCGGCCTTCAGGCGTCTGGCCTTCTCGGCGACCTGCATGATGGCGCTGGGCCGGGCACGGCCGACGCGGCGGGCAAGCTGGGGCATCGCGGGACACCTCTCCGGACGGATCGCCAGGCCGGCAGGCCGGGCGACAGAGCGCGAAATTTTAGCAGGCCTGCCGCGGGCGGGCACGGCGCGGGGGGGGCACCCACACGACGACGCCGCGGCCCGTGAGGACCGCGGCGTCGCCACAGCATCGGCCCGGGGGCCGGCGCGCACTCAGGCCGCGAGGACCTTGTTCCACTCGGCCACGCGGTCGGCCTTGGCGGCCAGCACGGCGTCGGCGTCACCCTCGATCTTCACCGACTTGATCGTGTCGCCCTGCTTGATCGTATCGACCACGTCCAGACCCTCGGTGACCTTGCCGAAGACGGTGTGCTTGCCGTCCAGCCAGTCGGTCTTGATGTGGGTGATGAAGAACTGGCTGCCGTTGGTGTTGGGACCGGCATTGGCCATCGACAGCACGCCACGCTCGTGCTTGACGCCGTTGTTGGTCTCGTCCTCGAACCGGTACCCCGGGCCGCCGCGGCCGGAGCCTTCGGGGCAGCCGCCCTGGACCATGAAGTCGGCGATCACGCGGTGGAAGTTCAGTCCGTCGTAGAAGCCGCGCTTGGCCAGGTTGACGAAGTTGGCCACGGTCAGCGGGGCCTTGTCGGCGAACAGCTCGACGGTGATCGGGCCACGGTCGGTATCGAATACGGCGTTCAGGGACATGAGGAATCCTGGGATGGGAAAGGCCGCCGGCCGGGCCGGCGAACGGGCTACATGCGGCCTCCCCGGACGGTTTCAAGTCGGCGCTCCGGCCCGGCCGCCATGCGGCGGCGCAACACGGTATAATTCCGGGCTCTTTCACTGACTCTAGTGCGCCCCGGTCTTCGACTCTGGCGCAGCCTTGCCCATGTCCATCGAACGCCTGCGCAACATCGCCATCGTCGCCCACGTCGACCACGGCAAGACCACCCTCGTCGACTGCCTGCTCAAGCAATCGGGCACCCTGTCGGAGCGGACCGTCCTCGCCGAGCGCGTGATGGACAGCAACGACCAGGAAAAGGAGCGTGGCATCACGATCCTGGCCAAGAACACCGCCATCAACTGGCAGGGTAACCGCATCAACATCGTCGACACCCCCGGCCACGCCGACTTCGGCGGCGAGGTCGAGCGCGTGCTGTCGATGGTCGACTCGGTGCTGATCCTGGTCGACGCGATGGACGGCCCGATGCCGCAGACGCGTTTCGTCACCCAGAAGGCGTTCGCGATGGGCTTCAAGCCGATCGTCGTCGTCAACAAGATCGACCGTCCGGGCGCGCGTCCCGACTGGGTGATCGACCAGGTGTTCGACCTGTTCGACAAGCTCGGCGCGACCAACGAGCAGCTGGATTTCCCGATCGTCTACGCCTCCGCGCTGCACGGCTACGCCAGCCTCGACGACGCGGCGCGCTCGGGCGACATGACCCCGCTGTACGAGGCGATCATGCAGCACGTCGCGCCGCCGGACGTGGACCGTGACGGCGCGTTCCAGATGCGCATCAGCCAGCTCGACTACAACAACTTCGTCGGCCTGATCGGCATCGGCCGCATCCAGCGCGGCAAGCTCAAGAAGAACATGCCGGTCAGCGTGGTCGACCGCGAGGGCAAGAAGCGCCAGGGCAAGGTGGTGCAGGTGCTCGGCTTCCTCGGTCTGGAGCGTGTGGAAGTGGAGGAAGCGCAGGCGGGCGACATCGTCGCGATCGCCGGCGTGCAGGATCTCTCCATCTCCGACACCGTCTGCGCGCTCGACACGCCCGAGGCGTTGCCGGCGCTGACCGTCGACGAGCCCACGATCTCGATGACCTTCCAGGTCAACAACTCGCCCTTCGCCGGCAGCAAGGAACACAGCGGCGGCAAGTTCATCACCAGCCGCCAGATCCGCGAGCGTCTGGAGCGCGAGACGCTGCACAACGTGGCCCTGAAGGTCGAGGAAACCCAGGACGCCGACAAGTTCCTGGTCTCGGGCCGCGGCGAGCTGCACCTCTCGGTGCTGATCGAGAACATGCGCCGCGAGGGCTTCGAACTGGCGGTCTCGCGCCCCGAGGTCATCATCAAGGAGATCGACGGCCAGCTGATGGAGCCGATCGAGCAGCTCGTCGTCGACGTCGAGGAGCAGCACCAGGGCGGCGTGATGGAGAAGCTCGGCATCCGCAAGGGCCAGCTGAAGAACATGGAGCCCGACGGCAAGGGCCGCGTGCGCCTGGATTACATGATTCCGGCGCGTGGCCTGATCGGCTTCCAGAACGAGTTCAAGACGCTCACGCAAGGTTCCGGCCTGCTGTTCCACGTGTTCGACCATTACGGCCCGAAGGAAACCGGGGCGATCGCCAAGCGCAACAACGGCGTGATGATCGCCAATGCGCCGGGCATGACGCCGGCCTACTCGCTCGGCCCGCTGGAAGAACGCGGCCGCCTGTTCGCCGCCGAAGGCGACCACGTCTACGAAGGCCAGCTGGTCGGCATCCACTCCAAGGACAACGACCTCACCGTCAACGTCATCAAGGGCAAGCCGCTGACCAACGTGCGTGCCTCGGGCAAGGACGACGCGATCAAGCTGACCCCGGCGCTGAAGTACACGCTGGAACAGGCGCTGGACTTCATCGAGGACGACGAGCTGGTCGAAGTCACCCCGAAGGAAATCCGCCTGCGCAAGAAGTTGCTGACCGAAAGCGACCGCAAGCGCGCCTCGCGCGCCGCGTGAGCCAGGCGCCGTTCCCGGCGTGGCGGCCGGGGGCCGGCGACCGGGCGGCACTCGCGGCCCTGTCCCAACGTATGCAGACGGCGTGCCCTCCGGGCGCGCCGTCTTTGCATCCGCGCCGCGCCGACCAGTGGCACGTGACCCTGTGCTTCATCGGGCACGCGGTCGACGCGGCGGTGATGCCGGCGCTGCTCGATGCGTTCGCCGACGCCGCCACGCGCATTCCCCCGCACGTCTGCTCGATCGAGCGTCTGGCCTACTGGCCGCAATCCGGGGCGGTGGTGGCGCTGCCGCATCCCTGTCCCGCGCTGCAGGCGCTGTGCGATGCCGCGCGCGACGCGGTACGACGCATCGGCATCGTGCCGGCGCAGGCGACGACCCAACCGCACCTCACCCTGGCGTATCTCGACAAGCACCTCGGCCCGCAGCCCTGGCTCGACCGGATCGCGTGCGCGACCGGGCCGCTCGCCGTCGACGGCTTCGAACTCCTGTTCAATCCCGGCGGCGTTACGATGCGCTCGCGCACTGGCCGCTGAGCGGCGCGCCGCTGCCGCCACCACCCCACCAGGCCGCCCTGTTCTGATGTCCGACGTCCCGACCCACGCGCTGCGCGGCCTGCGCGCCATCGCCATCTTCGAAGCCACCAAGGGTGTGATCGCACTGGCCGGGGCTGCCGCCCTCGCGGCGATCGGACCCGACGCACTGCAGCACGAACTCCAGACCGCGCTCGCGCGGCTCGGCATCGTCGTCCAGCGCGGCAGCAGCGCCCTGCTCGACGCCATCACGCCGCAGACCGTGCACGTCGCCGTCGCGGTCGGCCTGGTCTACGCCGGCATGCGCCTGCTCGAGGCCTGGGGCTTGTGGCGGCACCGGGCCTGGGCGTCCTGGCTGGGCTGCATCGGCGCGGCGGCGTACCTGCCGTTCGAGATCTACGCCCTTTGGCACCACCCGGACTGGCTGACCTGGGGTGTGTTCGTCCTCAACCTGGTGATCGTGCTGGTGCTGGCGCGCGACCTGCAGCGTCGACGGCGCGCGTGAAGGCGCACGCGTGGCCGTCACGCGCGTGCGGCATCGCCCTTGCGCTCGCGTGTGTGGCGGGCCATGCGATCGGCGCCGGTGTGGAGGCCGGTGCCGCGGACGAGCGCACCCTGGCGCGGGCACTCGTGGTCGATGACGCGCTGCGCCAGCTGTGCAATGCGCTGCCGGACAGCGATCCGGCAGCTGTCGCCAAAATCCAGCGTGCGTGGTCCGCGCGCAATCGGGCGCGCGTCCAGCAGGCCGCCGACAGGTTGCACCATCAGTACGAGGTCGCCGCCGATGCGGACGTCGGTGACGCGCGCGCAGCCCAGGACGCACGTACCGCCGCCGAGACACGCATCATGCACGGCGTTCTCCGCCTGCGCGCGCGGTATTTCCCGGACCACCGCGGCGACGACGCGCACTGCGCGGCATTTCTCGAGGACGTCGAGCGCGGCGCATTCGATGCGCTGCCCGGCGACGCCGGCGGCTAGGCGCGTGTGCCCTGCGCGTGCTTGCGCACGATCAGCATCGCGGTCTCGAGCGCCTGCTCGTAGTTGAGCCGAGGGTCGACCTGGCTCTTGTAGGCGCGCTCGAGGTCGACCTCGGTCAGCGATCGCGCACCGCCCATGCACTCGGTGACATCCTCGCCGGTGAGTTCCAGATGCACGCCGCCCAGCCGCGTGCCCGCAGCGGCGTGGAGCTCGAACGCCTGCTCGATCTCGCTGCGGATGTTGTCGAAGCGGCGCGTCTTGTAGCCGTTGCTGGTCGATTCGGTATTGCCGTGCATCGGATCGCAGATCCACAGCACGCGCCTGCCGTCGCGACGCACGGCCTCGAGCAGCGCCGGCAGGCGCTCGGCCACCTGCGTGGCGCCCATGCGGTGAATCAGGCTCAGCCGGCCCGGCTCGTCGTCGGGGTTGAGCACGTCGATCAGGCGCAAGAGTTCGTCGGGTGTCGACGTCGGCCCCACTTTCACCCCGACCGGATTGCGGATGCCGCGCATGTATTCGACGTGCGCGCCGTCGAGCGCCGCCGTGCGTACGCCGATCCAAGGGAAATGCGTGCTGAGATTGAACCAGCCGCTCTGGCGTGGCACCTGCCGGGTCTGCGCTTCCTCGTAGGGCAGCAGCAGGGCTTCGTGCGAGGTGTAGAAATCGACGCGGTTGAGGTTGTGCACCTGGGCGCCGGCCAGCGTCTCCATGAAACGCACCGCGTCGCCGAGCCCGGAGACCATGCGCTGGTATTCCTCGGCCAGCGGGGATTCGCCCACCCATTCCAGCCCCCAGTACTCGGGGTGATGCAGATCCGCGAAGCCGCCGTCGATCAGCGAGCGGACGAAGTTCATCGTCATCGCCGACCGGGCATGCGCCTTGATCATCCGCCGCGGATCCGGCGTGCGCGCCTCGGGCGTGAACGCTGGCGCGTTGACGACGTCTCCGCGGTAACAGGGCAAGGTCACGCCGTCACGGGTCTCCGTGTCGGCCGAACGCGGCTTAGCGTACTGCCCGGCAAAGCGCCCCACGCGCACCACCGGCAGGCGCATGCCGTGCACGAGCACCAGGCTCATCTGCAGCAGGACCTTCAGGCGGTTGGAGATGATGTCGGAGGTGCAGTCCCCGAAGTTCTCCGCGCAGTCGCCGCCCTGCAGCAGGAACCGGCGCCCCTCCTGGGCATCGGCCAGTTGTTGCTTGAGGCTGAGGATTTCCCACGAGGTCACCAGCGGCGGCAATGCGCGCAGTTCCTGCTGGACCTCGGCGAGCGCCGCGGCATCGGGATAGGTCGGCAACTGCTTGGCGGGCCGCGCACGCCAGGCGTCGGGCTGCCACGCCGGCGCGGCGTTCGCGGATTGCAGGCGGGCATTCATGGACGGCGACATCGGCGTTTCCTCGGGTGTCCGCCATCATCGCAGGTTGCTGCGATGCGTCAATTTCCGGCCGGCACGTCAGCGCCGTGCGCGCAGACCCGCGAACAGGGCCAGACCGGCGAGCAGTACGAACCACACCAGGCTCCACGCCGGCATCGACAGGCCGAGGAACGTCCAGTCCACGGTGCCGCAATCCCCGCTGCCGGTGAGCACCTTCTGGATCAACGTCGGCGTGTCCATGGTCTGGCGCATGAACGAAAACGGGGCGCCGCAGGCCACGAAGCCGGGCGGGTTCATCTGCAGCCACACATGGCGCCCGGCGATGCCGATGCCGACCGCCGCCGCCGCGAAGCCGAGCAGACCGTACGCGGTACGTCCGCCGCTGCGCCGCGGCGCATGCAGGCCGGCGACCAGCAGCACCACGCCGAGCGCCGCGAACGCGATGCGCTGGAAGATGCACAGCGGACACGGCTCCAGGCCCCAGGCCAGCTGCGAGTAGATCGCGAAGCCGATCAGCGCGAAACACGTGACGGCACCGGCGAGCATCAGCGACCGGAACGACCAGCGGGCAGGATTCATGGGCAGACCGGGAGTGGGAAATCGGGACGATTATCGGGCGCGGCGGCGCAAACAAAAACCCCGGCAGGTGCCGGGGCTTCGTTCCATCGCTGGCGTGAACCCGCGCGCGGGGCGCGGGGCGCGCTGACGGTTCTTACTCGGCGTCGACCGACGCCTGCGGGCGATCGACCAGCTCGACATACGCCATCGGCGCGTTGTCGCCGGCGCGGAAGCCGCACTTGAGGATGCGCATGTAACCACCCGGACGCGCGGCATAGCGCGGACCGACGGTGGTGAACAGCGTGCCGACAGCTTCCTTGTCGCGCAGACGCGCGAAGGCGAGACGACGGTTGGCGACGCTGTCGACCTTACCCAGGGTGATCAGCGGTTCGGCGACGCGGCGCAGTTCCTTGGCCTTGGGCAGGGTGGTCTTGATGAGTTCGCTCTTGATCAGCGACGCCGCCATGTTGCGGAACATCGCTTCGCGATGGGCGCTGGTGCGGTTGAACTTGCGGCCGGCCTTCTGATGGCGCATGGCATGAATCCTTCAGTCTGGAATGGTGGGTCTGTGTGACGCGTTGGCGCCGTCCTGGCGTTGGTACTTGGACTGCGGATGGTCCGAAAGCCGGTGGTCCCTTGCCGGCAACGCCGCGGGCTTCTGCCCGTCGGCGCGGTCTTGCGTACATCCCGATGCGGACCGGCGACCTACGCCGGCGCTCGCATCCGCGACCGATGCCCGAGGGCACCGGTCGCGTGGGACTGCTTAGCCCAGCATGCCGTGAGCGGCGACGCCGGTCGGCGGCCAGTTCTCGAGCTTCATGCCCAGAGCCAGGCCGCGCTGCGCCAGCACTTCCTTGATCTCGGTCAGCGACTTCTTGCCGAGGTTCGGCGTCTTCAGCAGCTCGACTTCGGTCTTCTGGATCAGATCACCGATGTAGTAGATGCTCTCGGCCTTGAGGCAGTTGGCCGAACGCACGGTGAGCTCCAGATCGTCGATCGGACGCAGCAGGATCGGATCGACGCCCGGGGTCTGCGGCTTGGCGGCGCCGCGGTCGCGGTGCGTGAAGTCGCCGAACACCGACAGCTGGTCGGTGAGGATGTCGGCGGCGGTGCGCACGGCTTCCTCGGCATCGATCGTGCCGTTGGTCTCGATGTCGAGCACCAGCTTGTCGAGGTCGGTGCGCTGTTCGACGCGCGCCGCTTCGACTTCATAGGCCACGCGACGGACCGGCGAGAACGACGCGTCCAGCATCAGGCGACCGATGGCACGGGTCTCTTCGTCGGGACGACGGCGGGCGGCGGCCGGCTGGTAGCCGAAGCCACGCTCGATCTTCAGACGCATGTTGATCGACGCGTCCTTGGTGAGATGACAGATCACGTGGTCGCCGTTGAGGATCTCGACGTTGTGATCGGTCTTGATGTCGGACGCGGTCACGACGCCCGGGCCCGACTTCGACAGCGACAGCGTCGAGCTCTCGCCGGTGCCCATGCGGATGGCGACGTCCTTGAGGTTGAGCAGGACTTCGAGCACGTCCTCCTGCAGACCCTCGATGGTGCTGTACTCGTGCAGCACGCCATCGATCTCGACTTCGGTGATCGCGAAGCCGGGAATCGACGACAGCAGCACGCGACGCAGGGCATTGCCCAGCGTGTGCCCGTATCCGCGCTCCAGCGGCTCGATCACGACCTTCGCGCGATTGCCGGCGAGGCGTTCGATCTGCGGGCCACGGGGACGCAGGACCTGGTTGGCGGTAGCCGTCATGTGTGTGTATCTCCTGGGGACCGCCGCGCCGGGGGGCGCGGCGAGGCCTGAATGAATTACTTCGAGTACAGCTCGACGATCAGCGCTTCGTTGATGTCCGCCGGCAGATCGCCGCGGTCGGGCACCGACTTGAACACACCACTGAACTTCTTCGAGTCGACCTCGACCCACGACGGCGACAGGTCCATCGTCGACGACACATTCAGCGCTTCCTGCACGCGGAGCTGCTTCTGTGCCTTCTCCGACAGCGCGATCGCGTCACCGGCCTTGACCTGGTAGGACGGCAGGTTCACCGACTGGCCGTTGACCGTGACACCACGGTGGCTGACCAGCTGGCGAGCGGCCGGACGGGTGACGGCGAAGCCCATGCGGTAGACGACGTTGTCGAGGCGGGTCTCGAGGAGCTGCAGCAGGTTTTCACCCGTGTTGCCCTTCTTGGTGGACGCCTTCTTGTAATAGTTGCGGAACTGACGCTCCAGCAGACCGTAGATACGCTTGACCTTCTGCTTCTCGCGCAGCTGGGTGGCGTAGTCGGACAGCTTGCTGCGACGCGCACCGGTACCGGCGCCGTGCTGGCCGGGCTTCTGCTCCAGCTTGCACTTCGAGTCGAGCGCGCGGGTCGGGCTCTTGAGGGACAGGTCGGCGCCTTCGCGGCGCGCGAGCTTACAGGTAGGACCGATATAACGAGCCATTTCTTATCGCTCCTTTAGACGCGACGCTTCTTCGGCGGACGGCACCCGTTGTGCGGGATAGGCGTCACGTCGATGATGTTGATGATCTTGTAGCCCACGTTGTTCAACGAACGCACGGCCGATTCACGACCCGGACCCGGGCCCTTGATGCGGACTTCCAGCGACTTCACGCCGTAGTCCAGCGCAGCCTTGCCGGCCTTTTCGGCGGCGACCTGCGCTGCGAACGGGGTGGACTTGCGCGAGCCGCGGAAGCCTGCACCACCGGACGTCGCCCACGAGAGCGCATTGCCCTGGCGATCGGTGATCGTGATGATCGTGTTGTTGAACGAAGCGTGCACATGCGCGATGCCGTCGGTGACGACGCGCTTGATCTTCTTCTTGGTCTTGGTTGCGGACGGCTTGGCCATGGTCAGGACTCCTTACTTCTTGATGGCCTTGCGCGGACCCTTGCGGGTACGGGCATTGGTCCGGGTACGCTGGCCACGCAGCGGGAGACCACGGCGGTGACGCAGGCCGCGATAGCAGGACAGGTCCATCAGACGCTTGATGGCCATGCCCACTTCACGACGCAGATCGCCTTCGACCACGTACTTGCCGACTTCGGCGCGCAGGCGCTCGACTTCGGGCTCCGACAGATCGCGGATCTTGGTGTTGGTCTCGACGCCTGCAGCAATGCAGACCTTCTTCGACCGGGTACGGCCGATGCCGTAGATGCTCTGAAGCCCGACCCAGACATGCTTCTGGGCAGGCAGGTTCACGCCTGCAATACGCGCCATGCGCGGATTCTCCAACTGGTTTGGCTGCCGGGGGTTCAATCCCGGCAAAAAGGGAACATGAAATGATAACAGGGCCTCGGGCTTTCACAAAGTCCAGGACGCGGCTGCGCCATGGACCCGGCATGGGGAGTGTGCCCATGCTCCGGCGACGGCACCGGGGCGGCAGCCGGGGGAACCCCCGCCTGCCCCGCGCGCTACTCTGGCGCGCGGAAAACCCGCTACCACTCGCGCCCGAGACCGCCGCGCGAGTCGCCCATCCGAATCCCGGCGCGTGTGTCCGGGATTCCTGCCGCCCGGCCGGGCGGCGGATGCGGAGACGGCGATGCCGCTCCGCGGTGAAAATCCCCCGCGCGGCGACGCCGCGCGGAGGTCAACGTCTTTCAGCGTGCCAGACCGCCGCGCGAACCCTTGAGGTTCGCCTTCTTCAGCAGGCTTTCGTACTGGTGCGACATCAGGTGCGACTGGATCTGCGCGATGAAGTCCATCACCACGACGACCACGATCAGCAGCGAGGTGCCGCCGAAGTAGAACGACGTGCCGAACTCGGCGCGCATGAACTCGGGCAGCAGACAGACCAGCACCAGATAGGCCGCGCCGACCGCCGTGAGCCGGGTCAGCACGCCGTCGATGTAGTCGGCCGTCGCCTTGCCCGGACGAATGCCCGGAATGAGCGCGCCCGACTTCTTCAGGTTGTCCGCCGTTTCCTGGCTGTTGAACACCAGCGCGGTGTAGAAGAACGCGAAGCCTGCGATCAGACCACCGAACAGCAGCACGTACAGCGGCTCACCCGGGGACATGGCCTGCGCCAGACGCGCCAGCCACGTGGCCGAGCCCGCCTCGCCGAACCAGGTCGACACGGTGGCCGGGAACATGATGATCGACGACGCGAAGATCGCCGGGATCACGCCCGCCATGTTGAGCTTCAGCGGCAGGAACGAGCTCTGGTTCATGTACGCATTGCGGCCGCCCTGGCGGCGTGCGTAGTTCACCGTGATCCGACGCTGACCACGCTCGACGAACACCACGAAGAAGATCGCGGCCAGCACGACGATCAGCAGCAGGATCGCGGCGATCGGGCTCATGTCGCCGTTGCGCAGCGCGTCGAACGTCCCGAGCACGGCGCCCGGAAGCCCGGCGACGATGCCGGCAAAGATAATCAGCGACACACCGTTGCCGATACCGCGCTCGGTCACCTGCTCGCCCAGCCACACCAGGAACATCGTGCCCGCCGTCAGCGCGACGATGGCAGTGAGCACGAAGCCCATGCCCGGCGCGTACACCACCGGAATGCCGTTGTTCGCACCCGAGCTCTGCAGCGCCATGGCGATGCCGGCCGACTGGAAGATCGCCAGTGGAATCGCACCGATACGCGACCACTGCGTGATCCGCCGCCGTCCCGATTCGCCTTCCTTCTGGATGGCCTTGAGGCTCGGCACCACCTGCACCAGCAGCTGCATCACGATGGATGCGGAGATGTAGGGAATGACGTTCAGTGCGAACAGGCTGAAACGCGACAGCGCACCACCGGAGAACATGTTGAACATGTCCACGATGGTGCCTTCCTGCTGCTCCATGAGTTGCAGCATGGCTTCGGGATTGACGCCCGGCACCGGGATGAAACACCCGATGCGGTAGACGATCAGCGCACCGACCACGAACAGCAGGCGCTGGCGGAGCTCGGTGAACTTACCGAGCCCGGCGCCGACCCCACCCATTGCGCTGCCGCTTCGCGACATCCGGCTTACTCCTCGACCTTGCCGCCAGCGGCTTCGATCGCCTCGCGGGCACCGGCCGTGGCCAGCACACCCTTGAGCACGAGCTTCTTGCTGATCTCACCCTTCTTGACGATCTTCGCGCGCTTGGCGGTGCTCGGCACCAGCTTGGCGGCACGCAGCGCGGCGAAATCGATGTCGCCATCGAGCTTGTCGAGCTGGTAGAGCATCACTTCGGCGGTGTCGAGCTTGAGCTTGGAGCGGAAGCCGACCTTCGGCAGGCGCTTGCGCAGCGGCATCTGGCCGCCTTCGAAGCCGGCCTTGATCTTGCCCTTGCCGGCGCGCGCGAACGAACCCTTGTGGCCGCGACCGGCGGTCTTGCCGAGGCCCGAGCCGATGCCGCGGCCGACGCGGACGCGCTCGGTGCGGGCGCCCTGTGCGGGCTTGAGAGAATTGAGCTTCATTTCGATTATTCCTCGACCTGGACCAGGTAGTGGACCTTGTTGATCAGGCCACGGACCTGCGGGCTGTCCTTGAG
Organism: Luteimonas sp. BLCC-B24; assembly: GCF_028550595.1. Lineage (GTDB taxonomy): Bacteria > Pseudomonadota > Gammaproteobacteria > Xanthomonadales > Xanthomonadaceae > Luteimonas. Next base: position 875,259 of record NZ_JAQQGN010000001.1, read on the forward strand.
TTCGCGCACGTCGTTGAGCTTGTTGAGGCCCAGCGCCTTCACCGACAGGCGGTGCTTGGCCTGCGAACCGCGCAGACCCTTGACCAGACGCACCTTCACGGTGCCGCCGGCGGCTTCCTTCTTAGCCATTGATCAGATCCTCCACCTTCTTGCCGCGCTTGGCCGCGATCTGCGCCGGCGAATGCATCTCGTCGAGACCACGGATCGTCGCGCGGACCAGGTTGATCGGGTTGCGCGAACCCACGGCCTTGGCCAGCACGTCCTTGACGCCCACGGCTTCGAGCACGGCGCGCATCGCGCCACCGGCGATCACGCCGGTACCTTCCGACGCGGGCTGCATGAACACGCTCGCGGCACCGTGACGGGCCTTGACCGTGTGCCACAGCGTGCTGCCGTTGAGGTCGACCGACTTCTGGTTCTTGCGGGCCTGCTCCATCGACTTCTGGATCGCGACCGGCACTTCGCGCGCCTTGCCGTAGCCGAAGCCGACCTTGCCGTTGCCGTCGCCGACGACCGTCAGCGCGGTGAACGTGAACTGGCGACCGCCCTTGACGGTCTTGCTGACACGGTTGACCGTGATCAGCTTCTCGATCATGCCGTCGTCGAGTTCCTCACGGTCACGATTGCGATCGCGCCCGCGGTTTTCCCTTTCGTTTGCCATCTGGATTGCCTGTAGTGGAAGAAGGATGTACGGCTCGTGCCGCTTGGAGTTGGAAAGTGGATCGGTGAAACGCGGACGCGGCACACAAGGCCGCGGGCGTCCGGCACACCCCGTGCCGGCGGGTCAGGCGATGCCGGGCACGAGGCCCGACACCGACAGCGTCTGAATCAGAACTGCAGGCCGCCCTCGCGCGCCGCATCGGCGAGCGCCTTGATGCGGCCGTGATAGCGATAGCCCGAGCGGTCGAACGCGATCTTCTCGATGCCGGCGGCCTTGGCCTTCTCGGCGATCGCACGACCGACCTTGGTCGCGGCGTCGGCGTTCTTGCCGTTCTTCAGGCCGTCCTTGACGTCGGCCTGGGTGGTGCTGGCGGCAGCCAGCACCTTGGAGCCGTCGGCGCTGAACAGCTGGGCGTAGATGTGCTGGCCGGTGCGCAGCACCGACAGACGCGGCACGCCCAGGACACGGATGTGCGCGCGGGTCGACTTGGCACGGCGCAGGCGGGCGGTATTCTTGATGCTCATGCTCTTGATCCTCGGGAAGCGGATGGGCCTTAGGCCTTCTTGGCTTCCTTGCGAATGATGGTTTCGTCGGAGTACTTGACGCCCTTGCCCTTGTACGGCTCCGGCGGACGGAATCCGCGGATCTTGGCGGCGACCTGACCGACGAGCTGCTTGTCCGCACCGGCGACCACGACTTCGGTCTGGGTCGGCGTGGTGATCGTGATGCCTTCCGGCGCCTGGAACACGACCGGGTGCGAGTACCCGAGCGAGAGGTTCAGGTCCTTGCCCTGCACGGCCGCACGGTAGCCGACGCCGACGAGCTCGAGCTTGCGCTCGAAACCGGTCGAGACACCGTGGACCATGTTGGCGACGATCGCACGCAGCGTGCCGGTGAGGGCGATCTGCGACGGATCGTTGGCCGACAGCACGGCATTGCCGTCCTCGACCTTGATTTCGATATCGCTCGGCTTGGCGAGCGACAGGGTGCCCTTCGGCCCCTTGACGCTGACCAGCTCGGGCTGGATGTTCAGTTCGACGCCCTTCGGAAGGACGACCGGCTTCTTGGCAACTCGGGACATTGTGCGCTTACTCCCTTAGGCCACGAAGCACAGGACTTCACCGCCGACGCCCTGCTGGCGCGCCTGCGCGTCGGTCATGATGCCCTTCGACGTGGAAATGATGGCGATGCCCAGGCCGTTGAGGACCTTCGGCAGCGCGTCCTTGCCGCGGTACTGGCGCAGGCCCGAACGCGAGAAGCGCTGCAGGCGCTCGATCACCGGACGGCCTTCGTAATACTTGAGGACGATCTCGAGCTCGGCCTTGGCGCCGTTCTCGGTCACGCGGAAATCGCCGATGTAGCCCTCGTCCTTCAGGACGTTGGCAATGGCGACCTTGATCTTGGAGGACGGCATCTTCACCGTCTGCTTGCCCACAGCGGCCGCATTGCGAATGCGGACCAGCATGTCGGCGATGGGATCAGTCATGCTCATGATGATTACCTTCTGAGTGCACCGATATCCGCTTTCGCGAATTTCTAGTTGTGACCCGCCCACACGGACGGGGGTACTGCGTGAGGGGCGGTATTGTACAGGTCCGGCGCCGGAGCGCCAGACCCGTGACCGCCCGCTCGATTACCAGCTGGCCTTGCGCAGGCCGGGCACGTCACCACGCATGGTGGCTTCGCGCAGCTTGTTGCGGCCGAGGCCGAACTTGCTGTACACGCCGCGCGGGCGGCCGGTCATCGCACAACGGTTGACCTGGCGGGCCGGCGACGAATCGCGCGGCAGCTTCTGCAGCTTGGTCACCGCCTCGGCCTTTTCCTCGTAGCTCGCGCTCTCGCTGCTGATGATCTTCTTCAGCGCCGCACGCTTCTCGGCGTGCTGCTTGGCCAGCTTCTGACGCTTGGCCTCGCGGTTGATCATGGACGTCTTTGCCATGTATGGATCCTCGTGATTCGTAATCGGTGATTCGTGATTGGACAGAGCGGGTTCGTGCAGGCTGTAGCCGTCACGAATCACCAATCCACAAATCACCAATCACAGCTTCATCAGTTGCGGAACGGGAAGCGGAAGGCTTCCAGCAGGGCCTTGGCTTCTTCGTTGGTACGGGCGGTCGTGGTGATGGCGATATCCATGCCGCGGATCGCGTCGACCTGGTCGAAGTCGATTTCCGGGAAGATGATCTGTTCCTTCACGCCCATGTTGAAGTTGCCGCGACCGTCGAACGAACGCGCCGACACACCGCGGAAGTCGCGCACGCGCGGCAGCGAGACGTTGACCAGGCGGTCGAAGAACTCGTACATGCTGTTGCGACGCAGCGTGACCTTGCAGCCGATCGGCCAGCCGTCACGGATCTTGAAGGAGGCCACCGAGACGCGCGACTTGGTGACCAGCGGCTTCTGGCCGCTGATCTTGGCCATGTCGGCCGTCGCATTCTCAAGCACCTTCTTGTTCGCGGCCGCCTCGCCCACGCCCATGTTGAGCGTGATCTTGGACAGGCGCGGGACCTGCATGATGTTGGCGTAGCCGAACTGCTTCATCAGCTTCGGCACCACCTCATCCTTGTAGAACTGTTCCAGACGCGTCGTCATTTGTGCATTCCTTAGGCGTCGAGCGCCTCACCGCTCGAGCGGAACACGCGCAGCGTGCGTCCATCCTCGAGTGTCTTGGTTCCGATGCGCTCGCCCTTGCCCGTGGCAGGGTTGAACGGCATCACGTTCGAAGCGTGGATCGGCGCTTCACGCTCGACCACGCCGCCAGCCTGGCCGGCCTGGGGGTTCGGCTTGGTGTGGCGCTTGATGATGTTGATGTTCGAGACGACGACCTTGTCGCCGACCACGCGCACCACATCGCCGCGCTTGCCCTTGTCCTTGCCGGCGATCACGATCACGTGGTCGCCCTTCTTGATTCGATTGGCCATTTTGATGTTCTCCGCTCAGAGCACTTCGGGCGCGAGCGAGACGATCTTCATGAACTTCTCGGAACGCAGTTCACGGGTCACGGGCCCGAAGATGCGGGTGCCGATCGGCTCCTGCTTGTTGTTCAGCAACACGGCGGCATTGCCGTCGAAGCGGATCAGCGAACCGTCCGGACGGCGAACACCCTTGCGGGTGCGCACCACGACGGCGTCGTAGACCTCGCCCTTCTTGACCTTGCCGCGCGGAATCGCTTCCTTGATCGACACCTTGATGATGTCGCCGATCGCGGCGTAGCGGCGCTTGGAGCCACCGAGCACCTTGATGCACATCACTTCCTTGGCACCGCTGTTGTCCGCCACATCGAGGTGGCTCTGCATCTGGATCATGGTCTGCCCTCCTCGTTATTCGGCGGCGCGCGCGACGATTTCCGCCACGCGCCAGTTCTTGGTCTTGGACATCGGCGCGATCTCGACCACCTTCACCAGATCTCCTTCCTGGCAGGCATTGTCGGCATCGTGCGCGTGGAGCTTGGTCGAACGCTTGATGTACTTGCCGTACAGCGCGTGCTTGACCTGACGCTCGACCAGCACCGTGACGGTCTTGTCCATCTTGTTGCTGACCACCCGGCCCTGCACCGTGCGCTGCTTCTTCTCAGTATTCATGGTCGGGTCCTTACTTCTTCTGGCCGATCAGGGTGTTGACGCGCGCGATCTCGCGGCGCACCCGACGGGCTTCGTGCGTCTTCGTCAGCTGGCCGGTGGCCTTCTGCATGCGGAGCGAGAACCGCTCCTTGTGCAGCTCGAGGAGATGCGCCTGCAGCTCGTCGGCCGACTTCTCGCGGAGTTCCTTGGTCGTAGCCATCAGCGCACCGTCCGGGTCACGAATTGGGTGGTGACCGACAGCTTCGCGGCGGCCAGGCGGAACGCTTCGCGTGCCACCGACTCCTCGACGCCCTCGATCTCGAAGATCATGCGGCCGGGCTGGATCTGGGCGACCCAGTATTCGACGCTGCCCTTGCCGGAGCCCATTCGGACTTCGATCGGCTTCTTGGTGATCGGCTTGTCCGGGAACACGCGGATCCACATCTTGCCGCCGCGCTTGACGTGACGGCTGATGGTCCGGCGGCCCGCTTCGATCTGACGCGCGGTCAGCTGACCGGTCGCGGTCGAACGCAGACCGAACTCGCCGAAGCTGACGGCATTGCCGCTCCACGCCAGGCCTTCGTTACGGCCCTTGTGCATCTTGCGGTATTTGGTTCGCTTGGGTTGCAACATGATTAGTCCCTCGCCTCGCGCTCGCGACGCGGACCACGACGGTCGCGGTCACCGCGATCACCACGGTCTCCGCCACGCGGCGTGTCGTCCTGCTTCTCCTGGCCCACCTGGCTGAAATCGAAGATCTCGCCCTTGTAGATCCAGGTCTTGATGCCGATGATCCCGTAGGTCGTCTTGGCCTCGGCGAAGCCGTAGTCGACGTCGGCGCGCAGCGTGTGCAGCGGCACGCGACCTTCGCGGTACCACTCCGAACGTGCGATTTCGGCGCCGTTGAGGCGACCGGCGACGTTGACCTTGATGCCCAGCGCGCCCAGGCGCATCGCGTTGCCGACCGCACGCTTCATCGCGCGGCGGAACATGATGCGACGCTCGAGCTGCTGCGCGATCGATTCGGCGACCAGCTGCGCGTCGAGTTCCGGCTTGCGGACCTCGGTGACGTTGATGTGCGCCGGAACGCCCATCATCGTGCTCACGTCCTTGCGCAGCTTCTCGATGTCCTCACCGCGCTTGCCGATCACCACGCCCGGACGGGCGGTGTGGATGGTCACGCGCGCGGTCTTGGCCGGACGCTCGATCAGGATCTTGCTGATGCCGGCCTGGGCGAGACGCTTGCGCAGCATCTCGCGGACCTTCAGGTCGGCAGCCAGGTACTCGGCGTATTCCTTCTTGCCGGCGTACCACTTGGAGTTCCAGTCCTTGGCGATGCCGAGGCGGATGCCGGTGGGATGAACTTTGTGACCCATATTACTTGCCCTCTCCCACGACGACGGTGATGTGGCTGGTGCGCTTGAGGATGCGGGTACCGCGTCCCTTCGCACGCGCCATGAAACGCTTCAGCGTCGGACCTTCGTCGACCGTGATGGTCGCGATCTTCAGCTCGTCGACGTCGGCACCGGCGTTGTTCTCGGCGTTGGCGATCGCCGATTCCACGACCTTCTTGATCATGTGGGCGGCTTTCTTGTCCGAGAACTTCAGCAGACCGACGGCGCGCTCGACCGGCAGACCACGCACCTGGTCGGCGACCAGGCGTGCCTTCTGCGGCGAGATGCGCGCGGTCCGCAGGATCGCGGTGCGCTTGTTGACCTCGGTGCGAGCGCGCTTCTGCTCTTCGAGGCGGGCTTTTGTTGCCTTGTCCATTGTGCGCTCCTTACCTGCCCGACTTCTTGTCGCCGCCGTGACCCTTGAAGGTCCGGGTCAGCGCGAATTCGCCGAGCTTGTGGCCCACCATGTTCTCGTTGACCAGCACCGGGACGTGGTTCTTGCCGTTGTGGATGGCGATGGTGAAACCGATCATGTCCGGCAGGACCATCGAGCGACGCGACCAGGTCTTGATCGGCTTCTTGGTGTTGGAACCCGCGGCTTCCACCTTCTTGATGAGGTGGTGGTCGACGAAGGGACCCTTCTTGAGTGAACGTGCCATGGTCGATTAGCTCCTGCGATCGCGCACGATGAACTGCTGCGTCCGCTTGTTGTGGCGGGTCTTGTAGCCCTTGGTCGGGACGCCCCACGGGGTGACCGGGTGCGGATTGCCCTGACCGGCCTTGGCCTCACCACCGCCGTGCGGATGGTCGACCGGGTTCATGGCCGCACCGCGGACGGTCGGCTTGACACCGCGCCAGCGCTTGGCACCGGCCTTGCCCAGCTTCTCGAGGCTGTGCTCGTCGTTGCTGACCTCGCCGATGGTGGCACGGCACTCGGACGGCACGCGACGCACTTCGCCCGAACGCAGACGCACGGTGGCGTAGACGCCTTCGCGCGAGACCAGCTGCACGCCGGCACCAGCGGCACGCGCGATCTGCGCACCCTTGCCCGGCTTCATCTCGATGCAGTGGATGGTCGAGCCGACCGGGATGTTGCGCAGCGGCAGGGTGTTGCCGGTCTTGATCGGCGCGTCCGAACCGGAGATCACCTGGTCGCCGGCCTTCAGGCCCTTCGGCGCGATGATGTAACGGCGCTCGCCGTCGACGTAGCACAGCAGCGCGATGTGCGCGGTGCGGTTGGGATCGTACTCGATCCGCTCCACGCGCGCCGGAATGCCTTCCTTGTCCCGCTTGAAGTCGACGATGCGGTAGTGCTGCTTGTGGCCACCGCCGATGTGGCGGGTGGTGATGCGGCCGTGGTGGTTGCGACCGCCGGTGGCGGTCTTCTTCTCGACCAGCGCAGCGTGCGGCGCACCCTTGTGCAGATCGGGGTGCACGACGCGGACCGCGGAACGGCGGCCGGCGGACGTGGGCTTGAACTTCATCAATGGCATCGGGGCTTCCTCAGACCTTCGCGTTCATGACGTCGATCGACTGGCCGTCGGCCAGCTTCACGTAGGCCTTGCGCCAGTCACCGCGGCTGCCCTGGCGCTGACGGAAGGACTTTTTCTTGCCCTTCACGTTCAACACATTGACCGCCTCGACCTTGACGTCGAACAGCTTCTCGATCGCGGCCTTGATGTCGGCCTTGGTGGCGACCGTCGACACTTCGAACGCGTACTGGTTGGACACTTCCTGCAGGCGCGCGGTCTTTTCGGACACGCGCGGCGCACGGATCACTTCATAGAGCTTGGCGTCGTTCATGCCAGCCACTCCTCGATCTTCTTCACCGCATCGGTGGTGATCAGCACGGTGTCCGCGCCGACCAGGGCGACCGGATCCAGACCCTGGACGTCGCGGATCTCGACGTAGGGCAGGTTGCGGGCCGACAGGTACAGGTGCTCCGAAGCGTCTTCGGTCACGATCAGCGGGCGCTTGCCCAGATCGAATTCCTTGAGCTTGGCGACCATGCCGCTGGTCTTGGTCTCGGACAGGTCGAAGGTCTCGACGACGGTCAGACGGCCCTGGCGGTTGAGCTCGGACAGGATCGCCGACATCGCCGCGCGGTACATCTTGCGGTTGACCTTCTGCTCGAAGCTGCGCGGCTTGGCCGCGAAGGTCACGCCGCCGCCGACGAAGATCGGAGCGGTCAGGGCGCCGTGGCGTGCACCGCCACCCTTCTGCTTCTTCGACTTCTTGGTCGTGCCGTTGACTTCCGAACGGGTCTTCTGCGCCTTGGTGCCGGCGCGACCGGCGTTGCGGTACGCAACGACCACCTGGTGAACCAGGTCTTCGCTGAAATCGCGGCCGAACACGGCGTCAGACACCGAAAGCTTGGCGCTGCTGTTGTTGATTGCGAGTTCCATCGTGCTACTCCTTATGCCTTGCTCGACGGACGCACGATCACGTCGCCACCCGGCGCGCCGGGGACGGCACCCTTGACGGCGATCAGGCCGCGCTCGGCGTCGACCTGCACGATCTGCAGGCGCTGCGTGGTCTGCTGCTCGGCACCCATGTGGCCGGACATCTTCTTGCCCGGAAACACGCGGCCCGGCGTCTGGCGCTGACCGAGCGAACCCGGCTGGCGGTGCGACAGCGAGTTACCGTGCGTCGCGTCGCCCATCTTGAAGTTCCAGCGCTTGATCGTGCCCTGGAAGCCCTTGCCCTTCGTGACGCCCTGGACGTCGACGATCTGGCCCACTTCGAAGATGTCGGCCTTGATCTCGCCACCGACGCTGAAGTCGGCGATCGTGTCGTCGGCCACGCGGAGCTCCCACAGGCCGCGGCCGGCTTCGACCTTCGCCTTGGCGAGGTGACCGGTTTCCGGCTTGTTGAGCAGCGATGCGCGCTTGACGCCGGCGGTGACCTGCACGGCGCTGTAGCCGTCGGTGTCGACGGTCTTGATCTGGGTGATGCGGTTCGGGGTCGCCTCGATCAGCGTCACCGGCACGGACTTGCCGTCTTCGGTGAACACCCGGCTCATGCCGGCCTTGCGGCCGACGATGCCCAACGAATGAATCTTCGCGGTCATGGTGCGGTCCTTTAGGTCAGCTTGATCTGGACGTCGACGCCAGCCGCGAGCTCGAGCTTCATCAGCGCGTCCACGGTCTTGTCGTTCGGGTCGACGATGTCGAGCACGCGCTTGTGCGTGCGGGTCTCGTACTGGTCACGCGCATCCTTGTCGACGTGCGGCGACGTCAGGATGGTGTAACGCTCGATCTTGGTCGGCAGCGGGATGGGGCCACGCACCTGCGCGCCGGTCCGCTTGGCCGTTTCGACGATCTCGCTGGCCGAACGGTCGATCAGGCGATGATCGAACGCCTTGAGGCGGATCCGGATCTTTTGGTCCGTCATGACGGAAATATCCTTGGTTAAAAGAGCGACGGGCCTGCGGCTGGGTGCGCAGAACCCCAATGAATTCGTGGCGATCCGGCGCATACACCCGCGCACCGGGGCCATTCCCTGCAAACACGAAAGGCAGACCGGTCACCCGATCCGCCCAGACACCAGAAGTTCAGACGCGATGATCCGCTCCATCCCTTCGTGCTCCGGACAATTCCGGAACGGGTGGAGCACAGCCTCGCGACATTTCCGTGTCTGGCGAAGACGAGGGCATCCTGCACCTCATTTCGCGGTCCCGCGGGCATCGAAACGACGATCCCGCAGCGGTCTTGCATTCTAGCGGGTAGCACGGGGCGGGCGCAAGTCCCTGACCCGTGGAAAGCGAACGGACCGGGAGACCGGTCCGTTCGCTGGATCGCGTCCGAGCGCGCGAAGCGCGCTCGGACCAGGGCGTTACTTGATGATCTTGGCCACCACGCCGGCGCCGACGGTACGGCC
>NZ_JAQQGN010000020.1 GCF_028550595.1 Luteimonas sp. BLCC-B24
CCGAGCGCGCGAAGCGCGCTCGGACCAGGGCGTTACTTGATGATCTTGGCCACCACGCCGGCGCCGACGGTACGGCCGCCTTCGCGGATCGCGAAGCGCAGGCCTTCGTCCATCGCCACCGGGTTGATCAGCGTGACCACCATCTTCACGTTGTCGCCCGGCATCACCATCTCGGTGCCTTCCGGCAGCTCGACCGCACCGGTGATGTCGGTGGTGCGGAAGTAGAACTGCGGACGGTAGCCCTTGAAGAACGGGGTGTGACGGCCGCCCTCGTCCTTCGACAGCACGTAGACTTCGGCTTCGAACTCGGTGTGCGGCTTGATCGAACCCGGCTTGCACAGCACCTGGCCGCGCTCGACGTCGTCACGCTTGGTGCCGCGCAGCAGCAGACCGGCGTTGTCGCCCGCCTGACCCTGGTCGAGCAGCTTGCGGAACATCTCGACGCCCGTGACCGTGGTCTTCTGGGTGGCACGGATACCGACGATCTCGATTTCCTCGCCGACCTTGATCACGCCGCGCTCGATGCGGCCGGTCACCACGGTGCCGCG
>NZ_JAQQGN010000021.1 GCF_028550595.1 Luteimonas sp. BLCC-B24
ATGCCGGCGGCGAGATTGGTGATCCGGCGCGTCGCCGGATAGCCGCCCGTGCCGGTGCCGTTGCCGATCGACACCACGCCCGCCTCGGTGGCGCGCGCGCCCGCACCGAGGGCGACGCTGTTGACGCCGTTCGCCCATGCGCTCAGACCCAGCGCGGTCGCGTTCTGCGCGTAGGCGTAGGAATCGCGGCCCACCGCGGTGGTGCCGACGGCGGTCGCCCAGGCGAACTGGCCCACCGAGGTCGTGTTGTCCGCCGTCGCCCAGGCCGAGCCACCCAGCGCGGTGCTGTTGAGACCGGTCGCACGCGAGGTGCTGCCGGCGGCCAGGCTGGTGGCACCGCTGGCGCTGGCGCCGTTGCCGACGGCGATCGCGTTCGCGCCACTGGCGGTGGCGCCCACGCCGACGGCGGTCGTGTTGGTGCCCGAGGCATCGGCGCCGTAGCCGAGCGCGGTCGACAGGAAGCCCGTCGCCTCGCTGTAGCTGCCGGTCGCCGTCGCCCCGTC
>NZ_JAQQGN010000002.1:0-738490 GCF_028550595.1 Luteimonas sp. BLCC-B24
CGCCAGCGCATCGGCGCTGTCGTGCTTACTTTTGACAAGACAAAAGTAAGCCGCGCGAACAGCGCGGAAGCTCTGTTGTTCGCGAATCATTGGAATCGGGCGCCAGTGGGTGAACGAAGCGAAGCAAGGCCAGTGCGCGGCTTTCGCCCGCTTGCGCGTGCGAGTTTCTTTTTGAGGGACCAAAAAGGAACCAAAAAGTCCCTTCGCCGGGCGCGGGCCGACGCGGCTGCGCCGCGCCGGTCCCCTCCGCTCCTCGCCTGACGCGGCACGGCGCCCAAACTCGCTTCGCTCAGACATGGGCGCCTCTACGGCCGCGTCAGACTCCGGTGCTCGGCTCGCTAAACGGCTCGAAATGTCAAACGCTGAAAGCCAAAGCCAAAGCCAAAGCCAAAGCCAAAGCCAAAGCCAAAGCCAGAGCCAGAGCGGAAGCCGCAGGCGAGAGGAAAGCACAGCCAGCGTCGGCCTGGAGCAGAACACTGGAGCGGGTCCGAATCCGGCGCCATGGAAACAGTCTGAAAAGATGGGGTGCAGGCTGCCTGCTCGCTCGCGTTAAGCGTGATCCTGGCCGGAGCTGTTCGCGCGCGAGCGCGCTCCTACGGGAATTCCGGTGGGGCTGGATGCGTAGGAGCGCGCTTGCGCGCGAGGGCGTTCCCGTGTGCGCCGACGCCTGCAGAGCGATGTCGCCGGACGTCCATCGCGCGCGCGCGCGTGCCTATACGGGGTATCGGGATGACCGGATGCGGGAGCGGGCGTGCGCGCGGAGGCCGGCCGGACGCAGCGCCCGTGACCCGCGGCCTCCGCGCCCCGTGCAGGTTCAGGGCATCGCCGCGCGGCGCGCGGCCGCCTGCGCCCACCGCTCCGCCACCGCGGGCGAGGTCAGGCAGGCCACGGTGTCGGTCACGGTGGTGACCGCGCGCTCCAGCAGCTGGATGTCGGCCTCGTGCTGCCGCGCGACGTGCGGATCCTCGAAAAACACCGCGCGCTGGCAGCGGCCGTCGAGCACGCGGTCGGCGATCTGCGCGTCGCCGCCGAGCGGGCCGCTCTGGAAGCGCTGCGCCCAGGGCTGGTCCTGCGGCCAGCCGCGGCGCCAGGCGAGTTCGTTGAGGCGCTGGCCGGTGGTGCCGGTGGCGATGCGTGCGCCGAAGCGCGAGAGCAGCTCGAAGTGGCGGTCGGCGAATTCGAGCATCTGTGGCTTCATCGCGTCGTGCGCGATCAGTGCCAGCGTCTGCGCTTCGAAGGCGTGCAACGCGTCGGCGCCGGCATCGGGCGCGAACCCGGCGTGGATGCGCTCGCTTTCCACCCAGTCGCGGGCCGAGGCCACCGTGGACAGGAACGGCTTGCCCTGGATCACGCACTGGCGCTTCAGCGCCACCGCCTCGGGAAAGATCGACGACGGGTCGACCGGGTCGATCAGATAGACCGCACCGTCGAGCGTGCGGCCCTCGCCGAGCCCGACGACCTCGGCGACGAGCTTCATCAGGCCGCCCTCGCGCCCGTAGGGATAGCGCACCAGGCCGGGATAGCCGTCGAACGCGCGGTGACGGACGATCGCGTCATACGTGCGCCCGACCGCATGCAGGCCGATGCCGAGCTCGCGCAGGCCCGCGCCGCTGGCGCGCAGCCAGCGGAACAGGGCCGCATCGGCGCTCGCGTGGTGCCGGCGGTTGGCCGCGAGCCCGAGGCGCATCAGCCTTCCATCTGCTCGAGTTCGCGGCCGCGCGTTTCGTGCACGTAGCGCAGCACGAACACCACCGACAGCGCGGCGGCGGCCGCATACAGCCCGTAGGCGCCGGCGAGGCCGATGCCGGCCAGCAGCATGGGGAAGGTCCACGTGATCAGGAAGTTCGCGCCCCACTGGAACAGACCGGCGACCGCGAGGCCCGAGCCGCGGATCTGGTTGGGGAACATCTCGCCGAGCATCACCCACATCACCGGGCCCCAGGACGCGTTGAAGAAGATCACGTAGAGATTGGCCGCCACCAGCGCCAGCACGCCCATCGAATCCGACAGCAGCAGGCGGCCGTCGTCGCCGAGCGTGCCGGTAGCGAACGCCGCGGTCACCGCCGCCAGCGTGACCGCCATGCCGGCCGAGCCGATCCACAGCAGCGGCTTGCGGCCGATGCGGTCCACCAGCAGCAGCGACACGATGCAGGCGCCGATGCTCAGCGCACCCGACAGCACGTTGATCAGCAGCGCGTCGTTCTCCGAGAAGCCGACCGCCTGCCACAGCACCGCGCCGTAGTAGAACACCACATTGATGCCGACCAGTTGCTGGAACACCGCCAGGCCGATGCCGACCCAGACGATCGGGCGCACGCGTCCGGTGACCTTGGACACCAGGTCCGAGAACTTCGGCCGGTGCTGGTCGGCGGCCAGCGAATCGCGGATCTCGTCCAGCTTGCGGCGTCCGGCGACATCGCCGTACAGGCGCACCAGCACGCGCTCGGCCTGGGCCAGGCGACCGCGTGCCACCAGAAAGCGCGGGCTCTCGGGAATCGCGAACAGCGCGACGAGGAACAGCGCCGCCGGCGCGATCTCGATCCAGAACATCCAGCGCCAGGCCTGGTAACCGCCCCAGAATTCCGCGGTCGAGCCACCCGCCACGCGGGCCAGCAGGTAATTGCTGAGAAACGCCGCGAACAGGCCGCCGATGATCGCGATCTGCTGCACCGTCGCCAGCCGGCCACGGTAGCGCGCCGAGGAGACCTCGCTGATGTAGGCCGGCGACATCACGCTGGCCGCGCCGACGGCCAGGCCGCCGACGATGCGGTAGAGCACGAACTCCAGCGAACCGTTCGCCACGCCCGACCCCCAGGCCGAGACCAGGAACAGCACGGCCGCCACGATCAACAGGCTGCGCCGGCCGAACACGTCGGCCAGCCGGCCGGCGAAGAATGCGCCCACGGCGCAGCCCAGCAGCATCGAGGCGACGTTGAACCCGGTGCCGACCGAGTCCGAATTGAAGGCGCGTTGCAGGCCGTCGACGGTCCCGTTGATGACGCCCGAATCGAAGCCGAACAGGAAGCCGCCGATCGTCGCCACGCAACTGATGAGGATGATCAAGCCGGTGTTTTCGCCGCGCGGCGCGCCCGCCGCGCCTTCGCTGGTGCTGTTGCCCATGTGCTGTGGTTCCCGATGCGTTCGCGGCGAAGCGCCGCCCTCCCATGCCGTTCCGCGACTGCGGTCACGACCCCGTGCCCGTGCGCTGTACACCGGTGGACGGACGCATCGTGCCTCGCGTCGCCGTTGCTGCGCAGGAGCACCGAGCGTAGCGCAGCGCTGCGCCGCGTGCTTGCTGCATCTGCGATGCGTTCGGCGTCGGACCCGGCGATGCCGCGGGCTGCGATCCTGCGCGCTGCCCGTGCGCCGACCGCGACTGCTGCGTTGCAGAATGCCCGCGCGCCCGGGCTTTGCTACGGTCCATGACCAGCGGTGTCATCGGCATCAGCCAGCCGCCTGTCTGTGTCCCCATCGGAGTTCCGTATGACGTCTGCCCGTCCGACGCTCGCCGCCGCGCTGTGCGCGGCGCTTCTGGCCACGGCCGCCTTCGCCGCTGCGGCGCAGACCCCGAGCGCGGCCTCCGAAGCCTGGGCGCGCGGCATCGAGCATCAGCGCAAGGCCGATCTGGGTGACGGCACGTTCCTCAATCCGGTCTTCGCCGGTGACCGTCCGGATCCGTCGGTGCTCAAGGACGGGGACGACTATTACCTCACCCAGTCCTCGTTCGATGCCTATCCGGGCCTTCCGGTCTGGCATTCGCGCGATCTGGTGAACTGGCAGCCGCTGGGTCATGCGATCACGAAGAACGTGGGTTCGATCTGGGCGCCGGACATCGTCAAGCACGAAGGCCGTTACTACATCTATTTCCCCGCCCGCCAGGGCGGCACCGAAGGCAGCACCCGCAGCAACTTCGTCGTCTGGGCCGACGACATCCGCGGCCCCTGGAGCGAGCCGATCGACATCGGGCTGCCGGGCCACATCGATCCGGGTCACGCGGTGGGCGAGGACGGCAAGCGGTACCTGTTCCTCAGCGCCGGTGACTACGTGCAACTGGCCGACGACGGCCTGAGCGTGGTCGGTGAGATCCGGCACGTCTACGACGGCTGGCGCTACCCGGAAGACTGGGATGTCGAGGCCTACGCCCAGGAAGGGCCCAAGATCAATTTCCGCGACGGCTGGTATTACATGACCACCGCCGTGGGCGGCACCGCCGGTCCGCCGACCGGCCACATGGTGATCACCGCGCGCTCGCGTTCCATCCACGGCCCGTGGGAGAACTCGCCGCACAACCCGATCGTGCGGACGGTCAGCCGCGACGAGCCGTGGTGGTCGCGCGGCCACGCCACGATCGTCGAAGGCGTCGACGACCGCTGGTGGATGATCTACCACGGCTACGAGAACGGGTACTGGACGCTCGGGCGGCAGGCGCTGCTCGAGCCGATCGAGTGGACCGACGACGGCTGGTACGTCGCCAGGGGCGGGGACCTGGGACAGCCCCTGGCGATGCCGGCGGGCGAGTCGGTCGGCGAGCACGGCATGGCGCTGTCGGACAGCTTCGACGGCGACGCGCTGGGCCACCAGTGGTCATTCTTCAACCCGGCCCAGGACGAATACGCGCGGCTGTCCTTCGGCGGCGGTGCGATGACCCTGCGCGGCAAGGGCACGTCACCGCGCGACAGCTCGCCGCTCACCGCGATCGCGGGCGACAAGGCCTACCAGTTCGAGGTCGAGATGGAGATCGCGCCCGGCGCGCAGGGCGGGGCGCTGCTGTTCTACAGCGACCGGCTCTATGCGGGCGTCGGCAGCAACGGCGACCGGTTCGTGATGCACCGCTACGGACTGGAACGGCCGACCACCCTGCCGCCCGGGCCGGGCGGACGCCTGTGGCTGCGGGTCACCAACAACCGCCACATCGTCACCCTCCATACCAGCCGCGACGGCCGGGCCTGGGAAAAGTACCCGGTGCAGATGGAAGTCTCGGGCTACCACCACAACGTGGCCGGCGGCTTTCTGGCGCTGAAACCCGCGATCTACGCCGCGGGCGAGGGCGACGTGCGCTTCCACAATTTCCGCTACCGCGCACTGGACTGAGCGCGGCACGCAGGCCGGCCGTCCGGTGCGGTGCCGGTCTTCGCCTATCATGGACACCGCACGACAACGGTCCGGGGACCCGAATGCCCGCAAAGAGCAAGATTCCGAAGCCGGGCGAACCCGCGCGCGCGGCCACGATCAACGACATCGCGCGTCTGGCCGGCGTGTCGAAGAAGACCGTGTCGCGGATCATCAACAATTCGCCGCTGGTGCGTCAGGACACGCGCGAGAAGGTCGAGACCCTGATGCGCGAGGTGGGCTACGTGCCCGATCCGCTGGCGCGTGGACTGGCGTTCCGCCGCTCCTTCCTGATCGGCATGGTCTACGACAATCCGACCGCGCAGTTCATCGTCAACATGCAGTACGGCGCGCTCGACACGCTGCGCGGCTCCGGTTTCGAGCTGGTGGTGCATCCCTGCGACAGCCGCAGCCCGAACTACATCGACGGCGTGCGCCGCTTCGTGCAGCAGCAGAAGCTGCACGGCGTGATGCTGGTGCCGCGCGTGTCCGAGGACCAGGCCCTGGCCGACATGCTGGCCGAGATCGACGTGCGCTACCTGCGCATCGCGGCCGTGTCCATGGACACGCCCGAGCGCATGGTCGTCACCCACGACCACGACGGCGCGGCCGAAGTGGCCGATTACCTGCAGTCCCTCGGACATACCGACATCGCGATGATCACCGGCCCCAGCGACTACCGCTCGTCGATCGAGCGTTCGCAGGGCTTCATCGGCGCGCTCGAGCGCCGCGGCATCGAATTGCCGAAGGCGCGCGTGGTCGAGGCCGGCTACACCTTCGAATCCGGCGTGGCCGCGGCCGAGACCCTGCTCGGCGCGAAGAAGCGCCCGACGGCGATCTTCTGCGGCAACGACGAGATGGCGGCCGGCGTCTATCGCGTGGCGATGCGTGCCGGTATCAGCATTCCACGCCAGCTCTCGGTGGTGGGCTACGACGACAGTCCCCTGGCGTCGCGGCTCTGGCCGCCGTTGACTTCGGTGCGCCGCGACACCCGCGACACCGGGCGCATTTCGGCCGCGATGCTGCTGCAGCCCGAGGGGACGCCGCGCCCGCTCGCCAGCGTGCGCCCGCATCTGATCGTGCGCGATTCCTGCCAGCCTCCCGGCTGACCGGGGCGGCGGCGCGTGGAGCGCCGCCGGGCGTACCGTCCCGAGGCGCAGGCGGAGGGCGTGCACCGACCAGGGCCCGCGCGTGTTCCGCCGCATCGCACAACACCGTGCCGGCCGACGCATGCCCGGTTCGCGTTGCCCCGCGTGCGGACGCGTGCCCGGGACTCGAACGCGCCCATGACCGCATGGCGCCGTCGCGCGGACATCGCCGCATTTGCGGCGGCGCGGTATGACACCGGTTACCGAAAGGCCTAGAATCACGCTTCCGCCTGGAGCAGCGCGTCCGCCTCGGAGTCCGCCATGTACCAGAAGACCTACTACGCCACCCACCCCGGGGTGATGCAGGGCATCTCCAACGACGCCCTGCGCGATCTGTATCTGCTCGACGGCCTGTTCGTCGACGATGCGCTGCGCCTGAGCTATACGCATTACGAGCGCCTGGTTGTCGGCGGCGCCGCGCCGGTGGCCAGTGCGGTGTCGCTTCCGGTGCAGGCTGAACCCGCGTCCGCGGCCGGACGCCCGTTTCTCGAGCGGCGCGAGCTGGGCATCGTCAACGTCGGCACCGGTGCCGGCACGGTGACCGTCGACGGCACCGTCCATGCGCTCGCGCCGAAGGACGGCCTGTACGTGGCGATGGGCAGCGCCGAGGTCGTGTTCGCCTCCGACGACGCGGCCGCGCCGGCGACGTTCTATCTGGTCTCGACGCCGGCGCACGCGCGCTTCGAGACCACGAAGATCTCGATCGCCGACGCGGTGCCGCTCGAACGCGGCGCGCTCGAAACCAGCAACGCCCGCGCCATCTACCAGTACATCGTGCCGGCGACCTGCCGCTCCTCGCAGTTGCTGCTGGGGCTGACCGTCCTCGAACCGGGTAGCGTCTGGAACACGATGCCGCCGCACCTGCACGACCGCCGCAGCGAGGTCTATTTCTACTTCGGCCTCGGCGATGCGGACCGCGTGTACCACTTCATGGGCGAGCCCGATGCGCAGCGCCACATCGTGGTGCGGAACAACGAAGCCGTCGTCTCGCCGCCCTGGTCGATCCACATGGGCGCCGGCACGTCCCACTACGCCTTCATCTGGGCAATGGGCGGCGAGAACCTCGATTACACCGACATGCAGGTGCTGGACATCTGCCAGCTCAAGTAACGGCCGCACCGGCCACCCCACGCATCGCAACAGGAGCAATGCAATGACGAATCCGTTCAGCCTCAAGGGCAAGGTCGCGCTGGTGACCGGTGCCAACACCGGCCTGGGGCAGGGCATCGCGCTGGCGCTGGCGGAAGCCGGCGCCGACATCGCCGCCGCCGGCATCCAGGCCCCCACCGACACCCAGGCCAAGGTGGAAGCGCTGGGCCGCCGTTTCGTCGCGATCGAGGCCAACCTGATCAGCGTCGAGCCGATCGAGCGCGTGGTGAAGGAGACGCTCGACGGTCTCGGCGGTTTCGACATCCTGGTCAACAACGCCGGGCTGATCCGCCGCGCGGATGCGGTGGATTTCAGCGAGAAGGACTGGGACGACGTGATGAACGTCAACATCAAGTCCGCGTTCTTCATGTCGCAGGCGGCCGGCCGGCATTTCATCGCCCAGGGCGGCGGCAAGATCATCAACATCGCCTCGATGCTCTCGTTCCAGGGCGGCATCCGTGTGCCGTCGTACACCGCCAGCAAGTCCGGCATCGCCGGCATCACCCGCCTGCTGGCCAACGAATGGGCCAGCAAGGGCGTCAACATCAACGCCATCGCGCCGGGCTACATGGCCACCGACAACACCGCGCAGCTGCGTGCCGATGCGGACCGCAACAAGGCCATTCTCGACCGCATTCCGGCCGCGCGCTGGGGCGAGCCGTCGGATCTGGGCGGCACCGCGGTGTTCCTCGCCAGCCGCGCGTCGGACTACGTCAACGGCGCGGTGATCCCGGTCGACGGCGGCTGGCTGGCGCGTTGATCGCCCGTCGTTCCATCGCCTGAAGCGCCTCCGGGCGCGACCACGCGCGCAGGCACGCACCCCATGCCCGCGGGCGCATCCATCGTTTCCAATCGAACCAAGAGAGTCGTCATGAAAATCGCACTGATGCAGGAATTCAGCCAGGCCGCCAAGAACCCGGTGGTGCTGGAGCAGCTCGAGACCGTCGCCGCCGAGCGCGGCCATACCGTCTACAACGTCGGCATGGACGGCGACAACGACCATCGCCTGACCTACATCCACCTCGGCATCTGCGCTGCGCTGCTGCTCAACTCGAAGGCGGTCGATTTCGTCGTCGCCGGTTGTGGCACGGGCCAGGGCGCGATGATGTCGCTCAACGCCTGGCCGGGCGTGTACTGCGGCTACTGCATCGAGCCGACCGACGCCTTCCTGTTCGCGCAGGTCAACAACGGCAACGCGCTGGCCCTGCCGTTCGCCAAGGGCTACGGCTGGGGCGCGGAAATCAACATCCGCTACATCTTCGAGAAAGCGTTCGACGGCGAGCGCGGCCAGGGCTACCCGGCCGAGCGCAAGGAATCGCAGATGACCAACGCCGGCATCCTGGCCGACGTCAAGAAGGGCGCATCGAAGGACTTCGTCGAAGGCCTCAAGGCGATCGACCAGGAGCTGGTGAAGCAGGCCGTCGGCGGCGAGCGCTTCCAGAAGGCGTTCTTCGACAACGCCCAGGACGAGGCCATCGTCGCCTACGTCAAGCGCGTGCTGGGCAAGTAAGCCCGGCGCGAACCGTTGCACGACGCAGGTCGCCGCCGGGTGCGGCGACCTGCGGTGTCCACCCGGATTCCGGCGGAGCGCCCGCATGAAGCACCATCTGTTGTCGCTGCTGCTCCTGGGTGTCGCGGGTATTGCATCCGCGGCGTCGTCGGCGCCGCATCGCATCTTCATCGCCGGCGATTCCACCGCCGCGACCTACGGCGCCGAGCGCGCACCACAGGCCGGCTGGGGCCAGAAGTTTCCGGACTGGACCGCCGAGGGCTGGGAGGTCCGCAACCACGCCGCGGGCGGGCGCAGCACGCGCAGCTTCATCGACGAAGGCCGGCTCGACGCGATCGCCCGCGAGATCCGCGCGGGCGACGTGCTGCTGATCCAGTTCGGCCACAACGACGCCAAGCGCGAGGACGCCACGCGCTATGCCGATCCGGCCACCGACTATCCGCGCTTTCTCCAGCGCTACATCGAAGTCGCGCGCGCAAGCGGCGCCACGCCGATCCTGATCACCCCGGTCGCCCGGCTGCTCTACGACTTCCGTTCACTGGTCGACACGCACGGGCGCTACACGCTGGCGATGCAGGACCTGGCGACACGCGAGGGCGTCGCGCTGATCGATCTCGACGCGCTGTCCAGCGACTGGATCCGCGCGCATGGCGAAGACGGAGCCAAGGCCTATTTCATGTTCACCCAGGGCAAGGCCGACGGCACCCATTTCAGCGACGCCGGCGCCAACGCCGTGGCCTGCCTGGTCGCGGCCGGCTGGCGCGAGATCGATGCCGCGGCGCCTGTGGCACCCGTGACGGCGGGCGAATGCAATGCCCTGCCTGCGCCGGCGGCAGCCCCCGTGTCGCCGTCGGTGGTCGTGCAGGAGCGCGACATCGCGATCGAACAGCCGGGCCCGCACGCGGGTCTGGGCACGACGACGGCCTATCCGTTCTTCGCCGACGCCACCGGCTTCGACCTGGTCTTCCGCAAGCGCGCGTTCCACCGCGGCGCGACCATCGGTGACCACGTCAACGACAAGGACGAGATCTATTACGTGCTCTCCGGCCGCGGCCGGCTGACCCTGAACGACACCGTGCGCGAGGTCGGCCCGGGCGACGCCATCCTCACCCGCAGCGGCGACCGCCATGCGCTGGCGCAGATCGGCGACGAGGACTTGGTGATCTTCATCGTGTATCGGCCGGTGGCGCGCTAGGGCCACTTCCGGCGAACCGCGTTTTGCGTTCTGCCGAAGCCTTAGGCTTCCAGACGCACGCCGGATCTTCGAAGTCGTCGTTGCCGCGGAGGCGGCGCTTGTGCCGGACGAACCTCCGGTCATCCCGGGACGCTGCTCCCGGCGCAGCCGAGGTCCGTGGACCCCGGCTACGCAGGGATGACGGCGGTGGCCCGGCGCGTCCTGAAAGCGCCCTTCGTTTTCGACGCGTTCCACGCCTGCGTCCGGCTGCACCGCGCGCTGGATCGCGGCGAGCGCCGGGATGAGGAGCGGCGTCCTCGCCATCGGCGCTTCTCGAAATCTTCCAGGCATCCGTCGTCTCCGCGCGATTCAACAGCCGGGGGGGGCGCGCCGAGCGGCCCATCCCGCCCATCGGGGGCCTGCAACCCGTGGGCGTCGGTGTGCCCGGCCGTTGTCCACAAGCCCCCCGATGGCACGGCCCCCGCCGATCGGCGAAAATGCCCCGGTCGCGGATTCCTCCGATCCCGGCATGGTCACGCACCGGGCGCCCCCGCGCCGGTATCGCGACCGCCCCACGCCCGCGACGGCCGACCCGCCGATGCACCGCACGCTTCCCGCACGACACCGGCGCCCCGCGTCCGAGGTGTCGCGCACGCCCACGGACACGCTCTTGAATTCGACCTCCGCACCGCCCCCGGCCTCCGACGCCGACGACGCCCTGCTGCAGCGCGCACGCATCGCGCTCGAACTGCTCGAGGCGATCCGCGACGACCGCAGCGTGCTCGACGGCCTGCCGGAGGACGAGCGCATCCGCCTGCTGCAGGCCGTCGCTCTCGTCCACCATCCCGAGCCGCGCGCGCGCCGCAAGCAGGCCAAGCAGGCGCTGCGCGAGGCCAACCGCGAGAAGGCGCGGCGCACCGAGGCCCTGCTCGACCAGACCGGTATCCGCGTACTGCGCAGCAAACCGGTGTTCACCACGCCGAACTACTTCCCGCCGCAGCCGCCCGGCCAGCACGATCCGCGCAATGCCGCCCCCGAGGCGCCGCGCTTCGCGGAATCACCGGAGCTGCTGCACTGCTACGTCTGCAAGCAGAAGTACACGCAGATCCATCACTTCTACGACCAGCTGTGCCCGACATGCGCGGACTTCAATTTCCGCAAGCGCACCGAGACCGCCGATCTCAGCGGCCGCGTCGCGCTGCTGACCGGCGGCCGGGTCAAGATCGGCTACCAGGCCGGTCTGAAGCTGCTGCGCGCGGGGTGCGCGCTGATCGTCACCACGCGCTTCCCGCGCGATTCCGCGCAGCGCTACGCGCAGGAGCCGGACTTCGCCGACTGGGGCCACCGGCTGGAGGTCTTCGGCCTCGATCTGCGTCACACGCCGAGCGTCGAAGCGTTCTGCGCCGAGCTCGTCGCCACGCGCGACCGGCTCGACTTCATCGTCAACAACGCCTGCCAGACCGTGCGTCGGCCGCCCGCGTTCTACGCGCACATGATGGCCGGTGAAACCGCCGCCCTGCACACGCTGCCCGAGCACGTGCGCAAGCTCGTCGGCGGCTACGAGGGCCTGCGCGCGGCCGATCTGCTGCCCGGCGGCAGCCAGTCGCTGGTCGAGCGCAGCGCGGGCCGCGCCGGTCTGGCGCGCGCCGCGGAACTGTCGCAGGTGCCGTTGCTCGCCGATGAACTGGTCGGCCAGGCGCATCTGTTTCCCGAAGGCCGGGTCGACAAGGACCTGCAGCAGGTGGATCTGCGCGGCCGCAACTCGTGGCGCCTGCAGATGGACGAGGTGCCGGCGGTCGAACTGCTGGAGACGCAGCTGGTCAACGCGGTGGCCCCGTTCATCATCAATGCGCGCCTGAAGACGCTGATGACGCGGACGTCGGAGCGCGACAAGCACATCGTCAACGTCTCTGCGGTCGAGGGGCAGTTCTACCGCAACTTCAAGACCACCAAACACCCGCACACCAACATGGCCAAGGCCGCGCTGAACATGATGACGCGCACCTCCGCCGCCGATTACCACGGCGACGGCATCCACATGAACGCGGTCGACACCGGCTGGGTGACCGACGAGGATCCGGTGGAGATCGCCGCGCGCAAGATCGTCGAGGAGCGCTTCCATCCGCCGCTCGACATCGTCGACGGCGCGGCGCGCATCGTCGATCCGATCATCGACGGCATCAACACCGGCACCCATGTCTGGGGCCAGTTCCTCAAGGACTACGCACCGACGGACTGGTGAGCCGCCGCGCCGGCGCGTCTCAGCCGCCGGCGTCCTCGATCGCCCGGCGCTGGCGCGCGGCGTTGTCGTCCAGCGTGCGCTGGGCGTCGCGCGCGGTGTCGAGCGGTTCGCGGATCGCGTCGCGCAGCTGCGTCGATTGCGGCTCCACGGGTTTTTCGGTCGGTGCATCCGGCGGCGGCGTGCACGCGGCGCCGGCGAACAGCACGAACGCGGCCGCCGCACACGCGCGGCGGACACGCGGCAACAGGCGGGGCAGGGGCATGAGGCACTCCAGCGGACAGGCTCGGCGCTATCCTAACGCCGACGTAATCCGGGGAAATTCGATGGATCCGAACCGCTGGCGCCTGGACGGGCAACTGGCACTGGTGACCGGCGGCAGTGCCGGGATCGGTCGCGCGATCGCGCGTGAGCTGCTGGGTTTCGGCGCCACCGTGCTGATCGTCGGCCGCAATGGCGATGCGCTCGAGGCGACCCGCGACGAACTGCTCGACGAGCGCCCGGACGGCGACGTGCGCGCGCTGATCGCCGACGTCGTCGACGAGGACCAGCGCCGGGAGATCCTCGACTGGGTCGAGGACCAGGGCGACGGATTGAACATCCTGGTCAACAACGCCGGCGGCAACGCCCAGCGCGCCGCGACCGACTACACCGAGGACGAGTGGCGCGAGATCTTCGAGGTCAACGTCTTCAGCGCGTTCGAACTCACCCGGTACGCACATCCGCTGCTGGCCCAGCATGCGACCTCCAGCGTGGTCAACGTCGGCAGCGTCTCGGGCCTGACCCACGTGCGCACCGGGGCCGCCTACGGCATGAGCAAGGCCGCGCTGCACCAGATGACCCGCAATCTCGCGGTCGAGTGGGCCGAGGACGGCGTGCGCGTCAACGCGGTCGCGCCCTGGTACATCCGCACCCGCCGCACGTCCGAGCCGCTGGCCGATCCCGACTATCTCGACGAGGTGCTGCTGCGCACGCCGATGGGGCGGATCGGCGAGCCTGAAGACGTCGCAGCCGCGGTCGCGTTCCTGTGCCTGCCCGCGGCGGCCTACATCACCGGCGAATGCATCGCCGTCGACGGCGGGTTCCTGCGCCATGGTTTCTGACGCCGCCTCGGCCGCGCCGCGCGCGCCGTTCCTGGTCCGCAGCACGTCGCCGGTGCAGTGCGTGCTCGCCTTTCTCGTCGGCGCCGGCCTGCAGCACGCGCTCGGCCTGCCGTTGCCGGCCGAGACGGTGCGCCCGGCCCTGCAGCTCGTGGGCACGGTGCTGGCCAATACGTCGCTGGTGCTGGCGCTGTGCTCGTTCGCGCTGTTCGTGCGCCGGCGCACCACGATCATCCCTGCGCACACGCCGGCGCGGCTGATCCTCGCCGGTCCGTTCCGGCTGACCCGCAATCCGATCTACGTCAGCCAGGTGATGGCGTACGTAGGGCTGGCGCTGATGCTCGATCTGCCGTGGGCGCTGGTGCTGTTGCCGCTGCCGGTGCTGGCGCTGCAGTACGCGATCATCCCGTTCGAGGAAGCGCGGCTGCAGGCACGCTTCGGCGCCGAGTACACCGCCTACATGCGCGCGGTGCGGCGCTGGCTCTGAGCGGCAGTCAGGGCGCGCAGGCGCTGTCCTGCAACTGCGTGAACAGGCGTTCGTACTCGATGCGCGCGGATTCGCGTGCGCCGTCGTCGCCGAAGCGCCAGCGGAATTCGGCCTCGCGCACGCGCGCGTCCCAGCTGCGGCACAGGTCCCCGTCCGGCACCGGCGTGCAGACATCCTCGTGGCGCTCGCAGGCCTGGCCCGCGCCCAGGCCCGGCACGCCGCCGATGCCGACGGTCTGCAGCGGACGGCAGCGCGCCGGCGGCGTGTCGTCCTCGCGCCAGTAGGTGCTGTTGTCGTACACCCGGCAGCTGTAGAGCGCGGGCGGCGGCGGTTTGGGCCCAGCGTCGCGCTGGGTGTCCGCCTTCGCGACGGTCGCCGCGGGCAGGCTCGAGATCAGGGGCACGGCCGGCGCGCGCGCGGGCGCGGCGGGCGCCGGCACGAAGGCCGGCAGCGGCGCGGCGATGTCGATGACCCGGCGCTGCTGCTGGTGGCCGGCGGCGCACGGCGTGCCGTTCTGGAACGTCACCTCGCCGTCGGGCGCGGTGCAGCGGTAGATCACCGTTGGCTCCGTGCGCGCCGGCAGCGGCGCGGCGAGCAGGGCCGTCAGGGTGAGTGCAAGCCCGAGCGCCGTCGGGGGCCATGCCCGGATCATCGCCGGCAGTCCTGGGCCAGGCGCGCATCGATCGCGCGCTCCTCGCGGCTCAGTTCGGCGCGCTCGGTGGGCTGCGCGTTGAAGAACCGCTGGCGGATCGCCTCCCGGCGCTCGGTGATCAGGCGGCAGACCTCGGCCTGCGGCATCGGCCGGCACTCGTCCCGCACCCAGGTGCCCGCTCCGCCATAGCCGACCGCGGCCCGTGGAGGCCGGCCCCCACCGCCGTAGTCGGGCGGGCGACCGGTGTGCGGCGGGCGCCCGCGGGGCGGGCCGTAGCCCAGCGTCCACAACGGGACCCAGCGCGGATTGCCTTCCGAGGAATCGCTGGTGTAGCTGCTGCCGTCCGGCCGGATGCAGCGGTACATCGGTTGTGGCGCATTGACCACGATGATCTGCGGGGCGGGCGGAGGGACAGCCGCCGGCGGTGGCGGCGCCGGACGCTCGATCGGGGTGCCGTCGACGGGGCGCAGCATGGTGCGCACTTCCTGGCGCTGGCCACCGTCGCAGGGCGAATCCCGCAGCGCGACCCGGCCGCGCTCGTCGGTGCAACGGTAGACACGGACATCGTCCTGGGCCTGCGCGCCGGC
Organism: Luteimonas sp. BLCC-B24; assembly: GCF_028550595.1. GTDB lineage: Bacteria > Pseudomonadota > Gammaproteobacteria > Xanthomonadales > Xanthomonadaceae > Luteimonas. Next base: position 15,156 of record NZ_JAQQGN010000002.1, read on the forward strand.
CGCGAGTGCCGGTACGAGCATCAGGGCGAGGGCGGAAATCGTGAGCAGGCGCATGCCGCCATCATGCAATGGCTGGCCGGCCGAGGGAAATCCGGCCCGCGCCCGCGAACGGTCGGTTCAGGCGGTGCGGTTCAGGCCGCGTCGAGCGCGGAGCCGCGTGTCGCGTCGGCGCGGCGCAGCATCCGCGCGATGCTGGCCGCCGCGTCGCGGCCTTCCTGCACCGCGGTCACCACCAGGTCCGCGCCGCGCACCGCATCCCCGCCGGCGAACACCTTCGGATGCGCGGTCTGGTAGGGCAGGCGGCGTTCCCCGCCGACCCGGATGCGCCCGTTGCCCTGCTCGGCGACGTCGTGCGCGGCCAGCCAGTCCGGCAGCACCGGCGAAAAGCCGAAGGCGATGATCACCACGTCCGCGTCGATCCGCGATTCGCTGCCCTCGACGGGCTCGGCGCGCTGGCGGCCGTTCGCGTCGGGCGGGCCGAGCCGCGTCTGCGCGACGCGCACGCCCGCGACACGGCCCGTCGCATCGGACTCGATCGCCAGCGGCTGGCGGTTGAACAGGAAGCGCACGCCTTCCTCGCGTGCATTGCCGACCTCACGTGCCGAGCCCGGCATGTTGGCCTCGTCGCGGCGGTAGGCGCACGTCACGCTGGCCGCGCCCAGGCGCACGGCCGAGCGGACGCAGTCCATGCCGGTGTCGCCGCCGCCGAGCACGACGACGTGCCGCCCCTCGAGCGCCGGCAACGCCAGTGTGGTTTCCCAGCCGGCGATCGGCCGGCCCCAGGTGTCGCCGCCGGTGACGATGCGGCCGTTGTGCACGAGGAACGGCAGGGCGGGCAGCACACCCGGCAGGTCCTGGCCGGGCAGGCCGCCGTCGGTGTAGCGATAGGCGCCGGTGCCGACGAACACGGCGTCGAACTCGGCCAGCAGCGCGGCGAGTTCGACGTCGCGGCCGACCTCGACGCCGAGCCGGAACTCCACACCCATGCCTTCGAGCACCGCGCGGCGCGTGGCGATCACCGACTTGTCGAGCTTGAAGCTGGGAATGCCGAACTGCAGCAGCCCGCCGATCTGTTCGTAGCGGTCGAACACCACGGCGCCGATCCCGGCGCGCACCAGGCGGTCCGCGCACGCGAGACCGGCCGGTCCGGCGCCGATCACCGCCACGCGCTGCCCCGTCGGCACGACCTTGGACAGGTCGGGCCGCCAGCCCTGGGCGAAGGCGGTGTCGACGATGTACTTCTCGACCGCACCGATGGTCACCGCACCGAAGCCGTCGTCGAGCGTGCACGCGCCTTCGCACAGCCGGTCCTGCGGGCACACGCGGCCGCACATCTCGGGCAGCGGGTTGGTCTCGTGACACAGGGCCGCGGCCTCGAGCAGGCGGCCCTCCTGCACCAGCTTCAGCCAGTTCGGAATGTAGTTGTGCACCGGGCACTTGGCTTCGCAATACGGATTGCCGCAGTCGAGACAGCGGTCCGCCTGGCGCGCCGCCTCGCGGTCCTCGAAGCGGCCGTAGAGTTCGTTCCAGTCGCCGTTGGTGCGCAGCGCGAGCGGCACCTTGCCCGGCATCGCGCGTGGCTCGTTGAGGAAGCGGAAGACGTCGCGTTTGGTCATGAGCCGTGATTCGTGATCAGGGAGCGGTGATTCGTAATTGGTGATTCGTGATTCGAAAACGCAGTTGTGCCTCCACTGGCCGCGTGTTGCGCGGCGCGAATCGGCGAACACCGGGAGATCGGAAAGCCTGCGACAGACCGCTGTTCCGAATCACCAGTCACGAATCCACCAATCACCGCTTTCACGCCGCCCGCCTCAGATCCTCGGCCAGCGCTTCCAGGCTCGCGGCCTTGGGCTTGACCAGCCAGAACTTGCCGACGAAATCGCGGAACTCGTCGAGCAGGCGGGCGCTCCAGGCGCTGCCGGTGAGACGGGCATGGGTCTCGATCAGATCGCGCAGGTGCGAGCGGTAGTTGTCGAAGGCCTCGGGCGTGACGCGCAGGATGTCGATGAGCTCGTGGTTGTAGCGGTCGACGAAATCACGGTCGAGATCGAGCACGTAGGCGATGCCGCCGGTGAAGCCGGCGCCGAAATTCAGGCCGATGCGGCCCAGCACCGCGACCGCGCCGCCGGTCATGTACTCGCAGCAGTGATCGCCCGCGCCTTCGACGACCGCGACCGCGCCCGAGTTGCGCACGCCGAAGCGCTCGCCCGCGCGGCCGGCGGCGTAGAGCTCGCCGCCGGTGGCGCCGTAGAGACAGGTGTTGCCGAGGATCGGCGTCTCGCGCGATTCGAACACGCTGCCGGCGGGTGGACGCAGCACGATGCGGCCTCCGGCCATGCCCTTGCCGACATAATCGTTGGCGTCGCCTTCGAGATCGATGTGCAGGCCGCCGGCGTTGAATGCGCCGAGGCTCTGGCCGGCGGTGCCGCGCAGGTTCAGGGTGACCGGCCGGTCACTCATGCCGGTATTGCCGTGCTGCCGTGCGATCAGGCCCGACAGGCGCGTGCCGATGCTGCGGTCGGTGTTGCGGATGTCGAAGTCGAACGTGCCGCCTTCGCCGCGTTCGATCGCCTTCGACACGCGCGCCTCCAGTGCCGCGGCCAGGCCATCGGGCGGCGCCTGCAGCGCCGGCGCACCGCACCAGGCCAGCGGCTTGTCCGGGTCGCGGCGCAGCAGCATGGCCAGATCGACGTCGACCGCGTCGCGGGTGTGGCGCAGGTGCTGTTCGAGCAGATCGGTGCGGCCGGTGATCTCGCCGAGCGAACGCACGCCGAGCGCGGCCAGATGTTCGCGCACGTCCTCGGCGACGTTGCGGAAGAAGGTCTCCACGCGCTCGGGCAGACCCGTGTAGTGGTTCGCGCGCAGGCGCTCGTCCTGCGTGGCCACGCCGGTGGCGCAGTTGTTGAGATGGCAGATGCGCAGGTACTTGCAGCCCAGCGCGATCATCGGCGCGGTGCCGAAGCCGAAGGTGTCGGCGCCGAGCATCGCCGCCTTGATGACGTCCAGGCCGGTCTTCAGGCCGCCGTCGGTCTGCAGCAGCACCTGACCGCGCATGTCGTTGTACTGCAGCGCCTGGCGCGCTTCCGACAGGCCGAGTTCCCACGGCGCACCGGCGTAGCGGATCGACCCGAGCGGGCTGGCGCCGGTGCCGCCGTCGTGGCCCGAGATCGTGATCAGGTCGGCGCCGGCCTTGACCACGCCGGCGGCGATCGTGCCGACGCCCGCATGGCTGACCAGCTTCACCGAGATCAACGCCTCGGGATTGACCTGGCGCAGGTCGAAGATCAGCTGCGCCAGATCCTCGATCGAATAGATGTCGTGGTGCGGCGGCGGCGAGATCAGGCCGATGCCGGGCTTGGCATAGCGCAGGCGCGCGATCAGCGGATTGACCTTGCTGCCGGGCAGCTGGCCGCCTTCGCCGGGCTTGGCGCCCTGCGCGATCTTGATCTGCAGGACTTCGGCGTTGATCAGGTACTCGGGCGTCACGCCGAAACGACCCGAGGCGATCTGCTTGATCTTGCTGCGGCGCTCGCTGCCGTAGCGCTCGGGATCCTCGCCGCCTTCGCCGGAATTGCTGCGGCCGCCCAGACGGTTCATCGCGATCGCCAGCGCCTCGTGCGCCTCGGGCGACAGCGCGCCGAGGCTCATCGCGGCGGAGTCGAAACGGCGCACGATCGCCGCCACCGGTTCCACCTCGTCGAGTGGAACCGGCACCGCGGCGGCCTTCGGACGCAGCAGATCACGCAGCGCGGCCGGCGGGCGGGCATCGACGAACTCCGAGTAGCGCTTCCAGTCGCTGCGCTCGCCGGTCAGCACCGCGCGCTGCAGCGAGGTCACCACGTCCGGATTGAACTGGTGGTACTCGCCGCCGTGCACGTAGTGCAGCAGGCCGCCGGGCTCGGGCAGGGCGGTGTCGTCCCAGCCCTGCTCGGCGAGATGGCGGGCGTCGGCCTCGAGCCGCGCGAAGCCGGCGCCGCCGATGCGCGACGGCGTCGCTTCGAAGCACAGGTCGACGACTTCCGGCGCGAGACCGACGATCTCGAACAGCTGCGCGCCGCGATAGCTGGCGATGCTGCCGATGCCCATCTTGGACATGATCTTCAGCAGCCCCTTGCGGATGCCGCGGCGGTAGCTGCGGCCGAGCTGCAGATGCTCGTTGCCGACCTTGGTCGCGAGCACGCCGCGGCGCCCCAGCGCGTGCAGGGTCTGGAATGCGAGATACGGATACACGGCGGTGGCGCCGAAGCCGATCAGGCACGCGAAGTGATGCGGATCGCGCGCGGTGCCGGTTTCGATCAGCAGGTTCACGTCGCAGCGCAGGCCCGCGCGCACCAGATGCAGGTGGATCGCGCCGGTCGCCAGCAGCGCGTGCACGGGCACCATGCCGCGCTTGGGGTAGCGGTCGCTGAGCAGCAGGATTTCGACGCCCGCACGCGTCGCCGCCTCGGCCTCGGCGCAGAGGCGGCGCAGCGCACCTTCGAGGGTTTCGGTCTCGGCGTCGAAGTACAGATGCAGCAGGCGGTTGGCATCGGCGAAGCGCGGCAGCGCCAGCAACTGCCGCAGCTTGCGCTGCGAGAGCACCGGCGAGTTCAGCAGCACGTGGTGCACGTTGTCCGCGCAGTCGAGAAAGATGTTGCCCTCGCGGCCGATCTGCGTGGACAGCGTCATGACCGCGCCTTCGCGCAGCGGATCGATCGGCGGATTGGTGACCTGGGCGAAGGCCTGGCGGAAGCAGTCGTAGAGCGGCCGCACGCGCTGGCTGATCGCCGCCATCGGCACATCGTCGCCCATCGAACCGATGCCCTCCTGCTCGGTCTCGGCCAGTGGCCGCAGCACCGATTCCTGTTCCTCGCGGGTGAGCTGGAACAGCTTCTGGAACGCGAGCAGGGTATCGGGCGCGAAGGGCTCGGCAGCGAGCGCGGGATCGATCAGTTCGGTGTGCAGATAGCTCATGCCGCGCTTGAGCCACTGCTTGTACGGCGCGCGCGCGCGGTTGACCGCATCGATCGCGTCGTTGTCGAGCAGGGTGCCTGTGGTCAGATCGATCGCGATCATCTCGCCGGGGCCGAGCTTGCCCTTGGCCTGGACGCGCTCGGGCGCGATGTCCCAGATGCCCGTCTCCGAGGCGATGACGAACACGCCGTCGCGCGACAGCGTCCAGCGCGCCGGGCGCAGGCCGTTGCGGTCGAGCGTGCACGCGGCATGGCGGCCGTCGCACATCACCACGCCGGCCGGCCCGTCCCACGGCTCGGAATTGATCGCGTAGTACTCGTAGAACGCGGCGAGGTCGGCGTCCTTGTATTCCAGCGACTGCGTGGCCGGCGGCATCAGGATGCGCATCGCCTGCAGCAGGTCCATGCCACCGAGCAGCATCCACTCGAGCATGTTGTCGAGCGTCTGCGAGTCCGAGCCGTGCATGGTCACGGTTTCGTCGAACTCGGAGATGTCCAGCTTGGGCGACGCCCACACGCCGCGGCGTGCCTGGGCCCAGCGCCGGTTGCCCTCGATGCTGTTGATCTCGCCGTTGTGCGCCAGGCGCCGGAACGGATGCGCCAGTGTCCAGCGCGGCAGCGTGTTGGTCGAGAACCGCTGGTGGAAGACCACGGTCTTGGCCGCGAGATCGTCGCGGGCGAGGTCAGGGAACAGCTGGGTCAGGTGCCCCGGCAGCACCATGCCCTTGTAGCCGAGCAGGCCGGGGGTGAGGCCGACGACGTAGAACGCCGCGTGTGCGCGCAGATCGACCTCGGCGCGGCGCCGGGCCAGGTACAGCGCGCGTTCGAACGCCGGGACGTCGTCGCCGTCGGCGGTGACGAAGACCTGTTCGATGCGGGGCATCGAGCTGCGCGCCAGCGCGCCCAGCGCCGCATCGTCGGTCGGCACCTCGCGCCAGCCGGCGACATGGACGTCGACGTCCCGCAGCCGCGCGGAGAGGGCCGCGCGGCACTGCGCTGCGGCCTCGGCGTCGTGCGGCAGGAACACCATGCCCGCCGCGCGTCGCGCGCCGACGAACTCGAATCCGGCCTCGGCGGCCAGGGTGTCGACGAAGGCATCGGCCGCGTACAGCAGCACGCCGCAGCCGTCGCCCGAGAGGCCGTCGGCCGCGATGCCACCACGATGCGCCATGCGCGACAGCGCCTGCAACGCGCCGTCGACGATGCGGCGCGAGGCGTCGCCGCCGATCGTCGAAATGAGCCCGAAGCCGCAGGCGTCGCGTTCATCAGCGGGGTCGTAGAGGCCCCGATCCGGGTGTTCCCGCATCGTCGTCATCGCAATCCGTCGAGAGCTGCATGGCTGGCGCGGGGATCGGAGCGCCAAGGTCCTTGCATCGCGACAACGCATCCACGCCGGCCTTCGACTAGAGCATAGTTTGTGCAGTGCGACAACCCGGTTTTTGAAGGGATTTCAGTTGCGTCTGCAACCGCATGCGGCGAGCGCGGAGCGCCGGCCGGTCGCACGCATGCACGCGCCGGCACCGGGCACGGGATGGCCTGGAAACCGCGCGCCCGCCGGGCAGACAGTCGACGCCGGACGGCCTACGCCCGCAACAGCGCGCCGCTCAGCGCATCGCGGATCGTCGACGGTCCCGTGCGGCCGCCGGTCCGGCCGTCGAGGACACCGTCGACGCGCGCAAGCAGGCGCGGGTCGAGTGCATCGCGCTCGGCGACCGCAGGTTCTCCGGTGAGGTTCGCGCTGGTCGAGACCAGTGCGCCGCCGAACGCCGCACACAGCGCCACGACGTCGGCATGCGCACTCAGCCGCACCGCGACGCGGGTGTGCGCGCCCGTGATCCACGCCGGTACGTCCGCGCGTGCGGGGACGATCCAGGTGTTGGGACCCGGCCAGCTGCCGGTCACGCGCGCACGCGCAGGCGCGGGCAGACACGCCCAGTCGATGATCGGATCGAGCTGCGCGAGCGTGCCGGCGATCAGGATCACGCCCTTGTCGACCGGGCGTTGCTTGATGTCGAGCAGGCGGAGCACCGCGTCGCGGTCGAAGGGATCGCAACCCAGACCCCACACGCCCTCGGTGGGATAGGCGATCACGCCGCCGCGCCCGAGCAGCGCGGCGGCGGTGATCGCGTCGAGCACCGGTGCGCTCAAGGCCGGCGCCTCAGAACGGTGCGTCGTCCGTGGCGGACGCATCGCGGCCTGCCTTGACCACGCGCTTCTTGCCCGGCGTGACTTTGGCGGCGGTCAACAGCGGCTTCGCCGGCTCGGCGGCGGGCGCGACGGCGTTCTTGGCGACCTTCTTCGTCGCCTTCTTCGCGGTCTTCTTGGCCGCCTTCTTGGCCGGGGCCTTCTTGGCGGCCACCTTCTTCGCGGCGGGTTCCTTCTTCGCCGCGACCTTCTTGGCCGCCGCCTTCTTCGCGCCGAAGCCCTTGCGCACCGGCTTGCCGGTTTCCTCGAGCAGCTTGGTCACCTCCTCGAACGTCAGCGACGCCGGCTCGCGATCCTTCGGGATCTTGCCGTTGAGCTTGCCGTCGCTGATGTACGGGCCGAAACGCCCGTTGAGCACCTGGATGTCGCTGTCCGGGAATTCCTTGATGATCCGGTTGCGCGCGATCTCTTCCTTCTCCTCGATCAGGAATACCGCGCGCGCGAGATCGATCGTGTACGGATCGTCCTCCTTCTTCAGCGAGGCGTACGTGCTGCCGCGCTTGGCGAACGGGCCGAAGCGGCCGATGCCGACGCTGACGTCCTCGCCCTTGTCGGTGCCGAGCGCGCGCGGCATCAGGAACAGTTCCAGCGCCTGCTCCAGGGTGATCGTGTGCATGCTCTGGCCCGGCCGCAGCGAGGCGAACTTGGGCTTGTCCTCGGCGTCCTCGGCGGTGCTGCCGATTGCCGCGTACGGTCCGAACCGGCCGAGGCGCACGCTGACCGGCTTGCCGGTCTTGGGGTCGGTGCCGAGCTCGCGCGCACCGGTGGCCTCGTTGCGGTCCACCGACTCGGACTTGTCGTCGACGAGTTCCTTGAACGGACCCCAGAACTTCTCCATCAGCGGAATCCAGTCCTCCTCGCCGCGGCTGACCGCATCGAGGTCGTCCTCGAGCTTGGCGGTGAAGTCGTAATCGACGTACCGCGTGAAGTGGCTGGAGAGGAACTTCGACACCGCGCGGCCGACGTCGCTCGGGCGGAAGCTGCGGCCTTCCATCTCGACGTACTTGCGGAACAGCAGGGTCTGGATGATCGAGGCGTAGGTCGACGGGCGGCCGATGCCGTATTCCTCGAGCGCCTTCACCAGCGCCGCTTCGGTGAAGCGCGGCGGCGGCTGGGTGAAGTGCTGCTCGGCGATGATGCGGTCCAGCGGCACGCGGTCGCCGGGCTTCATCTGCGGCAGCTTGCGGCCCTCGTCCTCGTCGTCCTTGCCCTTGCTGTCCTTGCCTTCCTCGTACACGGCCAGAAAGCCCGGCACGACGACGGTGGTACCGCTGGCGCGGAAGCTGTGCTCGCTGCCGGCGGCCAGATCCACGGAGACCGTATTGAGCGTGGCCGGGATCATCTGCGAGGCGACGGCGCGCTTCCAGATCAGCTCGTACAGGCGGCGCTCGTCGTCGCTGAGGAAGCGCGCGACCTGCGCGGGCGTGCGCAGCGCGGAGGTGGGGCGCACGGCTTCGTGCGCTTCCTGCGCGTTCTTGGACTTGGTGGTATAGACGTTGGGCTGGTCCGGCAGCGAGGACGTGCCGTAGTCGCGCGCGATGACGTCGCGGATCTCGCCCAGCGCATCCTGCGACAGGCTCACCGAGTCGGTACGCATGTAGGTGATCAGGCCGACCGTGCCTTCGTCGCCGATCGCCACGCCCTCGTAGAGCTTCTGCGCGACCTGCATGGTCTTGCGCGTGGTGAAGCCGAGCTTGCGCGCGCCTTCCTGCTGCAGCGTGGACGTGGTGAACGGCGCGGCCGGGCGGCGCTTGCGCTCCTTGGCGCCGACGTCGGTGACGTGCAGCGCGCCCTGGGCGGCGGCCTGGATGCGCGCACGCGCGGCCTCGGCGGTATCGCCGTCGGTGACGGTGAACTGTTCGAACTTCTGCCCGTCGAGCTTGGTCAGGCGGGCGCTGAACGGCTGCGAGGGATGGGCGAGGGCGGCCTCGATCGACCAGTACTCGCGCGCGACGAAGGCTTCGATCTCTTCCTCGCGCTCGACGATCATGCGCAGCGCCGGCGACTGCACGCGACCGGCCGACAGGCCGCGCTGCACCTTGCGCCAGAGCACCGGCGAGAGGTTGAAGCCGACCAGGTAGTCCAGTGCGCGGCGCGCCTGCTGGGCGTCGACCAGATCGCCGGCGATCGAACGCGGCTTCTGCATCGCCTCCTTGATCGCCCGCGGGGTGATCTCGGTGAACACCACGCGCTGCAGGTCACGGCCTTCGAGCAGGCCGCGTTCCTTGAGGATTTCGGCGATGTGCCAGCTGATCGCCTCGCCTTCGCGGTCCGGGTCGGTCGCCAGATAGATGCCGGAGGCGGCCTTGGCGGCCTTGGCGATCGCTTCGACGTGTTTCTCGTTCTTCTCGATCAGGTCGTAGCGCATCGCGAAGCCGTGCGCAGGATCCACCGCGCCCTCCTTCGGAATCAGGTCGCGGACGTGGCCGTAGGACGCGAGCACCTGAAAATCGGCACCGAGGTACTTGTTGATCGTCTTCGCCTTGGCGGGCGACTCGACGATGAGGAGGTTCTTGGCCATGGCGGGCGAGGTCCCGGGGTGCGCCGAGGACCGGCGCGCCCGTCAATAAGGTGAAGATGACGACGCCCGGGGACAGGCCCCGGGCGGTCGGTTGCTTTTATAGTGGAATCACGGGCGGCGCAACGTGTCAAGCAACACCCGCGGCCGCGGTTCAGCGCGAGACCGCCCAGCCGACGAGCGCCAGCACGAACAGCACGCCGAGCGCCAGCAGTACGCCGGTGATCGCCAGCACCACCACGGTCACCGTGCCCAGCTCGCGGCGCTGCAGCTCCGGCGTGGCGGTGAAGGCCCATTTGTCGACCACGAGCGTGTCGCAGATCATGTCGTGCAAGGCCTGCTTGCGATCGGTGAACGCGGCCATCAGGAAGCCGATACCGAGGATCAGGCCGCTGAGGATCGTCGCGACATAGCGGCCGATCGCACGCGCCAGCGAAATGCGCTCGCCGTTCAGGCGGACCACCTTGATGCCCACGGCCATCTTGCCCGGCGTGGCCATCGAGTGCGAGGCGTGGAACCAGGCGTAGTAGGCGGCCGTGAGCACGATCGACAGCAGGTTCGCCGCCAGCTGGATGACCACCAGGGTCATCTCGCTGAAGGCCCCGCTCACCGCCAGCAGGCCGCCGATCACGCCGCCCACCAGGCCGACGACCAGCGTGCCCGCCACGCCGACGATCAGGCTGTCGATGACGTAGGCCGCCACGCGCTTCAGAAACCCGGCGTAGACGACGTCGCCGCCGTGGACCACGCGATCGGGACGCTCGACCGGCGCGACCGGCGGCGCATAGGGCGAGCTCGCCGCGTGGCCGAAGACCGGCGCGGGGGCGGCGTCGCGTTCGGTCAGCGGGCGCCAGGAATCGGCGCCCTCGGACGCTGGGGCGGCCTCGTCGACCGGCGGGACGGCGGGTTCGGCCGGTTCCAGCGACCACGCCTCCGGGGGCGGCACGGCCGGGCCGGCGGCCTCCAGCTCGTGGGCGAGCTCACGCAAGGGACGCCAGTCGACCAGGCCATCGCGCCATACCAGGGAGGTGTCCTGGATCTGCCCGGCGCGGTACAGGCGCAGCAGCGTGTCGGACGGGACGGGCCCCTGTCGGGCGTTGAAGGCGTCGGCGTAGTACCAGTCGGTCATCGGGAGGATCCGGTTGCGGAAATCGGTCGGGGCGCGGCGTGTCAGTGCCGGCAGTACGCGGGGATCAGGCGTTCGGGCGCGTCGCCCCGGCAGCGCCAACCGCCCTGGTCGATGATCGACAGGGCCAGACGGGTGCCGTCGATGCGCGCATCGCCGAGGTCGCCGAAACGCAGATGGACGACGCAGTCGCCGGCCACGGGATCGCGGGCCACGCGGGCCGAAGCGATCGCGGGGTCGGCACGGAGTGCGGCGAGGGCCGCGGCGACGTCGCCGGCAGACCTGCCGCCAACATCGTGCGGCGCATCGTCGGGCGTGGGGCAGTGGCCCTCCGCCACCGACTGCGCCACCGCGGCCTTCAGCGGCTCGGCCGCCGCCAGCGCCACGGCGATCCGGCTGCGCAGGGTGTAGTCGTTGTAGGCCGGGATGGCGATCGCCGCCAGGACCGCGAGCAGCGGCACCGCCACGACCGCCAGACCGGCGAGGACGATCACCGCAACCCAGGCGCCGTGCAGGCCGCGGCGCGCGGGAGGCAGGGCCGGGCTGCCGGGCAACGGCGGCGGCGCGCCTGCGACTGCGATGCCGAGTCCGGCGGCCACCGCGGCGAACGGGCGCCAGTCGCCCAGGCCCTCGCGCCACACGGGCGTGTCGGCGCGGACCACACCCTGCTGATGCGCACGCACCAGCGCATCGCGCGAAAGCGGGCCGTGCCGATGCGGCCCGGCGGCGTAGTACCACGACTGTGTCATCGGATGTCCTGTCCTGCCGATCCGTCCTCGGCCGTGCATGCGGTTGAGCGGATGCGCGGCGGCCCCTGCCATTCATCCTAGCGGTTCGGAGGGGAAACGACGCACGCCGCGCAACAAAAAGGCGCCGTCGAGGCGCCTGTTCGTTCGCGGTGTCCGGGCGGCTCAGTGCACCGGCTCGGGCTCGTCGATGAACATCTGGGTTTCCATCCACGCATAGGCCGCCTCGCTGCCGGGCTGGTTGAACAGCACCATCAGCACCACCCATTTCAGGTCGTCGAGGTCCAGCTCGTCCTGGTCGAGCGCCATCGCGCGGTCGAGCACCAGCTCGCGCTGGTCGCCGTCCAGCACGCCGTGCTGCTCGAGAAACAGCAGGAACCCCCGGCATTCGACATCCAGACGGTCGAGTTCCGGGCCGGCGTAGATCCGGGTCGGGCCGTCGGCGCGCACGGCGGGCAGGGCGGGACGCTGGTCGGCCAGTGCATCCAGCCAGTCGAACGCCTTGCTGACCTCGGCGGGGCTGAAACCGGCCTGGAGCAGGCCGCTCTGGAGCGAATCCCGGTCGCGCGCGAGATCCGCATCCTCGGTGAAATAGTGTTCGAACAGGTAGAGCAGGACATCCAGGATGCTTTCTTTCATTTCCCCCGGCCTGCGCCCTCGGGCGCGGTGTGTCAGGACTTGCGGCAATACCGACCGTGTGCGGTTTCGACACGTCCATCCAGCTCCATGACCAGCAGCATGGCCGACACACGGGCCACCGTCAATCCGCTACGGGCCACGAGGTCGTCCATACTGCTTGGGTCGAAAGCCAGGGCGTTCCACAACCGGTTGTAGTCGGGGTCGGGGGCTGCGGCGGGCTGGGGGCTGGGGGAATCGGGCGTGCCGGCGTCCTGGATGGGGGCGCCGAGGCGGGTGCGCAAGGCGCCGGCCAGCGATGCCGCGAGCGGGCCCAGGGCGGCGGTCACCTCCTCGGGCGCCTCCACCAGCTGGGCGCCCTCGCGCAGCAGCCGGTGGCAGCCCCGGGCCATCGGGTTGTGGATGGATCCCGGGATGGCGAAGACCTCGCGGCCCGATTCGGCAGCCAGGCGTGCGGTGATCAGCGCGCCCGAGCGATACGCGGCCTCGACCACGAGGGTGCCCAGCGTCAGGCCGGCGACGATGCGATTCCGGCTGGGAAACTGCTCGCGCCGGGCCGGCGTGCCGGGCGGGTACTCGCTGACCACGGCGCCCTCGGCCGCCAGCCGGCCGTGCAGGCGGGTGTTGCTGCGCGGGTAGGGGATGTCGATGCCGCTGCCCAGGACCGCGACCGTGGCGCCGCCGATGCCGAGCGTGGCCTCGTGTGCGGCCGCATCGATGCCGCTGGCCAGGCCGCTGACGACGGCCAGGCCGTTCGAGGCGAAGTGCCGGGCGAACTGGGATGCGTTGTCGCGGCCGCCGGCCGTCGGCGCCCGGCTGCCGACGATGGCGATGCCGGGCTGCCAGAGCAGCAGCGGATCGCCCTCGACGAACAGCGCCAGCGGCGGACTGGGCGCGCGACGCAGCAGGTCGGGATAGTCCGGGTCGTGCCAGCCGATCAGGTGACGCCGCGGCCCGGCTTCGAGCCAGTGCCGGCTGCGGTCGACGGCCGCGTCCGGTGCGCGCAGGGCGGCGCACTGGGCGTCGTCGAGGCCGGCGGCGCGCCAGGTCGCAGGACCCGCGTCCAGGGCCGCCTGCGGGCTGCGGGTGGTCTCCAGCAGGCCGCGGCGCGGGCCGGCGGCACCGCCGGCGTGGATCAAAGTCAGCAGGGCGCGGTGGGTGGCATCGGATCGGTCGGGCATCCGGCGAGGCTAGGGAGCGCGCACGCGGCCGGACAGTCGGCGTCGCGACTCCGGCCGCGTAGGAATAGCCCGGCGACCGGCGCGGGCCGCAGACGAAAACGGCGCCCGAGGGCGCCGTTGTGTTCGAAGGTCCCGCGTGCGCGACGTCGCCGCGCGTCCCTCAGTACGGGGCGTCCGGATGCTTGAGGCGGTAGCCGGTCTGCACCGGCTTGGTGCCTTCCATGACCAGCGCGTAGCTGACGAAGTCGAAGGTCAGGAACACCATCGCGTGCGCGGCGTACTCGTCGGGCATGCGCTCGCGGCGGCTGCCGGCGTTCGGCGCATCGGTGATCCGCGAGGTGTTCGGATGACGCACGCGGTCGACGACGTGCGGGCCTTCGCGCCACACCGAGAACACCGTGCCGTTGTCGACACCGTTCTGGTGACCGGCCGAGATCGCGATGACGTCGCGCGGACCGCCGGTGATCAGGGCGTCGGCCACCGCCAGCACCTGCGGGTCGGCCGCGATCGCGTCGGCGCTCGGCGGATGCGGGAAGAACTGCAGGTCGTAGGGCTGCGGGTTCACCGGCACCAGGCGGTCGCCCGGACGGGCTTCGAAGCCGTCGTTGTCGAGCGTCAGCGTGGTCATCGCGCTGTCCGGCGTCGGGCCGCGCACCACCGTGGCCACGCCCATCTGCACCATTTCGTAGCCGAGGAACGCGTCCTGGCCCCGCAGGCGCGGCGTCACCTGGCCCCAGAGGTGGCTTTCACCGGGAATGCGCTTGCCGCGGAAATCGAGGTCACGCGAGCGACGGGCGCCGTAGAACTCGGTCGCCGCGCGCTGCACCGCATAGCGCTCGCCCGGCTGGGCGGCCTCGAGGCCGGTGACGTAGATGTCGCGGTCGACACTGCCGCGCAGGCGCGTGTCCTCGGCCGACACCACGTACGGCAGCTGCTCGAAATCGAACACCACGCGGCGGTTCTTCAGGAACGGCTCGATGTCCGACAGCGAGATCGCGTTGATCGGCGCCTCGGTCGGCGCGCGCGGGCCGGGCTGCATGGTCACACGATTGAGATAGGCCAGGCTGATGACGTCGCCCGGATAGATCAGATGCGGATTCGCGATCTGCGGATTGGCCTGCCAGATCTCGGGCCACAGCCAGGGCCGGTCGAGGAACCGCCCGGCGATCCCCCACAGCGTGTCCCCGCGGACGACGACGTAGGTCTCGGGATGGTCGCCGCGCATCTGTTGCGCGGCCGCGTATGTGGTGACGGTCAGCAGCGCGACGGCGCAAACCGTGCGAAGCGACCTTGAAAGGCGCTGAAGCCTGCCGGCCATCCTGTTGCTCCCCTTAGAGTTTTCCCCGTGCAGCGGCGCAATATAGCCTGAAACCCTCGCGCCGACGCAAGTACGCGGCACGCTACAATGCCGCCCCGCCTTCACGGCTGTGACCGCTTTCGCTGTTCGACGCCATGTCCCTGCTTCCGATTCTCGAATATCCCGACGCCGCCCTGCGCAGGACCGCGGCCCCGGTCGCCGCCGAACGCTTCGCCGATCCCGCGTTCCAGCGCCTGCTCGACGACATGTTCCAGACCATGTACGAGGCCCCCGGGATCGGCCTGGCGTCCACCCAGGTGGACGTGTTCGAGCGCTTCATGGTGATCGACGTCAGCGAGACCCGCGACCAGCCGCTGGTGTTCGTCAACCCGACGATCCGCGAGCGCTCGGCCGACCTGCGGGTGCACACCGAAGGCTGCCTGTCGATTCCGGGCGTCTTCGCCGATGTGACCCGCGCCGACGGCATCGTCGTCGAGGCCTTCGACCGGCACGGCGCCCGGTTCGAACTGAGCGTCGACGGCCTGCTGGCGACCTGCGTGCAGCACGAGCTGGACCACCTCGACGGCAAGCTGTTCATCGACTACCTCTCGCCGCTCAAGCGCGACCGCGCGCTGAAGAAGCTCGAGAAGTTGAGGAAGAACCGGGAGTAGGCGGCCGGGATTCGGGATTCGGGATTGGGGATTCGAAACGGCGGTGCTGGTGCCCGGATCCACGGCTCGCATCCGGACCCCTCCGCTCGCCTCGGCCCGCTCTCTCGAATCCCCAATCCCGAATCCCGAATCCCCACCATGAGAATCGTCTTCGCCGGCACGCCCGAGTTCGCCGTGCCCTCGCTGCTGGCTGCCGATGCGCGCAACGAGGTGGTCGCGGTCTACACCCAGCCCGATCGACCCGCCGGCCGCGGCCGCGCACTGACCGCCTCGCCGGTCAAGCAGGCCGCGCTGGAACGCGGCCTCGCGGTACGTCAGCCCGAAACGCTGAAAGGGGCCGACGTGCAGGATGCGTTGCGTGCGCTGGCGCCGGACCTGATGGTCGTCGTCGCCTACGGGCTGCTGTTGCCGCAGGCGGTGCTCGACATCCCGACGTTCGGCTGCTGGAACGTCCACGCCTCGCTGCTGCCGCGCTGGCGCGGCGCGGCGCCGATCCAGCGCGCCATCCAGGCCGGTGATACCCAGACCGGCGTCTGCCTGATGCAGATGGAGAAAGGGCTCGACACCGGTCCGGTGCTGCTGCGCGAGGCCACGCCGATCACGGCGACGGATACCGGCGGCACGCTGCACGACCGCCTCGCCGGCATGGGTGCACAGGTGCTGGCCGACGGTCTGGGCCTGCTGCGCGCCGGCATGCGTCCGCTGGCCGAGCCCCAGGACGAGGCCGGCGCCACCTATGCGCGCAAGCTGGAGAAGGCCGAAGCGCGTCTGGACTGGTCGCGGCCGGCGCGCGAACTGGCCGATACGGTGCGCGCGTTCGACCCCTGGCCCGTGGCCGAGGCCGAGGTCGCCGGCGAGCGGCTGCGCATCCATGCCGCGAGCCCCCTGGCGCTGGCGCACGGACAGGCCCCGGGCACGGTGCTGTTCGCCGGGCGCAACGGGATCGACGTCGCCTGTGGCGACGGCGCACTGCGGCTGCAGCGCGTGCAGCGCGCCGGCGGCCGGGCGATCGACGTCGCCGACTACCTCAACGCGCGCAGCGATCTGCGCAGCGCGGGCGCCTGACGTGGATCACGGCGCACAGGCCCGGCTGGTCGCCGCACGCGTCATCGACGCGGTGCTGCATCACGGGCGCTCGCTGAAGGCCGAACTCGCAGCCGCGCTGGCCGGCATCGGCGACGTGCGCGACCGCGCCCTGGTCGAGGCGATGGCGTTCGCCGCGATCCGGCACCACGGCCGCTATGCCGCCGCGCTGTCGCGCTGGATGCCGCGGCCGCCCGGCGCGCGCGATGCGCCGTTGCGCGCGCTGCTCTACGCCGGCTTCGCCCAGCTCGATCCGATGGGCCTGCCGGCGCACGCCGCGCTCAACGCCACCGTGGACGCGGCGCGTCTGCTCGGCCGCGCACACCAGGCCAATCTGGTGAACGCGCTGCTGCGGCGGGCGCAGAAGGACGGCCTGCCGTCCGGATCCGCCGAGGCCGCGTGGCCGGCGTGGCTGCTCGCCGAAGTGCGCGCCGACTGGCCCCGCGATGCCGACGCCATCCTCACCGCCAGCGCCGCCGCGGCGCCGCAGTGGCTGCGGGTCAACGCGCGGCGCGGCACACGCGATGCCTATTACACGCGACTGGTCCAGGCCGGCCTGCAGGCCGAGGTGCCGGACGCCATGCCCGAGGCCTTGCGCCTCGCCGCACCGGTGCCGGTGGATGCGCTGCCGGGCTTCGCCGACGGTGACGTGTCGATCCAGGACGGCGCCGCGCAACGCGTGGCCGACGCCCTGCGGCCCGCGTCCGGCGCGCGCGTGCTCGACGCCTGCGCCGCGCCGGGTGGCAAGAGCGCGCATCTGCTGGAACGCGATCCCGCGCGGCGCCTGCTGGCGATCGACATCGCCGCGCCGCGTGTCGCGCGCATCGAGCAGACCTTCGCGCGCCTGGGCATCGGCGCGCAGGCCCGGGTGCGCACCGCCGACGCGCTCGATCTCGCGCGCTGGTGGGACGGCGCGCCGTTCGATGCCGTGCTGCTGGACGCGCCGTGCTCGGCCACCGGGATCGTGCGCCGCCAGCCCGACGTGCTGCTGCACCGCCGGCCGAAGGATCTCGATGCGCTGGTCGCACTGCAGGCGCAGTTGCTCGATGCGCTGGCGACGGTGCTCGCACCCGGCGGCGTGCTGCTGTATGCCACGTGTTCGATCCTGCGGCGTGAGAACGCCGCGCAGGTGGAGGCCTTCCTCGCGCGCCATCCTGCGTTCGCGCTCGAACCGCTCGATGCCCGCTTCGGCCGTGACACCGGCGCCGGTCACCAGCGCCTGCCGGGCGAGGACGGCATGGACGGCTTTTTCTACGCCCGCCTGGTCCGCGCGCGATAGGGGCGCCCCGCGGGCGCGGGTAGAATCACGACCATGTCGACGCCCGCCGCCAGCCTGATCATCAGCGCCTACAACAACGCCGACTGGCTGCAGCGGTGCCTGTGGGGCTATGCGCATCAGGACCGCACCGACTTCGAGGTCATCGTGACCGATGACGGGTCGGGCCCGGCCCTGGCCGCACTGCTCGAGCGCATGGCGGCGTCGTTGCCGTTCCCGGTGCGCCACGTCTGGCACGAGGATGCGGGCTTCCGCAAATGCACCATCCTCAACCGGGGCATCGAACAGGCGCGCAGCGACTATCTGATTTTCTCCGACGGCGACTGCGTGCCGCGCGCGGATTTCGTCAGCCAGCATCTGCGCCTGCGCGAGCCCGGGCGGTATCTGGGGGGCGGCTATTGCAAGCTGCCGATGGACGTCAGCCTGAAGATCGACGAGGACGTCATCGCGCGCGGCCTGCACACCGATCTCGACTGGCTCAAGGCCCAGGGCCTGCCGCGCAAGAAGCGCTCATTGAAACTCTGGGCGCGCCCGGGCTGGCGCGAGCGCCTGCTCAATGCGACGACGCCGACACCGCCGCGCTGGGCCGGCAACAACGCCTCGGGCTGGAAGGCCGACCTCGTGCGTGTCAACGGCTTCGACGAGCGCATGAGTTACGGCGGCGAGGATCTCGAACTCGGCGAGCGGCTCGCCAATGCCGGCGTCACCGGCAAGCAGATCCGGTTCTCGGCGGTGTGCATCCATCTCGATCACGCGCGTGGCTATGTGAAGCCCGAGATGAAGGCCGCCAACCAGGCTATACGCGATGCGGTGAAGGCCGGACGCCTGACCTGGACCGAGTACGGACTGGTGCACGGGCCGAGGGCCTGAGGGCGAGCCAAGGGGCAGCGCGCGCGTGCGCATGATGTGGCGTCGGGGAGGCCCTTCGCGCGCACGCGCGCTCCTGCGGTGTGCGCGCGCAGATCGCGCAGGTCGTTCCGCGCGGCGTTTGCGTCGTCGGCCGGTCGACGGGGCGGGGCCAGCTGACGCACAGCGCGCGGTCTGGGCTCCTACGGATGCCTCGAGCAGGCTGATCGCTCAGGACATCGCGCGCAGGCGACGGTATTTTTCCAGCACGTAAACGGCCTGCGCCCTGTGGAAGCGCCAGCCGGGCGCGCCGTCGAGCAACGCGCCGCGCAGCAGGTACTGCTTGAGCAGATAGGCGGCCGCGTGCAGCGGGCCGTCGAGCGCGTTGGCACGTTTGCCCGCGTCGCGCCGCTGCTCGGCCCACAGCGCGGCGTACTTCGACAGCTTGGCCACGTGTTCGGCATGGCTGCGCGAGGTGTCGTGCTCGAAGTCGGCGTCGAGCGTCGCGATCGTTTTGCCTGCGAGATCCGGCCGTTCGTGCACCTGCGACGGCAGGTAGCGCCAGCCGGCGCGGACCAGCCGCTCCATCGGCTCGCCCCCGCGCAGGCGATGGCCGAGGAACCAGTTGCGGCGGGTCAGCAGCCAGGCGTCGGCGGTCTCGACGCGGCCCTGTGCGAACAGGGCGCGGATCTTGGTCTCGGTGCCCGGCGCCAGCCATTCGTCGGCGTCGAGCAGCAGCAGCCACGCGTGCGCAGCCAGCGTATTGGCGAAGGTCTTCTGCGCCGCGTAGCCCAGCCAGTCCTGGTGCACGACGCGCGCGCCGTGGGCGGTGGCGACCGCGACGGTGTCGTCGGTCGAGCCGGAATCCACGACGATGATCTCCGCGCACAGGCCGCGCATCGAATCGAGGCAGCGGCCGATGCGGTCACCCTCGTTCTTCGTGATGACGACGCCGGAGATCGGCAGCGGGGCGGTGGCGGGTGCGGGCGTCGACATGCCGCGATTGTCGCCGATCGCGCGCGTGGCGTCCGGGCACGGCGGGACGCGTTGTTATGATGCCGGCGCCGCATGCGCGGCGTCGCCCCGATGTCCATGACCGCGTCCGTCCGCCCCACCGTCAGCGTGCTCGTCTCGAGCTACAACTACGCCGCGTTCGTCGTCGAGGCGATCGAGTCGGTGCTCGCGCAGACCGAGCCGGCGCTGGAGATCATCATCGTCGACGACGGCTCGCGCGACGGCTCGCCCGAACTGCTGCGCCGCCACTACGGCGACCATCCGCGGATCACGCTGATCGAGCAGGCCAACGGCGGCCAGCTGCAGGCCTGGATCACCGGATTCGCGCAGGCGCGCGGCGATATCGTCGCGTTGCTCGATTCCGACGACCGCTGGAACCCCGACTACCTGCAGCGCATCGTCGACGTCTACGCCGCGCGGCCCGAGGTCGATTTCGTCTACACGAACATGCAGCTGTTCGGCGATCTCGACAAACCCATGTTCAAGCCCGGCCCGGATCGCGACCTGGGCCTGTCGATCCTGCTCAACGCCTACTACCACCGCTTCCAGGGCGCGGCGACCTCGGCGCTGAGCCTGCGCAGCGCGCTGATGGCGCGCCTGCTGGCCCTGCCGCCGGAGCGCGCCGCCGACTGGCTGTCGCGTCCGGACGACTGCATCGTCTACGGCGCCGACATCCTCGGTGCGCACAAGGTGTATCTGTCCGACCCCCTGGTCGGTCACCGCGAACACGGCAGCAACGCGCTCAAGTCCTTCGGGCCGTCGCCGCTGCGCGTGTACCGGCACGTCGTCGGCAGCGAACGCATGCTGGAGTTCTATCGCCGGCAGGCGGGCATCACGCCGCGCTGGCTGCGCATGGCCAAGGCCGAGTTCCGTACCAAGCCGGCACCCACGTTCTGGGAGCTGCGCGCCTACAGCTGGCTGCTGTTCCAGGCCCCGATGCCGCTCACCAAGCGCATCGAGCACTGGGTCGGCATGCTGTCGCACTACCTGAAGGCCGCGCGCGCGCGTTAGGCGGCCCGCAGCGCGGCGGCGAGCAGCCACGCCCATACGCCCAACAGCGCGATCCACACCCAGCGCCAGCGCGCCATGCCCGCCCACACCTGGCGCCAAGGGCGCTGCACAGGCGTGTGACCCTGGCGGCGCGCGAGCGAGCGCAGCGCATCGGAGACGCGCAGGCCGTAGAGATGGACGCCGGTGACGCACAGCGTGGTCAGCAGCACGCCCGATACGCACCACAGCCAGCGCACCGGCCAGCCGCCGAAGGTGCCGAAGTGCAGAGGATCGGCCATTTCGGAAATGCGCTGGTGCGGCCCCATGTCACGGCCGTCGCGCTGCCCGGTGAAGCCATCGCGGTCGAGGTCGACGCCGACCGCGTTGGCGCGGTCGCGCACCAGCCAGGCCTCGGCCTGGCCGTCGATCCGCAAGCTGCGTGCGCTGACCTCGTGCAGGCCACGGACCTGCAACCCGGGCCAGTGCCGTGCGAGCGCCGCCACCGCGCGATCGATCGCGGCCGCATCGGCGGGGGCGTCGGGTACGTCCGCCGCAGGCAGTTCGATCTTCGCCGCGGGCGCGGCATCGCCGCCCAGCGATTCCACCAGATACCAGCCGCCGGTCAGCGCGATCAGGGCGATGAACCACAGGCTCCAGACACCCGCCAGCCGGTGCACGTCGCCCCACAGCCGGCGCGGGCGGTCGGGGCGTGGCCAGGTCAGGAAGCCGCGCCACCAGCGCTTGTAGATGTACAGACTGCTGATCAGGCTGAGCAGCAACGGCAGCGCCAGTGCCGAGACGAGGGGCACGCCGATCTCGAGCGGCAGCATCAGATGGCGATGGGTATTGCGCAGGATGCGCTGGGCATTGAACCAGGTCGTGTCGCCGGTCACCCGGCCGCTGTAGGGGTCCACCCAGACGAAGCGGCGCGTGCCGTCAGGCAGGCGCATCACCGCACGCGCGGCGAAACGCGAGGCATGCGCGGCCGACACCGATTCCAGCCGCCACTGCGGATAGGCGCGCTGCACGGCCGCGATCATTTCGCCCCAGCTCGCGCGCTGCGCGGTGGGCGTCACCCGCGCTTCGGGAAACGCCAGCCAGTCGATCTCCTGCGACACCGTCGCCAGCGTGCCGGTCAGACAGACGAACGTCATGAAGAGCGACAGCTTCAGGCCGATCCAGCTGTGCAGGTCGAACCACAGGCGACGCCGAGCGCCGTCAGTCGAGGGCGCGCCGGGCGCGCGCGCGGGCAGGGCGGCGGACACGGCGGCGGTCAGAACGTGTACGCGGCCTGCAGGTACACCCGCCGCGGCTCGCCCGGGAAGTGCCCGTTACGCGCGATGAAGCCGCTGGCCGCATAGACCCGGTCGAAGACGTTCTTGACGTTGGCCTGGAATTTCCAGTGCCGCCAATGCGTCTGCCAGCTCAGGTCGAACACGGCGTAGGGCTTCACCCGCTGGCCGTCGAGGCTGACGCGCTCGCCGATGTAGTCGAGGCCGACACCGAGTGCCGAGGCCAGTGCCGGAATGTCGTGCCGCGACCACAGGCCCAGCGCGTGGCGCGGCGCGTTGGCGAAGCGGTCGCCGGACGCGTTGACGATGCCGTTGGTGCCGGCGTCGATCACCCGCGCGTCGTTCCAGGCGTAGGCGAGGTTGAGCACCCAGTGTTCGGTGACGTCGGCCAGCAGATCGATTTCCAGTCCATCGCTGCGCACCAGGCCCAGCGGCGCCAGCTGGTTGACCCCGTCCACCACCGCGCCGGTCGCCTGCACGATGTTGCTGCGTTCGATGCGATACAACGCGGTGCCGAGGCTCATGCGTCCGTCGGCGAGTTCGGTCTTCAGGCCGGCTTCCCACTGCCGGCTGCGCTCGGCGTCGAAGGGGCCGCCGGCGGCCGGGTCCTGGCTGGCCGTGGCCTGGGGGAGGAAGCCGCTGGCGACGTTGGCGTAGGCGTTGACGCCTTCGGCGAGCGCATAGGTGCTGCCCAGCCGCCAGCTGAGATCGTGCCCGTCGACCGTGCGGCCGGTCACGCGGTCCTCGTCCTCGAACGCGTCCCAGCGCAGGCCGGCGAGCACGCGCCAGCGCGGCGTCAGCACGAGCTCGTCCTGCACGTAGCCGCCGTAGCGCAGCCCGCGCGTGCGCGTGGTCCGCCACGGCAGCCCGTCGAGACCGTAGTCGAACCAGCCGCTGCGCCCGTAGACCGGCGCGACGAGATCGATGCCCGGCACCGGACCCGCCCCGCGGGCGAGGTCGGCGCTGTTGGCGGTCTGCGCGGCGAAGTCGGCATCCAGTCGATAGCCGTCGGCGCCGATCAGCAGCGTGTGTTCGACCGCGCCGGTGGCGAAGCGCCAGACCGCATTGCCCGCGACGGTCAGGCCGGTGTTGTCGCGGATCTGGTTGCGCAACTGCCGGGTCATCCATTCGGCGGTGCCGTCGCGATCGCGGTCGATCAGCCCCATCGGCTCGTGATAGACCTGATGCTCGCTGTTCTCGAACGCGCGCGCGGCGAGGTCGACGTCCAGGTGCGCGGAAGGCGAACTCCGGTACTGCACCAGCGCGACGCGGGCGTCCATGTCGAGGAAGTCGGTGGCCTCGTTGTGATTCCAGCGCCGGTCGGTGAGGAACGTGCCGGCGTCGTTCACCGGCACGCCGCGCAGGCGATTGCCGCCGAGGTTCTGGGTGATGTCGGTGACCTGCAGGATGAGTTCGCCGGTCTGTCCGACATCGAAGGCCAGCGAGGCATCGCCGATCCGGCTCTCGCTGTCGGCGTTCCAGCGCACGCCGGCATCGCCGTCGGCGTGCAGCCCGAGGCGGTAGTGCACGCCCGGGGCGAGCGGGCCGGTGGCCTCGAACGCGCCGGCCGCATGGTCGGCGTTACCGGTCGCCAGTTCGATCCGGCGCCGTGCCTGACGCTGCGGCTTGCGGGTGACGTAATTGATGATGCCGCCGGGTTCGCCGCCGCCGTACAGCGCGCCGGCCGGACCCTTGAGCACCTCGACCCGGTCGATGTTGAACAGCTGGGGCACCGAAAAGCCGGCATAGGGGTCGCCGCGCAACCCGTCGTAAAGCACGTTTTCCTGGCGAAAGCCACGCAACGTGACGCCGGCATAGCTGAAGACGCTGATGCCGCTGATGCTGCGGTAGAGGTCGGCGACGTCCTGGGCGGCCTGGTCGTCGATCAGCTCGCGCGGCAGCACCTGCACCGACTGCGGAACCTGCGACAGCGGCGTGTCGGTCCGCGTGCCCACTGCGGCGTCGTCGCGGCGGTACAGGCTCTGCGCGCGGCCGACCACGTGCAGGGTGTCGAGTTCGGTCGGCGCGGGCGCGTCCTGCGCGGCGGCGGTGAAGGCCGGCAGGCAGAGCGTGGCGGCGATGGCGAGACAGACGGCGGTGCGGACGGGCATTGCGGGCAACCGGGACAGGATGCCGCGCATGATAATCAATCTCATTCACGAGCGCAGCGCTCAGCCTCGCATCACCACCTCAGCGGCCGTCGCGCGATCGCGGCCGCCAACTGCGCATGGATCCGCGCGGCGTCGTCGACCGGCAGGTAACGCAGGCGCAGCGGCGGGGCCAGCGCGCCCGCGCCGGCGGTGTCCAGCCACACCGAGGCCATGCCGAAGCCGCGGTCCAGCGGCGAGCGGCGCAGTTCCACCGCCTGCAGCTTGCCGATCTCGGCCACCCGCCAGTGCCGGCTCCACCAGCCCTCGCGCACGGCCACCAGCGCGTCGTCCACCGCGTAGCCGGCGCGCGCGGCATGGCGGCGGGCGACGAATGCCGACCACGGCAGCCACAGCAGGCCCAGCGCCCCCCACCACTGGAAGAACCACGCCAGCACACCGCACAGCAGCGCGGTCAGCACCACATCGCCCAGGAGCAGCCGCAGCCAGGCACGCGCATGCAACGGGCGCCACTCGGCAGGCGGCCAGGCCGGCAGGGCAGCGACGTCGCGCAGGATCGCGTCGCAGGTCACGGGGGGCGCGATCGGGGCCAGCGCATCCAGGCCGCGCTGCCCGTTCGCATTGCCCTGGCCGTCGCCGGCGCGTGCGCTGGCGGTGTCGATCTCCAGCGTGCGCCGCGCGAACAGCCGATGCAGCAGGCTTTCGCGCAGCGTCCAGGCCTGGATGCGCCGTCGCGGCACGCTGCTGCGCGACCGGCTCAGCAGGCCGCGTTCCACGGTCAGCCGGCGGCCCTGCCGTTGCAGGCGGAAGCCGTGATAGCGGACCACCGCGAGCACGACGGAAAACGCGCGAATCAGGGCCAGCGCGACGGCGACGAAGGCCGCGAGCACCAGCCCCTTGGCGAGCCAGGTCGTGGCGAAGCCGCTCGCATAGCCGAAAGCCTCGCGGCCACCCTCGACCAGCCAGCGGCCCATCGTGCGCTCGGGCAGGACCTGGAACGACAGCGCCACGGCGCCGGCGACCACGATCATGCCGCGGTTGGAGATCAGCCCCAGCTTCACGACCTCGATCGTCGACAGCGCCAGCAACGTGGTGCCGGCCGGGGCCACGGGCGCCGCGCCGTCGGCGGCGGCCGGCGTCGGCTCGCTGCTGCGATCGCGGATCAACTGTTCCAGCGCCAGCGCCTCGGGCAGCCGGAGCACGCGCATCTCGGCTTCGGGCTTGGTGCCGCCGGCTGATTCCAACCGCACTTCGGCCACGCCGATCAGCCGGTGCAGCAGCGACTGGTGGATCGCCACGTTGTGGATGCGCGAGTACGGAATCTGCCGCACGCTGCGCTCGAGCAGGCCGCTGCGCACGACCAGGCGGTCGTCGGCGATGCGATAGCGGAACGTCAGGTACTGCCAGATCGACACCGCCACCAGCGCGCCGACGCCGAGCATCGGCAACCACCACGGATACCCATCGTCGCGCCGGCCCCCGGCGAACAGCAGCACCGCCAGCGGCACGATGAACTGGCGCAGGTTCTGCAGCAGCACGAACAGCCAGGAGCCTGGATGCAGCCGACGCTCGGCCTCCGCCGGCAGCAGCGCGGGCGTCGCGTCAGGCGTCGTCATGGGCGTCGTCGCGGGCGGCGCGCGCGGCCAGCGCATCACGCAGGCGTTCGGCCTCGGCGTGGTCGAGACCGCTGACCGACACCGCGCTGTTCCGCGTGCCTGCCGTGTGCACGATCAGCGTGGACAGACCGAAGGCGCGCTCGAGCGGGCCACGGCGGATGTCGAGATGCTGCACGCGCGACCCGGGCACGCGGGTGTCGCTGCGCCACATGTGGCCGCGACGGATGCCGAAACCGTCGTCGTCGAGCCGCCAGCGTGTACGCAGCCAGCGGCGGCGCGCGATCCACACCGTCCACGCCGGAATCAGCACCAGCGCGGTGCCGGCGGCCGCGAACGCCAGCGGCGTGCGCCCGCTGGCGAGCACGCCGATGCCGAGCGCGATCGTCAGCGGCACCAGGGTGCCGATCAGGGTCGACAGCGTGGCCGCCGTGCGTGCGCGCACCGGCAACGGTTGCCAGACGTCGGTTTCCACCTGCGGCGCGTCGGGCTGCAGCTCCGCTGCGGGCCGTGGCGGCAGCGGTGGAGGCAGGGGCGGCGTGCCCATGTCGGCGGCATCGGATCCGGTCATCGGCGCGAACTCATCGGCGGCGTTCCAGGTCGAGGTAGGGGTTGTCGTCGCCGGAGCCCGACGGCCGCGCCTTGTAGCGCTTGTAGGTCCACTGGTACTGCGCGGGATCGCGACGCGCGATGTGTTCGACGCCGGCGTTGAGCGCCGCGGCGGCGCGCTGCGGATCGGCGTCGGCGATGCCCGCGGGTGCGGCTTCGATGCGCAATGCGAAATCCGGCCCGTCGCCGATGCGCTCGCACCAGGCGAACAGCACCTCGGCGCCGGTGCGCTCGGCCAGGCGCGAAACCAGGGTCATCGTCAGCGCCGGCAGGCCGAAGAACGGCGCGAACACGCCGTCGCCGGCCTTGGGCTGCTGGTCGGGGAGGATGCCGACGACACCGCCGTCCTTGAGCGTCTTCCACAACTGGCGCACGGCCGGCCCTTCCGCCCGGACCTGGCGCACGCGGTCGGGGCCGCCGGCGCGGGCGAGGCGCAGAAAGGCCTCGCCGACCTTCGAATCGGGCGCCCGGTAGAGAATCGAGATCGGCGTGCGCGCAGCCAGCCACTGGTTGAGCAGTTCCCAGTTGCCGTGATGCGGCGCGACGACGATCAGCCCGCGACCCGAGGCCAGGGCCGCATCGAACAGGCCGACGCCGTGCTGCTCGCGGATCAGTCGCAGGTTGCGCGCATGCGGGCGCGTCCACAGGCGCAGCGTTTCCAGCGTCTGCAGCGCGGTCATGCGCAGGATCGCGCGCTGCAATGCGGCGCGTTCGTCGGGCGAGAGTTCGGGATAGGCGAGCTCGAGATTGCGCAGCGCGACGCGGCTTTCGCGACTGCCGGTGACGCGCCCGAGGGCGGCGACCGCCGAGGCGATCGCGCGCTGCACCGGGGCGGGCAATGCGCCGACGAGCGTTGCCAGCAGATAAAGGAGGCGAGCGACGAGGTCCTGCATGCGGGGAAGTCTATAGGGGCGTCGCGTGGGTGGGGATGCGGTCGGGATCACGATGGCGCTGCCCGGCGCCGGGACGGGTGCTCGGTTCTTGTTGCGCTGCAGTTGCCATTGCTCGGCTTCGGCTCGGCTCGGCTTGGCTTCGGCTTGGCTTCGGCTTGGCTTCGGCTTTGCCGTTGCGTTGCCTTTGCCTTTTGCTTTGGCTTTGGCTTTGGCTTTGGCTTCCAGCGTTTGACGTTCGAGCCGTAAAGCGAGCCGAGCATCGCAGGGCAGCGGGGTCGAAGAGCAGCCCATGTTTGAGCGCAGCGAGTTTGGGCTGCGGGCCCCGCTGCCCGAGAAGCGCAGGGGCCCGCCGCGGCTGTATCGCGGCGGATCGCGTCCGGCGAAGGGACTTTTTGGTTCCTTTTTGGTCCTTCAAAAAGGAACTCGCACGCGTCGCGGGCGAAAGCCGTGCACTTGCATTGCTTCGCTTCGTTCACCCGCTGGCGCCCGATTCCAGTGATTCGCGAACAACAGAGCTTCCGCGCTGTTCGCGCGGCTTACTTTTGTCTTGTCAAAAGTAAGCAAAACCGCCATCGCCGGACGCGAGCCGACGCGGCTGCGCCGCGCCGGTCCCCTGTGCTCCTCGCCTGACGCGGCACGCAGCCCAAACTCGCTTCGCTCAAACATGGGCTGCTCTTCGGCCACGTCAGGCTCCGGTGCTCGGCTCGCTTTACGGCTCGACACGTCAAACGCTGAAAGCCACAGCCACAGCCACAGCCACAGCCACAGCCACAGCCAGGGGCAGAGGCAAGGCCAAGCCAAAGTCAATCAACGGCCGGACACGCGGCTGGTAAAAGCTTCGACGCGCACGCGTGGCAGCCACGGCGCAAGCGGTCCAAACCCCATACAGCAGAACGCCGCCCGAAGGCGGCGTCCCGGAAGCTCGTCAACCAGACCCTCAGTCGCGCGCGGTGTCGATCGCGGTGCGCTCGGTGGCGAAGGGGTTCAGGCGGCGGATCTTCCACGGCTCGTTCGGCCAGTTGCCGCTGAGGAACGGGTGACCCGGCTCGTTCTGCTGCAACACCCGGCGTGCATCCGCGGCCAGCGCCTCGTTGCCGAGACCGTCGTAGGCCGCCGCGAGCAGGGCGACCGCGTCGTTCTGGTATTCGCTCTGCGGATAGGTCTCGAGCAGATAGGTCGCGCGCTGCGCGGCGGCGACGTTGGCACCGCGGCGCAGGTAGTACAGGCCGGTTTCGATCTCGTGGCGGGCGAAGGTGTTGCGCAGCGACACCATGCGCTGGCGCGCATCGGCGGCGTAGCGGCTGTTCGGATAGCGGTCGACGACCGTGTTGAAATCGGCGTAGGCCTGGTTCGGCGAGGCCAGGTCGCGGCGGCTGCTGTCCAAGCTCCACACCCGCTGCAGGAACACCGTGTCGCGGTTGGCGTTGGTCAACCCGCGCAGGTAATACATGTACGGGATGTGGCGGTGCGTCGGGTAGGTCCGGATGAAGCGGTCGATGGCCGAGACCGCTTCCTCGTTGTTGCCCATCTTGTACTGCGCGTACGCGGTCTCGATCAGGGCCTGCTCGGTGTACGGACCGTAGGGATACTGGGCGACGAGACGGCGGAAGGTGTTGGCGGCGTTGTTCCAGTTGCCGCGGCGCATCGACTGGTGCCCCCGGTCGTAGAGCTCGCTGACCGGCACGCCTTCATTCGCGTCGTCGCGGGTGTTGCCGCGCGAGCAGCCGGTCGCGACCAGCGCCGCCAGCACCACGAGAATCAGGCCACGGGCCAGGCGGAACGACGTTACGGAGCGTGGGGTCATGAGGACATTGGGCGTCTGGGCACGAAGGGCGGATAATACCAGTCCGGGCCCGCGGCCCGGCGCCCCACGCCTGAACCCGAGCCGTCCAATGCCCGATACACCGCTCCACACCGACGACGCCCGCACCGCCACGGTGCCGGACGCGTCCGCCGGCCGCCGGTTCGACGCCGTCCTCGCCGAGCTGTTTCCGCAGTTCTCGCGGTCCCGGCTCACCACGTGGATCAAGGCCGGCGAGGTGCTGCTGGATGGCGCCGTGCCGCGTCCGCGCGATCCGGTGATGGGCGGTGAGCGGGTCGAGCTGAACGTCGTGCTCGACACCCAGACCGAGGCCGAGCCGCAGGACATCCCGCTGTCGGTGCTGTACGAGGACGACCAGGTGATCGTCGTCGACAAGCCCGCCGGGCTGGTGGTGCATCCCGGCGCCGGCAATCCCGACGGCACCCTGGTCAACGCGCTGCTGTTCCGCGACGCGTCGCTGTCGACCCTGCCGCGCGCGGGCATCGTGCACCGGCTGGACAAGGACACGTCCGGCGTCATGGTCGTGGCGCGCACGCTCGAGGCACACAACGCGCTGGTCGAGCAGCTGTCCGCGCGCGATGTGCACAGGCAGTACCTCGCGGTCGTGGTCGGCGCGCTGGTCTCCGGCGGCACGGCCGATGCGCCGATCGACCGCCATCCGCGCGATCGTCTGCGCATGGCCGTGCGCGACGACGGCCGCGACGCGGTCACCCATTACCGCCTGCGCGAGCGCTTCCGCGCGCACACCGCGCTGGAGTGCCGGCTCGAGACCGGGCGCACGCACCAGATCCGCGTGCACATGGCGCACCTGCGCCATCCGATCCTCGGCGATCCGATGTACGGCGGCGCGCTCAAGCTGCCCAAGGGCGCATCCGAGGCGACCGCCGCCATGCTGCGTGGCTTCCGCCGCCAGGCCCTGCATGCCGAGACGCTGGAGTTCCGCCATCCCACCAGCGGCGAGGCGATCCGCTGCAGCGCCCCGCTGCCCGACGACATGCAGGCGCTGCTGAAGGTGCTGCGCGCCGACGTCGCCGAACACGCCGAGTCGGGGCGCCGGTGAACGCCCTGCTGCACGCCGGCTGGCCTGCGCCGCGCGGTGTGCACGCGCTGACCACGCTGCGTCACGGCGCCGGCGTGTCCGAGGCGCCGTTCGACCGCTTCAATCTCGGCAACCACAGGTCCGCGGCCGGGGACGACCCCGGCGCGGTCGCCCGCAACCGCGCGTTGCTGGTCACGCTGGCGGCCCTGCCCAGTCCGCCGGTGTGGCTGCGCCAGGTGCACGGTGTCGATGTCGCACGGGTCACTGCGCCCGCGCAGCCGGGCCCGGCGGCGTCGGTGGAGGGCGAGGCCGATGCCGCGGTCACTCGCGTGCCCGGGGTCGTGCTCGCGATCCAGACCGCCGACTGTCTGCCGGTGGTGTTCGCCGCGGCCGACGGCAGCGAGGTGGCCGGCGCGCATGCGGGGTGGCGTGGACTCGCGGCCGGCGTGCTCGAAGCGACGCTCGCGGCGATGCACAGCCCACCCGGGCGCCTCGTCGTCTGGCTGGGGCCGGCGGCCGGCCCCGGCGCCTACGAAGTCGGTGCCGAGGTCCGCGAGGCCTTCGTGGACCAGGACGCCGACACCGCCACCGCCTTCCTGCCCACGCGCCCGGAGCACTGGACCATGGATCTCTATGCGCTGGCGCGGCTGCGCCTGATCGCGGCCGGTGTGCCGGGCGACGCGATCCACGGCGGCGACCATTGCACGATCTCCGAGCCCGAGCTGTTCTTCTCGCACCGGCGCGACCAGCGCACGGGCCGCATGGCCACCCTGGTCTGGATGGACCCCGCGCCCTGAGCCCACGGCGGTCCGTGCACGCGTCGCGTCAGAAGCTGTAGCGCAGCCGGGTGTAGTAGTACGCGCCGCTGCTGCCGATGCCCGACAGCACGTCGTAGGGCAGATTGCCGAAGTAGAAGATGTCGTCGTTCGAGCGATCCGCGTACGCGTCGGTCAGGTTCTGCCCCCCGATCGCGAGCGCCCACCTCTCGCCGAGCCGCACCTCGGCTTCCGCGTCGAGCTGCCATTTGGCGCCGTAGACCTGCTCGGGTTCGAAGCCGCCGCCGAAGTTGAAGACGCGCCGGGTGCTGCCATGGCGCGTGACTCGCGCGAGCAGATTCCAACGGTCGTCGTTCCAGTGAGCGCTGAAGGCCGAACGCGTGCGCGGCGCGGCATCGGTCAGCGTGTTGCGCTCTTCGACACCGAACAGCACCGCATCCGGCACGACGGCGGTCAGCTGCGCGGGCGTGGCGACGACGCGTTTGATCTCGGTCTCGGCGTAGCTCCAGGTGCCGGTGAGCAGCAGTTGGCCGCCGGCCAGCGGATGACGCCAGTTGGCGACCGCTTCGGCGCCGCGCGTCTGCGTATCGGCGGCATTGGTGAAGACGCTCACGCTCTCCACGCCGGGCACGCCGAACGCGCTGTCGATGTAGGCGGTCAGCGCATCGCTGGTGATCGCTTCCGACAGCGCGACACGGTCGTCGATGTCGATCTGGAACAGGTCCAGCGAGACGTCGAACTTTTCGCCGATGCGGCTGGTGAAGCCGAGGCTCGCGTTGATCGACTGCTCGGGCGTGAGGTCGGTCGCGCCGAGCGCGCGGGCGATCGGGTTGTTGACCGAGAGCAGACGGCTCTGGATCAGCTGGCCGGCCGCGTTGTAGCCGGTGCCGGTGGACTCGAAGCCGATCTGGCCGAGCGACGGTGCACGGAAATTCTTCGACAGCGCGCCGCGCAGCGCGAACGCGGGCGCGAATGCGTAGCGCGCGGCGAGCTTGCCGGTGACTTCGCCGCCGAAGTCGCTGTAGCGCTCGTAACGCACGGCGGCGTCCGTGCTGAGCGCGTCGCCGAAACCGCTCGACACGCTGGCGTAGACGCTGGCGACATCGCGGTCGAGATCGGCCGCGTCCTGGGGCGTGAGGCCACCGCCGGCCTGCGAACCCGTCGGGCGACCGGTGAACGGGCCGGCCGCGTAGCTCGCCGGATCGCCGGCGCCGGTCTCGTACGTCTCGACGCGGAACTCCACGCCGGCGGCGACGGTGTGCAGGGTGTCGCCCTGGGCGAACAGGCGGCTGACGTCGACGTTGGCCAGCGTCTGGTCGAACGCGTAGTCGCCGGTCTTGAAGCGGGTCGGGCTCGACGGGCCGAGCGAGGCGTTGATCGAATCGCGCAGGCGATAGGTGAATGCATTGCGGCCGTGATTGAGGCTGGCATCGACATCCCAGTCGCCCCACTGCGTGCGCACACCGGCCACGCCGGCGACGTCGAGGTTTTCGCCGATCGACACCGGGCGGAAGCCGTCCGGATACACCTCCGGCCAGTTCGCCTCGCCATCGGGGTAGCGGAAGTAGTTCGCGCCTTCGGTGTCGCGCTGGGCGTAGGTACCGAAGGCGTAGAACGTCGTGGTGGTGCCGAGGGCGATCTCGGTATTGAGCCAGCCGTTGATGTCCCGGGCCGCGCCGTTGCCGAGCTGGTAGTTGCGCCGGCCCTGCAGTTCCAGATTGCGCGGCGTCCGGTCCCACGGCGGGATCTGGTCGAAACCGGCGCGGTTGGTCGGCGAGAGTGCCTTGTATTCCAGCCCCACGCGCAGGAAACCGGCGTCGCCGAGCGCGGTACCGACCTTCGCCGCGAACGACGCGCTCTGGCCGTCGGTCAGCGTGCGGTCGATGGGCTCGAGCTTCGTGTGATGCGCGCCGTAGCTCGCCTCGAACGCGCCGCCGTCGCCGGCATCGTCGAGGATGATGTTGATCACGCCGGCGACGGCATCGGCGCCGTACTGCGCGCCCGCGCCGTCGCGCAGCACTTCGATGCGCTTGATCGCGCTGAGCGGAATCGCGTTGAAGTCGACCGGCGTGTTGCCGCGGCCGACCTTGGACCCCGTGGTCACCAGCGCCGAGACGTGGCGGCGCTTGCCGTTGACCAGCACCAGCACCTGGTCGGGCGAGAGGCCACGCAGCTGCGCGGCGCGGATGTGGTCGGCGCCGCCCGAGTTCGACTGGCGCGGGATGTTGAACGAGGGCAGCAGCGCCTGCAGCGCACTGCCGAGTTCGCCGTTGACCGCGCCGGCGCGGCGCAGGTCCTCCGCGTCCAGCACGTCGACCGGCGAGGTCGATTCGAGCACCGTGCGATCGACCGCGCGGGTGCCGGTGACGATCACCGCATCCAGCCGCGTCGCGCCGTCGGTTTCGCGTGTCTGGGCCGCGGCCGGCAGCGCGACCACGCAGGCGATGGCGAAGGCGAGCGGATTGAGCGGACGGACGGCGGGGATGGGCATGCGGACTCCTGGAGCAGGGAAAGAGCGTCGCGCGCGGCACCCGAGATGGCCCGCGGCCCGGCAGCGGTGGCCGTGGCACGGGCGCGCCTCATTGGGCCGAAGTCGATTCGATGCGTCCATCCGCATAAAGCGATACAGTGTTGCGGCACCGCAACAATTTGCCGGCGCTGCCCGCCTACGATGGCGCGCCCGGTCGGAGATCGACGATGGCCCATCCGCATTCCCGTGCACGCCAGCGCGCCGGTGACCTGCTGCTGGTGGCGGCCCTGGCCGGCTGCACCACGACGCCGGCGCCGGCGCCGGTGACGGCCGCCTATCACGGCGATCCGGCGCGGCCCGCGCAGGGCGAGGGCTGGCTGCGCACCGAACTGTATTTCGCGACCGGCCGCTGGGAGGCCGGCGAGGCCGAGCGCGCTGCCGACGAGGCACGCTGGCTGGCCTTCCTCGACCGCGAGGTCACCCCGCGCTTTCCGCACGGGCTCAGCGTGATCGACGTCTACGGCCAGTGGCTGCCCGACGGCGCCGCCACGCCCACCCGTCTGCGCTCCAAGGAACTGGTGGTGCTGCACGCCGATACCGCCGAGGCCGCGGCGGCGATCGAGGCCATCCGCACGGCCTGGAAACGCGACACCGGGCACCTGTCGGTGCTGCGTTCGCAGTTGAGCACGCGCGTTTCGTTCTGACCGTCTTTCCGTCTTCCATTGCCCGAGGGGTTCGCCATGTCGCTTCCGTCCATCCGCCCGACGCCGTCCATCCGCCGCACGCGGCTCGCGGTCGCGCTTGCAGGTGCCTTGCCGCTGGCGGCCTTCGCGCAGGACGCCGGCACCCGTGGCGGCGACGCCTCGGCCGCGACGCTGGATGCGGTGCAGGTCACCGCGCAGCGCCGGGTGGAGAACATCCAGGACGTGCCGGTGTCGATCACCACGCTCGATGCCGAGAAGCTGGGCGTGCTCGGCAGCGGCGGCACCGACATCCGGTTTCTCAGCGGCCGCGTGCCCAGCCTCAACATCGAATCGAGCTACGGCCGCGCGTTTCCGCGCTTCTACATCCGTGGCCTCGGCAATACAGATTTCGATCTCAACGCCTCGCAGCCGGTCTCGCTGATCTACGACGACGTGGTGCTGGAGAACCCGCTGCTGAAGGGCTTTCCGGTGTTCGACATCGCCGGCGTCGAAGTGCTGCGCGGCCCGCAGGGCACGCTGTTCGGCCGCAACACGCCGGCCGGCGTGGTGAAGTTCGATTCGGTGCGCCCGAGCCAGGACTTCGAGGGCTACGGCAAGCTGGCCTACGGCAGCGACAACATGTGGAACTTCGAAGGCGCCGTCGGCGGCGCGCTGACCGAGCGCTGGTCGGCGCGCGTGTCGGCGCTGTACCAGCGCCGTGACGATTCGGTGCGCAACACCCTGGCCGGTGCACCCAACGACGGCTTCGAGGGCTATGACGAAGCCGCTGCGCGCGTGCAGTTCCTCTACGAGGGCGACGGCTTCGAAGGCCTGTTCAACCTGCACCGCCGCGATCTCAACGGCACGGCGCGCCTGTTCCGCGCCAACATCATCGAACCCGGCAGCAACCGCTTCGTGCCCGGCTTCGATCGGGATGCGGTCTCGCTCGACGGCGTCAATTTCTCGGATCTGGAGACCTGGGGTGGCAGTGCACGCCTGCGCTGGGATTTCGGCCCGTACAGCCTGTACTCGATCACCGGTTACGAGACGCTGGAATCCTTGAACCGCGGCGACATCGACGGTGGCTTCGGCGCGGCGTTCCTGCCGGTGTCGGGCCCGGGCTTCATCCCGTTCTCGGCCGAATCGGCCGACGGCATTCCCGACCACAAACAGATCACCCAGGAAGTGCGCCTCGAATCCAATCTCGACGGCCCCTTCGACTGGCAGGCCGGCGCGTTCTGGTTCCGCGAGGAACTTACCGTCGACAGCCTCAACTACGATTCGCTCGCGCCCGGCAATCCGCAGACCGGCCACGCCGTGCAGGAGCAGCGCAATACCGCCTGGGCCCTGTTCGCGTCCGGCGAGTACGCCGCGAGCGACCGTCTCAAGCTGCGCGGCGGCCTGCGCTACACGCAGGACAGGAAGGATTTTTCCGCCAGCGTGCTGCAGGCGGTGCCGTTCGGCACGCCGGTCGGCGGCCCGTTCTTCGAGACCACCGATGTCGACGACATCAGCTGGGATGCCAGCGCGGTCTACGAACTCGATGACGACGTCAACATCTACGGCCGCGTCGCCAAGGGCTTCCGTGCGCCGTCGATCCAGGGCCGGCTCGCCTTCGGCGGCATCTCGGTCGCCGATTCGGAAGAAGTGATCTCCTACGAGGTCGGGATCAAGGCCGACCTGTGGGACCGCCGTGGCCGCATCGGCTTCAACCTGTTCCGCTACAACGTCGACGGCCAGCAGCTGATCGCCGTCGGCGGCGCGACCAACCAGGCGATCCTGCTCAATGCCGACAGGTCGATCGGGCAGGGCGCCGAACTCGACCTGCAGGCCTGGCTGACCGACACGCTGCTGGTGACCTGGGGCACGAGCTACAACGACACCGAGATCCGCGACCCGAACCTCGCGGTCGCGGTCTGCGGGGGCGGGTGCACGGTCACCAATCCGACCGTCGACATCGACGGCGCGACGTTCGCCCGCGTCGACGGCAACCCGCTGCCGCAGGCGCCGAAGTGGATCCACAACCTCACCGCGCGCTGGGCCACGCCGGTCGGCGACGACGCCGAGCTCTACGTCTACACCGACTGGGCGTATCGCGGCCAGGTCAATTTCTTCCTGTACGAATCGCCGGAGTTCCGCGGCCGCTCCACGCTGGAAGGCGGCCTGCGCGTGGGCACGAACTGGAACCAGGGCAACTACGACCTCGCCGTGTTCGGGCGCAACATCACCGACAGCACGCGCATCGTCGGCGGCATCGACTTCAACAACCTCACCGGCTTCGTCAACGAGCCGCGGACCTGGGGGGTGGAGTTCACGGCGCGGTTCTGAGGTGCCGGACGCGCGCGCGCCAGTCCCGTCATTCCGGCGTGCGCCGGGATGACGGCATCGATGTTCGACCGTGATCTGGGAATCCGATGTCCACCGCCGCACCCCCTACGCATCGCCCCCGCTGGTTCGTCGCCGGCGACATCAACGGGTTCTTCGGCCTCGTCGTCGACAACCTGTCGATCCTCGGCTTCATCGCCGCGGCGCTGGTCGGGCTCTTCGGCGTGCCGGCCGACATCGTGTTCGGGCGCATGTTCCCGGGCACCGCCTTCGGTGTGCTGGTCGGCAACCTGATGTACACGTGGATGGCGCGCCGCCTCGCGCAGCGCACCGGCCGCGACGACGTCACCGCGATGCCGCTCGGGCTCGACGCGCCGACCAGCATCGGCATGGCGCTGCTGGTGCTGGGGCCTGCGTTCGTCGCGTTCCGCCAGCAGGGCCTGGACGCGAATGCAGCCGGCATCGCGACCTGGCAGCTCGGCATGGCCGCGCTGGTGGTGATGGGCGCGCTGAAGCTCGTGCTGTCCTTCGCCGGCGACTGGATCACCCGCGTCGTGCCGCGTGCGGCGCTGCTGGGTTCGATCGGCGGCGCGGCGCTGATGCTGCTCGGCTTTCTGCCGTTGATCGAGACGCTGCGCTCGCCGGTCGCCGGGTTCGCGACGCTCGGCCTGCTGCTGTACGTGCTGGTCGCGCGCGGTCCGGTGCCGTTCCGGCTGCCGGGTGTGCCGTTCGCCTTGCTCGTCGGCCTCGCGCTGTACTACGGGCTCGGTCTCGCCGGCCTGGCGCCGGGTTTCGCACTGCCGGAGGCGAACTGGCCCGCCCCCGCGTTGCCGTGGCCGAATCTCGGCTTCATCGGCGGCCTGCCGTCGACACTGCCGTATCTCTCACTGCTGCTGCCGTTCGGCCTGCTGATGGTGGTGGGCGGCATCAACGTCAGCGAGAGCGCACGCGCGGCCGGTGACGACTACCGCACGCGCGACGTGCTGCTGGTCGAGGCGGTATCGACCCTGGTCGCCGGCGTCTGTGGCGGCGTCGCGCAGACCACGCCCTACATCGGTCAGCCGGCCTACAAGCACATGGGCGCGCGCACCGGCTACACCCTGCTGACGGGCCTGTTCATCGGCATCGGCGGCATGCTCGGCCTCGTCTCGGGCCTGGTGCAGTGGCTACCGGTCGCGGTGCTGGCGCCGATCATCGTCTTCGTCGGCATCGACATCACCGTGCAGGCCTTCCACAGCACGAAGCGCGAACACGCGATCGCGGTGTCGCTGGCCTTCCTGCCGGCCATCGCCTACCTGCTCAACATCAAGTTCGGCAATCCGGCGTGGATCGATCCCGAGCGCATGGCCGCGTTGTATGCCCAGCTCGATGCCGGTCACGGCCTGCCGGAAATGGCGACGATCGTCGTGCTCGGCAATGGCTTCATCATCACCGCGATGCTGTGGGCGACCGCGCTGGTCGCACTGGTCGACCGGCGCCCCGGGATCGCGGTGGCGACGCTGCTGGCCGCCGCGGTGGCGACGCTGTTCGGCGTGATCCACTCGGTGCATCCGGCCGGCGCGCTGGTGCTGCCGTGGCAGCTCGAAGGCCTGCGCCAGGCGATCGCGTTCAGCTTCGCGGCCGCCTATGCCGTGCTCGCCGGTCTGGTGGCCCTGCTGGCCCTGCAACGCCGGCCGGCGCCGGCGGACTGATCGCACCGGGCGGACAGGCGCTATCCTGCGCCGCCCGATCCGACCTGCCGTGCGATGACGCCGACCCTCTACCAGACCCTGCTCGGCGCCGCGTTCTTCCGCCTGCCCGATGGGCTGCGTGCGCTGCACGGCGTACACGGCACCGCGCGCTATGCCGGCGAGGTCACCGTGGTGCGCGGCACGGGACTGCTGGCCCGGCTGTGCGCGCGCCTGGCCGGCATGCCGCGCGCGATGACCGGGGCGCCGATCACCGTCGATTTCGCCAGCGGGCCGAAAGGCGAGGTGTGGTCACGGGTGTTCGGCAGCCCGCCGAAGGCGTCGCGCCTGCGCTCGCGGCTGTCGCAGCGTGATGGCCAGCTGCGCGAACGCATCGGGCCGGTGCACTTCCGGTTCGTGCTGCACACCTGGGACGGCACGATCTTCTGGAACGTCGCCGGCGCGCGGCTGCTCGGCGTGCTGCCGCTGCCGGCCGCGCTGTTCCGCGACGTCCGCTGCAGTGAGCGCGAGGTCGACGGCCGCTACGTCTTCGACGTGGAGGCCGCGCTGCCGCTGGCGGGCCATGTGGTGCGCTATCACGGCTGGCTGCGGCCCGAGGGCGCCGACGCCGCGTGACCGCGGCCTTGCGCCGGCATCGCCGATAATGGTCGGCCCTTCCCATGGAGTCCCGCCATGACCGCACAGACCCGCGCCGACCTCGCCCGCGTGCCGGGCGTCGCCCCGCGCGATGCCGCGACCCGCGACTTCGTCTTCAATCACACGATGCTGCGGATCAAGGATCCGGTGGCCTCGCTGGATTTCTACACCCGCGTGCTCGGCTTCACCCTGGTGCGCAAGGTGGATTTCGAGCAGGCGAAGTTCTCGCTGTTCTTCCTGGTGCTGGTGGACGAGGCCGGCGACATTCCCGACGCCGACGAGGCCCGTCGCGAGTGGCTGGCCCGGCAGCGCGGCGTGCTGGAGCTGACCCACAACCACGGCACCGAGTCGCAGGATG
This sequence comes from Luteimonas sp. BLCC-B24, assembly GCF_028550595.1. Lineage (GTDB taxonomy): Bacteria > Pseudomonadota > Gammaproteobacteria > Xanthomonadales > Xanthomonadaceae > Luteimonas. The sequence goes on from NZ_JAQQGN010000002.1 coordinate 54,009, forward strand.
GCCCGGTCTACCACGACGGCAATTCCGATCCGCGCGGCTTCGGGCACATCTGCGTCAGCGTGCCCGACGTGCAGGCGGCGTGCGCGCGCTTCGAAGCGCTGGGTGTGCCGTTCCAGAAGCGCCTCAGCGACGGCAGCATGAAATCGCTGGCCTTCATCAAGGACCCGGACGGCTACTGGGTAGAGATCATCCAGCCCACCGCGCTCTGATCGCGCGCCCGCGACGGCGTATCGCCGTCGTCGGGCGCCGGGGGCCTAGCGTTCCACGGCGCCGAGCGTCTGCAGGAAGTCCCGGCGCCAGGCATGGATGTCGTAGTCGCAGATGCGCGCCATCATCGACTGCCAGCGATCGCGGCGTTCCTCGACCGGCATCTTCACCGCGGTGGCGATCGCATCGGCGACCCCGTCGCTGTCGAACGGGTTGATCAGCAGGGCACCGTCGAGTTCGCGCGCGGCGCCGGCGAAGATCGACAGCACCAGCGCGCCCGGCTGCTCCGGGTCCTGCGCGGCGACGAACTCCTTGGCCACGAGGTTCATCCCGTCCCGCAGCGGGGTCACCAGGCCAATGCGGGACATCCGGTAGAAGCCGGTCAGCGTGGCGTGGGGATAGGTGCGATTGACGTAGCGCACCGGTGTCCACTCCGGGTCTGCGTGGCCGCCGTTGATGTGTCCGGCGTACTGCTCGAGTTCGCGGCGCAGCGCGCGGTAGCTCGCGACGCCGCCGCGCGAGACCGGCGCGATCTGCAGATAGGTGACGCGGCCGTGCTGGTCGTCGTGCCGCTCGAGGAAGCGCTCGAAGGCGCGGAAGCGTTCGGGCAGGCCTTTCGAATAGTCCAGCCGGTCGACGCCGATCGCCAGCGCGCGTCCGTTGAGACTTGCCTGCAGCCGCTTGACCGCGGGAATGCGCACCGCATTCTGCGCCAGTCTGGCGAGGCCGCCGGCGTCGATGCCGATCGGGAACGCGCTGGCCCGGAACCGTCGGCCGTCCTGCTCGCGCAGCTCGCCGCGTCCGGCCACCTGGCCGCCCCGGAACAGACGGATGTAGTCCTGGAACCGCTCCAGGTCACGCTCGGTCTGGAAGCCGACGAGGTCGTAGGCCGACAGGGCGCCGAAGGTTTTCTCGTGATGCGGCAGCCCGGCGATGATGTCGGCCGAGGGAAACGGCACGTGCAGGAAGAACCCCAGCCGCGCGCGCACGCCGCGCCGGCGCAGTTCCTGCGCCAGCGGCAGCAGGTGATAGTCGTGGATCCAGACGATGTCCTCGTCGCGGATCTCCTTGGCCAGCTTCTCGGCGAACAGCGCATTGACGCCGCGATAGGCGGCCTGGGTCATCGCGTTGTAGTCGACCAGGTCGAGCCGGAAATGCAGCAGCGGCCACAGCGTGCGGTTCGCGAAGCCGTTGTAGTAGCCCTCGTAATCCTCGCGCGAGAGGTCGATGGTGACGTAGTCGATGCCGTTGGACGTGGTGCGATGCAGTTCACCCGAATGCCCGCGCGCGACCTTGCCGCTCCAGCCGAACCACAGGCCACCGGACTCCTTGAGCGCGGCGTCGAGCGCCGTGGCCAGGCCGCCGTTCTGGTTCGAGTCCGGCAGCGCGACCCGGTTGGACACGACGACCAGGCGGCTCATGCGGCCTCCTGCCAGGAGCGCGAGAGCCGCATCGCGGCCATGATCAGGCCGACATGCGAATAGGTCTGCGGAAAGTTGCCCCAAGCCTCGCCGGTCTCGAACTCGAGGTCTTCCGACAGCAGGCCGAGATGGTTGCGGCGCGAGAGCAGGGTTTCGAACAGCGTCCGCGCCTCGTGCTCGCGGCCGATCGACGCCAGCGCATCGATGTACCAGAAGGTGCAGATCGTGAAGCTGGTCTCGGGAGCGCCGAAGTCGTCCGGAGTGACGTAGCGGAACAGGCCGTCGCCGTGGCGCAGCGTGCGCCCGATCGCCTCGACGGTGCCGACGAAGCGCGGATCATCCGGTGCGACGAAACCCAGATCGGCGAGCAGCAGCAGCGAGGCGTCGAGCCGGTCGCCGCCGAAGGCATCGGCGAATGTCCCCAGATCGGTGTTCCAGGCCTCCTCCATGATGCGGGCGCGCATGGCGCCGGCGCGTTCGCGCCAGAACGTCGCGCGGTCGTCCAGCCCGAGCTGCGCGGCGATCTTGCCCAGCCGGTCGCAGGCGGCCCAGCACATCACCGCGGAGTAGGTGTGCACATGGGCCTTGCCGCGGAACTCCCACAGGCCCGCGTCGGGCTGGTCGTAGAGTTTCCAGGCGAGCTCGCCGAGCGGCTCGAGCTTGCGGAACGTGGCCTCGTCGCCGCGATGCTCGAGCCGGCGGTCGAAGAACAGCTGGGTCGAGGCCAGCACCACGCTGCCGTAGGTGTCGTGCTGGCGCTGCACGTAGGCGAGATTGCCGCGGCGCACCGGGCCCATGCCGCGGTACCCGGCCAGCGCCGGCATCGTCTCCTCGGTGAGCTCGTGTTCGAACGCGATGCCGTAGAGCGGCTGCATGTCGCCGTCGTCGCTGACCGTGAGGTTGAAGATGTAGCGGATGTACTCCTCCATCGTGCGCGTGGCGCCGAGGCGGTTGAGCGCGCGTACGACGAAGGCCGAATCGCGCACCCAGCAGTAGCGGTAGTCCCAGTTGCGCTCGGTGTCGGCGGCTTCCGGGATCGATGTCGTCATCGCCGCGATGATGCCGCCGCTCTCCTCGTACTGGCAGAGTTTCAGCGTGATCGCGCTGCGGATCACCGCCTCCTGGAAATCCAGCGGAATCGAGAGATAGCGCACCCACTCGCGCCAGTAGCTGGTGGTGCGGTGCAGGCCGTCGCGGACGAACTCGGCCAGCGGCTGGGTCAGGGTTTCGTCGGGACCGAGGATGAAATGCAGGTCGCGGTCGACGACGAAGGGCAGGCCCTCGCGCAGCAGGCGGATCGGCATGTCGGTGGTCGCGCGGAGGGTGAAGTCCGGCAGCACGAAGCGGATGTGGTTGCTGCCCCAGGTGCTGTCGGGCGCGCGTGCGCCCCAGTCGGCCAGCGGGCGCAGCAGCACGCGGATGCGCGGGCTGCCCGAGAGGAGGCGGATGCGTCGCATCAGCATCACCGGGCGGTAGAAGCGGTCGTGCTGGCGCCAGCGCGGCGCGAAGTCGGTGATCTCGATCGATGCGCCGTGCCGATCGGCCAGCACGGTGCGCAGGATGGCGGTGTTCTCGATGTAACTCTGCTCGCTGCGTTCGAAGTCCTCGAGTTCGATCGACCAGTCGCCGTGCCCCTCGTGCGGGGACAGCAGCGCGCAGAAGGCCGGATCGCCGTCGAAGGCCGGCAGGCAGGACCACACCAGCCGGGCGCGCGCGTCGAACAGCGCACCGAAGGTGCCGTTGCCGACGAGGCCGAGATCGAGGCTGGGAGCGAGCGGTGGGGTCATCGGGCGGTCTCCGGAAGTGAGGGGTCGGCCGGCACGCCGAGCCAGCGGTGCACGGCGGCGGGCGAGTCGAGATGGAAGCGCGCGGCGCTGCCGGTGCGATCACCGACCAGGATGCTGATGCCGCCGTGCGCTTCGACGGCCGCGAAACCGGGCTCGTCGGTCAGATCGTCGCCGGCGAACACCGGCACCCGGCCGGCGAACGGCGCTTCCTCGAGAAAGGCCAGGATGGCGCTGCCCTTGTCGGCATGCCGCGGACGCAGCTCGATGACGTGGTCGCCGGGCTGCAACTGGTACTCCGGCAGGCCGGTCAGCGCACCCGCCGCAAAGGCGCGCAGCGCGGCGCCGGTCGCGGCCTTGCTCGCGTCCGGCGCCATGCGCCAGTGCAGGCCGAGTGCGAGGCCCTTGTCCTCGACCAGCGCGCCCGGGTGGTCCTGGGCCAGTCGCACCGCGGCATCGCGCACGCGCGCGAGACCGGGCGGAACGTCGCGCGTCCCCAAGGCCTGGCCGGCGCGTCGACGCTCGACGCCGTGCAGACCGGCCGCGGTGAAGATCGCCGGCGCGAACAACTGGTCGAGCGTCGCCACGCTGCGGCCACTGACCAGGGCCAGCGCACCGCCCAGCTGCGCCTGCAGCGCGAGCAGGCGTTCGACCAGCGCCGGCGGCACGTGGACGGCATCGGGACGCGGAGCGAACGGCAGCAGACAGCCGTCGACATCGAGGAACAGCGCGGCGTTGTCCGGCAGGGCCGGGGGCGGCGGAAGCGCGGCGACGGACGCGGGCAACGTGGGGTGGTCGGGTTCCGGTGTTTGGCGCATTGCAGCATGATGGTCGCGTACCGGGAAAACCCATGTGAATCCGACTGCGCCCGCTCCGCCCCGCGTGACTGCCGACGGCCCGATCGTCGTCTTCGACGGCGTGTGCGCGCTGTGCAACGGCTGGGTGCGGTTCCTGCTGCGCCGCGACCGGCGTGCCGGCTTCCGCTTCGCGGCGATGCAGGATGCGGTCGGACGCGAGCTGCTGCGCGCGCACGGCCTCGACCCCGACGATCCGGTGTCCTTCCTGCTGGTCGACGGCGCGGCGGCCTGGCACGACAGCGCGGCCGTGATCGAAGTGCTGCGCAGGCTCGGCGGCGGATGGCGGCTCGCGGCGGGCCTGCGGATCGTGCCCCGCCGGCTGCGCGACGCCGGCTATCGCGCGCTCGCGCGCTCGCGCTACCGCGTGTTCGGGCGACGGGCCACCTGCATGGTGCCGCCGCCCGGCACCGCCCACCGCTTTCTTTGATGGCGGGCACATACACATGCTGCTGCGGGGCGCAGTGTGAGAATGTGGGCCACGCGCCCGGGCCACTGCGAGATCTCCTTGAATCCATCGGACACCACTGCGCGCGCCCTCGAGCGCGACACCGAGCGCATGCAGCTGGCACGCGATGCCGGCGCCATCGTCGGCACCTGGTTCTGGGACGTCGCCCATGACCGCCTGACGGTGGACGAGGCGCTGGCGGTCGCGTTCGGCCTCGACCCGGCCGCGGCGCGCGATCCGCTTCCGCTCGAGCGGGTGCTGACGTCGGTGCACCCCGATGATGTCGCGGGATTGAAGGCGGCGATCACCGAGGCGATCGGCCGCGGCGGCCGCTACGCGCACGAGTACCGGACCCGGGGCATGGACGGTGCCTACCGCTGGATCGAGGCGATCGGCCGCGTCGACCTGGATGCGGACGGGCACGCACGGGACTTCTCGGGCGTGCTGATCGACGTCGACGAACGCCGCCAGCTGGCCCACGAGCGCGACCAGGCGCAGACGCTGCTGCGTTCCTTCGTCGACGCGGCGCCGGGCGTGGTCTACGCCAAGGACCGTCAGGGCCGGCTGCTGATCGGCAACCGGGCCACGAGCGAACTGATCGGCCGGCCGCCGGAGGCCTACATCGGCCGCACCGATGCCGAAGTCCTGGGCGATCCCGCCCAGGCGGCCGCGGTGATGGCGACGGACGCACGCATCATGGCCAGCGGCCGGGCCGAGCAGATCGAGGAGGTCGTGGATTTTCCGGATGGACGCCGGGCGTGGTGGCTGTCGACCAAGGCGCCGCTGCGCGACGCCGACGGTCGGGTGGTCGGTCTGGTCGGCACGTCGCTCGACATCACCGACCGCAAGCTGGCCGAGGCCCGCCATCTCGAATTCGAGGAGCGCTATCGTCTCGCCGCCCGCGCGACCAACGATGCGATCTGGGACTGGCGCATCGCCGACGGCCAGGTGATCTGGAGCGAGGCCGTGACCACGCTGTTCGGCCATGCCGTGACCGAGACCGATGCGCAATGGTGGCTGGATCGGGTCCATCCCGATGATCGCGCCCGTGTCGATGCGGGCATCCATGCGGTGATCAACAGCGCCGGGACGGCCTGGACCGCCGAGTACCGCTTCCGCCGTGCCGACGGCGACTATGCGGTCGTGCTCGATCGCGGCACCGTGCTGCGCGGCAGCGAGGGCGAGCCGGTGCGCATGATCGGCGCGATGCTCGACCTCACGGCCAGCAAGGCGGCCGAGGCCGCGCTGGCGCGGAGCGAGGAGCGCCTGCGTCTGGCGACCGACGCCGGCGACATGGGGTTCTGGGACGTCGACCCGGTGCACGACACCCTGATCTGGTCCTCGCGCACACGCGCGATGTTCGGCGTGTTCGGGGACGGGGACGTCACCCTGCGCGACTTCTACGACGGCCTCCATCCGCAGGACCGGGGCGCCACGGCCGCGGCCTTCGATGCCGCGATCGATCCCGACCGGCGCGCGTTCTACGATGTGGAATACCGCACCATCGGCAGGGACGACGGCGTCGTCCGCTGGGTGGCCGCCAAGGGCCGCGGCCTGTTCGAGGGCGAGCGCTGTGTGCGCGTGCTGGGCGTGACCATCGACGTCACCGAGCGCAAGCGCGACGACGCGCGTCTGAAGGAACTCAACGAACAGCTCGAGAGCCGGGTGCTGGCGGAAGTGGCCGAGCGCACGCGCGTCGAGGACGCGCTGCGCCAGAGCCAGAAGATGGAGGCGGTGGGCCAGCTGACCGGCGGCATCGCCCACGATTTCAACAACATGCTGGCCACGGTGATCGGCCCCCTGGACCTGCTGGCCAAGCGTCTGGGGGATGCCGATCCGCGCGCCAAGCGCTACGTCGACATGGCCATCGACGGCGCCACCCGGGCCGCGCGACTCACCCAGCGTCTGCTGGCGTTCTCGCGGCAGCAGCCGCTGCAGCCGGTCACGGTCGAGGCCAATCGCCTGGTCGAGGGCATGTCCGATCTGCTGGTGCACGCACTCGGCGCCAGCGTGCGGCTGGAGATCGTGCTGGCGGACGATGCCGGGTGGATCCACGTCGACGCCAACCAACTGGAGAACGTGATTCTCAACCTCGCCGTCAACGCGCGCGACGCGATGCCGGGCGGCGGCCGTCTGACGCTGCGCACGTCGCGCACCGGCCACGACCCGGCGGCCGAGACCGACGTGCCGCCGGGCGAGCACGTCCTGATCGCCGTGACCGATACCGGCAGCGGCATGTCGCCGGACGTGCTGGCCCGGGCGTTCGATCCGTTCTACACCACCAAGGGCGTCGGCAAGGGCACGGGGCTCGGCCTGTCGCAGGTCTACGGCTTCGTGCGCCAGTCGTCGGGCCACGTGCGGATGCGCTCCGAGCCCGGGCAGGGCACGGTCGTCTCGCTCTACCTGCCGGTGCACCCGGCACCGTCCGATCCGGCCGTGGCGACCGAGGCCGCGCCCGAGACGGCGCGGGGACAGGGCGAGTGCATTCTCGTCGTCGACGACGAACCCGGGGTGCGCCGCTTCTCCGTCGAGGCGCTGCGCGAACTGGGCTATACCGTACTCGACGCCGACGGCGCCGCCGGCGCGCTGGAGCGGCTCGATGCGCATCCCGAGATCGCGCTGCTGTTCACCGACGTGGTGATGCCCGAAGTCAACGGCCCCCAGCTCGCCGAGGCCGCACTGCGGCGCCGGCCGGATCTGAAAGTGCTCTTCGCCACCGGCAACAGCCGCAATACCCTGGTCCGCGACGGGGTGCTCGAACCCGGCGTCCAGCTGATCGGCAAGCCGTTCACCGTCGACGCGTTGGGCACACGCGTGCGCGCGGTGCTCGCCGCCGAGGCCTGAGCACCGCGGCGGCGGCCGACACCGGCCTTCAGTCGCCGGCGGGGCCGTCGAGTTCGGGGTAATGACGGAAGATGCCCTGGGTGTTGAACGCCAGCCGGCGATCGGAGTCCAGATAGGCCGCGATGCCGGGCCGGTCGGCCACACGGCGCTCCAGGGCACGGAGCCGGGCCAGTCGCGGCGCCAGCGCGGCCATCGCGCGCGGATAGGCGTAGTCCAGCCCGCGTATCAGCTGGAACAGGGACAGATCCACATACGAATGCCGGCCCAGCGCATGGCCGGCGCCGGTGGCGAGCACGTCCTCGAAATAGCCCAGGAACTTCGGCAGACGCTGCGCGCGCAGGTCGGCCGCGCGGCGCGCCGCCGCGTCCTGCTGGGCCTCGTAGTACTCGGCGCTGGCGATCGGATGGTGGCTGTCGTGGATCTCGGTCACCAGGTCGGCGATCGTGAGCTGCAGCTGCAGGGCCTGCAGGCGCGCCGCCTCGTCCGCGGGCACGAGATCGAGCTCCGGCCCCAGGGCGTGGAGGATGTTGGCGACCTGGGCGATCACCCGCGTGCCGGTCACCAGGAACGGCGGCGCGAACGGGCGCGGACCGTCGCGCTCGCCGTCGAGAAACGGCTGCAGGGCGGCGTCGCCTTCGACGCGCGCGACATCGACATAGGCGGCGCCGGCGTCCTCGAGCGCCAGCCGCACGAACTCGCCGCGTCCCTGGATGCCGGTCCAGTAGTAGAGCCGGTAGGTCATGGTGCACTCCGGGCGGAAGACGCCCGCAACGCTAGGCCCGTGACCGCGAGCCCGGGGTGAGGGCGGCGGCAGGATTCCGTCAAAACCGGGCCCGCACCGCTTGCAACACGCCGTCTCGACCGCATGTTGCGGACATTGCCGGCACCGCCGGCCCCAACGTTCCGAGGAGTTCCGCCATGCGGATGGACAAGCTCACTTCGCGCTTCCAGCAGGCCCTGAGCGACGCGCAGTCGCTGGCGGTCGGGCGCGACCACAACGTCATCGAGCCGGCGCACCTGCTGCTGGCGCTGCTCGACCAGCAGGGCGGCGGCACGCGGCCGCTGCTCGGCCAGGCCGGCGTCAACGTGCCGGTGCTGCGCGAGCGGCTGGCCGAGGCGCTCGAGCGCATGCCCAAGGTCACCGGCCAGGCCGGCCAGCTGTCGGTCGGCAACGATCTCTCGCGCCTGCTCAACGTCACCGACAAGCTCGCCCAGCAGCGCGGCGATGCCTTCATCGCTTCCGAGCTGTTCGTGCTCGCCGCGCTCGACGACACCGGAGACGCCGGCAAGGCGCTGAAGGCGGCCGGCGCCGACAAGGCGCGGCTGGAGGCCGCGATCGCCAAGGTGCGCGGCGGCGAGAGCGTGAAGGACGAGAACGCCGAGGACGCGCGCCAGGCGCTGGAGAAGTACACGATCGACCTCACCGCGCGCGCCGAAAGCGGCAAGCTCGATCCGGTGGTCGGCCGCGACGAGGAAATCCGGCGCACGGTGCAGGTGCTGCAGCGGCGCACGAAGAACAATCCGGTGCTGATCGGCGAGCCGGGCGTGGGCAAGACCGCCATCGTCGAAGGCCTGGCCCAGCGCATCGTGAACAACGAAGTGCCCGAGGGCCTGCGCGGTAAGCGCGTGCTGTCGCTCGACATGGGCGCGCTGATCGCCGGTGCGAAGTACCGCGGCGAGTTCGAGGAGCGCCTGAAGGGCGTGCTCAACGACCTGGCCAAGAACGAGGGCCAGATCATCCTCTTCATCGACGAGCTGCACACGATGGTCGGTGCCGGCAAGGCCGACGGCGCGATGGACGCGGGCAACATGCTCAAGCCCGCGCTCGCCCGCGGCGAGCTGCACTGCATCGGTGCGACCACGCTCGACGAGTACCGCAAGTACGTCGAGAAGGACGCTGCGCTGGAGCGTCGCTTCCAGAAGGTGTTCGTGGGCGAACCCAGCGTCGAGGACACCATCGCCATCCTGCGTGGCCTGAAGGAGCGCTACGCGGTGCACCACGGCGTGGAGATCACCGACCCGGCGATCGTCGCCGCGGCCACGCTGTCGAACCGCTACATCGCCGACCGCCAGCTGCCCGACAAGGCCATCGACCTGATGGACGAGGCGGCGTCGCGCATCCGCATGGAGATCGATTCCAAGCCGGAAGAACTGGACCGCAAGGAGCGCCGGCTGATCCAGCTCAAGATCCAGCGCGAGGCGCTCAAGAAGGAAAAGGACGCCGAGTCGAAGCAGCGCCTGGCCGATCTGGAAGCCGAGATCGGCACGCTGGAGCGCGAATACAACGATCTCGAGGAAGTGTGGAAGGCCGAGAAGGCCACCGTGCAGGGCGCGACGAAGATCAAGGAGCAGATCGAGGCGGCCAAGCTCGACCTCGAATCGGCCCAGCGTACGCAGGACTACGCGCGCATGAGCGAGATCCAGTACGGCCGCCTGCCGGAACTCGAGAAGCAGCTCAAGGCGGCGCAGGAAGCCGAGACCACCGGCTTCACCCTGCTGCAGGACAAGGTCACCGCCGAGGAGATCGCCCAGGTGGTCGCGCGCTGGACCGGCATTCCGGTCAGCAAGATGCTCGAGGGCGAGCGAGAGAAGCTGCTGGCGATGGAGTCGCAGCTGCACACGCGCGTGATCGGTCAGGACGAGGCGATCAAGGTCGTGTCCGATTCGGTGCGCCGCTCGCGCGCCGGCCTGTCCGATCCCGACCGGCCGACCGGCTCGTTCCTGTTCCTCGGCCCGACCGGCGTCGGCAAGACCGAACTGTGCAAGGCCCTGGCCGAGTTCCTGTTCGACAGCCAGGACGCGATGGTGCGCATCGACATGAGCGAGTTCATGGAGAAGCACTCGGTCGCGCGCCTGATCGGTGCGCCGCCGGGCTACGTCGGCTACGAGGAAGGCGGCTATCTGACCGAAGCCGTGCGCCGTCGTCCCTACAGCGTGATCCTGCTCGACGAGGTGGAGAAGGCGCATCCGGACGTCTTCAACATCCTGCTGCAGGTGCTCGACGACGGCCGCCTGACCGACGGCCAGGGCCGCACGGTCGACTTCCGCAACGTGGTCATCGTGATGACCTCCAACCTCGGCTCGCACCAGATCCAGGAGATGAGCGAGCGCGGCACCGATGCCGACAGCCCGGAGGGCTATACGCAGCTCAAGGCGGCGGTGATGGCGGTGGTGCAGTCGCATTTCCGGCCGGAGTTCATCAACCGGCTCGACGACATCGTGGTGTTCCACCCGCTGCAGAAGGCGCAGATCCGCGAGATCGCGAAGATCCAGATGCGCGGGCTGGAAAAGCGGCTGGCCGAACGCGGCCTGCGTATCGAAGTGTCCGAGAAGGCCTTCGACCTGCTCGGCAACGTCGGCTTCGACCCGGTCTACGGCGCACGCCCGCTCAAGCGCGCGATCCAGCAGCAGTTGGAGAACCCGCTGGCCTCGCGCATCCTCGCCGGCGAGTTCGCCAGCGGCGACACGATCGTCGTCGACGCGGCGGGCGGCGAGCTGGGATTCGCCAAGCGCTGATCGGGCGTCCTCCGCCGCGCCGGCCCGCCCGGCGCCGGCGGGGGGCGACGACGACGGGATGTGGCACGGCCTGCGGTGCCGGGTTCCTGAGGGGACGCGCGGGCCGCGTCGCCCGAGGGGACCACGGGTGCGACACCAAGCGCGCGGCGCGCGCCCGCTCGAAGCCGGCGTCGTGACGCGCTCGTACTGCGGTGTCTGAAAGCATGCAGGCTTCGGGTGGAACCCACGGGGGCGCGATGCACATCCTCATCACCGGCGGCAGTGGCTTTCTCGGCGGCGCGCTGACCGAACGTCTGCGCCGCGAGGGCGCCGACGTCACCTGGTTGTCGCGCCGCGGTTCGACGCCGGCGCCCGAGGGTGTGGAGGTCCGCACCTACAGCCAGTTGTGGGCCGACGACCGCTTCGACGCGGTGATCAATCTGGCCGGCGCCGGCATCGCCGACCGCCGCTGGAGCGACGCACGCCGGCAACAGCTGCGCGACAGCCGCCTGATACCGACCCGGGTGGTCACCGACTGGATCCGCTCCGCGCGGGTGCCGCCCAGGGTGCTGCTCAGCGGCTCGGCGATCGGCTGGTACGGCGCGCAGGGCGATGTGCCGCTGGACGAGACCAGCGCGCCGCGCGACGAATTCCAGCATCGCCTGTGCGCGGACTGGGAGCAGGCGGCGTGCGTGGTCGAGGACCGCGTGCCCGTGGTGCGGCTGCGCACCGGCGTGGTGCTGCACCCCGCCGGCGGCATGCTGCAGCGCCTGCGGCTGCCGTTCGCTCTCGGACTCGGCGCGCGCCTCGGCGACGGCCGCCAGGTGCTGAGCTGGATCGCGCGTGAGGACTGGGTCGCGGCCACACTGTCGCTGCTGCACGCGCATCTCGACGGCCATGCGAACGCGCCGACCGGCGCCTTCAACCTCACCGCCCCCGAGCCCGTCGACAACGCGCGCTTCACCCGGGCTCTGGCCGACGCGCTGCGCCGCCCGGCGCTGCTCGCCGCTCCCGCGCGCGTTCTGGCGCTGGGCCTGGGCGACATGGCCACGCTGCTGGTCGACGGCCAGCGCGTGCTGCCCGCGCGGCTGCAGGCGCGTGACTTCGCCTTCACCTGGCCGACGCTGGAGCCGTACCTGGACGACGTACTGCGCTGAGCGACGACTGCGCAGGATCGGGTACGACGGCCGCAGGGAGCGGCGGGATACTGCGCTCGACCCCGCCGAGCGCCGCCCGCCATGAAAGCCGACACCCGGACCCGCCTCGCCCCCCGTATCGCCGCCGTGGCCGGGCTGTTGCAGGACAGCGTTGCCGAGGGCGCCGCGCTGCCACCGCTCGAAACCCTGGCGCGCCGGGCCTGCCTGTCGCCGTTCCACTTCCATCGGGTCTGGCGTGCGATGACCGGTGAACCCCTGGGGCGGACGGTGACCCGGCTGAGGCTGTCGCGCGCGCTGCAGCTGCTCGCCGCGGGCGAGACCGTCACCCGCGCCGCGCTGGCCGTGGGCTACGCCAGTCCCCAGGCGCTGGCGCGCACGTTCCGGCAGACGCTCGACATCACGCCCGCGGCGTTACGTGGACAGTCCGCGCGCGCGACCGCGTTGCTGGACCGCCTGCAACCGCCGTCGCGTCCGGCATGCGAGCCGCTGCGGGTGGAGCGGGTCGAGGTCGCGCCGTTCGAGGTCGTGGCGCTGCGGGCGCGTGGGGCGTTCGACGATCTCGATGCGGCCTTCGGGCGCCTCGTCGGCTGGGCCGAAGCGGCGGGTGCGGGCGACGGCATCGAAGCGTTGATCGGTCTGCCGCTGGGGGATCACCGCGATCTGCCGCCGCATGCGCTGCGATTCGAGGCGGCGCTGCGCGTGCCGGTCCCTGGGGCCGTACCGCGCCCCTTGCGCCGGCTGACGATCGGCGGCGGCCGCTATGCCCGCGTACGCCACGTGGGCGCGTATTCGGGGCTGGAAGACACGACCGACCGCCTGCTGGCGCAGTGGTGGCCCGGCAGCGGCGAGCGCCTGCGCGACGCGCCGCTGCACTATCACTTCCTCGACGATCCCGAGCAGGTGGCCGACGCCGATCTGCGTGCCGACATCCTGTTGCCGCTGGACGACTGAAACAGCGTGCTCAGGGCGCGAGGAGGCTGCGCGGATCGCCCGGCGTCCGCCGCAGTCGCACCCGCAGGCGAGCCATGCCCGCGCTCGCGACGAGGGGCCAGTGCGCGGTGGCCTGCAGCGACAGCGGCGTCGGCTGCGGATTGATCTCCAGCACCGGAACGCCGGCGTCCAGTGCGCGCGCCGGCAGGCCGGCGGCCGGCCAGACCAGCGACGAGGTGCCGACGACGATCAGCAGATCGCAGGCGTCGATCGCGGTTTCGGCCGCGGTCCAGGCAGCGGTCGGCAGCGCTTCGCCGAACCAGACGACATCCGGACGGAACGCGGCGCCGCAGGCGGCGCAGACCGGCGGCGGTTCGCGTGTGCCCCCGTCCGGCGGCGCCGGCGCTGCGAGAATCGGATCCGGTGCCACGCGTGCGCCGCACGCGATGCAGCGCGAGGCCAGCAGACGGCCGTGCAGGTGGACGACGTCGCGCGCGCCGCCGCGCTCGTGCAGATCGTCGACGTTCTGGGTCACCACGGTCACCGCATGGCCGTCGTCGACGAGCGCGGCCACGTCGCGGTGCGCGGCATTGGGTGCGGCCGCGGCGACCATCGCCGCGCGCCAGCGGTACCAGCCCCAGACGAGCGCGGGTTCGGCGCGGAACGCCGCTTCGGTCGCCAGCCGCTCGGCATCGAAACGCGCCCAGAGCCCGGTCAGCGCGTCGCGGAACGTCGGGATGCCGCTTTCGGCCGAAATGCCGGCGCCGCTGAGTACGACGAGTCGCATCGTCAGGCGGGGCGCGCGGCCTCGAGCGGTGCGGATTCCGCGCGCACCGGGCGGAACGGCGGTGTCGACATCACCATCTCGGCCAGCGAATACGCCAGTTCGCGCTCGGCCAGCACCGTGCCGTCGGCGCCGTGCTCGAGCAGATGACGCACCTCGCCGTCGCTGTGCGCACGCGCGAGGACGGTCAGCGCCGGGTTGATCGCCTTCATGCGTTCGATCGCCTCGCCGGCTTCCAGCGCCTGCGGAATCGCGAAGATCGCCAGCGCCGCGCGCTCGGGCGCGGTGTCGAGCATCACCGGTTCGGACGCGATGTTGCCGCGCACGACCACCAGGCCGCGCTCGCGGCCGCGCCGCACCAGTTCGTTGTCGTCCTCCACCACCACCAGCGGCACGCCGCGCGCATGCAGCAGCTCGGCGAGCTGCCGGCCCACGCGGCCGTAGCCGACGAGAATCGCATGGTCGCGCATGGCCTCGGGCACCACGTGCTCGGGCGGCAGCGGCGCCGCGTGTTCCGCCGCGGCGGCGCGCGCGGCGAGTTCCTGACGGGCCTGCCAGCGGTCGAGCCAGGCGAACAGCAGCGGGTTGACGACGATCGACAGCAGCGCGCCGGCCAGCACCAGGTCACGGCCGGTTTCCGGCAGCAACTGCAGTGCGACGCCGAGGCCGACGAGAATGAAGGAGAACTCGCCGATCTGGGCCAGGCTCATCGAGATGGTCAGCGCGGTCGAGCGTGGATGCTTGAACAGCCGCACGATCCAGTACGCGGCGATCGACTTGCCGACGGTGATGATCAGGAACGTCGCCAGCACCTGCCACGGGTGCTCGACGACGATCATCGGGTTGAACAGCATGCCCACCGAGACGAAGAACAGCACCGCGAACGCATCGCGCAGGGGCAGCGAATCGTTCGCCGCCTCGTGACTGAACTCCGACTCGTTGAGCACCATGCCGGCGAAGAACGCGCCGAGCGCGAACGACACGCCGAACAGCGTCGATGCACCGAAGGCCACGCCCAGCGCGATCGCCAGCACCGACAGTGTGAACAGCTCGCGCTGCCCGGTGCCGGCGATGCGTTCGAGCACCCAGGGAATCACCCGCCGGCCGACCAGCAGCATCACCGCGACGAAGGCGGTGACCTTGATCAGCGTCCAGAGAATCATCAGCACGATCGCACCGCTGCCCGGACCGGCGTTCTCGCCGCGGCTGTCCTGGATGGCGGCGAGCACTGGCAGCAGCACCAGCGCCAGCACCATCACCAGGTCTTCGACGATCAGCCAGCCGACGGCGATCTTGCCGCGGCGGGTGTCCAGCAGCCGGCGTTCCTCCATCGCGCGCAGCAGCACCACGGTACTGGCGACCGACAGCGCGAGACCGAACACGAAGCCGCTGACCATCGGCCAGCCCATCAGCCAGGCCAGGATCCAGCCGAGCACCGTGGCCACGGCGATCTGCGCGAGCGCGCCGGGGATGGCGATGGACTTCACGTCCATCAGATCCTTGACCGAGAAGTGCAGGCCCACGCCGAACATCAGCAGCATCACGCCGATCTCGGCGAGCTGGTTGGCGAGATCCTGGTCGGCGACGAAGCCGGGCGTGAACGGGCCGACCAGGATGCCGGCGATCAGATAACCGACCAGCGGCGACATCCGCAGGCGGTTGGCGAGCGCGCCGAACACGAACGCCGTCACCAGGCCGACGGCGACGATATTGATCAGGTCGGTGTTGTGCGGCATCGGGGGCATGGCGCCGGAACTGGTCGTGCAGTGTCGCCGACGCGTCGCGACAGGGGCAAGCCGCAGGCGCGCGCGTTCTGCGTCGAACGGTCGCAATGGCGAGCGGAACGGACGGGAATGGTCGCGAATGTGCCGGTCGACGGTCCCGGTGTCGCATCGAAGCCGCGTGTCAGGGCGTCGCACATGTGCACGGCCTGGCATCCCGCGACTTCGCTCGCAATGTGTCCGGCCGCGCAGCGAACGTCGATCGATGGCCGCGCGCGGCCGGGCCGGCGAGGGCGGCCCGGCGCAGGTTCCGCCGCCCCGGCACGACGCCCCGCGCATGCGGGCGCACACCGGAACGGGCGCCGCTGCCCGCGCGGCATCGACGCGTTTGGATCCGTTGCCGCGCCGTGCTCCGAATGCGCCAGCGCCCGGGACGACGATGCCCCGGCAGGCCGGGGCATCGAAGCGCGGTCAGCGGGCGCCGATCACCAGGTGTAGGCGATCTTCGCGTAGGCGAACGCACCGCCGAAGCCGAACGGCGAGAGGTTGCTGTAGGGGAACTGGCCGTTGGTCGAGTTGCCGAAGATGTTCTCGTCCGGATACGCGTTGAGCACGTTGTCCGCGCCCAGCGTCAGCGCCCAATGGTCGCCCGGCTTGAACGTCGCCGACACGTCCACCAGCCACTTCGCGCCGTATTCCTGGTCGAGTGCCGCGTTGTTGGGCGTGGTGCGCACGCTGCCGTAACGCGTGGTCGCCAGCGCGAATGCCCAGTCGTCCACGTTCCAGGTGCCCGACAGCAGCAGCTTGTTGCGCGGGAAGCCGTCCTCGATGCGACCGATCTCGACGCGATCGATGCGTTCGAGGTTGAGCCCGTTCTGGGTCAGCGCGGCGGGGTTCGGCGCGATGCGGGTGATCTCGGTCCTGGTGTGGTTGTAGCCGGCGGTCAGATCCACGCTGCTGGCGGCGAGATCCCAGCGGTAGCTGCCGACGACGTCGATGCCGCGGGTGCGGGTGTCGATGGCGTTGGTGAAGTAGCGACCCCCGGTGATGCCGAAGATGCCCTGCGATTCGAGCAGGCGACGCACGGCGTCACCGGTGAGGTTGGACGACAGCGCGATACGGTCGTCGACGTCGATCTGGTAGGCGTCGACGGTGATGTAGAGCGCGTCGGCCGGCTGCAGCACCAGGCCCAGGCTGTAGGACAGCGATTCCTCGGGCCGCAGCGCCTCGGCGCCGAACGCCTGCGCGACCGGGCTGCTGGCGGGGAACGTGCGGATCTCGAACGGCGTGGTGATGCCGGGCAGGAACGTCGTGCTGACGGTCTGGAAATACTGCTGCGCCAGCGACGAGGCGCGGAACCCGCTCGACACCGTGCCGCGCAACGCGACCGCGTCGCTGAACGCGTAGCGTGCCGAGAGCTTGCCCGAGACCTGGCTGCCGAAGTCGTCGTAGTCCTCGTAGCGCGCGGCGGCGCCGGCCGAGAACGTTTCGGTGAGGTCCGCTTCCAGGCCGGCGTAGACGGCATAGCTGTCGCGGTCGTAGGCCCCGGCGACGTTGGGCGCGAAGCCGCCGAACCCCTGCGCGCCGGCCGCCGCGCCGGGCACGCCGAGGCCCGCATTGGCGTACGAGCCGAACTCGCCCGGCGACTGGTTCCACTTCTCGTTGCGCGCCTCCACGCCGAACGACAGCGTGGCCGGATACGCCAGGCCGAGTTCCAGCGGACGGCTGACGTCGAGATTGACGATGTTCTGCGTGGTCTCCAGCGCGCCGTCGTAGAACGAGGTCGGCGAGCTCGCGCCCAGGCTCGCGTTGAGCGTGTTGCGCGTATAGAACTCGAGGTGGTTGTAGCCGTAGTTGTAGCTCAGGTCCCAGTTCCAGTCGCCGGCGAAGCCCTTGAGGCCGGCGACCAGCGAGCGGTCCTTGGAGATGTTGTTGATCTCCGGCAGGAAGCCGTCGGGATAGAGGCTGCGGATGTTCTGCGTGGTGTTGCCCGGTGCGCGGAAGAACGCGAACGAGGTGATGTCGCGATTGCTCGCGGTACCGAAGCCGTAGAGGCGCAGGCGCTCGGTCAGGGCGAAGTCGGTGTTGAAGCCGACGGCGCCGAAGTCGACCTCCGGTTCGCCGATCACGAAGGCCTTCTGGCCGAGCGCGGGCTGGGTGGGGCCGGGCGTGCCGGCGAATGGACGCGCGCGGTTGGTCTCCGCCTGCTGGCCGAGCTGCGCCGACAGGTGCAGGAAGCCTCGGTCGTCGCCGAGCGACAGCCCGGTGTCGCCCGCGATCTGGGTCTGCTTGCCGTCGCCGGCCGAATACTGGCCCGCACTCAGCGACAGGCTGCCGCCCTGCGACGCGCCCTTGAGCACCACGTTGACCACGCCCGCGATGGCATCGGAGCCGTATTGCGCCGAGGCGCCGTCGCGCAGCACTTCGACGCGTTCGATCGCCGACACCGGGATCGTGTTGAGGTCCACGGGCGCCGAACCGCGGCCGATCGTGCCGTTGAGGTTGAGCAGCGAGGACGTATGGCGGCGCTTGCCGTTGACCAGCACCAGCACCTGGTCGGGTGCGAGCCCGCGCAGCTGCGCCGGGCGGATCGCCGAGGTGCCGTCGGTCAGGGCCGGACGCGGAAAGTTCAGCGAGGGCAGGGCGCGCGCGAGCGCCGTGGCCAGTTCGGTGGTGCCGGTGGCGGTCAGCGCCTCGGACGTGATGATGTCGATCGGCGATTGCGACTCCGCCACGGTGCGGTCCGCCACCCGCGTACCGGTGACGATCAGGGTGTCGAGCGTGGAGGTGCGCGCCTGCGCATCGCCGGGGGCCTGCTGGGCGACGGCGGCGGTCGGAACGGCCAGGGCCGCGACGACGGCGAGGCTGAGACGGTGGGAACGGAGCATCGGGGGCGACCTGTTGTTGGAAACGTAGGCCGCGGATTGGAGCGTGTTGTCCTGAAATCGTCAATGATCATAAAAACGCGATTCGATCGTTCCCGATTTGGAACAAACAAGCGGAGTACGGACACGACGACGCCCCGGCAGCCGGGGCGTCGACGTCCGCCGGACCGGCCGGCGCCTACCAGCGGTAGGCGACATTCGCGTAGACGAAGGCGCCGTTGAACCCGAACGGCGAACTGCCGCTCCACGGCAGCTGGCCGCCGGTCGAGTTGGCGAACAGCACCTCGTCCGGATACTGGTCGAGCACGTTGTCGCCGCCGACGGTGAACGTCCACTTCTCGAGCGAATACGAGAGCGCGAGATCGAGCGTCCAGGCCGCATCGAAGGTCTGGTCGAGCGCGGCGGTGCTGCCACGCACGGTGAACTCGCCGTAGCGTGTGGCATTGGCCGTCGCCTCGAACCCGCCGACGGTCCAGGTGCCGCCGATCAGCACCTTGTCCCGCGGCGCGCCGACCTCGAACCGGCCGCGTTCCACCCGGTCGAAACGCACGGCGGCCGGGTCGATCGCGGCCAGCGTGGCGGGATTGTCGGCCACCCGGTCGATCGTGGTCTTGTTGTAGTTGTAGCCCAGGGTCAGGTCGAGCTGGCTGTTCGCCAGCGCCCAGCCGTAAGTGCCGACGAGGTCCACGCCGCGGGTGGTGGTGTCGATGGCATTGGTGAAGTAGCGGCCGCCGCCGACACCGGCGAATCCGTTCGCCTGCAGATAGTTGCGCACCGGCGCCGAGGTCAGATTGGCCGACAGCGAAATGCGGTCGTCGACCTCGATGCGGTAGGCGTCGACGGTGACGTAGAGGTTCTCCACCGGCTGCAGCACCAGGCCCAGGCTGTAGTTGGTCGACTCCTCCGGGCGCAGCGGCTCGGCGCCGAGCGCGATCGCGGCCGGGTTGGTCACGCGGAAGGTCACGATGTCGAACGGCAGCGTGCCCTGGGGCGTGGCGATGAAGTTCGTCGCGGTCGACTGGAAGTACTGCTGCTGCAGCGAGGGCGCGCGGAAGCCGGTCGAGGCGGTCGCGCGCAGGGCGATGGCATCGGTGAATTCGTAGCGGCCGGAGATCTTGAAGTTGCTGGTGTCGCCGAAATCGCTGAAGTCTTCGTAGCGCCCGGCCACGCCCAGCGACAGCCGGTCGGTCAGATCGGCCTCCAGGCCCGCATAGAACGACAGCGCGTTGCGGTCGAAATCACCGCCGTCGCCGGGACGGAAGCCCGAAAACACCTGCGCGCCCGGCAGTGGCGTGGTCTGGCCCGGGGCCACCACGCCGCCATTGGCATACGACAGCGGCTCGCCGGCCGACTGGATGAAGCGGTCGCCGCGCCATTCGGCGCCGTAGGACCAGGTCACCGGATACGCGAGGCCCCAGTCCAGCGCCTTGCTGAAATCCAGGTTCAGCACGTGCTGCCGCACCTCCAGCGCACCGGCGTAGAACTGCGTCGGCGAGCTCGGCCCCAGGCTCCGGTTGAGCGTGTTGAGGATGTCGAACGTCATCTCGCTGTCGCCGTAGGTGTAGCTGAAATCCACCGCGGTGCCGCCTGCGGTCTCGGCCTTCAGGCCGGCGGTGACGTGATGGTCGGTGGTGACGTTGTTGATCTGCGGCAGGAAGCCGTCGGGATAGATCGACGGAATGTTGCGCGGATCGCCTGCGGGGCGGAAAAAGCCGTTGGAGAGCGAATCGCGTCGGGTGTAGAGGCCGGTGCTGTAGAACTGCAGGGCGTCGTTGACCGGCAACTCGGCGTTGAAGGTCACCGAGCCGTGGTCGACTTCGGGATCGCCCTGGCGCTGCACGACGCGGCCGAGCGGTGCGGTGGTCGGGCCCGGCGTGCCGATGAAGGGCCGCGCGCGGTTGGTCTGGTCCTGGTGCGCGCCCTGCGCCGACAGATGCACGAAGCCGTCGTTGCCGACGCCGAAGCCGGCATCGGCCAGCAGCTGGTATTGCGCGCCGTCGCCGGCGCTGTACTGGCCGTAGCGCGCGGACACCCCGCCGGTGCCGGCCCGCCCCTTGAGCACGATGTTGATCACGCCGGCGATCGCGTCCGAGCCGTACTGGGCCGACGCGCCGTCGCGCAGCACCTCGACGCGTTCGATTGCCGAGATCGGAATGGTGTTGAGATCCACCGGCGACGAGCTGCGGCCCTGCGAGCCGTTGACGTTGACCAGCGCGCCGGAGTGATAGCGCTTGCCGTTGACGAGCACCAGCACGTGGTCCGGTGACAGGCCGCGGATCTGCGCCGGGCGCACGGCGTCGGTGCCGTCGTTGATCGCCGGGCGCGGGAAGTTCAGCGACGGCAACGCGCGCGACAGCGCCGTCGCCAGTTCCGGCGTGCCGGTGGCGGTCAGTGTTTCGGGGGTGAGGATGTCGATCGGCGACTGCGATTCGGCCACGGTGCGGTCGGCGACCCGGGTGCCGGTGACGATCAGCGTGTCGAGCGTGGTGGCGCGGGCCGGTGCGGCGTCCTGGGCGAGGGTGACGCCGGCGGGTGCCAGAGCGACGAGAAGGGCGACGGCGAGGGGACTGCGGAACATGCACGGACCTCCGGAAGGTGGGAGCGGCGAACGCCGGGCGGCGTTTTACGATCCATTAACACCCGGTGTTGCGCTGCGCAAATGTTTCATTCGTCACCGTCGGGCGGCGCCGATCCCCCGCGTCCGCACGCGGTGGCCGGCGCGCCCACCGGCCCCGGCGGGCGGCCTCCGGTAGAATTGCGCCCATGATCTCTTTCAAGAATTTCGCCCTTCGGCGCGGCGAACGCCTGCTGCTGTCCGAGATGGACCTCGCCCTGCACGCCGGCTGGCGCACCGGCGTCGTCGGCCGCAACGGCACCGGCAAGTCCTCGCTGTTCGCGGCCGTGCGCGGCGAGGTGGAGGCCGACAAGGGCGATCTCGATCTGCCCAACCGCGTGCGCGTGGCCAGCATCGCCCAGGAGCTGCCGTCGCTGCCCGATCCGGCGATCGACTTCGTGCTCGGCGGCGATGCCGCCGTGGCCGCGGTGCTCAAGGCCGAGGCCGACGCGCTGGCCGCCGAAGACTGGGAGGCCGTCGCCGAGGTGCACCTGCGCATGGCCGAAGTCGGCGCCTACGACGCCGGTGCGCGCGCGGGCAAGCTGTTGCACGGCCTGGGCTTTCCCGCCGAGACCCACCAGCGCGCGGTCGCCACGTTTTCCGGCGGCTGGCGCGTGCGCCTGAACCTGGCGCGCGCGCTGATGACGCCGAGCGACCTGCTGCTGCTCGACGAGCCCACCAACCATCTCGATCTCGACGCGGTGCTGTGGCTTGAACAGTGGCTGCTGAAGTACCCCGGCACGCTGCTGCTGATCTCGCACGATCGCGAGTTCCTCGACAACGTCTGCACCCATACCCTGCACCTGCACGGCGGCAAGGCCAAGCTCTATACCGGCGACTACACCGCCTTCGAGCGCCAGCGCTCGGAACAGTTGCGGCTGCAGCAGATCACGCACGAGAAAACCCAGGCCGAACGCGCGCACCTGCAGAAGTTCATCGACCGCTTCAAGGCCAGCGCGGCCAAGGCCAAGCAGGCGCAGTCGCGGGTCAAGCGCCTGGCCAAGATGGCCGATACCGAGGCCGTGCGCGCAGAGCGCGAGGTGCGGATCGATTTCCCGCAGCCGGTCAAGCTGCCGCACGCGCTGCTGCGGATCAATCATGGGCGTTGCGGCTATGCCGCGACGGCCCGGGATTCGGGAGTCGGGAGTCGGGAGTCGGACGCGCACGGCGCGTCTTCGAATCCCCAATCCCCCATCCCCAATCACGAAATCACCATCCTCGACAACGTCGGCTTCGGCCTCGAGGCCGGCGACCGCATCGGCCTGCTCGGCCCCAACGGCGCCGGCAAGTCGACCCTGGTCAAGACCCTGGTGGGCGACCTGCCGCTGCTCGCCGGCGAACGCTACGCGCATCCGGACCTGCGCATCGGCTACTTCGCCCAGCACACGGTGGAATCGCTGGTCGCCGGCACGTCGCCGATCGACCATCTGCGCGAGCTCTCGCCGAACGTGGCTACCCAGGCCTTCCGCGACTTCCTCGGCAAGTGGAGCTTCCCGGGCGACCGCGCGTTCGAGAGCATCGACGGCTTCTCCGGCGGCGAACGTGCGCGCCTGGCGCTGGCCCTGATCGCCTGGCTGCAGCCCAACGTGCTGCTGCTCGACGAGCCGACCAACCATCTCGATCTCGAGATGCGCGAGGCGCTGGCCGAAGCGCTGAGCGACTTCCCCGGCGCGATCGTGCTGGTCTCGCACGACCGGCATCTGATCGGCCTGGTCAGCGACACCTTCTGGCGTGTCGCCGACGGCGCGGTGATCCCCTTCGACGGCGATCTCGACGAGTACGCCGCGTGGCTGCGCGCGCGCGGCAATGCCGGCGAACTGCGCACGCCGACCGCCACGCCGGCCGCGGCCGCGCCGCCGCCTGCGGCCGAGCCGGCCAGGCCGAAGGCCAAGGCCAATCCGCACAAGCTGCAGAAGGCCGAGGCGCGGGTGGCGGAACTCGAACAGTCGCTGTCGGACATCGAGGCGGCGCTGGCCGATCCCTCGACCTACAGCGATGCCGCCAAGGCCGCCGAACTGGGCCAGCGCCAGGCCGCGCTGCGCGCGGCGCTGGAGCAGGCCGAGGGCGATCTGCTGGCGCTCTACGACGCCGCCTGAAGCGGAGCGGCGCGCGCATCGCGGCGCATCGCCGGGTCCGGGTCCGGAGCGTGCCGCGTACCGGACCGCGCACCGCGCGCCGCGCGCGGATCTCCGTCGGCGCGGCGGCGCCCGGCACCGTGGAGTCACAGGGCGACGCGGTCCGCGGATTTGCGCCATCCGGCAACGCCCGGTACTTTGCGGGCATGACCATTCCACGCCTGATCCCTGTTCTCGCCGCCGCGCTCGCGCTCGCCGCCTGCGGCGCCGACGAGCCCGCCGCCCCTGCCGGCCCGGCCCCGGCCAACCCCACCGCCGATGCCGCCGCTGCGGCGGCCGCGGCCGATGCGGCGCGCGAACGCGTGCCCGCCGACGAATTCCTCGCCGCGATCGCACGCCATTGCGGCGAAGCGTTCGCCGGCCGCATCGTCGCCAACGAGCCGGCACCGGCCGCCGACGCGCCGCCCGATCCCTTCGAGGGCAAGGAACTGGTGATGCACGTGCGCGGCTGCAGCAACAAGGAAGAGGAGCTGCGCATTCCGTTCCATGTCGGCGACGACCATTCCCGCACCTGGATCCTCACCCGCACCGAATCCGGCCTGCGTCTGAAGCACGACCATCGCCTCCCCGACGGCAGCGACGATCCGGTGACGATGTACGGCGGCGACACCCAGAACGCCGGCACCGCCCAGCGCCAGGAATTCCCGGTCGATGCCGAGTCGATCGCGATGTTCGAGCGCGAGGGCCTGTCCGCGTCGGTCACCAACACCTGGGCCATGGAGATCGACCCGGGCCAGCGTTTCGTCTACGAGCTCAGCCGGCCCGGCGGGCGCAAGTTCCAGGTCGAGTTCGACCTGACCCGCACGGTGGCCGCGCCGCCGACGCCCTGGGGCTACTGATCCCGATGACGCCGGCGCCGCTCAGCGGCCCGGCGTCAGTGCGCCCTGTGCCTGCAGCCAGAGGCGCAGCTGTTTGACAGGCTCGCGCTCGCGGCGCGAGCGCAGCCGGGTCAGCCAGTAGCGGCCCAGCTCGATGCCGATGTCGAAGGGCTGCAGCAGCCGGCCTTCGCGCAGGTCCCGCTCGAACATCGCCAGTGGCACCAGCGCGACCCCCGCACCGGCAGCGGCGGCGCCGGCCAGGGCGAGCGACGAGTCGAACACCGTCCCGCGCGCTTCGACGCCGCGCACCCCGGCCGCCTCGCACCAGCGCGGCCATTCGTCCTCGCGGTAGGAGCGCAGCAGCGGCAGCCTCGCCAGGTCCTGCGGCGTGCGCAGGCGATGCGCGATCGACGGCGCGCAGACCGGTGCGAACCGCGTGTCCGCGATCGGTGTGCAGTGCAGGCCCTGCCAGTCGCCGTCGCCGAAGCGAATCACCGCATCCAGGCCTTCGCTGGCCTGGTCGATGCGGTTGTTGTGCGTGGACAGCCGCAGTTCGATGCCGGGGTGGGCGGCCTCGAACTTCGGCAGACGCGGCAGCAGCCAGCCGTTGACGAAGGTGCCCACCGCGCCCAGCGTCACCACGTCGCGGCGCGCAGTGGAACTGGCGCGGTTGACCGCGGCCGCGATCCGGTCGAAGGCCTCGTTGAGCACCGGATACAGCGCGATGGCCTCGTCGCTCAGGGCCACGCCGCGCGGCAGTCGATGGAACAGGCGGATGCCCAGCGTCGCTTCGAGCCCCCGGATCTGATGGCTCAGCGCGGCCTGGCTGACATGCAGCTCCAGCGCGGCGCGTGTCAGGTTCTGGTGGCGCGCGGCTGCCTCGAAGGCGCGCAGGGCGTTGAGCGGCAGGTGCGGTCGGGCCATGTGGAGCAGGTGTGAGCCGGATCGATGGATGGCTGCACGTTAGCGCATCGCCACGCGGGCATCCGGAGCCGGACATGAGATTTCCTGTGGGCTCACCCCCGATAAACGCGCTGGTCGCACGGGTCGCCTCCCGACAGACTGCGGCCCTCATCCGATCGGAGACCGTGCATATGCCAGGACGACGCAGTTTTCTGAAAGCCGCTGGGGGCGCTGCCCTGCTGATGGGCGCGGCACCATTGCTGGCGAAGCGTGCCGGCGGACCGGGATCACGGATCGACAACGCGCCGGACATCGCGGCGCTGGAGGCGGCTTCCGGTGGACGCCTGGGCGTGCACCTGCTGCACCCGGCGCGCGGCCCGGTGATGACCCACCGCGAGGACGAGGCCTTCCCGACTGCGAGCACGATCAAGTTCGCCCTGAGCGCGGCGGTGCTGGCCCGGGCCGACGCTGGCGCGCTGTCGCTCGACGACCGCATTCCTGTCCGCGCCGAAGACGTGCGCGCCGGCGCGCCCGTGACCGGTCGGCATGCCGGCAAGGACATGACCGTGCGGGACATCTGCCGCGGCTGCATGGTCTGGAGCGACAACCCGGGCGTGGACCTGCTGCTGCCCTTGGTGGGTGGCGAAGCGGGGTTCGAAGCGTTTCTGCGCCAGCACGGTGACGCGGACACCGTGCCCCGCGGCATCCGCGCCGGTGCCAGCACCACGACGCCGCGGGCGATGACGCACAACCTGCGCCGCTTCGTGCTGGAAGACGGCGCGCTGTCCCGGTCCTCACGTCTGCAACTGGCCGACTGGCTGATCGAGAACCGCACCGGTGATGCCCGGATCCGGGCGGGTATGCCGGCCGGCTGGCGGGTGGGCGACAAGACCGGCGGTATGCAGAACGTCAGCAACGACATCGCCGTGCTCTGGCCTCTGACAGGCGGCGCCCCCTGGCTGCTGGCGCTGTATCTGCGCGAGTCGCCGCTGGAGGCGTCAGATCGTGACGCGGTGCTGCGTCGGGCGACCGAACTGGCGGCGGTGCATCTGCGGGGCTGATATCGGTCTGCATCTTGGAAGCGGAACGTGTGCACGGGCAATGCGTGACGCCCGCCTTCCGCCTTCCGCTGTCCGCGGGGCTGCGGGCGGTTCGCTTGCGCGGCATGCCGCGCGAACCGATCGAACGACCGGCGCTTCGCGCCGGTCCGGACCGGTTGGGATGGCAACCGCCAGACGTCGGAACGTCGTTGCAAACGGGCTGCTCCTTAAGGGGCACGTCGGGGTTTGTCGATCGTGCTCGGACGCTTTGTCCCCACCCAACCCTCCCCCGCAGCGCGGGGGGAGGACGTCGAGCGGCTGCGGCAGCTTCGGGAACGCGCGTGGGTCAAGGCGTCTGCAGCGCGGAGGCGTGCCTGTGGCAGATCGTTCCGGCGATGCGGTCACGGTCTGCCCGCCACCGGGCGAAAAATCCCGCACAATCGCGCACCGGCTGGCTTGAACCGGCCCGCGGCGTCCGCATCTGGACGCTCCGCACTCTCCAGCAAACTTCCAGTACACCGCCATGCCGATCTATGCCTTCCAGTGCGCCGAATGCGGCCACAGTTTCGACCGCCTGCAGAAGATGTCCGACCCCGATCCGGAGAGCTGTCCGGCCTGCGGTGCGGCCGCGGTCAAGCGTCAGCTCACCGCGCCGGCGTTCCGCCTGGCCGGCAGCGGCTGGTACGAGACCGACTTCAAGAAGGACGGCGACAAGAAGCGCAACCTGGTCGATGGCGGTGGCGACGCCAAGCCCGCCGGCGACAAGCCGGCCGCCGATGCGCCGGCCAAGTCCGAGGCCAAGCCCGCCGCCGAGGCCAGGCCGGCGGCGAAGCCCGCGCCCAAGCCCGCCGCGGCGGACTGAAGCGGCCGCGCCGCGCGGAGCGCGGCGACGCCTTAAACTAGCGGGCTTCCATCGAGCACGTAGCGCCCGCGCGGCGTAGCGTGCGCCCGCGTTCCCGTCCGGAGTTCCCATGCGTACCCATTTCTGCGGCCTGATCGACGAATCGCTGATCGGCCAGACCGTCACCCTGTGCGGCTGGGCCGACGTTGCCCGCGATCTCGGCGGCGTCTGCTTCATCGATCTGCGCGACCACGAGGGCATCGTGCAGGTGGTCGCCGAGCCGTCGGATGCGGCGGGAAACGCGGACGTCATTGCGACCGCGGTCAAGGTGGGCTACGAGGATGCGCTGCGCATCACCGGCGTCGTGCGCGCCCGGCATTCGGTCAACGCGAAGATCCGCACCGGCCAGGTCGAGATCGTCGCCACGCAGATCGAAGTGCTCAACAAGGCCGAGCCGCTGCCGTTCCACCACCACGAGAATCCGGGCGAAGAGACGCGCCTGAAGTACCGCTATCTCGACCTGCGTCACCCCGAGATGCAGCGCCGCATGCGTACGCGCACCAAGCTGGTCAGCGCGCTGCGCCACTGGCTCGACGCCAAGGGTTTCCAGGACATCGAGACGCCGATCCTGACCAAGGCGACGCCGGAAGGCGCGCGCGACTTCCTGGTGCCGGCGCGCATGCATCCGGGCGAGTTCTACGCGTTGCCGCAGTCGCCGCAGCTGTTCAAGCAGATCCTGATGATGGCGGGCTTCGACCGCTACTACCAGATCGCACGCTGCTTCCGCGACGAGGCGCTGCGCGCCGATCGCCAGCTCGAATTCACCCAGCTCGACATGGAGTTCGCGTGGGTGTCCGAGCGCGACGTGCAGGACATGGTCGAGGCGATGATCCGTGACGTGTTCCGCGATGTGGCGGGCGTCGAACTCGCCGCCGAATTCCCGCGCATGACCTACGCCGAGGCGATGCGTCGCTACGGTTCCGACAAGCCGGACCTGCGCATCGCGCTGGAGCTGGTCGATGTGGCCGAGCTGGTCAAGGACAGCGGCTTCGCGGTGTTCACCGGCCCGGCCAACGAGGCCGGTGGCCGCGTTGCTGCGCTGCGTATTCCGGGCGGCGCGAGTCTGAGCCGCAAGCAGATCGACGAATACGCCGCGCATGCCGGCAAGTACGGCGCGAAGGGTCTGGCCTACATCAAGATCGCCGAGAACGGCGAGGTGTCGTCGCCGATCCAGAAGTTCTTCGACGAGGCCGCGTTCGCCGCGCTCGTCGCGCACGTGGGCGCCGGCAACGGCGATCTCGTGTTCTTCGGCGCCGGCAAGTACTCGACCGTCAGCGACTTCATGGGCGCGGTGCGCCTGAAAGCCGGCAAGGACTTCGATCTGGTCGCCGACGGCTGGGCGCCGCTGTGGGTCACCGACTTCCCGATGTTCGAATGGGACGACGAGGCGCAGCGTTACGTCGCCCTGCATCACCCCTTCACCGCGCCGTCGGTCGATGACGAGGCCGACCTGCGTGCCAACGCCGCGACGGCCGTATCGCGCGGTTACGACATGGTGCTCAACGGCAACGAGATCGGCGGCGGTTCGATCCGTATCCACCGCGCGTCGATGCAGTCGGCGGTGTTCGACCTGCTGGGCATCGGCGCCGAGGAAGCGCAGGCCAAGTTCGGCTTCCTGCTCGACGCGCTGAAGTACGGCGCGCCGCCGCACGGCGGCATCGCGTTCGGCATCGACCGCATCGCCGCGCTGATGGCCGGCACCGAGTCGATCCGCGACGTCATCGCCTTCCCGAAGACCACCGGTGCGCAGTGCCTGATGACCGATGCGCCGTCGCCGATCGCGGATGCGCAGCTGGCGGAAGTGCACATCCAGGTGCGTCCGCGGGCCTCGTCTGCTGCGCAGTGAGTCCCCCACGATTCCGCCGAGCGGAATCGCGGGCGCCGTCGCCGTGCTCCAGCTCCCCCGCGGCTGTCGCCGCGCCCCCCTCGACGCGAGGGGGCCTCCACGTCGGAAGGTTCTCGCATGATCGAGCAATCCGTTGACGCAGCGTCCAGGACGACGGCGACGCTCCGCCGCGCCACCGTCGACGACGCGCAGACGCTGTCGGCGCTGGCCGCGCGCACGTTCACCGAGACCTTTGGCCATCTGTATCCGCCGGAGGACCTCGCGGCGTTCCTCGCCGATGCCTACGCGGTGGACAAGCAGCGCACGATCCTCGCGCATCCCGACTACGCGGTCTGGTTGCTGGAACACGATGGCCTCGCGGTGGGACACGCGGCGGCCGGTCCGTGCGGCCTGCCGCATGCCGACGTCGCGCCGGGCGATGGCGAGATCAAGCGCCTGTATCTGCTGCGGGAGCACCAGGGCGGCGGCACCGGCACGCGGATGATGGACGCGATCCTGGCCTGGCTGCTGCAGGGCGGCCCACGCACGGTGTGGGTCGGCGCGTGGTCGGAGAATCTCGGCGCGCAACGCTTCTATGCGCGCCACGGCTTCGAGAAGGTGGGCGAGTACATCTTCCCGGTCGGCACGATCAACGATCTGGAATTCATCCTGCGACGACCGGCCTGATCGGCCGTCGGTGCACACGGCCGACCGGCCGCGCGATGGCGGCCGGTCGGGTGATGCCGGTCCTGCTTACTTGCGCAGGAAGTCCAGCAGGTCCTGGTTGACGCGGTCCTTGTGGGTGTCGGTCAGCCCGTGCGGCGCGCCGGGGTAGACCCGCAGCTCCGCACCCGGGATCAGCGCGGCCGACGCCCGGCCGGAGGCGTCGATCGGCACGATCTGGTCGACGTCGCCGTGGATCACGAGCGTCGGGATGTCGAAGCGCTCGAGATCCTCGCGGAAGTCGGTGGCCGAGAACGCCGCGATCGAGTCGTAGGTGTTCTTGTGGCCGCCCTGCATGCCCTGCGCCCACCAGCTGTCGATCAGGCCTTGCGACACCTCGGCGCCGGGGCGGTTGAAGCCGTAGAAGGGCCCGCTGGGGATGTCCCGGTAGAGCTGGGCGCGGTTGGCGAGCTGCGCGGCGCGGATGCCGTCGAATACCGCGATCGGCAGGCCGCCGGGGTTGTCGGGCGTCTGCAGCATCAGCGGCGGCACGGCACTGACCAGCACCGCCTTCTTCACCCGGCCGGTGCCGTGACGGCCGATGTAGCGCGCGACCTCGCCGCCGCCGGTGGAGAAGCCGACCAGGGTGACGTCGTGCAGGTCCAGCGCGGTGATCACCGCGGCGAGGTCGTCGGCGTAGTGGTCCATGTCGTTGCCGTCCCAGGGCTGGCTGGAGCGGCCGTGGCCGCGACGGTCATGGGCGACGACGCGATAGCCCTGTCCGGCGAGGAACAGCATCTGCGATTCCCAGCTGTCCGAGTTCAGCGGCCAGCCGTGGCTGAAGGTGACGACCGGGCCGGTCTTCGGGCCCCAGTCCTTGACGTAGAGACGCACGCCGTCGGCGGTGACGACATGGGTGCCGTCGACGGTGGCCGCGGCGATCCGGGCCGGGTCGACCGGCGGCGCGGCGTGCGCGACGTGGAGGGCGGTGGCCAGCAGGCTGGCGGCGACGGTACGGGTGAAGGTGTTCATGGCGGGTCCTCGCATGTGGGGTGACGTGGGTGGGGCAGGTGGCTCAGTCGGCGATGGCCAGCGTCACGTCGATGTTTCCGCGCGTGGCGTTGGAATAGGGGCAGACCGCATGGGCCTGCTCGATCAGGCGTTGCAGCAGGTCGCGGTCGATGCCGGGGGCGGCGATGGTCAGCGCGGCCTCGATGCCGAACCCGCTGGGGATGGGGCCGATGCCGACCGTCGCGGTGACGGTGGTGGTCGGCGGCAGCGCGACCTTCTGCTTGCCGGCCACGAACTTCAGCGCGCCGAGGAAACAGGCCGAATAGCCGGCGGCGAACAGCTGCTCGGGGTTGGTGCCGGGACCACCGGCGCCGCCGAGTTCGCGCGGCGTGGACAGGGCGACGTCGAGCACGTGGTCGGAGGAACGGGCACGGCCGTCACGGCCGCCGGTGGCGGTGGCCGACGCGGTGTAGAGGATGTTCTCGATGGACATGGAATTCCTGGTGGGCGGGCGGGGTGCCCGGTGAGCGCACTTTGCGCGTCGTCGGGACACCTTGGGTGATGTAAAGTCCTGGAAAATTGATCTGGAGTCCTGATGTGGCCGATCGCCTCGCAGCGCTGATGACCCATTTCCCGATGAACGCGCGGGTGTTCAACGCCGGTGCGCTGTGCGGCATCAACACCCTCGACAGCGACGGCGTCCACGGTCAGCTGCACCTGGTGCGCAGCGGCGCGGTCGAGGTGCACTACGGGAGCACCACGCTGCCGGTCACCGGACCCGGCCTGCTGCTGTTCGCGCGGCCCACCGCGCATCGCTTCGTCACCGACCCCGATCGCGGCGCGGACATGGTCTGCGCGCATCTCGGCTTCGAGGGCGGTGCCGACAATCCGCTCGCCGCGGCGCTGCCCGATCTGGTCCACCTGCCGCTGGACGAGATCGCCGGCGCCGGGCCGGTACTCGCGCTGCTGTTCGAAGAAGCCTTCGACCAGCGCTGCGGGCGGCTGGCCCTGATCGAGCGCCTGTTCGAGGTGGTGATGATCCAGGTGCTGCGGCAGTTGATGGAGCGGGGCGAGGTGCAGGCCGGCCTGCTGTCGGGGCTGTCGCATCCGCGCCTGCGCAATGCGCTGGTGGCGATGCACGAGGCGCCGGCGGACGCGTGGACGCTGGAGTCGCTGGCGCAGGCGGCCGGCATGTCGCGCAGCGCGTTCGCGAGCGCGTTCGTCGACGTGGTCGGCATGACGCCGGGGCAGTACCTGCAGGACTGGCGCGTGCGTCTGGCCAAGCAGGCGCTGCGCCGCGGTCGGCCGCTGAAGGTGATCGCCGACGAGGTCGGCTACGGAAGCGAAGCCGCGTTGTCGCGCGCGTTCAAGGCGCACAGCGGCCTGTCGCCGCGGGCCTGGCGCCGGGCGGGCGTGGCGAGCGAGGCCGTCGCATGAGGCCGGCGCCGACGCGCGTGCTGCTGCTGCACGGCTTGTGGATGGTGGGCCTGACGATGCGGCGCTTCGCGCGCGGGCTCGCCGCGGCGGGCTTCGAGCCGGTGGTGCTGGGCTATCCGAGCATCGCCGGTGGGCCGGATGCCGCCGTGCAGCGGGTGGTGGACGCACTCGAGGACGGCCCGGCGCACGTGGTCGGACACAGCCTCGGCGGTCTCTCCGCGCTGCGCGCGGCCGCCCGGGCCCCGGCGCTGCCGCTGGGGCGGATCGTCTGTCTCGGCTCGCCGGTCTGCGGCAGCGGGGCGGCGCACGCGCTGGCCCGCGTGCCCTTGTCGCGGTTCTATTTCGGGCGCAGCGCCGGAATCCTCCATTGCGGCTGCATGGACTGGCCTGCCGGGGTGCAGGTGGGCATGGTCGCCGGCTGCGTGCCGCGGGGTCTCGGCGCGCTGCTGGCGCGCTTCGACGGCCCGCACGACGGGACGGTGGCGGTGGCCGAGACCCGCGCCCCGGCGCTGGCGGACCACATCGTCGTCGATGCCAGCCACAGCGGCCTGCTGCTGTCGCCGGCCGCGATCCGGCAGACGGTGGCGTTCCTGCAGGACGGGCACTTCGACCACGCCGCCGATCCGCACGGTGGCGGCCGGCGCTTCGGGTAAAATCGCCGCTTTCCAGCGCCTGCAGACGAGCACCATGGGACGAGGACCTTCGATCGAAGCCCGCAAGAACGCGACCGACGCCAAGCGCGGCAAGATCTTCACCAAGATCATCCGCGAGATCGGCGTGGCGGCGCGCGCCGGCGGCGGGGATCCGGCCAACAATCCGCGCCTGCGCGCGGCGATCGACAAGGGCATGGCCCAGAACATGTCCAAGGACGTGGTCGAGCGCGCGATCAAGAAGGCCACCGGCGAACTGGAAGGCGTGGAGTACGAGGAGATCCGCTACGAGGGCTACGCGCCCGGCGGCGTCGCGGTGATCGTCGACACCCTCACCGACAACCGCGTGCGCACCGTGGCCGAAGTCCGCCACGCATTCGGCAAGTGCGGCGGCAACATGGGCACCGAGGGCTCGGTGGCCTTCATGTTCAAGCGCCTGGGCGTGCTGAGTTTCGAAGGGGCCGACGAGGATGCGGTGACCGAGGCCGCGATCGAAGCCGGCGCCGACGATGTGGTGGTGTATCCCGAAGACGGCGCGATCGACGTGATCACCTCGGTCGAGGCCTTCGAGCCGGTGCGCGACGCGATGGTCGCGGCCGGGCTTGCTCCCGGCCATGCCGAGGTCACCTTCCGCGCCGACAACGACATCGCCGTCGACGGCGAGACCGCCGAGCAGGTGCGCAAGATGCTCGATCTGCTCGAGGATCTCGACGACGTGCAGGCGGTCTACTCCAACGCGCAGTTCGGGGCCTGACGGGCCGCGCCTGCCGCCGATGCGCACGTTCCTGCTCTGGCTGGGCTGGGCCTCGGTGGTCGGCAGCATCGGCGATGGCCTGATCGCCGCGCTGGCACTGGTCGTGGCCGGCAACGCGGGATGGGCCCTGCCCGGGCCGTCGGTCGAGGCGCTGCTGGCCGGTCATCTGCCGGCGCTGGTCTGGGTGAAGTCGGTCGCTGTGTGGACGATGCCCGGTGGACTCGTCGCCTGGTTGTTCGCGCTGCCGGCGCTGGTCTATTTCCCGGCGCGGATCGTGATGAGCGCGCTGATCGGCTGGGCGGCCTTCGTCGCCGCACGGCGCCTCGCGCCGCGCCCGCCGCAGGCGGTGGCATGACCCGCATCCTCGGCATCGACCCCGGTTCGCAGCGCACCGGGGTCGGCATCATCGACGTCGACGCGGCGGGCAAGGTCACCCACGTGTTCCATGCGCCGCTGGTGCTAGTGACGGCGGGTGAATTCCCCGCGCGGCTGCGTCGGTTGCTGGACGGGCTGACGGCCTTGATCGTGGAGCATCGGCCGGACGAGGTGGCGATCGAAAAGGTGTTCATGGCGCGCAACCCCGATTCGGCGCTCAAACTCGGCCAGGCGCGCGGCGCGGCGATCGGTGCGGTGGTGCTGCGCGACCTGCCGGTCAGCGAATACGCCGCCAGCGAGATCAAGCTGGCGGTGGTCGGCCGCGGCGGCGCGGAGAAGGTGC
Organism: Luteimonas sp. BLCC-B24; assembly: GCF_028550595.1. GTDB lineage: Bacteria > Pseudomonadota > Gammaproteobacteria > Xanthomonadales > Xanthomonadaceae > Luteimonas. Next base: position 88,008 of record NZ_JAQQGN010000002.1, read on the forward strand.
AGATCCAGCACATGGTCGGGCTGATGCTCGGACTGACCGGCAAGCTGCAGGCCGACGCGGCCGATGCGCTGGCGGTGGCGATCACGCACGCGCACGTGCGCGCGACCGCGGCGCGCCTCGGCGTCGACGTGAAGCAGGCCTGGGGGCGCAAATGAGCGGCGAACGTTCCGCCGTCCTGCAGGCGAGAACGCCGGCGCGGCGCCGGGCGCGTCGAAGCGGCCATCTTCGCGGCACCATGACGGCGCATGCAGTCGTCGCACTCGGATATTTCCCATGATCGGTCGTCTCCGCGGCACCCTCATCCATAAAGCCCCGCCCTGGCTGGTGGTCGACGTGAACGGCGTCGGCTACGAGCTCGAGGCGCCGATGAGCACGTTCTACGACCTGCCCGAACTCGGCCGCGAGGTGGCGCTATTCACCCACTACGCGCAGAAGGAGGACAGCGTGTCGCTGTACGGCTTCCTGCACGAGTCCGAGCGGCGGTTGTTCCGTGACGTGCAGAAGGTCACCGGCATCGGCGCGAAGATCGCGCTCGCGGTGCTGTCGGGCGTCAGCGTCGACGCGTTCGCACGCCTGGTGCAGACCGCCGACGTGACCGCGCTGACCAAGATTCCCGGCATCGGCAAGAAGACCGCCGAGCGCATGGTGGTGGAGCTGCGCGATCGCGCCGCCGATCTGGGCGGCGCGGGCGGCGCGGTGCACGGTGCGCCGGTCGCCGCCGATCCGCTGTCGGAGGCCACGATCGCGCTGCAGCAGCTGGGCTACAAGCCGGCCGAGGCACAGAAGATGGCCAAGGCCGCCGCGGGGGAGGGCGACACGCCCGAAACCATCATCCGAAAAGCGCTACAGTCCGCGCTTCGCTGACCGCCCCCTCCCTGTCGGCCGGGTTCCACCGTCATGTCCCACAGCAGTTCACCCGTGAAGGGCGCGCGTCCCGTCGCGTCCAGCCACGGCCAGATCGGCCTCGCCGGGCTGATGGTCGGCGCCATCGGTGTCGTCTTCGGCGACATCGGCACCAGCCCGCTGTACACGCTGCGCGAGGCGTTCTCGCCGCACTACGGCCTGGTGGCCGACCACGACACCGTGCTCGGCGTGCTGTCGATGATCTTCTGGTCGCTGATGCTGGTGGTCACGCTGAAGTACGTGACCATCATCCTGCGCGCCGACAACGACGGCGAGGGCGGCATCATGGCGCTGATGGCGCTGGCCCAGCGCAGCCTCGGCAAACGCGGCCGCTCGGCCTATCTGGTCGGCATCCTCGGCGTGTTCGGCGCATCGCTGTTCTTCAGTGACGGGGTGATCACGCCGGCCATCTCGGTGCTGTCGGCGATCGAGGGCCTGGAGGTGATATCGCCGGCCCTGCATCCCTGGATCATTCCGCTGACGGTGCTGGTGCTCGGCGTGCTGTTCGCCACCCAGCGCTTCGGCACCGCGAAGGTGGGGCGCATCTTCGGGCCGATCACCGTGCTGTGGTTCCTCTCGCTCGCGGTGCTGGGCGTGGTCAACATCCTGCACGAGCCCGAGGTGCTGCAGGCGATCAATCCGTGGTGGGCGGCGCAGTTCTTCGTCAACCACAGCTGGGGCGGTGTCTTCATCCTCGGCGCCGTCGTGCTGGCGGTGACCGGCGGCGAGGCGATCTACACCGACATGGGCCACTTCGGCGCCAAGCCCATCCGCTACGCCTGGTATTTTTTCGTGCTGCCGTCGTTGATGCTCAACTATCTGGGGCAGGGCGCGCTGGTGCTCGAGGACCCGGCGGCGATCCAGAACCCGTTCTACATCGGCGTGCCCGAATGGGGCCGCTGGCCGATGATCGTGCTGGCCACCGCGGCGACGGTGATCGCCTCGCAGGCCGTCATCACCGGCGGTTTTTCGGTGGCGCGGCAGGCGATGCAGCTGGGTTACATCCCGCGCATGCGCGTGCGCCACACCTCCAGCGACACCATCGGCCAGATCTACATCCCCGCGATCAACTGGGCGATGGCGATCGTGGTCATCGCCCTGGTGCTGACGTTCCAGACCTCGTCGAACCTCGCCGCGGCCTACGGCATCTCGGTGTCGATGACGATGCTGATCGACACCCTGCTGCTGGCCATCGTGGCGCGCGCGCTGTGGCCGCACTGGCGGCGCTGGGTGCTGCCGCTGTGCGGCGTGTTCCTGGTGATCGACATCGCGTTCGTGATCGCCAACGGCGCCAAGGTGCTGCAGGGCGCGTGGTTCCCGCTGGTGCTGGGCATCACGCTGTTCACCCTGCTGCGCACGTGGCGGCGCGGCCGCCAGCTGCTGCACGAAGAAGTGCAGCAGCACGGCATCCGCATCGAGAGCTTCATTCCCGGGCTGATGCTCGCGCCGCCGGTGCGCGTGCCGGGCACGGCGGTGTTCCTGACCAGTGATCGCGGCATCGTGCCGCACGCGCTGATGCACAACCTCAAGCACAACAAGGTGCTGCACGAGCGCAACGTGTTCCTCACCGTCGAGACGCTGACCGTGCCCTATGCGCACCGTCGGCTGAAGATCGAGCAGATCGGCGAGGGCTTCCATCGCATCGTGGTGCGCTTCGGCTTCATGGAAACGCCCGACGTGCCGCTGGCGCTGATGCAGTGCAGCGACATCGACGACAGCGTGTGCATCGATCCGATGGACACCACCTACTTCACCAGTCGCGAGACCGTCGTCGCCGCGGCGCGCCCCGGCATGGCGCTGTGGCGCGAGCGCCTGTTCGCGCTGCTGCACCGCAATGCGGCGCCGGCGTCGGGCTTCTTCCGCATCCCCGGCAACCGCATCGTCGAACTGGGCACGCACGTCGAGATCTGAGCGGCGCGCCTGCTGCTGCGCCGCGCAGGAGAGCGGCCGCGCGCATGACCCCCAGCGGCGCGGGCGCGCGACTCGCCGCGCTGCGCTGCGCTGGGGTGCGCGGTGTCGCAGAAGCCGGTCGATCGCGCAGTACAGGCCACCGCTGCCGAGCAGCACGACGGCGATGTACAGCAGATCCTTGAATACGGAATGCATGGCGGAACCGCAGAGTGGGAACGGCGGTGCACGTTACGCGCGGCGTCTGCGCGGCGCTGCAAATTCGCCATAAATTCTTTCGCTGTGCCGGGTACCGGCCGTGGTTTTACGCCGAATTTATGCCGGCCCCGCGCACGACGATAGAGACTTTACGGGCCGGCGCCCAACACTTGCCGGATGGCTGTTTCGCCCTCCATCCGGACCCGCATCATGCGTCATCCCGCACCCCGTTCCAGCGCCGCACGCGGCGGTCTCACCCTGCTCGCGATGCTCGCCTTGACCCCCTGCGCCGCGCAGGTCTCGGGCACCGCCGCCCTCACCAGTGATTACGTCTGGCGCGGCACGTCGCAAACCCTCGAGGATCCCGCGGCCCAGGCCGGTCTGCGGGTCGATCATCGCACCGGACTGTATGCCTCGGCCTGGGGTTCGAACGTCCGCTTCGCGCCCGACGGGGGACCTGCCAGCGAATTCGATCTGGCCGTCGGCTGGGGCGGCGCGGTCGCGCCGGACTGGGCGCTCGAGGTCGGGGCAATGCGCTACCTGTATCCGGGCGCCGGAGAGCTGGACTGGACCGAGGTGTCGGCCGGGATGCGCTGGCGCGAGACGGTCGCGCTCACCGTGGGCTGGTCCGACGATGCGCTCGCCGGCGGCGCCGAAGGCACCTATGTCGCGCTCGGCCTGAGCCGCGCCGTGGGCGAGACCCTGCGCATCGAGGCTTCGATCGCGCGCTATCTGCTGGATGCGTCGGTCGCCGAGTCCTACACGCATGGCGCACTCGGTGTGGTCTGGGCCTTCAGGCCGCCCTTCGCGCTGCGCGCCACGCTGCACGCCACCGACGCGGCGGCGCGGCGCAATGTTCCCGGCGCGGCCGGTACCCGGCCCGAGATCGCAATCCATGCCGACTTCTAGGCACTGCGAGCGCGTGCGCCTGCCCTCACTGGACGGAGTCCCGACGTCATGACTGAAGTTCTACTCGTGTTCGCGCTGGCGATCGCGCTGGGCTGGCCACTGGGCCGCTACCTGGCGGCGGTGATGCGCGGCGCGCCGATGCGCGGCGATCGTGCATTCGGCTGGATCGAACGCCCGCTGTACCGCCTGCTCGGCACCGATCCGCAGCGCGGCATGAGCTGGCGCGGCTATGCCGGCGCGTTCCTGCTCAGCAACGCCGTGCTCGGTGCACTGGTGTGGGGCGTCCTGGTCACCCAGGCCTGGCTGCCGCTCAACCCAAACGGCGCGCCGAACATGTCGTGGGACCTCGCGCTGCATACCGCGGTCTCGTTTCTCACCAACACCAACCAGCAGCATTATTCCGGTCAGGCGCAGCTGTCGTATCTGGCGCACATGGTCGGCATCGTCGCGTTGCAGGTGGTGACGCCGATGATGGGGCTCGCGCTCGTGGTCGCGACCCTGCGCGGGCTGACCGGCGGCCGCAACGCCGTGGCGCGACGTGTGCCGGTGCAGGCCGCGCGCGTGGTCGATGTCGGCAACTACTGGGCCGACGTCGTGCGGGCCACGTTGCGCGTGCTGCTGCCGCTGTGTCTGCTGTGGTCGGTGCTGCTGACCAGCCAGGGCGTGCCGGCCACGCTCGCCGGCGGCCCCGTGGTCACGCCGGTGGATGCGTCCGCGGGCATGGCGACCCAGAAGATTCCGCTCGGGCCGGTGGCGCCGATGGTCGCGGTCAAGCAGCTCGGCACCAACGGCGGCGGCTGGTACGGGCCCAACAGTGCGGTGCCGCTGGAAAACCCGACGCCGCTGTCGAACCTGCTGGAAAGCCTGGCGCTCGTGCTGCTGCCGGTCGCGGTGGTGTTCATGGTCGGTCCGCTGACCGGGCGCCGCGGATTCACCGCGCTGGTGTGCGGTTCGATGCTGGCGATGTCGGTGGCATCGGCCGGATTCGCGGTGTGGTCGGAAAGCGCCTCGTCGACCTCGACCGACAGCGCGCTGATGGAGGGCAAGGAAACGCGCTTCGGCCCCGCGCCGTCGGCGTTGTGGGCGGCGCTGACGACGCAGACCTCCAACGGCTCGGTCAATGCCATGCACGATTCGCTCGCGCCGCTGACCGGCCTGGTCGCGCTCGGCAACATGCTGGTCAACGGCATCTGGGGCGGCATCGGCAGCGGCCTGCAGCAATGGCTGGTCTATCTGCTGCTGGCGGTGTTCCTGGCCGGGCTGATGACCGGGCGCACGCCGGAACTCTTCGGCCGCAAGATCGAGGCGCCGGAGGTGAAGCTGCTGGCGGCGCTGGTGCTGCTGCAGCCGCTGGTGCTGCTGGGCACGACCGCAGTGACGCTGGCCGTCCCCGGGCTGGCGGGCACCTCCAATCCGGGCGTCCATGCGATCAGCCAGGTGTTCTACGAGTACACCTCGGCCTTCGCCAACAACGGCTCCGGCTTCGAGGGCTTGGCCGACGACAGCGTGTGGTGGAACGTGACCTGCGCGGCCTTGCTGGCGCTGGGGCGCTATCCGGCGCTGGTGCTGCCGCTGCTGATCGCCGCGATGCTCGCGTGCAAGCGTCAGGCCCCGGAGGGCGCGGGAACGTTGCGCATCGAAACCCCCACCTTCGGCGTCACGCTGATCGCCGTCATCGGGATCCTGACCCTGCTCCAGTTCATGCCCGTTCTCGTGCTCGGCCCCGTCGCCGACCACCTGAGCCTGATCGCGCGTTGAGGACGACATCCGGATGAGCACTTCCAATGAGAGCGCGCGCGCCGGCAACGGCGACGCGCGGGCCGGGCTGCTGCCCGTGCTGGCTGACGCCGTGGCCAAGCTGGCGCCCCAGCACATCGTCCGCACTCCGGTGATGGCCTTGGTGTGGCTGGGGACGCTGGTCACCGCCGGCGCCACGCTGGCGGGCCTCGCCACGCCCGGCTTCGGCGGGACGGTCACCGGCGTATTGCTGCTGACCGTGCTGTTCGGCACCTTTGCCGAGGCCATCGCCGAGTCGCGCGGGCGTGGCCAGGCGGCGTCGCTGCGGCGGGCGCGCAAGGACCTGATGGCCCGCCGCCTGCAGCCCGATGGCGGCGAGACCACGGTGCCGGCCGCCGAACTGCGGCCCGGCGACCGCGTGGTCGTCGACGCGGGCCAGCTGGTACCGGCCGACGGCGAGATCGTCGAAGGCCTGGCCACGATCAACGAGGCCGCGGTCACCGGCGAATCGGCGCCGGTGCTGCGTGAGGCCGGGACCGACCGCTCGGGCGTGATCGGCGGCACCAAGGTGTTGTCGGACCGCATCGTCGTGCGCATCAGCGTCGAGCCCGGGCACAGCTTTCTCGACCGGATGATCGCGCTGGTCGAAGGCTCGAGCCGGCAGAAGACGCCCAACGAGATCGCGCTGGGCATCCTGCTGGTGGCGATGACGCTGACCTTCGCGATCGTCGTGGCCACGCTGCCGTTCATCGCCGGCGCCGTCGGCGTGGCGATCAACCCGGTGCTGCTGGTCGCGCTGCTGGTCTGCCTGATCCCGACGACCATTGGCGGCCTGCTGCCGGCGATCGGCATCGCGGGCATGAACCGCGCGCTGAAGGCCAACGTGCTGGCGAAATCCGGCAAGGCGGTGGAGGTGGCGGGCGACATCGACGTGCTGCTGCTCGACAAGACCGGCACGATCACCCACGGCGACCGCCAGGCCACCGCGTTCCATGCGCTGGCCGGAGTGGACCCGGCCCGGTTGCGCGATGCGTCGATGCTCGCCTCGCTGGCCGATCCGACGCCCGAGGGCAAGTCCATCGTGCGCCTGGCGCGCGCGCAGGGCGCCGCGCCGCAGGATCCGGACACCGCCCGCTTCGTCGCATTCTCGGCGCAGACCCGGATGTCGGGCGTCGACCTCGCGGGCGGGCGGGTGATCCGCAAGGGCGCACGGGATGCGATCGCCGCGCACGTGGCGGCGCGCGGCGGCCACTACACCGCCGAGCTCGATGCCCGGGTGGACAGCGTCGCGCGCAAGGGCGCCACGCCGCTGGTGGTCAGTGAGGGCGCGCACGTGCTCGGCGTCATCGAGCTCTCGGACGTCATCAAGCACGGCATCCGCGAGAAGTTCGCGCAGATGCGTGCGATGGGCATCCGCACGGTGATGATCACCGGCGACAACCCGCTGACCGCCGCGGCGATCGCGGCCGAGGCCGGCGTCGACGACTACATCGCCGAGGCGCGGCCCGAGGACAAGCTCGCGCGCATCCGCGCCGAGCAGGCCGACGGCCGTCTGGTGGCGATGGTCGGCGACGGCACCAACGACGCCCCCGCGCTCGCCCAGGCCGACATCGGCCTGGCGATGAACTCCGGCACCCAGGCCGCGAAGGAGGCCGGCAACATGGTCGATCTGGATTCGGATCCGGCCAAGCTGCTGGCAGTGGTGGAGATCGGCAAGCAGCAGCTGATCACCCGCGGCGCGCTGACCACGTTCTCTCTGGCCAACGACGTCTCCAAGTACTTCGCGATCCTGCCGGCGCTGTTCGCGGCGGCGATCCCGTCGATGGCGGCGTTGAACGTGATGGGGCTGGCGAGCCCGACCAGCGCGGTGCTGTCGGCGCTGATCTTCAACGCCGCGATCATCCCGCTGCTGATCCCGCTGGCGCTGCGCGGGGTGCGCTTCGTGCCGTCGGGCGCGACGCAACTGCTGCGCACCAACATGCTGGTCTACGGCGTCGGCGGCGTGCTGCTGCCGTTCGCCGCGATCAAGCTCATCGATCTCGCCCTGGCGGCGATGTTCCATGTCTGAGGACTCTGTGATGACGACGTTCCCGATTGATCCCGCCCCTGCAGCGCAGCCGGTCGACGACGGCGGCCTGCTGCGCGGCGCGCTGGGCCTCGCGCTCGTGGCGATGGCAGGCGCCGGTGTGGTGTACCCGATGCTGGGTGTGGGCCTGGGCCAGTTGCTGTTCGCACACGGCGCCAACGGCAGCCTGATCGAGCGTGACGGCCGGGTACTCGGCTCGTCGCTGGTGGCCCAGCCGTTCGCGGCCGACGGCTATGTCCAGCCCCGACCGTCGGCCGCGGACTACGACGTGATGGCCGTGTCGGGCAGCAACGAAGCACGTTCCAACCCCGAGTTGCGTGCGCGCATCGACGCGGCCCGCGCCACCGTCGCGCAACGTGAGCGGGTGTCGCCCGACGCGGTGCCCGGCGATCTGCTCACGCAATCGGGCGGCGGCATCGATCCGCACATCAGTCCCGAGGCCGCAGCCATCCAGATCGCACGGGTGGCGTCCGCGCGCGGGCTCGACGCCGCCGTCGTCCGGGCCGAGGTCGAGGCCCATGTCGAGCCCCGCCAGTTCGGCGTGCTGGGCCAGCCGCGGGTCAACGTATTGCAACTGAACCTCGCACTCGACGCCCTCGGCGCCGGACGAGGCGACGCGGTGCGCGGCCGGTGAGCCGGTCGACGGCCGCTGCGTCGATGCGGCGGCGTGCATCACGGGCCCGGCGTCGGCCCCGGTCTCACGGGAACGTCGAGCGCAATGGTCTAATCCGCGCTTCGATTCCGCCCCGGTGCAGTCACGCAGCCGGGCTTCGCACCGGACCGACATGACGGCTGAGCAGACGGACAAGGCGGATGCGCTGATGGGCGGGCTTCGGCGCGCCTCGGCCGGCCGGCTGACGGTGTTTCTGGGCGCGGCGCCCGGCGTGGGCAAGACCTACGCCATGCTCACCCGCGCCCGCGAGCTGCAGCGGCAGGGCCTGGACGTGGTGATCGGCATCGTCGAGACCCACGGCCGCGCCGAGACCCAGGCGCTGCTCGAGGGGCTGCCGGTGCTGCCACGCCGGCAGACGGCCTACCAGGGCAGGACGCTCGAGGACATGGATCTCGACGCACTGCTCGCGCGCCGGCCGGCGATCGCACTGGTCGACGAGCTCGCCCATCGCAACGTGCCGGGCAGTCGTCACGAGCGCCGCTGGCAGGACGTGGAGGAGCTGCTGGATGCCGGGATCGACGTCTACACCACGGTCAACGTCCAGCATCTGGAGAGCCTCAACGACATCGTCCACCAGATCACCGGCGTGCGTGTGCGCGAGACGGTGCCCGATGCGCTGCTCGAGCGCCTGCGCGACATCCGCCTGGTCGACCTGCCGGCGCGCGAACTGATCGAGCGCCTGGGCGCGGGCAAGGTCTACCTGCCCGATCAGGCCGCGCAGGCGCTGCAGGCGTTCTTCTCGCCCGCCAACCTGACCGCGCTGCGCGAACTGGCGATGCAGACGGTGGCCGATCATGTCGACGCGGATCTGCGCGAAACCCGGGCCGCGAGCGGTCTCGGCGGCCTCGCGCTGCAGCGCCACGTGCTGGTGGCGATCGACGGGCGCGGCGCGTCGGAGTATCTGGTGCGCGCGGCGGCGCGCATCGCCGAACGGCGCGGTGCCCCGTGGTCGGCGGTGACCGTGGAGACGGGGCGCGCGGCCGCGGCGGCCGAGCAGCGGCGTCCGGCCGAACAGGCCCGCCAGCTGGAGATCGATCGCGCGTTCGCACTGGCGCGACGGCTGGGCGGTGGCAGCGAGACGCTGCACGGCAGCGATGTCGTGCAGGCGCTGCTGGATGCCGCTGCCGCGCGTGGCGCACGGGCCATCGTGCTCGGCCGCACCCGCGAGCGCCCGCTGGCGCGCAGCGTCAACCGCACCTTGACCCAGCAACTGCTGCAGCGCGGCGCGCGGTACGAATTGACGATCGTCGCCACGCCGCAGGCGCGGCAGCGCGCGCGTCGCCTGCCGGAGATGGCTGGGCTGGGGCGCGACGGCCGGGAACCGGTGCTGGCGGTCCTGGCCGCGGCCGGGGCCACGGCCGCCGCCGCGCTGGGCGAGCGCCTGCTCGGCCTGCAGGACGTGTCGATGGTGTTCCTGGTGGCGGTGCTGCTGCTCGCCTCGCGCACGCGCATGGCCACGGCGGTGATCGCGGCGGTGCTGTGTTTCCTGGCCTACAACTTCTTCTTCATCGAGCCGCGGCACACGTTCTTCATCGCGGCCCATCGCGGTGTGGTGACCGTGGTGCTGTTCCTCGTCGCCGCGCTGGTCGTCGGGCGGCTGGCTTCGCGCCAGCGCATGCAGGTGCTGGCCCTGCGCGCGGCCAACGGGCATGCGACGGCGTTGCAGCAGCTGGGACGCGCACTGTCGAGCGCGGCCGATCGGGGCGAGGTGATCGCCTCCGGCGCGTCGGTCCTGCACGACACGCTGGGCACGGACGTGTGGATGCGCATCGACGGGCGCATCGGGCCGGCCAACAGCCCGGTCGCGCCCGACGACAAGGCGCTGGCCGCGGCGGACTGGTGCGAGCGCCACGGCCAGCCCTGCGGACGGTTCACCGATACGCTCGCCGCGTCGGAGTGGTGGTTCCTGCCGGTGCTGACCGAGCGCGGCACGCTCGGCGTGGTCGGCCTGCGCTTCGGGCGCGAGGTCGCGCATCTGCCGTTCGAACAACGGCGCCTGGCCGAAGCGATGGTCGACGACATCGCCCAGGCCGCGGTGCGCGCCGGCCTGGTGGCCGAACTCGAAACCGCGCGGGTGAGCGGCGAGACCGAGCGTCTGCGCTCGGCCCTGCTGTCGTCGGTCTCGCACGATCTGCGCTCGCCCTTGTCGTCGATGATCGGGGCGGCCGACAGCCTGCAACGCTACGCCGCCGCGATGTCCGCCGACGACCGGCGGACGTTGCTGGACACGATCCGTCTGGAAGGCGAACGCCTGGACCGCTACATCCAGAACCTGCTCGACATGACCCGGCTCGGCCAGCCGGGCGGGCTGACGCTCACGCGCGACTGGATCGGCGCTGACGAGCTGGTGGGCTCGGCCGCGCGGCGCCTGCAGCGCTACATGCCCGAGGCGCGGATCGAGACCCGCATCGACCCCGAACTGCCGGCGCTGTACGTGCATCCTGCGCTGGTGGAGCAGGCGATCTTCAACGTCGTGGAAAACGCCGCCAAGTTCTCGCCGCCGGACACGCCCGTGCGCGTCCACGCCGTACGCCTCGACGAGGCGCGCATGCGCATCGACGTCGCCGACGCCGGCCCGGGTATTCCCGAGGACGAGCGGCGCCGCATCTTCGACATGTTCTACAGCGTCGAACGCGGTGACCGCGGGGGGCAGGGCACGGGCCTGGGCCTGGCCATCGTCCAGGGCATCGTCGGCGCGCACATGGGCGCGGTGGAGGCCGTGCCGGGCCCCGACGGCAGGGGCACCGTCGTCCGCATCGAGCTGCCGCTGTGGGATCCGCACATCACCGGAGCGACAGTGCCATGAGCGAGGGGGCGACCGTGCTGGTCATCGATGACGAGCCGCAGATCCGCAAGTTCGTCGACATCAGCCTGCGCGCGCAGGGCTACCGCACCCTGCTCGCCGCCACCGGCACCGAGGGACTGGCGTTGCTGGCGAGCCGCGGCGCGAATCTGGTGGTGCTGGATCTCGGGTTGCCGGATCTCGACGGGCGCGCGGTGCTGACGGAACTGCGCGGCTGGTCCGCGGTGCCGGTGATCGTGCTGACCGTGCGTGCGGACGAGAGCGGCAAGGTCGCGCTGCTCGATGCGGGCGCCAACGATTACATGACCAAGCCGTTCGGCATCGAGGAGCTGATGGCGCGGATCCGTGTCTGCCTGCGCGCCGCGCCCGCGGCCGGCGCCCCGGTCTACGACGACGGCCGGCTGTGCGTGGACCTGGCCGCGCATGCGGTGACCCTGGACGGCGCATCGCTGGCGCTGAGCCGCAAGGAATTCGCGCTGCTGGCCCAGCTGGTGCGCCAGCCGGGACGGGTGCTCACCCAGTCGCAACTGCTGCGTGAGATCTGGGGCCCCACCCATGTCGAGGACGCGCACTATCTGCGCATCCTCGTCGGCAAGCTGCGGCACAAGCTCGGCGACGACGCCGCGGCGCCGCGCTACATCGTCACCGAGCCCGGCGTCGGCCTGCGCTTCATCGGCCACGAGGCGGGCACGCGCTGATCGCGCACGCCGATCGCACTCAGGCCAGCGCGGCGAAGGTTTCCACGCGCGTCGTCGGGCCCGAGACGATCAGGATGTCGCCGGCCTCGACGATGGTGTCGGCGCGTGCGTAGGTGAAATCGGCGCGGCCCCGCTTGAGGCCGACGACGGTGATGCCGTAGCGCGTGCGTAGTGCCGACTCGCTCAGTGTCTTGCCGTGTGCCTCGCGCGGGGCCCGGGTCTTGACGATGGCGAAGCCGTCGTCGAATTCGATGAAGTCGATCATCCGCCCGGTGACCAGGTGCGCGACCCGTTCGCCCATCGCGGCCTCGGGATACACCACGTGGTGCGCGCCGGTGCGTTCGAGAATGCGGCCGTGCTTGGCGCTGGTGGCCTTGGCCCAGATGTCCGGTACGCCGAGTTCCTCGAGCGCCAGCACGGTCAGCACGCTGGCCTCGATGTCGCTGCCGATGCCGACGACGGCGCGCTGGAATTCGGCGACGCCCAGGGCGCGCAGCGCCTCGGTGCTGGTGCCGTCGGCCTGGGCGACGTGGGTGAAGGCGTCGGCGCAGCGCTGGACGGTGTCCGGGTTTTCGTCGATGCCGAGCACGTCGTGGCCGAGGCGGACCAGCGACCCGGCCACGGCCATGCCGAAACGGCCCAGGCCGAGCACGACGACGCTGTTGGCGGAAGGATGTCTAGCCAACGATGGGGCGCTCCTCTGGATAGCGGAAAGGGCGGGGCCGGGTATGCAGGGCCAACGCGGTGGCGACGGTGATGGTGCCCACGCGGCCGACGAACATCAGCACGATCAGCACGCCCTGCGCCGGTTCGGACAGCGCGGCGGTGATGCCGGTGGACAGGCCGACGGTGGCGAAGGCCGAGATCGCCTCGAACATCACCACCTCCAGCGGCAGCGCGGTCAGCGCCATCAGCGCCAGCGTGGCGACGGCCAGCACGGTCACCGCCAGCAGCACGATGGTCAGCGCCTGGCGCTGGGTTTCATGGCTGATCCGGCGCTGGAACACGGTGGTGTCGCGGTGGCCGCGGATTTCCGCCCAGACCACGAAGCCGAGCAGGAAGAACGTGGTCAGCTTGATGCCGCCCGCCGTGCCGGCGCTGCCGCCGCCGATGAACATCAGCACGTAATGCACGGCCAGGGATTCGCTGCGCATCGCGCCGACGTCGAGCGTATTGAAACCGGCAGTGCGCGCGGTGACCGAATGGAACAGCATCGCCAGCGCCTTGCCGCCGCCGTCGAGCGGTCCCGCGGTGCCGGGGTTGTGCCATTCGAACAGCGCCAGCATCCCCATGCCGCCAGCGATGAGCACCGCGGTGCCGAGCAGGGTGATGCGGGTGTGGATCGACCAGCGCGCCCACGCCAGCGGACGCTGGCGCAGTTCGTACAGCACCGGGAAGCCGAGCCCGCCGAGCACGATCGCGAGCATGATCGGCCCGAGGATCCACGGGTCCGCGACGAAGCCCATCAGGCTGTCGGAATAGGTCGAAAAACCGGCATTGTTGAACGCCGAGACCGAGTGGAAGAGCCCGTTCCACAGCGCGGTGGTCACGGGCTCGCCATAGCCGTGGTGCAGGCGCAGCGCCAGCGCACCCGCGGTGAGCGCCTCGACGCAGAGCGTGGTGATCAGCACGAGCTTGAGCACCCCGGTCACGTCGCCCAGCCCCAGGCTGTGGGTCTCGGCCTGGGCGATCAGTCGGGTACGCAGACCGAGCCGGCCGGCCACCATCAGGCCGAGCAGGGTGGCGCCGGTCATGATCCCGAACCCGCCGACCTGGAACAGCCCCAGGATCACCCACTGGCCGAAGGCCGACCAGTACAGCGGCGTGTCCTCGACGACCAGCCCGGTCACGCAGACCGCGGACGTCGAGGTGAACAGCGCGGTCATGAACGGCGCCGCGCCGTCGCCGGCCCGCGCACCCGGCAGCATCAGCAGGACCGTGCCGATGCAGATCACCGCAAGGAAGGCCAGGGGCACGATGCGGGCGGGATGCTGGATACCGGTGCGCGGCAACGCGCGGCTCCTGGGCGGAAAGCGCGGCATTCTCGCACGCGACCGGCCCGGGCAGGCGGCCCCGCGTGCGGTCCTCGTCCGGCCGATTCAAGTCCCGGCGTCCGCCGCCGCTAACTGGGTTCAATGCCGTCGAAGCGCGCAGGCCCGCATGACCATGCTCCAGCCGATCGTCCCGAGTTCGCCCTTGCCGCAGCGCGTGCTGCTGGTGGAGAACTCGCGCGCTTACGTGCAGGCGGTGGCCGGTGCGATCGAACAGCAGCTCGAGCTGCCGGTCATGGTGGCCTCCACCCTGGCCGAGGCCCGGGCCCTGCTCGATCGGCACGACGACTGGTTTCTCGCGCTGACCGGCCTGGTGCTCGCCGACGGCCAGCGCGACGCCGTGGTGGACTGCTTCCTCGAGCGCGGCCTGCCCACGGTCGTCGTGACCGGCGTCTACGACGAAGTGCTGCGCGACCGCATGCTGCGCCGGCGGGTCATCGATTTCGTGCTCAAGAGCACGCCGGGCAGCCTCGACTACATCGTCTGGCTGGTGAAGCGGCTGGAACGCAACCGGCGCATCTCCGCGCTGGTGGTCGACGATTCGCCGTCCGCGCGCCTGCACACCTCCGGCCTGCTGGAAACCTACGGCTACCGCGTCGTGCAGGCCGCCGACGGCGCCGCGGCGCTGCATGCGCTGGAGCGCGATCCGACGATCCGCCTGGCGATGATCGACCAGGAAATGCCGGGCATGCAGGGCGTCGAGCTGACCCGGCGCCTGCGCGCCCTGCGCGCACGCGACCGGGTGGCAGTGATCGGGGTATCGGGAAGCGGCGATGCCGATCTCGTCGCGCGCTTTCTCAAGAGCGGCGCCAACGATTTCCTGCGCAAGCCCTATTCGCGCGAGGAGTTCTTTTGCCGGGTGTCGCAGAACGTCGACCAGCTCGAGCTGATCGGCAGCCTGCAGGACCTGGCCACGCGCGACTTCCTCACCGGGTTGCCCAACCGGCGCCATTTCCTCGAACAGGCCGAGCGCCTGGTGCCGCAGCTGCAGGCCGCGACGCGTCCGCTGGCGATGGCCATTCTCGACATCGACCACTTCAAGCGCATCAACGACGGCTGGGGACACGAGGCCGGCGACCACGCGCTGCGCGGGGTCGCGGCGGCGCTGTCGGCGCATGCGCGCCCGCAGGACCATGTCGCCCGGTTCGGCGGCGAGGAGTTCTGTCTGCTGGTGCCGGATCTCGACGACGGCGCGCTGGACGACTATTTCGACGGTCTGCGCCAGCGGATCGAGAATCTCGACGTGCACACCCCGGGCGGCGATCTGCGCATGACCGTGAGCATCGGCGTGCGCACGGCGGAGGGCGCCGACGATCTGCACTGTCTGCTCGCCGATGCGGACCGGCGGCTGTATCTCGCCAAGGCCGGCGGCCGCAACCGGGTGGTGGCCGCCGGCTGAGCGGCCCTCGATCGCCGGTCGCCGCCGGGGCGGTACGCACGGCCGGATGAACGGCGCGCGCTGCGACACCGCACGCCCGTGCGCCACGGCGTGGATTTCGCCGGCGCCGCCCCCATCTGACCGGCATGGTCATACAGTCCCCCCGCGTCCCGTATTCCGTCCTCGACCTCGCCCCCGTCACCGAGGGCAGCACGCCGGCCGAGTCGTTCGCCCGCTCCCTCGATCTCGCGCGGCATGCCGAGGCGCTCGGCTACCGCCGCTACTGGCTGGCCGAGCACCACAACATGCCGGGCATCGCCAGCGCGGCCACCGCCGTGCTGATCGGGCATATCGCCGGCGGCACCTCGACGATCCGCGTGGGGTCGGGCGGGGTGATGCTGCCCAACCACGCGCCGCTGCAGGTGGCCGAGCAGTTCGGCACGCTGGCCTCGCTGTATCCGGGACGGATCGACCTCGGCATCGGCCGCGCGCCCGGTACCGATCAGGCCACGACCAAGGCGCTGCGTCGCTACTACGCCGGCGCCGATGCATTTCCGTCCGACGTGATGGAGCTGCTGCGCTATTTCGAACCCGCCCAGCCCGGACAGCCGGTGCAGGCGGTGCCCGGTGCCGGGCTCGACGTGCCGGTGTGGATTCTCGGCTCCAGCCTGTTCGGCGCCGGCCTCGCGGCGACGCTCGGCCTGCCGTACGCGTTCGCCTCGCACTTCGCGCCGGCGGCGATGTCGGAAGCGCTGGCGCTGTACCACCGCGATTTCCGTCCGTCCAGGCACCTGCGCCAGCCGCACGCGATGCTGGCGCTCAACGTGGTCGCGGCCGACACCCGCGCGGAGGCGCAGCGTCTGTTCACCACCCAGCAGCAGAGCTTCGTGCGCCTGCGCCGTGGCACGCCCGGCCTGATTCCGCCGCCGATCGACGACATCGAGGCGTTTTGGACGCCGGCGGAGAAGGCGATGGTGGCCCAGTCGCTGGCGTGTTCGGTGGTCGGGGATGCGGACGACGTGCGTGAGGGCATCGCCGATTTCGTCGCCCGCCATCGGCCGGACGAACTGATGCTGACCGCCAACATCTTCGACCACGACGCCCGCCGGCACAGCTTCGCGCTCGCGGCCGAGGCCATGCGCGCCGCGTAGCCGCAGGCCGGCGCCGGTCGACGGTCGCGCCGGGGCGTCGCCGCACGGACGCCCGCCGGCCGCGTGCCGCCGCAGCGCCGGCACGGCATGCGATCATGCGCGGATGACCGCAGACCGCATCATCGCCGCCGATGCCACCCGCGAGGACGACGCCGTCGAGGCCAGCATCCGCCCGCAACGGCTGGACGACTATCTCGGCCAGCAGCCGGTCCGCGACCAGATGGCGATCTTCATCGAGGCCGCGAAGCAGCGCCGCGAAGCGCTCGATCACGTGCTGATCTTCGGGCCGCCGGGCCTGGGCAAGACCACGCTGAGCCACGTGATCGCCAATGAACTCGGCGTGGCGCTGCGCGTGACCTCGGGGCCGGTGATCGAGAAGGCCGGCGATCTGGCCGCGCTGCTGACCAACCTGCAGCCGCACGACGTGCTCTTCATCGACGAGATCCATCGCCTGTCGCCGGTGGTGGAGGAAGTGCTGTACCCGGCGATGGAGGATTTCCAGCTCGACATCATGATCGGCGAGGGTCCGGCGGCCCGCTCGATCAAGATCGACCTGCCGCCCTTCACCCTGATCGGCGCGACCACGCGCGCGGGCCTGCTGACGGCGCCGCTGCGCGACCGCTTCGGCATCGTGCAGCGGCTGGAGTTCTACAGCGCCGAGGAACTCACCCGCATCGTGCGCCGCTCGGCGCAGATCCTCGGCATGGCCTGCGAGGGCGACGGCGCGGCCGAGATCGCGACGCGTTCGCGCGGCACGCCGCGCATCGCCAACCGCCTGCTGCGGCGCGTGCGCGACTATGCCCAGGTCAAGGCCGGCGGACGTATCGACCGCGAGGTCGCCAACGCCGCGATGCAGATGCTCAAGGTCGACCCGGAAGGCTTCGACGAGCTCGACCGGCGCCTGCTGCATCTGATCATCGAGAATTTCGACGGGGGTCCGGTCGGTGTCGAGTCGATGGCCGCAGCGTTGAGCGAGGAGCGCGGCACGCTCGAGGACGTCATCGAGCCCTACCTGATCCAGCAGGGCTTTCTGGTGCGCACCGCCCGCGGACGCATGGCGACGCTCAAGGCCTGGCGCCATCTCGGACTCGAGCCGCGCCGGGCGCCCGATCCGGCAGTGCCCGGCACCCTGTTCTGACATCCGCGGCCGGGCATCGGCCACGACATCCCCGACGAGGAGTGCCTGGTGAGCGCTTGCGAATCCCGACCCGGCAGTTTGCCGCTATTCAGTTGGCCGACACGCGTGTACTGGGAAGATACCGACGCTGGTGGCGTCGTCTATCACGCGCAGTACGTGGCGTTCATGGAGCGCGCACGCAGCGAGTGGTTACGTGCCCACGGACACGGTCAGGCCACGCTGCGCGATCTGCACGGTACGGTGTTCGCGGTGCGTGCGATGCGGATTGACTTCCGCGCGCCCGCCCGCCTGGACGACGCCCTGCAGGTCAGCGTGGTCCTGCGCCAGTGCCGACGCGCCAGCGCGGTGTTCGCGCAGGAGATCCGCCGCGGCGGCGACCTTCTGGTCGATGCCGAGGTCCGCGTGGCGGCATTGTCGGCAGCCGATTTCCGGCCGCAGGCGATTCCCGATGCGCTGTTTGCCCAACTCAAGTCACTCGAAACGTCAGCGGAGTAACCCTGGATGAGCCCAATGCCCGTGCTGTTGCAGTCTGCCGCCCAGGTGCAGGCCCTGCCGGAGGAATCCGCCGCGGCCGCCACCGAACTCGCGTCCACCGGCGGCGCGGCGGCGGCGGTGGCACCGCTTCCGACCGATCTGAGCATTCTCGATCTGATCCTGCACGCGTCGATTCCGGTGCAGATCGTGATGCTGCTGCTGCTGTTCGCGTCGATCTCGTCGTGGGTGATCATCTTCCGCAAGAAGCGCATGCTCGACCGCGCCGAAAAGGAAGCCGACCGGTTCGAGGAGCGGTTCTGGTCCGGCGCCGAGGTCGGCAAGCTCTATGCGTCGGCCACCGAGCGCAACCGTGAGATCGAAGGACTCGAGGCGATCTTCGAGGCCGGCTACCGCGAATACTCGCGCCAGCGTCAGCGCCGCGGCATCGACAGCCGCACCCAGCTCGAAGGCGCGCAGCGCGGCATGCGCGTGGCCGGCTCGCGCGAGCTCGACGGGCTCGAGCGCAATCTCGAATACCTCGCCAACGTCGGCTCGATCGCCCCGTACGTGGGCCTGCTCGGCACCGTGTGGGGCATCATGATCTCCTTCCACGGCCTGGCCAACGTCAAGGAAGCGACGATCGCCACCGTCGCGCCCGGCATCTCCGAGGCGCTGATCGCCACCGCGATGGGCCTGTTCGCGGCGATCCCCGCGGTCTGGGCCTACAACCGGTTCGCGACCAAGGTCGAGCGCATCGCGTCGCGCTACGAGGCCTTCTCCGACGAGTTCTCCTCGATTCTCGAGCGCCAGAGCGGCACCGACTGAAGCCCCGCGGCGCGCTGCCGCGCCGCCGGACCGTCCACGTACCCGGATTCCGCCATGTCGTCGATCTCCCTTCGCCGCTCCAAGCGGCGCAAGCTCAAGAACGAAATCAACGTCGTGCCCTATATCGACGTGATGCTGGTGCTGCTGATCATCTTCATGGTCACCACGCCGCTGATGAACCTGGGCACCGACATCAATCTGCCCGACTCGCGTGCGATGTCGCTCGGTTCGCCGCAGGACCCGGTCGTGGTCAGCGTCTATCCCGACGGGGCGCTGGCGCTGATGGTCGAGCAGCAGAACACCTCGGTCACCCGCGAGGACCTGGTGGCGCGCCTGCGCGGCATCCACACCCAGAACCCCGAGGCCACCATCCTCGTGCGCGGTGATGGCGCGGCCAGCTACCAGCTGATCATGAACGCCATCGACTCGATCAACGAGGCCGGCATCACCCGCGTCAGCCTGATCAGCCGCCCCGCGGAGGGCGCGAACTGAATGCGTGAGTCGCCGGCCGACAACACGATCGCGATCGGGCTCTCGCTCCTGGTCCATGTGCTGCTGTTCGGGCTGATCCTGCTCGGCGCGCTGTGGAATGCGTCCTCGCGTCCGGAATCGGCGGCGGGCTCTCCGGTCTCGGCCGACATCATCGATCCCAATGCGCTCAGTGCCGCGGACCGGCGCGCCCTGGCCACGCGGCCCGAGCCGCTACCCGATCCCGCACCCGAACCGACGCCGGAGCCGGTCGTCGAGCCTGCGCCGCGGCCGCTGCCCGAGCCGGTCGACGAGCCCGCGCCATCGCCGCCGCAGCCGCTGCCCGAGCCGCGTCCCGAAGATGCCGTCGCGCCGCGCCAGCCGCAGCTGCAGGAAGTGGTGCCCAGGCCCGACACCGAATCCCAGGCCGCCGTGCGCCGGGATGCGCTGGCCGCCGAGCAACGCGAGCGCGAGCAGGAAGAGAAGCGCCGTCAGGCCCAGGTGGAACTCGCCGAGCAGCAGAAGCAGCAGGAGGCCGAGGAAAAGCGCCGGCTCGCCCGTCAGGAACTGGAGCGGATCCGCGCCGAGCGCGAGCGCACCGAGCGCCAGGCCCGTCAGGCCGAGGAACGCCTGAAGCAGATCGCCGATCGCGAGGCCCGTCAGGCCTCGGAACGCGCCGCTGCGGCCGCCTCCAGCGCCAGCCCGCCGCCCGGGCGTCCCGACGGCGACAGCGGCCTGGCCGCGAAGTACGCCGCCGCCATCCAGGAGGCCGTGCGCCGCAACTGGCGTCGCCCGGACAACATTCCGCTGGGCCAGGTCTGCCGGATGTACATCACCCAGCTGCCGGGCGGCGAGGTCATCAGCGTCGAGTTCGACCCCTCGTGTCCGTACGACGCCCAGGGTCGCCGGTCGGTCGAGGCGGCGGTGCGTGCCGCCGAGCCCTTGCCCTATGCCGGCTTCGAGCCGGTGTTCAATCGCCGCCTCAATTTCAACTTCCGCGCCCAGGACTGAGGCCGCCCGCTGACACGCGGCGGGCAGCGTGATCAACCGGCCCGGTCGCGCCGATCAGGGCTTGACGAGAACACCGCCGGGCGCTGCGCGCGGTGCCTGCGGCGCGGCGATCGCTACGCGCCTTGCGGCGACGGGCGGCGCAGGAGGCATTCGCCGGATGGCACGTCGGATGGTCCGCGTCCGGAGTCGGGCCGCGCGACGGCGTGTCCGGCGCGTCACACCACCACGTTCACCCGGGTGCCGCGATGATTGCGCTCTGATTCATCCAGACCCCCGGCGCAGCGGCCAAGCTTCCCGGGTTCACTTTCTTCCCTTTCCGGTAGCCCGATGAAACCCATTCTGATCCGATGCCTGATGGCCCTGGTCGCGCTGAGCCTGCCCATGCTCGCCAGTGCGCAGCAGCAGGGCCTGGAGATCGACATCACCGGCGGCAGTGCCCAGGCGATGCCGATCGCGGTGGTGCCCATGCCCTACCAGGGCAGCGCGGGCGCGCCCGACACCGACGTGGCGGCCGTGATTCGCGCAGATCTCGACCGCTCCGGCCAGTTCCGTACGCTGCCCGAGCGCGACATCGTCGAGCGTCCCACGCGCGGAAGCGAGGTGCAGTACCCGACGTGGCGGGCGCTGCGCCAGGATTTCCTCGTCGTCGGCCGCGTGGTCGATGCCGGCGGCGGCAGCTACCGGGTCGAGTACGAACTGTTCGACGTCGCGAGGCAGGAGCGGATGCTCGGCCTGGCGATGACCGCACGGCCCAACGCGATGCGCGACGTGGCGCATCAGATGGCCGATGCGATCTACGAGAAGATCACCGGCGTGCGCGGCGCGTTCTGGACCCGCATCGCCTACATCACCCAGACCGGCGTCGGCCCGAGCGCGCGTTACGCGCTGGTGGTCGCCGATTCCGACGGCCACAACCCGCAGACCGTGGTGCGCTCCAACGAGCCGCTGATGTCGCCGGCCTGGAGCCCGGACGGGCGCCGGGTCGCCTACGTCAGCTTCGAGCGCGGCAATTCGGCGATCTACATCCAGGACATCGGCAGTGGCGGCCGCGAGCTGGTTTCGAGCTTCCGCGGCATCAACGGCGCCCCGGCGTTCTCGCCCGACGGCCGCCGACTGGCGCTGTCGCTGTCGCGCAGCGGCAATCCCGAGATCTACGTGATGGACCTCGGCAGCAAGGCACTCACCCAGCTCACCAACCACTTCGCCATCGACACCTCGCCCGCCTGGGCGCCGGACGGCGGCAGCGTATATTTCATCTCCGACCGCGGTGGTCGTCCGCAGGTCTATCAGGTGCCGAGCAGCGGCGGCAGCGCCACGCGCGTGACCTTCGAAGGCACCTACAATGCCGATCCCACCGTCTCGTTCGACGGCAAGAAAATCGCCGTGGCGCAGGGATCGGGCAACGTGTACCGTATCGCACTGCTGGATCGCAGTTTGGGGTCGCCCCGCTGGTCCACGCTGTCGCCCGGGTCGCTCGACGAATCGCCGAGTTTCGCCCCGAACGCCGGCATGGTCCTGTACGCGGCGCGTGAGGGGAGGCGAGGCGTGTTGTACTCGGTGTCTTCGGATGGCCGGGTGCGGCAGCGCCTCATTCTCGCCGAAGGTGACGTCCGCGAGCCGGCATGGGGCCCGTATCGGGAACAGCGCTGACGCTGCCTGCACGTGCCTATAACAATACTCATTGCCCCCTGTTGACAGACTAGACCAAGGACCGACGAGATGAAGACGACCACCCGTGTGATGCTGGCAGCGCTGCTGTGCACCGCCGCCGTCGCGTGTTCCAAGAAGGTGAGGGAAGAGGCGCCGGTGGATACCGGCCCGTCGACCGGCACCGTTGCCCCGACCGCCCCGACCGCGGGTGCCTACGGCCCCAACGATCTGGATAGCGATGCCTGCCTGCGCCAGCGCGTGGTCTACTTCGACCTGGACCAGGACACCCTGCGTCCGGAATTCCAGTCGATCATGGCCTGCCACGCCAAGTACCTGCGTGACCGCAGCTCGGCCCGCATCTCGCTGGAAGGCCACGCCGACGAGCGCGGCAGCCGTGAGTACAACCAGGGTCTGGGCGAGCGTCGTGGCAATGGCGTGTCCTCGGCACTGCAGGCCAACGGTGGTTCGGCCGGCCAGCTGGCCGTCGTGAGCTACGGCGAAGAGCGTCCGGTCTGCACCGAGTCGAACGAGGATTGCTGGGCTCGCAATCGTCGCGTCGAGATCATCTACACCGCTCGCTGATGCAGTCGATGCGTCACTGGCTGGTGATTCCAGTTGCGTTCGCGGCGGCCCTCGTGGCCGCCGCGCCCGCGTTCGCGCAGCGGGCCAGTCTCGCCGACCGCGTGACCGCGCTCGAAGCGCGCTCGAACGACACCAGCGCCAACATGGACCTGCTCAACCAGGTCACCCAGTTGCGGCAGGAAATCCTGGCCCTGCGTTCGCAGGTCGAGGATCTGCAGCAGCAGAACGAGCAACTCAAGTCCAGCAACCGCAGCCAGTACCTCGACATCGACGGGCGTCTGAATCGCTTGGAAGGTGGCGGCGGCACCGGGGGCGGCGGTGGCATGGAGTTGCCGGAAATCGGACGGAGTGCCGTCGAATCCGCACCCCGCCCAGCGCCGCCCACCGAGCGGCCGCCGACCGTGCACGGCACGCCCGGCCTGATTGCCGGCGTTGCCGACGAGCGCGCCGCCTATGACCAGGCGTTCGACGCCCTGCGCAACGGCAACTACGCCGAATCCGCCCGGCGCTTCCAGGCGTTTCTCGATCGGCATCCGCAGGGCAGCTACGCGCCGAACGCGCTGTACTGGCTAGGCGAAAGCTATTACGTCACCCAGAATTACCCGCTGGCGGAAGAACAGTTCCGCGCGCTGCTGCAGCGCTATCCCACCAGCGACAAGGCGCCCGGCGCACTGCTGAAGATCGGCCTGTCGCAGTACGGACAGCGCGACCTCGACGCCGCCGAGGCGACGCTGACGCGGGTGGGCGCGCAGTATCCGGGCACCGATGCGGCCCGCACTGCCGCCGACCGGCTGCGCGCCATCCAGCTGTCGCGGCTGCGCTGACGCCGCCTCCCCATGACCGCCGTCGTGTCCGATGCGGTCGCCGCATCCGCCGCGACCGACCGTCTCAAGCTCACCGAAATCTTCCTTTCGCTGCAGGGCGAAGCGCGCGATGCCGGCTGGCCGACGGTCTTCGTGCGGCTGACCGGATGTCCGCTGCGCTGCACCTACTGCGACACCGCCTACGCGTTCCACGGTGGCGCGTGGTGGTCGATGGACGACATCCTGGCCGAGGTTGCCAAGCACGGTGTGCGCCACGTCTGTGTCACCGGCGGTGAGCCGCTCGCGCAGAAGCGCTGTGTCGGCCTGCTGCAGCGGTTGTGCGATGCGGGCTACCAGGTCTCGCTGGAAACCTCGGGTGCGATCGACATCGCCGCCGTCGACCTGCGCGTGAGTCGCGTGCTCGACATCAAGACCCCGGGCTCCAACGAGGCGCACCGCAACCTCTGGGACAACCTGGCGCTGCTGACCGCGCACGACCAGATCAAGCTCGTGATCTGTTCGCGTGCCGACTACGAGTGGGCGCGGGATCTGGTCCTGGACAAAGGACTGCACCGTATCTGCGATGTCCTGTTCTCGCCCAGCAAGGGTGAGATCGCCGCGCGTGATCTCGCCGACTGGATCGTGGCCGACCGCCTGCCCGTGAAGTTCCAGATGCAGCTGCACAAGCTGCTGTGGAACGACGAACCCGGGCGTTGAGCATCGGCATCTCCGTCCGGGGTCGGGTTCCGGGGTCGAACGCGCGGCATTCCGGTCTCTGATGCATCAGCGTTTCCACGAATCACGAATCACGAATCACGAATCCACGATCATGAAAAAAGCCGTCGTCCTGTTGTCCGGAGGCATGGACTCCGCTGCCGTCGTCGCGATGGCCCGCGAGCAGGGTTTCGCCGTGTATGCGCTGAGCGTGCGCTACGGCCAACGGCATACGTCCGAATTGCTGGCGGCCGAACGCGTCGCCGCGGCGCTCGGCGTGGCCGCGCACAAGACCGTGGATGTCGACCTGCGCGCGTTCGGCGGCTCCGCGCTGACCGACGACATCGAGGTGCCCGAGGCGGGCGGGGCCGGCATTCCGTCGACCTATGTGCCGGCCCGCAACACCATCATGCTGTCGCTCGCGCTCGGCTGGGCGGAGGTGCTGGGCGCGTCGGACATCTTCTGCGGGGTCAACGCCGTGGACTATTCCGGCTATCCGGATTGCCGGCCGGAGTTCATCGAGGCCTTCGAGCGCCTCGCCAATCTGGCGACCAAGGCCGGCGTCGAGGGCGCGGGTCTGCGCATCCACGCGCCGTTGCAGCACCTGGGCAAGGGCGACATCGTGCGCGAGGGCGTGCGCCTCGGCGTCGATTTCGGCCTCACCGTGTCCTGCTACCGGGCCGACGCCGAGGGACGGGCATGCGGGCATTGCGACGCCTGCCGGCTGCGCGCGGACGGCTTCGCCGCCGCGGGCGTGGCTGATCCCACGCGCTATGTCGCGACGCAGGGCGCCTGAGTCCGACACGCGCACGCACACGCGTCTGCGCGTGCCCGCCGTGCCCGGTCTGGCGTGACGGGCCAGCTCCCGACGACGCCGTCACGCGTGGCGACGTTAGGGTGAGGCCTCCCTTTGGACGATCCCTCATGGCCCTGACCGACGACCAGCTACGCATCCTGCGCGACATCGAGCGCACCACGCCGATCTCCGACACCGACACCGACTGGGCCGTGCATGCCGGCTATGCCGCCCTGGCCGAGGACGGCGATATCGATCTCACCCAGAGCGGGCGCGAGGCGCTGGCTGCCGACGACCGCTGACATCGCGTGCGGCGCGCGAACTGCCCCACCGGAGTGCGCGCTCGCGATGACGTCCCTGCGTGACCGGGCCGAGACGCAGGTACGCGCGGCCGGGCGCCGGCAGTCCGTGTGATCGGAGCGCGCGACGCGCGCGCCCGAAATCGATACAATGCCAACCCCTCGCGGTTCGCTCGTCGGGCCCGGGACGCGGCGCCCACGCCGCAGGCCTCCGCGATCGGTGCGTAACGCGCCGCCGCATGCACGGGGGCATCCAGTTTCGGGTCGTTAGCTCAGTCGGTAGAGCATCGGACTTTTAATCCGCTGGTCGATGGTTCGAATCCATCACGACCCACCATCCGCAGCAGTCAGGGCGAGTTCGCGGGCGCCGGTTCGTGCCGCCTTGGCTGCCGAGATCGGGCACAGTCGTCGGGGCACTCCGGTTGCGGCAGGACTGCGCACCCGGTTGTGAAACCGGCCAGGCGAGCCAGCTTTTCAACGCCACGGTTGGAGTGCATCCACGCCACACGCGCGTCGAATCCTCAGACGATTCGATACTCCAGCCCCGCCTCGTCGATGAAGACGTGCGCTTCGTGCGGGTGGCCGCGCAGGGTGCCGGGCAGTACGGCGTCGGGGGTTTCCAGTTCCCAGCGGTCGTTGCGGAAGAAGAGGGTGCCGACGACCGGGTCGCGGCGGGTGTCGCGCTCGCCATCGGGCCGGAAGATGGCATAGGTGTTCTGCATGGACGTGTCCTCTCGGGCGGTGGTCGCGGCCACGATAGGAGGCGGTGGCGTGTCGGCGACGTCATGACGGGACGCCGCCACGGACGCGGACTGCACGGCAGGCCCCCGGCTCAGTCGGCGTCGAGCACCGTTTCCAGCACCGCGTCGCCGTAGCGCTCGAGCTTGCCGGCGCCCACGCCGCCGATGCCGCCGAGCTGGCCGTGGCTGATCGGGCGCTGGCGGGCGATCTCGCGCAGCGTGGCGTCGTGGAAGATCACGTAGGCCGGCACATTCTGCTCGCGCGCCAGGCGGCCACGCAGTGCGCGCAGGGCCTCGAACAGCGGCCGGTCGGCCGGTGCGAGGTCGATGTCGGCGCCGGTTGCCGCGCGGGTGGTGCGCGCGCGCTCCTTGCTGTTCGTCGGCTTGCGCAGCATCACCTGCGTAGTGCCCTTGAGCACGCCGCGACTGGCTTCGGTCAGGCGCAGGCCGCCGTAGCCCTCGGCGTCGACGTCGAGCAGCCCCTGGGCGACGAGCTGGCGCAGCACGCTCTTCCACACGCGCGCATCGACATCCGTGCCGACACCGTAGGTGCTGAGCTGGTTGTGGCCGAACTGGCGGATACGCTCGCTGTCGCTGCCGCGCAGGATGTCGATGATGTGGGCGGCGCCGAAGCGCTGGCCGCTGCGGTAGACGCAGCTCAGCGCCTTCTGCGCGGGCACGGTGGCGTCCCAGGCGTCGGGCGGCTCGAGGCAGTTGTCGCAATTGCCGCAGGGCTGGCCCGCGCCCTTGGCGGCGTAGTCCTCGCCGAAGTTCGCCAGCAGCACCTGGCGCCGGCAGCGCATGGTTTCGCAATAGCCGACCAGCGCGTCGAGCTTGCGGTGCTCGAGCCGCTTGCGCTCGTCGCCCGATTCGCTCTGTTCGATCATCTGCCGCAGCAGCACCAGGTCGCCCAGGCCGTAGCACATCCACGCGTCGGCGGGCTCGCCGTCGCGGCCGGCGCGTCCGGTTTCCTGGTAGTAGCCCTCGATGGATTTCGGCAGGTCGGTGTGCGCGACGAAACGCACGTCCGGCTTGTCGATGCCCATGCCGAAGGCGATCGTCGCGACCACCACCACGCCCTCGCTGCGCAGGAAACGGCGCTGGTTGGCGGCGCGCAGATCGGCATCCATGCCGGCGTGATAGGGAATGGCGTCGATGCCCTGACCGGCCAGGTACTCGGCTGTCTCCTCGACCTTGCGCCGCGACAGGCAATAGACGATGCCGGCTTCGCCCCGGTGCCCCTGCACGAAGTCGAGCAGCTGGCGCTTGGCGTTCTCCTTCTGCACCACGGTGTAGCGGATGTTGGGCCGGTCGAAGGAGCTGACGAAGCGACGCGCATCCTCCAGCTGCAGGCGCTCTGCGATCTCGCGCTGGGTGGGCGGGTCGGCGGTGGCCGTGAGTGCGATGCGCGGCACCTCGGGCCAGCGCTCGTGCAGGATCGTCAGCTCGCGGTATTCGCGGCGGAAGTCGTGGCCCCACTGCGAGACGCAATGCGCCTCGTCGATGGCGAACAGGGCGAGCGGGGCGCGGTCGAGCAGCGACAGGAAGCGCGGCGTGAGCAGGCGCTCGGGTGCGACGTAGAGCAGGTCGAGTTCGCCGGCCAGCAGTTCGCGTTCCACCCGCTGCGCGGTCTCGCCGTCCAGCGTGGAATTGAGGAAGGCCGCGCGCACGCCGAGCTGCAGCAGCGCGTCCACCTGGTCCTGCATCAGCGCGATCAGCGGCGAGACCACGATGGCCACGCCGTCGCGCAGCAGCGCCGGCACCTGGTAGCACATCGACTTGCCGCCGCCCGTGGGCATGAGCACGAGCGCGTCGTGGCCGGCGGCCACATGGTCGACGATGGCGGCCTGTTCGCCGCGGAAGGCGGCATGGCCGAACACGCGCTGCAGGGTGGCGAGCGCGTCGCCGGACGTGCCGGCAGGGGAAAGCGAGGACATGCGCCAAGGATACCGGCTGGGGCCCGGCTCCGGCGCCGCATCGGGCCGTCAGGCGAGCCCCGGGGCTTTGCTAAGCTGCCGGCCTTCTGCACAGGACCTCCCGATGACACCGAATTCCGGCTCCGGCGGCATGGCGCTGCACACCAAGATGCTCATCGGGTTCGTCATCGGTACGGTCGCGGGTCTCGCGGCCAATTTCTACGGCGGCGACGCCGGCTGGCTGGATGGGCTGGTGACCTATGTCGCCGATCCCGTGGGCCAGCTGTTCCTGCGCCTGCTGTTCATGCTGGTGATTCCGCTGGTGTTCTCGGCGTTGATCCTAGGCGTGGTCGAGATCGGCGATCCGGGCTCGCTGGGCCGCATCGGCATCAAGACGCTGCTGTGGATCCTGGTGGTCACCACGATGGCGGTGACGATCGGCCTGATCGCGGTGAACCTGTTCCAGCCCGGGCGCGGCATCGATCCGGCGGTCGCGCAGACCCTGCTCGAGGCCTCGAGCGACCGCGCGGCCGAGATCGCCGGTGCGCGCGAGGGGGTCTCGGGCCTCCAGGTCCTGCTCAACATCGTGCCGCGCAATCCGGTGGACGCCGCCGCGCGCGGGGACCTGATCGCGGTGATGTTCTTCGCGCTGATGTTCGGCATCGCGGCCACCGTGCTGCGCACGCCGGGCACGCGCAACTTCGTCGCCGCGGTGCAGGGCATCTACGACATCTGCCTGAAGCTGATCGGCTGGGTGATCGCGCTGGCCCCGTACGCCGTGGCCGCGCTGCTGTTCTCGATCACCGCGCGCCTGGGCGTGGACGTGCTGGTGCAGCTGGCGCGGTTCGTCGGCACGGTGATCGCGGCGCTCGGCTTTCACTTCCTGGTGGTGATTCCGATCCTGCTGTGGGTGTTCGGGCGCATGAGCCCGCTGGCGTTCTTCCGCGGCGCGCAACCGGCCCTGCTCACGGCGTTCTCCACGTCGTCGTCCAGTGCCACGCTGCCGACCACGCTGAAGGTCACCGAGGAAAACCTCGGCGTGCCGCGCCGGGTGGCGCGCTTTGTCTGCACGCTCGGTGCCACCGCCAATATGAACGGCACGGCGCTGTTCGAGGGCATCACGGTGCTGTTTCTGGCGCAGTTCTTCGGCGTCGAACTGGGCATGGGCCAACAGATCCTGATCCTGCTGCTGTGCATCCTCGGCGGTGTGGGCGCGGCGGGCGTGCCGGGCGGCTCGCTGCCGGTGATCGCGATGATCCTGGCGATGTTCGGCATTCCGCCCGAAGGCATCGGCCTGATCCTCGGCGTGGACCGCCTGCTCGACATGTGCCGCACCGTGGTCAACATCGGCGGCGACATGGCCGGTTCGGTGGTGATCGGACGGTCGGAGCCGGCCGACGTGCCGGGAACCGAACTCGACGACCTCGCACCGTCGGAGCCGCGCACGCTCTAGGCGCAGCCGCCACCGGGCAGCGCGGTGGCAGGCGTGGGACAATGGCGGACTCCCGTCCGCTGCCGCCCGTCCACGAGCCCATGACCACGCCGACCCGCCGCGAACTCGCCAACGCCATCCGTTTCCTCGCCATCGACGCCGTCGATGCCGCCAAGTCCGGCCATCCCGGCATGCCGATGGGCATGGCCGACATTGCCGAAGTGCTGTGGAACGACCACCTCAGCCACAACCCGGCGAATCCGCAGTGGGTCAACCGCGACCGCTTCGTGCTGTCGAACGGCCACGGCTCGATGCTGCATTACGCGCTGCTGCACCTCTCGGGCTACGACCTCCCGCTGGAGGAGCTAAAGAACTTCCGCCAGCTGCACAGCAGGACCGCCGGTCACCCCGAGCGGCATGAAACCCCGGGCGTTGAGACCACGACCGGCCCGCTGGGTCAGGGCTTCGCCAACGCGGTCGGCTTCGCGCTCGCCGAGCGCCTGCTCGCGCAGCGCTTCAACCGTCCGGACTTCGCGATCGTCGACCACCGCACCTGGGTGTTCATGGGCGACGGCTGCCTGATGGAAGGCATTTCGCACGAGGCCGCGTCGCTGGCCGGCACGCTCGGCCTGGGCAAGCTGGTGGCGTTCTGGGACGACAACCGCATCTCGATCGACGGCAACACCGAAGGCTGGTTCACCGACGACACCCCGGCGCGCTTCGAGGCCTACGGCTGGCGCGTGGTGCGCGACGTCGACGGCCACGATGCCGACGCGGTCGCGCGCGCGATCGCCGATGCCACCGCGCAAGACGACAAGCCGGTGCTGGTGTGCTGCCGCACGACGATCGGCTTCGGTTCCCCCAACCGCGCCGGCAAGGAGTCCTCGCACGGCGCGCCGCTGGGCAAGGACGAATCCGATGCCACGCGCGCCGCGCTCGGCTGGGCGCACGGGCCGTTCGAGGTGCCGCAGGCGCTGCGCGACGGCTGGCATGCGGTCGAGGCGGGTCAGGCGCGCGAGGCCGAGTGGAACCGGCTGTTCGAGGCCTACACGGCGGCGTATCCGGAGCTGGCCGCCGAGTTCCTGCGTCGCTCGAAGGGCGAGCTGCCGGCCGGCTTCGAGGCCGAGGCGGATGCGTTCATCGCCAAGCTGCAGGAAGACGGCCCGACCATCGCCTCGCGCAAGGCCTCGCAGATGTCGATCGAAGCCTTCGCGCCGCTGCTGCCGGAAGTCGTCGGCGGCTCGGCCGACCTCGCGCATTCCAACCTCACCCTGTGGAAGGGCAGCACGTCCGCGGCCAGCACCGATGCCAACGCGAACTACGTGTATTACGGCGTGCGCGAGTTCGGAATGAGCGCGATCGCCAACGGCCTCGCGCTGCACGGCGGCTTCATTCCCTTCGACGCGACCTTCCTGGTGTTCAGCGATTACGCCCGCAATGCGGTGCGCATGAGCGCGCTGATCCCGGCGCACGCGATCCACGTCTACACCCACGACTCCATCGGCCTCGGCGAAGACGGCCCGACCCACCAGCCGGTCGAGCACCTGGCGTCCTTGCGCTACATCCCGAACAACGACGTGTGGCGCCCCTGCGATGCGGTGGAGTCGGCGGTGGCGTGGAAGTCGGCGATCACGCGCAAGGACGGCCCGAGCTGCCTGGTGTTCTCGCGCCAGAACCTGACCCACCAGCCGCGCGACGCGGCGCAGGTCGCCGACATCGCGCGCGGCGGCTACGTGCTGAAGGATTCGGTCGGCACGCCGGAGATCATCCTGATCGCGACCGGGTCCGAGGTCGGCCTGGCGACGCAGGCGGCCGAGCAGCTGGGCGACGGCGTGCGCGTGGTGTCGATGCCCTCGACCGACGTCTTCGACCGCCAGGACGCCGCATACCGCGAATCGGTACTGCCCGACGCGGTGCGCAAGCGCGTGGCGATCGAAGCCGGCGTCACCGGCTTCTGGCGCGCCTATGTGGGGCTGGACGGCGCCGTCATCGGCATCGACAGCTTCGGCGCCTCGGCGCCGGCCGACAAGCTGTACGCGCATTTCGGCATCACGGTCGCGGCGATCGTCGAAGCGGCAAAGGCGCTCTGACCGGCGCGTTCGGCTGGTTCGAGGCGTGAACGAAAAAGCCCGCGACAGCGGGCTTTTTCGTGGGCGGACCAACATTAACTCGAACCCGTGTCGTCCCCTTCAACGGGACGCCCCGGGCGGGTCGCGTGCAGGAGCGCCCTTGCGCGCAAAGAAGAGCATCTGCAGGAATGCCCATCGCGCGCGCGCGCGCCTGCGGGGAATGTCAGGCCTTGGGCAGATCGTGTTTGCTGCCACCCCGGCAATGTGGCGAATCCGGCACCTGCACTTCGGCGGCCCATTCCTCGGGCGTGAACGTGTGCAAGGCCAATGCATGGATCTGCTGCATCTGCGCACCGAGCGCGCGGTACACCGCCTGGTGCCGCTGCAGCGCACGCTTGCCGTCGAACGCCGCGCTGACCACCACCGCCTTGTAATGCGTCTCCAGCCCGCGGCTGTGCATGTGGCTCTCGTCCTCGACATCGAGGTGCGTGGGCTGCAGCGCGGCGAGGGCCTCGCGAAGCTGGTCGGCGCGGGTGGTCATGATCGGGTCCTGCACGGGTGTCTTTGACTGAGATGGAGGCGCACCGCGCCATCGCAAGCGGTCGCGGCCAGGCCGCTCATGCGGCGGATGTCGGTGCGATCACGTCGCCGGTCGCGCCGTCACGCGCGGTGCGGCGCAGGCCGAGCGACACCAGCCGCGCCATCAGGTGCTCGCCGAGGCCACTCGGGGCCTGCAACTGCATGCGCGCGAGCGCCGGCGTGTCGTCGCCGATGCCCGCACGCAGTGCCTCGAACACCGTCGCCAGCTTGCCGCGACGGGTCGCGGTCTGCGTGCGCAACCACGCCAGTGCGCGCAGCAGCCGCTGTTCGACGACATCGAAATCGCTGCCCAGCGGGTAGTCCGGCAGGGTGCCGTCACGCCGCAACGGGGCGAGCGCATCGCGCAGCTGCTGCGGCGTGTTGCGCGCCCAGGCGCCGGGGGCGACGAAGCGGAGATCGAGCTTGCGCGCATCGCGCGCGCGGGCCAGCAATTCGGCCTGTGAGGCCGCGTCGGCGATGCGCGCCATCGCGATCACGCAGTCCTCGTCGGTCGCGCCGCGGATGTCGGCGATGCCGTACTCGGTGATGTAGAGGTCGCGCAGATGGCGCGGAATGGTCGTGTGACCGTAGTGCCAGCGGATGTTGGATTCAGGCCCGTCCGCCGTCGGTCGCGTCGCGCGCAGCATCAGCACCGAGCGGGCGTCGGGCAGGGCATGGCCCATCGCGACGAAGTTGTACTGCCCGCCCACACCCGAGACCACGCGGCCGTCGTCCAGGCCGTCCGACACCGCCGCGCCGAGCGCGGTCGCCATCATGCAGCTGTTGAAGAAGCGCGCATCGCGGCGCTGCAGGCGTTCCAGCCCCTCGTCGAGGCCGAAGAGTTCATTGACCTCGCCGACGCGCTTCATGCCGATACCGCGCCGCGTGTCGGGATCGAGGTCGCGCAGCCAGGCATAGAAATCCGGCGAGCCGAGATAGAACGCGCCGTGCAGGAACTCGCCGTCGCGCTCGATCAGCTCGTCGTCCAGCGCGCTGGTGGTGCCGGCGTTCGCGCGTCGCATCAGCGCGGCCTTGTCGACGACCCTGCGCCGGATCACGCCGACCTCGACCAGCCGCTTGAAGCCCTCGTTGATCATCTCGCTGCAGCCGTAGAGGCCCACGGCGAAGGGATCGAGCCCGCCGCTGGCAACGACCGCCGGATGCGCCGCGATGCCGGGGTCGAGTGCGTGCAGCACACGCCGGTAGGCGGCGTTGTCGGTATGGCGCAGGGCCAGCGCGTGGCACAGGGCGTCGGCGAGTGCGCCGATGCCGATCTGCAGCGTGCCGCCATCGCGCACCAGGGCGCTGGCGTAGAAACCGATCGCATAGTCGGCATCGGACACCGGCTGGCGCGGCAGGCCGAACAGCTTCGGGTGGGGCGGGGGCGGCATGACCAGCACATCGAAGAACGCCGTATCCACCGCGGCAGCGCCGCCCAGCCACGGCAGTTCGGGATCGACCTCGCCGATCACCAGCGGCCTGGGACGACCGGCGGCGGCCAGCGCGTCGATCACGTCGAAGGTCAGGTCGGTATTGGACGACAGCGAGAAGCGCGTGCCGTCCTCGTTGGCGGCGACCTTCTGCACCAGCACGTTGACGCCGCGGTCGGCCAGCGCCCGCGCCACGTGGGTGTAGTTGAGGCTGGCATAGCGGCGCTGGGCCTGGCGCGAGCCGAGCATCGCCCCCGACTGCATGTAGAACTCCTCGACCGCGATGTGCGCGGGCAGCGCGTCGCGGCGCATCGCGTCGACGTACTTCAGGCGCACGAAGTCCTCGCCGAAATGGCGCTGCGCGAAGGGGCCGATGAAGCGGCCTTCGAGATCGCTGCCGCCCGTGGGCGGATCCAGCGACAGCGCGGTGTAGAGCGTCATCGGCCGCGCGGCGTCGGCAACCGCGGCGTCGTACAGCGCGTTGAGCAGGCGGTGCGGCTTGCCGATACCGAGCGGCGCGCCGACGTGCAGCGGGCCCGCGACGTGGCCGCGGATGTGCGCGGCCGCCGCGTGGAGGTCATCGAAGGGAACAGTCATGCGGAAAGCCTAACTGCGTGCGTCGCGGCTGTCGTCCCGGGGCACCGGGCGGGGTTGAGCGCGTCCGCGTGCATCCGTGTCCGACGGCTCGGGCATCACCGCGACCGCGTCGATCCGCCAGTGCACCGCGCGCGCGGCATCGCGCACGGTCTGGACCTGGGCGGCACCGAGGCGGCCGTCGGCCGTGGCCACGTGGATGACGCCCGACAGGCGCAGGCCCTCCTCGTGGAAGCGCACACGGCAGGCGGTCACGCCGTCGAGTGCACCCACCGCCTCGGCCACCCGCGCGGGCAGACGATCGACATCGCGCCGGTCCACCTGCTGCGGCCGGGCATCGTGCATGTCGCGCACCGCGTTGCGCAGGTTGCGCACGCCGTCGCGAAGCACCTCGACCGAGATGAACATCGCGGCCGCCGCATCGGCCCACCACAGGCCGAAGCCGATGCCGATGACGCCTGCAATGCCCGCCAGCGCGGTCATCCAGTCGGCCTTGTTCATGTCGGCGTCGGCGTGCAGCGGCTTGGAATCCAGGCGCCGTGCCAGCCGCAGCTTCAGCCGGCCCAGGATCACCGGCGGCACGCAGGAGACGGCCAGGGCCGCGATCATCACCCAGCCCTGCCACAGCACGGTGTCGCCGATCGCCACGGTACCGACGACCGGGTGCGTGCGGGTCAACAGCACATGCAGCGAATCGAGCACCAGCAGCGCGCCCACCGTGGTCAGGGCCACCGCCGAGGCGAGGAAGGTGATGTCGAACGCGCGCTCGCGTCCGTTGATGTAGGTGCGGTCGACGCCGCGCGCGCGGAAGTGCAGCGCGATGAGAAACGCGGCAGGCGGCAGCAGGCTCAGCACGTCCTCGATCAGCGCCGTCAGCATGGCCTGCGAGCCGCCCATGGCCGCGTACATCATCACCGTGATCGCGCCGAGCAGGCCGAGCGACCACCAGCACAACCGCGCCGCGCGGCGCAGTTCCTCGAGCTGCGCGGGCCCGAGCGGCCGCGGCGTGCGCTCGGCGATCTCGTCGCTCACGGCGCGTCCCGGCGCGTGGCGTCCAGATGCCGGTCGACCTCGAGCTGCCAGGCATTCTCGCCCGGCGGCAGGGCGAGCCGCCGCTCGGCGATGTGCCCGCGCGCGTCGCGTACGTGGTACGGGCGCGACCAGCTGACGTCGGTCCAGGGCGAGTCCTCGCCGTGGCCGCCGACCACCATGTGCAGACGGTGGTCCACCAGCGCCTGCATCAGCCGCTCGTGTCCGTCGATGACCCAGTCGATGGGCAGATCACGCGTCGCGGCGAAGGCTTCGATCCGCGTGATCTCGCTGCCGTGCGGCGGGCCGTCGGGTTCGACCACCACGAACGGTGGATCGTGGCTCACGCCCACCCGCATGGCATCGCGCGCCCGCGCGCTGCTGTCGTGGGTGTCGCGGGGGTACGGCCCGCAGCCCGCGAGCACGACGAGGACGACACACAACCAGGCACGGATCATGGCGCGGTTATCCGCTGCGCCGGGTGGAGACCGCGTGGATGCCGGCGCCCCGCGCTCAGTCGAGCATGTCAGGGCGGAACAGGCGCCGGCGCGAAACGGTGGCGCCGGACACCATGAACTGCCCGTCGCCGCGGTAGTGCACAGTGCGCGGCCACCGCGGGCGTGACGCGACGTGCGCGGCGACCACGCGCCAGACGAACAGCGGATAGTCGGCGGTGATGCGGGTTTCGTGCAGGCGACATTCGAAGCGCGCATGGCACTCGCCGATCCCGGGCGCGTCGACCTCGCTGCCGGCCACCGGCGTCAGGCCGAAGCGCTCGAACTTGTCGCCGTCGTCGCTGCTGCAGTTGCCGATGCCCACCACGGTGTCGAGCAGGGCTTCGGTGGGCAGGTTGATCACGCATTCGCGGCTGCGACGGGCCAGCGCGTGGCTGCGGTTGGCCGACCAGATGTAGGTGCCGACGAGGTCGTAGCCCAGCATCATGTGCCAGCCGAGGGTCATGATGCCGCGCTCGTTCCTGTGTGCCGTGGACAGCAGCACGACGGGACCGGGTTCGAGATAGCGGCGCGTGTGCGCGACGGGAACGGCGCGGGTGCGGGGCATGCGCAGCCTCCGGCGATGTGACGGCCCCCGATTAGTGCAAGCGCAGGGTGAACGCGCCGTCACCCGCTCAGTCGAGCACGTGCACCTCGTCGGCGATGCGACGGACATCGTCGAGCGTGTGGCTGACGTAGAGCATCGGCATCGCCAGGTCGTCGCGCACGCGCTGCAGATAGGGGATCAGCTCCTCGCGCCTGGCTTGGTCGAGGGCCGACAGCGGTTCGTCGAGCAGCAAGAGGGCAGGTTGCGACAGCAGCGCGCGACCGATCGCAACACGTTGCGCCTCGCCGCCGGAGAGATTGGCCGGGCGGCGCGCCAGCAACGGCGCGATGCCGAGCAGTTCGACCACCTGGTCGAAGGCGAACGCCTGCACCTCGCGCCGCGCATGGCGCCCGTAGCCGAGGTTGCGGCGCACGTCGAGATGCGGGAACAGGCGCGCGTCCTGGAAGACGTAACCGATGCGGCGCCGGTGCGCGGGCAGGTCGATCCGGCGCGCATCGTCGAACAGCACGCGATCGTCGACGACGATGCGCCCCGCGCGCGGTCGCAGCAGGCCGGCGATCGCATTGAGCACGCTGGTCTTGCCGGCCCCCGACGGGCCCGCCAATGCGACCACGCGCGCGCTGGATTCGATCCGCACGCTGCGCGCGAAACGGCCGCGCTCGAGGCGGATGTCGATGCCGAGCGTCACGGCACGCGCTCCTCGCCGCGCTGGCGGCGCACCAACCATTCCGACGCGAGCAGCGCCGCGAACGAGATCGCCACCGCCACCGCCGCCAGCCGCCAGATGCCCGCTTCGCCGCCCGGCACCTGCATCAGCCCGTAGATCGCCGACGACATGGTGCGGGTTTCGTCCGGAATGCTGGAGACGAAGGTGATCGTGGCCCCGAACTCGCCCAGCGCCTTGGCGAAGGCCAGCACCACGCCGGCCACCAGGCCCGGCCACGCCAGTGGCAGGGTGACCGTGAAGAACACGCGCAGCGGGCCCGCGCCGAGCGTCGCCGCGGCCTCTTCCAGGCGCCGGTCGACCTGTTCGATCGACAGCCGCACCGTGCGCACCAGCAACGGGAAGCCCATGATCGCGCTCGCCAGTGCCGCGCCCGTCCAGCGGAACGCGAAGCTGATGCCGAACGCCGCGTCGAGCCACGCGCCGACCGGCCCGTTGCCCCCGAGCAGCACCAGCAGCGCGTAGCCGACCACCACCGGCGGCAGCACCAGCGGCAGGTGCACCAGCGCATCGAGCAGCGCCTTGCCCGGAAAACGGCGACGCGCCAGCAGCCAGGCGACGGCGATGCCGGCCGGCAGGCTGCACAGCGCGGCGGCGACGGCGACTTTCAGGCTGAGCCGGATGGCCGACAGCTCTTCGGCGCGAAAGCCCCACACCGTGGTTGCGTCCGCCGCGTGGCCGGTGCTGGCATCACCCGCCGACCGCTGCGCGGCGGCGGGAGACGCCGCCGGACGCGCGGCGACCAGCGGCGCCAGGCCGTGGCCGCGGAAGATCGCGGCGGCCGTCCCGCCTTCGAGCCACTGCAGAAACGCATCGGCCTGCTGCGGCTGGCGACTGGCGCGCAGCCGCGCCACCGGATAGACGATCGGCGGGTGGCTGCCGGGCGGAAACGTCGCCAGCACCCGCACCCGCGGCTCGGCGTGCGCATCGCTGGCGTAGACCACGCCGAGCGGCGCTTCACCGCGTGCGACCAGCGCCAGGGCCGCGCGCACACTGTCGGATTCGGCCACATGCGGGACGATCGCCGACCACTGCCCCAGGGCTTCGAACGCGGCCTTCGCGTACTTTCCCGCCGGCACGCTGTCGGTCATCGCCAGTGACAGCCGGCCCTGGGCGCCGAGCAGGGGCCGCAGGTCGCGCTGCGCGTGGAGCGCGAACGGCTCCGCATCGCTCGACGCGGGCGCCACCAGCACCAGCGTGTTGCCGAGCAGGTCGCGCCGGGTGGCGGGCGCGAGCAGGTCGCGCGCCTGCAGCCAATCCATCCAGGCCTGGTCGGCCGATATGAAGACGTCGGCCGGGGCGCGCTGTCCGATCTGCCGCGCCAGCGCCGAACTCGCCGCATACGACACCTGCACCGCCCGGCCCGTCTCGCGGTGGTACTGCACCGCGGCCGCATCCATCGATTCCTTGAGGCTGGCGGCAGCAAACACCGAAACGGGCGACGCCGCCCGCGCGAGCACCGGCAGCAGGGCCAGCGCCAGCAACAGGCCGATGCCGGCGCCGATGCGGAGGCGGTGGTGGCACCGGGTCACGGCACAGCGCCCCGCATCACGGCGCGGCGACGACGGTGATCGCGTCGATCCGATACAGGCTGCGGGCCGGCCGGGTATCGCCCACGACCAGCAGGCGCAACGGGCCGTCGTCGTCGAGCGGCGCGCCGTCGCAGCGGTCGAGCAGATAGACCGGGCGATTGCCGAGCGTGGGGTCGAGTTCGCCGAGCGAGAACACGACCCGATCGCCAGTGCGGGCCGTGACCAGGACGTAGCGATCCAGATGCACGGCGTCCAGCGGCGCGTCGGGCATCGCGCCGCTGGCCTGCAGCAGCGCGGACAGCGCCACGCCCTCGCACTGCAGGGTCCGGCCGTCCCCCGGCGCCGGTACCGGGTGCCGCTGCAGCGTGGCCCGCGAGGGCGCATCGAGCGGCACGCTGATCGGCGAGGGCGCGCGGCCGGGTACGGACGCCCGCTGGTGGCCCGCAGGATCGTAGGCGCAGGCGGTATCCGCCAGCAGGCTCATCGCCAGGGCGGCGGCAATCGAGACGACAGCAGCGCGCATCGGCGTGTCCGCACTATTTCGGGGGCTTCGAGCATAGCCACGCCCCGTCGACGCAACAACGATGCAGCGCCGACGCGGCGGTCCAGCCGCGGTTACGGCGACCTCACAAGACCAGGCGGCGGCGCACGTGGTGTGCGGGCGTCGTCGGACGCGGATGTCGCGCCACCCTCGTCCGCAACACCGCGACCGGCCGAGGGCTGCGCGCCAAGGGTGACCGCGGGTGGCGATCAGCGCCCGAGCGTTGCGTTCAACAGCGCGCCCAGACGGGCGCCGGCATCGCGGAGCTGTTGTTCGACCTGCGGAAGATGCGCCTGCACGTACGCCTCGTCGATCCTCGCGCGCGGCGGATACACGCCCGGCGAGACCGCGATGCGGCACGAGGCCTGCACCCAGGCGACGGCCGGCACCGGCAGAACGGGCGTGCGCTCGCGCGTCGGCGCGCGCTGCTGAAGGCGCGCCAGCCAGGCGTCGCCGGACAGCCGTGCGCTGTTGAGCATCCCGCTGTCCCAGAACGAATGCAGATTCGTGCCACGGCCGCGGAAGTTGATCTGGTGTGTGTTGCCGCCCCGGTCGTGCCCGTATCCGGCATGCATGGGCTGGTGCGCGTCACCGACGAAATGCACGACGAACTTCAGTGCCTGCGCCCGCTCGGCGCGGGGACGGCTGCGGTCGGCGAGAATCGCGGTCTGCGTCTTCAGGGCTTCCACCACGCAGTCGCCGTTGGGACAGTCGCGACGCGCGCTGTAGCGGCAGTTGGACTCGCCGATGTTGACGTAATGCCACTTCGCCGAGCGGCGCCCGAGATCGGGATCGGACTCGCGCAGTTCGTCGGCCCATGACGCCACGCCCGCGAGCGTGGGGTCCGGTTCACCGGCCAGCAGCCGGTCCACCTCTGCACGTGCGGCAGGCGTGAGGTCGGCGTCCGCCAGTTGCGCGACCAGACGATGTCCGGCCTTGCCCCAGGCGAAGGCGGAAGACGGAAGAGCCAAGACGGCCAGCAGGCCGCCGCAGAAGAGGATTCGACGCAGCATGCGCGGAGTTTAACCACCTGGAGGCGCGGCGGCCGGATGCGCCCGCGCTTCTGTGCATCGGACGCACGATCTTGTACGGACGGGGCCTTCGGCTGTGCCGATTCGGGCGGTTTCACGCGAAGATGCGTGCGCGAGACGCCCGGCTGCCGCTCGGACAGCACTGCCGCCCGTTCCGCGATGCTCGTCCGCGCGTGCAGGACACCGTCGATCGGCACGACTGCGTCGTGCGCCCGCAGCGCCAACGGCGCGACCGGCACGCTCGGCGCAGCCCCCTTTGACGTAGCTGTCCAAGTAGTCGCGGATCTTTTCGCTCAGCACCGGGTCGGTGACGCGTTCGTTGAGCGCGATTTCTCTGTCGGGCCCCATTGCCGTCAGTTCCTGGGCAGCGTGCTCATCCCGCAAGCGACCGGCATTGATCATCAGTCCGGTGACACATGCCGGCCCACTGGTGGCGTTTCTGCCGAGATAGTGGAGGTAAATGCGCCCTCCAACGGAAAACCCTCTCTCCGGCTGTGGTCGCCGGAAGCCCCAAACCCTTCTGAGGCCACCTTCGATGTACCACCGGGCCGGGTCGCCAGCGCCGCGGACTGCGCATAGGCGTTGGCGACCTGTCCGGGCACGTTGTCGTTTCGGACGACGCCAAGCGCAAGGAGGCCGTAGCCATCGTTGCCTGGCTTCTGCGCGAGGTAATTCCAGTAGAGCTCGCGATTGCCGTTCTCGGCGTAAAAGCTGAGGATCTCAACGTCCTTGTTGTTCAAGCCGCTCACGCGCTATCTCTTTTGCTCAAGAACCGGTTGGGCGAAAGATCGCTTCGATGCGCTGTTCAATCCGGCGCCAGTCCGGCAAAACGCCCGCGCGTAGCTCATCTCGACAACGATCCCAAGCGTCGGCAGCGCGAATTGGTGGTCGCAGGCAGCTCTGCGCTGCACCGCGGGATCATCCTCGACGACCGGACCCTCGATCACTAGCCCGTCCGGGAGCTCCCGGTTGTCGCACTTGATGACGCTGAGGGGGTCGCCGCCCGGTCCGCGCCAGATGCACCAGTCCTTTGAGAGCTGCACCGTGTTCTCGCGGCTGTGCACCCGCGCGTTGCCCGGATGACGATTACGCAGGTAGCGCTCGACCGCATCCAGATCCGCGTAGTAGGGAACAAGTCCGTCGTGCACAGCGTCGCCTTGCAGCCGCATCGCGAGATTCTCGAGCGGATTGGCACGCTGCGCCGGGCTCTCTGGGTCGAGTGGGAGCAAGGTGCGCTGCATGGCTGCCGGGACCGTGATGCGCTCGGGATCCAGATACCGAGCAGTGATCGAGATCGCCCGCATGGAGGCGTCTTTGTCGTTTGCGAAGTTGAAGCCTTGAGGTAGTGGCTCCAAGCAGGGCCATTGAATGCTGAGGTTAACGACGGCCTCAGTGGGCGCTGCGCTCGGCGCGTTCTGGAAGTAGAAGAAGTTGCGACGGAGGGAAAAGGTGTTGGGTCCAAGCCGGAAAGACACAGGCTGCGCGCTGGCCTGGCGCGCCTGGTGCTCGGAATCGATCGCAATGTTCTGATCGGCAATGAGGCGGTCGACGATCTGCTCGACGGCCACGTCTTCTCGCGCAAGCGCTTGGATCTGCTCGGCGGAAAGCGTGATGGGCGGACAACGATGCTCGGCGCCAACATGCTGCTGCTCGGGCTCGATCGTTTGTATGGTCAGTCTCCCGGATTCAGTCTGCGCTGCGGCGCAGGCAACAAGAAGCGCGCACGGCGCTGCCAAGGCCCCGGTGGCAAAGGCACACGATCGCAGTAGACGGTAGACAGTCATCGCCGAGTCGCGCTCTCACCGCCGATATCAGCAGCCCTAAGCGCAGCATCCGCCAGAAAACTCGGGAGAAAAGGGGAGCATGAAATCGGTGCGTTGCGATGCTTGCGCGCCGAATTCGGCGCGTCGCCCAGCTTTAGTGAGTTTTCAAGGAATGCCTGAAGATCAAGCGGCGCGTTTTCATAGGCCGCTCCCAGGGGCCGACGTGCTTGCATGGGGCGTAGCGTAATGGGCCGGCCCGCCCTCCGAAGCCATCGCGTTATCGGAGCGAGCAGAGTCCTGGGCCGGGTTTGGCGAGGTACCGGCTGCGAGCATGGCGAGCGTGGACGCAGAGACCGCCCCGCCGCTTGCTGACAGTCGCCTCTCGTGCGCGTTCAGACGCAGCTCCTTGACTTCGACTGCTGGCAGCAGCCGTTTGGTGAAATAGCTGTCCTTGTAGTAGCGGATCTTCTTGCAGAGCACCGGGTGCGCGAGTCCCTCGTAGAGCACGATTTCCTTCTCGGGCCCCATTGCCTTCAGTTCCTGCGGCAGCATCAGTGCCCGCTTCTCCAGGATCTCGTTATCCGACACCGAGCGCCCCTGTCCGTGTGAACGGGTACGCGCGCGGCGGCGCACGGTGGTGTAACCCAGCATCTCCGAATAGTCATTCGCGTCCTGCTGCTCGCGCGGCGCGTAGATGATCTGGAGGGCATGGTTGGTGATGATCGTGCGCGAGAGTTCCTTGCCGTAGACCGCGTCCAGCTGGGCCATCGACTGGATGATCGGCAGCAGGCGCATGTTGTATCCGGCCATGTACGCGACAGCCTTGGCGATGATGTCGACCCGGCCGATCGAGGTGAACTCGTCCATCAGTAACAGGCATTGGTGTTTGAGCGTCTTGTCGTTCTGCGGCAGCACCTTGGTGTTGACGTTGATCAGCTGGCTGAAGAACAGATTCACGATCAGCCGGCTCTCGGCCAGCTTGTTGGGCTGGATGCCGACGTAGATGGTCATGCGCTTGCGGCGCACGTCGTCGAGGCGGAAGTCGTCGCCACTGGTCGCGGCGTCAAGAACAGGGTTGAGAAACGCGTTGAGTGGTTCGCGAAAGGTGCCGATGATCGAGGCGAAGGTGACGTCGGCCTGGGAGAGCAGACCCGCGAACGCCGTTCGCGCCTGCGCACTCAGGAAGTGTGCTTCGGAGAGCTTCTGGATGTAGGGTTTGAGTTCCGTGCCATCGCCTGAGGCAAGGCGCAGAACTTCACCAAGCGTCGGCGGGGGCGCCACCGGGATCGCTTCTGCTTGCTCGAAGAGATAAAGCGTGAAGCCGAGGAAGGCGTTGCGCGCCTGACTCGTCCAGAACTTGTCCTTGTCGTCTCCGTCCGGATAGAGCATGGCTGCAATGGCTTGCAGGTCCGAGACGCGAAACGACGGATCGGTGGATACGTAGGTCAGCGGGTTCCAGCGATGCGAACGCCGATCCTCTGCGAAAGGATTGAACAGATAGATCTCGTGACCGATCGAGCGGCGCCAGCCCGAGGTCAGGTCGAAGTTCTCCTGCTTGATGTCCAAGACGACGGCCGACTCTTTGTAGTCGAGCAGGTTGGGAATCACGACGCCAACGCCCTTGCCTGATCGTGTGGGAGCCGCAAGGATCACGAACTGCTGGCCTGCCAAGCGAAGCAGCTTTCCGTTCTGCTGGCCGACCACGATGCCGTCGTCTTTCTGCTTCAAGAAGCCCGTAGTGGCAAGATCCAGCATGCCCGCGAAGCGTGCTCGGCCATGGATGTTCCGATCACTGCGAAGCTTGTAAAGCATCACCATCAAGGACGCCCACACCAGGAGCATCGGGCCTGTACCGAGCCCGCCACCCAGCCAGATGCGCCAGGCGTAGGGTTGTACTTGCGGATGATTGATGTTCTTGACGTACTGGACGTAGGTGCCGATCCACAGGAGGCCGGTGTCCAGTCCGAGGAATATCAGCGTGAGATAGCCAGAGAGATACGCAGCTGCAACGCCAAGCAGCAGGGTGAGCACAAGCGCCGTAACGATTCGATAGTTCAAGGCGATTCCTTCGACTGGGAGCACTGGAAGCGATCCGTGGACAGCGACGCGGGCGCGCGGATCAGGGCGCAGCAGGCCCGCGCGGGGCTGACGCGTCGACCAGGATGTAGTCGTCATTTTTTGTCCAACGTGCTTGGCCCTCCGCAAGCTTGATGCAGGGCGTGCCGTCGCAGGATGTAATCGCCACATGCGCGAGCGCTTCTAGAACCTGCGCGTCGACGTTCGCCCGCTCGGCGCGCTTCAGATTGTTGGATGCCACATAGGCGGTCGCGCCGATGGTGCAAAACGATGCGATCGCCAGAGCGCCAAGCGTCCCGAGACCGAGCATGCGCATGCGTCCCGAGACCATTGCCCGCTCACGCTGGAGCTGCTCTGCAATCGTGCGCAGGCGATCACCCGATTGGCCGACGGCTGCAACCGCTTCGGAAATCTCCGGGACCAGCGCTTCTCTGACTGCGGCTCGGGCGGCATGCACCAGTTCCTGCTTGCCGGCTACAACTCGCTGCGACACGTCGTCGGCTACTCGGCGAAGGTCGGCGGCCGCCGACTGCTGCGCCGCGGCGGCTTTGTCGCATTGCTGGGTCAAATGGCCCGCAAGTAGTGCCGCATTCGAAACAAAATCTTCCATCGTGGATCTATCCACACCATGCCTTCCTTGCAAGTGTCTCCCCGGCGTCAGCGCATACTGCCAGACACTTGGCAGCTCCGTTGAAAAATCGGCGAATATGAATAGGTTAT
The DNA here is from genome assembly GCF_028550595.1 of Luteimonas sp. BLCC-B24. Taxonomy (GTDB): domain Bacteria; phylum Pseudomonadota; class Gammaproteobacteria; order Xanthomonadales; family Xanthomonadaceae; genus Luteimonas. The sequence goes on from NZ_JAQQGN010000002.1 coordinate 132,501, forward strand.
CTCGACTCTGCGCTTTGGGGCCGTCAAATCTGCGCAGATCGTTGTCGCGATAAATAGCGGGCCGCTAACGTGTCTTCCGTCACATTGGGCGCGTAAGAAGATTTTTCTGACACGCCATTGCAAGAAATAGCGGCGTCAGATGAGGCGCGGAATCACCTATTAATTTTCTCCTGGAATACAGGTGCTTCAAATGCTTGACGCTTTGTCGGTCGCACAGATAAGGTCCGGCGCAGGGGTTTCGGCACGTCCGCTCGTTTCGACGTCGCGGAGCTAAGGAGTTTTACTGAGAGGGAGTTCTGAAGGGGCGATTTGGAAGGCGCAGGCGTGTTCACACTTTCGGAATTCTCGTGTGAACGACAGTGCCGCATTAATTCTGAATCGGTTTTCTATGTGAACACAGTCGACAGAGGTCTGCGCAGGTCGCCGTAAAAGCGCTGCGAAAGATTCGTGGCTGCGTTCTTTGCCGATGGTGGATTGCGTGAGCCGTACTGGAATGGTTCGAGGGCGCGTGCGCCTGGCGGTCGTTGTCGCTGTCTTGTCTTTGGCCGGGTGCGCAACGCCCGCTGCCCCGGATCCCCGCGGAAAGTGGTTGCCGGTCAATCGCATGGCCGATGCGCCACAGGCCATTCCGCTCAACCACGTCTACGTCTTCCAGGCCAATCCCGTGGACGGCACCTTGAAGTCGATGTTGACACGCTGGGCGCGTGATCAGCGGATGACGCTGTCGTATCTGCACCCGAACGACTACACACTGTATGGGCCCGTTGGCAGCATCCGCACACCGAGCCTCGTGGAGGCCGCCACGGCCTTGACGAATGCCTATGAAACGCAAAACCTCGCGGTCGTCGTGGATCGTTCCACGATCGTGGTAAGCCTCACCACGAGGCGCGACGATTCTGTCTCGCTACCGCGGGGTGTCGAGACGTCTTCCGCTGGCGCCGGTCAGTAAGGGGCGCCGCGGATGTTTGGCAGGAAACACACGGACACCCCGGCGGTCGAACGCGCGGTCGCGCAGGGCGTGAGCTTTGAACTGACGCTTGCAGAGCGCGCTAGACGGAGCGAAAAGCGGGCCTGGCTCGTAGCCTGGAGTGCCGTGCTCATGTCGCTCATCCTTGCGGGTGGCTACTTGCTGTTTCTCCCCCTCAAAGAGAAAGTTCCGTATCTCGTGATGGCAGATCCCTATACGGGGACGGCATCGGTCGCCAGATTGGTCGGCGACTTCGAGAACCGGGACGTGACGGCGAGCGAAGCCATCAACAAGAGCAACGTCGCGACCTTCATTCTCGCGCGCGAGTCCTACGACTCGGGGCTGATCGGTCAACGCAACTGGCGCACGACTCTTTCGATGGCGGGCCCCGGGGTAGCGCCGGCCTATGTGTCGCTTCACTCCGAAGGAAATCCCGAGCGTCCATTTCGCGTGTACGGCCCGACCAAGGCGCTGCATGTCCGCATCCTCAGCATTGTGTTGATCGGCGGCGGCGAGGGGCGTCGGCCCACCGGTGCGACCGTCCGGTTCCAGCGCAACGTCTACGACAAAGGGCGCGGTCGCTCGGATCCGCTGGACAACAAGATCGCCACGATGGAGTTCACCTACAACCAGGAGCTGAGGCTCAGCGACGAGGACCGGCTGCTCAATCCGCTTGGATTTCGGGTTACGAACTACCGCGTCGACAACGATTTTGCCCCGGCAGCCGCTTCGCCGGGCGTCGCTGACATCGCGTCAGCGATGCAGTCACAGCCGCTCGAGACGCCCGTGGACCCCGGCGCGGCATTCATGGGGCAACAGGTTGTACCCGAAACATCACTGCCGGCGATGCCTGCCGAGCAAATGGAAGGCGCAGGCGCGCATGGGGAGATGGAGTGATGGGGCGTGTGATCCACCTATGTTTGAAGCTGGGATTCGCCGCGTGGATCGTGGTCCTGGCCGCACCCGGCAACGCGCAGGTGGTGGAGGAGTATGCATACGAGGCCGACAAGGTCTATCAAGTGCGTACCGGCCTCGGCATCACAACGCAGATCGAGCTCAGTCCTCACGAAGAGATTCTCGATTACAGCTCGGGTTTCAGTGGTGGCTGGGATATCAGCCGTCGCGACAACGTGTTTTACCTCAAGCCGAAGAACGTCGATGTCGATACGAATCTTCTGATCCGCACCGCAGCGCACTCCTACATCTTCGAGCTCAAGGTCGTGGCGACCAACTGGCGCGCGCTTGAGCAGGCGAAGGCGTCCGGCGTGCAGTACAAAGTGCGCTTTGTCTACCCGGCCGATACGGAATTCGCAGCTGAAGGGACGTCGGAAGCGGAATCGGTGGCCGAGCTGAGCACGGCCATCGAGCCTACGCGGGACTATTACTTCGCGTACGACTACTCGTATCACAAGCGCCAGCCGACCTGGCTTGTGCCCTCGACGGTCTATGACGACCGGCGCTTCACCTACATCCGCATGGGCGACCGCTCGCGTTTCCCGAGCGGGAATTTTCCGGCCGTCTTCGCGCGCGACAGCCAGAACGGAGAGGAATTCATCGTCAACTCGACGGTCGAGGGCGACACCATCGTCGTGCACGGCACGTACGCCTTCCTCGTCGTCCGCCATGGAAGCAATGCAATCGGCCTGCGCAGGAGACCGGAACTGTGAGCCAAATTCCGCCTCAAGAGCACGATGCTCACGACACTCCGCATCCCCAGGCACCCAACCCTTACGCGCGCCGTGAGTATCCGGACGAGGCCGCGCTGGATGGGGACACACCCTACCTGAGAGCGGACGATGTACAGCGCCTCAATCGAAAGGCACTCGTGTTCCTGGCTGCGATCGTGATGGCGTTGATCGCAATCGCCGCGTGGCTGATCTTCGGCGGCTCGCCGGATGACGAGGTCCGGCCGCGGCGCACTGCAGTCGAGCAGGTAGTGATCCCGGCAGCGCCGCGCGACCTCCCTGAGCTCCCTCCCGAGCGCTCGATGGCGCAGGCGCCGCCGCCCGTAGACGAGCTGCCGCCGCTTCCGGTAATCCAGGACACGCGGCCCGCCCAGGCACCGAGCATGCCGAGCATCGATTCGATTCGCAGCCAGATGCCATCTCTCCTGGAGCGGCGCATGGATGATGCGAACGGTGCCGGCCTCCCTGGCGGAGGGGCTCCTGAGGGTGCTCAGCAACACGGAATGAGTCCACAGGAGTACGCGGCCATGTTGACCGGGCCGGGGCAGCAGACTTCTGTCCGTTCGGGACCGGCAGAGGGCCCCACCAGTGCCCAGCCGCTGTACAGGCCCGACACACTGCTGCTCCGCGGCACCTATATCCGCTGTGTGCTCCAGTCGCGAATCGTGTCCGACTATCCGGGTTACACCTCGTGCATCGTCACGGAACCGGTTTATTCGGTGAATGGAAAACGTCTTCTTCTGCCGCGCGGCTCGAAGGTGCAGGGGAGTTACGGGCGCGACGAGCTTATCGGCGAGCGGGTCAACGTGGCCTGGGATCGCGTGACGACGCCAAATGGCCTGGACATCAACATGACGAGCCCGGGCGTGGACGTCCTGGGATCCGCGGGCCATCCCGGCCACTACACCGCGCACTGGGGTCAACGCATCACGTCGGCGGTGTTGATCAGCATTCTCAGTGACGCGTTCAAGTATGCCGCGGCAGAGAACGGACCGCCCACGACATCGGTCGTCAACGGCGCTCTTGTGCAGAACCCCTACGAAAGCTCAACGGCGCGGACGATGGAGCGATTGGCCAACATGGCGCTGGACCGGAACATGAGCCGACCGCCCACCGTCACCATCAACCAAGGCACCGTCGTCGCGATCTACGTGTCCCGCGACGTTGACTTCTCGTCCGTGATCCGGTGATCGACGCCAAGCAGATGAATGCCGAGACCGCTGTCCTCGCCCGGGTGTCCAACGAGTTCCTCGACTATCAGTACGAGATCCTCGGCATTGGCGAGCATATGCAGTCAGCGGAGGTCACCGAAATCTGCATCAATCGGCCTGGTGAGCTCTACTTGGAGACACGCTCGGGCTGGAACCGCGTCGAAGTGCCGTCACTGACGTTTGAGCGCGCGCGCCAGTTCTGCACCGCAGTCGTCAACGAGAGCAACACCGGCCAGCGCATCACCGATGCTGACCCGATGGTGTCGCTGACGTTTCCAACAGGCCAGCGTGCGCAGTTCGTGATCCCGCCCGCCTGCGACGCGGGAAAGGTATCGATCACGATCCGCCTGCCGGCGAGGTTCGGAAAAACGCTCGAAGAGTATGCGCGGGATGGATTTTTTGACGACGTCGTCGAGCAAGAGCACACCATCAGCGACTATGACCAGGAGCTCCTGGAGCTTCGGCGTCAGCGCAACTATGCCGCGTTCTTCCAGAAGGCTGTTCAGTATCACAAGAACATCGTGGTCTCTGGCGCCACCGGCAGCGGCAAAACGACGTTCATGAAGTCGCTCGTGAACCACATCTCTCAGCATGAGCGACTGGTCACGATCGAGGACGCTCGCGAGCTCTTCCTGACCCAACCCAACGTCGTGCACTTGCTCTATTCCAAGGGTGGACAAAGTGCGAGCAACATTTCGGCGAAGACCTGCATGGAGGCCTGTCTGCGTATGAAGCCCGATCGCATCATCCTGGCGGAGCTCCGGGGCGACGAGTCGTTTTATTTCATTCGCAACTGTGCATCGGGCCACCCTGGCTCGATCACGAGCTGCCATGCCGGCAGCACGTCGCAGACCTGGGATCAGCTCGCGCTGATGGTCAAGGCGTCGGCAGAAGGCGCGGGGCTGGAGTTCGAGGTAATCAAGCGTCTCTTAAAGCTCACAATCGACATCGTGGTGCACATCAAGGCACACGCGGGGCGCCGCTTCATCACGGGGATCGATTTCGATCCCACGCGGGGGCTCGCATGAGCGCCTGGCACTGCAGTGCGTCTGGCGTTTCTTGCACGGCGCTCGCGCTCCGCGGCCCTATGGGGGAGAGGTGGTAATGCTGCCTGGGATCGAGATGATGGCCTGCGCGGATCTTGCGGTTCCGGCCGAGGTGATGCACCACGTCGCCAAAGTGGAGTCGTCGTTCAACCCGTTCGCGATCGGTGTTGTGGGCGGGCGCCTCGCGCGTCAACCGCGGAGCCTTGGGGAGGCGCTGTCGACTGCACGCATGCTCGAGCAGGAGGGCTACAACTTCTCGCTCGGTATCGCGCAGGTCAACCGCTACAACCTCGACAAGCAGGGACTCGACAGCTACGAGAAGGCGTTTGATATCTGCCCCAATGTGCAGGCCGGCTCGCGGATCCTCGCCGAGTGCTACGGGCGCTCCGGCCAGGACTGGGGAAGGGCGTTTAGTTGCTACTACTCCGGCAACTTCACCACGGGCTTTCGTCATGGCTACGTCCAGAAGGTCGTGGCGTCTTGGCAGGGCGCGGTCGCGAGTGGGGCGCAGGCGGCTGCAATTCCTGTGATCCGGTCTCAGCCCACGGCGCCGCGCCCGGCGCGCGCCGCAGCCGTGAGCGCCGTGGAGAGCTTGATCGCACGACGCGTCGCCGAAGCTGCTGCATCGAGCCGTGGCGGAGATGCGATCCAGAACGCGCCTGGCCTGCAGCCCGCGCCTCCGGGCGCGGTCACCGCCGCTGCCACCGCGGCCGTGCGGCGCGACGGCGCGGCTGCGGGCGCTTCACCAACGAACGATGACGGCCCGGTGGTCGTGCAGCTGGTAGGAGCGCCTCGGCCCCCGCCGGCCCCACAGGGTGTCCAGGCCCCGTCGCCGCCTTCTCAAACTGTGGGCGCGTCGCAGAGCGCCCCACCACGAGACTCGGCATTCGTCTTCTGATTCACGCTTTATCTGGCCAACGGAACTGGCCGCGCATCACCCAATACATCTCAACTCAACCAGAAAGGGTCACCTCATGAAGAACGCAACCTCCGGCAGCCACGCGCAGCGCAGCCGCGCTTTCGCAATTGCAGTCTGCGCTTCGCTCGCGACGATGCCGATGATCGCGATGGCCCAGGACGTCACTGGCGCGAGTAATACGGTCACCACCTTCTTCACCAACGTTACGGCGCTCCTCAACATCGCGTCGATCGCGATCGTGACCATCGCTGTGATCTTTGCGGGCTATCAGATTGCGTTCAATCACAAGCGGATCGGCGACGTCGCGCCCGTTCTGATCGGTGGATTCCTGATCGGTGCCGCGGCGCAGATTGCACGCATGTTGCTGCCCGCTGACGTGATGGCGGCAGGCATCGTCGTCGTCGACAACCTGATGCGTTATGCATAAAAACGCGCTCTTTCGCGGTTGCACGCGCCCGGCGATGTTCCTTGGGGTGCCGTACATGCCCTTTGCGATCGCTGCCGGCGCGTGCCTGCTGCTCACGTTCTACATCGACATGTTCTTCCTACTTCTTCTGCCGATCGTTGTGATGATCATGCGGCAAATGGCCAAGCGCGACGAAATGGTCTTTCGTCTGATCGGCCTACGATGGCAGTTCCGGGCCAAGGTCAGAAACATCAAGCATCACAACGGCATGTGGGTATTCACGCCGAACAGCTACCGCAAGACGTTCATGTCGCCCACAAGGGAGTAGCACCATGCCTGCGCCTGACACTTCCATCTCCGAGTTCATCCCGATCTCAGCGCACGTGAGCCCGCATGTTGTCAAAACGACAGGCGGAGACTTCCTGATCACGTGGCGGCTCGACGGTCTGCCGTTCGTGGGGCGAGAAGAGTGGGAGCTCGAGCACAGGCATAACACCTTCAATCGAATGCTCCAGACGCTTCGGGCGCCCGACTTCGTCAACGTCGCATTCTGGGTGCACGACATCCGGCGTCGCGGCCGAATTGAGGTGGAAAGCCAGTTCGATCAGGCGTTCAATCAGCGATTGTCTGATGAGTACTTCGAGCGCTTATCGTCGCAGAAGATCATGCAGAACGAGCTCTACCTGACGATGATCTACCGGCCGATCGTGACCGGTAAGAAATTTGTCGAAAAGTCAGCAGACGTGGTACGCCTTGCCGCGGAACAAGAGCAAATGGTGGGCAAGACCATCGAGCTCGCCGGCAACGTGGAGGCTGTCCTGAAAGACTACGCGCCCGTGCGCCTGGGTCTGTATGAGGCCGACAACGGCGTTGTGTTCTCCGAGACGCTCGGCTTTTTCGGCTATCTCATCAACCGGATCGAGGAGCCTGTCCCGGTGCTCCGCGCGCCGGTCTATGAATATCTGCCGGTGTCGCGCCATATGTTCTCCGCGAAGTCCGGCGACTTCGTGGTCAGTGCGCCCGGCGGGACGAACCACTTTGGTGCAATCCTCAACATCAAGGAATTCACGGACGCGACGTATCCGGGAATTCTGAACAACCTCAAGTATCTGGACTTCGAATACGTCATCACGCATTCGTTCAGTCCGATGGGGCGGCAGGACGCCTTGAAGATTCTCGATCGCACCAAGGGAATGATGATCTCGTCCGGGGACAAGGCCGTCAGCCAAGTGATCGAGATGGATCATGCCATGGACCAAGTGGCCTCGGGCAACTTTGTCCTCGGTGAGTACCATTTCATGATGGCGCTCTATGCGGATGATCAGAAGCTGCTCTCCCAGAACATCGCCACCACTCGTGCCGAACTCTCGAACGCAGGCTTTGTATCCGTCAAGGAGGACCTCGCGGTCTGCTCGGCGTTCTATTCCCAGCTTCCCGGAAACTGGAGATTCCGCACGCGCCTCGCCAATGTCAGCTCCCTGAACTTCCTGGGGCTCTCGCCGCTCCACAACTTCGCGACCGGCAAGAAGGACAACAACCCGTGGGGCCAGTGCCTGACCGTGCTCCAGACCACGAATGGGCAGCCTTACTACTTCAATTTTCACGCAACGCACCCGGCTGAAAACTCATTGGGTGAGAAGGCGATCGGCAATACCATGGTGATCGGCAAGTCCGGCACCGGCAAAACCGCACTGATCAACTTTCTGCTCAGTCAGGTCCAGAAGTACGATCCTGCGCCAACCATCTTCTTCTTCGACAAGGATCGCGGCGCGGAGATCTTCGTGCGCGCGTGCGGCGGCAACTATCTTGCGCTCGATAACGGGCAGCCCACCGGCTTCAATCCGTTTCAGTGCGAACACACAGATGCCAATGTGCAATTTCTCGGAAACCTCATCAAGGTCCTCGCGGGTAAGGCAAGCTACACGGCACGCGAAGATGAGGACATCTTCCGCGCCGTGGAGAGCATGCTCGACATGCCCAAGCACCTGCGGTCGATGACGAACTTCCAGAAGAGCCTGCCGAACATGGGCGACGACGGTCTCTTCGCGCGTCTCCGCAAATGGACCGCCGGCAATACACTTGGCTGGGTGTTTGACAACCCGGTCGACATCATCGACCTGGACCGCGCGAACATCATCGGGTTTGACTACACCGACGTCATCGACAACGCCGAAGTGCGCGTGCCGGTGATCAACTACCTCTTGCACCGCCTGGAAGACCTGATCGATGGGCGCCCGCTCATCTACGTGATGGATGAGTTCTGGAAGATCCTCGACGGCGGCGGAGCGCTCAAAGACTTCGCGAAGAACAAGCAGAAGACGATCCGTAAACAAAACGGCCTCGGGATCTTTGCAACGCAGAGTCCGGAGGACGCGCTCGCGAGCGACATCTCGGCCGCACTGATCGAGCAGACCGCGACGCTCATCCTGCTCCCGAACCCGAATGCCTCGCGCGCGGACTACATGGAGGGCTTGAAGCTCACGGAAGCGGAGTTCGAGGTCGTGGCGAATCTCGACGAGCGCTCACGCTCGTTCCTGGTCAAGCAGGGGCACGGATCGACCGTGTGCCAGCTCAACCTCCGCGGTATGGACGACGCGCTTGCCGTGATCTCGGTAAGTACAGACAACATCGAAGTGATGGACCGGATCGTTTGGGAAGCCTCCGGGCGACTTGGTGTGGATCGCTCGGAGCTCACGCCCGAGCAATGGCTGGACGCGTTCTATGAGCACCGGAAGGGGTCGGGGCGCGCGGCCAGGGGGCAGGCGGACCGCGGCGGCGCTCGGCGCGCTGCTGCTGGCTGATGCCGCGCCCGAACGCAGGCCTACAGGACTAAGACATCGGAGACCGACACATGGCATCGAATACACGACGCGGCCCAGGTTTTGCCGCCGCATGGACCAAGACGTTCGGCACGGCGCCTGATCTACCCAAGGCAAACGGCGGTTTGGCCATTGCGCTGGCGGTCGTTGCCCTACTCGGAACCGGAGCGGCAGCGGCGGCTTGGCAGGTGAACGACCGTGTGACGCAAGAGCGCATTGGTAACAATGGGACGGTGACGGGGCAGCTCAACGACCTCAAGACCGACCTCAACCGAAAACTTCAGATCGCTCCGAGAAGTGGTTCGACACCGGAGATGGTGGCCGCGCCGACAGGGGACGAAGCGCTCAACGAGACGCAGCCAAGCACGACATCGGTCGGAATCGATAAGCTGTGCACTGCAAGTACAAGCACGCCGCTGGGTCAGCAGCAGCGGCAGCTCTGCCGCGATCTCGCGAACACCGAGCTGGCCCAGTATCGGTTCTCGATGCGCATGTTCGAGCGCGCCAGTGAGAACTACGAGCGGTTGAAACAGCTGGATGATCACCGCCGCAGCCTCTCCGCCAACGACTATGCGAACGTCCAATACAACACGAACGAGATCTTGGCGCTCACTGCGCTGATGGACAACGATCGGGATCGCTACAACACCTACATGGCGGCTTACGATGCTCGCATCGCTCACATTAGGAATTCCCAGGCCGCGCTGACCCGTAATGCTCTGAAGGGCGGCGGCGGCCTGAGTCTGCCTTCGTTCTAAGAGGCGCCGCCCCTATGAGTTTCGACCCGAGTAGCTTTATCTCCTGGGCGTTTTTCGCCTTCATATTTGACCTCGTCAACGGGCTGATCGAGTCGTTCCAGAGTGCGCTGCTCGGGCGTACGACCCGTTTCGTCAGCGGGATCGTCTTTACGTTGCTCGTGTTCTGGGTGCTCATCCAGGGCTTCATGGTCGTCACGGGCCGAAGCCGTGAGAACCTGATGGGGCTGGTGGTCGGCTCGCTGCGCGCATTTCTGATCGTTATCGCAGCCACGTCAATGTCGTTCTTCGGAAACAACTTGACGACACTGATGACGGATGATCTTCCCCAGGCCATCCATCAAGTGATTTCGGGCAACGATGACGACGTCGAAGACGCGATCGACAGAAATCTCACCACGATGGGGCTGATCTTCGCGATGATCGACGCATTGCCGCAAGGTGATAGCGACTCGAACAGCGCCGATCAGCGAAACGTGACGGCCATGACCGGCATCGGTATTGCGGGCCCCTCGGTGATTGGCGGCGCGATGCTTCTACTCTACAAGATCGCCCTTGTCCTGTTCGTCGGGTTTGGGCCGCTTTTCATATTGGCGCTACTGTTCGAGCAGACCCAGGATCTGTTCAAGCGATGGCTGCTGTATGGGGTCGGCACAATGTTCGCGATGGCGGTTCTGGCCGTGATGGTCTCAATTGCGACCAAGGTTGTCGCAGTCTCGGCAGCCGCGATGCTCGCGGCCTATACGATTTCCACGATGGTAGGACCCGACATCCCCGGCTTTGGCGGCGGCCTGAATTCTGCGGCTGTCCAGCAAGGTGGTGTTGGCTTGATCATGTCCGTGCTGATGGTGATGGCGCCGCCCATGGCTGCGATGTTCTTCAACGGAACTCTCGGTCAGTTCGCTGCCAATTCGAGCTTCGGGGCTTTGGGGCGTAACTCTACCGGCGGTCGGTCCGACCTCGAGCAGCCGGTTACTTCGGACTATTTGGATCGCAAGGCAGCGGACCGTGGGGGCGTGCGGCCTCCAGGCAGTTGACTAGACTAAATTGACTATCATGTGGCGTTGGGAGATCTAGATGAGAACTATGTTGCTCGCTATGTCGGTTTTTGGATTAGCAGCCTGCGTAACTGCTCACGCGCAGTCGAGCTTGCCGCCTAGCAATCCAAACTCGCCCCAATACAACTCTGTCTATTTGCCGTCCCAGGGCCTCGGCGATACAAGGCCAAATCGACCGAATAGGTGGGGTGCGTTCGCTGGAAGCGAATCAGATGGTGCATCGGGCGTGGGCCTCGACAAACGAAGTCAATCGTCTGCGGAGAGCGCCGCGATGGCACAGTGCAGAAGTAGCGGAGGCGCAAACTGTGAAGTGTTCTTCGTTTTTCTCAACCAGTGCGGCGCAGTTGCTTCCACAGCTACAAACAGCACTTGGGCGCGAGGGCCGACACTTGCGGATGTCCGAGACCAGGCGATGACTGGGTGTAAGTCCAGGGAATGCTCAATTGTTTTTGAACATTGTCTGTAGGGCAGGGCGCATTTCTTTGCCGGCAAGGGAATCGCGCTTTGCGGCACTCGATCGCTTCCGGAAGTTGTCGACGCAAGAGTTCTCTCGGGATGGATAATTGTGAAATCAGTTCTCTTCATCACGCTAAGGCACTGCCGGCTGACCGCAGGGCTTGTGACTTGCGTGTTGGTTTTGTCCGCCTCGGCTTGCAGCGGACCTAAAAAGGATGCCGATATGAGCGCGACTAACGATACGAATCACGACAGTCTGCTGCCTGAAGACGGGGCGCCGCTGCGTAATCTCAATCCCGCTCCGCGAGATGCTTACGACATACGCGTGGTGTTGAGGGGCGCGCCGGGTCCGTTCGCTGAAATCGACGCAGCCGCCCAGTACGACGTGACAAACGCCGGAGAGTGCGGAGAGCCGCAGCCTTTGTCTGGCGCGGTGCCGCGGATTTCCACGACCGAGAAGGTTGCTCTGACGCGTGTGTCGGATACTGAGTTCGTTGGCCGAGTGTTCATGGATCAAGTTCTGGATGAGGACTACTATGGGAGAGGCGTGTGCCACTGGAAGTTCGTTGAGACGCGCGTGAGCATGCGCGAATCCAGCGATCCGATGGCGACGTGGTTTGTCGCGGCGATTGATGCTGAGGAAATTGTCCGGCGCGCTTCGGCAGCAACCTTCTTCTCATCAGTGCACTATCCGAAGGCTGAGATCGACAACTATGCCAACTTTGGCCATGAGTCGCTCGATCACGTGGACGCCAAGGACAGAGGCGAGTTCTTCGAGGTCGAGCTGTCGGCAATGGAAGCCAACCAATGACTGTTCCCTCTCAGCACTATGCTGGCCTCGCCAACGATAGCTATGAGGATCGCAGGGTCGGCGTGCGTAGCCCGCCTTACAATGAGTATGTAACGGTCGAGGGCGTGGATTATCGGGTGCGGGAGTATGTCGACAACGCCCGCACCGGCTATCAAGGCACCGTCTATCAGCGCGTGGACACGGGTGAGATTGTGGTCGCGCATAGAGGCACGGAGCAGATATGGAAGGACGGGGTTGTAGCCGACGGATCAATGGTCGCGAACCGGACCAACCCCCAGGCCGGCGACGCGGTTGAGCTCACGCGGCGGGCGCTCGCATATGCGAGGCAAGAAGGGCGCGAGTCGGGACAGCGCGCACCAGAAGTCACCGTGACTGGCCATTCCCTTGGCGGAACCTTGGCACAGGTCTCGGCGCACCACTTCGATTTACGCGGCGAGACCTTCAACGCTTACAGCGCGGCGAGTCTGGATCGCCGCATTCCCGAAGGCGGGAATCGTGTGCTCAACCATGTAATGGCAGCCGATGCAGTGAGCGCTGCAAGCCCGCACTACGGACAGGTCAGGATCTACGCCACTGAGCGGGAAATGACCGTGCTTCGCCAGTCGGGCTACCACGAGCACCGCGGGCGCGACTTCATCACGCCTGACTTCCCGCTCACGGCAGCTGGCCGTTCGGCCAGCTCGCACAGCATGCACAATTTCTTGCCCATCGATGGGGATGGCAGGCCGGATCGCTCCATTCTCGACGACCTGCACGCACGCACGCGCGCGAAGGAGAACGAGCGTTCCATCGAGAGCTTCAGGCACGATATCGAGGCGCGCCGTGTCGGGATGACCGTGATTTCGCGCGGCGCCGGCGGGCTCATTCGCGATGGTGTCGATGCAATTCGAGGCCCACTCCCAGCTGGTGAGCCCGCGAGGCGAGAGGAAGAACAGTCCCTGCGAGGACGAGATGGCCGCCGGGCGTCTCTCGACGAAGTTGGCGATCGAGGCGACGTGCAGCTCGCCCGGAATGAAAGCACGACGCAGCAGGACTACGTATCGCGCCTTCTGGACGCCGCGAAGAGCGGAAATTCCGAGAGCATTCGCACTTCGACACGGGATCTTCAATCCTCGCCCGTTGGCCAGGCATGGCAGCAGCGAGCGGATCAAGAAGCGCAGCAGTTGACGCAGCGGAACGCTGCTCAGCAGAGCAGTCCTGCCCAGCAGGAGGCGGCACGCCAGGCTTGATAGGACGGCCTCAGGGCCGATTGGGGCGGGCGAGGCTCTTTAAGGAGAGGGCTTTTGAAGCAATCGATCATGTGCGGGTTGATCAGTGGCGCGCTTGCTATCTCGGGCTGCGCGCAGGGGGGCGACGCGAGCGGAGCTTCATCAGCGCCGAGCATCCAGGCCGCGCCTGAGGATGTTTCTGAGAAGGACGACAGCATGACCGGTTTGAAACCGCCGTCCCCCGACAGCGTGCTTTACTTCGTCTATCAGCGTGATGGCGACGGCGCCCACAGCTTTCAGGTTGAAGGCGGCGCCACCGTTGGATATTGGTATGGCTATGCGTTCGATCTCGAGGGCGAGCACTACTTCACAGGCTTTACGTCCCGCTCCGCCGGCACGGAGGGTGCCGAAGCGGACACCACGACGATGGAGGAGGGGCGCGTAGCGATCGGGCAGGTTACGCTCGTCCAAAAGGTTGAGAGCGGCCAGGCAGGTTGGTCCCAGATCGCGACGGATGGCTTCGTCGGCGAGTTCGGCCGCCTCGATCAGCCGGAAATGGTGGATGAGTCGCGCCGCGCGGTCTCCCGCGAGCTGGGGGGTGGGCGATTGATCCTCGGCGTGCCCACCCGGCTCTTCGAAGACGGCGTTGCGATGTCCAATTACGCCTTGTTCCTGTTCAACAAGAACGGGTTGCCGCAGACGCCGTTTCGGGTCTGGACGTATGTGGGCACTGTCCAGGCCGGAAGCGACAATGCTGAGGCTTGCGAAGGAGGCGTGATGACCTGCGCTGCCAGCACGGGCGAGCTTCAGTTTGAGCCGTCTGCTGGGGAGAGCCTTCCGCGCATCCACATCGTTCAGTCTGGCGAGACTATTGCCGGTCCGGGCCGATCTCGTCCCCTCGGTCCGGAAGATGCGCTAGTCTTCGAGTTCGACGCGAATACAGGGCGCTATCAAGCGCGCTGACCTATTTCGAGTTGACCGCTCTGCACAAGACTCAAGGATTGGGTCCGGTTGACGTCCTGCGGCCCGCCGCGGCCGCACTTCACCTGAGAGCCAATGATGGCCGGTCCAAGCGACAGAGCAGTAGTTCTCGACATCATCGAACGCGAGGCCGCTGAGAGCGGTATTCCGCGCGATGATTTTTTGCGGTTCGCTTACATCGAGACAGGCGGCCAATTCAACGCCGATGCCTACAACCGCACGAGCGGCGCGAAGGGTCTCTTTCAATTCATGCCGAGCACTGCGGCCGAGTTCGGTTTGACGGGCCGTGAATTCGACGCGGCTGCCAATACCGACGCCGCGGCCACGCTCTACGCGCGTAACCGAGCGCAGATCACCAACCGGTCCGCGGACACGGGCCACGCGTTCTTGTCGGGCGCTGATCGCCCGAATGGCCTTGATATGTATCTCGCTCATCAGCAGGGCGGAGGCGGATACGCATCCATACAGCGTGCGATCGCGACCGGCGCGTTCTCGCGGCCGGACACACGCGCCAATATCTTGGGCAATCTCGATCAGGCCGAGTTCTCACGTGTCACCGGCCATCCACGGGCTTCGATTGCGGGTCTGAGTGATCGCGACCTCGCAAACGCCTTCACGGAGTACTGGGCGGCCAAGTACGCCGCGATCGAGATCCCGGAGCGAGGCATTGTTGCGACGGCTCCGCTCCCAGGCGCGCGGGCGCAGGCGAACCCGCTGGCTGATGGCGTGCTCGAGCGTGGTGAGCGTGGCGAGGACGTCAGAGCCATGCAGCAGGCGCTCAACGAGCTCGGCTTTCGCGATGCTCACGGCGGCAGGCTGGAAACCGGCAGCGGCATCTATGGGCAGCGCACGCTTGAAGCAGTACGCAGCTTCCAGCTCGCCAATTCGCTCGAGCAGACCGGCAAGGCCGACCAGGCAACGCGTGAAGCGATCACTGTGCAGCTTTCGCGTCCCGAGGCCGAGCGCGCCGTTGCGCCACCTGCGCAGGCGCGCGCGCAGGGCGCGGTGTGGCCAGCGCCTGGCAACATGCGCATCAATGAGGCTGACAAGCCGCGTGAGGGACGGGGCGAGTTCGGCACGCCGCGCAGTAGCGGGGCGCCCCACGGTGGCATCGATATCGAAGGCAACGTAGGCGACCCGATCGTGGCGTTTGCCGGCGGTCGTGTCAGCGTCGCGCCGAACAACGGCGCTGCCGGCAATACCGTACGCATCCAGCACGACGACGGGTCGATGACCAGGTACTTCCATCTGGACCAATTCATGGTGCGTGATGGGCAGCGCGTCGAGGCGGGACAGCAGATCGCTACGATGGGTCGCACCGGGAATACGCCCGCGCAAGGCGATACGCATCTTCACTTCGAACTTCTGCGTGACGGCCGGCGCATTGATCCGCTTTCCGTCTTCGGCTCTGGCGAGCGTCACGCCGACGAGAACAGATTGGAACCGCCTCGCCGGGGTAGCGAACCGCTGCGCATGGGCTCGTCCGGTGCGGAGGTCGTCGCGCTGCAGGAGCGGCTCAACGGGCTGGGATACCGCGGCGGCGACGGGGCGACGCTCGAGACTCGCAGCGGTGTGTTCGGGCCGCAAACCGACCATGCGTTGCGCGCGTTTCAAGCGGAGCGCGGCATCGAAGTCGATGGCATCTTCGGCGAGCAGTCGCAGCGGGCGATGTCTGTTGCAACACGGTCACAGCACGGAAGCGCCCATCTGTCGCTGGGAGATAGCGGGCGGGACGTCGGCGGACTGCAGGAGCATCTGAACGCACTCGGCGTAAAAGGGGCTGCGGGCCGCCCGTTGCGAGTGGATGAGATCTTCGGCGAGTCGACGCGTGAGGCGGTGCTGAATTTCCAGCGTCAGCAGGGAATCAGGCCTGATGGCATCGCGGGTCCGGAGACGTTCGCCAAGCTGGATGAGTTGACCCGAGGACGTTCTGTCTCGGGTGCGGAGCCGTCGTTCGCATCGAAATCCTCCGAGTCCCGGTCCTCGTTTGTCGACCGCATGCTGTCGGCTGCCAAGGCGGGCGATGTGGAGGGGCTCCGGCGCGTCATCGAAAGTGCGTCCTCCAGCGAGCCGGGCGAGCAATGGAAGACAACATGGGGCAAGGAACTCGATCCCGACGCCACAAAAGCGAACTCTGATCTTCAGCGCTGACCAAGCAGCTTTTGTTTGCGCTGCATAGAGTGGCCGGTCGGCACCACGGCGGTGCCGTGCGCGGAGCGACGGCTCGCGATCCTGATACTTCAAGTCGGGCTGTCTGCAGATATCGATCAAAGGGGTATTCCATGGTTCGGATGGCATTTCTCGCGTGTGTATGCGTGCTGCTCTCGGTCTCGTCCGCCTGGGCACAGCGCGGGGAGCAGGGGCTTATGTGGAGGGACGGCGATCCGTTCGTATTCTGTCGATACGGTCTCGACCAGACGCCGAAGGCATGGTTTCCGATTCCCAACTACGCGACCACGCCCCCTGCGATTACTCCGGGGTACTGTCCGTTTCCGATGCAGGTGTGTCCCTACCCGCTTTCATATCTGAAGGGCTGGAGCATCACGGAAATCCAGGCGTACTTTGTTTATCTGAGGATCTGCCCGCAGGCGGAGGACTCGGGCCCTTGGGACGGCCCGGGCGACGGCACCACGGTGCCGAACAAGCACTGAGTCGACGAGCGCGCCAAGGCCCTGTTCACGCGCCAGAGCGATGCTCCTGTACGCAGAGTTGCGAGGAACTCCGTGTCCGGCACACGCCGCGACGCGTCACGTTTCACTGCGCTGCAGATGAGCTGCGCGCGGGCGATCGGGCCGTCAAAACCGTCGGACGGGGAGCGTGGTTCCGATCTCCCCTCGTCCGGTCTCCCCGTACGCGCTTCCCTCAAAAGCCACGCACGTATGCCGCGCCGTACACCAAGGGATCAATCCGTGCGGTCCCGAGCTTCACGCCATCCAGCCTGACGTCGCTCTCGATATCCATCCACCGCGCATCCAGGCGGAGCTTGCCGCGGCCGGCGCGGATGTCGATGCCTGCATGCAGCGCCAGGCCCCACGAATCGCCGAGCGCCAGCTTCGAACCTGCCAGCGCGCCTCGGGTGTCTTCTTCGAAGAACGTCGTGTAGTTGAGTCCTGCGCCGACAAAGGGCGCCACGCGTGCCTCCGGCGTAAAGTGGTACTGCAGGCTCAACGTCGGCGGCAGGTGCCTCGTGCTGCCGATGCGGCCGAGGCCGGCGATGTCGAGGTCGTGGCGGAACGGGGTGGCGGCCAGGAGCTCGATGCCGACGCGGTCGCGCAGGAAGTACTCGACGGCGATGGTGGGGCGGAGGCTGCCGCCGATGGACAACGGCAATGTGCCGTCGGCGAGGCGGCCGTTGTCGGACTTCGGGTCGACCTGGTGCGCACCGAGGGCGATGGTCCAGTCACCGGCCGACTGGGCGGCGGCCGGCAGGGCGGGCGCCAGGCAGGCGCAGGCGATCAGGGAAAGGGCGTAGGCGCGCATCGTTCTGTCCGGGTGTCGGGGAGGCCTGCAGTCTTGCGGCCGGCACTGCCGCGCGCCTTGATCGGGATCATTGCGCGCGTCGCGCGCGGGTGGCAGGCGGCCCCGCTGCGGTGCGGCTGCTAGACTGTGTCGCGCAGTCCGGGCTGGCGCCGACGCGCCGCGCGGCCGCGTTTCTTTCCCAATCACGCCGCGTGCGCGCGGCTGCAGGAGTCCGGATTCATGGCGATCAAGGTTGGCATCAACGGCTTCGGCCGCATCGGCCGCAACGTGCTGCGCTCGGCGGTGGAGAACTTCGACGGCGACATCGAGATCGTGGCGATCAACGATCTGCTCGAGCCGGACTATCTGGCCTACATGCTGTCCTACGACTCGGTGCACGGCCGCTTCAAGGGCGAGGTCTCGGTCGACGGCAACACGCTGATCGTCAACGGCAAGACGATCCGCCTGACCCAGGAGCGCGACCCGGCCAACCTGAAATGGGACGAGGTGGGCGCCGAGGTGGTCATCGAGTCGACCGGCCTGTTCCTGACCAAGGACACCGCGCAGAAGCACATCGATGCGGGCGCGAAGAAGGTGATCCTGTCGGCGCCGTCCAAGGACGACACGCCGATGTTCGTCTTCGGCGTCAATGACGGCACCTACGCCGGCGAGGCCATCATTTCCAACGCGTCGTGCACCACCAACTGCCTGGCGCCGATCGCCAAGGTCCTGCACGACAAGTGGGGCATCAAGCGCGGCCTGATGACCACCGTGCACGCGGCCACCGCCACGCAGAAGACCGTCGACGGCCCGAGCAACAAGGACTGGCGCGGCGGCCGCGGGATTCTCGAGAACATCATTCCCTCCAGCACCGGCGCGGCGAAGGCCGTGGGTGTGGTGATTCCGGAGCTCAACAAGAAGCTGACCGGCATGAGCTTCCGCGTGCCGACGTCGGACGTGTCGGTGGTCGATCTGGTGGTCGAACTCGACACGCCGGCCAGCTACGAAGAGATCTGCGCCGAGATGAAGGCGCAGAGCCAGGGCGCGCTGAAGGGCGTGCTGGGCTACACCGAGGACAAAGTGGTCGCCACCGATTTCCGCGGCGAGACCTGCACCTCGGTGTTCGACGCCGAAGCCGGCATCGCGCTCGACCCGACCTTCGTCAAGCTGGTGAGCTGGTACGACAACGAGTGGGGCTACTCCAACAAGTGCCTGGAAATGGTGCGCGTGGTGGCGGCGAAGTAAACGCGGCGATCCCGGTTGTCTCCGAAGCCCCGCTCAAGCGGGGCTTCGTGTTTCCGGCGCTGGCCGGTGGGGTGCGCCGGGCCCATCGCGGGCGATTTCAACGGGCTGGTCTCTCCGGCGCCATGGCGTAGCGGCTAATCGCGCAGAGCGAAAAGTAGAGCGCGCCTGCCAGGACGATCCACCACGGTTGAGCCCAGGGGCTGTCGGGCGAGAGGTGGTCGAAGACATCCAGCGGGAGAGTGAGCTGGCGCATCACGTCGTCGGTGAAGCCGCCGCGTGGGATGGTTGCCGAAAAATGGTCGGCGATGGAGACGACAATCAGGAGCACGCCGAGGTGGATTGCGAGCTTGAGGCCTTCGATCGCCCAGGTGCTGTCCCGACGGGTCGTCATGTAGATCAGGCCTTTGCCGATCAGCATCGCGAGTATGGACACCAGAAGCAGGCCGCTCGGCAGCGCCTGGAACGCCTTGATCGCGAACAGGCAGATGCAGGAGAGCGCGGCGCAGAGGCATGCGGCGACCTTGAGTCTGTCGTGCCAGGGGGCTTTCACATGCAGCATGAAGACGCCCGACAGCGCGAGCAGGGCGGGAAGTTCCAGAGCGATGAGCACGATGGCGGAGAACACACTCGCCCCGCCCGCCGTCATCGGCGACAGCCAGACAAGGATGAAGAACAGCGCGGTGGTCGCGTCCGGGAACGCAGCGAGTAATCGATGTGGCACAAGAGGCTTGGTGGCGTGCATGTGTTGCTATGGAAGCAGACGGTGGCGAACGTCACCTGTGCGCACGCAAATGTGGACCCGTTTGCGGGCCCGGCCGGGTGGCGACGGCGCGCCCCAGAGCGCCCTTGCAAGGTGGCCTGTGTCGAACTGGTCAACTGGCCCGACAGCAAGTGAGGTTACTCCAGCGAGGGCCTGGAGGTGAGGCGCGTGGTGGCATCTAAGTAAGCCGCCAGTCGCTTTTTGCAGGACCCGAAAGCCCCGCCCGTTCGGGGCTTCTTGTTTTCGCTGCGGCGCTGCGTAAGGTGGCCGGCAGCGCGCCGCCCGGCGCGGTGGGGGTGACATGGAAGAACTCGTCGTGCTGATCGGACTGGCGCTGTTGACGGTGCCCGTTCTGCTGATCGTCGCGCTGGTCATGCTGCTGGGCCTGCGCCGGCGGGTGTCCGATCTCGAGGATCTCAGTGAGCGGCTGCGTGCGGAGATCGCCCGCGGTACGACGGCGGGCGCTGTGCCTCCTGCGCCAGCCCGCGAGACGCCGGCAGTCTCCGTGCCCGGCACCCTCGCAGCGTCTGCGCCCGCGTCGCCGCCTTCGGATGGCGGACCGACGGGCCCGGCGCCCGCGTCGCCTGCGCCGTCCGCCGGACCACCGCCATTGCCGCCTGCGCCGCCGCGCGAGCCCTGGCGCGATGCGGATCCCGTGCGTCCCGCGCCATCGCCGCATCCCGAGGCCGTGCCTGCAGCGCCTGCGGGGCCGAATGCGTTCGAGCGCGGCCTGCGGCTGGTCCGCCAGTGGTTCACCTCCGGCAACGTGCCGGTGAAGATCGGCATGCTGGTGCTGTTCGCCGGTGTCGCCGCGCTGCTCAAGTACGCCAGCGACGAGGGTTTGCTGCAGGTGCCGGTGTCGGTGCGCCTGGCCGCCGTGTCGGTGGCCGCGGTGGCAGGCCTGGTGTTCGGCTGGATGCGCCGGGACAGCCATCGCACGTTCGCGCTCAGCCTGCAGGGCGGGATGATCGGCATCCTGCTGCTGGTGGTGTTTGCCGCGTCGCGGATGTTCGGACTCGTGCCGATGGCGTTCGCGTTCGCCGCGAGCGTGGCGCTGGTGTTCGGCGCCGGTGCGCTGGCGGTGTTGCAGGGTGCGATGGCGCTGGCGGTGTTCGCCGTACTGGCGGGCTTCCTCGCCCCGATCTGGCTCTCGACCGGGGGCGGCAACCACGTCGCGCTGTTCGGCTATTACGCGGTGCTCAACGTGGCGATCGTCACCATCGCCTGGTTCCGCGCCTGGCGTCTGCTCAACCTGCTGGGCTTCGTGTTCACCTTCGGCATCGGCACGCTCTGGGGCGTCCTCGATTACGCGGCCACCGACTACGCATCCGCGCAGGCGTTCCTTGCGTTGTTCTTCGCGCTCTATCTGGCGGTGCCGCTGCTGCATGCACGCCGCCGGCCGATGGGACGCCGCGATCTGATCGACGGCTGCCTGGTGTTCGGCATGCCGTTGATCGCGTTCTCGCTGCAGTCGGGTCTGTTGCGCGACGACACGACCGCACTGGCGCTCTGTGCGCTGGGTCTCGCGGCGGTGTATGCCGGTCTGTCGTGGTGGCTGCGTCGCGGCGGGCGCTTCGAGGTGCTGCAGCACGCGTACGCACTGCTGGCCGCGGGCTTCGCCACGCTGGCCGTGCCGCTGGCGCTGTCGGCGCAGGCCACGGCCAGCGTATTCGCGCTGGAGGGAGCCGCGCTGGTCTGGCTGGGCCTGCGCCAGCAGCGGCGTCTGCCGCGCTGGTCGGGCATTGCGCTGCAGGGCGCGGCGGTGGTCGCGTACGCGTTCGCCGCGGGCAATACCACCGTGACCGAAACGCCGTTCGCGCACGGCCTGTTCGTCGGCGCGATGCTCTTCGTCGTCGCCGGGCTCGCGATCGCGTGGTCGTATTCGCGTGCGGGGGCGTCCGTGCCCGCGCGGCTGGCGTATCTCTGGGCGATGGTCTGGTGGCTCGGCGCCTGGACGCTGGAGCTGCAGCGCGTGTTGCCGGGGCGCGATGTCCCCGATGCGCTGCTGGTTCTGGCGGCGGTTACGGGCTGGCTGGCCGCCGAACGCAGCCGGCGCGTGTTCGATCCGCTGCTGGCCGGCACGGCCTGTGTCGCGTTGGCGGCAGCGCTGCCGTTGGCCTTCCTGCAGGCCGAGGCACATCAGCAGCCCTTCGCGGGCAACGGCCTGTGGGCGTGGCTGGTCTTCGCCGCATTCGGTGTGCGCAGCCTGCTGTGCCTGCGCGTCGGCGACAGCGGATTCGCCCGCGCCGCACAGTTCGTCTGGTGGCTGCTGTGGCCGTTCGCGGCGTCGCTGCTGCTGGTGCACCTGTCCGAACGGATGGAGGGCGGCGACGGCTGGTCGCTGGTCGCGGCTGTGGCGCCGTGGCTGGCGATCACCGCGGTGGCGTTGCTGCGCTGGTCGTGGCTCACGCATCCGCTGGGGGCGACCTTCGACACGATGCGCGCGGCGTTCCACACCGTGTGTTGCGCGCTGCTGGCCCTCTGGTGGCTGCTGGCGCTCGGCAACGCAGGCAATGCCGCGCCGCTGCCGTGGATCGCGCTGTTCAATCCGCTCGATCTCGCACAGGCGGCGGTGCTGTTGCTGATCGCGCGCTGGCTCTGGCGTGACGATGCGCCGTTCGATGCGCACGCCCGTGTGCCGCTGCTGTCGGCCGGCGCGTTCCTGCTGGTCACCGTGATCACGCTGCGCGGCGCGCATCACTGGGGCGGCGTGCCGTGGAGCAGCGCACTCGCGGGCAGCAGCCTCGCGCAGACCAGCCTCACGGTCGTCTGGAGTGTGCTCGGTGTGCTGGGCTGGGTGATCGGTTCGCGCCGCGGCCAGCGGCTGCTATGGCTGGCCGGTGCGGCGCTGATGGCCATCGTGCTGGCCAAGCTGGTGCTGGTGGACCGCAGCCACCTCGGCAATCTGTGGGGCATCGGCTCGTTCATCGCCTACGGCCTGCTGTGCACGGTCGTCGGCTTCTTCGCGCCGGCGCCGCCGCGCGCTTCGACCCTCGAACCGGCGCAGGAGACCGGCCCATGACGCGGATCACGAGATGCACGACCGTCCTCGCCGCCGGCCTGTGGTGCGGCGGCGCGGCGGCAGCCGGCAGCGATGAGGCGTTCGTCGCGCAATGGCCGCTGACCCTGTCCTCCGCCGATGCCGGTGCCTACCGGGTCGAACTCGACGAGGCGGTGTACGCGACCACGGTGTCGCCCACGCTGCGCGATCTGGTCGTGGTCAATGGTGCGGGCCGACAGGTGCCTGCACTGCTGCAGCCCGCCGACGCGCCCGAGGCGCGGCGCACCACGCTCAGCCTGCCCTGGTTCCCGCTTCCGGCCACCGCGGCGCGTGCGGGCGGCGATATCGCCGCGATCAGCGAGCTCGATCCCGACGGCCGCCTGCGCCGCATCCAGTGGCAACCCGCGCCGGGCGATGCGCCGCCGGCCGCGTTGCTGGCGGATGCCAGCGCATCGGACGCGCCGCTGCAGGCGCTGGTACTGGGCTGGGAGGCGGCGGAGGTGCCGTTCGAGCGTACGGTGCGGGTGGAGGTGTCCGACGATCTGCGCGCATGGCGCCCGACGGCGGCAGCCGGTCGGCTGCTCGACCTGCAGCGTGGCGATGCACGGCTGGTCGAGCGCCGGATCGTGTTCGATCGTCCCGTCCGCGCCCGCTACCTGCGGCTCACGCCCGGCGCCGGAGCTGGCCCGATGCCGGCGATCGTGTCGATCACCGGCGAATCGCCCGCGCTGGCGGAGGCGCCGGCGCTGGCGTGGCGCGCGCTCGAACCCGTGGCGCCTGCCGATGCCGAAGGCGGGCTGATGTTCCATCTGGATGCGCGGTTGCCGGTGACGCACGTGGACATCGCGCTCGACGGCAATGCGACCGCGCGTTGGACGCTCGCGGTGCGCGACGGCGACGACGCGCCGTGGCGCACGGTCGCCAGTGACTGGCTGGTGTATCGGGTCGGCACCGGCACCGACGCCCGCACACCACCACGCCCGCTCGATGCCACGGTGCGCGCGCGTCAGTGGCGCCTGGTGCCCGATACGCCCGGTGCCGGCGGCGCGCCCGCACTCCGGCTCGGCTACCGGCTGGAGCAGCTGGTGTTCGTCGCCGAAGGTGCACCGCCGTTCGTGCTGCGTGCGGGGAGTGCACGCGCCGTTCGCGTCGATGCGGCCGTCGCGCCGCTGCTGGCCGATCTGGAGGCGCGCGATGGCGGCGGTTGGCGCCCCGCGGTCGCGAGCCTCGGCGCACGCACGGAACTGGCCGGCGCTGCCGCACTCGACGACACCCGCCCACGCGACTGGGGCACCTGGCTGCTGTGGACGATGCTGCTGCTCGGGGTGCTGCTGGTCGGGGGCTTCGCACTGAGCCTGCTCAGGGCGCCGAAGCCGCGTTGATCGACGCGACCCGTGCGGTTCACCGCACCCCCGCGCCTCGTCCGCGGGTTCGGCCGGGTTTGCCTGGTCACGTGCCCAGCGCGGACAATGGACCGGCGACGCACCGTGTTCTCCGTTCGGATACGGCGAATCCAGACCCCATGACCATCGTCCGCATGACCGACCCCGACCGCTCCGGCAAGCGCGTGCTGATCCGGCAG
The DNA here is from genome assembly GCF_028550595.1 of Luteimonas sp. BLCC-B24. Classification (GTDB taxonomy): domain Bacteria; phylum Pseudomonadota; class Gammaproteobacteria; order Xanthomonadales; family Xanthomonadaceae; genus Luteimonas. The sequence continues at coordinate 156,870 of NZ_JAQQGN010000002.1, forward strand.
GGCGAGCTGGTCTGAGCGGACCGCCTTCCGGCGGTCCGCGCGGCGAGCGGCCGGCCACGGAGGGCATGGCCCACATCCTTCCGCTCATTCAAGAGAATCCAGACCCCATGACCATCGTCCGCATGACCGACCTCGACCTCTCCGGCAAGCGCGTGCTGATCCGGCAGGACCTCAACGTGCCTGTCGACGGCGGCAAGGTTACCTCCGACCAGCGCATCACCGCATCGCTGCCGACCTTGAAGTACGCGCTGGAGAAGGGCGCGGCGGTGATGGTGACCTCGCATCTGGGCCGCCCCAAGGAGGGCAGCTGGAGCGAGGCGGATTCGCTGGCGCCGGTGGCCGCGCGCCTGTCGGAACTGCTCGGCATCGAGGTGCCGCTGGTGCGCGACTGGGTCGACGGCGTCGAGGTCGCGCCGGGGCAGCTGGTGCTGCTGGAGAACTGCCGCATGAACGTCGGCGAGAAGGACGACGACGACGCGTTGTCGAAGCAGTACGCCGCGCTGTGCGATGTCTTCGTCATGGATGCCTTCGGCACGGCGCACCGCGCGCAGGCGTCGACGCACGGCGTGATCCGCTTCGCGAAGGTCGCGGCCGGCGGCCCGCTGCTGATGGCCGAGCTCGATGCGCTGGCCAGGGCGCTCGATGCGCCGGCGCGGCCGCTGCTGGCGATCGTCGCCGGCAGCAAGGTGTCGACCAAGCTCGAACTGCTCTCGTCACTGGTGGGCAAGGTCGACCAGCTCATCGTCGGCGGCGGTATCGCCAACACCTTCATCGCCGCGCTCGGTCACGACGTTGGAAAGTCACTGGTCGAGACCGATCTGCTCGATACCGCGAAGCAGATCATGGCCGACGCCAGGGCGCGCGGCGCCGAGATTCCGGTGCCGACCGACGTCGTCGTTGCGCCCGCGTTCGCGGCTGATGCACCGGCGACGGTCAAGGCCGTCGACGCGGTCGGCGCCGACGACATGATCCTCGACATCGGCCCGGACACCGCCAAGCGCTACGCCGCGATGATCGAAAGTGCGGGCACCGTGGTCTGGAACGGCCCGGTCGGTGTGTTCGAGTTCGACGCCTTCGGCACGGGCACCGAGGCGCTGGCGCGCGCGGTCGCGGCCTCGAAGGCGTTTTCGATCGCCGGCGGCGGCGACACGCTGGCCGCGGTCGACAAGTACGGCATCGCCGACGACGTGTCCTACATCTCCACCGGCGGCGGCGCGTTCCTGGAGTTTCTCGAAGGCAAGACGCTGCCGGCGGTCGCGGCACTCGACGCGCGCGGCGCGTGACCGACGCGCTGTTCTTCGATCTCGACGGCACGCTGATCGATTCGGAGGCGGGCATCCTCGGCGGCATCGCCCATACGCTCGAACGGATGGGGCATCCGCCGCTGGACCGCGCACAGCTGCTGCCGTGGATCGGCCCGCCGCTGCGTGACAGCTTCGAGACGCTGTTCGAGGGTGACGGCCACCGCGCCGAGCAGGCGGTCACGCTCTATCGCCAGCGGTACGACGCGGGCGGCTGGCGCGAGCACAGCGTCTATCCGGGCATCCCCGAGCTGATCGGCGCTCTGCGGACGGCAGGGCGCCGGCTCGCGGTCGTGACCTCGAAGAACGAGGGTTTCGCACGGCGCATTCTTCGATCGCTGCCGTTCGGCGCGGCGTTCGAAACCGTGGTCGGCGCCAGCGACGACGGCGCGCGTCGCTACAAGCGGGAGCTGATCGCGGAGGCGTTGTCGCGGCTGGACCTGCCGGCCTCGGGCGCGACGATGATCGGCGACCGGCGCATGGACATCGAGGGTGCACGCCAGCACGGGATGCGCTCGATCGGCGTGCTCTGGGGCTTCGGCAGCGCGGACGAACTGCGCGCGGCCGGGGCCGGTCGGCTCGTGGCGTCGACGGACGCGCTGTTGAACGCGCTGCGTTGAGGCGGCGGCCAGCGCGGCACGTGGTGCGGCGCAGTGCCGGTGGACGGGGCTCGGGGCTGTCCGGCCACCAACAGGCGCGTTGAACCCGGAGCGCACCGGGGTTCGGGCGCCACGCGGTGTGCGAGACGCGGCACCTCCGGTCCCGGAACGGGCCCGCGGCCGCCCGCCGCCGGACCCGTGCAATACGGGGCCGGATACTCCGGGCCGTGTTTTCCAGTAATGTCGGAGCGCGCGCCGGGGAGCGCGTAGACCTGCGCCTGCTGCCGCGCAACATGCCTTTGACTACCGGTGGACACTACACTCGGCCCATGACCACGACTGACCTTCCTCCCGTTCCGGCGCATCGCCGCCGCACCCGCATCCTCGCCACCCTGGGGCCTGCAACCGACGCCCCGGGCGTGCTCGACGCCCTGATCGCCGCCGGCGTCAATGCGGTCCGCCTCAATTTCTCGCACGGCGATCCCGCCTCGCAAAAGGCGCGCGCCGACGCCGTGCGCGAAGCGGCCGACCGCGCCGGTGTCGAAGTCGGCATCCTCGCCGACCTGCCGGGGCCGAAGATCCGCATCGAGAAGTTCGCCGACGGCAAGGTGCAGCTGCGTGCCGGCGCCCGCTTCGATCTGGTGGCCGATCCCGACGCGCCGCCCGGCACCGTCGACGAGGTCGGCGTGAGTTATCTCGGCCTGCCCGGGGACGTCGAAGCGGGCGACGTGCTGCTGCTCGACGACGGCCTGATGCAGCTGCAGGTCACCGCGGTCGAAGGCGCGCGCATCGTCACCCGCGTCCTCAACGACGGCGTGCTGTCGAACCGCAAGGGACTGAACAAGCAGGGCGGTGGCCTGTCGCTCGGCGCGCTGACCGACCACGACCGGCAGCTGATCCAGGTGGCCGCCGACATCGGCGTGGATTTCATCGCGGTGTCGTTCTGCCGCAACGCCGCCGACATGGAAGAGGCCCGGTCGATCGCGCGTGCCCACGGCAGTGATGCCGCGCTGGTGTCGAAGATCGAGCGCACCGAGGCGATCGAGAATCTGGCCGAGATCATCGATGCCAGCGATGTGGTGATGGTGGCGCGTGGCGATCTCGGTGTGGAGATCGGCGATGCCGAGCTGCCCGGCCTGCAGAAGAAGATCATCCGCGAGTCGCTGGCCCGCAACAAGGTGGTGATCACCGCGACCCAGATGCTGCAGTCGATGGTGGAAAGCCCGATGCCGACGCGCGCCGAGGTGCTCGATGTGGCCAACTCGGTCATCGACGGCACCGACGCGGTGATGCTGTCGGCCGAAACGGCGGCCGGCGCGTACCCGGTGCGCGCGGTCGAGGCGATGGCGCGCATCTGCGTCGGTGCCGAGCGCCAGTTCGCCCACGACACCGATTTCGAAAAGGCGCAGCGCAATCTGGAACGCGCCGACCATGCGATCGCGATGGCCGCGATGTTCCTGTCCGAGCACGTCGGTGTGGGCGCGATCGTCGCGATGACCGAATCCGGCGGCACCGCGCGCTATCTGTCGCGCTTTCGCGGCGGCGCGCTCGTGTATGCGTTCTCGCGCCACGCGGATGCGCGCCGACGCATGTCGCTGATGCGTGACGTGTTCCCGTTCGACTACGACAGCCGCGGACAGACTCCGCGCGAAGCGGCGCGCGGCAGCATCCGCCTGCTGGTCGAAGCCGGCTTGCTCGGCCCGGGGGAGCGCGTGGTGTTCACCAGTGGCGAGCACATGGAAACCCATGGCGCCACGAACACGCTGCGTCTGCTGCAGGTGGGTCAGGACGGCCGCGCCGAGGGGCTGGGCGAACTCTGACCGCGCGCCGGTCCGCCGGAAGCCCGCGCTGATCGAGCACCACGCCGAACCCGGGATGGCGGAGCATGTCGATCTCGCCGCTGGCGGCGAGACGGATGCTGCGGATGCAGGTGGCCTCGCCGGCGAGGCCACCGCGACGCGAGGCGCGATCGGGCCGCTCGGCCCGGGCCGCGGCCTCCGCGATGCGTGCCTGATCGAACTGCCCGCCGGCGTCCTCGCTGTGTGGGTCGGCGACCGCGTGCGGCATCGCGTGCAGGTGCGGCGTCGCCTGGATCACCGGCGCGTTCCGGTCAGGCAAGTGCGATCGGCCCCTGTGCCTGCGGGCCGGTCTCGCCGGGCCCACGGTCGCAACGCAGACCGTGGCTCTGCTGCAACGTCGCCATCGTGGTCGGCGCGCGCGTCCTGTCCGGCCTGCTGCCGGGGGCAGGTCTTGGCATCGGTCATCCGCGGCGCGGCGATCGTGATCCGCAACGGAAGGGCGTATCGGGCGATTCGCACGGGCGCTCCGGTGGCGCCCGCAGGATGTGACGCCCGGATGCCGGGAATCCCGAGCGTCGACCGTCATCGGCGCGGCGGACGCGCGGTCGTCGGGTGTCGCCCATCGGGCTGCGAGAAGGCCCCGGGCTATAATCGCGCCCCTCCCGTCGCGACCCCGGAACCCCGTCATGAGCATCGAACAGCTTGCCGAAACCGCCCAGGCCATGGTGGCGAAGGGCAAGGGCATCATCGCCATCGACGAGTCGACGGGCACGATCGGCAAGCGCTTCGAACAGGTGGGCATCGCGAACAACGAAGAGAACCGCCGCGCCTACCGCGAGCTGCTGCTGACCACGCCGAAGCTCTCCGAGCACATCAGCGGCGCGATCCTGTTCGACGAAACCCTGCGCCAGTCGACCAAGGCCGGCGTGCCGTTCGCGAAGTACCTCACCCAGAACGGCATCCTCCCGGGCATCAAGGTCGACAAGGGCACGCACGCGCTGGCGGGCTTTCCGGGCGAGCTGGTGACCGAAGGTCTCGACGGCCTGCGCGCGCGGCTCGAGGAGTATTACAAGCTCGGCGCGCGCTTCGCCAAATGGCGCGCGGTGATCACCATCGGTGAGGACATGCCGTCGGGCACCTGCATCGACGTCAACGCGCATGCCCTCGCACGCTACGCCGCGCTGTGCCAGGAGCAGGGGCTGGTGCCGATGGTCGAGCCGGAAGTGCTGCTCGACGGCGACCACGACATCCAGACCGCGTACGAAGTCACCGAGGTGGTGCTGCGCGGCGTGTTCGATGCCCTCTACAGCCAGAACGTCATGCTCGAGGGCACGATCCTCAAGGCCTCGATGGTGCTGCCGGGCAGGGACTGCGAGGAAGAGGCCGACGTGGAGGAAGTCGCCGAGGCCACGCTGATGTGCCTGAAGTCGTCGGTGCCGGCGATCCTGCCGGGCATCGTGTTCCTCTCCGGCGGCCAGAGCGACGACGAGGCGACGGCGCATCTGGATGCGATGAACCGGATGGGGCCGAATCCGTGGCCGCTGTCGTTCTCCTACGGCCGCGCGATGCAGTCGGCCGCGCTCAAGCTGTGGTCGCAGGACATCGCCAACAACGTCGCCAAGGCCCAGGCCACCGTGCACGCACGCGCCCGGGCCAACGGGCTGGCGGCCCTGGGCAAGTGGGAAGGCTGATCGCGTCCGCCGCCGACCCGGCATGACCGACGCCGGCTTCGCGCCGGCGTCGTCCGTCACGGACGATGCGCGCAGGTTGCGCGCGCGTGGAACGGTTCAGTGCTCGAGTGCGGCGATGTAACGCGCCCGCATCGCCTCGTCGTGGCAACAGAACACGACGTCCAGCCCGGCATCCGCGGCGCGGACCGTGGTCACCGCGATCCGGACCGCCGCGTCCGCGGGATAGCCGTAGACGCCGCAGCTGATGGCCGGAAACGCGATCGAGCGCGCATCCACGCGGCGCGCGAGCGCCAGACTGGCCTGGTAACATGCGGCCAGCAGCGCCGCCTCGCCCGCGCGGCCACCGCGCCAGATCGGTCCCACGGTATGGATCACGTGACGCGCCGGCAGTGCGAAGCCCGGCGTGATCCGCGCCTCGCCGGTCGGGCAGCGCACCCCGGGCGCGACTTCGGGCACGCGGCGGCAGGCGTCTAGCAGTTCCGGTCCTGCGGCGCGGTGGATCGCGCCGTCCACGCCGCCGCCACCCAGCAGCGACGGATTCGCGGCGTTGACGACGACGTCCACCTCGCAGCGGGTGATGTCGCAGTGCCGGGCGTGAAGCGAAGCCATGGCCGGAGTCTGGAACGGGCGGCGTGGTGGCGGTGCGAGCGGACCACCGTCCCGTCACCGGGGGCGGTGCAGACTCGTCCCTCGTCCAGACCACGTGGAGTTCCCGATGTCCGCTGTGACCCATGCCGGCCGCGTGCACGCACCGCTCGCCGTCCATGACGCGCTGCGGCGCGGCCAGCCCGACGAAGCGGTGTCGCTGCTGCGCGGGGCCAACCCGGGCCTCGGACGCGACGACGCCCGGCGCGCGGTCCAGCGCCTCGCCGCCAATCCGTCGGATCCGCTCGACCCTGACGACCCGTTCCATCCGGCCGGCAGCGACGTGTCCACGGCCAGCGATACGCTGCCGAGCGCGGTGGCGGCCAAGATCGCGACCGGCAACACCCTCGACGCCGCGCGCCGCCTGCGCGATGCCAAGCCGGGCCTGAGCGACGCCGAGGCGCGCGAGGCGGTGGCCCGGCATTGCTCCCCGTTGCTGCGCGAGGCGCGTGAGGAGACCGTGGTGGAGGGCGACAGTCGCCGTTACGGCTGGCTGGCCTGGGTGGCCGCGCTGGTGATCGTCGGCGGCGGGCTGGCGATCTGGCTGGGCTGAGGCGTCGGCCCGCACATCCAGACGCGCGCGCTCACGCGAGAGGGCTGCCAGGCAACCCGTCGTGCGCGCTCCTATGGAAGATCGATGCCGGCGGTCAGGCGGTCAGGGCAGACCGGCCAGCCACTCGTCGTCCGAGCCTTCGTTGATATCGGCCAGCAGCGGCGTGGAGAAATAGCGTTCGCCGGTGTCGGGCAGCATCGCCAGGATCACGTCGCCCTCGCGGGCCGTCTTCGCGACCTCCAGTGCGGCGGCCACGGTGCCGCCCGCGGAAATGCCGACGAACAGGCCTTCGTCCGTCGCCAGGCGGCGGGCGGTCTCGATCGAGGTCCCATCCTCGATCGACAGCACCTGCGCGGCGATGTCGCGGTTGAGCACTTCGGGCACGAAGTCCGGCGTCCAGCCCTGCACCTTGTGCGGGGACCAGTCCTTGCCCTGCAGCAGCGCGGCCCCCGCCGGTTCGCAAGCCGTGATCCTGACCTCGGGCCGCGCCACCTTCAGCACCTCGCCCACACCGGTCAAGGTGCCGCCGGTGCCCCAGCCGGTGACGAAGTGATCGAGGCGGTGTCCGGCGAAATCGCGCAGGATCTCGGCCGCGGTCGTATTGCGGTGGTAGGCGGGATTGGCCGGGTTGGCGAACTGGCTGGCGAGAAACCAGCCATGCGCGTCCGCGAGTTCCTTCGCGCGGCGGACCATGCCGCTGCCGCGCTCGCCTGCGGGGGTGAGGATCACCTTGGCGCCGTAGGCGCGCATGAGTTTGCGGCGTTCGATCGAGAAGGTCTCGACCATCGTCGCCACGAACTTGTAGCCCCGCGCGGCGCAGACCATCGCCAGCGCGATGCCGGTGTTGCCGGACGTGGCCTCGACCACGGTGTCGCCCGGCTTGAGCAGGCCACGGGCCTCGGCGTCGAGGATGATCGCCAGTGCCAGCCGGTCCTTGACCGAGCCCCCGGGGTTGAAGGATTCGACCTTGGCGTAGAGTGCGACGTGCGGCGGGGCGATGCGATGCAGACGGACGATCGGCGTACGGCCGACGGTGTCGAGGATGCTGTCGTACAGGGCCATCGGAAAAGCCTCGGCGTGGGCGCGTGGCGCGGCAGACCAGACTGGGCCAGAACGCACGGCCGTGCCAGCGGTTGACGTGGAACGCTGTTTTTTCGCCACCATCTCTTGGCACGGTCGGCGTCACGTGGCGACGGGTAAGATCGGGCGGTTTTCCCGCTCGCGCAGGCCGTCCCTTGCTTCAGCATTCCCCGAATCCCCGTTCGCTGTCCTGGCGTGCATCCACTCTCGTCCTGGCGTTGGCGCTGACGGCCTGCGGTGGCGCAGCCCAGGAATCCCGTCCGCGCGGTGAAGGCGGCGCCGCGGTGCCGGTCACCACCACGACCGTCGCGCCGCGCCAGTGGAACGACACCGTGGCCGCGCTGGGCACGGTGAATGCGCGCGAATCGATCACCGTGACCGCCAAGGTCAGCGAGATCGTGCAGCGGGTGCACTTCGACAGCGGTGACGAGGTCGCGGCCGGCGCAGTGCTGGTCACCCTGTCGGGCAACCAGCAGCAGGCATCGCTCCGGGCCGCCGAGGCGGCCGCCAACGAGGCCGAGCAGCAGTACCGGCGCGGCGTGGAACTGGTCGACCAGCAGCTCATCGCACGCGCATCCGTCGATACCCTGCGCGCCACCCGCGACGCGGCCCGCGCCAATGTGGCCGAGACCCGCGCCGACATCGGCGATCGCACGATCCGCGCGCCGTTCGCCGGCGTGCTGGGCATCCGCCAGGTCAGCACGGGCGCCCTGGTCACCCCGGGCACGCCGATCGCCACGCTCGACGACATCGGTGCGGTCTATGTCGACTTCCCCGTGCCGGAGACCCGGCTGTCTGTGGTCGCGCCGGGCCAGCGCGTCTTCGGGCGCAGCGCCGCGTATCCGGCGGTCGACTTCGAGGGCGTGGTGCAGACCGTCGACGCGCGCGTGGACCCCGACACCCGCGCCGTCACCGTGCGCGCGACCTTCGGCAATCCCGACCGCCAGCTGCGCCCGGGCATGCTGATGCAGGTGCGCCTGGAACAGCGCTCGCGCGAGGCGCTGATGATTCCCGAGATCGCGGTGATCCAGGTGGGCCGTGACACCTTCGTCTACCGCGTGCGCGAGGACGAGACGGTGGAACAGGCGCCGGTGGTGATCGGCGTGCGCGACAGCGGCCTGGCGGAAATCGTCGAGGGACTCGAACCGGGCACGCGCATCGTGGTCGACGGCACGGGCAAGCTGCGCCCGGGCATGCGCATCGCGGAAGGGTCGGTGCAGGAAGCGAAGTCGCAGCCGGCCGACGACGTCGGCGCCGCGGGAGGGGCCGCGCAATGAAGATGTCCGACGTCGCCATCAAGCGGCCGGTGTTCGCGGTCGTCATCAGCCTGCTGCTGGTGGTCCTCGGCATCATGTCCTTCAGCCGGCTGACGCTGCGCGAGCTGCCGAACATCGACCCGCCGATCGTCTCGGTCGACGTCACCTATCCCGGTGCCTCGGCGGCCGTGGTCGAAACCCGGATCACCCAGATCCTCGAGGATGCGCTGGCCGGTATCGAGGGCATCCGCACGATCGAATCGCGCAGCCGCAACGGCCGCTCCGACGTCACCATCGAGTTCAACCTCACCCGCGACATCGAGGCCGCCGCCAACGACGTGCGCGACGCGATCAGCCGCGTGGCCGACCGCATGCCGATCGAGGCCGATCCGCCGGAGATCTCCAAGGTCGAGGCCGACGCCGACGCGATCATGTGGCTCAACCTGCGCTCGAGCACGATGAACACGCTCGAGCTGACCGATTACACCGATCGCTACATCCTCGATCGCCTGTCCTCGCTCGACGGCGTGGCCCGCGTGCAGCTCAGTGGCGGCCAGCGCTACGCGATGCGCATCTGGTTGGACCGTGATGCGATGACCGCGCGCCGGGTCACTGCCACCGATGTCGAATCCGCATTGCGCGCCGAGAACGTCGAGCTGCCCGCCGGCCGGATCGAGTCGGCCACCCGTGATTTCACCCTGCGCGTGGAGCGCGGCTACCGCGAGCCCGAGCAGTTCGCGCAGATCCCGGTGCGCCGCGGCGACGACGGCTATGTGGTGCGCCTGGGCGACGTCGCCACCATCGAGCTGGGCTCGGCCGAGCGGCGCTCGTACATGCGCAGCAACTCGGTGCCCAACGTCGGCCTCGGCATCGTGCGCACCTCGACCGCCAACGCGCTCGACGTCGCCCGCGCGGCGCGGGCCGAGGCCGAACGCATCCAGGGCACGTTGCCCGAGGGCACCGAGATCTTCGTCGCCGCGGACAATACGGTGTTCATCGATGCCGCGATCACCCGCGTCTACTGGACGCTGTTCGAGGCGATGGCGCTGGTGTTCGTGGTCATCTGGCTGTTCCTCGGCAGCCTGCGCGCGGCGATCATCCCCGCCGTGACCGCCCCCGTCTGTCTGGTGGCCGCGTTCACCGCGCTGTACGCCTTCGGGTTCTCGATCAACCTGCTGACCCTGCTCGCCCTGGTGCTGTGTATCGGCCTGGTGGTGGACGACGCGATCATCGTGCTGGAGAACGTGCAGCGCCGCGCCGATCTGGGCGAGCCGCCGATCGTCGCTGCCCGGCGCGGCACGGCCCAGGTGGCGTTCGCGGTCATCGCGACGACCGCGGTACTGGTGGCGGTGTTCCTGCCGGTGGGCTTCATGGAAGGCAACTCCGGACGCCTGTTCCGCGAGCTGTCGGTCACGCTGGCCGGCGCGGTGGCGCTGTCGGCGTTCATCGCCCTGACCTTGACGCCGATGATGTGCTCCAAGCTCGTGCGTCGTCACGAGACGCCGCGGGGCTTCAATGCGTGGACGGCGCGGCACCTCGACGCCCTGAGCGCGCGCTACGGCGGCCGCATCGGTGCCCTGGTGGGCATGAAGCCGGGCCGCCTGATCGTGCTGATGGCGATCGCGATCGGCGTCTGCCTGACCGCGGCGCTGCTGCTGTTCTGGCGCGTGCCCAGCGAGCTGTCGCCGGCCGAGGACCGCGGCCGCTTCTTCGTCGGTGTCGACGGGCCGGAAGGCGCGGGGTACGACTACACCGTGGCCCAGATGCAGCAGGTCGAGCAGATCTTCGCCCGCTACGTCGGCGACGACCAGCCGATCCAGCGCGCCAACTCGCGCGTGCCGCGCGGCTGGGGCGGCAGCGAGGACATGCACACCGGCCAGGTGATCGTGTTCCTGCAGGACTGGCGCGATCGCGACGTGCCCACCAGCCAGGTGGTGGAAAGCCTGCGCGCGGAGTTCGCCACGCTGCCCGGGGTGCAGGTGCGCGCCAACGTGCCCGGCGGCCTGGTCAGCAGCCGCGGCCAGCGTTACCAGCTGGTGCTCGGCGGTCCGGACTACGCGGAGATCGCGCAGTGGCGCGACCGCATGCTCGCGCGCATGCGCGAGAACCCGGGCATCCAGGATCCGGATTCCGATTACAAGGAAACCCGCCCGCAGATGCGCGTGGACATCGACCGCGCCCGGGCCTCGGATCTCGGCGTGTCGGTGCAGGAGATCGGCCGCACCCTGGAAACCATGATGGGCTCGCGCCAGGTCACCACCTTCGTCGACAGCGGCGAGGAATACGACGTGCTGCTGCAGGCCGGGCGCGAGCGGCGCATGTCGCCGTCGGACCTGCAGGACACCTTCGTCCGCGGCCGTGACGGTGCACTGGTGCCGCTGTCGAACCTGGTGACGCTGAGCGAGGTGGCCGAGCCGGGCAGCTTCAACCGCTTCAACCGCCTGCGCGCGATCACCATCGCCGCCGGCCTGGCGCCGGGCTACACGATGAGCGAGGCGCTGGAGTGGACCCGCCAGGTCGCGGCCGAGGAGTTGCCCGACTACGCCCAGATCGACTGGAAGGGCGAGAGCCGGGAGTTCCAGGAAGCCGGCGGCGCGGTGCTGCTGACCTTCACGATGGCCCTGCTGATCGTCTATCTGGTGCTGGCGGCACAGTTCGAGAGCTTCATCCACCCGCTGTCGATCATGCTGACCGTGCCGCTCGCGGTGCTCGGCGCGCTGCTGGGCCTGTGGGCGACGGGAGGCACGCTGAACCTCTTCAGCCAGATCGGCATCGTCATGCTGATCGGTCTTGCCGCGAAGAACGGCATCCTGATCGTCGAATTCGCCAACCAGCTCCGTGACGACGGGCGCGACGTGCGCGATGCGATCACCGAGGCAGCGAAGGTGCGCCTGCGTCCGATCCTGATGACGGCGGCGGCCACCATCGTCGGTGCCGTGCCACTGGTGGTCGCCGGCGGCCCGGGCTCGGCCAGCCGCGCGACGATCGGCGTGGTGATCATCTTCGGCGTCGCGTTCTCCACGCTGCTGTCGCTGTTCGTCGTGCCGGCGTTCTACGCGCTGCTGGCGCCGTTCACGCGCTCGCCGGAGGCACTGGCGCAGGAGCTCGAGCGGCTGGAGGCCGAGACACCCTCCGTCGGCGGCCATGCCTGATTCCGCGCGCTGGGACGGCGTGCGTATCGACGGCGACGGCTTCGTGCTGCGTCGCTGGTGCGCCGGCGATCTCGACGCACTCCTGCGCCATGCGGACGATCCGATGATCGTCCGTGGCCTCAGCGACCGGTTCCCGCATCCCTATACCCGCGCCGACGGCGAGGCGTTTCTCGCCGGACGCGTCGTGGATCTCGACGCGCCGGTACTTGCGATCGAGATCGACGGCGAGGCCTGCGGCAGCATCGGCGTGCGTCACGCAGCGGGCGGCGAGCGGGCGCAATCGGCCGAACCCGGCTACTGGCTGGGCCGGGCGCACTGGAACCGGGGCCTCATGCGCCGCGTCGCCGCGGTCTATGTCCCCTGGGTGATGCAGGCGCTGTCGCTCACGCGCCTGCAGGCGACGGTGCTCGACACCAATCCGGCCTCCGCACGTGTCCTGGCCGTCAACGGCTTCGTCGAGGAAGGCCGGCTGCGGCAGGCGATCCGCAAGCCCGACGGCCTGCACGATCTGCGCGTGTTCGGCCTGCTGCGCTGAGGCGCGTTTCGCGATTGGGCGCGCTTGGGTGAGAATCCGGGACAGCGGCGTCGACGTCGCATCCAACCGGGGAGTTCTGCGTGGAAACCTTCGTCAACACCCTCAACAGCTACGTGTGGAGCCCGCCGCTGGTCTGGTTGTGCCTCGGCGCCGGCCTGTATTTCTCGATCCGCACGCGCTTCGTGCAGATCCGCCAGGTGGGGGAGATGGTCCGGCTGATGCTCGCGGGCGGCAAATCCGAGGCCGGCGTGTCCTCGTTCCAGGCGCTGGCGATGTCGCTGTCGGGCCGTGTCGGCATCGGCAACATCGCCGGTGTGGCGACCGCGATCGCATTCGGTGGGCCGGGCGCGGTGTTCTGGATGTGGGTGATGGCCTTCCTCGGCGCATCGACGGCCTATATCGAATCGACGCTCGCGCAGATCTACAAGGAGAAGGACGACAACGGCCGTTATCGCGGTGGCCCGGCCTACTTCATCGAAAAGGCCATGGGCCAGCGCTGGTATGCATGGATCTTCGCGGTCGTGACCATCGTCGCGGCCGGCTTCCTGCTGCCCGGCGTGCAGGCCAACGGCATCGCATCGGCGGCGCAGAACGCCTGGGGCATGGCGCCGGCGGTCACCGCGGCGATCGTGGTGATCGGCCTGGGCTTCATCATCTTCGGCGGCGTGAAGCGCATCGCGCGCTTCGCCGAGGTCGTGGTGCCGTTCATGGCGCTGGCCTACATGCTGATCGCGCTGGTGATCATGCTGCTCAATGCGAACGCGCTGCCGGAGATGTTCGGCCTGATCCTGCGCAGCGCGTTCGGCCTCGAAGCCGGCATCGGCGCGGCGCTCGGCCTGGCGATCGAATGGGGCGTCAAGCGCGGCATCTATTCCAACGAAGCCGGGCAGGGCACCGGCCCCCATCACGCGGCGGCGGCCGAGGTCTCGCATCCGGCCAAGCAGGGCCTGGTGCAGGCGTTCTCGGTCTACGTCGACACCCTGCTGGTGTGCTCGGCGACGGCCTTCATGATTCTTTCCACCGGCATGTACAACGTCATCTCGCCGGCCGGAGATCTGCTCCATGAGGCCTTGCCGGGCATCGCGGTCGGCCCCGGCTTCGCCCAGGCGGCGGTGGAGTCCGTGCTGCCGGGCTGGGGCGCGAGCTTCGTGGCCCTGGCGCTGTTCTTCTTCGCGTTCACCACGATCATCGCCTACTACTACATGGCCGAGACCAACATCGCCTACATCAACCGTCGCGTGCATCGTCCGTGGCTGGTCTATGCGCTGCGCTTCGTCCTGCTGGCGGCGGTGACCTTCGGCTGCATCCGCACTGCGGAGATGGCGTGGACGCTCGGCGACATCGGCGTCGGCCTGATGGCCTGGCTCAACATCGTGGCGATCCTGATCCTGCAGAAGCCTGCGCTGGTGTCGCTGCGCGACTACGAGGCGCAGCAGAAGCTCGGGCTCGATCCGGTGTTCGATCCCGACAAGCTCGGTATCCGCAATGCGGAGCTGTGGCGGACGATCAATCGATGAGCCGGTCTCCGTACGGATCGCGCGGCGGCAGCCGGGATGCGCCGCGTGACACGCCCTGGAGTCGCCGTGCCACGCCTGCGCCGGCGGCCGCGGTCACGGCCGATGCCGTCGCGGCGCCCGACGAAAGTGGTTCGCGCGAACTGCGCCTCTACGGCCGCAATGCCGTCGACGCGGTGTTCGCGCGTCGCCCCGAAGCGATCCGCAAGGTTTATCTGCTGGAGGCGCGCATTCCGCAGCTGCAGCCGCTGCTGAAGTGGTGCGCCGCCAACCGCGTCGGCTACCGCGTCGTCGCCGAAGAGGATCTGCGCAAGCTCGCGGCGAGCTCGCATCACGAAGGCATCGTCGCCGACGTACTGCGGGAGACGCCGCAGTCGCTGGGCGCCTGGTTGCAGGGCTTGCCCGAGGGCCCCGCGTGCGCGCTGTGGCTCGACGGCGTGGGCAATCCGCACAACCTCGGCGCGATCCTGCGCTCGGCGGCGCACTTCGGGGTGTCCGCCGTGCTGCTGCCCAAGACCTCGCCGCTGGCGCTATCGGGCGCGGCGGCACGCGTGGCCGAAGGCGGCGCGGAAGCGGTGCCGTTCGTGCGTCTGGGACGGGACGACAACGCGTTGGCGCAGCTGCGCAGCGCCGGCTTCGCGCTCGCGGCCACGGTCGTGCGCGGCGGCGACGACCTGTTCGCGGCCCGCCTGCCCGAGCGGCTGGTCTACGTGCTCGGTGCAGAGGGCGAGGGCATGGACGCCGATCTGGCCCGGGCCTGTGACCTGCGGCTCGGCATTCCCGGCAGCGGCCGCGTCGAAAGCCTCAACGTGTCGGCTGCGACAGCCGTGCTGCTGGCGCAGTGGGCGGCATGCCGGCGCTAGACTCTGGCTGGGCGACGGCGGAAGCGTGGCAATGCGATGCCCACCATGTCCTGAGCGAGAACCAGTCGCCGGCGCCGGGCGCATCGCTGGCGGGCATCTGTGATGCCTGCGGACTGGCGGACGGCTTCCAGCCGGTTCAGCATCCGGCCGACATTCGGGAGGGCCTGCATTGCAAGGCGTGCGGCTGCATGGCGCGCCAGCGCGCCGTCGCCCGCGTTCTCAACGAGATTCTCGATGGAGTCCCGTCGCCCGACATCTATCTGACCGAACAGGCGAGCCCACTCTATGTCGCGCTCCGTCGCCGGTTTCCGGCGACCGTCGGCACGGAGTACATCAGTCGTCGTTGGCGCCGCCTGAGGCTGATGTCGTGGCTCTGGCGGCACGGTGTCTTCCAGCGGATTCGCCATGGCGACGTGACGCGTCTCGGCGATGCGGATGCGTCGCTGGATGCGGTAGCGAGCTTGGACGTTCTCGAACATGTCCCTGATGCGACCGCCGCATTCCGTGAACTGGCGCGCGTGCTTAGGCCTGGCGGCTGCCTCGTTGCAACAGTTCCTTTCTATCAGGATGCCCAGGTGAGCACGCGAGTCGCGTCACTGGATGCGGCTGGCAACGTCGTCTTTCACGGCGCGCCGGAATACCACGGCGATCCGCTGGGCGGAGGCGTCGTATGCTTTCACCACTTCGGATGGGATCTACCCGAGACGCTTACCGGCGCCGGGTTTTCCTCTGCGCGCCTCCGGTACGTACGTGATCCCGAGCGGGGACTGCCGCACGGGATCTGGGTGATCGTTGCGCGGCGATAAACACCGGTCATCGGCTCGCCGAGTCGACTCGAAGACATGTTCGGCGCGAGTGCAAGGCTCGGGATGCTCGCGAGCGCGCCCCCGACCTGGCCAACCACGCGCTGCACGCGCGTCGGCCGGGGAACACCGGCGTCAGTGCGCCGGTGCGTCGTCGCTCTTGGGCCCGCTGCCGAAGCCGCCTTCGGACTCCGCCGCCAGCCACGCGAACACCGCATAGGCGGCGGTGTTCTGCGCGACCGCATCCGGATCCACCTTGTCGAGCGTGTCGTCGGCGTTGTGGTGCAGGTCGAAGTAGTCGGTGCCGTCCTGACCCAGCCAGCCCCAGGCGCCGCCCTTGGCCGCGAGCGGCGAGATGTCGGGACCCGGGCTGCCCTTGTCCTCGAGGTAGTCGATGCCGAGCGGACGCAGCACCTCGGCGATCGCATCGCTGGTCGCGCGTTCGCCGGCCGGCGCGCTGGTGTTGAAGCCGTAGATGCGGCCGGCGCCGAAGTCGCTTTCCGCGCCGATCACGTGGCGCGCGATCACATCTGCGCCGCCGTGCGTTTTGGCGTAGGCGCGTGCGCCGATCAGACCCTGCTCCTCGTTGGCGAACGCGACCACGCGCACGGTGCGCCGGGGGCGCTGCGGCAGCTGCGCGATCAGATGGCCCGCCGCCATCGTGATGCCGACACCCGAGGCATCGTCGACCGCGCCGGTACCCAGATCCCAGGAATCCAGGTGCCCGGCGATCAGCACGATCTCCTCCGGACGTTCGCGTCCGGTGACCTCGGCGATCACGTTCTGCGAGGTGTACTCGCCGTTCCAGCCGACATCCAGTGCGAGGTGCACGTCGACCGCGCCCAGCCGCAGCAGGCGCGTCAGCTGGTCGGCATCGGGCAGCGACAGCGCGGCGGCGGGAATCGGCGTGACGTCGGCGTCGAAACGGGTGATGCCGGTGTTGGCCACGCGATGCGGGCTGGTGCCGATCGAGCGCATCAGATAGCCCGCCGCGCCCTTGCGCGCCGCGATCGACGGCCCGCGGCTGCGCACCGGACCTGCCGCGCCGTACCCGCTGCCGTCGCGCGTACGCGCCATCGGCACGTCCACGAACACGAGCTTGCCGCGCAGCGTCGTTGGATCCGCGGCTTCGAGTGCCGCCAGGCTGTCGAAGCGGACGAGACCGGCGGTGACGTCGCCGGCCGGACTGCCGCCGAGTGCGGTGATCACGAGCGGCTGCGCATGGGGCCCGACCACGGCCGCACGCTCGCTGCGCCGCTCCCATTTCGGAAACGCCACCGGCTCGGTCCAGACCTTGTCGTACCCCAGCGCGGCGAATCGTGCCTTGGCCCATTCGACCGCACGCGCATCGGCCTCGCTGCCGGGCAGGCGCGGACCGATCTCGGTGGTCAGCGATTCGATCAGCGCGTAGGCGGTGGCATCACCCAGCGCGCGTTCGCGCAGCTGCGCCGCCGTGTCGAGCGACGCTTGCGGCAGCACGTCACGCGCGGACAGCGGCGCGGCAGCGAGCAGCGCGCCCGCCAACAGTGCGCCGACGAGGGGCTTGAGGATCAGGGCAGAACGCATGCGTGCTCTCCGGAGATGGAAACGAAACGGGCCGCAGGCATTGTCGCCTGCCGCCCGCCCGGATGCGATGTGCGTGCCGCGCCCGGCGGCGTCAGCCCGCCGGCGTACCCGGGGCCTTGAGCGAATCGCGGATCTCGCGCAGCAGTTTCACTTCCTCGCTCGGCTCGGCCGGCTTCTGCGGCTCGGGCGCCTCGGCCTGCTTGCGCTTGAGCCGGTTGATGAACTTGACCGCGAGGAAGATCGCGAACGCGACGATGGTGAACTGGATGATGGTGTTGATGAAGATGCCGTAGCCGATCGTCACCGCCGGGATCTCGTCGCCGGTCGCGGCGTCGATCGTCGCTTCGCGCAGCGTGATCGCGAGTTCGGTGAAGTCGACGTTGCCGATCAGCAGGCCGATCGGCGGCATGATGATCTGGTCCACCAGCGCCGTGACGATCTTGCCGAACGAGGCGCCGATGACCACGCCGACGGCGAGATCGATGACGTTGCCGCGGACCGCGAATTCCTTGAATTCGGAAAGAATGCCCATGGTGTCTCCTGCGCGGGTATGGAAGCGCGGGGGACTATAGCGACGGCGAAGTGATCTTGCAGTGCAGCGCCAGCACGTCGTCGAGGCGCGCCTCGCAGATGTCGCCGGGCTGCAGCGCGGCCACGCCGGCGGGCGTGCCCATGAAGACCAGATCGCCGGCGCGCAGCGCGAACAGCTTGGACAGTTCGTGCAGGATTTCGGGCACGTCCCAGATCATCTGGTCGAGCGATGCCGTCTGGCGCAACGCGCCGTTGACCTGCAGCGACAAGGTGCGGCCGCCCAGCGCGCCGATCCCGGCGGCCGGGACGAGCGGGCCGATCGGTGCCGAGGCGTCGAAGCCCTTGGCGATGTCCCACGGCAGGCCCTTGGCCTTGGCGGCGGCCTGCAGATCGCGGCGTGTGAGGTCGAGGCCCACGGCATAGCCGTAGACGAGCGCCGATGCGGCGTCGACGGACACGTCGCCCGCCGGCGCATCCCGCCCGATCGCGACGACCAGCTCCACCTCGTGGTGCAGGTCGCGCGTGGCTGTGGGATAGGGCACTTCGCCCGTGGTCACGATGGCGTCGGCCGGCTTGGCGAAGAACACCGGCGTGCCGCGATCGGCTTTCGACGCAGGGGCATCAGCGCCCATTTCGCGGGCGTGGTCGGCGAAATTGCGGCCGACGCAATAGATGCGGCGCACCGGAAACGTGCCGCCGCCCTGGACAGGTACACGGGCGGGGGCGGCGACGGGCACGACGTCGTCGGAGGATCCGGTCATCACTGGCCTCGGCGCGAGCGCGCCAATCGGGTGGGGAAGAGCACGACGACCGGCGTCGCCGGTGTCGACGCATGCGCCTCAGCGCAGCACGGGCTGGTCGCGATCGCGTACCACGCGGTACTCGGCATCGACGAAGCGGGCGTCGACCGCGCGCGGATCGCGTCCACGGCGCACCAGCAGGCGGCGTGCGACACCGAACAGGATCATCGCCGCACCGATGAACAGTCCCGCGACCAGCAGCACCGCGAGCAGCGCCACGCCGGTCAGCCCCAGCAGCACGCGCAGCACCGGATGGCGCGGCTTGCGCGGCGCGAACATCGCGCGCACACCGGAGGCGTCGAAACGGGCATGGAGATCGCGGAAGAAGGGATTGGACATCGTCGGGTCTAGGCTCGTGACACAATCGGCGCCGTGCCGGGCGAGCAGTATCGGCCGAGCCTCGATCGGAGTTGTAATGTCTTCGTTAAGTTCCCGTGAGGGCCTGACCCGAGTCGCGATCGACACACTCGAGGACGGGAGCTGCGTCGAGGTCGAAGCGCGGGTCGATGGCGAAGCGGAATCGGTCGTGCTCCATCGCGACGGCGACGCTGTGCGCGCCTGGCTCAATCTCTGTCCGCATGCCGGCCGCCGGCTCGACTGGGCGCCCGGCCGCTTCCTGCGCTCCAAGGCCGGGGATCTGGTCTGTGCCGCGCACGGCGCCAGCTTCTCGCTGGCGGACGGCCAGTGCATCGCCGGCCCGTGCCGCGGTGAATCGCTGCGTGCGGTGGAAGTCTCGGTGGTGGACGGCGAGATCGTCCTCGGTGATCCGGCGGCCGACGCGGCCGCACCGGTCAGAACAGCAGATTGACCATCAGCACGATGATCGCGGTGTAGATCAGCGAGATCGGCAGGCCGATCCGCCACAGCTCCTTCGCCTTGTAGCCGGCCGGGCCGATGATCATCGACATCACCGGGTTCGACTGGGTGACGAAGTTGTTCGACGCGGCCAGCGCGGTGATCAGTGCGAATGCAGTGGGATTGCCACCGGCCGCCAGCGCGAGGTTGATCGCCAGCGGCACCACGACGATCGTCGCGCCGACGTGGCTGATCACCATCGAAAACGCGGCAGTCAGCAGGGCCACCGCGAGCTCCAGTACCCACACCGGCAACCCGGACGGCAGGCGCTCGATCGTATGGCCGGCCACCCACGCCGCCGCGCCGCTGGAATCCATCGCCCAGCCGAGCGGAATCAGGCAGGCCATCAGGAACACGGTCTTCCAGTTGATCGCGCTGTAGGCCTCGTCCATCTTCAGCACGCCGAACACCAGCATGCCGGCGACGCCGGTCATCAGCGCGACCGAGGTCGGCACGCGCGACGACAGCGCGATCAGCATCGTGACCGCGAAGATCGACATCGCGATCTTGAACTTGTGCGGGCGCTGCTCGCCCTTGGGATAGTCGGTGACGATCAGGAAATCGAGCGACTTCGCAGTCCTGGCCAGGTCCTGCCAGATGCTGTGCAGCACCAGCATGTCGCCGGCGCGCAGCGGCATCTTGCGCACGTTCTCGCGCAGCACCTGCTTGTCGCGGTTGATCGCCAGCAGGCGCACGCCGTACTTCTTGCCGAGACTGAGCTCGGCGGCGGACTTGCCGATGAACTTCGACGTCGGCGGGATCACCGCCTCGGCGATGCCGGCGCGGCTGGGATTGAACAGGTCGCCGAAATGGCGCAACCGCGTGCTCATGCGCAGGAATTGGTTCTGCGCGAAGTCGGCCACCTGCTGGCGCGGCCCCATCACGCCGAGCACGCTGCCCACCCAGATGCGGCTGTCGGCGGGCGGCGCGAGCCGCGACTCGTTCTCCGACTTCAGCGCCAGCAGCATCGGCGCATGGTGGATGGCTTCGGCCTCGGCGAAGGTCATGCCGACCAGCGGGCTGTCGGCGGTGACCGTGAGCTCGTAGAGATCGCCTTCGATACCGTAGGCACTGGCGAAGTAGCTCTGCGTCCGCGCCGGCGTCACGTTGCCTTCCGCACTGCTCGCCGGCTCGGACAGCGCGCGGTTGCCGCGGAAGTGGAAGTAGGCCAGGCCGGCG
Organism: Luteimonas sp. BLCC-B24; assembly: GCF_028550595.1. Classification (GTDB taxonomy): domain Bacteria; phylum Pseudomonadota; class Gammaproteobacteria; order Xanthomonadales; family Xanthomonadaceae; genus Luteimonas. The sequence goes on from NZ_JAQQGN010000002.1 coordinate 177,592, forward strand.
ACGAGCAGGGTGAGGCCGATCGGCAGCGGCGCGAACATGTTCAACGACTCCAGCGTCGCCGCGCCGGAGGGCAGGTTCGCGTTGGCTGCGGTGAGCAGATCGTTGAGCAGGATCAGTGGCGAGCTGCCGACCATCGTCAGCGTGCCGCCCATGACGATCGCCACGCACACCGGCAGCAGGATCTGCGCCAGGCGCAGTCCCGAGCGCGAGGCCAGGCGCGCCGCGACCGGCATGTACAGCGCCATCACCGACGGGTTCTGCATCACCGAGGAATTCAGACCGGCGGTGGCGGAGGTGAGCAGCAGCAGGTGATCCTCGCGTCCCTTCGAACGGCGCAGCAGCCAGCCCGCCAGGCGGTTGAGGGCGCCGGTCCGGTCGAGGCCCATGCCGAGAATCATCGTCGCGATGACGCTGATCACGGCGTTCGACGAGAAGCCGTTGAAGACGTCTTCGGGCGCGACCAGGCCGGTCAGCCCGAGCAGGACCAGCACCACCAGCGCCACCAGGTCGGCCCGCACGCGCTGGAACACGAACAGCACCATCGTGAGCCCGACCAGGCCCAGGACGATCTTCATGTCGGTGGTCAGCGCGAGCGCGGTGTCCATCAGGGCCGGAATACGGGATTCGGGAGTCGGGAGTCGGCAAGCCGCCGCCACAGTACGGGCGAGGCCCGCCTACAGGATGAGCGGTGCGATGCGAGCGAGCAGCCGGGCGCCTGTTCCAATCCCGAATCCCCTATCCCGAATCCCGGTCATAGATCAGATCCCAGACCCCGTGTCCGAGCTTCTGGCCGCGGGTTTCGAAGTGGGTCTGCGGCCGCCAGGCGGGGCGTGGCACGTGGCCACGGGCGCCGGCGCGATTGCGCAGGCCGGGCGTGGCGTCGAGCACGTCCCACATCTGCTCGGCGTAGTCGGCCCAGTCGGTGGCCAGATGCAGGCGGCCGCCGGCGCCGAGCTTGCGCACCAGCAGTGCGGCGAACTCCGGCTGCACCAGACGCCGCTTGTTGTGGCGCTTCTTGTGCCAGGGGTCCGGGAAGTAGATGCGGATCTCGTCGAGCGCGCCGTCGGCGATCTCGTGGCTCAGGACCTCGACCGCGTCGTGGTGATAGACCCGCACGTTGCGCGCGCCGTCGGCCGTAAGCGCGTTGAGCACCCGGCCCACGCCCGGCGCGTGCACCTCGATGCCGATGTGGTCGCGCGCCGGATCCTGCGCGGCCGAGAAGCGCAGGGCCTCGCCGTTGCCGAAGCCGATCTCGACGATCCGCGGCGCCTGGCGCCCGAACACGACATCGAAATCCCGCGGCGCACCGGTGTAGTCGAGGCCGAGCTGCGGCCACGCCGCATCGAACGCGCGCTGCTGCGCCGGCGTGAACCGCCCCTGGCGCAGCACGAAGCTGCGTACCTCGCGCCGCCCCGCGGTGACGGTGAACGGCTTGGCCGGCGCCTTGGCCCCGCTGCTGGAGAACGGATCGGTCATGCCGGACGCGTCAGCCCACCAGGCCGTCGACGGGCGACGACGCGCTGGCGAAGCGCTTGCGCGGAATGCGACCGGCGAGGAACGCTTCGCGTCCGGCTTCGACGGCCTTGCGCATCGCGCTGGCCATCAGCACCGGATTGCGCGCACCGGCGATCGCGGTGTTCATCAGCACGCCGTCGCAGCCCAGCTCCATCGCGATCGCGGCATCGGACGCGGTGCCGACGCCGGCGTCGACGATGATCGGCACCTTGGCGTTCTCGATGATCTCGATCAGGTTGTACTTGTTCTGGATCCCGAGGCCCGAGCCGATCGGCGCGGCCAGCGGCATCACCGCCGCGCAGCCGATCTCCTCGAGGCGCTTGGCCAGGATCGGATCGTCCGAGGTGTAGACCATGACCTGGAAGCCGTCCTTGACCAGCTGCTCGGCGGCCTTGAGCGTCTGCACCACGTCGGGGAACAGCGTGCGCGCATCGCCCAGCACTTCGAGCTTGGTCAGGGCATGGCCGTCCAGCAGCTCGCGCGCGAGGCGGCAGGTGCGCACCGCGTCTTCGGCGGTGTAGCAGCCGGCGGTGTTGGGCAGGATCGTGTAGCGGTCCGGCGGCAGCACGTCGAGCAGGTTGGGCTCGCCCGGGGTCTGTCCGATGTTGGTGCGGCGGATCGCCACAGTGACGATCTGCGCACCTGCGGCCTCGGTGGCCTGGCGGGTTTCGTCGAGATCCTTGAACTTGCCGGTGCCGGTCAGCAGGCGGGAGGTATAGGTCGTACCGGCAATCACGAGGCCGGTGTCTGCGGGGGATGCGGTGTTCATCGCGGGATTATCGCCGAAGCGGGTGGGCGATGCGTCGTCGGACGCGGGCGTGGCCATCCGCGGCCCTGCATGGAACGCGGGCGTGCGGTCGCCGCGGCATGGAAGACGGCGTGGGTCCGTGCTCCGCCGGCATCTGCGCCGTGCGGACGCTGCTGGGCCGGTCAGCCGGCCCGGCCTGGCCCGCGCCGCGATCCGGACGTACGGGGACGACGGCCGGCTCAGCCGCCGCCGAGCGCGTGGACGACCTCCACGCGATCCCCGTCCGCGAGGACGTGGTCGGCGTGCTGGCTGCGCGACACGATCGCGCCGTTGACCTCGACCGCGACCCGGCGCCCGGCCAGCCCCTGCGCGGCCAGCAGGGCGGTGACGGTGGTGCCGGGGGGGATGGTCAGCGTGTCGCCGTTGAGTTGGATGTCCATGCGGTGATTGTCTCCGCTGCGGGCCCGGCATGCACGCGATGCCGCAGTGCGGCGTGCCGCTGCAGCCAAGGGCGTGGGAGCATTCCGCAATGCGGTCCCGTACGGGACTGCGGACGCGGGCTTTCCTATGATCGCCCGCCCTCACGACACCCGGAGAAACCAGCAATGCCGTCCAGGCCCCTTCGTGCCGCCCTCGCCGTCGCGCTCGCCGCAGCCGCCACCGCTCCCGCATTCGCCGACGACACCTTTTCGCGCACCGTCTTCTTCGGTGACAGCCTGACCGACTCAGGCTATTTCCGTCCCGTCATCGTGCGCACGATCGGCCCCTCGGGCGCGATCCTCGGCCGCTTCACCACCAACCCGAACCTGGTCTGGTCCGAGCGCGTCGCCGATCGTTACGGCACCCGCGCCGATGCCAACGGCAACGGCCAGACCGGCGACAACTACGCCGCGGGCGGCGCACGCGTGGGCGTGGACACCACGGGCGGGCTGGGCCCGATCCCGTCGCTGGTCACCCAGGCCAACCGCTATCTGGCGGCGAACGGTGGCCGCGCCGATCCCAACGCGCTCTACACCGTCTGGGGCGGCGCCAACGATCTCTTCGCCGTGCAGGCGAACCCGGCCCAGGCCCAGCAGATCATCGGCGCGGCGGTGACCGCCCAGGTCGGGCTGGTGGGGACGCTGCAGGGCGCCGGGGCCCGCTATGTGCTGGTGCCCTCGATTCCCGACATCGGCCTGACCCCGGGCTCGCGCGCCGGCGGTGCGGTGGGCATGGCCCAGGGCACGGCGCTCGCCAACACCTACAACACCGCGCTCTACGCCGGCCTGGCCGGGCAGAACCTGCGGGTGATTCCGGTCGACACCTTCCACTTCCTGCAGGAGGTCGTGGCCAATCCGTCGCTCTACGGTTTCGCCAACGTGACCTCGCCGGCCTGCCGCATGCAGCCGGCACCGGCGGGAGACTCCTCGCTGTTCTGCAACCCCAACTCGTTCGTCACGCCTTCGGCCGCCGATACCTATCTGTTCGCCGACGGCGTGCATCCGGCCAGCCGTGCACACGAGATGATCGCCGACCTCGCGATCGCGATGATCGACGGTCCGCAGCAGATCGCGGTGCTGCCGCAGTCGGCGACGGTGACCGGCCGCGCCCGCGCCGACCGCATCAACAACCGTCTGAGCCTGGCACCGGCGCGCAGCGAGGGCCGCAGCTGGTGGGCCGACGTGCGCGCCGACATGCAGCGCTACGACAACGGCGACGCCTACGACGGTGTCGGCCCGGCGCTGACGGCGGGGCTGGACTGGACCTCGGGCAACACCACGTTCGGTGGCCTCGTCGGCTACGGCAAGCAGGGCAACGACTGGGGCCTGCGTCGCGGCAGTTGGGACCAGACCGAGGCGACCGTGGGCGGCTTCGTCGGCTGGCGCGCCGACAGCGGCGCCTGGGTCAACGCGCAGCTGAGCTACACCTGGCTCGACTTCGACACCGACCGCACCGTGCAGATCGGCCCGGTGACCCGGGTGCATTCCGGCCAGGCCGACGGCAGCAACGTGACCGCGGCGATCGGCGCCGGCTGGAACTTCGGCACCGGCGCGCTGCAGCACGGTCCGGTGCTGTCGCTGGTTGCGCAGCGCATCGAAGTCGACGGCTTCGCCGAGAGCGATCCGACGGTGTCGAGCTCGCTGGCCTATCCGTCGCAGGACATCGACTCGCTGATCGGCAGCGCCGGCTGGCAGTTCGCCTACGCCGCGAGCGACAGCTTCCGTCCGTATGCGCGGCTCACCATCGACCGCGAGTTCGAGGACGCGCCGACCCAGGCGTTCGCGCAGGCGCAATCGTTGCCGTCGACGCTGCCCTACGCCGTGCCCGCACGTGGTTACGACACCAGCTACGCCACCGCGACGCTGGGCACGCAGACGACGCTGTTCGGCTTCGACGCCAACATCGGCGCCAGCCTCACCGTCGGCCAGAAGGGCGGCAGCCACACCACCGCGTTCGCGACGATCAGCGCCGGTTTCTGACCGTCACCGCGTCCGGCAGCGCCGCCCCGGCGGCGTTGCCAAGGCGCGCGGGGCCGGCATAGACTGGCCGCCTGTGCGGGTGTAGTTCAATGGTAGAACTGCAGCTTCCCAAGCTGCTAGCGTGGGTTCGATTCCCATCACCCGCTCCAATCCGCGTTTGGTTCGAATCGGACGGCGACACCGGTGCACGGGTGTCGCCGTTTTTTCGTTGCGGTGTGTCGCCTGACCCGGTGCGTCGATGAAGCTCGCGATCCTGTCCCGTAACACCAAGCTCTATTCCACTCGCCGGCTGGTCGAGGCGGCGCGGCAGCGCGGGCACACGGTGCGCGTGCTCGATCCGCTGCGCTGCTACATGCGCATCAGCAGCGATGGGTTCGCGATGCGCTACAAGGGCAAGCCGATCGAGGCCTACGATGCGGTGATTCCGCGCTTCGCCGCCTCGGTCACGCGCTACGGCAACGCGGTGCTGCACCAGTTCGAGCAGATGGGCAGCTACGCGCCCAATCCCTCGGCCGCCTTCGCGCGCGCGCGCGACAAGCTGCGTTGCCACCAGCTGCTGGCGGCCGAGGGCATCGGGCTGCCGGTCACGGTGTTCGGCGACAACCCCGACGACACCGACGATCTGCTGGCGATGCTCGGCCCGCCGCCGCACGTGATCAAGCTCAACGAGGGCATGCAGGGTGCCGGCGTGATGCTGACCGAGAAACCGTCGGCCTCGCGCGGCGTGGTGGAAGCGTTGCGCGGGCTGTACGCGAACTTCCTGGTGCAGGAGTTCATCGCCGAGGCGCAAGGCGCCGACCTGCGCTGTTTCGTCGTCGGCGACCGGGTGCTCGGCGCGATGCAGCGTCAGGCGCCCGCCGGCGACTTCCGTTCGAATCTGCATCGGGGCGGGATCGCGACCGCGGTCGAGGCGACGGCGGACGAATGTGCGGTGGCGGTGCGCGCGGCCAAGGTGGTGGGACTCGGAATCGCAGGCGTCGACCTGATCCGCTCCGCGCGCGGGCCGCTGGTCCTCGAGGTCAACGCCTCGCCGGGCCTGGAGGGCATCGAAGCGGCGACGGGACTGGACATCGCCGGGGGCATCGTCGAGCACCTGGCGGCCCACGTGAGGCCGGTAGCCCGGCCGCGCCGGCGCCGACCGGTCTCGAACGGAAACTGAACATTTTGTTTCCGAATTTCAACGCTCCGCGGCGCTAACCTGCACATCCGGAAGACGCACGCACTCTCTCCACCCCGGCTTCGGCCGGGGGCGCGGCGGATGACGGCAATCGGGGCAAACCTCCTTCGGCCCGGACGGATACGTCCGGGTCTTTTTGTATGCGCGGCCGCGACGCCGTTCATGGAAGGATGCGCCGCTGTACCATGTCGCCTCGCCGCGGCGTGCATCCGAATCACCAGAGACCCGACTCCTCATGCACATCCTCGTCATTGAAGACAACCAGGACATCGCCGCCAATCTGGGGGACTACCTCGAAGACCGCGGCCACACCGTCGATTTTGCCGCCGACGGCGTGACCGGCCTGCACCTGGCGGTGGTCCACGATTTCGATGCCATCGTGCTCGACCTCAATCTCCCGGGCATGGACGGCCTCGAGGTGTGCCGCAAGCTGCGCAACGACGCACGCAAGCAGACGCCCGTGCTGATGCTCACCGCGCGCGACAGCCTGGACAACAAGCTGGCCGGTTTCGATTCCGGTGCCGACGACTATCTGGTCAAGCCGTTCGCACTGCAGGAAGTCGAAGTGCGGCTCAACGCGCTGTCGCGGCGTGGCAAGGGCAACCACACCCGCGTGCTCGACGTCGGCGAGCTGGAATACAACCTCGACACGCTGGAAGTGCGCCGCGGCGGCAAGCTGCTGCAGCTCAACCCGACGGCGCTGAAGATCCTGCAGTCGCTGATGGAGGCGTCGCCGGCCGTGGTCACGCGTCAGGAACTGGAAACCCGCGTGTGGGGCGAGGAACTGCCGGATTCGGATTCGCTGCGCGTGCACATCCACGGCCTGCGCGCCGTGGTCGACAAGCCCTTCGACACGCCGTACATCCAGACCCGTCACGGCATCGGTTACCGCATCGCGGTGCCGGATGCGGCGAACTGAGGTCGCGCCGGGCCGCCCGGCCCGCACGCGCGCGCGGCGCTACCGCAGGCGGCTGCGCAGCCGCATCATCCTGTCGTTCCTGCTGCTCGGCCTCGGGCTCACGACGCTGTTCGCCTTCCTCACCCAGGAGGCACGCGATCGCGTCGAGAACACGCTGGTCGAGGATCTGATGAACCGCAACATCGACGAGTACGCGCGGCGCTACTACGTCGATCCGTTGCGCAATCCGGCCGTGCCGCTGGAGCAGATCCGCGCGCGTGTGGTGAAGCGCGAGCGTTTCGAGGAGCTGCGGCGCGACCAGCCCGACTGGTACGAGCTCGGCGACGGCATCCACAACCTCAGCGGCATCGACGAGGACGGCACGCCCTTCATGTACAAGCTCGCGGTGCGCAAGACGCCCGACGAGTGGTTCTTCCTCGCCTACGACATGAGCGAGACCATGCGCGGCGCCACCCAGTTCCAGCGTGCGATCTTCGGCTCGGTGGTGCTGGTGTCGTTGCTGTCGCTGCTGATCGGCTGGTGGTCGGCGTCGCGGGTGATGAGTCCGGTGTCGGCGCTGGCCAATCGGCTGCGCAGCTCGGGCGACTCCTCGACGCCCGAGGCGCTGGCGCCGCATTTCCCCGATGACGAGGTCGGCCAGCTGGCGAGTGCGCTCGACGACTACGCGTTCCGGTTGACCGAGGTGGTCCAGCGCGACCGCGAGTTCAACGCCGACGTCAGCCACGAATTGCGCACGCCGCTGGCGGTGATCAAGGGCGCGGTGGAACTGCTGCTGTCGCGCCCGGATCTCGACGACAAGACCCGCACGCGCCTGCTGCGCATCCAGCGCGCCGAACAGCAGTGCACGGATCTGATCAGCGCGCTGTTGCTACTCTCGCGCAACGAGCGCGGGCACGGCGCCACCGATGTCGGTCGCGTGGTCGAACAGCTGTTCGACGCGCACCGGCCGCAACTCGTCGGCAAGCCGCTGGAGTTGCGTCTGGAGGGCGACGGACCGCTGGTCGTGGATGCCCCGGAATCCGCGGTGACCGTGGCGCTGGGCAACCTCGTCGGCAATGCGATCAAGTACACCCAGGCGGGCGAGGTGGTCGTGCGGCTCGGCGATCGCAGTGTCGAAGTGGCCGACAGCGGCCCCGGGCTCAGCGCCGAGGACGCCGCGCGCCTGTTCGAGCGCGGCTACCGCGGCACTCACGCCGAACATTCGCAGGGCGGCGGCATCGGCCTGTCGATCGTGCGCCGGCTCTGCGCCCTGTACGGCTGGCAGGTGCGCGTGGTGCCGGGCGCGGTGCGAGGCGTGGTCGCGACGTTGTCGTTCCGGCCGGGCTGACGCCGGCGCGCGGCCAACGCGTCGACCGGTGCGCGATGCCGGGCAGCCGGGCGCGTCCGCAGCTCCGACACCGCGATGCGCGCCGGTGTGCGATGCGCGCCAAGCGCCGTGCGGACGACGTCTGCGGGCGAAGTCGCGGCCCGCGGCGGCGGATTCGCGCAACGGCCGGGGCTTCTCCCGACCGCGCCGCCAGCGCCTTGCGGCGCGCGTGTCTGCAGCCGTGGCGAACGGGCCGTCCGCTCAGAGGCTTACCCACCAGCACCCGAGGTGCCGGTGCAGGGAGAACACCGTCTGCCGCGTGCCGCTGCCGCCGGGCCCGGCCTGGTCGACACGCAGCGAGGTCGGCGGACGCTCGGGCGCGGCGGTCTGGCTGTCGCGCGCGCTCGTCCAGCTGGCAAACGGCAGCGTCGACGCGGCGGTGACCGGCGGCGCGGGCCGCTGCGCGGTGATGTCGAGCAGGGGTTGCTGGGCGATCGCATCGAGACGGTCCAGCACCTGATACCCGCTGCGCTGGCTCATGCCGCGCCAGTGGTACAGGGTGACCAGGCGGTTGGTGTCGCCGCTGTGGATGGCGTGGCTCATTTCCTGGATCAGGCCGCGCAGCTGGCGCTGGCAGCCGCCGCGATAGGCGGGGGCCTGGCCGCGTGGGCGCTCGGCCAGCGAATTCGACGCGCCGACCGCGCTGCAGGCGCGATCGGTGTAGACGGTACCGCCGTCGGGACCGACGCAGCGGCGCACCTGCGCCTGGGCGGACATCGGCACTGCCGCCGCGCCGGCGAGCAGTGCGGAAAGCAGGAACCAGGTCGGAAGGCGCGACATCGCCGCAGCCTAGCCGGTGACGCGGATGCCGACCAGCCGGCGCCGCACCGTGTTCAGCCCAGACGGGCGAGCACGGTCTGCGTGGGCCGGGCGAGATTGAGCGTGTAGAAGTGCAGCGCCGGCGCGCCGCCCGCGATCAGGCGTTCGCACAGGCCGGCCACGATGTCGGCCCCGAGTTCGCGGATGGCGTCCGCATCGTCGCCGTGGGCGGTCATCTGCCGCTGCATCCAGCGCGGAATCTCGGCGCCGCAGGCGTCGGAGAACCGGCGCAGCTGGCTGAAATTCGAGACCGGCATGATGCCGGGGATGATCGGGATGTCGATCCCGGCCCGGCGCGCGCTGTCGACGAAGTGGAAGTAGGCGTCGGCGTTGTAGAAATACTGGGTGATGGCCGCATCCGCGCCGGCGTCGACCTTGGTCTTGAAGTGGCGCAGGTCCGCGCGGGCATCGTCGGCCTGGGGGTGGATCTCCGGATAGCAGCCCACCTCGATGCGGAACCGGTCCCCGAACTCGCTCCGGATGAAGGCGACCAGCTCGGACGCATAACGCAGATCGCCGGGATGCCCCATGCCCGACGGCAGATCGCCGCGCAGTGCCACGATCCGCGTGCAGCCGATGGCGCGGTAGAGCTTGAGCAGTTCGCGGATCTCCTCCCGGCTGCCACCCACGCAGGACAGGTGCGGCACCGCATCGAAGCCGTGGTGCTGCTTGAGGCGGCGCACGGTCTCGGGGGTGTGACTGAGCGTCGAACCGCCGGCACCGAAGGTACAGGAGACGTATTCGGGCGCGTGCGCGGCGAGCTTCTTCGCCGTGCGGTCCAGCTGGATGCGCTGGTCCTCGGTCTTGGGCGGGTAGAACTCGAAGCTGAGCGGAAGCATGCGCGGCCTGCGGCGACGGACTGCGGCCGATTGTATCGCTTGATCGCGATGGATGTGTGGGTGTCGGGAGTGCGCCGGATGTGCAGTCGCGAGGCGGCCGTGCGCAGCGCGCCACGCGCCCGACGGCGCTGCGCCATCGCTTCCGGTCCCGAGAATTCAGGGGGGAAACTCCTCGAGACCCCGGCGGCTCGTCGCGCCGTGGGCACGGGCGCGCTGCGGGCGCGCCGTCGGGCTGCTCGCGGGCCGGCCGCCCGCTGTTCGACACGCGGGCCGCACGAGCCGGCCGCGGAGCGGGTCGACAGGGGTGCCCGGTACCGCGTCGTCGGCGCCACGCGCGGGCATCGCGCCATCGTCCCGGCGTGCGGCCGCATGCTCGACACCACGTGGGCTGCCCCACCGCCGCGACGGCATGAGCACAGCCGCCGACGATGGCCGTCGGGTGGTGCGCACGGGGCGCGGTTCGTCCGGCGCATGCCTCGCACGGGGATCGGCGCGCGGCGCCGGCTCCGCGCGCGTATACCGAACGGCTTCGCGCTACGCTGTCGCGCCCGCAGACGACCGTCCGATGTCCATCGTCCTCACGCCGTTCGCCCGCCCGCGCCTGTTTCCGCGCACGCCGCGCGGCAACACCATCCAGGACATCACGCCCGAGCAGTTCGAGGCGCATCTCAACAGCGAGACACCGCATGCGGTACTCGACGGCTACGCGCCGTTCTGCAAGCTGCACGTGCACCGCAACTGGACCTCGACGCGGTGTCTCACCGTGCCCATCACCGAGGCCAACCGGCATTTGCTGCGCTCGGGCTACGAGGCCCGCAACAGCGCGGAGCTGCCGGTGCTGGTGCGCTGGTTCGAAGGCGTGGAGCCGCCCCGCGCCGAATACCTCGTGGTGATTCTCTACAGCGCCGCGCAGCTGGCAAAGGAAGGCGCCCCGATCGACGCCGACTGGGGCGTCGTGGGCTGCATCTACACCGCCGAGCCGGACGAGATCCCGATGGCCCCGATCACGATGCTGCGCAACGCGCTGGGCGTGGAGGAGGGCGGCTCCGGTGTCCCGCTCGACCGGGAGGCCTACCGGCGCAGTGTGGACTTCTGGGAGCGCAACGCGAACTGGCGGCCCTAGCGCGCGGTCGACCGCGCCTGGTCGGGTGCCCGGTGCGTTCCGACCCCCGGGATCGCGCGTGATCCCGGGTGCGCTCAGCGCGGGCCGGCGAGCCGGCGCATCGCGCGGTATTCGGTGCGGTAGCGGCGGCGACGGGCGCGCGCGATCGCCCAGGTCAGCGCCGCGCAGCCGACCGCATAGAGCAGCAGACGCCCGGCGGCGGATTGCCACGGGCCGGCATCGAGCGCGGTGGCGGCGGCCAGCGCGAGCAGGGCGTAAGCCAGCAGCGCCGCGGCGGTGAGACGTGCGATGCGCAGTTCGCGCAGGCCGGCGCGCAGTTGCGACAGACGCACCTGCGCGTAGGTGGCGCCGTCCAGCGCCGCGGCGTCCGCACGTGGCCGCGGCGCGCGCAGCAGCAACCACCAGACCACCGGCATGTAGACGGCGAAGAACGGCATCACCAGCCAGTACGCAGGCGTGAGCGCGGCGCCTGCCAGCGGCCGCAGCAGGATCACCACCGCGGCCAGGGTGACCGCGATCTCCAGTGCGCGCCGCAGCCGGTGCAAGCGCTGGTGGCGGCGTACGCGCCGCACCAGGGCCGCGGAGTCGGTGGTCGGCTGCGTGGCCTGCCACGCACTCCGCATCAGATCGTCGAAATCGGTCACGGCGTGGTCTCCTCGCGGGCTTGCAGGGTCTTGAGCTGGTGCCGGGCGCGGTGCAGGCGCACACCGACGTTTTCGATCGAGAGGCCGAGAAGCTCGGCGATCTCGCCGTAGTCGAAACCTTCGAGCTGCAGCATCAGCGGCTGCCGCAGTGGCAGCGGCAGGGTGCCGAGTGCCTCGAACAGCCATTCGCTGCGTGCGCGGTCGGCGTCGGCCACCGTCGTCGGGTCGGCGGTGTCGTGTCCCTCCAGATCCAGGGGGACAGGGGGCGGGCTGCGGGTCGCCGAGCGCACGTGGCTGGCGCCCAGGTTGTGCGCGACGCGCAGCGCGAACGGCAGCAGGCGGTCGTGGTCGCGCAGGGTCGGCAATGCCTGCCAGACCGCCAGCAACACGTCCTGCATCAGTTCGTCGCGCAGGGCGGGGTTGAGTTCATAGCCGCATACCGCGCGCCAGAGCTGGGGGTGGAGCGATTGGACCTGGGACCAGGATGGCGGCATGGGATCGGGCGGATGGATGTGTCGAGACGACAGTCGTCGCCGGGTACGGATTTCTTACACCGGCATCGCGATCCCGGGACGGCGTAAGAAATGTGCCACCCCCGACGACTGAACCGGGTACACCCACCCCAGGAGTTGTCGATGCATCCTCTCATTCCATGGTCCCTCGCCGGTCTGCTGACTTGCGTGGCCGTGCTGCCCGCGCAGGCCGCGGCGGGCGCGCTCGCGCTCGACGGCGTTCGCGTGGTCGATGTCGAGCGCGGGCGGAGCGGCACGCCGCGCTGCGTGCGGATCGAGAACGGCCGCATCGCCGCGATCACCCGGCCGGGCGCCCGCGCATGCAGGCGCGACGCCGAGGTGGTGCCGCTGGCGGGCCGCTATCTCATGCCCGGCCTGATCGACATGCATGCCCATCTGTCGCTCGGGCCGCTGGTCGTGCGCCAGGACGGCGATGCGATCGTCATGGAAGCACTGCCCGACGACGCCATCGCCGAGCACAACGCCGCGCGCCTGGTCGGCTTCGGCGTCACCACGATCCGCAACCCCGCCGGCGATCTCGCGGCTGCGGCGCGCTACGAGACGCGGCGCGCCGCGGGCGCGCTCACCGGGCCCGAAAGTTTCGATGCCGGCCCGGTGCTCAACGATGCCGAGGTGCCCGGGCTGGCCACGGCCGTCGCCACGGCCGACGATGTGCGTCGCGCCGTCGGCGCCCAGGTCGAAGCCGGTGCCGACTGGATCAAGCTCTACACCGGCCTGTCGCCGGAGCTGCTGCAGGCCGGCATCGACGCGGCGCATGCACAGGGCCGCCCCGCGGTGGCGCATCTCGAAGACGTCGCCTGGACCGACGCGCTGGCGATGGGGCTGGATGGCCTGGTGCATCTGATGCCCGTCAGCCCCGATCTGCTGGCGCCCGCCGACGCCGAGGCCTATCGCGCATCGCGTCGCCCGGGCACCTATCCCTTCTTCGAATGGTGGGAGCGCTTCGATCCCGACGGCCCCGAGGCCGATCGCCTGGTCGCGGCGTTCGACCGCCATCGCCCGGTCTTCGACGCCACCCTCGTCGCCTTCCACGCGGCCTTTGTGCAGGACCAGCCGGACAGCGCGTACCTGCAGGATGCCGAACGCTATGCGCATCCCCGCCTGCTGGCGAACTGGCAGACGTTCTTCACCTTCGCGCTGGGCTGGGAGCCCGGGGACTTCGAGCGTGCCCGGGCCGTGTGGCCGAAGATCCAGCGCATGGCGGCACGTCTGTACGCCGGCGCCGCGCGGATGACCCTGGGCACCGACATGAGCAACCCGTGGATCGCGCCGGGCATCAGCCTGCATCGCGAGATCGCGCTGCTGGCCGAGGCGGGCGTGCCGAACGCACGGATCCTGCGCGCCGGCACGGTCGACGCGGCCGATGCACTCGGCGCCGGCGAGCGGCTGGGCCGGATCGCGGTCGACTACGAGGCGGACCTGCTGGTGCTCGACGGCGACCCGCTGGCCGATCTGGCGCGGGCCCGCGATGCGCACGCGCTGGTGCTCGACGGCCGCTATCTCGATCGTGCCGCGCTGGCGGCGCTGCGGGGTGAGGAATGAGCGCGCCCCGGAGCCGGGTGCGCCGGCCGTGGCGCTGGATCGCGCTCGGTGGGGTGGTCTGCCTGCTGGCGTGGATCGCGCTCGCGGTGGGGCTGGCGCTGGGCGTCGATCGCGGTACGCGGCTCGTGCTGGTCACAGCGGCGGCGGTGGCGACCGAAGGCCTGGTGTGGCTGAGCGCGTTCCTGCTGGGGTTGCGCGTGTTCGAAGCGCGGCAGCGCCTGTGGCAAGCGCTGCGCGCCCGCGTCGTGCGCTGAACACATAAAAAAAACGGGCGCCGTGAGGCGCCCGTTTCCTGCGCGGCGACGCGCCGCACTCAGTAGCGGTAGTGATCCGGCTTGAACGGGCCTTCGACCGGCACGCCGAGGTAATCGGCCTGGTCCTTCGTGAGCTTGGTCAGCTTCACGCCGATCTTCTCGAGGTGCAGGCGGGCCACTTCCTCGTCGAGATGCTTGGGCAGGATGTAGACCTTCTTCTCGTACGTGTCCTTCTTCTCCCACAGGTCGATCTGCGCGAGGGTCTGGTTGGCGAACGAGTTCGACATCACGAAGCTCGGATGGCCGGTGGCGCAGCCCAGGTTCACCAGACGGCCGTCGGCCAGCAGGAAGATCGCGTTGCCGTTGCCGAAGACGTACTTGTCGACCTGCGGCTTGATGTTGATCTTCTCGACGCCCTTGAGCGCCTTGAGCGCATCGACCTGGATCTCGTTGTCGAAGTGGCCGATGTTGCAGACGATGGCCTGGTCCTTCATCGCCTGCATGTGCTCGACGGTGATGATGTCCTTGTTGCCGGTCGTGGTGACGTAGATGTCGCCGCGGCCCAGGGTCTCTTCGATCGTGGTGACCTCGTAGCCTTCCATCGCCGCCTGCAGCGCGCAGATGGGGTCGATCTCGGTGACCACGACGCGGGCGCCGTAGGCGCGCAGCGACGCCGCCGAGCCCTTGCCCACGTCGCCGTAGCCGCAGACCACGGCGACCTTGCCGGCCAGCATGACGTCCATCGCGCGCTTGAGGCCATCGGCCAGCGACTCGCGGCAACCGTAGAGGTTGTCGAACTTCGACTTGGTGACCGAGTCGTTGACGTTGATCGCCGGCACCAGCAGCTTGCCGGCCTCGGCGATCTGGTACAGGCGGTGCACGCCGGTGGTGGTTTCTTCGGAGACGCCCTTCCACTCGGCGACCGTGCGGGTCCAGAAGTCCGGACGCTCGCTGCGCACGCGCTTGAGCAGTGCCTTGATGACCTGCTCCTCGTGGCTGCCGCCGGTGCTGTTGACCCAGCTCTCGTCGGCCTGTTCCAGCTCGTAGCCCTTGTGGATCAGCAGGGTGACGTCGCCGCCGTCGTCGACGACGAGTTCGGGGCCGATCAGGCCGCCGTTGCCGTCGGGGAAGCTCAGCGCGTCCAGCGTGCAGTCCCAGTATTCCTCCAGCGTCTCGCCCTTCCATGCGAAGACCGGCGTGCCGCTTGCTGCGATCGCGGCGGCCGCGTGGTCCTGCGTGGAGAAGATGTTGCAGGACGCCCAGCGCACGTCGGCGCCGATGTCCTTGAGCGTCTCGATCAGCACCGCGGTCTGGATCGTCATGTGCAGCGAGCCGGTCACGCGCACGCCCTTGAGCGGCTGGTTCGCGGCGTGCTTCTTGCGGATCGACATCAGGCCCGGCATCTCGTGCTCGGCGATGTCGATCTCCTTGCGGCCCCAGTCGGCGAGGCCGATGTCGGCGATCTTGTAGTCGCCGTCGGTGGAAAACGTCTTCATCTGTGCGTTCATGCTGTGCTCCGTAGTGGAATGCCGATCGGGCATTCGCGTTACGGGCGCCGTTGTCGCAGGAACACCACGCCGAGCCTGGCCGTCCTGACCGCGAATGGACTCCGCGGGCGAACCGGTCGCAGCGCCCCTCGGCGGGGCAGGCGGGCATTCTATCGCAGCCCGGCGCGCGGACGCTGACCGGGGACCGTCCCGCCGACGCCGGCCCGGGCGCGTCCGGACCGCCTGGGGCGAGAAGGTCCGCCGGCGACGCGGCGTGCCGGCCGGGCATGGCCGCGGGCATGACCTCTGGGACGGCGGTGGTCGCGGCACGCGCTGCTAAGGTCGCGGGTCGGGTGCGCAGCGGCGCGCCGTGGTCACGGAGTGGGACGATGCAGGCACGGGAACGACATACGACGACGGCGCGCAGGCGCTGGGGCTGGATCGCATGCGCATTGCTGGTCCCCGGGCTGGCGCTCGCGCAGACCGCACCGCCGGACACCGCGGACAGCGGCTACCGGCTGCCGCCCGCGCCGCTGCAGGCCATCGTCGACGCCCCGCGTGCGCCGCGGCTCCTGCTCGGACCCAAGCGCGATCTGGCCGCGTTCCTGCAGACGCCGGCGCTGCCGGGCATCGCCGACGTCGCCCAGCCTGAACTCAAGCTCGGCGGCATCCGCATCAATCCCGCGACCTATGCGGCCAGCCGGTTCTCGTTCGTCTCCGACCTCTGGCTCGCGCCGGTCGGCGGTGGCGACGACATCCGGATCGCCGGACTGCCGCAGCCGCTGTCGCTGGCCTCGTTCCTGTGGTCGCCGGACCAGCGCCACGTGGCCTTCAGTCACGTGGACGCCGCTGCGGGCCGGGTCGAGCTGTGGCTGATCGACGTCGACGCGCGCCAGGCCCGCCGGCTGACCACGCGGCCGCTCAATGCCGTGATCGGCAACGGCTTCGAGTGGATGCCCGACAGTCGCAGTCTGCTGGTGCGGCTGCGGCCCGACGGGCAGGGCGATGCGCCGCAGTCGCTGACCGTGCCGGATGGCCCGAACGTGCAGGAAACCGCCTCCACCGGCACCGTGCAGCAGCTGCGCACCTTCCAGGACCTGCTGCGCAGCGACCAGGACGCGCGCGTGTTCGCGCACTACATGACCGTGCAGCTGGCGCGCATCACCCTCGACGGCACGGTGACGCCGATCGGACCACCGTCGCTGACCACCAGCGCCAGCCCGTCGCCGGATGGCCGCTACCTCCTGCGCCAGCAGATCGAGCGCCCGTTCTCCTATCTGGTGCCGTACACGCGCTTTCCGCGGCGCATCGACGTGATCGACATCGACGGCCAGGTGCGGCACACCGTCGCCCGGCTGCCGCTGGTCGAAGGCCTGCCGGTGGGCAACGATGCCGTGCCGACCGGCGTGCGGTCGGTCGCCTGGCGCAGCGACGCGCCGGCGACGCTGGTCTGGGTGGAGGCGCAGGACGGCGGCGATCCGGCGCGCGAGGCCGCGGTGCGCGACATCGTCTACATGCAGGCGGCGCCGTTCCAAGCCGCGGCAACGCCGCTGGCCGAACTGTCGATGCGCTATGCCGGCATCCAGTGGGGCACCGGTGACCTCGCCCTGCTCAGCGAATACTGGTGGCGCACGCGCCAGATCCGCGAATGGCGCCTGCGGCCCGACGGCTCGGCCGCTCCGCATCTGGTGCGCGAGGGCTCGTACGAGGACCGCTACGCCGATCCCGGCACGCCGGTCACGATGCCCGACGCCGCCGGCAATCCACGGTTGCTCGTCGCCGGTGACGGCAGCAGCATCTACCGCATCGGCGACGGCGCCTCGGACGAGGGCGATCGTCCGTTCCTCGACCGGCAGGATCTCGCCGACGGTACGACGACGCGGTTGTTCCGCTCGGAGGCCCCGTTCTACGAGGCGCCGGCCGCCGTGCTCGACGCCGACGCCAAGCGCCTGCTGACCACGCGTGAAGCGCCGACCGAACCGGCGAACTACTACGTGCGCGATCTGGGTGCCGGTGCGGCCGAGCCCGTCGCACTGACCCGCTTCGCCCATCCCACGCCGCAGCTGCGCGACGTGCAGAAGGAGCTGGTGCGTTTCAAGCGGAAGGACGGCGTGGACCTCACCGGCACGCTGTACCTGCCGGCCGGCTACGACGCGACGCGCGACGGCCCGCTGCCGATGCTGATGTGGGCGTATCCGGGCGAGTTCAAATCCGCCGATGCGGCCAGCCAGGTCACCGACTCGCCCTATCGCTTCAACGCCGTCGGCTACTGGGGGCCGCAGGCGTTCCTGGCCATGGGCTACGCCGTGTTCGCCGACGTCTCGATGCCGATCATCGGCGAGGGTACGGCCGAGCCCAACGACACCTACATCGAACAGCTGGTGGCCAGTGCCGAAGCCGCGATCGACGAAGTGGTGCGCCGCGGCGTGGCCGACCGCCTGCGTATCGCGATCGGCGGACACTCCTACGGCGCGTTCATGACCGGCAACCTGCTGGCGCATTCGCGCCTGTTCGCCGCTGGCATCGCGCGCAGCGGCGCCTACAACCGCACGCTGACCCCGTTCGGCTTCCAGGCCGAGGAGCGCAATTACTGGCAGGCCCAGGACACGTATCTGAAGATGTCGCCGTTCAACTATGCCGGACAGATCAAGGATCCGATCCTGTTGATCCACGGCGAAGAGGACAACAACTCCGGCACGTTCCCGATGCAGAGCGAGCGCATGTTCGCCGCGATCAAGGGCCTGGGGGGCACCGCGCGCCTGGTGATGCTGCCGCGGGAATCGCATGCCTATCGCGCACGCGAATCGGTGCTGCACATGCTCTACGAAACCAACGCGTGGCTGGAGCGGTATGTGAAGCACCGGCCTGCGGAGGCGGCTGCGCGCTGAGCGCTGAGCGCGGCGTACGGTGACGGCTCTGCGCGCGCCGTCACCGCCGCGGCGCCCGCGCGGCGCAGGGCGGGCCGGCGAACGGCGTGAACCGGGTGCGCCGGCACGCTGGGCGTGCGGTGTGGACGTCGCGGGCGCGGCGGCTCGCGCTGCGGCGGCAGGTCCGGTCCAATGCGACGGCGCGGGCGCCGCGTGCGCGGGATGCTCCGCGGCTGCATCCGATACGCGGCGGCCGCGTCTGGCCGTCAGCCGGGCGACCACCCGCGTGGATCCTGCCGCGGACGCGGCACGTAGGCTTCAGGCCCAGTCGGGTTTGGGCAGCGCCGCAACCGCGCGACGCATGCTGTTGTTCCAGCTGTCACGGATCGCGGCGAGATACGGGTCCTCGTCCTCGTAGCGGCGCTGCACCTCGACCTTGAGGCTGTTGCGGCGATAGACCAGCAGATCGATCGGCGTACCCACCGAGAGGTTGGAGCGGATGGTCGAATCGAACGACACCAGCGTGCACTGGCTGGCCTCGAGCAGGCTGGTCTTCGAGGTGATCACGCGGTCGAGGATCGGCTTGCCGAACTTGATCTCGCCCGTCTGGAAGAACGGCGTCTCGTCGGAGCTTTCGATGAAATTGCCTTCGGAGTAGACCAGGAACAGGCGCGGCGCCTCGCCCTGGATCTGGCCACCGACGATGAACGAGCCCGACGGGTCGATGCCGCTGTCGCGCAGGTAGGCTTCGTCGCGCGCGCGGATCTCACGCATCGCGTCGCCGACGATCTGCGCCACCTGGAACATCGAGCGTGCATTGAGCATGCCCAGGCTGCCGGCCTCGTGCATCGCGCGGTGCTCGAGCAGATTGAGCACGTTCTGGGTCAGCGACAGATTGCCGGCCGACAGGGTGACGATGACGCGCTCGCCGTCTCGGGCGAACACACGCATCTTGCCCGCACGGCGGATATGGTCGACACCGGCATTCGTACGCGAGTCGGAAGCCAGGACGAGTCCCTCGTCGAGGTTCAGCCCGATGCAATAAGTCATGGCGCGGTACAACCCGGTGAACACGAAACCGGCGCCAATTGTGCACGCTGCGCACGGCCGCGCCCACCCGTCATCCGCTGGTCTGCCATTGCGTCTGGCGTGGACCGGTGACCGGAGGCCGCGACGGCGCGGTGGTCATGAACTGCCGATGGATCTCGTTGCCGAGCCGGACCAGGCGCGCCATCGTGTCCTGCAGCCACGGTTCGAGACCGCCGGCGATGATCTCGTCGATGCGCGCGTAGCGCGACTGCGCCGCCAGCGCACCGGCCTGGCGCACCACTTCGAGCGACTCGATGCCCGACAGGGTCTGCAGGATCTGGTGGATCGCGCCGACGCAGGTCTGCAGCGAGCGGGGGTTGTCGCCGTTGAGCAGCATCAGCGCGATCACCCCGGCCGGACTCACCGACTCGCGATAGGTGCGCCGGTAGGTCTCGAAGGCCGACAGCGACTGCAGCAGCGCACTCCACTGGAAGTACTGGGTGGCATCGCGCGCCTCGCCGCTCTCCGGCAGCTCGGCGTCGCTGCCGATCATGTCGAGCAGGCGGATCGACCAGTCGGCACGTTCGATGAAGGTGCCCATCTGCAGGAAGTGGTAGCCCTCGCCGCGGCCCAGGGTGCCGATGGTGATCCCGCGGAACGAGGCCGAACGTGTCTTCACCCACTCCAGCGTGGTGCTGAGGCCGTCGTGACGCAGGCGCTGGGCGTCGAAGCGGCGGACCTCGAGCCAGGACGCGTTGAGGTCCTCGTACATCTCGCCGGTGATCGCCACGCGCTGCGCGCGGGCGTTCTCGCGCGCGGTGCGGATGCAGTTGAAGATCGAGTTCGGATTCTCCGGCGACAGCAGCAGGTGCTGCACCACGCCTTCCGCATCCAGGGTGCGGCCTTCGGCGATGAAGCTCTCGACGATGCCGAGCGAATCGAGCGCGCGCCGCCACGCCGCCGCCGCGGCCTTGCCGCGGTCCAGGCGCTCGGGCAAGAGCGCGATGCGCTGGGCCATGTCGAGCAGGCGTGCGGTGTTTTCGGCGCGCTCCATGTGGCGCGCCACCCAGTAGAGGTCGTAGGCGGTTCTGCACAGCACGCGTCAGTTCTCCATGACCCAGGTGTCCTTGGTCCCGCCGCCCTGCGACGAGTTGACCACCAGCGAGCCTTCGCGCAGCGCCACGCGCGTGAGGCCGCCGGGCACGACATGGATTCTGCGACCGCTGAGGATGTAGGGACGCAGGTCGATGTGCCGCGGTGCGAGGCCGCTTTCGACGAAGGTGGGGCAGGTGGACAGCGACAGGGTCGGCTGGGCGATGTAGTTGCCGGGATTGGCGAGGATGCGGGCGCGGAACTCCTCGATTTCGGCCCGCGTCGACGCCGGGCCGACCAGCATGCCGTAGCCGCCCGCGCCGTGGACCTCCTTGACCACCAGCTCGGGCAGATGGTCGAGGGTGTGGCGCAGGTCGTCGGGATTGCGCAATTGCCAGGTCGGCACGTTGTGCAGGATCGGCTCTTCGCTGAGGTAGTAGCGGATCATGTCCGGCACGTAGGGATAGACCGACTTGTCGTCACCCACGCCCGTGCCCGGGGCATTGGCCAGGGTGACGTTGCCGGCGCGGTAGGCGCCGAACAGGCCGGGCACGCCGAGCATCGATTCCGGCCGGAACACCGTCGGATCGAGGTAGTCGTCGTTGATCCGGCGGTAGATCACGTGCACACGCTGCGCGCCGCGCGTGGTCTGGGCGTAGACCATGTCGTTCTGCACGAACAGGTCCGCCCCCTCCACCAGTTCCACACCCATCTGCTGGGCCAGGAAGGCGTGCTCGAAATAGGCCGAATTCGCGGCGCCGGGCGTCAGCACCGCGACCACCGGATTGTCGATGCCGCTGGGCGCGCATTCGCGCAGGATGTCGAACAGCGCGTCGGGATAGCGGTCGACCGGCGCGATCTGCTGGCGGGCGAACAGCTCCGGCAACAGGCGCGCCATCATGCGCCGGTTCTCCAGCATGTAGGACACGCCGGAGGCGACGCGCAGGTTGTCCTCCAGCACGTAGTACTCGCCGTCGCCCGCGCGCACCAGGTCGATGCCGGAGACGTGCGAATACACGTTGCCCGCGACCTTCAGGCCCTGCATCTCCTTGCGGTACTCGCTGTTGTCGAGCACCAGTTCGGCCGGAATGCGCCGGTCGCGGAGGATGCGCTGTTCGCCGTAGATGTCGCCGAGAAACAGGTTCAGCGCATGCACCCGCTGACGCAGCCCCGCCTCGAGCATCTTCCATTCCGCGGACGGCACGATGCGCGGCACGATGTCGAAGGGAATCAGGCGCTCGTTGCCCGATTCCTCACCGTAGACGGAGAAGGTGATGCCCACGCGGTGGAACGAGATCTCCGCCTGGCGGCGCTTGTGCGCGACCTCGTCGAACGAGGTCGTTTCGAGCCAGGCATCGAACGCCTCGTAGTGCGGGCGGACGCCGCCGCTGGCGTCGTGCATCTCGTCGTAGCTGGGCGACATCGTGGACAGGCTCCGGGCAGGGATGCGGATCGGTCCCGCATCGCCTGCGCAGCATGGCGACGGCGCGATGCACGGCGCGTGCAGACCGGCGCGGCGCCACGCGATGCCGTGCATTCCCGGTGCCGCCGGGACCCGAACGAAGACGGGCCGCAGAGGCGGCCCGTCCGGAGTGCGGCGATGTCGCCCGCGCTCAGCGCAGCTTGGCGTCGGCGCGCAAGGCGTCGGCGCGGTCGGTCTTCTCCCACGAGAACGCGGTCGCGGTGACCTGCTTGCCCTCGCCGTCGGTGTAGGTGAAGTCCTTCGGCTTGCGGCCGAAGTGGCCATAGGCCGCGGTCGGCTGGTACATCGGGTGGATCAGGTCGAGCATCTGGATGATGCCGTACGGCCGCAGGTCGAAATGCCGGCGGATCAGCTTCTCGATCTTGTCGTCCGGAATCTTGCCGGTGCCGAAGGTCGTCACCGAGATCGACGTCGGCTCGGCCACGCCGATGGCGTACGACACCTGCACCTCGCAGCGGTCGGCGAGGCCCGCGGCGACGACGTTCTTGGCGACGTAGCGCGCGGCGTAGGCGGCCGAGCGGTCGACCTTGGACGGATCCTTGCCCGAGAACGCGCCGCCGCCGTGACGCGCCCAGCCGCCGTAGGTGTCGACGATGATCTTGCGGCCGGTCAGGCCGCAGTCGCCCACGGGCCCGCCGATGATGAACTTGCCGGTCGGGTTGATGTGGAACTTGGTGCCCTTGTGCAGCCACTTGGCCGGCAGCACGGGCTTGATGATCTCCTCGCGAACGGCCTCGATGAGGTCCTTCTGCTTGATGCCCGGGTCGTGCTGGGTCGACAGCACCACCGCGTCGATCGCGGTCGCCTTGCCGTCCTCGTAGCGCAGCGTGACCTGCGACTTCGCGTCCGGGCGCAGCCACGAAAGGGTCGAGTTCTTCTTCTTGCGGATCTGCGCCTGGCGCTCGACGAGGCGGTGCGACAGGTGGATCGCGGCCGGCATGTAGCTGTCGGTCTCGTTGGTCGCATAGCCGAACATCAGGCCCTGGTCGCCCGCGCCCTGTTCTTCCGGCTTCTTGCGATCCACGCCCTGGTTGATGTCGGGCGACTGCTTGCCGATCAGGTTCAGCACGCCGCAGGTCTCGCCGTCGAAGCCGACGTCGGAGCTGTTGTAGCCGATGTCGAGGATCACCTTGCGGGTCAGCGCTTCCAGGTCGATCCAGGCGCTGGTGGTGACTTCGCCCGCCACGATGGCCACACCGGTCTTGACCAGCGTTTCGCAGGCCACGCGTGCGCGCTTGTCCTGCTGCAGGATCGCGTCGAGCACCGCGTCGGAAATCTGGTCGGCGATCTTGTCCGGATGGCCTTCGGAGACCGACTCGGAGGTGAAGAGATAGCTGGACATCAGGCCTATATCCCTATATTCGGATGAAAAGATGGCCGCGGATGATACACGTCGTCGCGGTCGTACGCATCTTGGGCCGCAGGATGTTGCCTGGCGGTTAAGCGGCCGCGTCGTCATTGCGGCGGGACACCCGAGCCTCGACAATCGGGCCATGCCTGCCATGTCCGAACCCGATCTCGACGCGCTCGAAACCCTGCTCGAAACCACCGCCGCGCCGCACGGCGGCATGTCGCTGGAAATGCTCGACGGCTATCTGTCGGCGCTGGTGGTCGGGCCGACGCTGGTGTCGCCCGGTCAGTACATGGAGGCGATCTGGGGTGACGGGCCGCCGCCCGGCGATGCCGACGAGGCGCAGCGGCGCATGGCGCTCGTCGTCGCGCTGTGGAACCACATCGCCTGGCGTGTCGCCCAGCCGGTTCCCGACGAGGCGCCGGACGACGGGGACCCGAATGCGCACGATCCGCTGATGCCGCTGGTGCAGTTTCCGGAAGTCGAGCTGCAGGACCCGCCTGCGTCCGAGTCCCTGCCCGAGGCGCTGGTCGGGTTTCCGGCAGGGGCCGAATGGGCCCAGGGCTTCTTCGCGGGCGTCGCGCTGGCCGATACCGCCTGGGATGCCTGGATCGAAGACGACGAGGCGCTCGCCGAGGATGTCGCGATGCTGTCGCGCCTCGGCCTCTACAGCGAGGACCACGCCCGCGATGTCGGCGTGGACGCCGACGAGGTGCCGGCCTTCGAGGAGCGTCTGGAAATGATCGGCACGATTCCCGAGATCCTCGCCTACTGCAACGACCGCCGGCGCTCGGACAGCGGCCGGCGCGGCGCCGACGTGACCCTGCACTAGCGTGATGCGTCGGCTTCGACGGCCGTTGCCCGCACCGGCGCCGGCGTCCGGGCGCGGCGGGCCTCCGCAACGCCCGGGCGGCGCACGCGGCCGGGCCTCGCGGCGTGCCGCCGGGCCGCACCGGTCGATGGCGCGGCATGTCGGCCGCGCCTGCTCTATCGAGAGAACGCCATGGATTCACTGACCCAGATCGTGCTCGGCGCCTCGGTCGCCGCCGCCGCCGTGCCGGCCGCGCACCGTCGCGCCGCCCTGCTGGCCGGCGCGGCACTCGGCACCTTGCCCGACCTCGACGGCATTCCGGTGGCGTTGATGACCGACGATCCGGTGCTGCGCATGACCCTGCACCGCGGCCTCACCCATTCGCTGCTCGTCCTGCCGCTGGTGGCGGCGGCGATCTGGTGGCTGTTCCGGCGCTTCGGCAACGGGCGCGTCGCCGCGTCGCCGGCGCGCTGGTTCTGGGCCATCCAGCTGGCCCTGGTCACGCATCCGCTGCTCGATGCGTTCACCGTCTACGGCACGCAGCTGCTGTGGCCGTTCACGCCGCCACCGGCGATGTGGTCGAGCGTCTTCATCATCGATCCGCTGTACACGGTATGGCTGCTGATCGGCGTGCTGGTGGCCGCCTGCGCCGGTCCGCGTCTGCTCGGCAAGCGCGCGATCACCGCCGGCCTGGTGCTGAGCACGGCGTATCTGGGCTGGTCGCTGGTCGCCAAGACCCTGGTCGAGCGCGAAGCCGAACGTGCACTGGTCGCGCTGGGCCTCGGCGATGCGCCGCGCTTCTCGGTGCCGATGCCGGCCAACACCCTGCTGTGGCGGGTGGTCGCGATGACCGACGTGGGCTATGTCGAAGGCTTCCGTTCGCTGGTCGCCGATCGTGGTCCGATGCGGTTCAGCGCCTACCGGTCCGATGTCGAGGCGCTGCAGGAGAGCGCGCACCTGCCGGCCGTGCAGCGGCTCGCATGGTTCAACCGCGGCTTCATGGGCGCCGAGGTCATCGACGGCACGCTGCAGCTCAGTGACCTGCGCATGGGCAACGAGCCGGACTATTTCTTCCGGTTCGACGTGGCGCAGCGCGCGGACACCGGCTGGACCTCGATTCCCCCGGTGCAGGCGCCGATGGCGCGGGACATCGGCAATACGTGGAGCGCGACCTGGGCGCGCATCTGGCAGGAGCCGGCGACGCCGGGCCTCGGCACCGGCGAGGCCGTCGGCAGCCCCTGATGCGCCACGCGGCGCGGATCAGGCCGCGAGCGTCGGCCGGAGGTCGCCGGCGATCAATGCATCGAAGTACTCGCGGGTCAGCGCGCGCTGCGCATCGGCGGTTTCGGCGCGATTGACGACACTGCGGAAGGCGGCGTTCTCGGGGCGGTCCTTGGCGTACCAGCCCAGATGCTTGCGCGCGATGCGCACGCCGGAGACTTCGCCGTAGAACGCATGCAACGCGTCGAGATGCCCGAGCAGGATGTCGCGGATCTCTTCGAGCGTCGGCGGCGCCAAGCGGTCGCCGGTCGCGAGGAAGTGCGCGATCTCGCGGAAGATCCACGGCCGGCCCTGCGCGGCGCGGCCGACCATCACCGCATCCACGCCGGTGTGGCGCAGCACGGCCCGCGCCTTCTCCGGCGAGTCGATGTCGCCATTGGCGATCACCGGAATTCCCGATGCGGCCTTGATCGCGGCGATCGTGTCGTATTCGGCGCTGCCGGTGTAGTGCTGGTCGCGGGTGCGCCCGTGCACCGCGAGCGCGGCGATGCCGGCGTCTTCCGCGATGCGCGCGATGGTGGGTGCGTTGCGGTGCCCGGCGCACCAGCCGGTGCGGATCTTCAGCGTCACCGGCACGTCGACGGCGCGCACCACGGCATCAAGGATGCGTGCGACCAGCGCCTCGTCCTGCATCAGCGCCGAGCCGGCCCAGGCATTGCACACCTTCTTGGCCGGGCAGCCCATGTTGATGTCGATGATCTGCGCGCCGTGGTCGACGTTGTAGCGCGCGGCCTCGGCCAGCATCGCCGGTTCGGTGCCGGCGATCTGCACGCCCACGGGCGCCGGCTCGCCGGCGTGGTCCATGCGGCGCCGCGATTTCTCGGTCTGCCAGAAGCGCGGATCACTGATCGTCATCTCCGACATCGCCAGCCCCGCGCCCAGCCGCTTGCACAGCTGGCGGAACGGCTTGTCGGTGACCCCGGCCATCGGGGCCAGCACCACGTTCGGTTCGATGCGATAGGGGCCGATCTGCATGGCGGGCATTGTCGCCGATCCGGCGCACGGGCCGCGCCCCGCGGACACCCGGGTTCAGGCGGCGGCCGCGCTCAGATGCGGCATGGCGGCGGCGGCGCCGACGGCCAGGGTGGACTGCGCGGCGTAGCGGCCGGCGAAACGCACATGCCGTTCGAACGCGGTGCCCGGTGCGCCGGCCAGCGACGCCGCCAGCGCGCCGTTGAAGGCGTCGCCGGCGCCGGTGGTGTCGATGGACTCGACCCGCTCCGCCGCCACCCGGTAGAACGCGGCGGAATCTCCGCGCAGCAGGTCCTCGCGATGCGAGACGAACGCGCCCGCGGCGCCCAGCGTGACCACCACCGTGCCGCGCGGGAGCAGCGTGCGGCACAGGCGGTGCAGCTGCGCATCGGCGGTCCCGACGATGGCGTCGGGTTCGATGCGGTGGCTGGTGTGCCGTTCGAGCAGCGCGGCGAACTCGGTCTCGTTCGGGGTCAGGACGTCGGCGGCGGCCAGCAGCTCGCGCAGGCATTCGGCGTTCGCGGGCGCCGGGTTGAGCATGGTCGTGGTGCCGCCGGCGCGCGCCAGGCGCATCGCCTCGAGCACCGCATCGAGCGGCGATTCCAGCTGCGCCAGCAGGATGCGCGCACCGGCCAGGGCCGGTGCCTGGCGGCCCACCCACGCCGCGCCGAGGTCGCCGTTCGCGCCCGCGCCGATGACGATGGTGTTGTTGCCGGCCGCGTCGACGTAGATGCCGGCCGTACCGGTGGGCTGGGCGCTGTCGTGCACGCGCAGCGTGATGCCGTCGGACGTCGCCAGGGCGCGGGCCTGACGCCCGCCTTCGTCGTCGCCGAGCGCACACAAGAAGGTCGCGTCCGCGCCCGCCCGTGCGGCGGCGACCGCCTGGTTGAAACCCTTGCCCCCGGGCCCGGTGTGGTAGTGGCCGCTCAGCGTCTCGCCGCGGCGGGGCAGGGTGTTGCAGTTCCAGACATGGTCGACGTTGAAGGAGCCGACGACGACGACGTGTTGGGATTCGGTCATGACTTCAGGCAGGAAATAACGCGACGTGCAGAGGCAAGCAATACGCGTGCCGGTCAGCCGCCGACGCCGGAGAGCACGCCGGCAATCGTCGCGGTCATCATCGTGGCGATCGATCCGCCGAGCACCGCACGCAGGCCGAGGCGGGCGAGGTCGGCGCGGCGCTCCGGGGCGATGCCGCCGATGCCGCCGATCTGGATCGCGATCGAGCTGAAATTGGCGAATCCGCACAGCGCATAGGTGGCGATCAGGGCGCCCTGCGGCCCGATCGTCGTACCCGGCACGTTGCCCTGCAGGATCTCGCCGAGCTGGACGTAGGCGACGAACTCGTTCAGCACGACCTTGGTGCCGATGAGGCCGCCGACGGTCGCGGCGTCCTCCCACGGCACGCCGATCAGCCACGCCAGCGGCGCCAGCGCCCAGCCGAGCAGGGCGGACAGGTCGGTGGGACGGCCCAGGACCGACTGCAGGCCGGTGAGTTCGCCCAGCCACACCAGCGGCGCGTTGAGCAGCGCGATCAGCGCGATGAAGGCGAGCAGCATGGCGCCGACGTTGAGCGCCAGCTTCAGACCGTCCGCGGCACCCGCGGCGGCGGCGTCGATGACGTTGGCGGTGGTCTTTTCGACGTTCACCCGCACCGCGCCGAGGGTCAGCGGCGTGGCGGTCTCGGGCACCAGGATCTTGGCGATCACCAGCGTCGCCGGCGCCGCCATGATGCTGGCGGTGATCAGATGCTTGGCGTAGATCGCCTGCTGGACCGGGTCACCCCCGCCGAGCAGCAGCACGTAGGCGCCCAGCACGCCGCCGGCGATGGTCGCCATGCCGCCGACCATGAGGGTCAGCAGTTCCGACCGGGTCATGCCGGCGATGTAGGGCCGCACCACGAGCGGCGCCTCGGTCTGGCCGATGAACGCGTTGGCGCACACCGACAGGGTTTCCGCACCCGATACGCGCATCAGGCGCGTGATCACCCAGGCCATGCCCTGGACGATCTTCTGCATGACGCCGAGGTGGTAGAGCACGCTCATGAAGCTGGCGAAGAAGATGATCGTCGGCAGCACCTGGAACGCGAACACGAAGCCGAACTTTCCGGCG
Source organism: Luteimonas sp. BLCC-B24 (assembly GCF_028550595.1). Lineage (GTDB taxonomy): Bacteria > Pseudomonadota > Gammaproteobacteria > Xanthomonadales > Xanthomonadaceae > Luteimonas. The sequence continues at coordinate 206,015 of NZ_JAQQGN010000002.1, forward strand.
TCGCTGAAGTCGCCGAAGATGAAGCGCGCCCCTTCGGTGGTGAAGCCGAGCAGCTTCACGAATCCGCCCGAGAGCACGTCGAACACGCCGGCGCCCCACGGCGTCAGCAGCACCACGCAGGCGATGACGATCTGCAGCAGCAGGCCGGTGCCGACCAGGCGCCAGTCCACCGCGCGCCGGCTGCTCGAACACAGCCAGGTGATGCCGAGCAGTACGGCGAGACCGAACACGCCGAAACCGGCCCGCAACAGGAATTCCATCGTGGCGTGGCCCCCGGGCCGTCATCGAGTCGCGCAGCCTAGTGCAGCGCGCCGGGCCGGGCAACCATGCTGCACGTGAAGACCGCGTCGTTCAGCGGCGGCGCTGCAGGCGCCCGAATCGCGCCGCGGTGGACGCGTCGATCCGGCCGGGGTGCTTACACTGCCGCGTCCAGTCTCCGCGGATCCACCCATGCATTACCGCCGTCTCGGTCGCTCCGGTCTCCAGCTCTCCGCCCTCGGCTTCGGCGCCTGGGTCACGTTCGGACGCCAGATCGGCCGCAGCCAGGCACGCGAACTGATCGCTGCGGCGTGGGATCACGGCATCACCTTCTTCGACAATGCCGAGGGCTATGCCAACGGCGACGCGGAGCGGGTCATGGGCGACGTCATCGCCGACCTGCGCCTGCCCCGGGACGGCTACTGCGTGTCGAGCAAGGTGTTCTTCGGCGCGGCCGAGGCGCCGGGCCCCACCCAGCGCGGGCTGTCGCGCAAGCACGTGCGCGAAGCCTGCGACGGCGCGCTGACGCGGCTGCGCGTCGATCATCTGGACCTTTATTACTGCCATCGCCCCGACCCCGACACGCCGGTGGAGGAAACCGTGTGGGCGATGGACACGCTGATCCGCCAGGGCAAGGTGCTGTACTGGGGCACGTCCGAGTGGCCCGCGGCCCTGATCCGCGAGGCGGACGCCGTCGCCCGCGCGCACCACCTGCATGGGCCGACGATGGAACAGCCGGAATACAACCTGCTGCAGCGCAGCCGCGTCGAAACCGAGTACGACCCGCTGTACCGCGAGCTGGGGCTGGGCACGACGACGTGGTCGCCGCTGGCGTCGGGTCTGCTGACCGGCAAGTACGCCGCCGGCGTGCCGCAGGACAGCCGCCTCGCCCAGGCGGGCCTCGACTGGTTGCGCGCCCGCGTGCTCGACGGCGACGCGCCGGACGCGACGTCACCGGCGCAGCGTGCGTCGCGCTTCGTCGCACTGGCGGCGGAACTCGGCGTCGCGCCGGCGCCGCTGGCCATCGCCTGGTGTCTGCGCAATCCGCATGTGTCCTCGGTGCTGCTGGGCGCGAGCCGCGTGGCGCAGCTGCTCGAGAATCTCGGAGCGCTGGAACTGGTGGACCGCGTCGACGCGGGCACCTGGGGCCGGATCGAAGCAAGCGTCGGCTGATCGATGTGGTCTTGACTCGGTAATGAGAATCAATATCATTCGAGTCTCGTTCCCGGAGGATCTGCCGATGTTCCATGTGAGCCAGTTGAACGATGTTCCCGGCGCCGCGCACGACGCGGATACACGCGGCCACGCGCACGCCCGGTTCCCGCGGGTGCCCGAGCCGATCGAGCTCGACAGCGAGCGCCTGCTCGGCGGCCAGCGTGAACTGCGCATCCGGCACGGCAACGAGATCTACCGCCTGCGCCATACCCGCAACGACAAGCTGATCCTGACCAAGTAACCCGGCGTCGCGTCGCCGCAGGGGCCGATGGACTCCTGCAGGCGGCGCGATCCGCACCATCGTCCTCTCCCCAGAGGCTGCCCGCCCGCGCCGCTCGTCCGCGCACGCCAGCTCGCCGATGTCCACTTCGCGAGCGTCCCATGCGTCCCAGCCTGCTGTCCGTGTCCCTGGCCCTGTGCCTGTCGCCCACTGCCGTCCTCGCCGCGCCCGATAGCGCGCCGCGCGATCTCGACCGGATCGTCGTCACCGCCACCCGCACCGAGCGGGCGATCGCCGACGTCCCCAATACTGTCGACGTGATCGACCGCGCGCGCATGGACACGCTGTTGGTACGCGACCTCGCCGATCTGTTCCGCTACGAGCCGGGCATCACCGTCGGCCGCAGTGTCGGGCGCTTCGGACTGAACGACATCCGCATCCGCGGCCTCGGTGGCAACCGCGTGCGCATCCAGACCGACGGCATCGCGGTGCCGGACGCGTTCGCGATCGGCAGCTTCTCCAGCGCCAACCGCAACTTCGTCGATCTCGACACGCTCAAGCGCGTCGAGGTGGTGCGCGGGCCGACGAGTGCGCTGTACGGCTCGGACGCGCTCGGTGGCGTGGTGTCCTTCGTCACCAAGGACCCGTCCGACTATCTGGGCGAGGGCAGGGAGGCCCACCTCGGGACCAAGATCGGCGTGACCAGCGCCGACGCGGGGCTGTTCGCCGGTGCGACCGCGGCCTTCGGCGGCGAGCGCTGGTCGGGCCTGGTGGCGGTGAGCCATCGCCAGGGCCGGGAGACCGACAACATGGGCGAGGTCGGCGGCACCGGCAGCGCCCGCACGCAGGCCAATCCGCAGTCCTATGCCGGGCGCAGCGTGCTCGGCAAGGTCGTGTTCGCACCGAGTGCGGCGCAGCGCTTCAAGCTGACGGTCGAAGGCAACGAGGACGATGTCGACACCGACGTGCTGAGCTCGTACGGCCTGCAGGCCCTGACCGGCGCCACCCATACACAGGTGCTGGGCGACGACCACCAGTCGCGCGCGCGCATCACCTTCGGCCACGAGATCGACGGCCTGTCGACGCGCCTGGCCGACAGCGTCGACTGGCAGCTCTATCGGCAGGACAGCCGCACGCGGCAGGACAGCGTGGAGGTGCGCCGTGTGCCGTCGGGTGGCACGCTGATCCGCGACCGTCGCGAGCGCGCGTTCCATTTCGACCAGCGCAGCCACGGCCTGCAGGCGAACGCGCGCAAGACCGTCCAGGCCGGCCGCGTCGATCACGCGATCGCCTACGGTCTCGACATCGAGCGCACCGAAACGAAGCAGAAGCGCGACGGGCGACGCGTCTTCCTCGACACCGGCCTCGTCACCAACGTGATGTTGCCCGACGTGTTCCCGGTGCGTGATTTCCCGATCAGCGACACCACCCGTGCCGCGCTGTACGTGCAGGACGAGATCGCCTTCGCCGATGGCGCGTTCCGTCTGGTGCCGGCCCTGCGCGTGGATCACTACCGGCTCGAGCCCGAGGTCGACACGATCTTCCGTGAGGACAACCCGACCACGCAGGTCGCCGCGCTTCGCGAAACCCGTGTGTCGCCCAAGCTCGGCGTCGTCTGGAAGTTCGGCGATGCCTGGTCGCTGTTCGGCGGCTACGCACGCGGCTTCCGCGCGCCGCCCTACAACGACGTCAATATCGGCTTCACCAATTTCATGTTCGGGTACACGGCGATTCCGAACCCGGATCTGAAGTCGGAGACCAGCGACGGCCTCGAACTCGGCCTGCGCTTCGCCGGCGACGTCGGCTACGCCAGTCTGAGCAGCTACTACACGCAGTACGACAACTTCATCGAGTCGACGCGCTACATCGGCGACGATCCGGTCACCGGACTGATGGTCTACCAGTCGCAGAACGTCGACGACGCGCGCATCCGCGGTGTGGAGTTCAAGGGCGGCCTGTACTTCGACACCTTCGCGCCGGCACTCGAGGGCTGGTCGCTGCAGGGCGCGGCGGCGTGGTCGCGCGGCGAGGACCGGACGACGGGCGAGGCACTCGGCAGTGTCGACCCACTGACCGCGACGCTCGGCGTGGCGTTCGCGCGCGAGACGTGGGGCGCCGAGCTGATCGGCCGTTTCGCCGGACGTCGCGACCGCCTGCCGGCTGCGCCGGCGGGCAGCGCCTACTTCGAAAGTCCCGGTTACGCGTTGCTCGATCTCTACGCGCACTGGCGCTTCGCGCCCGGCACGCGCGTCGACGTCGGCGTGTTCAACCTCGCCGACCGCACGGTCTGGCAGGCGGGACTCGTGCCACTGATCGCGCAGACGAGTGCCGCGCTCGACCGTTACACCGCGCCCGGCCGCAACGTGGCGGTCAGCCTGTCGGTCGATTTCTGAGCATGCAGACCGTACGCGGCGTGTCCGCCGGCGACGCGTCCATGGGGTGCCGCTGGACCACGCGCGCTGCTGCCAAGCGGGATGTGCACGCCCGCCGCCTGCACGAGCCGGCGCGCGGCCATGCCGCGTCAACCACCCGGCCCGACCACGCGATGCCCCGCTCCGACAGTTCCCGACCCCGAGGTACCCCCGAGATGACACTGAACACACTTGCGCCGACGCTGTTCGCGCTGCTCGCCACCGGCGCCGCGGCGGCGGCGCCCGCCACCCGCCCGCCCGACGCCGACCGCATGGCCATTCTCGCCATGCAGGGCGAGTACTCGGTGCGCTTTCTGTTCGACGAAACCGTCGTGCTCGCCCCCGGCTACGTCCGCAAGGCCCCCAAACGCAGCGGCGGCGACGAAGTCGTCATCGTCGTCGAGGACACGCCGACCCGGATCGTGCTGCAGCACCTGCTGCTCGACGTCGGAAGCGGACACGTGATCAAACACTGGCGGCAGGACTGGATGTTCGAGGCGCCGACGCGTTGGGAATTCACGTCCGACCAGACCTGGCGCCAGCGCGAGGTGCCTGCCGACCTGGTGCGAGGCGGCTGGACCCAGTGCGTGTTCGAGGTCAGCGACGCACCGCGTTATTGCGGCAGTGGACGCTGGGTCCATGCCGGGGGCACATCGACGTGGACCTCCGATGCCGGATGGCGCCCCTTGCCGCGCCGGGAATACACCACGCGCCAGGACTACAACGCACTCGCCGCGGTCAATCGCCACACCATCGCACCCGGCGGCTGGACCCACGAGCAGGACAACCGCAAGGATGTCCGCGATGCCACCGGCACCGTGTCGGCCAGCATCGTCCGCGAGACCGGCTTCAACGAGTACGTCAGGACCAATGGGGTCGATTTCACGCCCGCCTACGACTACTGGAGCGCGACCCGCGACTACTGGGCGCGGGTACGCGCGCGCTGGGACGCGCGACTGGCCGCGCCGGGCGGCGTGCACCTCCTGACCGCGGTCGACGGCATGGACTTGATCACGCCGTTGTTCGAGCAGGCGCAGACCGTACGGAACGGCGGCAGTGTGAGCGACGCGCAGATCGACGCGGTCTTCGCGCAGTGGGTGGAGCCCGCGCGCGATTGACCGCCGCGGCGGCGGCGACGGGGCGTAACGGGCGTGCGCCTATACTCGGAATCCGCGGCATCGGCCGTTCGCAGAGAGGAATCGCCCCATGGGAACCGGAGTGTTTCTGGCCATCGTGCTGGCCATCGCCGGCATCATCGTGCTGTTCAAGACCGTGCGCATGGTGCCGCAGGGCTTCGAATGGACGGTCGAGCGTTTCGGCAAGTACACGCACTCGATGACGCCGGGTCTGCACTTCCTGATCCCGATCGTCTACGGCGTCGGACGCAAGATCAACATGATGGAGCAGGTGCTCGACGTGCCCAGCCAGGACGTCATCACCCGCGACAACGCCGTGGTGCGCGTCGACGGGGTGGTGTTCTTCCAGGTCCTCGATGCGGCCAAGGCGGCGTACGAGGTGTCGAATCTCGAGATCGCGACGATCGCGCTGGTGCAGACCAACATCCGCACCGTCATCGGCTCGATGGATCTCGACGAGTCGCTGAGCAACCGCGAGACCATCAACGCCCAGCTGCTCAACGTCGTCGACCAGGCCACCAATCCCTGGGGCATCAAGGTCACCCGCATCGAGATCCGCGACATCCAGCCGCCGCGCGATCTCATCGATTCGATGGCCCGGCAGATGAAGGCCGAGCGTGAGCGGCGCGCGGTGATCCTGGAAGCCGAGGGCCACCGGCAGTCGGCGATCCTGCGCGCCGAGGGTGAAAAGCAGGCGGCGATCCTCGAGGCCGAAGGCGAGCGCGAAGCCGCGTTCCGCGAGGCCGAAGCGCGCGAGCGCCTGGCCGAGGCTGAGGCCAAGGCGACCGAGATGGTGTCCAACGCGATCGCCCAGGGCGACGTGCAGGCGATCAACTATTTCGTCGCGCAGAAGTACGTCGAGGCATTCAAGGAACTGGCGACGGCGCCGAACCAGAAGTTCGTGCTGATGCCGATGGAGTCGAGCGGGCTGATCGGGTCGATCGCGGGCATCGGCGAACTCGCCAGGGAAGCCCTGGGTCACCAGAAGTCGCCGTCCGCGCGGGTGCCTCCGCCGCCGCCGCCGCGCACGGGTCTCTGACATGGACTGGCTGCGCTGGGATGTCGTGGCCTGGGGCGCGCTCGCGCTGCTGCTGATGGCGGCCGAGACCCTCGTGCCGGGCGCGTTCCTGCTGTGGATGGGATTCGCCGCCGCGGCGGTCTTCCTGATCGTGTTGATCGCGCCGGGCCTGCCGGTGCTCGCCCAGGTGGCGCTGTTCGTGGGGCTGAGTTTCGTGGCGATCCTCGTCTATCGCCGCTGGTTCCGCGGGCGCGAACGCGCGAGCGATCATCCCACCTTGAACCGTCGCGCCGCCCAGCACATCGGCCGCGTCGTCACGCTCGAGCAGGCCATCGTCGCAGGACGCGGCCGGGTCAAGCTCGGCGATGCGTTCTGGATCGTCGAAGGCCCGGATCTGGCCGCGGGAACGCCGGTGCGCATCGTCGGCACCGACGGCGTGAATCTGCACGTCGAAGCCGCCTGATCCGGCGCCTCGGCTGTGCACCGCGGCACGAAGCGCCGCGACGAACTGCGATAATGCCGGCTTTCCGCAGACGAGCCGGCTGTCCATGACCCAGAAGACCATCCTCAACGCGGCCCATCGCGCGCTCGGCGCGCGCATGGTCGATTTCGGCGGCTGGGACATGCCGCTCAACTACGGCTCGCAGATCGAGGAACATCATCACGTCCGTCGCGACGCCGGCATGTTCGACGTCAGCCACATGACCGTCGTGGATCTGCGCGGCAGCGGCACCCGCGCATTCCTGCGCCAGCTGGTGGCCAATTCGGTCGACAAGCTCAAGGTGCCCGGCAAGGCGCTCTACACCTGCATGCTCACGCCCGAGGGCGGCATCGTCGACGACCTGATCGTCTATTTCATGGCCGACGACTGGTTCCGGCTGGTGGTCAATGCGGCCACCCGCGAGAAGGACCTCGCGTGGATCCAGAGCCAGGCGGCTGCCTTCGACGTCGAGGTCACCGAGCGCCCCGAGCTCGCGATGATCGCCGTCCAGGGGCCGCAGGCGCGCGGGAAGGCGGCATCGGTGCTGGATGAGGCGGATGCACACACGGTCGGCAAGCTCGGCCGGTTTGCGGCCGCCGCACTCGACGGCACGCCCTTCGGCGCCTTGTTCGTCGCGCGTACGGGCTACACCGGCGAGGACGGCTTCGAGATCGTCGTGCACGAATCGCAGGCCGTCGCGTTGTGGGACGCGCTGCGTGCCGCGGGCGTGGCCCCGGCCGGCCTGGGCGCGCGCGACACCCTGCGCCTCGAAGCGGGCCTGGCCCTGTACGGCCAGGACATGGACGAAACCGTGTCGCCGTTCGAGGCCGCGCTCGGCTGGACGGTGGCGCTCGACGAAGGCCGCGCCTTCAACGGCCGCGCGCTGCTCGAAGCGCACAGCACCGCGGCGCCCCGGCAGATGATCGGTCTGGTGATGGACGACAAGGGCGTGCTGCGTCATGGACAGGGGGTGACCACCGCCAACGGACCGGGGGAAATCCTGTCGGGCACGTTCTCGCCGACGATCGGCAAGGCGATCGCGTTCGCGCGCGTGCCGGCCGGCGATCCCGGCGCGGTGAGTGTCGACATCCGCGGCCGCCAGGTGCCGGTACGCGTGGTCAAGTTTCCCTTCGTCCGCAACGGCCAGCCGGCCGACGGCGTCTGATGCGCGCGCCGCGCGTTCGTCGTTACACTAGCGCCACTTCCCCGACCGCACCTGTTTCCCGGAGCCGACCATGAGCGAAATCCCTGGCGACCTGAAGTTTCTGAAGTCCCACGAATGGGTCCGCATCGAAGGTGACGGCAAGGTCACCGTCGGCATCTCGGACCATGCCCAGGGTCTGCTCGGTGACCTGGTCTACGTCGAGCTGCCCGCGGTCGGCGACACCGTCGAGGCCGGCAACGGCGTCGCGGTCGTCGAGTCGGTGAAGGCCGCGTCCGACGTCTACGCGCCGGTGTCGGGCACGATCACCGCGGTCAATGCCGCGCTGGCCGACAAGCCCGAAACCATCAACGAAGACGCCTACGGCGAGGGCTGGCTGTTCGTGATCGAGATCGACGATCCGGATCAGCTCAACGAGCTGCTGGCGCCCGACGACTACGCCGAACTGCTCGAGGGCGAGGACGACTGAGTTCCTCGCCGACGCGTGGCACGATGCCTGACCGGCGCGCTTCGAAGGAAGCGCGCCGGTTTCGTTTCCGGCTCCGTGCATGTGCGGCGTGCACCACCGTCGGGCATGGCGCACGGTGGTCGTCCGTGCGTCGGGTGCGTCCGTCGCCCGACGCATGGCGTGGTTCGATGCCGATCGCGTGCGAAACCTTCGCGCAATTTCCGCGCAAACCCGTCCTGCAGTTGCAAAAAAACGGCGGCCTCGCGTTCCTTTTATTCACCGCGCGGACGGTCGCGTGATGCGCGCGTCATCGTTGCCGCGATGCGCATGGAGTGCGTCGGCGCGAAGGATGCGCACGATGCCGCATCGTCGAATACCACTTGTTTTTCCCTCTCCCGTCGATGGGCGTGCGGGCGGACGTGCGTGCTCGATGCGCGTGTCGCGTGATCGCCGCCCGCCGCTTCGCGTCCCGCGACGCGCATGTCGCGATCGCGCCGCGAAAAAAAACCGCATCGACCTGTTGACAGTGGAAAAAACCGTGATTAGGTTTCGCGGCAACAGACGTCTGCCGCCAAACGAGTGAGTCCAACCGCGACAACAACGCGCAGTACAAACCGGAACTCCGCCAGGAACATCACACGGTGGATGCGGGCAGCGTCACCGCCGAAGAACTCCGACACCGAATTCGACATCCGCGCCGAACGAGTGGCGCGGATGTTTTCGTATCACCGGGATCGCGTCGTGTGCCCGACGACTCTCCCTCCGAATCCGTTCCGATGCGCGATGCGCGCCGGCGGTTGCATGCGGGTCCGACTCCCGTGTGCTGCTTGAGAACTGGGCCGTTGTACATGCAAGTCCACTGACGAGGAGAGCCATCACATGGCCACGAAGAAAGCTGCGAAGAAAGCCCCCGCCAAAAAGGCGACCAAGAAAGCCGCAAAGAAGTCCACCGCCAAGAAGGTGGTGAGCCGCGTCAAGAAGGCCGTGAAGAAGGTCGCCAAGAAGGTCACGAAGGCGACCAAGCGCCCGACCAAGAAGGCGGCGACGAAGAAGGTCGCCAAGAAGAAGGTCGCGAAGAAGACCGCCAAGAAGGCCGCGACCAAGAAGACCGCGAAGAAGGCAGCGACCAAGAAGACTGCGAAGAAGACGGCCAAGAAGGCCGCCACCAAGAAGTCGACCAAGAAGGCCGCCACCAAGAAGACGGCGAAGAAGGCCACGGCCAAGAAGTCGACCGCCAAGAAGACCGCGAAGAAGGCTGCCACCAAGAAGCCGGCCGCCAAGAAGGCTGCTTCGAAGAAGGCGCCGGCCCGGCGCGCGAAGAAGGCCGCTGCGCCCGTCGTGATTCCGACGACGCCGACGCCGCTGATCTGATCCGCAGCATTTTTGCTCGACCGAAGCTCTTCCTCCGCGTGCCCAGGCGGAGGAGGAGTTTTCTTTGTGGCGACGGAATCCCCGGGCCGGCGAGTGCCGGCTGAAGCCGTCAGTGCGGCGTCGCGGCGGCCCGGTTGGACACGGTGCCGCCGGACTCGCCCGAGGCGGGCGCCGACGGCTGCTGGCGCGCCGCGTGCAGCACTTCGATATTCGGATCGACGTCGAGCCAGCGCTGCGGCGGCAGGCCGATCGCACGATCCAGGATCGTGGGCATGAGGCCGGACGGCAGGCCGCTCTCGCTGTTCCAGAGCACGACGATGCCGAGATCACGCTCCGGCATCACTGCCATCAACCCGCGATACCCCTGCACCGCGCCGCCGTGGAAGACCACGCGATGCCCGGCGTAATCGAACACCCGCCAGCCCAGACCGTAGCCCGCGGCGTTGAGGCGATCGCGCCGCCATGAGGAGTTGCGCATCTCGGGCGGTGTGCCGACGATCGGCGCCTGCAGCGTCGCCAGCAACGGGGCGGGCAGCACGTCGGGCCGGTGACCGGTCTGCGCGATCATCCACTGCGCCATGTCCTGGATGCTGGCATTGACGCCTGCCGCCGGTGCCAGACGGTAATAGGTGGGCTTGGGCATCAGCGACGTCCAGCCGCCGCCGGCGCGCACGTGGGGCTTGGCCCAGCGCGTGCTCGCCTGGATGCCGTCGAGCCCGTAGCTCGCATCGTTCATGCCCAGCGGCTTGAAGATCCGGCGCGAGACCGCTTCGCTGAAGAACTGACCGGACGTCGCGAACACGACGTCGCCGATCAGGCTGAAGGCGACGTTCTGGTAGGCGTAGCAGTTGCCCGGCTGGCAGGTCATCGGGGCAGCGGACAGCCGCTGGACCAGGTCGTGGTAGTCGGCGTTACGCTCGATGTCGCGGTCGTAGGTGTTGCGGCCGAGGCCGACGCGGTGGCTGAGCACGTCGGCCACCGTGAGCTGCTGCGCGGCCAGGGGATCGGAAAACCGCAGCGACGGCATGTAGTCGACGACGTGACTGTCCCAGCGCAGGGCGCCCTCGGACACCAGCATGCCGGTCACGGTGCCGGCGAAGGCCTTGGACAGCGAGGCGAGGCGGAACACCGTGTGCGCGTCCACCGGCTCGGCCGACCTGACATCGGTGATGCCGTAACCGCGGGCGCTGAGGACCTGGCCGTTGTGCACGATCGCCATGGCCAGCCCGGGCACGCGCTGGTTGGCGACGAGATCCTGGGCCATCGCCTCGAACAGACGCACGTCGAAGCCCGCGGCCAGCGGCAGTGCCTGCTTGACCGGCATCAGGGGTTGCGGCTTGACCGCATCCTCGCGGCTGACCACGGCCGGGCGCTCGCTCAAGGGCACGATCGCGTGTGGTTCGACGATGTCGGCGTCGATGTCCTCGCTGTCGACGATCGTGCTCTGCACGCCGGGGCTCTGTGCGGCGGAACCCAGCGCTGCGGGCAGCAGCAATCCGATCAGACCGAGCCGGGCGAGATGCCGGCGCGTCGCGTGTCGGCTTTTCATCAGGCCTGCCCCCTGCGTATGCTCTGGCGGATGGGGGCGATGATAGCGCCTGATTTCCTTTCTGCATGAACAAGGGGAAGTTTGATGGGTAGCTTTCTGATCCTGCTCGTATTTCTCGGAATCGCGATCGCGTTCGCGCTCTGGGCGGTGGGGATCTACAACGGGCTGATCACCGCTCGCAACGCCTTCAAGAACGCGTTCGCGCAGATCGACGTGCAGCTGCAGCGGCGCTTCGATCTGATTCCGAATCTGGTCGAGACGGTCAAGGGCTATATGCGTCACGAGCGCGAGACCCTCGAAGCCGTGACCCAGGCGCGCAGCATGGCGCAGGCCGGTCTGTCGGCGGCCAAGGCCGATCCGGGCGATCCGGCGGCGATGGCCCAGCTGGCGCAGTCGCAGGGCATGCTCAACAGCGCACTCGGGCGTCTGCTGGCCGTGTCGGAGGCGTATCCCGACCTCAAGGCGAACCAGAACATGATGCAGCTCACCGAAGAGCTGACCAGCACCGAGAACCGGGTGGCGTTCGCGCGCCAGGCCTACAACGATTCGGTGATGGCCTACAACAACCGCCGCGAGGTGTTTCCCTCGAGCGTGGTCGCGGGCATGTTCAACTTCAAGGAAGCCGCACTGCTCGACATCCCTGCCGACCGCGCCGAAGTGCGCGAAGCCCCGAAGGTGACGTTCTGAGAGCCGGACACCGGGCAGGCGGCATCCGCGGCGTGCGGGCCGCCGGTGCCGGTGGTGCGCGCGGCGTGTGCGGACGGCACGCGCCAGGTAGCTGCGGCCAGGGTGCGATGCCAGTATGAACTTCTTCGAGCGCCAGGCCCGGGCACGGCGCACCAGTACGCGCCTCGTGGTGCTGTTCGCGCTGGCGGTGCTGGGCATCGTGGTCGCGGTCGATCTCGTGGTGCTGGTGATGATCGGGCCGCAGCCGGGCCCGCTCGTCGCCGCGACGCTGGGCACGATCGCGGTGATCGGCCTGGGCTCGCTGTTCCGCATCGCCTCGCTGGGCGGGGGCGGCGACAAGGTCGCCCAGCAGCTGGGCGGCGTGCCCGTGCCCGAGGACACCACCGATCCGAACCTGCGCCGGCTGCGCAACGTGGTCGAGGAGATGGCGATCGCATCCGGCGTTCCGGTGCCGCGGATCTACGTGCTCGAGCACGAGAACGCGATCAACGCGTTCGCCGCCGGGTACTCGCCGTCCGATGCGGTGGTCGCGGTCACGCGCGGCACGCTCGACCGGCTCAACCGCGACGAGCTGCAGGGCGTGGTCGCGCACGAGTTCAGCCACATCCTCAATGGCGACATGCGCCTCAACATCCGCCTGGTCGGCGTGCTGTTCGGCATCCTGATGATCGGCATCATCGGCCGCAAGATCCTGTGGTACGGCCGCGGCACGCGCAGCAGCGGCGCACTGGCGGTGTTCGGGCTGGCGCTGGTGGCGATCGTCGTCGGCAGCCTCGGCGTGTTCTTCGGTCGCATGATCAAGGCGGGTGTGAGCCGCAGCCGCGAGGTGCTGGCCGATGCGTCCGCGGTGCAGTTCACCCGGCAGACCCAGGGCATCGCCGGCGCGCTGAAGAAGATCGGCGGTCTGGAGTCGGGCTCCCGGTTCGCGCAACGCGAGGATGCCGAAGAGGTCGCACATATGCTGTTCGGCGACGGCATCGGTCTGAGCGGCCTGTTCGCGACCCATCCGCCGCTGCTGCAGCGCATCCAGGCGCTGGAACCCGGTTTCCGGCCCGAGCAGCTCACGCAACTGCAGGCGAGGTGGCTCGCGACGCCGCCCGACGGCCTGCAGGAAGACGTGGCCCTGGGCCTGGTGCCGCCGGGCGAACTGCCACAGGCCGGCAGCGCGCTCTCGGTGACGCCGCCGATGGTCGCCGCGCAGGTGGCGCGGCCGCACGACGACGATTACGCGCGCGCCCACACCCTGGTGGTCTCAGTCGACGATGCGCTGCGCGCGGTGGCCACCCACCGCGATGCGGTGATGCCGCTGGTGCTCGCCCTGCTGTTCGACGCCGACGAGGCCGTCCGCGCCAAGCAGCGGACCGAGATCGTCGGTCGGCTGGGCACGGCCATCGCCACCGAGGCCGATCATCTGCACCGCACGCATCTGTTGACCCTGCATCCGATGCTGCGTCTGCCACTGGCGTCGATGGCGTTTCCCGGGTTGCGCCGACGTGCGCGCGCGGAGATCGGCGCCTTTCTGGACACCGTGCACGCGATGGTGCACGCCGATGATCACGTCTCCCTGTTCGAGTACTGCCTGGGCCGGCTGCTCGAGGTGCAGCTGCGTGAGGCGCTCGACCCCGCGCGGCACGCACGGTTCGGCCGCCGCAAGCCCGGCAACGTGAAGCAGGAGTTCGCGACGCTGCTCTCGGTCGTCGCCTGGGCAGGCAATCCCGGCGACCGCGCCGCGGCCCAGCGTGCCTACCTCGCCGGCATGCAGCGCGTCCTGCCACGCGACCACGTGCCCTACGCGCCGCCCGCGCGGGGCGTCCTCGCGCTCGATGACGTCTGGGAACCCCTCGACGCGCTCGATCCGTTGGCCAAGCAGGTGCTGGTGGAAGCGATCACCGCCGCGATCAGCCATGACGGCCAGGTCAGCGTGGCCGAATCCGAACTGCTGCGCACGCTCTGCGGTGTGCTGCACTGCCCGTTGCCGCCGACGCTGGAGCAACTGCCGCGTCACTGAGCCGCGTGCGCGGCACCGTGTGGTCAGCCGGCGTCGCGGATCAGGTCAGCCGCGCGCTCGGCGATCATCACCACCGGCGCGTTGGTGTTGCCGCCCGGAAGCGTCGGCATGACCGAGGCATCGACTACGCGCAGGCCGTCGACGCCGCGCACCCGCAGCGCGGGGTCGACCACCGCGGCCGTGTCGCGGCCCATGCGGCAGCTGCCGACCGGGTGGTAGACCGATTCCGCCTTGGCGCGGACGAACGCGGCAAGCCCGGCGTCCGACAGATCACTGCGCGGCGGAAACACCGGTGCTCCGCGCACGGCGTCGAAGGCCGGTTGCGCGAGGATGTCGCGTGACACGCGCGCGCATTCGATCATCGTCTTCAGATCGAACCCGTCCGGATCGGTGAGATAGCCGGCGTCGATGCGCGGCGCATCGCCGATGCGGCCGCTCGCGAGCGTGATCCGCCCGCGACTGCGCGGACGCAGCGCGCACGCGTGCAGCGTGTAGCCGTCGCCGGGCAGCCGGTGGCGGCCGTGGTCGTCGAGCATCGCCGGGACGAAATGGAGCTGGATGTCGGCACGGGCGTCCGGCGCGATGCGGGACCGTACGAAGCCGCCGGCCTCGGCGATGTTGCTGGTGCCCGGACCGCGCCGTCCGCGCAGGTAATAATCGAAGGCGACGGCCGCATCGTTGAGCCGGTCGTAGCCGATGCGCCGGGTTGCGCGGTGCAGCGTGCAGATGTCGAGGTGGTCCTGCAGGTTGGCGCCGACCTGCGGCGCGTCGTGCACGACCGGAATCTTCAATCGCCGCAGGGCTTCCGCCGGCCCGACGCCCGAGAGCATCAGCAACTGCGGTGAGTTGATCGCGCCGCCGCACAGCAGCACCTCGCGCAGCGCCGGCTGGTGAAACGCGCCGCGCGGACTCGAATACACCACGCCGCTCGCGCGCCCGCGCTCGAAAGTGATCCGGCTCGCGAGCGCACCGGTCTCGATGGTGAGATTGGGCCGCGCGCGCGTGGCGGCATCCAGGTATGCCACGGCGGTGGAGCAGCGGGCGCCGTCGCGCTGGGTGACCTGGTACAGGCCCACACCCTGTTGCTCGGGACCGTTGAAATCGGCATTCGCCGCATGCCCGGCCTGCACGCCGGCCTCGACGTACAGCCGCGAGAGGGGATTCACGTGGCGTAGGTCGGACACGCTCAGCGGGCCCGTCGCGCCGTGCAGCGCATCCGCTCCGCGCGCGTTGCCCTCGCTGCGCAGGAAGTACGGCAGCACTGCCTGCCAATGCCAGCCGGTGGCTCCCAAGGCAGCCCATTCGTCGTAATCCGCCGGCACGCCGCGGGTGTAGCACATCGCGTTGATCGAACTCGATCCGCCGAGCACGCGGCCGCGCGGCCACCACAGGCGCCGCCCGTCGAGCTCGGCCTGCGGCGTGGTGTCGTAGTTCCAGTTGATCCGGCGCAGGTGCATCAGCTTCGCCAGTCCGGCCGGCATGTGGATGAAGGGGTGCCAGTCGCGCGGGCCGGCTTCGAGCAGCAGCACGCGCACGTGCGGATCCGCACTGAGACGATGGGCGAGCACGCAGCCGGCCGAGCCCGCGCCGACGATGACGTAGTCGTAGACAGGGGCGGGGCGTCGGGACATTCGCGGCCGGGTGCAGTGGATGGAGTGCGCAGAGCATAGGCGCTGGCGGTGACTACGGGCCTGGGCTAACGTGCGCATCGTCTTTTCCGCCCGCGATGCGTGGACCCGATGATCGAGCCAGCCGCCGCCCCGCCGGGCGCGCGCAGCCCTTTCCGAACCGCGCTGGCCGAGTCGCCGCCGCTGTGGTGGGCCCTGCTGTACTTCTTCTGTCTGCTGTGCGGCTACTACGTCCTGCGGCCGGTGCGCGATGCGATGGGGGCCTCGTCGGACATCGCGGCCGTGTTCCCCCCAGCGTTGCTCGACTGGGCCGCGGCCCGCGGTATCGCGCTCGGCGATTTCACCCTGCAGGTGCTGTTTTCCGGCACCTTCGTCGTGATGCTGGTGCTGCAGCCGCTCTACGGCGCACTGGTCTCGCGTTATCCGCGGCGCGTGTTCCTGCCGGCGGTGTATCTGATCTTCATCGTCTGCCTGATCGGGTTCCGCTGGGCGTTCGACACCGACCTGCCCGGACGCGGGGCGTTGTTCTTCATCTGGATCGCGGTCTTCAACCTGTTCGCGGTGACCGTGTTCTGGAGCTTCATGGCCGATGTCTTCGACAACGACCATGCCAAGCGCTACTACGGCTACATCGGTGCCGGAGGAACGCTCGGCGCGTTCCTCGGGCCGTTCATCACGACGGTGTTCGTCGGCCGCATCGGTGTCGCCAACCTGCCGCTGGTGTCGGCCGGATTTCTCGCCGTCTGTCTGCTGTGCATCCTCAAGCTGCGCAGTTGGGCGCGGCGCAACGAGCGTCGGCGCGCGGCGCGCGACGAGCGTGCGATCGGCGGTTCGATCTGGGCGGGCCTGAAGCTGGTCGCACGCGATCCGCTGTTGCGTGGCCTGGCGCTGCTGATGTTCTTCGGTGTCGGCGTCGGCACGCTGCTCTACAACGAGCAGGCCGCGATCGTGCGCCAGTACTACCCGGGTGCCGAAGCGGCCACGCGCTACTACTCGATCATCGACTGGGCCGTGGCGATGGTGACGATCCTGGTGCAACTGCTGCTGACGCGCTGGCTGCTGCGTCGCTACGGCGTGGGCCCCATGCTGCTGCTGCCGGCGATCGCGATCCTGATCGGGTTCTCGCTGCTGTCGGCCTCGCCGTATCCGCTGCTGGTCGCGGTGGTGCAGGTGTTGACGCGGGCCAGCGAGTTTTCGCTGGCCAAGCCGGCGCGCGAGACGCTGTACACGCGGGTGAGCCGCGAGTCCCGGTACAAGGCCAAGGCGGTCATCGACACGGCGGTCTACCGCGGCAGCGACCTCACCTTCGTCTGGCTGCACAAGGCGCTGGCGACGCTGGGGTCGAAAATCGTGTTTCTGGCCGGCATCGGCATCGCGGCGGGCATGCTGCTCGGCGCCTGGCGGGTGGTGCGTGCCGAGCGGCGGTTGCCGGAGCAGCCGGCCGCTGCGCCTTTGCCCGACAGACCGACATCGCGCGCTGGCTAGCGGATGTCAGCCGGCCGCGGAGCCTCGCGTGGCGGCAACGGTGAACAGCAGCGCGCCGACGAGGAACAATCCGCTCAGCGCATGCACCAGTGGGTGCGGCAGTCGCAGCCAAACGCGCTGCAGCACGAGCCGCAGCCACCAGAAGCCGGCCATGCCGGCGAGCACGGCACGCCCCAACAATGTACCGGCCAGTTCGCCGGGCATCGCAAAGCAGAGCAGGGCGATCGCGCCGAACACCCACACCAGCTGCGCATTGGCGATCTGCAGGATCGCGCGGTTGGTGTGCGAGGTCGCCTGCAAGGTGCGCGGCCAGCCGAACAGGCGCCAGAAAGCCAGATGAAACAGTGCGAACGCCGCGCTGTGCGCACCGCAGGCGAAGATCAGCCAGTCGACGTGGTTCGGCATCGACACGCGCTCATCCGCGGGTGCGGCGGCGCGGCGAAATCCACATGTCGATCCGCGCGCGGAACACGGCATCGCCGGCCGTATCGTGGATCACCACGTCCACCGGCAAGGCATAGCCGGCGTCGGCCTCGACCGGCGCGCGTGCCGGCGTGGCGGTGGCACGCATCGTGCCGACGGCCTTCTTCAGATATTCGACGGTCATGCCCTTCGGAATCCAGCGCATCGAGGCGGGAAGGCTGACCTCGGTGGTCAGGCCGCCGATCAACTCGGCCAGATTGCACAACGCGATCGCGTGCACGCTGCCGATGTGGTTGGTGACCGCACGGCGATGGCGCATCGTCGCCTCGCCGTGACCGACGCGCAGCGCAGTGATGCGCGGTGCGATGCTTGAAAAATAGGGCGCCTTGCGACAGACCAGCGCGCCGAACAGCCAGGCGCCACCCGGCCAGCGGGCCAGGCGGTCGCGGAGGTGCAGCAGGGACGTGGGCATCGGCGTCTCCGGGGGCTCGAATCGATGGGCCGGACACGACAACGGCGGGACCGGCCCGCCGTTGTCGTGATCGCGCCGCGGAACGGATCAGGCCGCTTCGCGTGACTGGCCGCGCGTGCCCTCGGGCGCCCGGTAACCGGCCGAGCGCAGCTCCTCGGTGTCGAAATCGTCGACGGTGATGGTGTCGAGCGTGAGCTCGCGCAGTTCCACCAGCAACGTGCGCTCCTCGGCGGTGATGTGGCCCTCGCGCACCGCCTCGTCCAGCTGCGCGTCGTAATCCAGCGCCTGGATGCCCTTGCCCTTGAGCGCCTTGAGGAACTTGCGCTCCACCGGCTCGGCGGCGATGGCCTTGGCCAGATAGCTGTCGATGCGGCCGCCCGGGTTGTTCTCGCAGGGCGTGAGGAACACCCCGTGCGCGAGGCGGGCGCGCGCTTCGTTGGGCGCCATCAGCAGCGCGGCCACGCGACGCGACAGGCGGTCGCCCGGCGCTTCGGCACGACGGCCCCACGGGAAGATCAGCAGCCACATCAGCCAGCCGACCGGACGGATCGGGAAATTGCGCAGCGCCGCCGACAGCGCGAGCTCGATCTTGTGCACGCTGTCGTGGAACGCCCACGCCAGCAGCGGCTGGTCGGCCTGGGGCGCGCCCTCGTCGTGATAGCGCTTGAGCATCGCGCTGGCCATGTAGATGTGGCTGAGCACGTCACCGAGACGGCCGGACAGCGATTCCTTGAACTTCAGCTTGCCGCCCAGCATCAGCATCGACACGTCGGCCATCAGCGCCAGGTTCGCCGAATAGCGGTCGAGCTTGCGGAAATAGCGGCGGGTGTAGTCGTCGCCCGGCGCGCTGCCGAACTTCGCGCCGGTCAGGCCGAACCAGATCGAACGCACCGCGTTGGAGATCGCGAAGCCGATGTGCCCGAACAGGTTGCGGTCGAATTCCTCGAGCCCGCGCTGGGTGTCCGGATCCTGCGCCGCCTTCATCTCCTTCATCACCCACGGATGGCAGAGGATCGCGCCCTGGCCGAAGATCAGCAGGCTGCGGGTCATGATGTTCGCGCCTTCGACGGTGATCGCGATCGGCGCCGCCTGCCAGCTGCGGCCGGCGAAGTTCTTCGGGCCGAGGATGATGCCCTTGCCGCCGATGACGTCCATGACGTCGCTGATGACCTCGCGGCTCATCGAGGTGCAGTGGTATTTGGCGATCGCCGACGGCACCGACGGCACGTCACCGCGGTCGACCGCGGCGGCCGTGGCCTGGGACAGCGCGCTGATCGCATAGGCCTTGCCGCCGATGCGTGCCAGTGCTTCTTCGACACCCTCGAAACGACCGACCGACAGGCCGAACTGCTTGCGGATGCGCGCATATGCGCCGGTGACCACCGCGCCGGCCTTGGCGCCGCCCGAGGCGGTCGAGGGCAGGGTGATCGACCGGCCGACCGCCAGGCACTCGTTGAGCATGTTCCAGCCCTTGCCGGCCATCTCGGCGCCGCCGATCAGCTGACTCATCGGAATGAAGACGCCCTCGCCGTGGATCGGGCCGTTCTGGAACGGCGAGTTCAGCGGGAAGTGGCGACGTCCGATCTCCACGCCCGGCGTGTCGCGCGGCAGCAGCGCGAGCGTGATGCCGATGTCCTGGGTGTCGCCGATCAGGCCGTCGGGGTCGTACATGCGGAAGGCGAGGCCGATCAGCGTCGCCACCGGCGCCAGCGTGATGTAGCGCTTGTCGAAGGTCAGGCGCACACCGAGCACGTTGGCGCCGTTCCACTCGCCCTTGCACACGATGCCGTAGTCGGGAATCGACGTGGCATCCGAACCGGCGAACGGGCCGGTGAGGCCGAAGCACGGAATTTCCTGGCCCACCGCGAGCCGCGGCAGGTAGTAATCCTTCTGCTCGGTGGTGCCGTAATGGTTGAGCAGTTCGGCCGGGCCCAGCGAATTGGGCACGCCGACCGTCGAGCTCACGACGCTCGACACCGACGCCAGCTTCTGGATGACCTTGTGGTGGGCCAGCGCCGAGAAGCCGAGGCCGCCGTAAGCCTTGGGCACGATCATGCCGAAGAACTTGTTCTGCTTGATGTAGTCCCAGATCTCGGGCGTCAGATCGGCGTGGACGTGGGTGATCTCCCAGTCGTTGATCATCGTGCAGAGGGTTTCGACCGGGCCGTCGAGGAAGGCCTGTTCCTCGGCGGTGAGCTGCGGCTTGGGATAGTCGAGCAGCGTCTGCCAGTTCGGATCGCCGGTGAACAGCTCGCCTTCGAAACCGACCGAGCCGGTCTCCAGCGCGATGCGCTCGGTCTGCGACAGCGGAGGCAGCACCTTACGGAAGAACGTCAGCAGCGGGGCGGTGAACAGGGCCTTGCGGATCGGTGCGATCAGCAGCGGAACCGCGATCAACACGACGATCGCCGCAGCGATCATCGTCGCCACGGAATTGGCCCCGAGCAGCCAGCATGCGAGCAGCAGCGTGATGGTGATCGCCGCCCAGTAGGCGAGGCGCAGGCGATGGTAGGCGGCGAACGCGCCGGCGAACAGAAACGCGAGGAAAGGAATCGCGACGCTCATCATGAACTCCGACAGTCGGCAGGAAAACGGAGCGAGGCTCCAGGACATCCGCATCGGCGCCGACAGGTGCGCCGATGCTGACCGTACGGTCGAGTATGGTGACCGCTCGGGATGCTGTCAATCCTGCCTGTGTGGCTGTGTCAGCCTTGTCGATACTGTTGCGGACGCAGGCGTATGGATAGACTGTCGCGATGAGCAGACCCGCCACCAAACTCGCGGCCGCCATGCCGCCGACCGAGGCCCCACCGACCGAACGCCAGGGCCGCCTGAGTGCCGATGACTGGGCCCAGGCCGCGCTCGATCTGATCGCCGAAACCGGTGTGCAGGCCGTCGCGGTGGAGCCGCTGGCCCGGCGCCTCGGGGTGACCAAGGGCAGCTTCTACTGGCATTTCCCCTCGCGCGACGCGCTGCTGCAGGCGGCCCTCGAGCGTTGGGAGAACGTCGAGCAGGAAGCCCTGTTCGGCGCGGTGGAGAAGATGCCCGACCCGCGCGAGCGCCTGCGCGCGCTGTTCCACATGGTTGCGCGCGAATACAAGTCGCATGTGATCTACAGCGCGCTGCTGAAGGCGCAGGACCACGCCACGGTCAATCCGGTGATCGAGCGGGTGTCCCAGCGGCGCCTCGACTACCTGACCGCCTCGTTCCGACAGGCCGGTCTCGGCCGCGAGGACGCGCAGCACCGCGCCCGGCTGACCTATGCGGCGTACGTGGGCTTCCTTCAGCTCAACCTCCAACTGCATCAAACCCGCATGCAGCAGGAGGAGTTCGACGCCTACGTCGAACACCTGGCGCAGACGCTGGTGCCCGCCTGAACGTGCGCGCCGCGCCACGCCTCGCCTGCAGGCGGCGGTTTCGACGCAACCCAGACGCATCGCGACCTCGCTTCCACACCCTGCGCGACGCGCGGTCGCCCGCTCACGGGCACGCTGGAGGCGCCGCCGAGATGTCGTCGCCCCACGCATCGTGACCGCATGAGTCTCTCCGTCGATCTCGTCGATGCCTTGAAGCGGGCGCTGCGGGCGCGGGGCATGACGTATCGCGATCTGGCGCAGCAGCTCGACCTGAGCGAGGCGGCGGTCAAGCGCATGTTCTCGCTGCGCGCGATGACCCTCGTGCGGCTCGAAGCGATCTGCGAGGTACTCGGCCTCGGTCTGCAGGAACTGAGCGGTGATGCCGGACGTGGCCGCCCGTCCCTGGTCCAGCTCGACGCGGCCCAGGAGCAGGCGCTGGTCGACTCGCCGCCGCTGATGCTCGCGATGTTTCTCACGCTCAACCGTTGGCGGCAGGAGGACGTACTGTCGCGCTTTGCGTTCACCGTGCCGGAGTGGACCGGCCTGATGGTGAAGCTGGACCGCCTGGGCATCATCGAGCTGCTGCCGGAGAACCGTGCCCGCATCCTTACCGCCCGCAACTTCCGCTGGCGGCAGGACGGTCCGATGGAGCGTTATTTCCGCACGGTGCTGCTCGGCGATTTTTTCGCCGAGCCGTTTGCGGGCGAGCAGGACACGTTGCTGCTGCTCAGTGGCAGCCTCGGCGCCGACAGCCTGGTCCAGCTGAAGTCGCGCCTGGAGGAGCTGGCGCGCGAGTTCGACGGATTGCTAGCCCGCGACGCCGGACTGGCGGTCGAGGCGCGCACGGGCGTCAGCCTCGTGCTTGCGCAGAAGCCCTGGATGTTGCGCGTGTTCGAGCCCTACTTGCGACACGGCTGACACCGGTGGCTGCCGCAGCGCAGCGCGACTGGTTGCAAATGTGACGATTAGACTCGCCGCTTGCCCCGCGCGCAGGAGTCGCCATGAACGCAGTGCCCTCGACCCCGCCCGCACCGAATACGCGGTGCGCCAGCCTCGACGCGTGGGTGGCCGACGTCGCCGCGCTCACGTGTCCCGATGCGATCCACTGGTGCGACGGCAGCGCAGCCGAGTACGACGCGCTGCTGTCCGGCATGCAGGCCGACGGCACCCTGCTTCCGCTCAATCCGGACACCCATCCCGGCTGCTGGCTGCATCGCTCCGACCCCGATGATGTCGCGCGCGTGGAACATCTGACCTTCGTCTGCACCCGCGACCGTGACGACGCCGGACCGAACAACCACTGGATGGCGCCGGACGAGGCGCACCGGAAAATGGATGCGTTGTTCGAAGGCTGCATGCGCGGCCGGACGATGTACGTGGTGCCGTACTGCATGGGACCGATCGACTCGCCGCTGGCGCGGTGCGGTGTCGAGATCACCGACTCGCCTTACGTCGTCGCCAACATGCGCCTGATGACCCGCATGGGCGCTGCCGCGTTGGCGCGCATCGAACGCGAGAGCGCCGATCGTGACGCTGCCGGCGAGCAGGGCGACGTGTTCGTCCGGGGCCTGCATTCGATCGGCGAGCTCGATCCCGCGCGGCGTTTCATCATGCATTTCCCGGAAGAACTGGCGATCAAATCATTCGGCTCCGGCTACGGCGGGAATGCGCTGCTCGGCAAGAAGTGCCATGCGCTGCGCATCGCATCGTGGCAGGCGCGGCAGGAAGGCTGGCTGGCCGAGCACATGCTGATCGTCGGCATCGAGACGCCACGCGGCGACACCCACTACATCGCGGCGGCGTTCCCGAGCGCCTGCGGCAAGACCAATCTCGCGATGCTGATTCCGCCGGCGGCCTATCGCGAGGCCGGGTGGAAGGTCTGGACGGTCGGGGACGACATCTGCTGGATGCGACCCGGCCCCGACGGCCGACTGTGGGCGATCAATCCGGAGGCCGGGTTCTTCGGCGTGGCACCGGGCACCTCGGTGGCCTCGAACCCCAATGCACTGGCGACCATCCAGCGCGACACCATTTTCACCAACGTTGCCCTGACCGACGACGGCCAGCCCTGGTGGGAGGGTCTCGACGATCGCGTGCCGGCGACCGACTGGCGCGGGCGCCCCTTCGATCCCGCCAACGGACCGGCCGCCCATCCCAATGCGCGGTTCACCGTGTCGGCTGCGCAGTGCCCCTCGTACTCGCCGCGCGCCGAAGACCCGCAGGGCGTACCGATCTCGGCCATCGTCTTCGGCGGCCGCCGAGCGACGACGATGCCGCTGGTTTTCGAAGCGCGGGACTGGACCCACGGCGTCTACGTCGGCGCGACGATGGCCTCTGAGACCACCGCTGCGGCGACGGGGCAGGTCGGGATCGTCCGCCGCGACCCGATGGCGATGAAGCCCTTCTGCGGCTACCACTTCGGCGACTACTTCGCGCACTGGCTGTCCTTCGACCGCCCCGGCGCGCGCCTGCCCAAGGTGTTCCACGTCAACTGGTTCCGCAAGGATGCCGACGGCCGCTTCCTGTGGCCGGGCTTCGGCGAGAACCTGCGGGTGCTGGAATGGATCATCGGGCGGGTGAGGGGCGATGTCTCTGCAGTGGACACGGAGATCGGCCGACTGCCATGCCCGGGCGCGATCGAACGGCCCGCCTCAGTACCCGACGACGCCGCGCTTGCGACCATCCTGTCGTACGACGCGTCCACCTGGTCCACCGAGTGCGCCGAGGCGAGACAGGCGCTGGCGGCTTACCAGACGCGCCTTCCCGCAGGGCTATGGCAGTAAGCTGCCGGGCGGCTGCGCAGCACACGAACGGCACGGCGCTGCCGGCGAGGCGCTGCGGACCGCGCGGCGTTTCGGGAGGCTAGAATCTGGGAATCCGCCCTGCACTGGATCGAACGCGTG
Organism: Luteimonas sp. BLCC-B24; assembly: GCF_028550595.1. GTDB lineage: Bacteria > Pseudomonadota > Gammaproteobacteria > Xanthomonadales > Xanthomonadaceae > Luteimonas. Next base: position 230,246 of record NZ_JAQQGN010000002.1, read on the forward strand.
ACCGACTCCCTGTCTGCACTGGAACGCGCGGCGGGCACGGCGGCGGCGGCCGGCCGCTGGGACGAAGCCGAACGCCTGTGGAGACAGGTGCACGCGCTCGATCGCACCCATGCCCAGGCGTTGCTGAGCCTGGGTGTACATGCGTTCCAGCGCGGCGATGCGAAGGAAGCGCTCGAGCTGCTGGGCGATGCGCGCACGCACGCGCCGTTCAACCCGATGATTCCGCTGACCGTCTCCCGCGTATTCCGCGAGCTCGGCCGTCCCGAGCAGGAGTGGGGGGCGATTATCGATGCATTGGAGATCGACGCTTACTTCCTTCCCGGTCTACTCGCCCGAGGCGAGTTTCTCGAGCGCCAGCGCCGCCCTCGCGTCGCGGCCGCGGTGTTCCGTGATGCACTGAAGGTCGCGCCCGCGGAGCCGCAATGGCCGGCCGCGCTGCGGCGGCGGCTCGAGCACGCACGTCAGTTCGTCAACGCCGACAACGAGGCACTGGCATCCTTTCTCGCGGACCGGGTGCAGGCGACGCGGGCATCGGTCGAATCGGTGGTGACCGATCGCTGGGACGAAGCCGTCTCCATTCTCGCAGGCAAGAGCCGGCCCTATCACTCGGAATGCCACCAACTGCACGTGCCGCGCCTGCCGGCGATCACGTTCTACGACGACAGCCTCTTTCCGTGGATGGGCGAGCTGGAGTCGTACACCGATGCAATCAAATCCGAGCTGCAGGACATGCTCGCGCGGCGCGGTGACGAGTTCGTGCCCTACATCCAGTACCGGCCGGGAGATCCGGTCAATCAGTGGGACAAGCTCAACCACTCGCGCAACTGGAGCGGCTTCCACTTGTACGCGCACGGCAGGGCGGTGCCCGAGCATCTGGCGCAGTGTCCGCGGACGGCCGAGGCGCTGTCGCTCGTGGACACCGTGACGATTCCCGGCCTGTGCCCGAATGCGATGTTCTCGGCGCTGGCGCCGGGCGCGCACATTCCCCCGCATACCGGCGAGACCAACGCGCGCCTGGTCGCCCACCTGCCCCTGGTCGTTCCGGAAAAATGCAGCTACCGCGTGGGCCACGACCGGCGGCAGTGGCGCGAAGGAAAATGCTGGGTGTTCGACGACACCATCGAACACGAAGCGCGCAACGACAGCGACCAAATGCGGGTGATCCTGATGTTCGACATATGGAATCCGCTGCTCAGTCCGGCCGAGCGCGAAATGGCAGCGGAGTTGGCGGGCGCCATGCGCGACTGGCGCGCTGTCGGCGACGGTGTGTGAACCGTGAGGTATTCTCACCGCTCTGTCGTAGGGGATAACCATGCGCCGTATTCCGCTTTCGATCCTGTGGCTGATTGCGCTGCCCGTGGCAGCGCAGGAGGCGGCTCATTCCTGCGCCCGGGTCGCCGATCCTGTTGCTCGACTGACCTGCTATGACACAGCGTTCCCTTTGTCTGCCGAAGTGGTCGAAGCGGGAAAGCAGGAGGCGCAAGCTGGATTCGGCTTGATCCGGCCGCGGGATTCCTCACGGGAGTCTCAACAGGCCCTCGAAACTGCCGTTCCCGAACGTCTCGAAAGCCGCGTGATCCACGTCGATCCCGGTCGCAGCGGGCAACGCACCGTCACGCTCGAAAATGGTCAGATCTGGACGCAGACCGAGGCGCACAGCAGCGGCAACGTGCAGGTCGGGGATGTCGTCCAGGTACGAAGAGGTGCATTGGGCGCATATCAGCTGGTAACAGCCGCCGGCGTGCATCTGCGCGTGCGTCGCACTCGCTGAGGCGCGCGACGGTGCCATCCCCGCAGGCATTGACCAGGGCGTAGGCGCGACGTTTCCAGCAGGCTACGGCGCTGCTTCAGGCTGGGCGGTACGCAGCAGTGTTGGAGGGAGCACAAGGTTCGGTGCACGAGGCGCCAACCGCCGTCGATGCCTGGAGCGCAGGGCGATATGTCTTGACGAACGCGGATTTCCTGCGGTCGGATGCGGTGTTCGAGCGGGCGGTGCGGCTCGCTCCGGGCAATGCCATGGTGCCGCGCAGTTGCGGCAAACGTCTCGCTCGGCGCGCAAATGCCTTGCGGGTGGCCGGTGGATTCGAGTCGGCTCGCTCCGTCTTGCGCAGGAGGTGGATTTGGCGCCGGATCAGGGGAACGCCCAGGTCGACCTGGAAGCGGTGTGCCGTGCAACGGGACGCATCGAAGAGGCACCCGAAGCATTCCGGCGAGCGGAGTAGATCATCGACGTAGGCAGCGCCGGTCTGCATGAAGTGCGTAACGCATCAGCGGCGTATGGGTCGATGCCGGCCGGACGTCCGACGCGTCGTCCAACGCGCGTGACCTGGTCGCTCTGCACCCCGAGCATGCGCAGGCACATGAGACGTTGAGCACGCTGTTGCAGGAACACGGAACGGACGTTGCGCCGGGTCATGCCTCCTGGCCACTTTTGTGCAGCCGCGTGCGTCCGGCCGGGCGACAGGCAGATGCGGCTCGCCTGCGCCCGCGTGCTGCTGTCGATCAGGCGCGCAGCCGAAGCGCTAGCGGTGATCTCGCCGCCGCGCAGTCGCGAGACCGGGCACCCGCGCTGGACGGGTTCGCTGCTGACGCCTTGGACGTCTTGGACGCCTTGCACGAGCACGAGCGGGCATCGAGGATCTACGCGGCCGCGGCGCGCAGTCATTTGAGCGAAGCTCCGGAGTTTCTGAGCGCACGCGCGCCATGCGTTCCGCATCAGGGATGTCGACCTGGCCAGCGATTGCGCACAGAAGGCAGTCCGAATCGATCCCGTCGATCAGGAGGCATGGCGCCATATTTGGCCTCGCCGTAGATGGGCGCGAGTACTGGCATGCGATCACGAACAACTGGTACGTTACGTAGAGCTCGCGTTTCCGCCCTGTTTTGGCGACCTGCTTGCGTTTCTCTATGCACTCGAAGCGTCTTGGGAACGCTGCACAACGCCACTCGGGAGCCGATGAACTAAAGTGTGCGCGGTGGTATCCGGACAGCGGGACACTGTTCGGTCGCGGCGAGCCGATTCTTCGCGAAACGGAAGCGGCTGCGGGCAGCGGTCGAAGACTGATTGGCGACGTTGCCTGTGCTCGCGGATCGTCCGTTTCCGGCACGGGAGCAACCGGGCATTCACTTCGTCGGTTCGTGGTCTGTCCGGCTCAGGGCATCCGGGCGTCATTCGAATCACATCCATCCCAAGGGATGGGTGAGCTCCGCTTTCCATGTGGCGTTGCCCGCTAGGGGCTGAGCTCGGATGATCGGTCCCGGGCTGGCTGGCTCAATTCGGAATGCCGCGTGGATTTGTCCCCGCGCCGCGTCATTCAGCCAAGGCCGGGCCATCTCATGCGGTTCCCAGCGTGTATGTGGCACGGCACAGTGCCGTTCGAGGCACCTGAAAACTGGTTGACCGTTGCATTCGATATGCAGCCGCGGCAAGTGGGGCGTTGACGCCTTCTGGCGAAGCCGATAGTCCCCTTGTGCTGCGCGTTGCTGGCCGGTCGTGGCTTGGAATGCCACGCGCACCCACCGCTGCCTGTCCAGGGGTCAGAATCCATGGCAGCCGCCGCTCCGGGGAGGCGCCACTTGCGAGCTAGAGCCGCACTGGGGCCGATACGGGTCGCACGGAGAAGGGCGTTGTTTCGAATCCGGTTTCGGGCGCATTATCGGGTCTCCTGCCTCGTCAAGGGCGGGATTCCCCTCAGGCCCTGAAAGGTATGCCGACATGCGCGTTGAATCCGCTGTGGCCGTTGCTGGCGTCGGTGCTTCATCTGAAATGCGTCCGCGACGCCGGGCGTTCGACTGGATGCTTCTTCTTCTGATCGCGGCTTCCACATTCGCGGCGCAGCTCGCGTCGGCACAGGAGTCGGCAGGCGATGCGTCTGAGGAGAGTGCAAATCCGGTCGAGACCCAACGCGGCGAAAAGATATGCCAGTACGAGGACATTACCGGAAGCCGGATGAGAAAGCGGGTGTGCTTCACGCAGGAGCGATGGGACGCGCGCGAGATGGCGGCAAAGAATCTGGTCAGGGACCTCGATGCGAAACCGGTTGCAGGCGAAAACAATGCCGGCCCCGGCAGGTGAAGCTCTGTACTGACTCGGGCGTGCGTCACGTCATGCGGAGCCGCATCGCCGGCGCCGTCGTGCGCAGGAGCGCCGGTCCGCGGCGCGCGCGCCGTGTCTGCAGCACGGCTTTGAAGCGCTGATCCGAGGATGGCGCGTCGACCTGATTCCGATGCAGAAATCCCGTGAGAATTCTCGGAGAGGCTCGGGTAAGGCGCATATCCGGAGTGCAGCAGACGCACGCTCTTTGGATGAGTGCTGCGCAAAACTTCTGATTGAGCCCATCAGAGCGGAGAATGATTAGTGTAGGAGATTCAGGACTCCAAGCCGGTATGTGTTGAGCCCGTGCCGAGGGATGACGTGGCGACCTTGTTTCATGCAGCCTTGGATATCGCGGTTCCAGCGGTCTGAGGCTTGGCTCGCACTTCAGGGGGTTTCTGTCGAAGACGGTTTGTCGACACCCGTGCGGGCCAAGATCGGAAACTGGAAGCCGGTGCGCGTCGTGTTCTGCGCTCACCGAGCATTCGGCGCCTGCCGCCGGATCTTGAGACCGCACGAGCAGCTATGGCAGCACAAAAAAAGCGGCGGGCCGGAGCCCGCCGCTTTGCTTGTTCCTGAAACGCATGCTGTCCGATCAGAACTTCAGCGAGACACTGCCGAAGATGAACCGGCCAGCCTGATCGTAGCCGCCGAGCGCGTTCGCGTTGGCAGCGAGACCGCTGTCGCCAACAAAGGGCGGCTCCTTGTCGGCCACGTTGTTCACGCCCACAGTCACCGTCGCCTGGCCGAAGCTCGCGCTGCCACTCAGGTCCAGGTAGTTGTAGGCCGGAACACTGCCGTTGATCCAGATTACGTTGTCCAACGGAGTGCCGTCGACGTCGTTGTAGTCCATACCGCCGACATGGCGCCAGCGCAGGCCCACCGAGTAGCGGTCCCATCCGTACCGCGTGGAGACGATGTGGCGCCACTTGGGCGTTTGACAGCCATAGGTATCGTTGATCAGGCCTTTGCAGTCGTAGGAGGTGCTCGGTTCCGCCGCAAGCGTCTGAGTGAAATCCTTCAGCACGTAGTTTCCGGCGAGGCTGGCTGTCAGGTTGCCCGGGCCCAAGGGGAGAGAGTAGCTCACGGCCAGGTCGAGACCCGAACGCTCGAACAGGCCGATGTTGCCGGGAAGGTTGTTGATATGGCCAGTCTCGGGATCCGACGACAGTCCGATCCAGAGATCGTACTGGCCGGCCCGCGGATCGCGGTTGATCCGGTCGCAGTACAGATTCTGCTCCATGCAGAGAATCTGGATGGTGTTGTAACCGATGCCGCCGATCGCATCCTCGATCTCGACCCTGTACCAGTCGACCGACAGGTTGAGGTTCTCGATCGGTTCGACTGCGAAACCGATCGTGTAGGTGTCGGCAATTTCTGGCGCGAGGCTGGGATTGCCGCCGGTCACGTTGTAATACTGGTTAGCCGGATTGGCTGGCACATTGCCGTACAACGCCGTCGGCACGCCCGCCCGCGCGCACTGTTCGGCTGTGTAGCTCGGCGCCGCGCCGGCGCAGAGGTCCGTGCCGCCGGCGTTCAACGCGATACGCGACGGGTAGTACAAGTTGTTGAGGCTCGGCGCCCTTACGGCGCGGTTGTAACCGGCGCGCACCAGCAATTTGCTGTCCCACATCGTGCTACTGAGGCCCACCTTGTAGGTGTCGTAGTTGCCGGACGTGTCGTCATCCGAATAGCGATAGCCAAGGGACGCATCGAGACGGTTGAACGCACCCTGGCCCACGAAGATCGGTAGCGCAGCCTCGATGAAGAAGTCGTTGACTGTGTTCGATGCATTGACCGGAAGGTCGGCGGCACCCGCGCCGGCAAAGTTGCCTGCGGCCGAGTCACCGTCGTATTCGGTGGCGAAGGAATAGTCACGACGCTCCATACCCACGGCGAGGCCCAGCTCCTCGCCGTCCGCCGAGGGGAAACCCCAGCCGAGGTAGCCGTTGGCTTCTGCCGAGATTGCGCGGTAGCTGGTCTTGTAGATGCTGAAGCTGGTGCCAGCCATCGCGGCTGCGGCATCGGGATCGATGCTGTCGGTCCAGATATCCCACAACTGGCAGCCCGGGAAGCTGCCGTACAACGGATCGTTACAGCCCGTTGCGGCCGACGCGATTCGGGTGATCAGAAAATCGTTCTGGCCGATGTCGATGGTCTTGGTCTTGCCCGAAGTGGTCGACACATCGTAGGTCCAAGACGAATCGAACAGCGCGCCCCTCAGGCCGGCCGTGATGCGATGGGTGGTGTCGTCGCTCAGGTGGATGCGCGGTCCGCCTTCCACGTTACGCTTCCAGAGTGTGACGCGGGTCTGGGCCGTGGTGACGCCTGCGTCGGAACAGAGGCTGCCGATCAGCGGGTTGGTGCAGCTCACCGTGATCGGCACGCCGAACGCACCGGACTCTGCGATCTGCTGATCGGAGCTGCGCTCGAGAAACAGGGCCTCGATGTACGGCTCGAAATGCTCGTTGACTTCATAGCTCGCCATGAACCCGGCGGTCGTGCGCTTGTCCGGACGCTGATAGAAGTTGATCGGCGCATAGTTGTACACATACCGGCCGTTCTCGTACCCGGAACCGTTCCAGACATATTCGGCATTGGTGCCCTGCGGCCACGGCACGACGGCACCGTTGGCGAAGTTGTTGACGGTGAAGCGACCGGGATTCGCGGTGCCTGAGCCGCCGCAGACGGCTTCATCGAAGAACACGGAGCAGGTGGAATAGTCGCGCTGGCCTTGGAACAGCGCTTCGTTCTCGCGCCAGGTCAGCCAGCCCACAGCGTGGCCCCGGTTGTCGCCAAAGCTGCCGCCGATGACGAGATCGGCATTGCGGCTGATGCCGTCAAACCCGGAGTTGCCTGTCGGGTATGGAAACCCCCGTTCTTCGTTGAGACCTTGGAGGAAGGTGTTGTCGTTGTCGTGCTGGAACGCCGAGTAACCGAGGTTGAGGCTGATGCCCTCGAATTTGTCATCCAGCACGAAGTTCACGACGCCGGCGACGGCGTCTGCGCCGTAGATGGCCGATGCGCCGCCTGACAGAACATCGACACGCCGGACCATTGCAGCCGGGATGATGGAGGGGTCGGTGATCTCGTTGCGACTGGCGGGCAGGCGGCGGCCATTGACCAGCGTGAGCGTGCGTTGCGGCCCGAGGCCGCGCATGGAGATTGTCGCGTGGCCGAACGAGCCGTTGTTTTCGAAATTGTCGAAGCTCAGATCGAGCTGCGGATACTGGTTGACCAGATCTTCCACCGTGGTGGCGCCGAACTGCTGAAACTCCTCGGCGCTGATCTCCGTGATCGGGCTGGAGGCGGTGAACGTCTGGCTCTTGATGCGCGAACCGGTGACGGTAATCGCGTCGAGCTCGGTCGCCTGCTGCGCCTGGGCGAATGCGGCGCCCGAGGCCCCAAGGGTGGCGGCGCTGAACGCCATCGCGACGGTGATGGCGTCACGCAGCTTGGATCGCTTCAATCTCATCGTCTCTCTCCGAAGAATAGTGGTGTCCACTCCCACGACTGCAGTCCCAGCACATCAAGACGCCAATTACTGCAAAGTCGTCACCGATCCTAACGTCATGTGACGCAGAAATTAAAGTATCCTTAATGAGTGATGACCGATTGATTCTCCGCTCTGGTTCCAAAATTAGAACGATCGGCGCCAGCGGGGCGCTTAGTTTTCGGGGGTTTTGAGATGGCAGGAGCGCACAGACCTCGGCTCAGTAGAGGTGCACGCGCACGTATGCGCAGCTAAGCGGCGCCGAATTCTCTGATCGAAAGGCGCGCTATCTGCAGGGTGTTGTGCCTTGGACAACAGACCGTGCGAGTTGCCGTATGAGACGTACTACGCAGGCGACGACCACAGCCGCTTCGTAGGCGTCATGCCGTTCTCGTCTCACTTCGAGAACTCATTCGCGCCTCATGTCGGGTCGGTCGAGACCTGATGGAAGAGCGGTCATCTCGAAAACGATGACGTCTTTTGCCTCAGAGATCCTGCTGGTACCGGATATACGGCACGGCACCTTCGTCCTCGGTGGCTTCGGCCATCTTCGAGAACGGGTTGCGTCCGCGGGTCACGACGTTGTCGGCGCCGACGGTGAGCTGGCCGCTCCAGGGCGTGCGCCAGCTGACGCCCAGCCCAAGGCCTTCCCACTTCGGGAGGCCGGGGGTGTCGACCACTTGGCCGACGATGTTGGCACTGAAACGGCCGATGCCACCGCCGACGCTCAGGCTCCGGATGTTCCACTGGCTGCTGAGATCGGCCGGCGCGGCCGCCGAGGGGATCAGCGTCGCCTTGGCCAGCGTACCCGCAAGGGAGACATAAGCGTCATCGCCGATGTTCTTCTGCGCGAAAACAGTCAGATCGTTCACGTCGACCTGGCTTCCCGACGCACGCGACGGCGTAATCCAGGCGGGCAGGGTGTCGCGACCTTCGCCGACGCTCAGGCCGACGCTGCCACCGGGTCGGCTGAAGGACGCCGTGCCACTGGCGCGACGGCTTCCGCCTGCTGCGCCGTCGAGGGAGGCGAGCTGGCAATTGCGGGCCAGGCTCGCGACCGCGCCGTTGAAGCTGCTGCCGGGACTGCACAACAAGGCGAGTGAACGTCCTGCTTCGAGTCCGAATGCGGCATCGAACTGGTTGTCGCCGAATCGCCAGCGGCCCGCCGTCGGGTTGGCGGTCGCCGGCTCGAGCACGAGAAACGCCTCGACCTTGCCGGACGTGTCGAGGACCGGAAGCACGGTCTGCGCGCGACGATCCTGGGCATGCGCGCCCGCCGCCGCGGCAAGCGCGAGCGAGCAGGTGAGCAGTAGGCGCGTGGCGGGATGTCGCATGGCCGATGTGACCGGATCCTGTGCCGGGAAGTTCCCCAATTTCGGTCGGAACTCTAAGGCATTTATGTTTATTTAACAATCCCGCCGGGCTCGGCCGGGCTCCCTCTGGTCGCCATTGCGCTACTGCGTCCGCGCCGGTGCGTCGACGGCCTCGTCCGATGCGCGCAGCACGCGTTCCACCTCATCCGGACTGAACCGGTAGTCCCTGCCGCAGAACTCGCAAACCACGTGCGCCTCCCCGTCGATGACCGCTGCACGCGCCTCGTCCGGACCCAGCGACGCGATCATCGCTTCGACCCGTTCGCGCGAGCAGGAACATCCGAACTGCAGGGGGCGCTCGCCCAGCAACTGCGGCTCGTCTTCGGAGAACAGGCGGGTCAGCAGCGTCTCGCCCGGCCATCGGAGCAGTTCGCTCGTGGAGAGGGTGTCAAACAATGTGCTGATGCGGTTCCAGCCATCGGCATCGCCCTCGTCACCGGGCAGGCGCTGCACCATCAGGCCGGCCGCGTGACCGCCGTCGACGGCGAGCAGCACCCGCGTCGGCAACTGTTCGGACTGACGGAAGTAATCCTCGAACGCGCCCGACAGTGCTTCGGAATCCAGGCTCACGAGACCCTGGTAACGCATCGGCTCGCGGCCCTTGGACGGGTTTTCAATCGTCAGGGCCAGCAGGGCGCCCTCGCCGAGGTCGCGCAGGTCGCGGGTCATCGACGCAGCGCGATCGGGATCGAAACGCGCGATGCCGCGGATCGTGCCCGCTGCCGTGCACTCGGCGAACAGCGTGCGCAGTGCGCCCGATGCGCGCAGCTGCACCGACAACCGGCCTTCGACTTTCGCATGCCCCGTGAACAGCGCCGCGGCAGCGCAGGCCTCGCCCAGCATTTCCTCGATCGCCGCCGGATACGGGCCGTTGGCGCGCACCTGCTGCCAGGCGTCCGTGAGATGCACGCGTACGCCGCGCACACCGGCGTGCGGCAGCAGAAAACGGGTGAGTCGATCGGTGTCGGGTGCGAAGGGTTCGGTCATGTCTGTGCGTCTGGAACGGGAAATGATTGGCGGCACCGGGGCCGCCCGATAGAGTGGCCGCCATGACGCAGCGAGACGATCACGATGGGGGCGCCAGTGCGCGCGCGCAAGCGCCTGCGCGGCGAGGCAGGCGGTGGCTGCGGCGGCTGTTGTGGCTGCCGGTGATCGTGGTCGCGTTCACCGTGCTGCAGGTGGTGGCGTTCCGCTTCATCGACCCGCCGGGCTCGGTGTTCATGGCGATCCGGCAGGTCGAGGCATGGACCGCCGGCGACGACGCGTTCACCCTGTACTACCAGTGGCGTGATCTCGATTGCATCGCGCCGTCACTGGCGGTCTCGGTGATCGCAGCCGAGGACCAGAACTTCGCGCACCACCGTGGTTTCGATCTGGAGGCGATCGAGCAGGCACGTGCCCACAACGCGCGCGGCGGCTCGACCCGCGGCGCGAGCACGATCAGCCAGCAGACCGCGAAGAATCTGTTCCTGTGGGGCGGTCGCAGCTGGATACGCAAGGGGCTGGAGGCCTGGTACACGCTGCTGATCGAGTGGCTGTGGCCCAAGTCGCGAATCCTCGAGGTCTACGTCAACGTCGCCGAATTCGGCGACGGCATCTACGGCGCGCAGGCGGCGGCGCGGCGCCATTTCGGCAAGGATGCTGCCCAGCTCACCGCGTCCGAGAGCGCGCGACTCGCGGCGGTGTTGCCGAGCCCGCGCCGCTACAGCGCGTCCCGCCCGGGACCCTATGTCCAGCGGCGAGCGCAGTGGATCCAGCGCAACGTACGGCAGCTCGGCGGCGATGCCTATCTCGAGGCGCTGAAGTGAATCGCGCGGGAACGCCGCCGGACCGCCTGACCATCGTCATCGCGGCCTTCGACGAGGTGCGCGCGGTGCCGGCGCTGCAGCCGCGTCTGGCGGCGGTGATGGACCAGCTCGCCGGCGAGGGTGTCGATGCGCGCGTGCTCTACGTCGACGACGGGAGTGGAGACGGCACGTGGGAGGTGCTGCGATCGATCGCCGAGGCCGATCCCCGCGTCGCGTTGCTGCGCCTGTCGCGCAACTTCGGCAAGGAGATCGCGCTGACCGCAGGCCTGGATCAGGTGACCGAGGGCGCGGCGATGATTCTCGACGCCGATGGCCAGGACCCGCCGGAACTGATTCCCCGGTTCGTCGCGCACTGGCGCGACGGTTACGACGACGTGCACGGCACGCGCATCAGCCGGGCCGGCGAGAGCTGGGCCAAGAAAGCGACCGCGCATGCGTTCTACCGCGTGATCCAGCGATTGGCCAAGACGCCGGTGCCCACCGACACGGGCGACTACCGGCTGCTGTCGCCACGTGCGCTCGATGCGTTGCGGCAGATCCGCGAGCGGCATCGTTTCATGAAGGGGCTGTTCGGCTGGATCGGATTCAACCGGATCGCGATTCCGTACGAGCGACACGCGCGGATCGCGGGCCGCAGCAAGTTCGGGTTCTGGCGCCTGTGGAACTTCGCGATCGACGGCGTGACCAGCTTCTCGACGGCGCCGCTGCGTCTGGCGACCTACGTCGGTCTACTGACCGCGTGCGCCGCCTTCGTGTTCGCGCTCTGGGTGATCGGCAAGGCGATGCTGTACGGCGATCCGGTCGCCGGCTGGCCGACGATGATGGCGGTGATCCTGTTCCTCGGCAGCGTGCAGCTGGTAGCCCTGGGTGTGATCGGCGAATATCTGGGCCGGCTGTACGAGGAGTCGAAGCAGCGCCCGCTGTACCTGGTGCGGGAGACGCGCGCGGCCGGTGCTGTCGTCCGCGCATCCCCGATGCCGCGCGACCCCTGACGCGCGGCGCTACTTCGCGTACCGCCCGCCGCAACCGCTGTCTTCACCGCCGCCGAGTTCCAGCGTCGCGAGCAGGGCCGCCGGGGGCGTGATGGAGCCGAGCGCGATGGCGATCGCGCCGCGCAGGCCGAGGCGGGCCATGTCCGGGCGGACGCTGGGCGAGGCGAAGCTGCCGCTGATCGTCAGCGGGGTGCGCAGGGCGAGGATGCTGCGATCCTTGGGGCGGGGGCGCAGCAGAAGGTCGAACTGCTCCTCGCCGAGATCGATCGTGCCCTCGCCGACGATGATCGTGTCGGTGGTATCGAACGCGAGGGCGCGGGCGGTCATGCGGCCCTCCTCGACGCCGAAATCGGCGAATGCGCACCGGACCGGAATCTGCTGGTCGCGTCCGATCAGGTATTTCAAGGCTTCGTAGATGTCCAGCCCGGCCAGCTCGACCAGCAGGTTGCTGATCCGGCCGGCGCCCATGCCGATGGCCAGGTCGCCGTCGGCGCTTCCGAGCATCGCGGCGACGGAGTTGCCGCTTCCGGCGAGAGTGAATTCACCGCCGATCTTGCCGACCGCCTGGCCGGCCAGTGTGCTGTCGGGGAACAGGCCGCCCAGATCGAGCTGGCGCACGCTCGCTTGCAGCCGGGTGCGGATCGTGCGGTCGCGTGCGTCCATGTGAACCGTCGAGCGGATGCGGCCGCCGGCCACGCCGAAGTCGAGCGGGGCAAGACGCAGTACGCCGTCATCGAGCAGCAGGTGCGCGTCCATGTCGTCGATCGGCAGTCCGGGTGCGTTGATCCGCTGCGCGCGCAAGCGCACGTCGGCGTCCATCGAGCGGAGCTTGTCCAGTTCGTACGGCGTGTCGGGAATCCGGCGTCCCTTCGCGGCGAGCGCACGCTCGCGGGCGACGAGTTCGGGGTCGAGCGCATCGCCGTCCGCGTCCGGCGTGCCGCCGATGAAGCCGGCCAGATCATCGAAATCCAACCGTTTCGAGGTGAGCGTGGCCTCCAGGCGCGGGCGCGCGCCGCCGACGGTGAACGCTGCCGACCCGGCCAGGTCGCTCTGGCCCACCGTGCCGGTGAAGTCGTCGTAGCGCCAGGTGCGACCGTCGCGCGTGAGCCGGCCGTCGAGGGCATAGGGCGGGGTGTCGGGCATCGCCACGCCGAGCAGCGGATACAGATCGTCGAGGTTGCGTCCGGACAGGGCGAACTGCAGATCGAAATCGCGCAGTTGCAGCGGCGCGACCAGTGTGCCGCGGACGTGGGCACGCGTGGTGCCGGCCCCGGCGCGCAGATCCAGGCGGTAGGGCTTGTCGGTGTCCTGCAGCGCCAGCGGCGATTCGGCCGTGCCCTGCACGGTGAAGCGATTCCCCGCCCAGCGACCGCCGCCCTCCACCGCGACCGGCGGGGCTGCGTCCGCGTCGCGCGGTTCGCGGCTGGCGACGTGGATGTCGATCAGGGTGTCGCCGGGTGTATCGAGGAACCGCAGGCGCCCGTCGTCCACCCACAGCCGCCGGATCCGGGCCGGCGCGCCGTCACCGTCGCCGAGATCGAGTGCCCAGTTGCCCGGGCTGCCGGCGGGACCGGTTTCCAGCAGCAGTACCGGACGCGTGAGCCGGATCTCCGGCAAACGGACCTGGCGCCGGAGCAGCAGCGGCCACACCTCGACCTGGAGTTCGACACGGTCGGCGGCCGCCATCACCGGCGCGTCCGCCCAGTCGGCATTGCCGAAGCGCAGCGTGTCGGCGCGCACCGTGGTGACGCGGCCGAGATCGACATCGAGGTCGCCGCCGATGACGAAGCTGCGTCCGGTGCGGGCTTCGACGACGCGCTCGATCGGGCGCTTGAACCAGTTCCAGTCCCACAGCAGCACCAGCATGATCAGGGCCACGGCGAGCAGCGCCAGCGCGATCCGCAGCCGACGGCCGGCGAACAGGGTGCGGCCCCGGGCGAGGACATGCCCCGTGCAGGTAGCGGGCGGCGGCGGGGTCTGGGACATCGGGCGCTCCTTTGCCGCCCACCATCGGCGCGCCTCGATCAAACAGCGGTGAACGCGGCGAAGGGCTCAGTCCTCCGGCGTATCGCGCTCGGCCATGTCGGCCGATGCGGTACACGCGATCGTGCGTCCGGAATCCTGCGACAGCTCGATGAAGTCGCCGTCGGCGACGAAGCGCAGCCCGACCTCGGACCACACCGGCGGCCGGCTGCCCTGGATGGCGCCCAGGTGCACGGTCCGCCCATCGACCATGCGCAGACGGGCGAAACGGCCGTCGCGGATGATGTCGATCTCGCCCGCGGTGGGGCAGTCGTAATGGGCGATGACGGTCTCGGTGTCGGCCACCGGCGGCGCGGGCGCACGCTGGGGGCTGGGCGCGACCGGGGCGGGCGGCGGCGGTGCGGCGTCGCCGCATGCCGCCAGCAGCAGGCCGGCGAGGAGGGGAAGCGCGCGAATGCAGGCCGGGGCGGACATGGACATTCTCCGTGGATGAGGGCCGGGGTGATGCGGCGCGGAGCTCAGCGGGCCGGCACCACCTGGGCCAGCACCGCGACGTAGTGGCACACGCTGCCGGCGATGCAGAACAGATGCCAGATCGCGTGGGCGTAGGGAATCGACTCGCGCATGTAGAAGAACGTGCCAAGCGTGTAGAAGACGCCGCCGGCGATGATCCAGCCGAGCGTCCAGGCATCGAGCGCGGCCGCGACCGGACCGATCGCGATCACCACCAGCCAGCCCATGGCGACGTAGATCGCCGTCGAAAGACCGCGGAACCGTCCGGTGTAGAACAGCTTGAACACCACGCCGGCCAGCGCCAGCGTCCAGATGATGCCGAACAGCCACCAGCCGAGCGTGCCGCGCAGCCCGATCAGCGTGAACGGCGTATAGGTGCCCGCGATCAGCAGGTAGATCGCGCAGTGGTCGAAGACCTTCAGCCGGCCCTTGGCCACCGGATGGCTCACCGCGTGATACAGCGTCGAAGCCAGATACAGCAACAGCAGCGACACGCCGAAGACGATCGCCGCGCCCAGCTGCCACGCGTTTCCGTAGAGCGCCGCCAGCGTGATCAGCACGGAGCCGGCGGCGAGCGCGGCGGTCGCGCCGAGGCCGTGGGTGAGTGCGCTGGCGAACTCTTCGCGACGTTGTCGAAGCGATGCGGCGGGAGCGGTTTCGGACGTCATCAAACGGGTGCGGTACACGGGAAACCGATTACACCACACGTCGACGACGCCGCGCCTCAGCCTGTCGGCACCGCGTGCGCATGTTCACGCGTCGCCATGAATTCCACGCCCGGCGCGCGCTCTTCGGCCAGCTGCAGGTTCACCCGGGTGGGCGCGAGATAGACGAGCTGGTCCGCGGCATCGAGCGCGAGGTGCATCGCGTACTTGTCGCGGAACTCCTCCAGTTTCCTGGCATCGGTGCAACGGATCCACCGCGCGGTGTTGACCTGCACCGGCTCGAAGCTCGCATCCACGCCGTATTCGTCCTTCAGCCGGTAGGCCACCACGTCGAACTGCAGCACGCCGACCGCGCCGAGGATCAGGTCGTTGCTCATCAGCGGCTTGAAGAACTGGGTGGCCCCTTCTTCCGAGAGCTGGGCCAGGCCCTTCTGCAACTGCTTGAGCTTGAGCGGATCGCGCAGGCGGGCGCGGCGGAACAGCTCCGGGGCGAAGTTGGGAATGCCGGTGAAGGCGATGTTCTCGCCTTCGGTGAAGGTGTCGCCGATCGAGATCGTGCCGTGGTTGTGGATGCCGATGACGTCGCCCGGATACGCCTCGGCCGCGAGCTCGCGATCGCTGGCCATGAAGGTCAGCGCATTCGCGAGCTTCAGCGGCTTGCCGGTGCGCGGATGGAAGGCCTTCATGCCCGCCTCGAAGCGGCCGGAGCACACGCGCATGAACGCCACGCGGTCGCGGTGCATCGGGTCCATGTTCGCCTGGATCTTGAACACGAAGCCGGTGAGCTTGTCTTCCTGCGGGGCGACTTCACGCGTGGTCGTCTCGCGCGGCTGCGGCGGCGGCGCGTGTTCGACGAAGAAGTCGAGCAGCGGCTGCACGCCGAAGTTGTTGACACCCGAGCCGAAGAACACCGGCGTCTGGGCGCCGGCACGGTAGGCATCGAGATCGAAGGGATGGCTGGCGCCCTGCACCAGTTCCAGTTCGTCACGCAGGTCGGCCAGCATCTGCTCGCCGATCTTCTCGGCCAGGCCCGGCGCGTCGATCGACGGGAAAATGGTCGAGTCCTGGCGGGTGAAGTTGCGGCCGGGCTCGTAGAGATGCACTTCGCCGGTCACCAGGTGCACCACGCCCTTGAGGCGCTGGCCCATGCCGATCGGCCAGGTCACCGGCGCGCACTGGATGCCGAGCACCGTCTCCACTTCGTCCAGCAGCTCGACCGGGTCCTTGCCCTCGCGGTCGAGCTTGTTGATGAAGGTCATGATCGGCGTATCGCGCAGCCGGCAGACCTCCATCAGCTTGATCGTGCGTTCCTCGACGCCCTTGGCGACGTCGATGACCATCAGCGCCGAGTCCACCGCGGTGAGCACGCGATAGGTGTCTTCGCCGAAGTCGGCATGGCCGGGCGTGTCGAGCAGATTGACGATGCGGCCCTCGTAGGGGAACTGCATCACCGAACTGGTCACCGAGATGCCACGCTCCTTTTCCAGCGCCATCCAGTCGGACGTCGCATGCCGCGCGGCCTTGCGGCCCTTGACCGAGCCGGCCATCTGGATCGCACCGCCGAACAGCAGCAGCTTTTCGGTCAGCGTGGTCTTGCCGGCGTCGGGATGCGAGATGATCGCGAACGTACGGCGGCGGGAACTTTCGGTGGCGACGTCGGGCATGCGGGCGGCCGCGCGCGCGGCGTGCGGTCTTCGGTGCGAGGAAGCCCGGATTATACGCGGGGGCCGCCGGTATGATGGCAGCACATCGAGGAGCGAGCGGAAACGGGTGCGAACAATGGTGCATGCGTCGCGTGCGGTGGCCCTCCAACTGTCGAAGACGGGTGGGCCGCCTTTCAACGGGTCCGTGGGCTATGTCAATGACCGGATCGGCGCGATCTTGAGCGCGCGGGGCTGGGATGTCCGGAACTTCGCCGTCGCACCGGTCTCTGTGCCGCACGCGCAAGAGGCGATGGTGCCACTCGCATTCGCGACGGCGCGATTGCGCCATCAACGGACCGGGCGCGTCGACCTTGCGATCCACGATGGCGCCGGTATCGCGGTGCGCACACCATCGCGCCAGTGGGCAGAGCGCCATCTAGTGCTGTACCACGGCCTGGCCTACGGTCCCGGTGCCTGGCTGGGAAACGACGCGGTGGATCTGCACGTCGCAAACTCACCCTATCTGGCGCGTTCGCTGCGCGCACTGTGCGGGTTGCCGGACTGGGAGCGGCAGACGGTTCTGGATCCGGAGGGATTCAGCCGGATCACCGATATCGCAATGCCCGTTCCGTGCGTCGCATCTCCGGAAGGCGATCCCGGGTTTACCCTCGGGGGGGGGGTCCCGGATTCGGTTCATCGCGCGCTCGATTCCGGGGTCATCCTCGGCCACGCCCTGCAGCCGAGTAAGCAAGACCTCATGGCGACAGTGGCCGTGCTCTTCTGGCTGAACGACGCGCTTCGCAGCACCGGGCAACGCGCGATGCTCGTCATCTCCGAGGAATCGCTACCGCTGTCCCATCGGCAGACGATCGACGGCGTTCTGGCGGGGACCGGTCTGACGTGCGATGCGCTGTTCATTCCCGTCCCTCTCCTTCGTCAACGGGCAGTCTTCCAGCTTTTCGGGCTCTGCCGTTTCGGCTTGGCCTACAACTTGTTTCCGGAGCCGTTCGGCTTTTACGTGCTCGAGTCGGTATTTGCAGGGTGCCCCGTCTACACGAACGGAGCGGGAAACAATCGTTTCCTGCTGCCACCGGGGCACGGGATAGAAGTGATCGAAACCGATGCGATGGCGCCCGATGCGGCGGGCAATACCGACCCCAGCGCGTTCAAGTGCGTCGCAGATGCGATCGTGCGTGATCTGCACGTTGGTGCGTCTGTGCGCGACGCCTGCGCGAGTGGTCACGCCCGGATCGCTGCGACATGGTCGCTGAGTGCATTCGAGTCGGGTCTACTCGGTGCCATCGAACGCGCCCATGGGCCCGCGCCCGAGACGCCTGCGTTCGATGCGCTGCGCATCGGTTACGCGCCCTTCGTGCGTGGCATTGACCGCGCGAGGCAGCGGGTACGCTCCGATTACGGTAGCCAGGTTCTTGAACTGCACGCTCTGGCGCTGATCGACGCGATCGTGGGACGTACACCCGATCGACTGGATGCGGAAGAACGCCGCGCCGTGGACAGGTTCGGCCTGTTCGAACGCGGTGTGCTTGCCCTCAATCTAGACCCTGACCTTCCGGCAGGCTGAAACGCAGGATGCCGCCGGGGCCGAACATCCGGAACGGCAGCGACACGAGGCGCAGCCCGCGGTTGGCGTGCACGGCGAAATGCAGGTGGGGGCCGCTGCTCGCGCCCGTGTTGCCGGAGAACGCGATCACCTGCCCACGCCGCACCCGCTCACCCGCGGCGACGATGACGCCGCCGCGCTGCAGGTGCGCATACAGCGCCATGGTGCCGTCGTCGTGCAGCACGCGAACAAAGTTGGTGTGGGCCGTCGCGTCGCCGGGCGCTACGGTGGCGATGCCGGCCTCGAACTGCAGCACGACGCCATCGCGTGCAGCGAGCACGGGAGTGCCTTCGTCGGCGGCGAAATCGACGGCGTAGCGGTTCTCGTCGTCGGTGTGGCTGAAGCCACCCCCGAAGCCCTGGGTGATCCGCAGCGGCGCACCGCGCAGCGGGTAGAGGTATTCGACGTCGCGCGCTCGCGCGTCGGGCGCTCCCGGCACGACCCGCAACCGCACCGCCGACGCCGCGACGCCGTCGGCCAGACGCGCGATCGGCACGCGGCCGTAGGCCGGTATCGTGGCCCGCACCGGAAGCGGCGGCTCGTGACGCGGCGCCGGACCGGCCGTGGTGAGCAGCACATCCACCGGTCCCGCAAGCGCATTGTGTGCGTAGAGCTCGACGCCGTCAGGCACGGCGCGCGGATGCAGCGTGACGCCCGACGCGGCTGCAGCCGTGCCGGGCAGCGCGTCGCCCGCGGGCGGCGTCTGCGCCCAGGCGGCGCTCGCCATGGCAATGCCGGCCATGACGACCGCGAACAGCCGGCAGGCGCCCGCACGGGCCGGGGCGTTCTCGCGGATCTGCCGCGGCATCGCTCAGCCCGCCCGGCGGTGCGGCAGGCACGCGGCCTCGCCCGGGGCGCCCGCTCCGTGGGTCCGAACGGGGTTGCCGGCGCACGGCCCGCGTCGCGGCGCACGGACATGCCTGTGACCGCAGCGCCGGGCAACGACGCGAGCCCATGACGCCGGCCGCCCGTGCACCTGGCCTGCGGAAGGAGCGGGCGGTGCGACGGCGGCGCCGTGGACGGCTGCGACGCGGGCGGGAAACAGGCGCGGATTGGACATTGCGGAAGTATGCCTGCGGCGAACCCGAGCCCGTCCTGGCGAGTGACGGCACGGTGAGCGCAATCCATCGCTCGATGCGGATGAAGCGATTGACAAGCGCGGGAGGGGCTGGCAACCTGCGCGACATCCATCGAGACCGGCGGAGGGACAGGCCCTTTGATGCCGGGGCAACCTGATGGCGCTGCGCACCGCGCGGCGTCGTCGCGGTGCCAAGTCCTGCGGGGACCTGAGTGTCCACCGGAAGATGGTCGTGCATCGCGATGCGATCCTGCGTGCGATGCATCCGTCCCCGTGACGGCTTCCGGTTCCCCGTGGTGCGCGATGGCCTTGTCCTGCTTCGGATAACGCCTGATGAGCCTCGTCGACACCGCCGCCCGCATCCCCGAGTACGTTCCCGATCCGGCCGGGATCGCCGCCTGCGCGGCCGCGTCCGCAGCGGATGCCGTCGTCCGCGGACGGGTGCAGGTCGTGCTGCCGATGCGACATGCCGGCGCGCGCGAGGTCGAGATCGGTTACGAGCTGTGCGGCGCTGCGGGTGCGCCGCTGGTCTTCGTCGCCGGCGGCATCTCCGCCAGCCGGCATCTCGCCTCGAACGCCGCGCATGGCGAAGCCGGCTGGGCCGAACACCTCGTCGGGTCGGGGCGTGCGCTCGATCCCGCGCGGGTGCGGCTGCTGGCGATCGATTTCCTCGGTGCCGACGGCACGCTGGACGCGCCGATCGACACCGCCGACCAGGCCGACGCCGTCGCCGCGGTGCTCGATGCCCTGGGCATCGGCGTCCTGCACGCCTTTGTCGGCTACTCCTACGGCGCGCTGGTCGGTCTGCAGTTCGCTGCGCGTCACGGCGCGCGGCTGCGGCGGCTGGTCGCGGTCAGCGGCGCCCACCGCGCGCATCCCTATGCCGCCGCCTGGCGTGCCCTGCAGCGGCGCGCGGTCGCGTTGGGCCAACTGCAATGCGCGGACGCGCAGGGTCTGTCGCTGGCGCGCCAGTTCGCGATGCTGAGCTACCGCACACCCGACGAATTCGCCGAGCGCTTCGATGCCGCGCCCGAGGTGATCAACGGCCGGGTGCGCGTGGCCGCCGAGGACTATCTCGACGCGGCGGGTGCGCGCTACGTCGCGCGTACGCCGGTCACCGCGTGGCTGCGCCTGTCCGAATCGATCGATCTACACCGGGTCGATCCGGCGCGGATCCGCGTGCCGGTGACCCTCGTGGCTGTGGAAGGCGACGGCCTGGTGCCACTGGCGGACGCGGTCGCATTGCTGGAAGGGCTGGGCGCGTACGGGCGTCTGCGCGTGTTGCGCTCGCCTTACGGCCACGACGCCTTCCTCAAGGAAACCGACCGCATCGACACGCTGCTGACCGCCGCGCTGCAGGCCCCCATTCCGTCCGGAGACACCGCATGAGCACCGCATCCACCGATCACGCCGCCGCCCCGTGTCGTCCCGCGACCCGCGCCGTGCGCGCCGGCATCGACCGCGATCCCGCCTACGGCGCCGTGACCCCGTCGCCGGTGCTGTCGAGCAACTTCAGCTTCGCCGGCTTCGGGCAGAAACGGCAGTACGACTACACCCGCAGCGGCAATCCCACGCGCGATCTCCTGGCCGAGGCGCTGGCCGAACTCGAAGGCGGCGCGGGCGGTGTGATCACCTCGACCGGCATGGCCGCCATCACGCTGGTGCTCAACGCGCTGCTCGCACCGGGCGACCGCCTCGTGGTGCCCCACGATGCCTACGGCGGCAGCTGGCGTCTGTTCGACGCGCTGGCCCGCAAGGGGCATTTCGAACTGGTGACCGCCGATCTCACCGATCCGCGCGCGCTGGCCGATGCCCTGGCGCGTACGCCGAAGCTGGTGCTGATCGAAACGCCGTCCAATCCGTTGCTGCGCATCACCGACCTGCGTTTCGTCATCGATGCCGCCCATCGTGCGGGTGCGCTGGCCGTGGTCGACAACACTTTCCTGTCGCCGGGGCTGCAGCGGCCGATCGAGTTCGGCGCCGATCTCGTGCTGCACTCGACCACCAAGTACATCAACGGCCACAGCGACGTCGTCGGCGGTGCCGTGATCGCCAAGCATGCCGATCTGCAGGCGCAACTGGCCTGGTGGGCGAATGCGCTGGGCATCACCGGTGCACCGTTCGACAGCTTCCTCACCCTGCGCGGCCTGCGCACCCTGGATGCGCGGCTGCGCGTGCACCAGGAGAACACCGCCGGCATCGTCGCGCTGCTGGAGGCGCATCCGGCCGTGGCGCGGGTCTGCTATCCCGGGCTCGGCTCGCATCCGGGCCACGCCGTCGCCGCGCGGCAGCAGTCCGGCTTCGGGGCGATGCTGTCGTTCGAGCTCGCCGCCGTGCCGGGCGTCGACGCCGTGGACGTGGTGCGCGCCGTCGTCGACGGCCTGCAGCAGTTCACGTTGGCCGAGTCGCTCGGCGGGGTGGAGAGTCTGATCGCGCATCCGGCGACGATGACCCACGCCGCGATGTCGCCCGACGCGCGCGCGGCTGCCGGCATTTCCGACGGCCTGCTGCGTCTGTCGGTCGGCATCGAGGCGCTGGAGGACCTGCACGCGGATCTGCTCGCCGCACTCGAGCGTGCAAGCGTCTGCGCTGAACCGGTCGGCCATCGTGTCCGTGCCGGGGTGGACGCATGAGCGCCGTGGTGCCGCTGCGGCGCGCGCGCCGGCCCGTGCCGCGACCCGCACGGCTCGCCCTGCTGGGCACCGGCGGCGTCGGCAGCGCGTTTCTCTCGCGCTATGCGCAGCTCGCATCCAAGGGCGCGACACTGCCGGCGGTGTCCTGGATCTGCAATTCGCGCACCCAGGTCGCCGGCGGCGCGGACCTCGCGGCCGCCCTGCGTGACGCGCGCGCTGCGGCGCGGATTCCGGGCGGATTTCCCCCCTGGGCCGAGGGCGAAAGTCCGCAGCCCGGCGACATCGTCGTCGACGCCACCGCCAGCGAAACCGTCGCCGACTGGCATCCCGAGTGGCTGGCCCGCGGCGTGCACGTGGTCACCGCGAACAAGCTCGGCACCGGTGGCGACCTCGGCCGTGCCCAGGCGATCGCGGACGCGCTCGTCGACACCGGCAGCCGTTATGGCGACAGCGCGACCGTCGGCGCCGGCCTGCCGCTGCTGCGCAGCCTGCGCGCGCTGGTCGACGGCGGCGACCGCATCCATTCGATCGAGGGCGTGCTGTCGGGCTCGCTGGCCTGGCTGTTCGCGCGCTACGACGGCCGGCAGCCGTTCTCCGCACTGGTGCGCGAGGCGCAGGCGGCCGGTTATACCGAACCCGATCCGCGGGTGGACCTGAGCGGCGAGGATGTCCGGCGCAAGCTGCTGATCCTGGCGCGCGCTGCCGGCTTTGCCGTCCCGGCCCACGAGGTCGCGGTGGATTCGCTGGTCCCGGCGCCGCTGGCGACGCTCGACACCGCCCAGGTGGACGCGGCGCTGGTCGCGCTGGATCCGTTGATCGCCGCGCGGCACGCGGCGGCGGTCGCGGCGGGTGCGCGGCTGTGCTTCGTCGGTCGCTTCGACGCGGGTGGCGGGGCGCACGTCGGTCTGCGCGCGTTGCCGGCCACGCATCCGCTGTGCGCCGGGAGCGGCACCGACAACCGCGTCGCGATCCGCAGCGACCGGTACGACGTCCAGCCTCTGGTGATCCAGGGGCCGGGGGCGGGTGCCGGTGTCACCGCCGCGGCGCTGCTCGACGACGTGCTGGCGATCGCCTCGCTGTGACGGCGCGATGCCGTGTCAGTCCGCTCCGGACCGGCGGGGCGCGCCCCGGCGCGGCTGCCACGGCATGCGACCTTCGATTTCCAGATGCAGCGTGAAGACCAGGAAGCTGCGGATCAGCACCATGAGTCCGAGCATCACCAGGTTGTCGAGGCTGTACTCGACGACGATGGTCCGGATGATGTCGGCCGCGACCAGGAACTCCAGCCCGAGGATCAGGCCGCGCACGCTGTGCCGGCGGTACGCGATATAGGCGCGATGCGCGCCGCGCCGGCGCAGCTCGAGCGGCCAGCGCAGCGTGGCGAAGACGAATCCGCCGAGGATCACCGCCACCCCCAGGGCTTCGAGCGCCTGGATGCTCCACCCCACCATCGACACCAGCGGCTCGCCGAGCGTCACCACCGCCTCAGCACTCGATGACGTTGACGGCCAGTCCGCCGCGCGAGGTTTCCTTGTACTTGTCGCGCATGTCGCGGCCGGTGTCGCGCATGGTCTTGATGACCTTGTCGAGGCTGACCTTGTGCTTGCCGTCGCCGCGGAAGGCCATGCGCGAGGCGTTGATCGCCTTCACCGCGCCCATCGCGTTGCGCTCGATGCACGGAATCTGCACCAGGCCACCGATCGGGTCGCAGGTCAGGCCGAGGTTGTGTTCCATGCCGATCTCGGCCGCGTTCTCGATCTGGCTGGGCGTGCCGCCGAGCGCGGCGGTCAGGCCGGCAGCAGCCATCGAGCAGGCGACACCCACTTCGCCCTGGCAGCCCACCTCCGCGCCCGAGATGCTGGCGTTTTCCTTGTAGAGGATGCCGACCGCGGCCGCGGTGAGCAGGAAATCGAAGATGCCCTGCTCGGTGGCATTGGGGCAGAAACGATCGTAGTAGTGCAGCACGGCGGGCAGGATGCCGGCCGCGCCGTTGGTCGGCGCGGTGACCACACGGCCGCCGGCGGCGTTCTCCTCGTTCACTGCGAGGGCATAGAGGTTGACCCAGTCGAGCGTCGTCAGCGGGTCGCGCATCGCCGCCTCGGGCTTGGACGACAGCTCGCGGTACAGCGCCGGCGCGCGCCGGGTGACGTGCAGGCCGCCGGGCAGGGTGCCCGTCTCGCGGATGCCGCGCTCCACGCAGGCCTGCATCGCCTGCCAGATCTCGCGCAGCCCGGCGCGGATCTCGTCCTCGCTGCGCCAGACCTTCTCGTTCTCCAGCATCAACCGGGCGATCCCGAGGCCGCTGTCCTGGGCCCGGGCGATCAGTTCGTCACCGCTGGCGAACGGATGGGGCACATCGGTGGTGTCGGCGACGATCCGGTCTTCGGCCGCTTCGTCCTGGTTGACGACGAAGCCGCCCCCCACGGAGTAGTAGTCGCGCGTGGCGATGACCGCGCCGTCGGCGTCGTAGGCGGTGAAGCGCATGCCGTTGGTGTGGAAGGGCAGCTTCTGCCGCTTGTTCATCACCAGGTCCGACTTCTCGTCGAACGCGACCTCGTGCGTGCCGCCGAGACGGATGCGCCGCGCGCCGCGGATGCGTGCCAGCGCATCGGGAATGATGTCCGGGTCGATGCGGTTCGGCATGTGGCCTTCCAGCCCCATCATGACCGCCTTGTCGGTGCCGTGGCCGCGCCCGGTCAGCGCCAGCGAGCCGAAGACCTCGGCGCGGACGCGGGCGACGTCCTGCAGACGACCGGGCACCTCCAGCCAGCGACGCACGAAGCGCGCACCCGCGCGCATCGGCCCGACGGTGTGCGAGGAACTCGGCCCGATGCCGATCTTGTAGAGGTCGAAGGTGCTGACTGCCATCGGGCTATTCTACGGGCCGCGCCTGCACCCGGGCCTGACGCGACGCGGCATGACAGCTCCCACCCTGATCCTGTACCAGCGCGACGATTGCCATTTGTGCGATCTGGCGCTCGACGTGCTCGCCGCGGCCGGTGTGCCGGACTTCGAGAGCGTGTTCATCGACGGGGACGCCGCGCTCGAGGCCCGCTACGGACACCGGGTGCCGGTTCTGCGCGATGTCCGGCACGATCGGGACCTCGACTGGCCGTTCGACGCCGGCACCGTGCGGCGCTGGCGCGGGCACCCGGTCGCGCCGGCGGCGCTCAGTTCGACGGCTGCAGATAGACCCGGGTGCTGACCGCGATCTCGTTCGGAATCGTGCCGGTATCGGCCCATTCGCCGCCGCCCACGCCGAAGTCGAGGCGACGCACGGTGGCACGGCCCGACAGCAGCGGCCGGGCGCCCGGCGTCCAGGTGAAGGTGAGGGTGACCGGCTTGCGCACGCCGCGCAGCTCCAGCGTGCCGTCGGCGGCGTACTGCCCGTTGCCGAGATCGCGGACGCCGGTGGCGGTGTAGGTGGCCTGGGCGAAACGGGCCGCGTCGAAGAACGCGGCGCCGCGCATCTCGCCGTCGTAATCCGGGTTCTGCGTGGTCGCGGTGGCGAGCGGGATCGTCACCGAGAGCCGGCTGCCGGCGAGATCGGCCGGATCGAAACGCACCGTCGTGCGGAAGCCGGGGAAGGTGCCGGAGAAGGTCTCGCCTTGGTACTTGCCGGCGAAGGCCAGTGACGAACCCGGGGCCTGGACGTAGTCGGCGGCGTGGGCGGACAGCAGGGGCGAGGCGGCGAGCGCGGCGGCGAGCAGCAGGCGGAAGGCGGGCATGATCAGTCCTCGGAGCGGGCGGAAGAAGGCCGGGCGCCGACGCGCAGCCAGCCGCGCGGCAGCATCCGCGCCAGCGTGGCATCGCGCAGCACCGCGTGGTGGTACAGCGCGGCGGCCGCGTGCAGCAGGGTCACCGCGACCAGCCCCCAGAACAGCGCTTCGTGCAGATCGCGTGCGGTGACGCGCAGCCCGGCATCGCGTCCCACCAGAGCGGGCAGGTTGAACAGGCCGAACCACTGCAGCGGATAGCCGGCGGCGGAGTTGAACGCCCAGCCGCTGAGCGGAATCGCCAGCAGCAGCGCGTACAGCAGCCAGTGGGTGACCGATGCGACGCGGCCCTGCCAGCGCGGCGTACCCGGCACCGCCTGCGGCGCACCGGCGTACAGGCGCCACAGCAGCCGCAGCGTCGCCAGCGCGAGGATCGTCAGACCCAGCGACTTGTGCAGCGCATAGACCTGCACCTTGGTCGGGCTGGCGCGCATGTCGTCCATCAGCAGGCCGATCAGGCCGGTCGCGAGAATCAGCGCGACCACCAACCAGTGCAGCGACTGGCTGATGCCGCCCCAGCGGTCGACCGGGTTGCGCAGGCTCACGGGCGTGGTGGCGCGGACGACGGCGCGGGGCGGGGCCCGTCCGCAGGCGGAGGCGCGACCGGCCTCTCCGGATCGGGATTCGCCGGCGGCTCGACGCCCGCGGCGCCGTCGTCGTCCCGCGCGTCCCCGGTCGCGGGCGCGGGATCCGCCGCGTCGTCGGCGCCGCTGCGCGTGCGCGTGGCTTCGACTTCGAGGCGCAGCTCCACCGCATCGCCGATCATCGAGCGCCAGGCATCGACGCCGAATTCGGCACGCGACAGCAGGCCGGTGGCGGAGAACCCCACCGTGCGCCGGAACGGCGGCAGTGGATGGCGGCGCGACGCATTGCGGACGGCGTCGAGGATCACTTCACGGGTCACGCCGCGCAGGGTCAGTGTGCCGTAGACACGCGCCCGCTCGGCGTCGAGCGGCTCGACCCGCGTGGACACGAAGCGCGCCACCGGATGACGTGCGGTGTCCAGCAGGCCGCGCGCGGCCACGGCGCGGTTCCAGTCGGCATCCCCGAAATCCAGCCGCTCCAGCGGCACCGACACATCGACCCGCGCATCGGTCCAGTCCTCGCCGTTGGTCCACAGGGTGCCGGTCGATCCCGACACCGTACCGATGGCCTTGGAAAAGCCCGCGTGGTCGACCGCCAGCACGACGCGGGTATGCACCGGGTCCAGGCGGTACGGCGCTGCAGGCTGCGCAATGGCCAGGCCGGCCCAGGCCGACAGGACGAGTCCGAGGAGGACGAAGTGGACTTCCGGGCGTCGGCTGCGTCGCATCCGTCGATTCTAGGCACGTCGCGCGACGCGCGTGCAACTTGCGGTGTCAACGCTGCGTTGCGAGGATGCCGGGCAGGGAGTCGCGGCCAGTACGCGGCGTTCAATCGGGGAACCGGGGATGCGTTGCGCAGGGATCGCCTTGTTGGGGCTGTGGTTGAGTCTGATCGCCTGCGCGTCGGCGGCGAGCAACCATGTGCCGGTGGCCACTGCCGGCAATCCGCAGCCACGCCAGATCGGCGTGCTCGACGGCCTGCCGTCGAGTCGCGTGAACGCGATCGCCGAGGACCGGCAGGGGTTTCTGTGGATCGCGACGCGCGACGGCCTGGCGCGCTACGACGGTGTCGGCTTCCGGGTGTGGCGCACCGAGGACGGCCTGCGCGACAACAGCGTGTGGAGCGTGCACGTCGACGCGCGCGACCGGATCTGGATCGGCACCAGCCGCGGCGGCCTCTCGATGCTCGATGTCGACCGCACGCGGTTCACCCACTACACGCAGTCGAGTCACCCCGAGATGGGCACCGACGACGTGTGGGCAGTGACCTCGACGCCCGATGGCGCGATCTGGTTCGGCACTGCGGAGTCGGGGCTGTACCGCATCGACGACGATGGGCGCATGCAGCGTTTCCGTGCCGATCCGGCGGATCCGCGCAGCCTGCCGGGCGATGCCGTGGCCTATCTGGTGGTCCAGGAGGATGGCACGCTGTGGGTGGGCTGCAAGGCCGGCGTCGCGGCCTGGACCGGCGAGGATTTCGCCCCGGTGCCATTGCCGACGCCACCCGGCGCCGTCGTCGAAGGCCTGACCGCGGGTGACGCCGGCGAGCTCTGGATCGGTGTGCACGGGGCCGGCGCCGTCCGCCGCCCGGATGGGCGCACCGAACTCATTCCGCTGTCCGACCCCGTGCTGGACAAGCCGGTGCTGCACATGCTGGTCGAGGACCGGCAGGGCGCCCGCTGGTACGACACGCGCAGTGGTCTCGCGCGCGAGATCGACGGTCGGCTCGAGGACGTTCCGCTGTACAGCGTGGCCAGCCGCGGCGCCGTGCGGCCGGCCTGGGCATCGGCGTTCGAGGACCGTGAGGGCGGCCTGTGGTTCGCCAGCAACGACACCGGGCTGTGGTATCTGCCCGCGAACTGGCGCAATTTCACCGTGCTGCAGCGGCGCATGTCCGATCCGGCGACGCTGGGCAACGCGGTCGTCAATGGCATCGCGCCGGCCGCGGACGGCGGCTTGTGGCTCGTCGGCAGCGGCGGCGCGCTGGATCACCTCGACCCCAGGACCGGCAGGATCGACCACCGCCTCACGCAGGTCTGCGGCACCCGGGTGAGTACCGGTGTGATCGAGATGACGACCGGCATCATCTGGGTCGTGTGCATGGGGCGCCTCGTCCGCTACGACCCGGGCACCGGCGAACGCCGCGCCTGGGACGAGAGCGACGGCGTCCAGGCGGCGCCCGGCAACGGATTCGCCGGGCTGGTCGAGGCCGACGACGGGCTGCTCTGGATCGCCGACCCGGGCGGGCTCCAGGCGCGTGCCGCGGATGGCGATGTGGTCGTCTCGATCCGACCCGGCGCCGGTCATGGTCTGCCCGCATCGGTCCGTCCCACGCGACTGGCCCGTGGCCCCGACGGGGGGCTGTGGCTGGCCACCACGGGTGGCCTCTTCCAGTGGAATTCGGCCCGGGCGCGTTTCCAGCCGGTCGCCGGCGGTCCGCAGACACATGTCAGCGCGATCGGGCAGCAGGGCGCGGACACGATCTGGCTGACCGGCCTGGGCCGGCTCGACGAGTACCGCTGGGATGGTGCCGCGCTCGTGCCGGGCCGCCGCTTCGGCGTCGCGGATGGGCTCCCGGAGGTGTTTCCGGGCGATGTGCGCATCGACGCGCACGGCGCCGTCTGGATGACCACGGTGCGCGGCCTGCTGCGGCTTGACCCCACGACCTCGCGCATCCGCGTCTACGGGGTGCGCGATGGTCTGCTGAGCCAGGAGTTCAACGAGCGGCCGATAGGCGTTTCGCGCGACGGCCATTTCGCCGCCGGCACCGGCGACGGTCTGCTGCTGTTCCATCCGCTGCAGGTGCAGCAGCACGACACGACGCCGCCCCTGCTGATCGGCACGCTGGAGGTGCGCCGCGGCGACGACGTCATCCAACTGCCGCCTCAGGGGCCGGTCCGGCTGCAGCACGGGGATCGCGATCTGCGCGTGGTCGCGCGCCTGCTGTCGTTCACCGACGCGCATGCGCACCGGTACCGCCTCCGGCTCGACGGCTACGAGACCGACTGGGTGCATGTGAATGCCGGGGCGGTGCGCCGGTTTCCGCGGCTCGAGCCCGGACACTACACGCTCGAGGTGGAGGCGCGCACGGAAGGTGGCGACTGGATCGCGTTGACCCCGCTGGCGATCCAGCAGGCCCCGCCGTGGTGGCGGACGCTGTGGGCGTGGATCGCGGCACTGGTGCTGGTGGCGCTCGGTTTGTGGCGTGCCGCGCATGTATACCGGGAGCGCCTGCGTCGACGCCATGCCTGGCAGCTGGCCGAGGAGAAGCGCGAGCTGGCCGAACATGCCTCCCAAGCCAAGACCCGCTTTCTCGCCACGCTGGGACACGAGGTGCGCACGCCGATGACCGGCGTGCTGGGCATGAGCGAGCTGTTGCTCGATACCGAACTCGATCCACGGCAGCGCGACTACACCCTCGCGATCCGCCGCGCGGGCGATCACCTGATGCGCCTGGTGAACGATGCACTGGATCTGGCGCGGATCGAGGCAGGCCGATTGCAGCTCGATCCGCAGGCTTTCGATCTGCACGCGATGGTGCAGGACATCGTCTCGTTGTGCGCGCCGATGGCGCGTCAGAAAGCACTGGACTTCGACGTCACGCTCGCCCCGGAAACGTCGCCGTGGGCGCTGGGCGACCCGACCCGGGTGCGTCAGATCCTGCTGAACCTGATCGGCAACGCGCTCAAGTTCACCGAATCGGGTCGCGTCGGCCTGCATGTCGAACGCGACGGCGCGGACGTGGTGTTCACCGTCACCGACACCGGCCCCGGCCTGAGCGCCGAGCAGGTGGGCCGCCTGTTCCGGCGGTTCGAACAGGCCGACGGCGCCCGCACCAGCGCGCGCTACGGCGGCAGCGGTCTGGGACTGGCGATCAGCCAGGAACTGTCGGCCGCGATGGGGGGGCGGATCGATGTCGCCAGCACGCTGGGTCAGGGCACCCGGTTCGACGTGCGCCTGCCGCTGGCCGCGGTCGACGCGCCGCCGGTCTCCACCGAGCAGGCCAGCGACGCGCGCATCACCGCTGCCGTCGGCCTGGACATCCTGCTGGTCGAGGACGACCAGACCGTGGCCGATGTGATCTCGGGCCTGCTTCAGGCCCAGGGCCACACCGTGGTGCACGCGATGCACGGACTCGCCGCCCTGACCGAGGTCTCGGCGCGCAGTTTCGACATCGCGCTGCTGGATCTCGATCTCCCGGGCGTCGACGGCCTGGCGCTTGCGGGCATGCTGCGCGCGCTGGGCTTCTATCGCCCGCTCGTCGCGGTGACCGCGCGCGCCGACGCCGATGCCGAGCCCGCCGCCCGCGCCGCCGGGTTCGAGGGGTTTCTGCGCAAGCCGCTGACCGGTGAGATGCTGGCCGACGTCATCGCCCAGACCTGGCGCCCCGCCCGGTCCGACGACGGTATCGACACCGCCTCCTGAACCGGAGGCGCGCCGCGCGGCGCGAAGCCGCGACCGTTCGCACCGGCTGAGACGCGCCGGCGCCAGGCTTGCCGCGTCCTGCACGCGTCCCTGCCCAGACTCCGCCGATGGCTTCCTCTCCGAATCCGCGCGCCCGTGCCGCGGGCGACCTGATCCAGTTGCGTCCGGAAGGCCTGTACTGTCCTGCGGGCGATTTCCACATCGACCCCTGGCGGCCGGTGCCGCGCGCCGTGATCACGCATGGCCACGGCGACCACGCGCGCATCGGCATGGGCGCCTATCACACCACCCGGATCGGCCTGCCGATTCTCGAGTGGCGCCTCGGCGAACAGATCTACATGGCGCACGAGTACGGCGTGCCGTTCCGGATGGGCGATGCGACCGTATCGCTGCACCCGGCCGGACACGTGCTGGGATCGGCGCAGGTCCGGGTGGAAGTGGACGGCGAGGTGTGGGTGGCGTCGGGCGACTACAAACGCCAGCACGACCCGACCTGCGCGCCGTTCGAGGTCGTGCGCTGCGACACCTTCATCACCGAGGCGACGTTCGGCCTGCCGGTCTATCGCTGGCCGGAGACGTCCGAGGTCGCGCGCGAGATCGTGGCCTGGCGCGACCACTGCGCCGAACGGGGCGAAGCGGCGATCCTGTACTGCTACGCGCTCGGCAAGGCCCAGCGCGTGCTGGCCGAACTCGCCGCCCACACGGATGCGCCCGTGCTGCTGCACGGCGCGGTCGCCAACGGCGTCGATGTCTACCGCCGCGCCGGCGTGCCGATGATCGAGACCGTGCCGGTGGCCGACACCGACAAGGCCGCGGAGTTCGCCGGCAAGCTGGTGCTCGCGCCGCCGTCGGCGGCCGGCAGTGCGTGGATCCGGCGCTTCCGCCGCGCGCAGCAGGGGTTCGCATCGGGCTGGATGCGCCTGCGCGGCAACCGGCGCCGGCGCAACTACGATCGCGGCTTCGTGGTGTCCGATCACGCCGACTGGCCGGACCTGATGCGCACCGTGCGCGAGACCGGCGCCTCGCGCGTGATCGCCACGCACGGCAATACCGACGCGATCATCCGCGCGCTCAACGAGGACGGCATCGCGGCCGAGGCGTTCCGGACGGATTTCGGGGGCGAGGAGTGAGCGCCGGGCGCTCGACTCAGGCGGTGTTTCTTCCTGCGCTGGCGTCGGCGTTCGCTTCGCACGTGTTTCCGGGGCCGGCCGTGCGGCGCCGCGCGCGCCCGGTACCGGAGGGCGATCCGGCCCGGTGGCGCCCGGCCCGTCCCCTGTGCGTCCCGGTCCACGCCGTACGCCGTCCGGACGCGCGGCGCCCGGGCATGGGCGCCGCGCCGGCCTCGCGCCCTTGCGATGCCCGGCGCCACACGTCGCGCGCGACCGCGCAAACACGGGCAAAAGCCGCAGCCGACACAGGAGCGACCGCAGTCGCAACCGCGACCGCAGCCGTCGCCGTGACCGCGATACCCGGGCGCCGTCATGGCCGCGAAGGCGGGAGTCTGTGCGGACTGGCGCTGGACGGCGTGGCGTCACTGGTATTCCGCCGTCGCGGGAGTGACGGCTCACGGGCACTTCGTCGCGGTCGGACCCGACTCGGCGGCCGCGCCGGGCTTGGCCCCTCGACCGGGCTCGGCAAGCCGGGGGGACCTGGCGCTCCGATCGCCCCGGGCCGCCCGACAACACAGGCCTTCGGATGAAACGTTTCGCCCAGCTCTACCGCGAGCTCGACCAGAGCACCGCCACGCTCGACAAGCGCGCCGCGCTGATCCGCTATTTCCGCGAGGCGCCGCCACGCGACGCGGCGTGGGCGCTGTATCTGCTGTCGGGGGGCAAGGTGGCCGGCGCGCGCAAGAAGATCGCCACGACGCGCGAGCTGCGTGAGTGGATCGCGATCGAGTCGGGCACGCCCGACTGGCTGGTGGACGACAGCTATGACCAGGTCGGTGATCTCGCCGAGACGTTGGCGCTGCTGCTCGACGACCCGGCCGAGACGGCGGCGGACATCGCGCTGGCCGACTGGATCGAGGTCCGTCTGCTGCCGGTGGCCAACAAGGACATCGAGCTGCGCCGTTCGGTCATCGTCGAGGCCTGGCGTACGCTGCGCTTCGACGAGCGACTGCTGTTCAACAAGCTGCTGACCGGTGCGCTGCGTGTGGGTGTGTCGCAGCGGCTGGTGCAGCAGGCGCTGGCCGAGCTCACCGGTATCGACATCGCGCGGCTCGCGCAGCGCATGCTCGGCAGCTGGGCGCCGACGCCCGGGTTCCTGCGCGATCTGCTCAGCGTCGAGGAACTGCCCGGCGATCGCCAGCAGCCGTATCCGTTCTTCCTGGCCTCGCCGCTGGAATCGGCGCTGCGTGCGGAAGCGGCCCTGCCGGACACCGGGGGCGCGGATGACGGTGCGCCCGCGCCGACGCCGGACATCGTCGCGCTGGCCAACGATCCCGAGGCCGTGGCCCGTGCCCTCGGCCCGATCGAGGACTGGCTGCTGGAATGGAAGTGGGACGGCATCCGCCTGCAACTGCTGCGCCGCGACGGCGAGGTGGCGCTGTGGTCACGTGGCGAGGAGCGCCTCGACGGCCGTTTTCCCGAGATCGAGGCAGCCGCGATGGCATTGCCCGACGGCACGGTGCTCGACGGCGAGCTGCTCGCGTGGCGCGCGGAAGACGATGCACCGCTGCCGTTCACGGCGCTGCAGACGCGCATCCAGCGCCTCAAGCCGGGCCCGAAGACGCTGGCCGACACCCCGGTGCGGCTGCAGGTCTACGATCTGCTCGAACGCGACGGCGACGACTGGCGCGCGCGACCGCAGTCCGAGCGCCGGGCCGCACTGGAGGCCCTGGTCGACGCGCATGGCGATCCGCGCATCGTGGTCTCGCCGCGCATCGAGGTGGCGGACTGGGCGGCCGCCGCCGACCTGCGCGCGCAGGCGCGCGAGCGCGGCGTCGAAGGGCTGATGCTCAAACGCGCCGGTGCGCCGTACCGGACCGGCCGCCGGCGCGGCGACTGGTGGAAATGGAAGATCGATCCGCTGACCATCGACGCGGTGCTGCTCTACGCGCAGGCCGGTCACGGCCGACGCAGCACGCTCTACACCGACTACACCTTCGGCCTGTGGGACGGCGACACGCTGGTGCCCGTGGCCAAGGCGTATTCGGGCCTCGACGACAGCGAGATCCTCGCGCTCGACGGCTGGATCCGCGCGCACACGCTGGAGCGGTTCGGGCCGGTGCGTTCGGTCCGGGCGCACCACGTGTTCGAGCTCGGCTTCGAGGCGGTCAATGTCTCCAAGCGGCACAAGTCGGGCATTGCGGTGCGGTTCCCCCGCATCCTGCGCTGGCGACGCGACAAGCCCATGGCCGAGGCCGACCGGCTCGAGACGCTGAAGGCGCTGGCCCGGTGAAGGGGGGACGTGGGCGCGCGCATGCACGCGTTCTCATGCCGCGAGGCCGGCGGTGCGGCGCGGGCGCCTGCGGAGCACTCCGTTGAAGCGCCTGCGCGGTCCGGATGCGCCCCTGCGCGCATGGTTCGACGCCCAGGGCTGGACGCCCGCGCCGTTCCAGCGCGAGGTCTGGCGCCGGTATCTGGCCGGCGAATCCGGCCTGTTGCAGACACCCACCGGCAGCGGCAAGACCCTCGCGGCGCTCGGTGGGCCCCTGCTCGAAGCCCTGGCGCTGGCGGCGGACGCGACGAAGCGCACGGCGCAGGTGGCGTCGACAGCGACAGGAGCGACCGGCCGGGTCATCGACACCGCGACGCGCCGCGCGGACCCGCGCCGCGGCACCGGACGTCTGTCGTCCACCACGGCATCGGTGTCGACGACCGGCACGCGCGGGCGGACGCAGGAACCGGACGCGACGACGGCCCGCGCGCGCGCGCCTCGCATCCGCCACGTGCCGCGGGACCTGTCGCTGCTGTGGATCACGCCGCTGCGCGCGCTCGCGGCCGATACCTTGCGCGCGATGCGCACGCCGATCGAGGCGCTGGGCCTCGACTGGCAGGTCGGCCTGCGCACCGGTGATGCCAGCGCCCGCGACAAGCGTCTGGCGCGCGAGGGCAAGCTCGATGCGCTGATCACCACGCCCGAGTCGCTGTCGTTGCTGCTGTCCTATCCCGATACCGCCCCGCAGCTAGCGACGCTGCGCTGCGTGATCGTCGACGAGTGGCACGAATTGCTCGGCAACAAGCGCGGCGTGCTGCTGCAACTCGCGCTGGCGCGGCTGCGCGCGCTGAATCCCGCGCTCCGGATCTGGGGCGTCTCGGCGACGCTGGGCAACCTCGACGAGGCGCGCGATGCGCTGCTGCCGCACCTGCCCGAGGCACCGACGGTGGCCGGCGTCGCGCCCAAGGTCATGACCATCGATACGTTGTTGCCGGACGAGGACGAGCGTTTCCCGTGGGGCGGTCATCTCGGTCTCGCCCAGTTGCCACGCGTGCTCGAACGGCTGATGGCCGAGCGCACCAGCCTGCTGTTCTGCAACACCCGATCGCAGGCCGAACTCTGGCACCGCGCACTGTCGGCGGTGTGGCCCGAGGCGCCGGAGACGCTCGCGCTGCATCACGGTTCGCTGGATCCGAAACTGCGCGGCGACGCCGAGAACGGCCTTCGCGAGGGCAGCGTGCGCTGCGTGGTGGCCACGTCCAGTCTGGATCTCGGCGTCGATTTTCCCGCGGTGGACCAGGTGCTGCAGATCGGCAGTCCGAAGGGGGTCGCGCGCCTGCTGCAACGCGCCGGGCGCGCCAAGCATCGTCCGGGCGAGGCGGGCCACGTGGTCTGCGTGCCCACCCATGCGCTGGAGCTGGTGGAGTACGCCGCCGCGCGCGAGGCCGTGGCCCAAGGCACGATCGAATCCCGCCCCGCGCCGCGGCTCAGTCTCGACGTGCTGGCCCAGCACTGCGTGACGCTGGCGCTCGGCGGCGGCTTCACGGGCGACGCCCTGCTGGCCGAAGTGCGCGGCACCCAGGCCTTCCGCGCGCTGGACGACACCAGCTGGCGCGCCGTGCTCGACTTCATCGTGCAGGGCGGCCAGGCGCTCGCGCATTACCCGGATTTCCGCCGGGTCGAGCGCGACGGTGATCTCTACCGGGTGACCGACCGGCGGGTCGCACTGCGTCATCGGCTGTCGATCGGCACCATCACCAGCGACGGCGCGGTACGCGTGAAGCTGATGCGCGGCGGCGGCCTCGGTGCCGTGGAGGAGAGCTTCGTCGGCCGCATGCGTCCCGGCGACAGGTTCCAGTTCGCCGGCCGCACGCTGGAACTGGTGCGCCTGGAAGACATGACCGCCTATGTCCGCGTGGCCAAGGCCGGCACCGGCACGGTGCCGAAATGGAACGGCGGGCGCATGCCCTTGTCGAGCGCGCTCGCGCACGAGGTCGAGCGCGTGTTCGACGGGCCGAGGCGCGCACCCGAGATGCGGGCGATCGCACGTCTGCTCGACCTCCAGGACCACCTCTCCGCGCTGCCGGCGCCCGACCGCCTGCTGGTCGAATGGGTGCAGGCGCGCGGCGGGCGGCACCTGTTCGTGTTTCCGTTCGCCGGCCGTCACGTGCACGAAGGCCTGGCGGCGCTGCTCGCGCTGCGCTGGGGGCGGCGCGTGCGCAACAGCTTCACGTTCGCGGTGAACGACTACGGCCTGGTGCTGTCACCGGCGCAGGCGGTCGAGATCGAGACGGCCGACGTGGCCGCGCTGCTGACGCCCGAGCGGCTGCTGGAGGACCTGCGCGAGAGCCTCAATCTCGCCGAACTCGCCCGGCGCCAGTTCCGCGACATCGCCCGTGTCGCCGGCCTGCTGCCGCCGTCGCTGCCGGGCCGGGCGCCGCGCTCGATGCGCCAGCTGCAGGCATCGAGCGGCCTGTTGTTCGACGTGCTGCGCCAGCACGATCCGGAGCACATGCTGCTGGCGCTCGCCGAGCGCGAGGTCTTCGCCGCCCAGCTCGAAGTGGTGCGCCTGCGCGAAACGCTGGAGGACTGCAGCCGGCGCACACTGGACCTGCATCCGATGAAGACCTTTACCCCGATGTCGTTTCCGTTGTGGGCCGAATCGCTGCGCGGCCAGCTCAGTACCGAGGACTGGCGCACGCGGGTGCAGCGCGCCGCAGCGCAGCTGGAGAAACGCAACCGTGGTTGAGCCGGCGATGCCGGGCGCGCTGGAGATCGCGCTGGCCGGGGAAGCCGTCGCGCTGCTGCCGGAGCGCGCGCTGTGGTGGCCGCGGATGTCGCTGCTGGCGATCGCCGATCTGCATCTGGGCAAGGGCGATCATTTCCGCCGCGCCGGCATCGCGCTGCCACGTGGTGGCACCGCGCTCGATCTGCAGCGGCTCGACGCGCTGCTCGAGGCCACGCGCGCGACGCGTCTGCTGGTGCTCGGTGACCTGCTGCACGCGGCGGTCAACGATGCGCCCTGGCGCGAGGCCTGGTCGCGCTGGCGGGCCGGACGCACGGCGCTGTCGGTCGAACTCGTCAGCGGCAACCACGACCGCGCCCTGCGCACGCGGCCGGGTCTCGCCGATGCACTGGGCCTGCATGTCCATGGCACGCGGCTGGCATTCGCGCCGTTCGTGTTCGTCCACGACCCGGCCGATGCCGCCGATGCCGCCGGCTACCGGCTCGGCGGTCATCTGCACCCCGTCGTGCGCCTCCCGGGTGTGCCGAGACTGCCCGCGTTCCGCTTCGACGCGCGCGCGGGAGTGCTGCCGGCCTTCACTGCCTTCGCCGGCGGCTGGCGCGTGGACCGCGAACCCGGCACGCGCCTGTTCGCCTGTGCGCCGGATGTGGTGGTGGACGTGTCGAGGTGAACGGGAGGACGCGGGCCTGTTGCCGCGACGTCGTTCGCGCTGCGGGCACGATGTCGACGTCGCCATGGGAGGGCGCCGGATGACACCGAGTCGCGATGCCTTGCTGCTGTAGGAGCGCGCTCCTACGGAGGAGCTGCAGTCAGCGCGCGCTGTAGGCGTGCACCTCGTCGACCAGCACGCCGACGTGCTCGGGATCCATGTCCGGCGACATGCCATGGCCGAGGTTGAAGACGTGGCCGTCGCGCGAGCCGCCGTTGCCGTCGCGATAGCTGTCGAGCGCATGGCGGACCTGGGCGCGGATCGCGTCGGGTGCGCCGTAGAGCGTCGCCGGATCGAGATTGCCCTGCAGGGCGACGCGGCCCTCGGTGCGACGTGCGGCGTCGCCGAGTTCGATCAGCCAGTCGACGCCGACACCCTCCGCGCCCGAGCGCGACAACTCGTCGAGATACGCGGCATTGCCCTTGCCGAACAGGATCAGCGGCGTGCGCTCGGCACCGTCGCCGCGTTGCAGTTCCCGGGCGATGCGGGTCAGGTACGGCAGCGAGAATTCACGGTACATCGCCGGGCTCAACACGCCGCCCCAGGTGTCGAACACCTGCAGCGCCTGGGCACCGGCCGCGCGTTGCGCGGCCAGATACGCGATCACCGCATCGGTGTTGACCGACAGCAGCGCGTGCAGCGCCTTCGGGTCGTTGAGCGCCATTGACTTGATGCGGGCGAAGTCCTTGCTGCCGCCGCCCTCGACCATGTAGCAGGCCAGCGTCCACGGGCTGCCGGAGAAGCCGATCAGCGGCACCCTGCCGTCAAGCTCGCGCCGGATCACCCGCACCGCATCCATGACGTAGCGCAGCGCGCCTTCCATGTCCGGCACGCCGAGCTTCGCGATACTCGCGGCATCACGGACCGGGTGGCGGAACTTCGGGCCTTCGCCCTCGACGAAATACAGCTCCAGGCCCATCGCGTCGGGAATGGTGAGGATGTCGGAGAACAGGATGGCCGCATCGAGGTCGAAGCGCGCCAGCGGCTGCAGCGTGACCTCGCAGGCGAGATCGGGATTCTTCGCCATCGCCAGGAAACTGCCCGCCTGCTTGCGCGTGGCGCGGTACTCCGGCAGATAGCGGCCGGCTTGGCGCATCAGCCAGACGGGCGTGCGGTCGACGGGTTCGCGGCGGAGGGCGCGGAGAAAGCGGTCGTTCTTGAGGGCGGCGGACATCGGGGCTGGAATTCCTGGTGAAGGGGCGTGCGCTCAGGCGGGCGCGTCGCTGCCGCGGGCGAACATCAGCTGGAAGCCGCGCTTGAGCTGCGCGTCGCGTGCGGCTTCGAGCGCCTTGAGTGCGCTGGGCTGGTCGAGGAACTGGTCGCGCCGCAGCGTGCTGCGGCCGCCGACCTGGCCGGTTTCGCGCAGCAGCGTCCAGCCGCCCAGCAGATCGGGCTGCAGGGTCAGTTGCACGAAGCGCGGGGATTCGTGGCCGTCGGGACGTTGCTGCAGGAACAGGCGCATGGCGGTCGATTGTACGGCCGGCCCGGTCACGACGCCGCACGTACCATGGCGCTCGGCGTCCGGTCACGGGTTCGACGATGCGCATGCTCGATTTCAGTTCACTCGGCGCCAGCGCCTCGACGCTGCTCGGGCTGGTGCTGGTCACCCTGATCGCGGTCGGCATCCGCCTGGTGTTCATGCAGCGGATGCAACGCCGGCGTGAGCGCGAGAACCGGCAGATCAACGAGCGGCTAAAGACCCTAATCGCCGCCTACAAGACGCTCGGCGGCGCGTTCACCGGCGAACTCGATGTCGATCCGCGGCATCTGCGCGAGCTTCGCCAGGCGGCGCGCACGGCGGATCCCGCGGCGGACGAGGCGGCCGCGCCCGACATCGATTTCGACTCGGATGCCGCCGTGCGTCGGCGCCGGATACGCGATGCGGTCGAGGCGGCGTTGTCGGACGTGATCCTGCTCGGCACCGAAGACCAGGTGCGGCTCGCGGCGCAGGCCGCCGGCGACATGGTCGCGCGGCGGCCGGTGCGGGTGTCGGCGCTGGTGGTGTCGCTGCGCGGCTTCATCCGCCAGGCGCTGGATCTCGAGCCGGTGCCGGCCGATCTGGTGGTGCCCGATCAGGGGCCGGTGCGCGGGGAAGGCGGCGCCAGGAAGACCGGCGCCCGGGGCGGGCGTGGCGGCGGGGGTGGTGGTGGCCCGGGCGGTGGAACGGGAGCCGGCGGGGCGGGCCTGGACACCGGCCGCCGCGATGCCGCCGAGGCCCCCTGAGCATCAGCGGCGCAGTACGTCCAGCACGGCGGTTTCGGACACGCCCGCCAGCACCCGCGCGCGGCCGATGCCGTCCCAGACGATGAAGCGCAGGCCGTCGGCCTGGGCCTTCTTGTCCAGGCGCATGTGCGCCAGCAGACGGTCCGGATCGAGACCCGGCGGCAGCGCGACCGGCAGCTCCAGGCGTTGCAGCAGGGCGCGAAGCCGCGCGGTGTCGGCGGCCGGCGCCAGCCCCAGCACTTCGGAGAGCTGGGCCGCGAGCACCATCCCCACCGCGACCGCTTCGCCGTGGTTGAGGCCGCCGTAGCCCTGCTCGGTCTCGATCGCGTGGCCGAAGGTGTGGCCGAAGTTGAGCAGGGCGCGCTCGCCGTGCTCGAAGGGGTCGCGCGCGACGATCGCGGCCTTGTGTGCGCAGCTGCGTGCGATGGCTTCGGCCAGGGCCGCGTCGTCCATCGCCAGCAGGGCGGCGGCGTTGGCGTCGAGCCAGTCGATGAAGCCCGCATCGCCCAGCGCACCGTACTTCACCACCTCGGCCAGGCCCGCGCGCAACTCGCGCGCCGGCAGCGTGCGCAGCGCCGCGGTATCGGCGATCACCGCACGCGGCGGGTGGAAGGCGCCCACCAGATTCTTGCCCTGCGGAAGATCGACGGCGGTCTTGCCGCCGACGGAGGAATCCACCATCGCCAGCAGCGTGGTCGGCAGCTGCACGCAGTCGATGCCGCGCATCCAGCAGGCCGCGGCGAAGCCGGCGAGATCGCCGATCACGCCGCCACCGAGCGCGAACAGCGTCGCGTCCCGGCGCATGCGTGCATCGGCGAGTGCGGTGGTGACGTCGGTGAAGTGGGCGAGCGTCTTTGCCGCTTCGCCCGGCGGCAGCACGTGCCGGTGGAGTCGCAGCTCGGGCCGCGCGGCGCGGAGCGCGGTCGCCACGCGATCGGCGTACAAGGGCGCGACGTGGGCGTCGCTGACCAGCATGGCGTCGCCGCCGCGGACGCGGCGCGCCAGCAGCGCGCCGTCGTCGAGCAGGCCGGGACCGATGTGGATGGTGTAGGGCGCGTCGCCGGCGACGGCGACCTCGTGGGAGCGGGGCATCAGGGGAATCCGGAAGCGGTGGGGCGGGCGCGTGCCGGAACCGGCGAGGCGCTGGACGGGTTGCGAGGTGCGGTCATCCGACCGCGGCGTCGGGCGTGGCCGCCGGAGGCGGTCGCCAGTGCCGCTGGATCAACCGGCCGAGCTGTACCGCGGCATCCGCGCAGGTGTGCAGGCCGGTGTCGAAGCGCAGATGCGCGGCCGCCTCGTAGAGCGGCGCGCGTTCGATCGCGAGCTGTTCGAGCA
Source organism: Luteimonas sp. BLCC-B24 (assembly GCF_028550595.1). Lineage (GTDB taxonomy): Bacteria > Pseudomonadota > Gammaproteobacteria > Xanthomonadales > Xanthomonadaceae > Luteimonas. The sequence goes on from NZ_JAQQGN010000002.1 coordinate 271,320, forward strand.
CCGCACGGCGATCGCCGCGGGCCAGCAGCGGCCGTGTGCGATCGCGGGCAAGCCGCGCCAGCTGGGTCTCGACGCCGGCGTGCATGTGCACCACGAAACCGCGCGTTCGCATCCGCGCGCGGTTGTCGGCATCGAGCACGGCGCCGCCGCCGGTGGCCACGAGCTGCCGCTCGCCCGCGAGGATGTCCATCAGCGTCGCGCGTTCGCGCGCGCGGAAGCCCGGTTCGCCCTCGCACTCGAAGATGGTCGCGACCGTCGCGCCGGTGCGCACTTCGATCTCGTGATCCACGTCCACGAACACCAGCCCGAAGCGTCGGGCGACACGGCGGCCGATCGAGGATTTGCCGGCGCCCATCGGACCGACGAGCACGAGGTTGGGGGCGGATTGCATGGAACGAATCCTAGCAGCGGCGCCGCGCGCGCCGGATCGCGGAGTGCCCGCTGGCCGCCTCGACCTGCGATCCGCGTGGTCCCCGTGACACGCCCCGGAGCCATTGCCGATGACGACCCGTCCTGCTTTCATCCGCGTGCTCGGCGCGGGCCTGTCGATGGCGCTGTGGCTGGGCGCGCCGCATGCCGCCGCGTTACCGCTGATGCACATGGGCGATTTTCCGGCCCTGCATGGGCGCTATGCGCCGCGCGGCGACTGCAACCGGCAGCCGCAGGTGGTGGTCGACGCCGCGGGCATCGCCTTCACCGGTGGACCGCCCCTGCCCAGGGCCGACCGCCCCGACCACGCCGCCGCGTTCATGGGCCCGGCCTACACCGGCATCGCCCTGGCGTTCTTTCCGTATGCGGAGGAACCCCGGCCTTTCCTGCTGACCTTCAACGCCGACGAAACGCCGGGCCGGCTCACCGTGCAGAGCGAGGACTTCGACTACCCGGGAGGGCCGGCCTTGCCCGCACGGTATCGGCCGTGGATCGCGGCATCGCCCTACGCGAAATGCGGGTGAGCCGCCCGCTTGCCCGAAGGTGGGCGCGGATGGCGAGCGATGCCGTGTCCGGCCTGCAGAGGGTGAAGGTCCGACGGCTGCGCGCGCCGCGTTCGCCGATGAAGGAACGGCGGGCGGGATGACTGCAGGGCCGGCCCGAGCGCGGCGGTGCCCGAGCCGGACGACACGAGGCCGAGGGGTCCGGCCAGGCTCTGCGAGCCCCGCAGGCCTGGTCCGGCCGGGCGCGCCGGGCCCGAGGGGGCCGCGGTATGACCTCAGTCGGGCAGGACCCGGCGCTGCGCATCCAGCGTCACCACCACGTCCGCACGCCCGGGAAGCGTGCGCAGCGCCTGGCGGCTGACCCGTTCGAAGTGCTGGACGAAGCGCGCAATGCCGGCCGCGTCCATGCCGCGGCGTCCCGGCGCGGCGGCCTGCAGGGCCTGTTCCTGCTGCAGGCGCCAGTCGAAGACCACGTCGAAACCGGGGGGCTGCAGGAACAGCAGCCGGTCCATTCCGCTCCACAGCGCCGGGTAGTCGCGGGCGAGTGCGGCGTTGCACCAGCGGCGCCAGGTGCCGGCCGCATCGTCCTCGCGCTCGAGCGCGTTGATCGGCTCGACCAGCTGCGCCGCCGGCTCGGGCGGCGTGCCGACGCACCAGCCCTCGAACAGCAGAAGATCCAGCCCATCGACCATCGGCCAATCACGTTCCGGCAGGCGCCGGTCGCCGAGTTTGTCGAAGCGCGGCAGGCGCACCGGAATGCCGGCCCGCGCCGCCTCCATCACCGCCACGCCCAGCGCGACTTCGTGCGTGCCCGGCGGGCCGCGCGTCGCCAGCAGCGGGTGCACCGCGCGCGCGAGGCGGGCGCGGGCGTCGGGGTCGAGATACAGATCGTCGAGCGACAGCACCGCCGCGCGCAGCCCGCACGCATCGGCCGCTGCCACCACCTGCGCCGCCAGCGTGGACTTGCCGGTGCCCTGCAGACCGCTGAGGCCGAGCACGCGGACGCCGTGCGTGCGGGCGTCGTCGAGGATGCGGGCCACCAGGGCCGCGGACCACGGTGCGTCTGGCGGCGGTGGTGTCATGTGCGCACCTTAGCCATTGCCGTCGGATGTTGCAGCGCCGTTCGACATCCCCGCGCGCCGGCGCGATCATTCGGCAATGACCACCGCCAGCCCCGCCCTGCTGTCCGAAGCCCTCGGCACGTTCGCCACCCTGTTCGACGAAGCGCAAGCGGCCGGCGAACCCGACCGCACCGCGATGACCGTCGCCACCGCCGCACTGGACGGCCGTCCCTCGGCCCGCACCGTGTTGCTCAAGGCCTGGGACGCGCGTGGCTTCGTCTTCTACACCCACCTCGACGGTCGAAAGGGGCGCGAGCTGCAGGCCAACCCGCACGCCGCGCTGCTGTTCCACTGGCCGCGCGTGCGCCAGGGCGTGCAGGTGCGGATCGAAGGGCCGGTGGTGATCGTCGGTGACGACGAGGCCGACGCGTATTTCGCCTCGCGTCCGCGCGGCAGCCAGCTCGGCGCGTGGGCCTCGAAGCAATCCGAGCCGCTGGACGGCCGCGCGACGTTCGAGCAGCGGCTGGCGGATGTGGAGGCCGAGTTCGAAGGCCGCGACGTGCCGCGGCCACCGCGCTGGTCGGGCCTGCGCGTGCGCCCGGACCGGATGGAGTTCTGGTACGGCGCGGATTTCCGCCTGCACGAGCGCTGGCTCTACGAGTGCGACATGGCGGGGGATTGCCGGAAGCGGATGCTGTATCCGTGACAGGCGGAGAGTCGGGAACCGGGATTCGGGATCCGGAGGCGCTCGCGAGCGCTCGTGCGACCGAATCCCGAATCCCGAATTCCGGAGCCCGTCGGCCCACCGGGCCGAGCCGCATCGTCTGCCTGACCGAGGAGCCGACCGAGGTGCTGTACGCACTCGGTGAGCAGGACCGCATCGTCGGCATCAGCGGCTTCACCGTGCGGCCCCCGCAGGCGCGCAAGGACAAGCCCAAGGTCAGCGCGTTCACCAGTGCGAAGATCGACGAGATCCTGAAGCTCGAACCGGATTTCGTCGTCGGCTTCTCCGACATCCAGGCCGACATCGCCGCCGAACTGGTGCGCCGCGGGGTCGAGGTGTGGATCAGCAACCACCGCAGCGTCGACGGCATCGTCGACTACGTGCGCCGGCTCGGCGCGCTGGTCGGCTGCGCGGCGCGCGCCGATGCCTATGCCGATGCATTGCGCCGCGGGCTGGACGTGATCGAGGCGGAGAGTGCGCGTCTTCCCCGGCGCCCACGCGTCTACTTCGAGGAATGGGACGCGCCGATCATCACCGGCATCCGCTGGGTGGCCGAACTGGTGCGCATCGCCGGCGGCGACGATGTGTTTCCGGAACTGTCGGTCGAGCCGCTGGCGAAGGCGCGGATTCTCGCCGATGGCGACCCGGTGATCGAACGGGCGCCGGACATCATCCTCGGCTCCTGGTGCGGCAAGAAGTTCCGTCCCGAGCGCGTGGCCGCGCGCCCGGGCTGGGACGCGATTCCGGCCGTGCGCGACGGCGAGCTGCACGAGATCAAGTCACCGTTGATCCTGCAGCCCGGGCCGGCGGCCCTGACGGACGGCGTGCGGCAGATCGCGGACATCGTGCAGGCCTGGGCGCACCGTCGTCGCTGACCCGGCCGCGGAACGCTGGGTTGCACCGCCGGATCGTGCGCGCGGTCGGGCGGCGGGCCTAGCATGGCGGCCTCTTCCGGCATCCTGGGTCTTCCGTCCATGCAGCGCATCGCCCTGATCGGCATCACCGGCCGCGCCGGCTCACGTATCGCCGATGAGCTGCTGGCACGCGGTCATCGGGTGACCGGCATCGCCCGAGACACCGCCGGCGTTCCGCCCCGCGACGGCCTGACCACCGTTTCGGCCGATGCGACGCGCCGCGAGGCGATCGCGCCGCTGCTGGCGGGACACGATGCCGTCGTCAGTGCCGCCCGCTTCGACGGTGGACCGGACGCCGACACGCTGCTCGCCGCCGTACGTCAGGCCGGCGTGCCGCGCCTGCTGGTCGTGGGCGGCGCTGGCAGTCTCGAGGTGGCGCCGGGCGTCGCCCTGATCGACACCCCCGGGTTTCCCGACGCCTACAGGGCCGAGGCCGGCGCGGGCCGCGCGTTCCTCGACGCGCTGCGCGATCGCGACGACGTGAACTGGACGTTCGTGTCGCCCGGCGCAGTGTTCGAACCCGGCGCCCGCACCGGCGCGTTCCGCATCGGCGGTGATGCGCTCCTGGTCGATGTCGCAGGCAACAGCGCCGTGTCGATGGAGGACTACGCGCTCGCGTTCGTCGACGAGATCGAGCGGCCGCGCCACCCCCGGGCGCGCTTCAGCGTGGCGTACTGAGTCACGCTGAAACGCGCCGCGCGACGCGACTCGCCGCAACGGCGTCGCGGCGAGCCCGGACAGCGGCCGGCGCACGTCCGTCACACCGCGGCGGGCGGTGGTCGCCAACGCAGCAGGCGGGTGTCCAGCAGCGCGCCGACCACCTCGCGCGCGCGTGCATCGCGGGGTCCCCGGGCGTCGTGCCCCTTGCCCTTGTCGTGATTACAGCGCGCACAGGCCAGTGCGAGGTTGCGCGGATCGTCCGCATCGTCGCCCACCCGGGCGGTCAGCGCCGCGGCCGCGCGCCGGCCGAACCAGGCCTGCGGGACGACGTGTTCCAGCGTCGTGTGGCCGAGCGGCTCGCCATCGTCGCGCAACTGCAGCGTGCGGCGGCAATGCAGGCAGCGGGTGGACCAGATGCCGCCGTCGAGGACGGCGAGGGCATCGGTCAGCGCCGCGAGCCGCAGGCGCCGTCGCAGTGCGGCGCGCATCGCTCAGACCGTGCTCGATTCAGGCCGCAAGGACGACGGCGTGACGCGCGACGCGCGGAGCGCGCGATGTCGATCGACGGCCCGACGCGCTCCGATACCTGCGTGCACGCCCGCCGGGAGACGCCGCAGCACCCTGCACACGGCTCAGGCCTTCAACACGCCCAACTCGTGGCCGATGCGGGTGAAGGCATCGATGGCGCGGTCCAGATGCGCGCGCGTGTGTGCGGCGCTGATCTGGGTGCGGATGCGCGCCTGGTCCTTGGGCACCACCGGGAAGAAGAATCCGATCGCGTAGATGCCTTCCTCGAGCAGGCGCTGCGCGAAGCGCTGTGCCAGCTTGGCGTCGTAGAGCATCACCGGGCTGATCGGGTGCACGCCGGGGCGCAGGTCGAAGCCGGCGGCGGTCATCTTTTCGCGGAAGTAGCGCGTGTTCTCGACCAGTTGCGTGCGCAGGTCGCCGGCCGCGTCGAGCATCTCGAAGGCCTTGATACCGGCGGCCACCACGTGCGGCGGCAGCGAGTTCGAGAACAGGTAGGGGCGCGAACGCTGGCGCAGCAGCTCGATGATCTCGGCCTTCGCGGTGGTGAAGCCGCCGAGCGCACCGCCCATCGCCTTGCCCAGCGTGCCGGTGACGATGTCGATCTTCTCGAGCACGCCCTTCACTTCCGCCGAGCCGCGGCCGCTGGCGCCGAGGAAGCCGGTCGCGTGGCATTCGTCGATGTGCACCAGCGCGTCGTACTTCGCCGCGAGTGTGGTGATCTCGTCGAGCGGCGCGATGAAGCCGTCCATCGAGAACACGCCGTCGGTGGTGATCAGGATCGTCTGCGCGCCGTCGGCGCGCGCCTGCTTCAGCTGCGCCTCGAGGTCCGCCATGTCGCAGTTCGCGTAGCGGTAACGCTTGGCCTTGCACAGCCGCACGCCGTCGATGATCGAGGCGTGGTTGAGCGCATCGCTGATGACCGCGTCGTGCTCCCCGAGCAGCGGCTCGAACAGGCCCCCGTTGGCGTCGAAACACGCGGCGTAGAGGATGGTGTCCTCCTTGCCGAAGAAGTCCGCGATCGTCTTCTCGAGCTGTTTGTGCAGGTCCTGCGTGCCGCAGATGAAGCGCACCGAGGCCATGCCGAAGCCGTGCGTATCGAGTGCGTCCTTGGCGGCCGCGATGATGTCCGGATGGTCGGCCAGGCCGAGGTAGTTGTTGGCGCAGAAGTTCAGCACCGTGCGGCCGTCGTCCAGCGTGATTTCGGCCGACTGCGGGCCGGTGATCACGCGCTCGGCCTTGAACAGCCCGGCGTCGCGGATCTCGTCGAGGGTGTCGGCGTAGCGCTGGGTCAGGGACATGCGGAGCGATCCAAGAAGACGGGCCGTGCAGTTTACTCGGCCGGGTCGGTGGCGGCTGTGGAGCGCGCCTCGCACCAGGTTTCCCATGCGGTCTGCAGCGCGCCGATATCCGTCGGCAGTCCGTGTTGCGCGCCGCGGGTCGCCAACCAGTCGGTGAAGTCGACACCACCGGCCGCAGCGGCACTGATCGTGCTCAGGATGTACCGTTCCGGACTGGTGTCGATCAGGAACTCCGCGAACAGAAGCGATTGCGAATAAAACATGCTGACGGGGCCCGCATCAGCGCCGCGCATCGTCATCACCTGCACGCCCGAGGCCGTCTGTGCGCCGCCTTGCGCCTGCATCAATGCGCGCTGCTGCACGGTGACGGGGTGTGCCATGGTCAGAAACTCGGCGAGCGGACGAATCGCTGGCGACGATTGGCGCCAGGCTTCGAAGAAACGACGTTCGCGCGCCGCACGACCCGCGCTGTCTTCCATCAGGACGGCCGAGGCTTCGTCCAGCCAGTCGGGAGCCGGTGTTCCGTAGGCGTCCGCGGAGGGTGATGCCTCGGGCCAGAATGCGGCGTGGTACTGCGCGTGGCCGAGCTCGTGGCGAAGCATATCGACGTGCTGGGCTCCGATCTGAGACAGGGTGCGTTCGATCTGTGCGGCATCGGCCTCGGGCATGGCACGTCGCATGACGGTTTCGAACTGCGCGCGCTTGTCCGCCGGCGACAGCCAACTCTGGGCGAATCCCAAGCCGTGGGTCCGTGCGAATCGGTGGGCGTCGTCGCCGCTGAAGGTCGCGCTCAGGACCAACAGGCCGGGCGGGAGGCGTCGGCCGAAAATCTGACCGAACTGGACGGCAGCGGCATCCAGCGCCGTTGCCGCCAGTCGGGCGTCGTCTTGCGTGTCGGCGTAGGCAAGTCCATGTGCGGTGGGCAGGCAGACCGCGGCAGGCGGCTCGGCCACGTCGGGACACGTGGCGGCGTCGGCCGCAAACGCGGAGGAGATCGCGGCCGCGAGGCCCGCAATCACGACACCACGAAAAAACGCATATCCGTTGCGCATGCACCACCTCCTGTGGAAATCAGAAGGGTGAATCTACGCCGCGTGGCAGGTCCTCGCACGTGCCACTTGTCATGCGGACGCGTGAGCGCGTCGGCGGCGATGCCGCAACGCGCCTGTTGCTCAACGCCAGTCCAGCACCACCTTGCCCGACTTGCCCGATTCCATCAGGTCGAAGCCCTTCTGGAATTCGTCGGCCGGCAGCTGGTGGCTGAGCACCTTGCCGAGCGGAAAGCCCGACAGCACGAGCTGGGTCATCTTGTACCAGGTCTCGTACATCCGCCGGCCGTAGATGCCCTGCACGGTGAGGCCCTTGAAGATGATGCGGTCCCAGTCGATGCCGGCGCCCTTGGGCAGGATGCCGAGCAGCGCGACCTTGCCGCCGTGGTACATGCAGTCGAGCATGTCATTGAACGCATGCGGATTGCCGCTCATTTCCAGGCCCACGTCGAAGCCCTCCATGTGCAGGTCCTTCATGACGTCCTTGAGCGAGGTGTTCGACACGTTGACCACCCGCGTGGCGCCCATGTCGGCGGCGAGCTTGAGGCGGAAATCGTTGACGTCGGTGACCACCACGTTGCGCGCGCCGATGTGCTTGCAGATGCCAGCGGCCATCACGCCGATCGGGCCGGCGCCGGTGATCAGCACGTCCTCGCCGACCACGTCGAACTCCAGCGCGCAGTGCGCGGCGTTGCCGTAGGGGTCGAAGAACGCGGCCAGCTCGCTCGGGATCTGGTCGGGGATCGGCCACAGGTTGGTTGCCGGCATCACCACGTACTCGGCGAACGCGCCGTCGCGGGTGACGCCGATGCCGACCGTGTTCGGGCACAGGTGCGGCTTGCCGGCGCGGCAGTTGCGGCAGTGGCCGCACACCAGATGGCCTTCGGCCGAGACGCGCTGGCCGATCTCGTAGCCGGTGACCGCCGAGCCCAGCTCGACGATGCGGCCGACGAACTCGTGACCGATGACCAGGCCCGGCGTGATCGTGCGCTGGCTCCACTCGTCCCAGAGGTAGATGTGCAGGTCGGTCCCGCAGATCGCGGCTTTCTCGACGCGGATCAGCACGTCGTTCGGGCCCGGCGTCGGCACCGGCACCTCGGCCATCCAGATGCCTTTGGTCGCGTCGCGCTTGACCAGCGCCTTCATTGTCTGGGCCATCTCGGGTGTGCCTGTGGTGGGCGAAAAGAGCCGGCGATTATACGACGCGGCATCCCGGCGCCCTGCTGCGCTGCGGCGCGGCAAGCCGGCGTTTCGCTGCGGTTAGACTTGGCGCCCCCTCCCGATCGAACAGGACCACCATGCGCCGACCGCTTCTGGCCGCGACCCTGCTGGGTGTCTTCTACAGTTGCGCTGCGCCCGGGGTGGCGGGGGAGGGCATGTGGGTGCCGCAGCAATTGCCGGAGATCGCGCCGGCGCTGCGCAAGGCGGGCCTGAAGCTCAATCCGCAGCAGCTCGCCGATCTCACCGGCGATCCGCTGGGCGCGGTGGTGTCGCTCGGCGGTTGCACCGCGAGCTTCGTCTCGAACCAGGGCCTGGTGCTGACCAATCACCATTGCGCCTACGGCGCGATCCAGCTGAACTCGACCCCCGAGAACAATCTGATGCGCGACGGCTTCAACGCCGCAGCGCTCGGCGACGAACTCCCCGCCGGGCCGAATGCCCGCATCTACGCGCTGGAACGCATCGACGACGTCACCGAGCAGGTGCAGGCCGCGATCGCCGCCGCGCCCGATGCGCCGGGCCGCACCGCGGCGCTGGACGCGATCGAAAAATCCCTGGTCGGCGCCTGCGAGGCCGAACCCGGCTACCGCTGCCGCCTGTACAGCTTCCTCGGAGGCAACCGCTATCGCTTGTTCCGCAATATCGAGATCCGCGACGTGCGCCTGGTCTACGCCCCGGCCGGCGGCATCGGCAGCTTCGGCGGCGACGTCGACAACTGGATGTGGCCGCGGCACACCGGTGATTTCGCGTTCTATCGCGCCTACGTGGGGCCCGACGGGCGTCCGGCCGACCATGCCGAGGCCAATATTCCCTACACCCCGCGCCGCGTCCTGCGCATCGCCGACAAGCCGCTGCGCGAAGGCGACTTCGTCATGGTGGCCGGCTACCCGGGGCGCACCAGCCGCTACGCCTCCGCCGACGAATTCGCCGAGACCGTGAGCTGGCGCTATCCGCAGATCAGCCGGCATTACCGTGCGCTGATCGATCTGGTCGAGGCCGAGGGGCAGGCGGATCCCGAAACCGAAGTGCGCTACGCCAGCGTCGTGCGCGGCTGGCAGAACACGCTGAAGAACTACGACGGCCAGCTCCAGGGCTTTGCGCGCATCGGCGCGCTGGAGCGCAAGCAGGACGAAGAGGCGGCGGTGCTCGAGTGGCTGCGGGGCCGCGGCGCCGACGGCGAGGCCGCGCTGGACGCGCATGCCAGGATCGCCGCGCTCGAGGCCCAGGCCGGGGCGACGCGCGACCGCGACCTGGTGCTGTCGCTGCTCGACAACAGCGGCCTGCTGTCGACCGCGGTGCGGCTCTACCGCCTGTCGATCGAAAAGGAACGCCCGGATGAGATGCGCGAGCAGGGCTTCCAGCAGCGCGACCTGCCGGTGATCGAGGGTGGCCTGCGTCAGATGGAACGGCGCTACGTGCCCGCGATGGACCGTGCGATCACGCGCTATGCGCTGCAGCAGTACGTGCAGCTTCCGGCCGATCAGCGCGTCGCGGCGATCGACGCCTTCCTCGGCGGCAATGACGATGCCGCGATCGAACGTGCGCTGGATCGCCTCGACCGCAGTGCCCTGAAGAACCACGACGCGCGCCTGACCTGGTTCGCGGCCGATCGCCACACCTTCCTGCGCAGCCGGGATCCCGCGCTGCAGTACGCCGCGGCCGTGGTGCCGGAGCTGGTGCAGATCGAGCAGGCCGCCAAGGCCCGCGCCGGCGATCTGCTGCAGCTGCGCCCGGTCTACCTGCAGGCCGTGGCCGACTACCGCGCCAGCCGCGGCGAGGCGGTGTATCCGGATGCGAACTCCTCGCTGCGCCTGACCTTCGGCAACGTCACCGGCTACACCGATCTGGCCGGCACGGCGCATACCCCGTTCACGCGGCTGGAAGAGATTCCGCCCAAGGCCACCGGCGCCGAGCCGTTCGACGCACCCCAGGCGCAGCTCGACGCGATCGCCGCGGGTCGGCACGCCGGCCTGGCCGATCGCCGCCTGCGCAGCGTGCCGGTCAACTTCCTGTCCGACCTCGACGTAACCGGCGGCAATTCCGGCTCGCCGGTGCTCGATGCCGACGGCCGTCTGACCGGCCTGCTGTTCGACATGACCTGGGAGGCGGTGGTGTCGAACTGGGTGTTCGACCCGGCGATGACCCGCACCATCTCCGTCGACCAGCGTTACATCCGCTGGGTGATGCAGGAGGTCGATCCGGCGCCGCGCCTGCTGCAGGAGATGGGCGTGGCGCCGCGCTGACCATCCCGTACCCGTCGGAGTGCGGTGGCGTGCGTCCGGGTGTCCGGAACCCACCATCGCGCGAACGCGCTCCGACGAAGACGTTCATCTAGACTGTCGAGCCCGTCGCAAGGAACCCGTCCGATGAGAATCCTGCTCGCCCGCCACGGCGAAACGCCGTGGAATGCCGAAGGCCGGTACCAGGGGCAGGAGGACATCGCATTGTCGGAGGTGGGTGAGCGTCAGGCGACCCTGCTCGGCCAGCGCCTGGCCGATGTGCGCATCGACCGCGCGGTCGCCTCGCCGCTGTCACGCGCCGACCGCACCGCGCGGCTCGCACTCGGCGCCACGCGCGAATCGATGCTGCGTACCGATGCGGGCCTGGCCGAGATCGCCCACGGCACCTGGGAAGGCCTGCTGGCCAGCGAGATCCGCGAACGCGATTCCGAGCGCCTGGCCGCGTGGCGCGATGCGCCCGATACCGTGCAGATGCCCGGCGGCGAATCGCTGCAGCAGGTCTTCGATCGCGCTTGGCCGGCGTTCGTCACCGCCGTCGACGGGCTGGGCCCGGACGACACCGCGCTGATCGTCGCCCACGACGCGGTCAACCGCGTGATCCTGTGCCGAATCCTCGGCATTCCGTTCTCGAAGCTCTGGACCTTCCGCCAGGCGCCGACCACGTTGAACCTGCTCGAAGGCACGGATGCGGATCGTCTGGATGTCGTGCGCCTCAACGATTGCGCGCACCACACGGCGTTCTTCGGCGAGGCGGTGCATCGGGCGCTGTAGTTCACCCGGGGAGATGAGGGGTGATCACCTGGCGAACCATGTGGTTCGGTTCGGAAACGCCTCGGCGACGGCAGGTGATCGTCACCGTGTCGGTACTTTTGCTTGCGGCATTGATGTGTCTAGGTCTCTTCGTCGACTTCATTCCGGCCGAGTGGCTTCGTCATCGTGGTCGCATCAAACACATGTTCGGATTCATCGGTTTGTGTCTGACGATCCTGCTCTACGGGGCCTTCATCATCCGCGGACACATGGCGCGGCAATCCTTTCGCGAGAACTTGAAACTCTGGGCTGTATTTCCGTTCGCGCCTTTTTTTCTGGGATGGGTCTGCTGGCTGGTCCTGGCAAAGGCGCTGCCGTGGTCGTTCACCCGGTTCTTCGGAGACGATCGATCGATTCAGGCCACGATGTGGACCGCGCACACGTCCTCGCGCCGAAGCTGCGATTACCGGCTCACCGGCGGTCCTTTCGCGGACACGATGCCCGCCTATCTCTGTGTGGGTTCTCGCGTCTATAACGCATATCCCGATCGTGAGGTTCAGGTGCGGCTGATCGGAAAAGCGAGCCCCCTTGGGTTCGCGGTGGTCTCGGGTTTTGTCGGCCCATCTTTACAGGAATCCACCCACGCCAATGAATCCGCCCGTGAATGAGCTAGCGAACTGGCTCGCGCGCATCGAAGCGCGCCATCCCACCGAAATCGAGATGGGCCTGGAGCGCGTCGGCGCGGTCTACGCACGCATGGACTGCGGGCGCCCGGCCGCGCAGGTGGTCACGATCGGCGGCACCAACGGCAAGGGCTCGACGGTGGCCTTCGTCGAGGCCATCGCGCGCGCCGCGGGCTGGCGCGTCGGCGCCTACACCTCGCCGCATCTGCTGGCCTACAACGAGCGGGTGCGCATCGACGGCGCGGATGTCGACGATGCGGCGCTGGTCGAGGCCTTCGAAGCCGTCGAGGCCGCGCGCGGCGACACGCCGCTGACGTATTTCGAGACCGGCACGCTGGCCGCGCTGTGGTTGTTCGCGCGCGCCGGGCTGGATCTGGCGATCCTCGAAGTCGGGCTCGGCGGCCGGCTCGATGCGGTGAACATCGTCGATCCCGACGTCGCGGTGATCACGACCGTCGATCTCGACCATCAGGACTGGCTGGGTCACGACATCGAGACGATCGGCTTCGAGAAGGCCGGCATCGCCCGCCCGTGGAAGCCCCTGGTGCTCGGCGATACCGACCCGCCGGCCAGTGTGCTGCAGCACGCCTACCGCATCGGCGCGGTCGCGGTGCGCGGCGGCAGCGATTTTCTCTATGCGCCGTCGGACGACGGGCGCTGGACCTGGCGCGAAGTCGGCTACGAAGTCGAACTGCCGCTGCCCGCGCTCGCCGCACCGGTGCAACTGCGCAATGCGGCCGTCGCGGTCGCGGCGGTGCGCGCGCTGGATGTGGCCGGCGATCGCGCGGTCGACGCGGCCGCGCTCGCGGCCGGCATCGCCGGCGCGCGGGTGGCGGGGCGTCTGCAGCGCCACGTGCAGGACGGTATCGAGATCGTCGTCGACGTCGCCCACAACCCGCAGGCGGCGCGCGCGCTGGCCGAGTGGCTGGCGACGGCGACCGTGCCCGGACGCACCCATGCGGTCTACGCCGCACTCGCCGACAAGGACGCCGCCGGCGTGGTCGCGCCGCTGGCGGCCCACATCGGCACCTGGCACCTGGCGGGGCTCGGCGTCAGCCGCGGCCAGGACGTCGAGGCGTTCGCGGCCCGTCTCGCCGGTACGGCGGCCGGCGAGGGCAGGCGCCACCTCGATGTCACCGCCGCGCTCGATGCCGCGCGCGCCGACGCCGGGCCGGGCGACCGCATCCTGGTGTTCGGCTCCTTCCACACCGCGGCGGCCGCACTGTCGGCACTGCAGGGCGGACGTTAAGAAGCGCGCCCGCGGCCACGCGTATAATCCGCGCGGTTCCCTCGCCCGGCCCCTGCATGACGCCTGGACTGAAACAGCGCCTGATCGGCGCCGCGGTGCTCATCGCGCTCGCGGTGATCTTCCTCCCGATGCTGGTCAAGGGCCCCGCGCCCGAAAGCGGCCTGCCCGACATGCCCCTGCGCGTGCCGGATGCCCCGGGCGGTGATTACAAAACGGTCGATCTGCCGCTGATCGCGCCTGCGCCCGCGCCCGCCGGCGGCGTGCTGGGAGGGCCGCTGTCCGAAACCCGCGACGTGCCCACCCAGGCGCCGCAACAGGGCGAGGGCGACGCGCTGCCGACCGTCGATGCCGGTGTGACATCCGAACCGCTGCCGCCGACCACCGCCGGGGGCGGCTACGCGGTGCACTACGCTGCCTTCGCGACCCAGGCCGATGCCGAGGCCATCCTGCGCCAGCTCGGCCAGTCGGGCCTGAGCGGCTACCGCGAGGCGTTCACGCTCAACGGCAAGCCGGCGCAGCGCGTACGCCTGGGGCCGTATGCCAGCCGCGCCGAAGCGGAGATCGTGCGTGTGCGCGCTGCCCAGGTGCGCGACGACGTCACCCCGCGTGTGGTCGCACTGGACGCCGCCACGCCCTCGGCCTCGCCGACGCCGGCCTCCACGGCGGCCCCGGCACCGGCGACGCCGGCGGTGACGTCGACGCCACTGCCGGCTGAGCCGCCGCGGCAGCAGGCACCTGCGCCGGCCCCGACCCCGGCGCCGGCGCCGACGCCCGCAGCGCCTGCTGCTGCAACGCCAACGCCCGCGCCCGCGCCCGCACCTGCGGCCGCCACGGCCGATGTCGGCTTCGTCGTCCAGGTCGGTGCGTTCAGCACTGCCGCCGATGCCAATGCGATGCGCGACCGCCTGCGCAGCGCCGGGATCACCGCCTTCACCGACAGCGTGGACACCGACAAGGGCCGGCTCACCCGGGTCAAGGCCGGGCCGGTCAGCGGTCGCAGCGAGGCCGAGCAGCTGAAAACCCGCGTGCGCAGCGCCGTCGGCGTCGACGGCCTGATCCGCGCCCATCCCTGACCGTCCTCGCGCCGGCCATCGCGCCTATTTCCCTCGTCCCCGGCGCGGCATCCGCGCCTCAAGCAGAACTGGATATCGAACATGTGCGGCATCGTCGGCATCGTTGGAACCTCTGAAGTCGCGCCGGCGCTGTACGACGGCCTGACCGTGCTCCAGCACCGCGGCCAGGATGCGGCCGGCATCGCCGTCGCCAGCGGCACGGTCATGCGTGTGCACAAGGGCAACGGCCTGGTGCGCGACGTGTTCGACGCCAAGGCGATGGATCTGCTGCAGGGGCGTGTGGGCATCGCGCACTGCCGCTATCCCACCGCCGGCAGCGAAGGCCACGACGAGGCGCAGCCGTTCTACGTCAACTCGCCCTACGGCATCGCGCTCGCGCACAACGGCAATCTGGTCAACACCGACCAGCTGCGCCAGCAGGTGTTCGAGACCGACCGCCGCAACGTCAATACCGAGTCGGATTCGGAAGTGCTGCTCAACGTCTTCGCGCACGAGCTGGACCGCGAGAAGGCACTGACGCCGGAAGCCGCGTTCCGCGCGGTCGAAGGCGTGAACCGCCGTGCCAAAGGGGGTTATGCGGTCGTCGCCACGGTGCTGGGCCTGGGCCTGGTGGCCTTCCGCGATCCGCACGGCATCCGTCCGCTGGTGCTGGGCAAGCGCGAGACCGCCGAGGGCACTGAGTACGCGGTGGCGTCGGAGTCGGTCGCGCTCGACATCCTCGGCTTCGAGCGTCTGCGCGACGTCGAGCCGGGCGAGGGCATCGTGATCACGCCCCGCGGCGAGCTGCATCACCGCCCGTGCGCGCCGCAGCAGCCGCACGCGCCGTGCATCTTCGAATACGTGTACTTCGCGCGCCCGGATTCGATGATCGAGAACATCTCGGTGCACAAGGCGCGCATGCGCATGGGCGTGACCCTGGGCGAGAAGATCCTGCGCCTGCGGCCGGACCACGACATCGATACCGTGATCCCGATTCCCGACACCTCGCGCGACTCCGCGCTCGAGATCGCCAACGTGCTGGGCGTGAAGTACCGCGAGGGCTTCATCAAGAACCGGTACGTCGGCCGCACCTTCATCATGCCCGGGCAGGGCGAACGCGCGAAGTCGGTCAAGCGCAAGCTCAACCCGATTCCGCTGGAATTCCGCAACCGCGTCGTGCTGCTGGTCGACGACTCGATCGTGCGCGGCACCACGTCCAAGCAGATCGTGCAGATGGCCCGCGACGCCGGCGCCAAGAAGGTCTATCTGGCCTCGGCCGCGCCGCCGGTGCGCCATCCCAACATCTACGGCATCGACATGCCGTCGGTCGACGAGCTGGTGGCGCACAACCGCAGCGAGAAGGAGATCGAGGAATTCCTCGGCTGCGACTGGCTGATCTACCAGGATCTGGCGGATCTCGAGGCCGCGGTGTCGGGGCCGAAATTTCCCGAGCGCCGCTTCGACAGCTCCTGCTTCAGTGGCGAGTACGTCACCGGCATCGAGCCCGGCTACTTCGAGCGCCTGCAGCAGCTGCGCAGCGACGACGCGAAGAAGAAGCGGCGGGCGTGAACGCGGCGGTGGCCGCGGATGCGCGCGATCTGTTCGCCGCCGCGCAGCACTGCCTCGACGCGCGTGATCCCGACGCCAAGGTCGCGCTGACCCACGCCTATGCGCGCCGGTTCTCGGCCGGCGAGCTGCCGATCGATCCGGCGGCGCCGGCACCCGCACCGATCCGCATGCCGGGCCGCCCTGAGCGGCCGCGACTGGTGCATCCGCGCGCGCTGCCGCGCCGCGGCTTCGGCAGCACCGAAGGTCGCGCCGCCTTCATCCATGCGATCGCGCATATCGAACTCAACGCGATCGATCTCGGCTGGGACGCCGTCTACCGCTTCCGTGAGCTGCCGCCCGGGTACTACGCGGACTGGGTGCGTGTGGCCGACGACGAGGCCCGGCATTTCGTGCTCCTGCGCGACCGCCTGCGTGCGCTGGGCTTCGATTACGGCGCGTTCGACGCACACAACGGCCTGTGGGAGATGTGCGAGAAAACCGCGCACGACGGCATGGCGCGCATGGCGCTGGTGCCGCGTGTGCTCGAAGCGCGCGGACTGGACGTGACCCCGGGCATGATCGTCAAGCTGCGCTCGCTGGGCGACACCGACACCGTGACCATTCTCGAGCTGATCCTGCGCGAGGAGGTGGCGCACGTCGCCGCCGGCAGTCGCTGGTTCCGCTGGTTCTGCGCGCGTCGCGAGCTCGAGCCGAACGCCACGTTCCGTGCGCTGCTGGCCGACTACGCGCGCGCCGTGCTGCACGGCCCGTTCAACCTCGACGCGCGTGCGGCCGCGGGTTTCAGCGAAGAGGAACTGGCGGCGTTGCAGGCGGTCGACGCGGAGCGCCTGCAGGCCTAGCTGCGCCGGACCGTCGGGCCGCCGGCGCTTCAGGCGATCATCCCGGGACGTCCGCGCGGGCGCGCGTACGGGGCGCAGAGGCGTTTCCAGCATCAGCGGCCGTGCGGGGCTCGGCGTGCGGGGCGCGGCGGCATCCCGGAAGATCGTCGGCGCCGGACGCCGCTGCAGGAACGCTCGCGCGCGGCGGCCGGGGTGCCGGGAGCGACATTGCAGCCATGCGCGGGCGCTGCGCCGCGACGCGGCGACGTCACGGCAGAAGCCGTGCGCGCGGCCCGAGCGTGCCGGTTACGACGCGCGGGGCAGCGCCGACAGGTCGAGGCGTCCGTCGGCGTCCGCGCGCAGCACCGAGCCCTGTTCGAACCAGTCGCCGAGCACGATGCGGCGACATGCGCGTCCCGCGACCTGCACGGCGTGGATCGCCGGACGGTGGGTGTGGCCGTGGATCATCGTGTCGACGCCGTAACGCGTGAACCATTCGTCCACCGTGGCCGGGTCCACGTCGGTCACCGTCTCCATCGTCCCGGCATCGCGCAGCGCGCCGGCGCGGGCCTGGCTGGCGGCGCGCGCCTGCTGGGCGAAGGCCAGCCGGGCGGGCAGGGGCTGGGCGAGCATCTGGGCCTGCCAGCGCGGATCGCGCACCTGGCGGCGGACGGCCTGGTACTCGACGTCGCCGGTGCACAGCAGGTCGCCGTGGGTCAGCAGCACCGGCGTGCCGTCGAGCAGGATCACCGCCGGATCGGGCAGCAGGACCATGCCGGCGCGCTGTGCGTACGCGCGGCCCACCAGAAAGTCGCGGTTGCCGTGCATGAACGACACCGGCACGCCCGCATCCGCGAGCGCCGCCAGACGTTCGGCCACCGCAGCGCCGGCCTCGGACGGATCGTCGTCGCCGACCCAGGATTCGAACAGGTCCCCGAGGATGTACAGGGCGTCCGCACTGCGCGCTTCGCCGTCGAGAAAATCCAGGAACAGCGCGGTGATCTCCGGGCGTGCCGGATCCAGGTGCAGGTCGGAGATGAAGAGGGTCGCCATGGGCCGCATTGTAATCCGCGGGCGGGGCCGGTCCGGAGGCGCCGGTTAGAATGCGCGCTGTTTCCGTATCGAGCTTCGCGCATGGCCTGCCGCACCCGTTTCGCTCCCAGCCCCACCGGCTATCTCCACATCGGCGGCGCGCGCACCGCGCTGTACTGCTGGCTGGAAGCGCGACGTCGCGGCGGGCAGTTCGTGCTGCGCATCGAGGACACCGACCGCGAGCGCAGCACCCAGGCCGCGATCGACGCCATCCTGCAGGCGATGGACTGGCTGGGCCTGGACTACGACGAGGGCCCGATCTACCAGACCCACCGGCTGGACCGGTATGCCGAGGTCGCCGAGCAGCTCGTCGCCGACGGCAAGGCCTACTACGCCTACGAGACCAAGGCCGAACTCGACGCGATGCGCGAAGCGGCGATGGCGGCCGGCGAGAAGCCCCGTTACAACGGCGCGTATCGCGAGCGCAACGAGCCGAAGCGCGACGATCCCAACCGCGTGATCCGTCTGAAGAATCCGCAGGACGGCACCGTGGTGTGGGAGGACAAGGTCAAGGGCCGCATCGAGATCGCCAACAGCGAGCTCGACGATCTGGTGATCTTCCGGCCCGACGGCTACGCGACCTACAACTTCGCCGTCGTCGTCGACGATCTGGACATGGGCATCACCGACGTCGTGCGCGGCGACGACCACGTCAACAACACCCCGCGGCAGATCAACATCTACCGCGCGCTCGGCGCCGAGGTACCCGCGTTCGCGCACCTGCCGATGATCCTCGACGAGCAGGGCGCCAAGCTGTCCAAGCGCACCGGCGCGGCCGACGTCATGCAGTATCGCGATGCCGGCTATCTGCCGCACGCGCTGCTGAACTATCTGGTGCGGCTGGGCTGGTCGCATGGCGACCAGGAAATCTTCTCGATCGGCGAGATGCAGACGCTGTTCGATCTCGAGAACGTCAACGCCAAGGCCGCGCGCCTGGACATGGCCAAGCTCGGCTGGCTCAACCAGCAGTACCTGAAGTCCGATGATCCGGCGGCGGTGGCCGCGCATCTGGAATGGCATCTGCGCAGCGACGGCTACGACCTGTCCACCGGCCCGGCGCCGGCCGACGTCGTGGTCGCCCTGCGCGACCGCGTGCAGACGCTCAAGGAGATGTCCGAGCGCGCGGCGGTCTGGTATCGCCCGATCGCCGCCTACGATGAAAAGGCGGTCGCCAAGCACCTGAAGCCCGAAGCCCGCGTGCCGCTCACCGACGTCCGCGCACGCTTCGCCGCGCTGCCGGACTGGAACGTCGAGGCGATCGATGCGGCCTTCCGCGCAACGGTCGACACGCTCGGTCTCGGCATGGGCAAGGTGGCCCAGCCGCTGCGCGTGGCGATCACCGGGACGCAGGTGAGCCCGGACATCGGACACACCGTGTACCTGGCGGGGCGCGACGAAGCGCTGGCGCGCATCGGCGCGGCGATTGCGATGATTCCTGACGAGCAAGCAGTCTGAGTCGGCGCTGCACCGGGGCTTGCTCGGTGTACCCGGCGGTGTCGTTCCGCGTTCGAATGTCCGCGCACGGCTGAGGTCGTTCCAGGCTGCTCGAAGGCCGGCGCGCCTCGTCGCACCATCGGGCGCGGGCCACGGACGGGCGGCGTGTTCGAGCGGGGTCAAAGGCCGCGTCTCCGCATCCCGGAACGCGTGATGCGGCGGAAGTCCTTCGTCGGGCAGACCGGTCGGTCGGCTCACGTTTCCTGACTCGGCACTGGGGGCCGGCCCTCCGGTCGGCTTCGCCGTTCGCACTGCCGGCGTGGCCCGGCAACGACAACCCAGCCGCTCGCCGTCAGGCGATGGAACCGCCTGCACGTGTCTTACCGGGCTGCCGCCGACACGCCAAGGCGCGCCTCTCGGCTTCAGGCGCGGGCGCACGGCGGCGACTGGTCTGCGAGCGCGCGCGGCGTATCCGCGGCGCGCGGGCTCCGGGCGCGGGCGGACCACCGAAGCGACAGCCGGCTGATGTCGAGGGTGACGCGTCGGAGCCGGTGCGCTGACGTGGCAACTTGAGTCCTCGGCCCCCCACACCCATTATTGGATGCATGGCCAAGCACGACCACACCTGCACCGATCCGCACCACCACGTCGATGACGCGGCGGCGTTCGTGCGCGCGGTGGAGCACGCCTGCAGCGAACGCGGCCTGCGGCTGACGCCGATCCGCGCCTACGTGCTGAACCTGATCGCCGAGGCCGGCAAGCCGCTGAAGGCCTACGACCTGCTCGATCGCGTGCGCGAAGGCGATGGCCCCGGTGCCGCGGCCCCGCCCACGGTGTACCGCGCGCTGGATTTCCTGCTCGCCAACGGCTTCATCCACAAGCTGCAGTCGGTCAATGCCTTCGTCGCCTGTCACCATCCGAGCACCGCGCAGCACTCGGTGCCGTTCCTGATCTGCGACCGTTGCCACAGCGCGGTCGAGCTGGAGGACGAGGTCGTGGTCGCGTCGCTCGACGAACGCGCGCGCGCCCTCGGGTTCGTGCCGCAGGCGCAGACGCTGGAAGTGCACGGCCTCTGCGCGCAGTGCGCCGGCGCCTAGGCAGGACTCAGCCAGGCGAGGGCGGGTTCCGGGTGCCGTGATGATCGATCCGAGTCCGCGAAGCCTCGACGTCCATGCGCGCGGCCGTTAGCCGTTCGTTCCTGCCGTGCCGGTCGGCGGCCGGACATCGCGCGGGTTCCATGCCTGGCCGGCACGTTGCTGCCGGGGTTCGCGGCGCGCCCCGACGGAGCGACCTCGATGCCGGGGTGCCCGGCTGACGGTGCGCGGCCGCTGCCTCGCTGAGGGCGCCGGCAGAGCGCTGCGGTGCGGCTGGCCGCGCGGGACCGGCTGATCGGACCGCGCGGCGCCCTGCGCAATCATCATTCGCACGTCTCCGTTTCGTGCCGGACCGGTCCTGCCCGCGATGCGCGCGCGCCGGACGCGCCGGCTGCGCCTCGCATGAAAAACCCCGCGTCGCATGCACGGCGCGGGGCGGGACTGCGGTTGCGGAGAGAGAGCACCCGCAGCACACGCGGTGGGAGAGTCCGCGTTCTTGTTATGGTATATCATTACCGGAATGCGAAGCTCCTGTCGGGGTTTCGTTCGCCAACGCCACAGGAAGAACACGCTCCATGATCAAGACCCGTCATCCTCTCGGAACCGCCATCCGCTGCGTGCTGCTCGGCGCCGCGTTCGGCGCGGCGCCCGCGACCGCGTTCGCCGACACTGCACTCGACGCCGACGCCCAGGTCACCACCCTGCGCCCGATCCAGGTGATCGGCGTGTCGGAGGACTCGAGCCAGATCGCGGCGCCGTACAGCGTGGTGTCGGGTGACGATGTCGTCGCCAGCGGCGCGGCCACGATCGGCGAAGCGCTGAACGGGCAGCCGGGCGTGCACGCCGATACCTTCGGCGCCGGCGCCAGCCGTCCGGTCATCCGCGGCCAGGTCGGTCCACGCGTCAAGGTGCTCTCGGACAGCGCGTCGATCCTCGATGCGTCGGATATCTCGCCCGACCACGCGGTGACCGTCGATCCGCTGCTGAGCCAGCAGATCGAAGTGCTGCGCGGTCCGGCGACGCTGCTCTACGGCGGCGGGGCGATCGGCGGCGTGGTCAATGTGCTCGACAACAAGGTGCCCAGTCGTCTGCCGGAAAACGGCCTCGAAGGTCGCTTCGTCCTGCGCGGCAACAGCGTCGCGGACGAGAAGGCCTTCGGTGCCGAGGTGTCGGCGCAGCTGGCGCCCAATCTGGTGGTGCACGCCGAGTCCTCACGCCGTTCCACCGACGACTACCGTGCGCCGGGCCTGGACGAGGCGCGCGTCGACGGCTCGTTCACCGACTCGCGCAACAGCAGCGTGGGCCTGTCGTGGGTGACCGATCGCGGCTACGTGGGCCTGGCCTATTCATACCGCGACGAGGACTACGGCCTGCCGGGCCACAGCCACGAGTACGAGGGCTGCCACCCGCACGGCAGCGCGCTGCATTGCGGCAGCCACGACCACGACCACGATCATGATCACGACCATGACCACGGTGACGAGCACGACCACCTGGCCATGATCAATCTGGAGAGCAAGCGCTTCGACCTGCGCGGCGAGTACACCGATCCCTTCGCCGGCATTTCTCGCGTGCGCTTCCGCTCCAGTTACACCGACTACAGCCACGACGAGGTCGAGGACGGCGAGGTCGCGACCACGTTCACCAACAAGGGCCACGATTCGCGCGTGGAGTTCGAGCATGCGCCGCTGGGCAACTGGACGGGCGTGTTCGGCGTGCAGCACACCGATACGCAGTTTGGTGCGGACGGTCTGGAGGCCTTCATGCCGGACGTCGATACGCGCAGCACGGGGCTGTTCGTCATCGAGCATCTCGACCTGAGCGAGCAGTGGCACTTCGAGCTCGGTGCGCGTCACGAGTGGGTCAAGCACACGCCGGTCAATGATCCGCGCGGCCGTCCCGAGTACAGCGACACCGCCACCTCGTTCTCGGGTGCGGCGATCTGGAGCTTCGGCCCCGACTTGGCGCTGACGTTCTCGGCATCGCGTTCGGAACGGGCGCCGCATGCCCAGGAGCTGTATGCGCGCGGCGTGCATCTGGCCACCAATACCTACGAGTGCGGCCTGGTGCCCCATCCGCTGACCTGCGGCGGCGCGGCCAACAATGCCGACTACGGCAACGAGAAGTCGACCAACTACGAGTTGGCCCTGCGCCGTACCGCGGGCGACTTCACCTTCGGCGTGAGCGCGTTCGCCAATGATTTCGACGGCTACGTCTACGCCCGCACGCTGGACCAGTACGAGGACTTCCGCCTGATCAAGTACACCCAGGCCGACGCCGAGTTCCGTGGTTTCGAGGCCGAGGTGGGCTATCGCTTCAACGACATGTTCTCGATGACCGTGTTCGGCGACCGGGTCAACGCCAAGCTGGCCGACGGCGGCGGCAATCTGCCGCGCATTCCGCCATCGCGCGTCGGGACGCGTCTGAACGCCGACGTGGGCGCCTTCTCGGGCGAGATCGAGTACATCCGTGCCAGTGCCCAGCGCGACGTCGCGGATTTCGAGACCGAAACGCCGGGCTACGATCTGCTCAACGCCTCGGTCAGCTATCGGATTCTCGACGGCAATACGCGCCTGTTCCTGCGGGGCAACAACCTGCTCGACGAGCAGATCTGGAACCACACCTCGTTCCTGGCCAAGACCGTCCCGCTCCCCGGCCGCAATCTGACCTTCGGCGTCAGCGTCAACTTCTGAGGCGCGGCGGGTGACGTTGTACGAGCGCATCACCGCGCTCCATGGCCACCGGCCGTGGGGCGCGGTGCTCGACGCGGGCACCGGTCGCGCGTCGATGCGCTGGTTGCTCGGTCTGGAGACCGAGCGCTGGACGGCCATCACCGGTGCGCCGACGATGGCCGAGCAGACACGGGCCGAGATCAGCGACCGGATGCGCGAGCAGGACCGCCTGATCGTCGGCAACTGGGCCGATCCCGCACTGCTGGAAGGCGAGCGCTACGACGTGGTGCTCGCCGACTATCTGCTCGGCGCGATCGAAGGGTTCGCGCCGTACTGGCAGGATCGCCTGTTCGCCCGGCTGCGCCCGCTGGTGGGCAAGCGGCTCTACATGATCGGGCTCGATCCCTACGTGCACGGTGTGCCGGACAGTCCCGCAGGCCGCCTGGTCAACGAGATCGGGCGTCTGCGCGACGCCTGCCTGCTGCTGGCCGGCGAGCAGCCGTATCGCGAATACCCGCTGGACTGGTCGCTGCGTCACCTGGAGGGGGCCGGCTTCCGGATCGTCGATGCGCAGACGCTGCCGATCGGCTATCGCGAGCGGTTCGTCAACAGCCAGCTCGATCTGTGCATGACCGCGGTCGGCAAGCTGCGCGACCGCAGGCTGGCACCGCCGTTGCTCGCGCACATCGCCGATCTGCGCACGCGCGCGCTGTCGCACATCGCCGGGCAGGGCGCCCTGCAGCACGGGCACGACTACATCGTGGTGGCCGAGCCCGCCTGAGCGCGGCCGGTCATGCCCGAGGCGCGGCGACGGGTCGTCACAACGCCGTCGCCCGACTGTTATAGAATCACACTTGATGAAGAGGAGATCCTCCGTGCTGACCCCTGGCACCTCCGCGTCCCCCGACGCCCTGCGCCGCGCCGACCGCGTGGGGTTCGCCGCGTCGTTCCTGTGCGCCGTGCATTGCGCCCTGCTGCCGGTGGCGCTCGCGCTGGTGCCGGCGTTCGGCCTCAGCCTCGGCGGCTGGGTGGACATCGATCAGGCGTTCGTCGTGTTCGCCACGCTGCTCGGCGCCACCACGCTCACGCTGGGCTGGCGCCGGCATCGCGCCTTCCATGCTTGGGCGCTGCTGCTGCCGGGTCTGGCCCTGGTGTGGGCGGGCGCGTTCACCCATCTGCACGACCACACCATCACCCATGCGGTGGTGATGGCGGCTGGCGGTCTGCTGTTGGCGGCCGCGCACCTGATGAACCTGCGTCTGACCCACGCGCACCACCGCGGCTGACCGCCGCTTCCCGAGCCGGCCGCGTGATAGAATCCGCGGCCCTGTGCGCCCTCGTGGCGCACGTTCGCGTCTATCGCATTCAATTCGCAGCACATCAGGAGCAGACAATGGGCAAGGGCGACCGCAAGACCCTCAAGGGCAAGCGTTACAACGCGAGCTACGGCAATTCCCGTTCGAAGGGCGTCGTCAAGGCCGCCGGCACCGCGACCGCACCGGTCGTGAAGAAGGCCGCGACCAAGACCGTTGCCAAGGCGCCGGCCAAGAAGGCCGTTGCAAAGAAGGCGGCGCCGAAGGCCGAGTAATCCGGCCTCGCGTTGCACCGTCGAAAGCCCCGCACGCGCGGGGCTTTCGCGTATCTGGAGATGCGACCCGGTGCGCGAGTGTTGCATCGGCCCGGCCGCGCGGCGCCGGCGCTTCGCTGGAGACGTCCGGAGGCGCCGCGACGTCGAGGGCCGACGCCGCCGTCGGGACAGGGCGCGGTCCGCACGCGCAGCGCCCGGCCCGGGCCACCTGCAGCGCATCCCCGCGCGCCGTGCGGGTGCCTGGCGCCGGCTCAGACCAGGCGGCGCCCACCGGCATAGGACATGGCCAGCAACGCACCGCCGAGCCAGTATCCGAGCTCGGCCGGCTGGTCGATGCGCCAGCAGGCGAAGTCCGCGCGCTGGCCCACCGCCAGCCGGCCACGGTCGTCCAGTCCGAGTGCACGTGCGGCGTGCACGGTGGCGCCGCGAAGGGCCTCTTCCGGCGCGAGGCGGAAATGCGTGCACGCCAGCTGCATCCCCTGGCGCAGCGACAGCAGTGGCGCGGTGCCCGGATTGCAGTCGGTCGCCACGGCCATCGGCACCCCGGCGGCGCGGAACGCATCCAGCGGCGGCAGGCGCGTCTCGCGCAGCACGTGGAAGGCGCCGGGCAGCAGCACCGCCACCGTGCCTGCTGCGGCCATCGCGGCCACGCCTGCGTCCGAGGTGTACTCGACATGGTCGGCCGACAGCCCGCCGAACTCGGCCACCAGCGCGGCGCCTTCGCCATCGCTGAGCTGGTCGGCGTGCAGCTTGACCGGCAGGCCCAGTGAACGGGCGATCTCGAACACCCGCCGGGTCTGCGCGGCGCTGAACGCGATGCGCTCGGCGAAGGCATCGACCGCGTCCACCAGGCCCTCGGCATGCAACTGCGGCAACCAGGCGCAGACGGCGTCGATGTAGGCATCCGGCCGGTCCGCGAACTCCGGCGGCAGCGCGTGCGCACCGAGGAAGGTGGTGCGCACGGTGATTCCGAGCATCCCGCCGAGACGACGCGCGACACGCAGCATCTTGCGTTCGCTGTCCAGATCCAGGCCGTAGCCGGACTTGATCTCCAGCGTCGTCGCGCCGTCGGCGATCAGCGCGCGTGCGCGGGGCAGGGACTGCGCCAGCAGCGCGTCCTCGTCGGCGTCGCGCACCGCGCGCACGGTCGAGACGATGCCGCCGCCGCTGCGTGCGATGTCCTCGTAGCTCGCGCCCTGCAGGCGCTGCTCGAATTCGCCGGCGCGATTGCCGGCGAACACCAGGTGCGTGTGGCAGTCGATCAGGCCCGGCGTCACGCAGCCGCCCGTCTCGATCACCTCGGCCGCCAGCCGCGCCGGTGCATCCGGCAGGGCGCCGCGCGTACCGACGTGGACGATCACGCCGTCGCGCCAGCCGAGTGCGCCGTCTTCGATCAGGCCGTAGCCCGACGCGTCGGCGAGCGTGACCAGCGTGGCCCCCAGCAGCAGGCCATCCCAGGCCTCAGTCGCCACCGCCACCCCCGCCATCGCTGCCGCCCGCATCGTGGCCGTCGTGGCGCGCCGACGTCGCATCGCCTCCGGTCACGGCGCATGCCGCCGCGGAGCGGCGCGTGCGCGTCGACGCGCGGCTGGCGAAGATCGCAACCAGGCCGCCGATTACGGCCACCAGTGCACACAGTATCGCGATCGAACTTGGGCTCATCGGATGTTCCCGGCGGTCAGAACGGCTAGCCTACCGCACACGTTTTTCTGGAGCCGGCCCGATGCACGACGTTCCCGCGGTCCATGTCCGGCGCACGCCCGCCGGCTGGCACCTGCCCGGTATCGCCAACCTGCATTCGCACGCCTTCCAGCGGACGATGGCCGGGCTGGCCGAAGTGCAGACCGATCCGGCGGATTCGTTCTGGACCTGGCGCGAGACCATGTACCGCATGGCGGGCCGCTTCGATCCCGACACGCTGCGCGCCGTGGCCACGCAGCTCTACGTCGAGATGCTCGAAGCCGGTTACACCACGGTCTGCGAATTCCACTACATCCACCACGCCCCCGACGGTACGCCGTATGCGCCGGCCAGCGCGATGTCCGATGCGCTGATCGAGGCGGCGGACGCCACCGGCATCCGTCTGGCCCTGTTGCCGGTGCTGTACATGCGCGGCGGCTTCGACGGGCGCGCGCTGGGCGCGCATCAGCGGCGTTTCGGCCACGACGTCGATGCCTATCTGCGCCTGTTCACGGATCTGCACGCGCGGCAGCACCCCGGCCTGCGTGTCGGCTGCGCCCTGCACAGCCTGCGTGCGGTGGCCGAGGACGCGATGCAGGCCGTGCTCGCCGCGCTGCCGGCCGATGCCCGCGTGCACGTGCACATCGCCGAACAGATCGCCGAGGTCGAGGAATGCGTCGCGATACGCGGCGCGCGGCCGGTCGCCTGGCTGCTGGACCACGCGCAGGTCGATGCGCGCTGGACGCTGGTCCATGCCACGCATCTCGACGCATCGGAGATCGCGGGCATCGCGCAGAGTGGGGCGACGGTCGCGATCTGCCCGACCACCGAAGCCAATCTCGGCGACGGCCTGTTTCCGCTGCGCGCGTATCTCGACGCCGGCGGCGCCTGGGGCATCGGGTCCGACTCCCACGTCTCGATCTCGCCTGTCGAAGAACTGCGCTGGCTCGAATACGGCCAGCGTCTGGTCACGCGTCGGCGCAACATCGCCGTCGCTCGTGACACGCCCAGCGTGGGCCGCACCCTGGTCGAAGGCGTCGTGCGCAGCGCCGCCGCGTCGACAGGGTTCGACATGCGCGACGACCACGTGGTCCTCGACGCCGACGCCGCGCTGCTCGCCGGCGCCACCGAGCACGACGTGCTCGACCGCTGGATCTTCGCCGGCAACCGGCCGCTGGTCCGCGAGGTGCGCGTGGCCGGCCAGACGCGTGTCCGCGACGGACGTCACCCGCTGCACGCCGACGCGGCGCGCGGCTATGCCGCGGCGATGCACCGGTTGCTCGCCGCGTCGTGAGCGACGCGCTGCGCATCCGTCCGGCGCAACCGGCCGATCGCGCGGCGCTCGTCGCGATCTATGCCCGCGCCAAGCTCGACGAACTGGCCCACGAACCGGTCGTGCCGGCGCTGGTCCCGCTGCCGCAGGACCGCGCGCGTCTCGCCACGCTCGATGCGTCGGAGATCTTCGTGGCCTGCGCGGCGTGCGTGCTCGGCTTCGGCGCGCGCACGACGGGCCGGATCACGATGCTGTTCGTCGATCCCGCCGCGCGCGGCGCCGGGATCGGCGCGGCGCTGCTGAGGCACATGCTCGCCGGCATGGCGGGGGCGGTCGAGCTGGACGTCGTGGCCTCGAATGCCGCGGCACTGGCTCTGTACCGGCGTGCGGGCTTCGTGCACGGCGAGCGCGGCCGCGCCGTCTACAACGGGGTGGCGGTGGACGTGCTGCGCCTGCGCCGTCCGGCCTGAGCAGGCGGCTTCCGTCGCGGCGAGCGCGCGTTCGTCGCAGCGGAGCAGGGGTTCGTCGCATCGTCCGGCGCGGGCGGCGAAGCGGTTGCAGCATGGCACCATCGTCACGCAAGGAGTCCGCCATGTTGAAGTCCGCATTGAGTCTCGCCATCGCCCTGTCGGCCTGTGCGTCCGCGGTGGCCGCACCGCTCACCGACGCCGCGCTGGCGCAGATCGTCGATCGGCGTCTGGCCGGTGATCGCACCGGCGCGTGTTTCGCGGTCGCGGTGATCGACGGGTCCCATGTGGCCCGCAGCTATCGCTGCGCGAACGCCGGCGCGCCGCCGCGCATCGGTGCCGACAGCGCGTTCGAGATCGGTTCGGTGTCCAAGACCATGACCGCCGCGCTGCTGGCGGGCCTGATCGCGGAGGGCCGCGCATCGCTCGACGATCCGCTGTCGGCCTACCTGCCCGAAGGCACGGCCGTGCCCGAGTACCAGGGCCAGCCGATCCGCCTGCGTCATATCGTCACCCACACCTCCGGCCTGCCGGCATTGCCCACGCGCATGCAGGGCGCGGACCCGGCGAATCCCTATGCGGCGCTGGACGACGGTGCGCTGCTGGCGTCACTCGGCGACGTCACCCTGGCGCAGGCACCGGGCAGCCGCTTCGAGTACTCGAACTTCGCCTCGATGCTGTTGTCCTACGCCGTCGCGCGGCGCGCGGGCCAGCCGTTCGAAGCCGCGCTCGATGCGCGGGTATTCACGCCGCTCGCCATGCAGGGGGCCTACATCGCGCAGCCACCCGCGGGCGTGCGTGCCGCGCCGGGCCACGTGCCCGGCGGTCAGGTCACACCGGCCTGGACCTTTCCCGACGCGCTGGCCGGGGTCGGCGGTGTACGCGCGACCCTCGACGACATGGTGCGCTACGTCCAGGCGCAGCTCGGCGACGTGCCCGGGAGTGCGGCCACGGCGACAGTGGCCGCGCTGAAGCTCACCCAGCAGCCGGTCTCCGAGCAGCCGCCGATGGCGATGCACTGGATGCGGGTGCCGGTCAACGGACGCGAGGTGCTGATGCACGAGGGCGGCACGGGCGGCTTCTCGGCTCTGGTCGGCTTCGATCCCGGTCGCGAGCGTGGCGTGGTGGTGCTGTCGGATACCGCGCTCACCGCGCTCGGTGGGCTCGGCAGTCTGGGCATGCATCTGCTCGATCCCGCCGTGCCGATCGGCGCACCGCGGCGCGCGACCACGCCGCCGGACGCCGTGCTCGACGGCCTGGTCGGCACCTGGCGCCTCGGAGCGGACATGCGGGTCGAACTCTGCGCGCGGGCGATACGCTGACAATCCGCCCGGACGGCCAGCCGACGTTCGAGCTCGGCTACGACGATGCAGGTGATTTCTACCCGCTGCAGTTCGACGCGCTGCTGTCACCCCGTCGCGCGGCCGACGGCCGCTACGCGTTCGCCTGGCACCAGGGCGGCGCCGTGCTCGCGGCGACGCGGGTCGACGCGGCCACGCCGTCGCCGCCGGCGCTCTCGGCCGACCAACTCGCAGCGTATGCGGGCGTGTACACACTGATGCCCGGCTTCGTGCTGACGATCGATGCCGCCGACGGACGGCTGCGCGCACAGGCGACGGGACAGAGCGCGTTCCTGCTCGAGGCGATCGGCCGCGATCGCTTCGGCGCGGCGGCGTTCGGCATCGAGCTGCAGTTCGAGCGCGGGCCCGACGGCGCGGTGCGCGCCCTGGAGCTGCATCAGGGCGGGCGGGTGCAGCGTGGCAGCCGTGGTTGAGGGGCCGGGGCTGCACACCGGCCCGCTGTCGCTGCGTCGCCCGTTGCCGGACGACGTCGTGGTCGGCGGTGACTTCCTGTGGACACGCTACCGTCGCTATCCGGTGTTCAGCGCGCCGTGGCTGGCCGGGCGCACCCTGCTGTTCGGCAGCCTGATCCTGATCTTCGCCATCCTCACGCTGCTGGGCACGCTGATGGCGCCGGTCACCCTGCGCGGCGCGCTCGGTGCGAGCGCCTATACCTTCGTCGGGTTTCTGATGATGACCACGGCCGGGCCGGGTCTCGCCACTCTGACCCGTCATCTCGGCCTGGCCGCGCGCGTCGAGCGGGTCCTCGTGGTGCTGGCGCTGTGTGCGGGCATCGCGGTGGCCTATGGCGTCGACAGCTGGGCGAGCGCGCACATCAACGCCTTTCTGGTCTCGGAGATGGGGTACGGCCTGATCGATCGCGACAGCCTCGAGCAGCAGACCGCGCAGCCGGTGATCCAGCAGCTCGGCTTCGTGGTCAAGCTGATGACGGCGTTGCTGATCTACGGGCTGCTGGGCGGCGGCGCCGCCGTGCGGGCCTACTTCAGCGAACAGCGGCGTCTGGCCGAAAGCCGTCATCGCCGCGAACTGGCGGCGGCGCAGTCGCGCCAGCACGAGTCCGAGCTGCGCCTGGGCGCCCTGCAGGCGCAGGTCGAGCCGCACTTCCTGTTCAACACCCTGGCCTCGGTACGCGCGCTGGTGCGCCAGGACGCAGGCCGTGCCGAGGCGATGCTCGACGCGCTGGTGGACTACCTGCGCAGCACGATCCCGCGGTTGCGCGACGATCAGGCGCGGCTGGCCTCCACGCTCGGCGAACAGCTCGATCTGTGCGCGCGTTATCTCGAGGTCATGCGCCTGCGCACCGGCGACCGCCTGCAATACACCGTCGAGGCCGACGACGCGCTGCGCGGTCTGGCGTATCCGCCGTTGCTGCTGATCACGCTGGTGGAAAACGCGGTCAAGCACGGCATCGAACCCAGGCCGGGCGCAGGCCGGATCGCCATTCGCGCGTGGACGGCCGACGACGCGCTGCGCGTGCGTGTGGTCGACGACGGCGCCGGCCTGTCCCCGGGTGTCGGCGGCGGCATGGGTCTGGCCAACGTGCGCGAGCAGCTCGCCGTCCGCTTCGGGCCGCGCGCGTCGCTGCGCCTGAGCGGCGCACCGGGTGGCGGCGCCCAGGCCGAGATCCGCACGCCGCTGGACGCACGTCCATGAGCGGCGTGTCGATCACCGCGCTGATCGCCGAGGACGAGGCGCCCCAGCGTGCGGCCCTGCTGGACATGCTCGACGCCGCATGGCCGGAGCTGGAGCTCGTCGCGGCGTGCGAGGACGGCATCGCCGCACTGCAGGCCGCCGCCGAACACCGTCCGCGCGTCGCCTTTCTCGATATCCGCATGCCCGGCGTGGGCGGACTCGACGTCGCACGCGCCGTCGCGGCCGGCGGCGGGCTGGTGGTGTTCACCACCGCTTATGACGAATACGCCATCCGCGCCTTCGACGCCGGCGCCGTCGACTACCTGCTCAAGCCGGTGACCGAAGCCCGGCTGCGGATGGCCGTGGCGCGGCTGCAGGCGCG
Source organism: Luteimonas sp. BLCC-B24 (assembly GCF_028550595.1). Taxonomy (GTDB): domain Bacteria; phylum Pseudomonadota; class Gammaproteobacteria; order Xanthomonadales; family Xanthomonadaceae; genus Luteimonas. The sequence continues at coordinate 302,743 of NZ_JAQQGN010000002.1, forward strand.
GCTGGCGCAGCCGCCGGCGGACGATCTGCAGGCGCGCGTGGACGAGCTGGAAGCCCGGCTGCGTCCTGCGGGCGACCGTCTGATCCGCTGGATCAGCGCCGGCGTCGGCGATCACGTGCGCATGATCGGCATCGACGAGGTGCTGTTCTTCCAGGCGCAGGACAAGTACGTGCGCGTGGTGACGGCCGAGGGCGAGGCGCTGATCCGCACGCCGCTCAAGGAGCTGCTGGCGGGCCTCGATCCCGACGTGTTCTGGCAGGTGCATCGCGGCACCGTGGTGCGCGTGTCGACGATCGCCCGCGTGCGGCGTGACGAACTCGGCAGGAGCCGCATCGAGCTGCGCGGGCATCGCGAAACACTGCCGGTGAGCGCGGCGTTCGTGCACCGCTTCCGCGGCATGTGAGGCCGGGGTGCAGCGCACCGGCGGCACGCGCGCCCGCACCGCCTACAGCAGGCGATCGCCGCGCGGCCACGCGCCTTCGAGCGTCAGCAGGAACTGCTTTGTCGGCAGGCCGCCGCCGAAGCCGGTCAGTGCGCCGCCTGCGCCGATGACGCGGTGGCAGGGCACCACGATCGACAGGGGATTGCGTCCGTTGGCGGCGCCGACCGCGCGGCTCGCGCCAGGCCGGCCGATCATGCGCGCCAGATCGACGTAGCTCGCCGTCGCGCCGTAAGGAATCCGCGTGAGTGCGGCCCACACCTCGCCCTGGAACGGCGTGCCGCGCGCGGCGAGCGGCAGGTCGAACGTGCGGCGCGTGCCCGCGAAATACTCGGCGAGCTGCTGCTCCGTCGCGTCGAGCACCGCATGCGCGCCCTGGCGCCAGTGGTCGCCGCGCGACACGGGGTGGCGATGCCGGGCGAATTCCACGGCGTGCAGGCCGGCATCGGACGCGGCGAGAAACAGCGGACCGACGGGGCTTGCGACGGCGCGGGTGAACACGTGCGGGGTGGCGTGGCTCATGGCGATGGCTTCCGGATGGAACGGGCGCGCTGGCGCGCCGGTGTCGCGGTGCGCGCGGGCGTCGATGCAGCCGCCTCGCGCCACAGATGAAAAACCGCATAGCCGCGCCATGGCCGCCACGCCTCGGCGTGGGCACGCAGGGCCATGGCGGTCATGCGCGTGCCGTCCGTCGGCAGCATCTTCTGCAGCACAAGATCCTCGGCGGGAAACGCGTCGGGATGACCGAGCGCGCGCAAGGCGATGTACTGCGCGGTCCACGGGCCGATGCCCGGAAGCGCCACCCAGCGGGCGACGTGGTCGTCGAGCGTGCATGCGCGATCGAAATCCACCCGGCCCTCGAGCAGCGCCGCCGCGATGCCGCGGATCGTGGCGATCCGGCTGCCGATCAGGCCGAGGCCGTCGAGGTCCGCATCCACCAGTACCGCCGGCGTCGGAAACAGATGCGCGAAGCCCTGCGCGGCGAACGCCTCCGGCAGCGCCGCGCCGAAGCGCTGCGACAGCCGCGCGGTGAGCGTGCGCGCGGCCGCGACGCTGACCTGCTGGCCGATGACCGCACGCACCGCGATCTCGAAACCGTCCCAGCCGCTGGGCAGGCGCAGGCCGGGGCGTGCGCGCACCAGCGGCGCCAGGCGTGGATCGCGCGCGAGATGCGCGGCGATCGGTGCGGGGTCGGCATCCAGATCGAACATCCGGCGCACGCGCCGCACCGTGTCCTGCAACTGCGTGGGCGTGCAGCCGTGCAGATCGAGGCGCAGCGCCTCCGGCGCCGGCTCGCCGCGCGCTGCCGGCCAGGCGCCCACGCGCAACCAGGCGGGCGTGTCGGCGGTGCCGATCACGCGGGTGTAGTGCGTGGCGTCGACGATCTCGATCCCCGGCAGCGCACGCCCGCGCAGGAAATCGAGCATCGCCGGCAGGTCGTAGGGCGGACGGTAGGCGAGCCGCAGCGTCAGCGCATCGCCCGTCGCGGCGCGCGGGGCCTTGCGCAGATCGCGCGGCGGCAGGCGGTAGGCGTCCTGGAACACGGCATTGAAGCGGCGCACGCTGTTGAAGCCGGCCGCCAGGGCGACCTCGGTGATCGGCAACGCGGTCTCGGTGAGCAGCTGCTTGGCGAACAGCAGGCGTCGCGTGCCGTGCACACCCACCGGCGCCGCGCCCAGTCGCTCGACGAACAGGCGCCGCAGCTGGCGCTCGCCCAGATGCAGACGCGCGGCGAGTGCCGACAGCGGCGCGTCGTTCAGTGCGCCCTGGTCGATCAGGGCCAGCGCGCGGGCCACGATGTCGTCACCGCGGTGGCGGTGGCCGTCGCCGGGCGCGAGCTCCGGCCGGCAGCGCAGGCAGGGACGGAAGCCCGCGGCCTCGGCCGCTGCGGCATTCGGGTAGTAGACGACGTTCCGCGCCTTGGGCGCAGGCGCGGGACACACGGGCCGGCAATAGATGCCGGTGGTGCGCACCGCGGTGAAGAACAGGCCGTCGAACCGCGCGTCGCGGCTCAGGCGGGCCTGTTCGCAGGTGGCGGCGTCGGGCAGGGCGCTCGGAGACGACATGCCCGCAGGCTAGCACCGGGCCCCGCGCCTGACTGGCCGGATTCGGACATCGATGCCGGTGCCGCGGCGCGGTCGACCTGCGCCCGTGTTCGCCGCGGGTCTCAGGGCGCGGTGTCGCGCAGCGCCGGGCGCAGTGTGTCCGGATCGCCGTCGTGATCGGCCGGAGTGACGCCGAGCAGATGCGTCAGCAGCGGATAGACGTCGACGTTGTCGAAGCCGTCCAGCGTGAGCCCCTGCCGGAAGGCCGGGCCGTGGGCGATGAACATCGCGCGCATCTCGGGCAGGTCGGGATCGTAGCCGTGCGAGCCGCGGGTGCGCGCCGGCCGGCGTGCGATGGCCTCTCCGGGAATCGCATCCCAGCCCGGATGCATCTGGCAGACGATCGGCGGCACGCGCGGATGGGTGCCGAAGTGCCAGCGCGGCGGCAGCGCCTCGCGCCGCCAGCAGTCGTAGTGCGCGTGCGCCCCGAGCAGCCGCGCGGCCACACGTGTTTCATACCCCGGGTTCGGCACCAGGCCGATCACCTGGCCGGTGGAGACGATGCGCGCCTCGTCCGGCGACGCCATCGACTCCACCGCGATCACCTGGCCTTCGGGCACGTCGGTCATGCCGTGGTCGGACACCACCACCAGGTTCACCCGGTCCGAGGCGCCACGCTCATGCAGTCCCGCGACCAGCCGGGCCAGCGCGCGGTCCACCAGGCGCAGCGCCTCGCGGTATTCCGGCGAACTCGGGCCGTAGTCGTGACCCGCCTTGTCGGGATGCTCGAAGTACAGCGTCGCCAGGCGCGGGCGTGTCGCCGGCGGCTCGTCGATCCACCCGAGCACGGTGTCCACCCGGACGTCGATCGGCCGGCTGTAATCGAAGGCGAACCAGCGCGTCGGCCGCACGCCGCGCACCGCGGCCTCGCTGCCCGGCCACGACAGCGTGGCGGTCGCCAGTCCGGCCCGTTCGGCCGTGACCCACAGCGGCTCGCCGTCGGCGTACCACTCGCCGTTGCCCACGGCCTCGCGGTCGGACAGCCGGAACTCGCCCAGCGTCTCGTCGTGCATGGCGTTGTGGATCAGACCGTGGCGATCGGGGCGCAGGCCGGTCACCAGCGTGTAGTGGTTGGGGAAGGTCAACGACGGATACGACGGCCGCATCCACGCCTGCACGCCGTCGCGGGCCAGTGCGTCCAGTGTCGGCGTATCGCCGCGGCCCAGCGCGTCGGGGCGCACGCCGTCGAGCGAGACCAGCAGCAGCGTCGGCGCGTCGTCGGATACGGGCGCCGGCCGGTCGGCGAGCGGGGCGCTGCTGCAGGCGCACAACCACAGCACGGAGAGCAGCGCGGCTACGCGCGCACGGAGCAGTTCGGACATGTGCACATGATACCGGCGCTGCATGACGCTTCGTGTTCGGTGGGCGGTGCGCGGCGGGCCCCGCCCGGAGTGCGCGCGTCTGTGCGAAGGCGCGTCCTGCGAGCCCCGTTCAATGCGACGCGGCCTGAACGTTCAGCCAATCCAGACCACAGCCCACCCGGCCGGGCGTATCGTGCATGCACTCGATTGCCACATGCGGAGATGCGCGATGAACAGCAAATGGTGGATTGCCGCGATGTGCGCCGGCCTCGCCCTCGGGACGGTGTCGCACGTCGCCCATGCGCAGCAGCAGGAAGAAGAGGAGGAAGCCCGACGCGACCGCGGCCAGCGGGCCAGTCCTTCGGACCGGTTCTGTATCCGCGAAACCGGCTCCCGCATCACCGCGAACGCCAATGCGCGCTCGCGCCGCGCCGAGCAGGAGTGCGTCAACGGCGGCGGCCGCGTCTACACCCGTGAGGACATCGAGCGCACCGGTTCGGCCGACATCAAGGATGCGCTGCGCCGGCTCGACCCGTCGGTGTTCTGAGCCGACGTCTGCGCTGCACCACGAGGGAGTGCGCCCGCAGGCGCACTCCCTTTTTTGTGGCCTGCGGATCAGAACCGCAGTTCGGCGCCCAGGGTCACGGTGCGCGCGGTGCTCACGTCGTCGTCGAAGCGATAACGGTTGCCGTCGCGATAGATCGACGAGTACGCATAGCCGTTGACCATCGCGTTGACGTTGAAGCTGCGGGTCACGTCCACACCCAGGCCGAGGCCGAAGTACGCACCACCGCCGTCGTCGCTGAAGCGGCCCTCTTCGCTCAGGCCCGGTGCTTCGTAGCGGTAGCGGAACTCCTGGTCGTAGCCCATGTAGCCGAGCCGCGCGATCGCGAACCAGCGGCTGTCGGCGCCGAACTGGAACCGCGCGTTCGCGCCCACGTAGCCGTAGTCGGCCTCGAACTCGCGGCGCTCCGCATAGCCCGAGAGCGCGTAGCTTTCGCCGATCTCGCCCAGCCGGCCGTAGCCTGCTTCCACGCCGATCAGCACCGGCGATGCGCCGGCCTGCCAGCGGTAGCCCGCGCCGATCGACTGCGTGCTGCTGCTGTCGTCCCTGAAACCGGTGTCCGACAGCGTTGCCCGGCCGGCCTGCGCGCCGACGAAGAAGCCGCCTTGGGCCTGCGCGCACGGCACGGCCAGAACACCTGCGATGGCGATCAGCGCCACGCGTCCACACTTGATCATGTTGTCCCCTTGCTGATGAAACCGCTGCGGCCGTCGCGACCGGTGCGGTCCCCGCGTCCCGCGGGGCGCGGAGTCTAGCCCGCGGCTGCGCGCCGCGTCATCAGCAGGCGTCGGACTGTCCGCTCACGTAGCGCAGGCCGCGCAGCAACTGCGCGCGGAACACCGGATCGGCATACAGCGCGGCGTCGTGGCCGAGGCCGGTGTACCAGGCACGGCCGCCGGCATTGCGGTGACACCAGGCGATGGGATGGTCGTCGCCCATGCCGCCATCGGGATGCGAGGCGGGATCGATCGAGGCGGTCACGCGCACGTGCGGCCGCGGATTGCGCCGGTAGTCGTAGACCTCGTCGGTGACATGCCAATCCTGCCGTCCATCAGGGCCGGCACCATCTTCGAACACCACGCGTACCGACTGCAGCCCTTCCGGATGCCGTGCGAACCACGCGCCCACCAGCTCGCCGTACCAGGGCCAGGTGTAGCCGCTGTCGGCCGCGGCGTGCACGCCCATGAAGCCGCCGCCGGCCGCCACATAGCGTTCGAACGCGGCCTGCTGCGGACGCGCCAGCACCTCGCGCGTGGTGTGTGCGAACACCACGGCGACATAGCGTGACAACGTGGCGTCGTCGAACATCGCGGGATCTTCGGTGGCGTCCACCTCGAGGCCGGTGCCGCGGCCCAGCGCCTCCAGCGTCTCGACCGTCACCGGAATCGAATCGTGGCGGAAGCCGGCCGTGTGCGTGAACACCAGCACGCGCCCGGGCGTGGCGTCGCTGGCGGCGCCGCGGGGCGTGTGCGGGGCTGTGGAGGCGCAGGCGGCGAGGCCGGTCAGCAGGGCGGCGCCGAGAGCGAAACGTGGAGAAGTCATGCCCGTAGCTTAGGCGCAGCGCAGGCCGGCGCTCACGCCGCAGCGCGGCAGGCCGCGATGCACCGCGGTGCGATAATCGCCGCATCGTCATTGCAGGAATGCACCGCCATGTCCGACACCGCTTCGCGCCACGACCCCTCGCGCGTCATCCGCGCCCCGCGCGGCACCGACCTCAGCTGCCGCTCGTGGCTCACCGAAGCGCCGCTGCGCATGCTGATGAACAATCTCGACCCCGAGGTGGCCGAGCGCCCGGAAGATCTCGTCGTCTACGGCGGCATCGGCCGCGCCGTGCGCGACTGGGCCTGTTACGACGCGATCATCGAATCGCTCAAGACCCTCGGCGACGACGAAACCCTGCTGGTGCAGTCCGGCAAGCCGGTCGGCGTGTTCCGCACGCACGCCGACGCGCCGCGTGTGCTGATCGCCAACTCCAATCTCGTGCCGCACTGGGCCACGTGGGAGCACTTCCACGAACTCGACCGCAAGGGCCTGGCGATGTACGGCCAGATGACCGCAGGCAGTTGGATCTACATCGGCAGCCAGGGCATCGTGCAGGGCACCTTTGAAACCTTCGTCGAGATGGGCCGCCAGCATTACGGCGGCGATCTCACCGGCAAGTGGATTCTCACCGCCGGGCTGGGCGGCATGGGCGGCGCGCAGCCGCTGGCCGCGAGCCTCGCCGGTGCCTGCAGCCTGACCATCGAATGCCAGCAGAGCCGCATCGATTTCCGCATCAAGACGCGCTACGTCGACGAGCAGGCCACCGATCTCGACGACGCGCTCGCGCGCATCGAAAAGTACACGCAGGCCGGCGAAGCCAAATCCATCGCGCTGCTGGGCAACGCGGCCGAGGTGCTGCCGGAGCTGGTAAAGCGCGGCGTGCGCCCGGATTGCGTGACCGACCAGACCAGTGCGCACGATCCCGTGCACGGCTATCTGCCGATCGGCTGGACCGTCGAGCAGTGGATCGCCGAGCAGTCGGCCAATCCGGAGAAGGTGCGCGACGCCGCCAAGCAATCCATGCGCGTGCATGTCGAAGCGATGCTGGCCTTCCATGCGGCCGGCATTCCCACCGTCGACTACGGCAACAACATCCGCCAGATGGCCAAGGACGAAGGCTGCGCCAACGCCTTCGATTTCCCCGGCTTCGTGCCGGCCTATGTGCGCCCGCTGTTCTGCCGCGGCATCGGCCCGTTCCGCTGGGTCGCACTCAGCGGCGATCCCGAGGACATCGCGAAAACCGACGCCAAGGTCAAGGAACTCATCCCGGATGACCCGCACCTGCATCGCTGGCTCGACATGGCCGGCGAGCGCATCGCCTTCCAGGGCCTGCCCGCGCGCATCTGCTGGGTAGGCCTCGGCCTGCGCGACAAGCTGGGCCTCGCCTTCAACGAGATGGTGCGCAACGGCGAACTGAAGGCGCCGATCGTGATCGGCCGCGACCATCTCGATTCCGGCTCCGTCGCCTCCCCGAACCGCGAGACCGAAGCCATGGCCGACGGCAGTGACGCCGTCAGCGACTGGCCGCTGCTCAACGCCATGCTCAACGTCGCCGGCGGCGCCACCTGGGTGAGCCTGCATCACGGCGGCGGCGTCGGTATGGGCTACTCGCAGCACTCGGGCGTGGTCATCGTCTGCGACGGCACGGCAGAAGCCGACACGCGCATCGCCCGCGTGCTGTGGAACGACCCCGGCACCGGCGTCATGCGCCATGCCGATGCCGGTTACGACATCGCGAAGGACTGCGCCCGCGAACAGGGCCTCAAGCTGCCGATGGTGCAGGCATGAACGCCGCCACCGACCGCGTGCCGCTGCGCATCGATTTCGTCTCCGACATCGTCTGCCCCTGGTGCGCCATCGGCCTGACCGCCCTCGATCAGGCACTCGCGCGCCTGCCCGCGAACGTGGATGTCGAATTCCACGTACGCCCCTTCGAACTGAACCCGCAGATGGCGCCGGACGGCGAAGACATCGCCGAGCACCTGACGCGCAAGTACGGCCTGTCGCCCGAGCAACTGACCGCCGCCCGCGCCAACCTCCAGGCCCGCGGCGCCGAGGTCGGCTTCGCCTTCGGCGAGCGTCATCGCACCTGGAACACCTTCGACGCGCACCGCCTGCTGCACTGGGCCGGCATCGAAGGCCTGCAATTCAACCTCAAGCTCGCCCTGCTGCAGGCGTATCACGGCGACGGCGAGAACGTCAGCGATCATGCGACGCTGGTTCGCATCGCCGCGGGCGTGGGGCTGGATGCCGAGCGCGCCGCCGCGATCCTGGCGTCCGACGAATACGCCGACGTGGTCCGCGCCGAGGAACAGTTCTTCATCCGCAGCGGCATCAACAGTGTGCCGGCGGTGATCATCGACCAGAAGCACCTGATCTCGGGTGGGCAGCCGGTGGAGGTGTTCGAGCGGGCGCTCAGGGAGATTCTGGCGGGCAAAGCAGGAGGAACAGGGGCTGGCGCCGAATAGGCGCACCGGCGTCGAAGGTTCGGGCTTTCGTCTGGCTGGCGGATCAGGTCACGCCGCGGGTCGCGCGTGGCGCATGGCTCGGTGCAGCTTGCAGGCTGCCCGAAGCGCATTTTTTCCGCCTGTCAGAAAATTTGCATATCGCACATTTCGAGGAATTCGCCGTGCAGTTATGCGCTGGGTGCAGAGAGAGGCTCTGCCGTTTGCAGGAGTAAGCAAGTGACTGTTTCCGGTAGGGTTTGCAGCGTTGACAGCCGCAGGGGCGTCTAAGATGATCCGTGCACGGCGCGCGGCCTCCATGGCGCTCATGCGGATAATGGTCGTTTCGCTTGAGATCGTAGAAGATCCAGTGACAGGACAGTTTGAGTTCTGCTTTTCTACGGCATGCCTTCGCTCATCCTTCTCGAGGTGCGTTGATGAGCTTGACCCCAAGTTGCAGAATGGCACCTCACGATTCATTCAACCCGAAACCGCTTCGCGGTTCGGCTCAACTCAGGTACTAGGCCATTGAGTCTGGGAGCATCGCTAATACTGATTCTCCCTATGGCAGTGCATGTCGCACTTGCGGCATTCTTGTATGCCGCGCTCACCGTTGCCCGTGCGCCTGTGGTCTGGGGAGTTGGCCGCAAGCCTGAAGGCAGCAATCCGCTGGGATCGTTCGAGCCTCGCATCAGCGCCAATCTTGCCAACCAGTTCGAGTGGCCGCTCTTCTTCCATGCGGCTTGCCTGTTGTTGCTGCACCTCGAGCTTCAGTTCAGCCCAACCGTCTTGGTGCTTGCATGGGCCTTCATCATCGGCAGGCTTCTGCACAGCGGCGTGCAGATCTTCATCGGCAACGTCCGCCTCAGGGACATGGTGTTCACGGTCAACTTCCTCGCCGTGCTGGGACTTTGGTGCGTTCTTTTCCATGCCGCCTACAGCGCGGCGACGCTTTAGGCCGGTCGCTTGGGGGTCGTGGTGCGTACTTTGGATTCACTTCCACCCCAGCCCAACTGCGCGTTTCAGCGTAAACGCCGGCTGGCGCCGGTGTTTACGCTCTACGCTGAGCTTGGGTGCTAGATGGAGATGGCGGTTCCAGGTTAACTAACCAGATTATTAATTTTTATCTGGAATCGTTGGCTGGTTGTGCATGTCCGAGCCAGGATCGGTGCGGCTCAACTCGAGGTCAGGTTTTTTTCGAGGCTACCAAAGTGTCCAATGCCACTACTCAGTAAAAATCGCTCGGGGCCTTCCGATGTCATCTGGTTGTGGTCTATGGCCGCGGCTTTTGCATGCGTACTGATCTACCCGGGCGGCGTGAGCTATGACCTGAAGGTCGGCCTCGCTACTGTGCTCATACTGGATTCGATCGGTGCTGCTATCGTTCTCTACGTGTACACGAAATTTGATTTTGCAAACAACGTGTTTGATGCGCTTCTCGCAATATTTTTCTTTGTAATTCTGCTCGTGGCCTTCTTTAATTTTCTGGGTCACGACCTCTACGCCGCTCTTGCTGTAATTGCAGTGATTCGGTGTGCGTACGATGTCTATGTGTACATGCGTACGCCGCTTGGGGAGTCGGGCGTGCACGCGCGAAGATACTTCAATATCTTTCTCCAAGCTGCAATCCCGCTCGGCTACGTCACTGTGTTTGCCCTGATCGCACCGCAGGTGGATTACTCCGTTCGACGTGACGAGCGCTTCTTTGAGTGCGATACAGACGTATGCAAGCTCCTCTCACCCCCGGACGCGTACATCCTCTTCGGGCTGTTCCTGTATCCGTTGCTTGGCTGGCTAAACCTCAAATGGCAGCCGCAGTGGATGCGCTGGATCCCATGCCCAAAGCGCTTTGAGGATTAGGGCCGTAGGTCGCGATTTCAGGTTCAGCTGCTGAATGATCAGGTCGGTGGGTGATGCAGCCGAATGTCGATCTGCCCCCGCGTGGATCGTCGTACCAGCACAAGGCGGCACCGATTCGCCGCCACGAGGAGACGACGATGCGCGTGATGGTCCTGGTGAAGGCGACCGAAGACAGCGAGGCAGGGACTCTACCCAAGCCCGAGCTGCTCGACGCCATGGGCAAATACAACGAGGCGCTGGTCGAGGCCGGCATCCTCAAGGCCGGCGACGGGCTGAAGACCTCGTCGCAGGGCAGGCGCGTGCGGTTTTCGGGCACGGATCGCACCGTCGTCGACGGGCCGTTCGCTGAGACCAAGGAGCTCGTGGCCGGCTTCTGGCTCTGGGAGGTCGAGGACATGGACGAGGCGGTGGCCTGGGTGAAGCGCTGCCCGAATCCGATGCCGGGACCGAGCGAGATCGAGATCCGGCCGTTGTACGAGGCCTCCGATTTCGTCTGATGGAGTGGTGCGCCGGAGCGCGCGTTGCTTCGGCGCCGTCGGGTGCCGGGCGCAGCGCTCCGCGTGCGCTTGTGTGCAGCGTGTCGCGGCGGCGCGCGTCGACGCGAAGATGCGTGCCGGCTCCGGCAGCCGGGACTGCGCCGGGCGATCGCAGGTCGCCCGGCATCACGCATTGACGTGCCGCGGAGCTCGTCCGGCCTGGTGCCGCGTGAAGACTGTCCACCGTCGGAGATCGAAGCACCGGTCGGCCCTCGCCCTCGAACTGTGAAGTCGGCTGCACACCGAGCCTGCTGCCCCCAAGGGCATGGCGACCGATGCCCAAAGCGGGTGCCTCCTCCGGCGGCGCCCGTCGTATCCGGACACGCGGCTGGCGGCGACGCGCCGCGACGACACGCTCGGGCGCGCCGTGATCACCCGACAACGTGACAACAAATGGATCACGCGCAGCTTACCTGGATGTTGACAGCATCCTGTCAACTTGAAAGGAGGCTGTCGAATGCAGACCGAGGATGTGCCCGTGCGCGAACTGGCGCTGGCCGTGTTCGCCACCAATGGCCGGCTGGTTGGCGCCGGTAACGAGCTGGTCGCGCACCTGGGCCTCACCAGTGCCTGGTGGCAGGTGCTGGCGGCACTTCGGTATGCCGGGACGCCCCTGCCCGCGGCGTCGATCGCGCGCAACATGGGCCTCACACGCCAGGCGGTGCAGCGCATCGTCGATGTGCTGGCCGAGCGCGGGCTGGTCGAATTCCAGCCCAACCCGCACCACCGCCGCGCCAAACTCGTCGTGCTCACACCTGCCGGACTCGACGCCGTAACCGGCGCCGAACGCGTCGTGGCGCCGCTGGATGACGCGATCGCCGAGCGGCTCGGCGTCAAGCGCATCCGCGCGGCCATCCGCACCCTCGAGGCGATGAACGCCGTCATTTCAGAGTGGCTGGGCCATCCGCCCGGCTCGACCCTTCCCCACGTCGAAAAGGAGTAACGCGATGATTCTGGTTTCAGGGGCTACGGGCGGTATCGGCAAGGAACTGTGCAGGCAGCTGCGCGAAGCCGACGCACCGTTCCGCGCGATGTGCCGCAAGCAGGAACAGGTAAGCGAGCTGGAGAAGGCGGGCTTCGATGCCGTCCTCGGTGATTTCGACAGGCCCGAGACGCTGCCCCCGGCCATGCAGGGCTGCGACACGATGTTCCTGATCACGCCGCCCACGCCCGATCAGGTGCATCAGGAGACCGCCGCGATCGACGCGGCGAAGGCCGCCGGGATCGCGCGGATCGTCAAGGTGTCGGCGTCGGACTGCAATGTGCGCTCGCCGGTGCCGTGGGCGAAATCCCATGCGCTGATCGATCACCACCTGCGCGCGTCGGGCGTCGCCTGGACGATTCTCAAGCCCACGGCGTACATGCAGAACTTTCTCTGGTTCAAGGACCCCATCGCCAAGGGCGTCTTTCCGTTGGCGGCGGGCAAGGGCAGCGTGTCGTGGATCGATACACGCGACATCGCGCGCGTGGCCGCGGCGGTGTTGACCCAGGACGGACACGCCGGTGCCACGTACTTTCTCACCGGCCCGGAAACCTTCGATACCAGGACGGCGACCGCGCGCCTGTCGAAGGGCCTGGGCCGCAAGGTGCGTTACCTCGACCTGCCCACGCCGATGTTCCGCGTGCTGATGCGCGCCGTCGGAAACTCGCCGTGGATGGCCAAGGGCCTGACGGTGCAGTTCGCCGACGTGGTGGCCGGCCATCACGACATCGACCCGACGTTCGAAGTGGAGCGGCTCACCGGCGCGCCGCCGCATTCCTTCGACGACTTCGTCCGTGATCACCGCCAGGCGCTGAGCAGCTGATCGCCGACGGCGCCACGCGCCATTTTCGCACCGTCGTCAGGCCCGCATCGCCACTGTGCCGTCGCGGCCCCGGCCCGTCGCGCGGGCGCCGGCCGTCGCACATCCCCCATGCTTCACCGGAGACCTGTTCGTGGACGTCAAGCCTCTCCCCCTCAAGCAGCATGCCGCCCTGGTGACCGGAGCGAGCTCCGGCATCGGACTCGCCGTGGCCGATGCGCTCGCGCATGCGGGCGCCGCCGTCGCGGTGAACTACCACTCCCAGGCCGAACCGGCGGAGGCGCTCGTACAGCGCATCGAGCAGCGCGGCGGTCGCGCGATCGCGGTGCAGGCCGACGTCTCGAAGGAAGGCGACGTGGCGCGGCTGTTCGAGGCGGTCGGCGATGCCTTCGGGCGCATCGATCTGCTCGTCGCCAATTCCGGCGTGCAGAAGGATGCCGCCATTGCCGACATGACCCTGGACGACTGGAAGACGGTCATCGACATCAACCTGACCGGCCAGTTCCTGTGCGCGCGCGAGGCGGTTCGACGCTTCCGCGCGCAGCCGAAGGCGGGCCGCCCCGCGCGCAGCGCCGGCGTCATCATCACGATGAGTTCGGTGCACGAGCTCGTGCCATGGGCCGGACACGTCAACTACGCATCGGCCAAGGGCGGCGTGCGCATGCTCACCCGGTCGCTGGCGCAGGAGCTCGCCGCCGACGGCATCCGGGTCAATGCGATCGCGCCGGGTGCCATCCGCACGCCGATCAACGAGGAGGCCTGGGGCAGCGACGAGGCGCTGAAGAAGCTGCTGAAGCTCATCCCCTACGGCCGCATCGGCGAGCCCGAGGACGTGGCCCGCGCGGCGGTGTGGCTGGCCTCGGACGATGCCGACTACGTGACCGGCACCACGCTGTTCGTCGACGGCGGCATGTCGCTGTATCCGGAGTTCCGCGACAATGGTTGACGCGCTGAGGACCATCGGCGATCACGGCGTCATCGGCGATCTGGAAACCGCCGCGCTGGTGGCCCGCGACGGCACCATCGATTACCTGTGCTGGCCGGCGCTCGACAGCCCGTCGGTGTTCGCGAACCTGCTCGATGATGAGCAGGGCGGCGCGTTCACGATCACGCCCGAGCTGGCCGCGCCGCGGCATCTCCAGCTCTACGTGCCCGACACCAACGTGCTGGTGACGCGCTGGATCGCGCTCGACGGCAGCGCCGAGGTCGTCGATCTGATGCCGCATCCGGAGGCCCGCCAGCGCTCGGGCTGTGACGCACGCAGTCTGATCCGCAAGGTCACGGTGACCAGCGGCCGCGTGACGTTCCGCGCGCGGTGCGCGCCGCGGTTCGACTACGCGCGCGACACACCGGAGGTGGCGGCCGTCGACGGCGGCGTCCGCTTTGCCGGGCGGTTGCTGGCGATGCGCCTCTACGCCAGCGCGCCGCTCGATGCCGGCGACGCCGCCGCCGAGGCGCGCTTCACCCTGGGCAAGGGCGAGACCGCGTGGTTCGTACTCGGCGACGACGCGCTGCCCCCGCCCGACGCGGCCGCGGTGGATCTCCAGATCGACGCGACCGCGCAGGCGTGGCGCGCGTGGCAGGCCCGGTCCACCTACACCGGCCGCTGGCGCGAGCAGGTGCTGCGTTCGGCGCTGGTCCTGAAGCTGCTCACATCGGCCCGGCATGGCTCGATCGCCGCCGCGGCGACGTTCTCGCTGCCCGAAACGGAAGGCGGCGAGCGCAACTGGGATTACCGCGCCACGTGGATCCGCGACGCCTCGTTCACCGTCTACGCGTTCATGCGACTGGGTTTCATCGAGGAAGCCGAGCACTTCAACCGCTGGGTCGGCCAGCGCGTGGTGGCGTGCGACGGCGAGAACCCGCTGCGCATCATGTATGCCCTCGACGGTTCGGTGATGGACGACGAATGCGAACTGCCGCATCTCGCCGGCTATGCCGACAGCCGTCCGGTGCGGATCGGCAATGCGGCCAAGGCCCAGCGTCAGCTCGACATCTACGGCGAGCTGCTCGACAGCGTGTATCTGTCCAACAAGTACGGCAATGCCATTCCACGCGTGGGCTGGCAGCACGTCTGCGGCATCGTCGAGCACGTGATCGGGCATTGGCAGTCGCCGGATGCGGGGATCTGGGAGATGCGCTCCGAACCGCAGCACTTCCTCCACTCGCGGGTGATGTGCTGGGTGGCGATCGACCGGGCCCTGCGGCTCGCCAAGAAGCGCTCGCTCCCGGCGCCGATCGTGGCCTGGGCCGAAGCGCGCGATGCCATCGTCGACGACGTCTGGACCCACTTCCGCCACCCGGAACACGGCTACTTCGTGCAGACACGTGGCGGTACCGAACTCGATGCATCGCTGCTGATGATGCCGCTGGTGCGCTTCGTGTCGTCGACCGATCCGGTGTGGCTGCAGACGCTCGACGCCATCGGCGAGCAGCTCTGTGACGACGGCCTGGTGTACCGCTACCGCGGCCGGGATGGTCTCGAGGGCGAGGAGGGCGCGTTCACCACCTGCACGTTCTGGTACGCGGAATGTCTGGCCCGCGCGGGCCGTCTGGCGGATGCGCACATGGTGCTCGCCAAGGGCGTCGCCTATGCCAATCCGCTCGGGCTGTTCGCCGAGGAGGTGGACGTGCGCGGCCTGCCGCTCGGCAACTTTCCGCAGGCGCTGACCCATCTGGCCTTCATCAGTGCGGCGTTCTATCTCGACCGGCAACTCGACCCGTCACGGCGCACCTTGTGGCAGCCGTGATGTCCCGGGAAGGGACGCCGCACGGGTGACACCGCATGCCGCGGGCGGGACGTCGCGCGCTCGTCCGTCCGCCGTGGGCGGTCAGTGGGGCGGGTCGCCCACGCGTTCCACCAGCCACGCGACGATCGCATCGAACCGCGGCTGATCGAGCGCGTGCCCACGCTCGACACGCAGCTCGGCGATGAAATCCCCGGCGACCTTCGCCACGACCTGATCCGCATCCCGCGAGTACTTGTCTGCGGTTCCGGATACGACCAGCGTCGGGCGTGGACCGATCGCGGCCAGCACGTCGTGCGTGTCGATCATCTGCGCGAGGCCGGGCACGGCCTCGAACAGGGTGATGCCGGTCTCTTCGCGGCGGCGGGTGTCGAAGCTGCAGACCGCGCCGCTGATGCAGACGAAGCGGCAGCGCGGGTCGACCGCGGCGTGGTAGAGCGCGGTGTAGCCGCCGTAGGAGTGACCGGCGATGCCCACCCGCCGCGTGTCGAGTCCGGCCGCGTCGATCAGCACGCTCAACGCGCGTTGGGCGTCGTCGAGGCCTTTGCGCATCAGGGTGTCGCCGTCGAGCAGGCGGTAGCTCATGGCGCTGTAGTGCTGCAGCCAGTCGTAATCGTGCGGCTCCACGCCGTGCACTTGGCCGCGGCGGTCCTCGAACGTCAGCGCATCGGGCGCGAGCACGGCAAGGCCGCGACGCGCGAGCGCCGGACCGAAGGCCTGGAACGGGCTGCCCACGAGGCCGGCGATTTCGCTCTTGCCGAAGTGGAACTCGCCGTTGTGCTGATGGAAGACCACGACGCCGCCGCGGGCGGGCCGCGCCGCGGGTGCGAACAGGAAGGCCGGGATGGGGTCGCCTTCGAGGCCGCGGTAGGCGATGCGCTGCCGCGTGTAGCCGTCGAACGCGGTCACGTCGCCGCGTTCGAACGCGACGGCCGCAGGCGCTGCGAGGCCGAGCCGCGTGCGGAGTGTCGAAGCGAGGTCCTGGGGCATCACGCATGGTAGTCGGCAACGAGGCTGACGGCGCCAGGCGTCGTTGCGAGCGCGCCTGGGGTGACGCGGCGCGGGTGCGGGCAGCGGGCGCCGACGATCCGGGCTGCGCCTCATCGTCGGCGTCCGTTCCGCATGCGCGTCTGTCCGCAAGTGCCGGCGTCGCAGATGAATGCGGCGGCGCGCAGGGAGCGGCTCGCGCGTGCATTGGGCTACTATTCCGTGCCCATTCGCGCCGCCTCCGCTGCCGCCTCGTGTGAAACACGCGCTCTTCCATGTGCTGCTCTGTGTGACGCTGCTGTTGAACGGCATGGCGTCGGCAGTGGCGTCCGCCCACGTGGCGGGCATGGATCTCCAGGCTGTCGCGGCAACGAAGGCGCCGGTGGACGCGTCGCCGGCCGCGGATGCGCATTGCCCCCATGCCGGGCGTGCGTTGCCGGTCGAACCCGTCGCCGGGCCACCTCCGCAGGGAGCCGATGACCAGGACGAGGACTGCCGGACCCTCTGCCTCGAGCTGTGCATGCAGCATTTCCAGGCGCTGGTGGCGGCGACCGATGGCGTGGCGGTGATGCCGTCCGCGTCCGAGGTGCCGGTGGCCGGGCCTGTGGCGCCGGCCACCACGCGGCCTCATCTCCTGTTGCGTCCCCCGATCTCCACCTGACGCCGTGCTGCTGCGCGTATGCGCAGCGTTGCCGGGACCTGCCGCCGGACGTCCAGGTCCGCGGTGTCCCGAACGTCATCAGGATCGCTGCGCCCGGCGCAGCGTCAGGAGTGCACATGAATCACGAATCCTTCGAGCGGGCGCGCGGCGCGCTGCAGTCGCGCCGCCGTTTCGTCCAGGGGTTGGCCCTCGGCGGGCTGGCCCTCGGGACGGCGGGCCTGCGCCTGCCCGCGATCGCGGCCGACGACGCGCGTCTGGGGCCGCAGGTGCTGCGCGGCACCGAGTTCGATCTGGCCATCGGCACCTCGCCGGTCAACTTCACCGGCCGCGTGCGGCCCGCGATGACGGTCAACGGCAGTCTGCCCGCGCCGATCCTGCGCTGGCGGCAGGGCGATACCGTGACCCTGCGCGTGGCCAACCGCTTGCCCGATGCGATGACCTCGCTGCACTGGCACGGCATCATCCTGCCCGCGAACATGGACGGCGTGCCCGGGCTGAGCTTCAACGGCATCCACCCGGGTGAGACCTACCAGTACCGCTTCACGCTGAACCAGTCGGGGACGTACTGGTACCACAGCCACTCGCTGTTCCAGGAGCAGGCGGGGCTGTACGGCGCGCTGATCGTCGATCCGATCGAGCCCTTGCCCTACAGCTGGGACCGCGAGCACGTGGTGCTGCTGTCGGACTGGACCGACCTGGATCCCGGTCGCCTGTTCCGCCGGCTCAAGCAGTACGCCGAGTACGACAACTACTACAAACCCACGGTCGGCGACTTCGTCCGCGACGTGCGCCGCGACGGCTGGCGCGCCACGGTGGCCGACCGCAAGGCCTGGGGCCGGATGCGGATGACGCCCACCGACCTCTCGGACGTCAACGCCCACACCTACACCTACCTGATGAACGGCACCACGCCTGCGGGCAACTGGACCGGCCTGTTCCGCAGCGGCGAAAAGGTGCTGCTGCGCTTCATCAACGGCTCGGCGATGAGCTACTTCGACGTGCGCATCCCCGGGCTGAAGATGACCGTGGTCGCGGCCGACGGCCTGCCGGTGCATCCGGTGAGCGTGGACGAGTTCCGCATCGCGGTGGCCGAGACCTTCGACGTCATCGTCGAGCCGTCCGGACAGGACGCCTACACCATTTACGCGCAGGACATGGGCCGCACCGGCCATGCCCGCGGCACGCTGGCCGTGCGCGCCGGCCTCGAAGCACCGGTGCCGGCCAACGATCCGCGCCCGCTGCTGACCATGGACGACATGGGGCACGGGGGCCACGGCGCGCACGCCGCGCATTCGATGCCTGCCGGCCACGATGCACATGCCGGCCATGGAGATCACGGCAGCCATGCCGCGCATGGGGCGCACGCCGCACACGGCGGCGGCATGCTGCGGCATCCGGCCAGCGAATCGCGCAACCCGCTGGTCGATATGCAGACGATGACACCCACCCACCGCCTGGATGATCCCGGCATCGGCCTGCGCGACAACGGCCGCCGCGTGCTGACCTACGGGGACCTGCGCAGCGTGGCCGAGGACGAGGACGGCCGCGATCCCGGCCGCGACGTCGAGCTGCACCTCACCGGGCACATGGAGAAGTTCGCCTGGTCGTTCGACGGCATCCCCTTCGCGGGCGCCGAGCCGCTGCGGCTCAACTACGGCGAGCGCATGCGTATCGTGCTGGTCAACGACACCATGATGAGCCATCCGATCCACCTGCACGGCATGTGGAGCGACGTGGAGGATGCGCACGGCAACGTCATGGTGCGCAAGCACACCGTGGACATGCCCCCGGGCAGCAGGCGCAGCTTCCGCGTGCGCGCCGATGCGCTGGGCCGCTGGGCCTTCCACTGCCATCTGCTCTATCACATGGAAGCGGGGATGATGCGGGAAGTGAGGGTCGAGGCATGAAGACCGCCGTCCTCGCGCTCTCGATCACTGCCGCGTTCGCCGCCGCTCCGGTGGCGATCGCCCAGTCGCACACCGCGGCGGCGTCCTGCACGCCGGAACATGCAGCGATGGGGCACTGCACGTTGCCGCAGACACCGGCCGGATCGCACGACCATGGCACGCCTGCGACGCCTGCCGCTTGCACGCCGGAACATGCGGCGATGGGGCACTGCACATTGCCGCAGACAGCCGCCGGATCGCACGACCACGGCGCGCATGCGGCGCCTGCCGCTTGCACGCCGGAACACGCGGCGATGGGGCACTGCACATTGCCGCAGGCAGCCGCCGGATCGCACGACCACGGCGCGCCTGCGACGCCTGCCGCTTGCACGCCGGAGCATGCAGCGATGGGGCACTGCACGTTGCCGCAGCCACCGGGCGGATCGCACGACCATGGCACGCCTGCAGCGCCTGCCGGCTGCACGCCGGAACATGCGGCGTTGGGGCATTGCACGTTGCCGCAGACACCGGCCGGAGCGCACGACCACGGTGCGCCTGCGACGCCTGACGCTTGCACGCCGGAGCATGCAGCGATGGGGCACTGCACGCTGCCGGAGACAGCTGCCGGATCGCACGATCACCACGCGCAGGCAGCGCCTGCCGGCTGCACGCCGGAACATGCGGCGATGGGGCACTGCACATTGCCGCAGGCAGCCGCCGGATCGCACGACCACGGCGCGCATGCGGCGCCTGCCGGCTGCACGCCGGAGCACGCGGCGATGGGGCATTGCCGGATGCCTGCGCCGCGCGCGCCGCGGACACCGATCCCGGTGCCGACCGATGCCGATCGTGCCGCGGCCTTTCCGGTGCTCCACCATCATTCGATGGAGCATGCGTCGCCGGTCCATTCCATGGTGCTGTTCGACCGCCTGGAAGCCTGGGATGCAGCGCACGGCAGCGGACAGGCCTGGGACGTCGTGGCGTGGCTCGGCACCGATCTCGACCGGCTCTGGCTGCGCAGTGAAGGCGAGCGCGACGGTGGACGCACCGGGTCGGCGGACATCGAACTGCTGTACGGCCGCAGCGTTCTGCCCTGGTGGGATGTCGTCGTCGGGCTGCGCCAGGACATGCAGCCGCATGCGCGGCGCTGGGCCGCCTTCGGCGTGCAGGGCCTGGCACCGCATTTTCTCGAGATCTCGGCCACCGCCTACGTCGGCAGCGGCGGGCAGGTGCAACTGAAGGCGGAGGCCGAGTACGACGTCCGCCTCACCAACCGCCTGATCCTGCAGCCGCAGGTCGAGGTCGTGGCTGCGCTCGAGAACGAACCCGATGCCGGCATCGGCTCCGGACTCGGCAAGATCGAGAGCGGTCTGCGCCTGCGTTACGAAATCAGCCGTCGCTTCGCACCCTATGTCGGCGTCGTGCACGAACGGCAATTCGGTACCACCGCCGACTACGCGCGTGCGGCGGGTGGACACGCGCGCGACACGCGTGTGGTGGCCGGCGTGCGCCTGTGGTTCTGATATGAGATCGATTTCCGTCATTCCATTCCAACTCAGAGGACGTTCTTCCATGCCCAAGTCCAGCTTCCGTCTTCCGCTGCAGAGCCTGGTGCTTGCCGCGGGTCTGTTCGTCGCGGGCGGCGCGCTCGCCCATGTCGCCCTGGTGGCCTCGACGCCTGCAGCGGACAGCCACGTCTCGTCGGTCGACCAGCTCGAACTCACGTTCGACGGCGCTCTCGTGCCCGGCGCATCGAGCATCACGCTGAGCCGGGTGAATCGCGACCAGACCCTGACGCCGGTCGACGACGTCAGGCTCACGCACAGCAACGGCAACAGGACGCTTCGCGCCGTGCCTGCGAAGGCGCTGCCGCAAGGCGATTACCAGGTGGACTGGCGCGTCGTCGGTGGCGACGATCATCCGATGGCCGGCCGTTACCGCTTCATGGTCCACTGAGGCGGCGCGGCCGGGCGGCCGGGTGCGACGTCTGCGCCGCGCGCGCAGGCGTCGGCGAGCACCCCGACGTGTTCAGGCCCCGGGCGGGTCGCCCTGGCCGGCTTCATCCGCGCACCTCGGGCGACGGACTAGCGTTGCGTTTTCGCACCCGGACTGCGCCATGGCCCGCCGCAAGACCCTCAAGCTCGCCACCTTCAACGTCAACGGCATCGCCCCACGGCTGCCGCACCTGCTGGCGTGGCTGGCGGAATCGAAGCCGGACGTCGTCGCCCTGCAGGAACTCAAGGCCACCGACGACGCGTTTCCGGTGGAGGCGCTGGAGGCGGCGGGCTACGGCGCGATCTGGCAGGGCCAGCGCGCGTGGAACGGCGTGGCGCTGCTCGGCCGCGGCGCGGTACCGATGGAAAGCCGACGCGGGCTGCCGGGCGATGCGAAGGACGACCAGGCGCGCTACATCGAAGCGGCTGTGCACGGCGTCGTCGTCGGAGCGCTGTATCTGCCCAACGGCAACCCGCAGCCGGGGCCGAAGTTCGATTACAAGCTGGCGTGGATGGCGCGCCTGCAGCGGCATGCGAAGACGCTGGTGGATCTGCCGCATCCGGCGCTGCTGATGGGCGACTTCAACGTGATCCCCACCGATGCCGACGTCTACGACGCCAAGGCCTGGCGCAAGGACGCGCTGATCCAGCCGCAGGTGCGCGCCGCGTTCGAGACCCTGCTGGCGCAGGGGTGGACCGACACGCTGCGCGACGTGTTCGGCGAGGACACGGTCTACACGTTCTGGGACTACTTCCGCCAGCACGCGGCGCGTGATCGCGGGCTGCGCATCGATCATCTGCTGGCCAATCCGGTGCTGGCGAAGACGGTCAAGGCGGCCGGTGTGGACCGCTGGGTGCGGCTGGAGGACAAGGCCAGTGACCATGCGCCGACGTGGATCGAAGTGGCGCGGCCGGTGGGGGCATAGCCGGGCGGTGACGGAGTGCGCGGGGCAGAGCGCGCGTTCGCGCGCGAGCGCATGCCCGCGGCGGCACGGTGCGCGCATTGACGGCGTGGGCGAGGGGCCGGGCCGCGGCGCCGGACGCATCGCGGATTCACGCGCGCGCGGCTTGAGAGGCGGCAGGCTCGCCGCCATCTGTGGAGATCCACGCTTGCCGCGGCGCCGCCGCCAGGATGCCCATGTCCCGTTTCGATCTCACGCCGCCCACTCCGGACCAGCGCGCCACGCTGGAAGCGGGCCTGTCCGCCGACGAGCGTCGCGTGCTGCTGCAGCACGGCACGGAAGCGCCGTTCTGCGGTGTGTTCCTCGACAACAAGCGCGAGGGCACCTATTGCTGCCGGCTGTGCGGGCTCCCGCTGTTCCGCTCGAGCGCGAAGTTCGATTCCGGCACCGGCTGGCCGAGTTTCTTCGCGCCTTACGACGAGGCGCACATCGGCCGGGTGCGCGACACCAGCCACGGCATGATCCGCGTGGAGGAAGTCTGCGCGCGCTGCGGCAGCCATCTGGGCCACGTCTTCCCCGACGGCCCGGCGCCGACCTACGAACGGCATTGCCTCAATTCGGTGTCGCTGTCGTTCGTCGATGCGGGCTCCGATCTGCCGGACCCGCTGCAGCGCGGGGGCGCAGAGGCGGGCACCGCCTGATGATCGGGTTCTCCAAGGACGGATCTCCGATGCGGAATGCCGCTGCAGACACGCGGCTGACGTCCCTGTCGGTCGCGAGCGTCGCCAGACTGCTGGCGGCGCTCTAGTTCGTGCTTGGCGCCTCTGCCAGCGCCTTGACTGCAGCTGGCGTGCTTCTCGCCACTGGGCCCGTCACCCGAGTGACACTGGCCGGACCAGTGACCTTGTCATTCGATTCGATGCCGCCGGTCTACGTGTTCGTCGGTTACCCGATATTGAGCGCGCTTGGCGGCGGCCTTCTCGGCGCGCTGATCGCTTGGCTCTACAACATGTTCGCCCGACGCATCGGACCGATCCGTTTGAAGCTTGATTGATTGGCGCAGCGCGTCGCGGCTGCCAGCGCGCTTCGAACTCCGCGATTTCCGCAAGTACGCGCTGGCTGCGACGGATGCCGTCCGCGCCGTCGCTGCAGTTGACGGGCCCCTCGGCGCCCCTGTGCAGCAGTTGCTGGTGATGGCGATGGCCCGGGCGCCAGGTAGCATCCAGGCCGACCGCGCTGATGGCCAGACTCCAGATGATCCAGGCCCGGTGCCGGCACTGCGCGGCACATCGCCCAGGCCGGTGAATGCGGCCACGACCGGTCGCCTCATGAACTATCACGAGGGACACCACACAGGCGGGCGGCATCTGCCGGTCGGCCGCGGACGTCGCCTCCGATGCGGACAGACTCGACGCGCCGTCCATCACGGAGCCGGCCCCTATACTCGCCGCCTTCGTTTCATACAGGCCCCCGCATGCCTACGTCCAGTGTCGCCGCCGCGCCCCTTGCGTCCCGTCCCGCCAGTCTTCGCCGCTCTGTGTCGAACACGCTGAAGGGCTCGGCCGGCAACCTGGTCGAGTGGTACGACGTCTACGTGTACTCGGTGTTCGCGATGTACTTCGAGTCGCAGTTCTTCTCGCCCGATGACCGCAATTCCACGCTGTACGTCTGGGCGATCTTCGCCGCGACGTTCCTGATGCGCCCGATCGGCGCCTGGTACTTCGGCCGCTTCGCCGACCGCTACGGCCGGCGCCTGGCGCTGACGGTGTCGGTGTCGGTGATGGCGGGCTGCTCGTTCCTCATCGCGATCAGCCCGACCGCCGGGCAGATCGGCATCTGGGCCGCGGTGCTGCTGCTCGTGGCGCGTCTGGTCCAGGGCTTCGCGACCGGCGGCGAGTACGGCGCCAGCGCGACCTACATGTCCGAGGCGGCGATCCCGGGGCGGCGCGGCTTCCTGTCGTCGTTCCACTACGTCACCCTCGTCGGCGGCCACGTGCTGGCGCAGGCGACGTTGCTGGCGATGCTGCTGGTGCTCGACGTGGCCCAGATCTCCGAATGGGGCTGGCGCGTGGCCTTCGCCATCGGCGGCGTGGCGGCGATCGTGGTGTTCTGGCTGCGCCGCACGATGGACGAATCCCTGGAATCGGATTCGATCGCAGCTGCCAGGATCGGCGGCGCCCGGGCCTCGGGCTCGATCCGCGAGCTGTTCGTGAACCAGTGGCGGCCATTGCTGCTGTGCTTCCTGATCACGGCGGGCGGCACGGTCGCGTTCTACACGTATTCGGTCAACGGGCCGAAGATGATCCAGACCGCATTCGCCGGCGACGACGTACTCGTGGGCACGCTGATCAATCTCGGCCTGCTGACGTTCCTCATGCTGCTCCAGCCGCTGGGCGGCTGGCTGTCGGACAGCATCGGGCGCAAGAGCCTGCTGGTGTTCTTCGGCGTCGGCGGCGTGCTCTACACCGGGTTTCTGGTGACGGCGCTGCCGCAGCAGACCAGTGCGCTGTCGGCGTTCGTGATCCTCGGCATCGGCTTCGTCATCCTCACCGGTTACACGTCGATCAACGCCGTGGTGAAGGCCGAACTGTTCCCCACGCACATCCGTGCGCTGGGCGTGGGCCTGGGCTACGCGCTCGCCAACTCGGCGTTCGGCGGCACGGCGCCGCTGCTGTACCAGGCGGCGCTGAAGTCGGACCGGGTGGTCAGCTTCGCCGTGTACGCCACCGCGATCATCGCCGTCTCGCTGGTGGTGTACGTGTTCTTTCTCCGGAACAAGGACGCCAACTGGCTCGACGACGAGGCCGCGATGCGGGCCCGCGTCGCCGCGCATTGACCGTCGGCCGCGCCGGCATCGGTGCACGGCGCGGGTCCGCGCGGTAGGGTGGGCGACATCGCTCGATGACCAGGAGGTCCACATGCCCCGTCTTGCCACGTCGCTGCTCGCGATTCCGTTGATGGCCGCGCTCGGAGGTTGCGCCTCGTCGTCGGGGCCGACGCCCGTCTATCCGCAGGTGGGCGGCGTGACGCGGTACGTCCCGGCGCTCGACGCGGTGGTCGCGTCCGATGCACGCATCGAGCGGCTCGCCGAGGGCTTCACCTGGGCCGAAGGCCCGGTGTGGGTGGCCGACGGCGGGTATCTGCTGTTCACCGACGTGCCCGAGAACCGCATCCATCGCTGGTCCGAATCGGCGGGACTCTCGGTGTTCCTCGAGCCCTCGGGGTACGCGGGGCGCGACACCGGCGCCCTGCGCGAAGCGGGTGCCAATGGTCTGTTCGCCGAGTCGGCCGGCGCGGTGCTGATGGCCGATTCCGGCAACCGCAGCGTGGAACGGCTGGAGCTGGCGACGAAACGCAAGACGACCCTGGCGCGTGCGTTCGAGGGGCGTCGCTTCAACAGTCCCAACGATCTCGTACGCCGCGGCGACGGCACGATCTTCTTCACCGATCCGCCGTACGGACTCAAGGATCTCGACGATTCACCGGTCAAGGAGCTCGCCTTCAACGGGGTCTACCGGCTGGATGCCGACGGCCGCGTGCATCTGCTCGACGACGGGCTCACCCGACCGAACGGCATCGCCCTGTCGCCGGACGAGCGCACGCTCTACGTCGCCAATTCCGATCCCGAGCGGGCGATCTGGATGGCCTACACCCTCGACACCGACGGCGCAGTGACGGCGCGCCGCGTGTTCGCCGACGCCGGCGATCTGGTCGGCGACGCGGCCCCGGGCCTGCCCGACGGCATGGCGGTCGCGGCCGACGGCACCGTGTTCGCGACCGGACCGGGTGGCGTGCTGGTCTTCGCGCCCGACGGCACCCGGCTGGGGCGGATCGAGACCGGGGGTCCCATCGCGAACGTGGCGTTCGGCGACGACGGACGCACGCTGTACATGACGTCGAACGGCATCCTGGCGCGCGTGCGTCTGCAGATCACGGGGCCGGCCACGCCGCGTTAGGGTGGGTGGGCTACCTGCCGTCATCCCCGCGAATGCGGGCTCCAGCCACTTCAAGCCGTTGAAGGTCCAACATGCTGGATTTCCGCGTTCGCGGGAATGACGGCCAGGAGCGGACCTGTCCAGACCTGCCTTCGTACGAAGCGCGTCTCACCTCGGCCGCCCACGTCGATGCTCACCACGCTCGCCATCGCCCATGACCGTTCGCTGCACACGCTGGTGGTGTCGATGGGGCGCTTGAACCTCGTCACCGGTGCCAACGGCAGTGGCAAGTCCAACCTCTATCGCGCGCTGCGTCTGCTGGCCGAGACGGCGCAGGGCGGCGTGGTGCCGGCACTGGCGCGCGAGGGCGGCCTGCAGTCGACGCTGTGGGCGGGACCGGAAACACTCAGCGCACGCATGCGCCGCGGCGAGGTGCCGATCGAAGGCGGGCCGCGGCAGCAGCCCGTTTCGCTGAAGCCCGGTGTCGCCGGCGAGGAGTTCGGGTACGCGATCGATCTCGGCGTGCCGGTGCCGACGCAGTCGCTGTTCGCCCGTGATCCCGAGATCAAGCGCGAGGTGATCTGGAGCGGACCGTTCCTGCGTCAGGGCAACACGCTGGTCGATCGCCGCGGCGCGCGGGTGCGCGTGCGCGACGGCCGCGACTGGCGCGTGGCGGGCGAGCATCTGAATCCCTTCGAACGCCTGTTCGCGCAGATCGCCGATCCACGCAGCGCCCCCGAGGTGCGGCAACTGCGCGAGACGATCCGCGGCTGGCACTTCTACGATCACGTCCGCGCCGATGCCGATGCGCCGGCGCGTCTGCCGCAGCTGGGCACGCGCACGCCGGTGCCGAGTCACGACGGCCGTGACCTCGCCGCGGCCTGGGCGACGATCCGCGAGACCGGCGATGCCGAGGCGCTGGACGCCGCGGTGGCCGATGCGTTCCCGACGCGCGTGTCGACGTGCTGGTCGAAGGCGGGCGCTTTTCGTTGCAGTTCCGCCAGCACGGCCTGCTGCGCCCGCTGTCGGCGGCCGAACTCTCGGACGGCATGCTGCGCCATCTGCTGTGGATCGCGGCGCTGCACACATCGCGCCCGCCGCCGCTGAGGGTGCTCAACGAGCCCGAGACCAGTCTGCATCCGGATCTGCTGCCGGCCCTGGCGCGGCTGATCACCGCTGCGGCGAAGCGCACGCAGGTCCGGGTGGTCTCGCACGCGTCGCGGTTGATCGCCGCGCTGGAGCAGGCCCCCCGACTGCCACCCGGTCCAGCTGGTCAAACGCGACAGCCAGACCGTGATCGACGGACAGGGGATGCTCGATGCACCTGCCTGGCACTGGCCCGATCGCTGAGACAGACGTGCCGACGGCCCGTTGCCGGGCCGTCGGGGTGTGATGGATCGATGCGCGCTCAGAGCCGCTGGGCGCGTCCGCTGGCGATGACCTCGTCGACGATCGCCCGGGCCTGACGGGCAGCCCGCGCCTGCGCGTCCGCCTGCTGCCGCGCGAGCTCGCCCTGCTCTCCGGCGAGCACGCCCTGCTGGCTGGCCAGGCGACTCATCTGCACGCCCAGGGTGCGAGCTTCGGCCTGCAGTGCGTCCAGGGCGCGGCGCTGCGACGCGGCGTCGCCGCTGCGGGTCGCTTCCAGCGCCAGTTCGGCGATGCGCCCGCCGATCTCGCCCTGACGTGCCCCGAGCGTGCCCTGTTCGGCGCCCAGCGTGCCCTGGCGCTCGCCGAGGGCCCCCTGTCGTTCGCCGAGGCTACGCACGTCGTCGAAGGCCGCCCGGAAGCGGGCGACGGTCTCGGCATCGCGCACGATGTAGCGGTCGTCGCCGCGGCGCAGCCAGAGCATCGGGCCTTCGCCCTGCTGCGCGGCGCGCGCCTCGCGCAGTTCCTCGGTCGAACTCATCGCGACGCTGTGCGCGCTGTCGAGCAACACGTAGGACTCGGCACCCGGGGTGCGGCTGAGGGTGAAGGTGCCGCGGATCGGGCCGGTGGCGCGATCCCGGACCTGCGTGCGGATCGTGTGCACGTGGCCGCGCGCGTCGCTGTCGTCCGGCGCCGGCGGGGCAGGCGGGGCAGGCGGTGCTGCCGGCGCGGCCGGCGTGGCGGGTGCAGGCGGGGTGGTCGGGCTGACCGGCATCGGCGGCGCAGGCGGCGTCTCCGGTGCCGGTGGCGCGGTCGCGGACGGTGCGGCCGGCGGGGGCGGCGGAAGCGGCATCGGCGCGGCGTTGGTCACGCGGTAGGGCAGGACGCCGACCGCGGCGACCAGCAGGACGGTCGACACCGCGAGCGCACGCGACGACGGGCGGGTGGTCTGCAGCATGGTCAGTCTCCGCTTGAGAAAGGTGTAATCGGGCGAGGCACTGGCCAGCCCGGCATCCGGACGCGGCGCGATGCCGAGCCGCAGCAGCAGCTGGGCGTATTCGCGCGCGCCGTGCGCCTGGCCGGCGAGCACCGCGGCGTCGCAGGCACCCTCGCGGGCGAGGCCGTACTCGCGCGTGGCGAGATGCGCCAGCGGGTGGAACCAGAACAGGTGCTGGGCCAGCGCGGGCAGCAGACCCAGCCACAGGTCGCGGCGCTGCAGATGCACCAGCTCGTGGGTGAGCGCCATGTCGAGTTCGTCGGCGCGCAGGGCCTGCGCATAGCCCTCCGGCAACAGCAGCACCGGACGCCAGGGGCCGATCAACTGCGGCGAGACGATCGCGTCCGAGACGCGAACCGCGGGCACGGCGCGCAGCCCGTATGCCTCGGCGGCGAGGGCGAGCGCCTGGAGCAGGCTGCGGTCCCGGCAGGGCGCCGCTTCGGCGACGAGGCGACGCGAGCGCTGCAGGCCGCGCAGGCTGCGGGTGATCATCGCCGCGAGTCCGAGCAGCCAGACCACGCCCAGCGCGAACATCCACGCCCCTGCGGACGCCGCGGCCGTCCCGCCCGGCGCGGCACCGAGGGCGGCCGGGGCCACGGACAGCGCTGACTCCGGAATCGGGGCGGTTACCGCATCCGCGGGTACGCCGATCATCTGTTCGACGGCAGGCAGCAACGGCAACGCCACCGGCGACGACCACACCAGGCCGAGGACCAGCTGCAGCGCCACCAGCCACCACAGCCAGCAGCGGGCATCGGCTGGCAGCCGGGGCAGGG
Organism: Luteimonas sp. BLCC-B24; assembly: GCF_028550595.1. Lineage (GTDB taxonomy): Bacteria > Pseudomonadota > Gammaproteobacteria > Xanthomonadales > Xanthomonadaceae > Luteimonas. Next base: position 331,587 of record NZ_JAQQGN010000002.1, read on the forward strand.
CGCGGCACAACGCCCAGACCAGGGCCACGAGCAGGCTGCCCTGCACGCTGGCCGCGAGCAGCCGCGGCAGCATCACATCCGTGAGTGCGGAGATGTCCATGTCAGCCTCCCTTGCGCCTGGACTGCAGGCTGGCGACCAGCGCCTCGAGCTCGGCGAGCTCGTCGTCACTGACCTCCTTGCGCTCCGACATCCACGCCACGAACGGTGACACCGAGCCCTGCAGGGTCTTCTCGACGAAGCTGCCGACCGCGCTGCGCACCACCTCGTCCTGGCCCGTCGTCGGCGCATAGCGATAGGCGCCGCCGCCGGACTGGCTGCGGCGCAGATAGGCCTTCGCGCGCAGCCGCTCCATCATCGTCAGCACCGTGGAACGGGCCAACCCCCGGGCCTCGCCGAACCCGGCGGCGACTTCGCCGACGGTGGCCGGGCCGACCTCATCGAGATACTGCAGCAGGGCCAGTTCCTGGTCCCCGATCGTCTTCTTCGGCATGGCATCACCCGTTTGACTACACGTGTCGGCAATCCTGCGCGTGACGACAGGTGTAGTCAATAGGCCGGATGGCAGGGTGACGTCACGCCTGCGACCTCTCCTCCGGCCTGCGCGAAGGCCAGAGCAGTGCACAGCCAGCGCCGAGGCGCGGCCGGCAGGGCGTCAGCGCGCAGCCGCGCTGCCGGGACGCCGGATCAGCACCACCACCAGCGTGATCACGGTCAGCGGTACCACGAAGCCCATCATCACGCTGGAGAACGCGGGCAGGGCGGCATGCGACTGCGCGGCCAGGATCAGATAGGCGACGTAGGCGAGGTAGTAGCCGAAGAACACGCCGCCTTCCCAGCGTGCGATCTCGCGGCCCGACAGGAAGATCGGCAGGCAGGCCAGCGCCACGGCCACCATCACCCACAGATCGAACGCGAGCACCGGCCCCGGCACCACCAGCCCGGCGCTGCCGGCCAGCAGGCCCGACAGGCCCAGGCAGCCGAGAATGTTGAAGGTGCTGCTGCCGATCGCATTGCCTACGGCGATGTCCCGCTCGCCCTTGATCGCGGCGGCGACCGACGTCGCGACTTCCGGCATCGACGTGCCCGCGGCGACGATGGTCAGGCCGATCACCACATCGCTGACGCCGAGCGCGGTGGCGAATGCGACGGCCGCGGTGACCAGCCAGTCCGAACCGAGTACCAGCAGGCCGAGGCCGACGACGATCAGCACCAGTTGCACCGGCAATCGTGAATCCCAGGCACCGGCGCGCGGAGGCTGGAATTCGGCGTCGTACTCGTTGGCCGGGGACGCGCCCGTCTCCGCGGCCGCCGCGCGGGCTTCTCGCCGCGACTGCACCACCAGGAACACGGTGTAGGCGATCACCAGACCCAGCAGCAGCGCGCCGTCGAACATCGTCAGCCGTCCGTCGAGGCTGAGCACGGCGAGCAGCAGCGAGGCACCGATGAGGATCGGCACTTCCTGGCGGATGACCTGCCGGTGCACCACGAGCGGCGCGATCAGCGCGCTGAGGCCCAGCACGAACAGCACGTTGAAGATGTTGCTGCCGACGACGTTGCCGACCGCGAGATCGGTCTGACCGCCGAGCACGGCGCCGGCGGAGATCGCCATCTCGGGGGCACTGGTGCCGAAGGCGACGATCGTCAGGCCGACGACCAGCGGCGAGATGCCGAACGACAAGGCCAGGCGCGAGGCGCCGCGCACCAGCAGTTCGGCGCCGCCGACCAGGGCAGCGAGACCGGCAACGAACAACAGCACATTGAGCATGGAAGGTCCCGGGCGAGCAGGTGGGGGCGGCGAGCCGGTGCATGGTATGCGCGCGGCCGCGCGACGGTGTGCAGGCGGCGTCAGGCCAGGCGTGAACCCGTCCGGTGCCCGGGTGCGGCGTGTGCAGGGCGGGCGACACCGCGCCGGAGCGCGCGCGGACAGCGCCAGCGCGTTGGTGTCGCCGATGGCGGTGTGTGCATGCGCGTGCCCACGCCGGATCCGGCAGGCACGGCGACCGTTTCACACCGGCGCCGCTAGACTCGCGCCTCCCCGATGCCCGGATATTCCCATGCTGAAGCACACGCTCCCGTTGCTGTTCGCCGCTGTCCTGGTCGCCTGCGCAGCGCCGGCCGAGCGTCCTGCCACCCAGGCCGGGCCGGACACGGCCACCGTGACCCATGAAGCCGATTGCATGCGCGTCGGTGGCGAGTGGACCCAGCTGGGCCGCGCACCGGTCAAGCAGTGTCTGCGCCAGACCACCGACGCCGGCAAGGCCTGCAGCGACAGCCAGCAGTGCGAGGGGCACTGCATCGCGCCCGAGGGCACGGTGGACGGCGCCCAGGTGGGAGGTGCGTGCAGCGTGGACACCAATCCCTTCGGCTGCCAGCAGCGTGTACGCGACGGCGTCGCGTCGACGATCTGCGTCGACTGATCCCCGGCGACCACGTCGACCGGCGCCCGGACACGCGGGGCGCGGCGCCTACCCGGCGCGGCGTGCGCCCGCGCCTCGTCTCGTCGGGGGGCGGACGCCGCATTTCATCGCCCATGCATCGGCGCGGGCCTAGGGTCGAAGGCCCTGCCGTTCGCCTGGAGCCGTCATGTCCCGCATGCGTGTTCTCGCCGCCGCCCTCGCGGTGATATCGCTTCCCGCCGCTGCCCAGCAGTTGCAGCGCCCCCAGCCCGCACCCAGTCCGGCAGCGGCACCGGCGAGCACACCCGCGCCGACGGCCGTCCCCGCGACGCCGGCGCAACGCGCCCGCCAGCCTGCGCCGGTGCCGTCTGCCGGGCCCGCGCGCAGCGTGCAGCCGCTGGCCGCGCCGACGCCGACGCCGACGGCGCCCGACGCGGTGCGGGATGCACAGGGGCGCGTCATTCCGGGCGCGCGTGAGGTCGTCCCGGGCCGCGCGGTCGACCCCGCGACCGGCGAGACCTTCCGCACCGAACCGTCGTCGCGGCCGGAGTAACGGCGCGCGGCGAGCGCGCCGTCGTGCAGGTCAGTCCAGCGTGGGGTAGTCGGTGTAGCCGTGGTCACCACCGCCGTAGAAGGTGGACGGATCCGGCGCGTTCAACGGCGCTTCCTCGCGCAGGCGGCGCACGAGATCGGGGTTGGCGATGAAGGGGCGTCCGAACGCGACGGCGTCGGCATGCCCGGACGCGATCGCCGCCTCCGCGTCCTTTTTGTCGTAGTCGTTGTTGACGATCCAGACGCCGCGGCCGCCGGCGGCCGTATAGGCCGCCTTCAAGGCCGCGTAGTCGAACGGCGCATCACCCTGGCTGTAGCTGCGATCGGCGCCGGTGGCGCCTTCGATGACGTGTACGAAGGCGAGTCCGAGCGGTGCCAGGCGCTCGACCACGTGGGTGAACAACGGCTGCGGCGCATCGTCGTGGGCGTCGTTCGCGGGTGTGACCGGCGACAGCCGGATCCCGGTGCGGTCGCCGCCGATCTCGTCCACCACCGCGCGCATCACGTCCTCCAGAAACCGGGCCCGGTTTTCCACCGAACCGCCATAGGCATCGGTGCGCCGGTTGCTGCCGGCGCGCAGGAACTGGTCGATCAGGTAACCGTTCGCTGCGTGCACCTCGACCCCGTCGAAGCCGGCGTCGATCGCGGCGCGCGCAGCGCGGCGGTAGTCGGCGACGATGCCCGGCAGTTCGTCCAGCTCGAGCGCGCGCGGCATGGACGTGTCGACGAACTCGCCCCGGCCGGCGGCGTCGTGGATGAAGGTCTTGCTCGCCGCGCGGATCGCCGACGGCGCGACCGGCGCCTGGCCGCCGGGTTGAAGCGAGGTGTGCGAGATGCGTCCCACATGCCACAGCTGCACCACGATGCGGCCACCTTCGGCGTGCACCGCGTCCGTGACGCGGCGCCAGCCGTCGAGCTGGTCCGGCGCGTACAGCCCGGGCACGTCGGCATACCCCTGACCCTGGTGACTGATCGCGGTCGCCTCGGTGACGATCAGCCCTGCGGACGCGCGCTGCGCGTAGTACAGCGCGGTGCGCGGCTGGGGAATCGCCTGCGGCGACCGGTTGCGCGTGAGCGGCGCCATCACGACGCGGTTGGCCAGCGGGATCGCGCCGGCGGTCAGGGGATCGAACAGGGTGGGCATGCACGCGGCTCCTTCATGGGGCCTGCAGACCTGTTGGCGCGCCGCGTGGTTTCAAGAGACGGCACGACGCCGGCGTGCGGGATGCAATGTTGCGTGCACGGATGTCGACGGCCACGCCGCCGACGTGGCCGCGCGTTCACCGGCAGGCGACCGGTGATTCACTAGCGTGCTGCCGGTCCCACCGAACCCGAGCGCGATGTCTGTCCGGCCACTGCCACGCCTTCTTCGACCGTCGACCCGGGCATCCAGGACATGAGCGTGCTGGCACAGATCGGGGATGCCCTGGCCAGGGAGCTCGCGCTGCCCGATGTCGATACGGTGACGACGATCGTCGTCCGCGTGCTGGTCGCGGCCGTGCTCGGCGGCATGGTCGGCTGGGAGCGCGAATTCAAGGGACGCGCGGCCGGGCTGAAGACCCACATCCTGGTATCGATCGGCTCGGCATTGTTCGTGCTCGCACCGCTGCTGGCGGAGATCGACGGCGCCGACGTCACCCGCGTGATGCAGGGCATCGTATCGGGCATCGGATTTCTCGGTGCCGGCGCCATCCTCAAGCTGGGGAAGGACGAGCGCATCGAGGGGCTCACCACTGCCGCCGGCGTCTGGATGACCGCGGCGATCGGCATGGCGGCGGGTATGGGGCAGGAGATGGTCGCGCTGGTGACCACGTTCGTGGCGTTGCTGGTGGTGGGCGCGATACCGAAGTTGCGCCGGCCCGCGCGCGCCGGCGACCCGCCGGGTACCGACGTCTCGGGCCACGACACCTGAACGCTCTGTCTGCCTGTTCGGGATTCACCGACGGCGGCTTCATCCGCGCACGCGCACGTTAGCCGTCCACAACCCCGATGGAGTGTTTCCGATGACCAAGCATGACGAGATCCGCGACGGCGGCCGCGACCTCAATCGCGACCCGATCACCAAGACTCCCGGCGCGCACCCGGTGGGCGTCGGTGTGGGCGGCGTCGCGGGCGGTGCGGCGGCCGGCGCGGCGGCCGGTACGATCTTCGGCCCGGTCGGCACATTGATCGGCGCGGCGGTCGGCGTCGTCGCCGGTGCCGCCGTGGGCAAGGGCGTGGCCGAACGTATCGATCCCACCGGCGAGACCGAATACTGGCGCGACGCACATCGCGAGCGTCCCTACGTGAAGAGCGATCACGATTACGACCGCGACTATGCGCCGGCCTACGGCTTCGGCCTGCAGGCGCGCGAGGCCGATCGCACCCGCGGCTGGGATGAATCGGAAGACAGCTTGAAGCGCGACTGGGAGGCGAGCCGCGGCGAATCGCGCCTGGCCTGGGACGATGCCAAACCGGCGGTGCGCGATGCATGGGATCGCACCGACCGCACCTACGATCTCTACGGCCGCAGCGACGAGTACCACGCCTCCGCGTTCGAGAAGGCGGACTACCGCGGCGACGGCGACGAGTACGCGCACTATCAGCCCGCGTATCGCTACGGTGCCTACGCGCGCAGCCGCCACCCGGACCGCCCCTGGGACGAGTCGCTCGAGAGCGAGCTGTCCCGTGACTGGGGCACGCGCCGCGGCACGTCGCCGCTGGAGTGGGACCGCGCGAAGGCCGCGGTGCAGGACGCCTACGTCTCGCACGATCACTACAGCTCGGGCAACTACAGCGACAGCGGTCGCGATGACAACTCGCGCTTCCGCGTGCGCTGATCGCCGCCCGATCCGACGTCGCAGGAAACGAAGGCGCACCCCCTGGGGTGCGCCTTCTTTATTGTGGTGGCGACCCGCGCGGCCGTGACGCGTGGGGAACGCGCGACAGGCCGCGCCGCAGAAGCCGACGCCGTTTCGAGCTCCGCGCGCCAGCGGTGCGACGGCGTCCCCGGGGCTTCAGGCCGAGCTCGGCCTGGGAGCCTGCCCGCAATCCGCGCGCCGGACGCAGACCGTCACCACTGAAGCGGGTCGCCGCCTCGTCGATCCGGTCGGCGCGATAGGGGCGCGCCAGTGCCCGTTTCGACGCGCGTGACCCGGCGGCGACCGGCGGTCAGGCGCTACCGGTCGACGTTCCCGCAAGAGGGCCGTCGTCGATGAGGTCGTCCGACGCGGCCTGCGGCCTGGAGACCACGCCGCGCCGCCGACGCCGGCGGCGCGGCGCTTATCGCCGCGCGGCGCCGGTCAACTCGACGACCGGTGTGAACCCGCCGAAGATCATGCGCTTGCCGTCGAAGGGCATCGGATTCTTCTCCGGGTCCATGCGGGGATCGCTGCCGTCCATCATCTTCGCGAACGCCGCATCCCGCGTGCCCTTGTCGGGCCATTCGATCCAGGAAAAGACCACCGTTTCGTCGTCCTTGGCCTGCACGGCCTTGCGGAAGTCGGTCAGCGTGCCGTCGGGCACGTCATCGGCCCAGCACTCGAGTACGCGCAACGCGCCCAGCTCGATGAAGAAGGCATCGCCGAGATGGGCATGGTCGATGAAGGCCTGGCGGTTGGCGGTCGGAACGGCAAGAACGAATCCGTCGATGTAGGACATGGGCTGACTCCGGTATCGGCGACGGCGATCTGCCGCGCGCTCCCCAAGACGACGGAGCAGGCAGGCCGAAATCGACATCCGGGGGGCGTGCATTCACTCAGGCGTTCGCCGGCGTCACGTTGACATGCGCGCGGTGTATTGGCCGAATACCGGGCAGGCGCGGGACGTGAGGAACAGCCGGAGGCCGGCGAGCGCGTCCCGACCGTCATTTCAGCCGCCGACGTGATAGCGCCCGGTGCAGGCACCTCGCTCGCCTGTGGCACCAGACGGGCGCGAAGGGGACTCGGACGCATCAAGCGGGGAACAGGGCGTGTCTGACGGCAGTCACGACGGAAGACGAAAACGCACCTCGGCGTTACAGGCACGGCGGCCGCGGCGTGCACCGCGCGGCCAGGCCATGACGGCGGATCCGCGTCGCCACGTGCGTGTCACGGCACGCGGCGGCCGCCTCTGGACCCGCTGCGGTCACGTCGTCCGGAGTTCCGGCACGCAACGCCGCGCGTTTGCACACTCCGCGATCGGCGCCTCGCCCGGCGGCGCTGCACGGCACGCGCCACCTTCACGCGATCGCGGTCGTCAATACGGGAGCATTCGCGCATTCATCCTCAGGAGGTCACGCATGAGCGCACAGGGTTCCGCCGGCAACGTCATCGCCGCCATCTGCAGCTTCCTCGTCCCCGGTCTCGGACAGCTGGTGCAGGGGCGCGTTCTTTCGGCGCTGCTGTGGTTCGTCGCCGCCTGCATCGCGTTCGCGGTGACCTGGCTGCTGACCGTCTCGCTGTTTCCGTTCGGCTGGTTCGTGGTCAGCGTGTTCGCGTGCATCAATGCCGCGCTGTATCGACGCCCGGTGGCCTGAGGTCGCCAATCTCCGCCTGCGCGCCAGCGGAGGAGCTCCCGGCACAAACAAACACGGCCCCTCTCGGGGCCGTGTTTGTTGGAACGTTAAAGCAATCGATCAGAAACGCTGGGTGTAGCGCATGTACAGGAAGCGACCGATGTCGAAGCCACCGTAGTACGACACGTTGGCGCTCGGCTGGGTGTACATCACCGGGCCCACCTTGTCGAACACGTTGTTGGCGCCGATCGAGATCGTGGCATCCCACGGCGCGCTGTAGCGGAACTGCACGTCGTTGAACGTCACCGAGCCCGTACGCTTGCGACGCGAAATCGCGCTGGCCGGCGTGCCGTCGGGCAGGAACACGCCCGTGGGGGCGTAACGGATCTCATTGCACTCGAGGTTGGGTTCGAGGGCGCCGGTGATCGAGTAGGTGCAGCCTTCCTTCATCGACGAGTAGTAACGCGCACCCCAGGTCATGCCGAAATCGCCCATGTCCCAGCTCAGGCCGGTGTTGGAACGAATGCGGAACTGGCTGGTGAAGCCGACGCCCGACAGCGGAACGCGCGGATCGTTGGTGCTGACGAAGTAGTCCTTCGAGGTGTACGTGCTGTTCGACGTGATGCCGAAGTTGCCGTAATCCGTGTTCCAGCGGTAGCTGACGTCGAAGTCGAAGCCTTCAGCCTTGCGGAAACCGGCATTGCGGTCGCCAAACAGCATGAAGTTGACGTAGCCGAGCGCTGGATCACGCGTGAACAGCTGCGACGAGCAACGGCTGGTGATGCCCTGGATGTAGCAATCGTTGAGGATGGTGGTCGGCGAGTCCGCGACGATCGTTTCGCTGATACGGATCTTCCACCAGTCCAGCGCGATGTTGAGGCCCTGGACGAAGTCCGGGCTCCAGACCGCACCGATCGTCTGCGACTTCGAGACCTCCGGCTGCAACAGCGGATTCGAGCCCTGGGTGAACGCAACAGGTGTCTGCGCATTCGGCGAACCCGCCGGGTTCAGACCCTGGGCCAGCTGGCGGTAGGTATTGGCGAGCGGGCCGATCGCAGCCACGCAGTTCGCGCGGGTCGTGGCATTGCTGGCCGAGCTGCCGAAGTTGGTGTCGCAAGGGTCGGTGAAGAACGAGAATGTCTGCGAGCCGCCGCCGTAGAGATTCGCGATGGTCGGTGCCCGGAAGCCGTCGGCCACGGTGCCGCGCAGCAGCAGCGAGTCGATCGGACGCCACTTGATGCCCAGCTTGTCGTTGGTGGTGTCACCGAAGGTGTCGTAGTCCGAGTAGCGGCTGGCGACGTTGACGGTGAGCTCGCGCGCGAACGGCAGGTCGGCCAGGACCGGGATTTCGAGCTCGGCGTAGACCTCATTGACACGGTAGCGTCCACCGGTCGGGCCGGAGGCAAGATTGGTCGAATCGCCCGTTTGTGCAAGCGCGTCAGGTGAGAAGCGGCCCGTCTCGCGACGGGTTTCGGCACCGATCGCGAAGCCGAGCTCACCGGCAGGCAGGGTGAAGATCGAGCCGGCCAGGTTGGCGGTGACGATGTCGGTCTTGGTCTCGCCGGTGGTGTGCTCTTCCTGGAACAGGTAGGTCTGCAGCGCGGCATTGTTGGTCAGGCCGCCCGGACCTTCGACGCCGAACGGCAGGTAGGGGTTCCACGGCACGCAGCCGGCGATGACATTGCCGGGCGTACCACAGACGACCTGGCCCTGCGCGTTCATGAACGACGGGCCGACTGCGGCACGAACGCGCGGCAGATTGAGGTTGCCGAAGGCCGACTGCAGCGAGTTGCTCTTCGAAGCCAGATAAGCGACATCCCAGTCGAAGAAACGGTCGCCGGCTTCGATGACGCCTTCGAGCGCGGTCGAGAAGCGGTAGGTGGTGTTCTCCGAGCGGCTGATGCGCGGCACTTCCCACGTACGACGCCACCAGTTGTTGATCGGCGCGCCGGTCGGGTTGAAATAACTGTTCGCGGCCATGCCGGTGCCCGGGAACGAGGTCGCCTGCATCGGGTAGCCGGCCACCGTGCGGTTGGAATCACGGTAGCTATAGAGGAAGTTGGTCCTGAGACGGATGGTGTCGGTCAAGTCGTACGACGTATCCACGAACAGGCCGCGGCGCTCGATCGGCGTACGCAGGTCGGTCTGCAGATTCGTGTTGGACTTGTCCGCCGGCGAACCAGGCGTACAGCCCGCCGTCGTGCAGGAACCGGTGTTGATGTTCTGCGGACGGTAGTCGTTGATATTGCGCGGATCGCCTCCCTCGCGGAGAACGACACGGGTGCCCGTGGGAACGCCCGGCACCGGAGTGGCGGCGGTGGTGACGAAGCCACCGACCTGGCCGGCGACGGTCCAGTTGTCGTCGGGGTGGAAGCTCGAACGCGGGAACGCACTATAGGGACGCGCGCTTGCCTTGACTTCGTCTTCCTTGCCCCATTCGGCTGCGATCGTGACCGAGCCTCGGTCACCTGCGAAGCCCATGACGAAGTCACCCTTGGTGATCGCGCCATCGCCTTCGCCGTACTGGCCGTAATAGGCCGACGCCGAGGCGCCTTCGTAGTTCGTGCGGGTGATGATGTTGACCACGCCACCGATCGCGTCGGAACCGTAGATCGAGGAGGCGCCATCCTTCAGGACTTCGATGCGCTCGACCGCGACAGCCGGAATCGCCGAAATGTCGGCAAGGCCGCTGGTGGTGATCGGCATGCGGCGGCCGTTGACGAGCACCAGTGTGCGGGCTGCACCAAGGTTGCGGAGGCTGATATAGGTACCGCCCGCGGCTTCACCGGCGGACAGCGGCGAGGCGCGGCTGATTGGCGGTGCACCAGCTGCAGACACGTTCTGCAGGATGTCGGCGACGGACTGGAAGCCCTGTCGCTCGATCGCCGCGCGATCGATCAGCAGAACAGGCTGCGCGGTTTCGGTGTCGACCTGACGGATGCGCGAGCCGGTGACCTGGATGCGATCCAGGTTCGTTGCACCCTGGCCGCTGCCCGATGCGGGAACGTCCTGGGCATACGCGGCCCCGCTGGCTGCGCCACCCACCGCAATCGCGATGACGACCGCGTCACGAAGCTTGTTGTTCTTCAAAGCCATGTCTCTCTCTCCACATGAATGCGTGCTGATGTTCCCCCTCTGCGTGCCGGTTCCCCTACTTGACAAGTGGGTCACTGACACCAGGTTCCCCGATCCTAGCCGTTGTTAAAAAGAAATAAAACAACCATTAGGAAAAAATTTGCGGGAACGGCGCCAAACGATTGACCCGAAAGCGCAAAGTTGGACCGCGTTCGATGCCCTGGACAGACAAATTCGCGTTCAGCGGGTGGTGGGCCAGCGGACGTGAAGTCAGGGTTGGTTCGTCATTCCGGCAAGCAATCGCGCCGGATCGGATCCTGACTACTGCAGTTCGTCTGCCTAAGGATCCAGGCAAGGCATCCGACCAGGCGCGATTGACCGCGTCGTCGCGAAATCCCCCTTCTCACGCGCCACAGGCCGCCGACGACCGAACCGATCGGCAGGGGAGATCACCTGGGGCGGATGCCTAGAAGAGGGCTCGTTCGCCAGCCGGCTTACGGGAGACCCGGGGGCGCTGGACATCCGGAGATTGACTTGTATTCGAAGCCCATTGACGCGGCGATGTGAAGGACTCAAGCCGCCCGACTGAACCCGCTGCGTCCGCGGCGGCCTAGCGTGCTGCTCAGGTCGCAGGATTGCCAGGCCGCCTGGACATCAGCGCGGACGTCGTGCCACGCGCGGAGACGGCCGTCGAATTCCCAGACGCGGCGCAGCACGGGTTCGATTTCTTCCCAGGGCCGCTCGGGGTAGGAGGCGCGGCCGTTGCGGCCGAGGGAGAGCACCAGGGTGTGGTCGGAATCGGAGCGTGCCATCTGCGTTGGTGCCTTGATCTGAGGCGAGCAGGCTAGGGCGCGTTTCGTCTGTTTTCCGTGAACCTGTTGCGTCCTTTCGATGACAGCGTCTGCAGCGCGATCGACGCTGAATCCCGGCTTCAGTGAAGTGGATCGCGCATCGCATTCATGCGCGAATCGGGGTCAGAACAGCGCCTTCAGCACCTGCAGCATGCCCCATAGCGAGACGATCCATACCGCGGTGCGCAGATATGGAATTCCGATCACATAGACGGGCAGGTACACCACGCGCGCCCAGAGGTAGACCTGGGCTCCGAGCGCGGTGTCGGCATCGGCGCGACCGCTGACCAGGACGGCGAGCACGGCCGCCGCGAAGAACGGGAACGTCTCGAGAAAATTGCGGCTGGCGGCGGCAGCGCGCACCGCCGCGCCGCGCAGAGGCGGCGCATCGCCGTCCCGGTTGCCGGCATTCCAGCGCAATCCGCGCTGGGCGGTGGCGAAACCGCCGGCGACACCGATGTGGATCAGGCCGAGGACGATCGACCAGGCGAGCATCTGCAGTTCGATCGTCATCGGCGGGTCCTTCCGGTGAATGTCAGGCGGCAACCGCCTTGACGATGGCGGCGTTGAACGCCGGGAGGTCGTCGGGCTTGCGGCTGGTGATGAGGTTGCCGTCGACGACGACCTCCGCATCCTCCCACTGTGCGCCGGCATTGACCAGATCGGTCTTCACCGACGGCCAGGACGTCACCTTGCGGCCCTTGGCCAGACCGCTTTCGACCAGCAGCCAGGGGCCGTGGCAGATTGCCGCGACCGGCTTGCCGGCATCGCCGAACGCACGCACGAAGGCGACGGCGTCGTCGTCTGCGCGCAGCACGTCCGGATTCATCTGTCCGCCCGGCAGCACCAGGGCGTCGTAGGCACTGTGATCGGCCTTGGACAGGGCGACATCGACATCGACGCTGCGGCCCCAGTCCTTCTTGTCCCAGCCCTTGATCGACGTGGCGTCGCCGGGCGTGATGACATCCACCTGGGCGCCGGCCTTGCGCAGATCCTGGAGCGGCTGCTCGAGTTCGGACTGCTCGAAGCCGTCGGTGGCGAGGATGGCGATCTTCTTGCCGTCGAGGGTCGTCATGGGGACATCCTTGGGGGAGCGAATGGGCGTCCGAGGCTAGGAGGCGGCGGATTGCGATGCCGTGAAGCAATCGGTACGTGCGCACCGACGTGCCGCAGTCTCGTGCCGTGAGACGCCTCGGCGTCAGGCTCCCGGCCCGCCTGCCGCCCGGAGTTGCCCGTGAACGCCATCCTCAAGACCGACCCCGCCTCCCTGCCGGTGCCGAGCGGGGATACGGCCACCGGTGGCGTGCTGGCGGCGCGGCTGGCGGCCAAGTACCCCGGTCGGGTCACCGGCACCCTGCTGTTGCCGGGGCAGGCGGGCGACTACGCGCCCATACCCGACGACGTGCCCGAGGCCCTGGCACGCGCGCTGCGCAGTCGCGGCGTCGATCGGCTGTACCGGCATCAGGCCGAGGCGTGGGCGGCGAGCCAGGCCGGGCGGCATCTGGTCGTGGCCACGCCGACCGCCTCCGGCAAGTCGCTCTGCTACACGTTGCCGGTGCTGTCGGCGGCGATCACCGCGCGCAGCAAGGCGCTGTACCTGTTTCCGACCAAGGCGCTGGCCCAGGACCAGGTGGCCGACCTGCTGGAACTCAACGCGGCCGGCGAACTGGGCCTGCGCGCGGCGACGTTCGACGGCGACACGCCCGGCGATGCGCGCCAGGCGATCCGCATCAATGGCGACATCGTGGTCAGCAATCCGGACATGCTGCACCAGGCGATCCTGCCGCATCACACCAAGTGGGCGCAGTTCTTCGAGAACCTGCGCTACGTGGTGATCGACGAGATCCACACCTATCGGGGCGTGTTCGGCTCGCACGTCGCCAACGTGATCCGCCGGCTCAAGCGCGTCTGCGCGTTCTATGGCGTCACCCCACAGTTCATCCTGTGCTCGGCGACGATCGGCAATGCGCGCGAGCACGGCCGCGCGCTGGTGGAAGTGGACGATGCCGCGCTCGAGGCGATCCTCGAATCCGGCGCGCCGCGCGGCGACAAGCACGTGCTGCTGTGGAACCCGCCGGTCGTCAATCCCGATCTCGGCCTGCGCGCATCGGCGCGTTCGCAGTCCAACCGCATCGCGCGCATGGCGATCCGCGCCGGGCTGAAAACGCTGGTGTTCTGCCAGACCCGGCTGATGGTCGAGGTGCTGACCAAGTACCTCAAGGAAGTCTTCGACCACGACCCACGCAAGCCCAAGCGCATCCGCGCCTACCGCGGCGGCTATCTGCCGACCGAGCGTCGCGCGGCCGAGCGCGAGATGCGCGCCGGCAGCATCGACGGCATCGTCAGCACGTCGGCGCTGGAGCTGGGCGTCGACATCGGCAGTCTCGATGTCGTCGTGCTCAACGGCTATCCGGGCAGCATCTCGGCGACCTGGCAGCGCTTCGGCCGCGCCGGGCGTCGGCAGCAGCCGTCGGTGGGCGTACTGGTGGCCAGTTCCGAGCCGATGGACCAGTACGTGGTGCGGCATCCGGAGTTCTTCGCCGATGCCAACCCCGAGCACGCGCGTATCGAACCCGACCAGCCTCTGATCCTGCTCGACCACATCCGCTGCGCCGCGTTCGAATTGCCCTTCGTCGATGGCGACATGTTCGGCCCGGTCGCGCCACTGCCGTGGCTGGAAGTGCTGGCCGAATCCGGTGTGCTGCATCACGAGGGCGATCGCTGGGAGTGGATCGCCGACAGCTATCCGGCTCAGGCGGTGAACCTGCGTTCGGTCGCCGACGGCAACTTCGTCGTCGTCGACCGCACCGACGGGCGGCAGACGATCATCGCCGAGGTCGACTATTCCGCCGCCGCGCTCACGTTGTACGAAGGCGCGATCCACATGATCCAGTCCGAGCCCTTCCAGGTCGAACGCCTGGACTGGGAGGGCCGCAAGGCCTACGTCACGCGCACGAACGTCGACTACTACACCGACGCGATCGACTACACCAAGCTCAAGGTGCTCGACGACGGGGAACAGGCCGATGCGGGGCAGGGCAGCGCGCACATCGGCGAGGTGCACGTGGTGCGCCGCGTGTCGGGCTACAAGAAGATCCGCTTCCACACCCACGAGAACATCGGCTACGGGCCGGTGAATCTGCCCGACCAGGAACTGCACACGAGTTCCGTGTGGTGGCAATTGCCGCAAGCGGCACTGGACCGCGCATTCGATGCGCGCCACGAGGCGCTGGATGGCTTCCTCGGCGCCTCGTATGCGCTGCATCTGGTCGCGCAGGTGGCGGTGATGGCCGAAAGCCGGGATCTGCAGAAAGCCGTCGGCAGCGGCGACGGCACCTGGTTCGCGACCGCCGACCAGCGCGGTCGCGGGCAGTTGCGCGACGGCGACGGCAGCAGCACCTCGATCGAGTTGCTCGGCCGCTTCGCGCCCACGCTGTATCTCTACGACAACTATCCCGGCGGCGTGGGCCTGTCGTCACCGCTGTTCGAGCGTCGCGACGAGCTCCTGGGCAAGGCCGCGGCGCTGGTCGCCGGTTGCAGCTGCCGGGCCGGTTGCCCGGCCTGCGTGGGGCCGATTCTCGCCTCGGAGGAGGACGCCGAGCGCACGCCGCGCCAGCTCGCGGCGCGGGTGATCGATCTGCTGATGCACGCGTCGCAGCAGCCGGCATGAGTGCGCTGGGCAAACGCCTGGGCCTGCTGCGCAGCCAGGCCGGGACCGTGCTGCCGTCGGTGACCCCGACACCGCCGTTGCCGTCGACCGTGCCGCGCGCGCAGTGGCCGCGCGCCGATGGCGCGCGTTCGCCGGAGCAGGTGGTCGAACAGTTGCGCAAGCTGATGAAGCTGCGCGCGCCGACGCCGGCGATGCGCCCTCCGGCGCCGGTCGACCGCGCGCTGCCCGGCGACGAAATCGCACCGGGGCTGCGCTATTTCGAGCAGACGGCGGCGTGGCCGTACGACGACGACGAGCTCGCACTCGGCGACATCCGTCACGAGCCGGCGAAGCGCGCCCATCTGCTGGCCTTCGACACCGAAACCACGGGCCTCGCCGGCGGCACCGGCACGCGCGCCTTCATGATCGGCGCGGCGGATTTCGTCGAGGGAGCGCTGCGCATCCGTCAGCTGTGCATCACCACGCTCGGTGCCGAACGCGCGATGCTGAAGACGTTTTCGACGTGGCTGCGGCCCGAGACGGTGCTGGTCAGCTACAACGGGCGCAGTTACGACCGGCCCCTGCTGACCACGCGCTATCGCCTGGCACGGCTGCGCGATCCGCTGGTGGAATTGCGTCACGTCGATCTGCTGCACCCGGTGCGGCGCCGCTATCGCGGCGTGTGGGCGAACTGCAAGCTGGCGACGGTGGAGCGCGAGTTGCTGGGGGTGCTGCGCGAGGACGACCTGCCGGGCAGCGAGGCGCCTGCCGCATGGTTGCGCTATCTGCGCGGCGGCAGTGCGGACACGCTGCGGCGCGTGGGCCTGCACAATGCCCAGGACCTGCGCAGCCTGTTCGGTCTGCTGGAGGCGATGCGCGACGAACCGGTGCACGACACGGTGGTGGTGCGTGACGCGCAGGCGGACGCCGACGGCGACTGCGGCGTCGACTGAAGCCCCGCCCGAACCCGCTGCGCCCTCATGGCCCCTGCGGCGGCGTCACGTCGACCGTCGCGCGCGTCCTGCCGGTGGGCTCGATTCCATTCGGGCGCGCTCCCGCACGCGCCGCAGGTGCATGTGCCCTGTCGGGTGCTTCATGCCGCACGGCGTTCACGTGCTCCGCATCGCCCGGATGCTTGAATCCGGAGGCCCAGCAGTCCCGATCCGCTCGCCGTCCGGCAGCGACCGCCCGCGTCACTCTGGAGCTTCATGGATACACGCGAACGCCGGCCCGCGATGGCCGACCCGGTGTCCCCGCGCGCCACACTGCGCGCCCGCGACGCGTTCGCGATCACCATCGGCGTCGTCGTCGGCGCCGGCATCTTCCGCACGCCGTCGCTGATTGCCGGGGTGTCGGGCAGCGAGTTCGTCATGCTCGCCGCCTGGGTGGTCGGCGGCGTGCTCTCGATCATCGGCGCGCTGTGCTACGCCGAGCTCGCCACCACCTATCCGCAGGCCGGCGGCGACTACAACTATCTGCGGCGCGCCTACGGGCCGCGTCCGGCCTTCCTGTTCGCCTGGGCGCGGGTGTCGGTGATCCAGACCGGCTCGATCGCGCTGCTGTGCTTCATCGTCGGCGACTACATGGCCCAGCTCTACGACGTGGGCCCGCTCTCGTCCGCGCTCTACGCCGGCGCCGCCGTGCTCGTGCTCACCGCAGTGAACTGGCTGGGGACACGGCAGGGCGCCACGGTGCAGGCGTGGCTCACGGTCGCGGAGATCATCGGTGTGCTCGTGATCGTCGTCGCGGGACTGTGGTTCGCGCCCGCCGACATCGCGCCCGTGCCCGGCACGGGCGGCGACAGCGCGATCGGGTTGATCCTGGTGTTCGTGCTGCTGACCTACGGCGGCTGGAACGAAGCCGTCTACGTCACGTCCGAAGTGCGCGATGCCAGAACCTGGATGCCACGTGTGCTGGTGTTGAGCCTGATCGCGATCGCCGCGCTGTATCTGCTGGTGAACCTCGCCTACCTGCGCGTGCTCGGGCTCGGCGGCATGGCCGAGCACAGCGCGGTCGCGGCCGAGGTGATGGGGCGGGTGCTCGGCCCCTCGGGCGCGATCGTCATGAGTGCGATCGTCATCGCGGCGGCGCTGACCTCGGCCAACGCGACCATGATCACCGGCGCGCGCAGCGTCTATGCGGTGGGGCGGGATTTCCCGGCGCTGGGCTTCATCGGGCGCTGGGACGCGCGCAGCGGCACGCCGCGCGCCGCGTTCGTCACCCAGGGCGTGCTCGCGCTCGCGCTGGTCGTACTCGGCGCGTTCGCGCGCGACGGCTTCGAGGTCGCCGTGGAATACACCGCGCCGGTGTTCTGGCTGTTCTTCCTGCTGGTGGGCATCGCGCTGTTCGTGCTGCGCCGGCGCGATCCCGACCTGCCGCGTCCGTTCCGCGTGCCGCTCTACCCGGCGCTCCCGCTGCTGTTCTGCATCACCAGTGCCTACCTGCTGTATTCGAGCCTGGCCTACACCGGCCGCGGCGCGCTGTTCGGCGTCGGCGTGCTCGCGGTGGGCGGAATCCTGCTGTTGCTGATCAAACCGACTACACGACCCGAGGACGACCTGCCATGACACCTTCGAAGAAGTCCCTGCTCGCACTCGCGATCTGCGCTCCCATCCTGCTGGCCTGCGCCGACCAGGCGGTCAACGCCTACGAACCGGCCGGCGGCAGCGCCGCGGCCGCGCCTGCCGATGCGCCCGTGGATACCACCCACACCGTGACCGCGGCCATCGGGGAGGACGCCGCGGCCGTGAGCGATGCACCGCGCCCGGCGCGCGAGCCCGACGTGATCTACGTGCCCACACCGGAACCCGTGGTCGATGCGATGCTCAACCTCGCCGGGGTGCGCGCAGGCGACGTGCTCTACGACCTCGGCTCGGGCGACGGTCGCATCCCCATCGCCGCGGCCCAGCGCTTCGGCGTGCGCGCCGTCGGCATCGACATCAATCCGGTGCGCGTGCGCGAGGCGAACGCGAATGCGGAAACGGCCGGGGTCACCGATCTGGTGACGTTCAAGGAGGCCGACCTGTTCGAGGAGGACATCAGCGAGGCCACCGTGGTCACCCTGTATCTGCTGCAGAGCCTCAACGTGAAGCTGCGTCCCAAGCTGCTGGCCGAGCTGAAGCCGGGCACCCGCATCGTCAGCCACGCCTTCGACATGGCCGACCAGTGGGCGCCCGAGCAGACCCAGGAAGTCGACGGCACCCGCATCTACCTGTGGACGGTGCCCGAGCGTTGATCCACCGGGACGCGGTGCGCTCCGGCGGCCGCGTCCTGTCCCACACCCGGCATCCGCCGGCGTGATGCGGCCACCGGCGTCGACGCCGGTGGCACTCGAGAGGAGTTTCCCATGACATCACCGGGCGTCGCCGCCTCGCTCGCCGCCGCGTTGCTGGGTCTTGCGAGCCTGCCCGGGCTCGCCGCGGCGCCGTCGTACGGGGGCGAGCTGCAGGGGTTCGACTATCCGCACCCGCGCCTGGCCCACGCGTTCGAATCCCAGGGGCAGGCGCTGTCGATGGCCTATATGGACGTCCGTCCGGACGGCCCCGGCAACGGGCGCACCGCGGTGCTGTTGCACGGCAAGAATTTCTGCTCGGCGACCTGGGAGGACACCATCCGCGCGCTGGTGGAGGCCGGCTGGCGCGTGGTCGCCCCGGACCAGATCGGCTTCTGCGGCTCGACCAAGCCGCGTGGCTACCAGTTCTCGTTCGCGCAGCTCGCGGCGAATACCCGTGGCCTGCTCGAGGCACTCGACGTGGCCCATCCGGTGCTGATCGGTCACTCGATGGGCGGCATGCTCGCCACGCGCTATGCCCTGCAGTATCCCGACGAGGTCGCGCGCCTGGTGCTGGTCAATCCGATCGGGCTCGAGGACTGGCAGGCCGAGGGCGTGCCCTACGCCAGCATCGACACACTGGTGCGGAACGAGCGGACGACCACGTTCGACAGCATCAAGGCCTACCAGCGCACCTTCTATTACGACGGCCGGTGGGCAACGCGCTACGACCGCTGGGTCGGGATGCTGGCCGGCATGTACGCAGGGCCCGATGGCGAGATCGTTGCCTGGAACCAGGCCAAGACCTCGGACATGGTGTTCACCCAGCCGGTGGTGCACGAGTTTCCCCGACTGCGCGTGCCCACGCTGCTGATGATCGGCGGCAAGGACCGCACCGCGCCCGGCGCCAACCGCGCGCCGGCCGACGTGGCGGCCCGGCTCGGTGATTACCCGGTGCTCGGACGCCGCGCCGCCGAGGCGATTCCCGATGCGCGGCTCGTCGAGTTTCCGACCCTCGGCCATTCGCCGCAGGTCGAATCGCCGGACGTGTTCCACGCGGCCCTGCTCGAACACCTGTAATCCCGATCCGCGCGGGCGGCTGCGGGCGGGTGTTCAGACCGCGTTCTTCCGCATCCCGGCCCACGCCCTAAACTGAATCGGTCGAGGCCGCGTCGGCCCGTATGGTTCCGGAGTCCGTTGTTCCCATGTCGTTCTGGCGTCCCGCCCTGCTGCCGTTGATCGTCTGCGCCGCGCTCGCCGCGTGCCGTCCTGCCACCGATCCGGCCGCGTCGCCGGTGGAGACGGTCGAAGTCGCGAGCCCCGAGGAGGGCGGCGCGGTCAGTACCGCGCCGCTGGCCGACGAGGACATGCCCGAGGTCGCGCTGCCGGAGGCCGGCATCGAAGGTGTCGACTGGTCGCCGATGACGCTCAGCGACGGCACCGCATCGCTCAGTTGCGAACTGGATTACGCCAACGCCGGCGACGGCGACGCACTGGGCGAGTTCGATCGCGAGGCCCTGCGAACCGCGATGTCGGCCTGCGCCGAACGCGGCGTGTTCCGGCTGCGCTACCGGGGCCGCGTCACCCAGGAATTCACCCAGCTGATGCAGCGACTCGCGGTGGTCGCCGACGACCTGGCGATCAACAAGCGCGTGCTCGACATCGACTCCAGCGGCGGCATGGTCGAGGAAGCCCTTCGCGCCGGTGACGTCATCGCCGAGTCGCGCTGGACGATCTGGGTGCGCGACGGCGCGGTCTGCCACAGCTCTTGCGTGTTCGTGCTGGCTGGCGGCGACACGCGGCTGATCGGTGGCCGGGTCGGCATCCACCGCATCATCCGCATGAGCTCGAGTGCGTCGACACGCGCCGAGCTCAACCGTGAGCTGCGCGCGGTGTACGGGCGCGTACGCGACTACCTGGAGCGCAATGGCGCCGCGGTCGCCGTGGCCGATCTGATGATGGCCGTGCCCAACCGCAGCCTGCGCATCCTGACGCCCGACGAACTCAAGCTCTACGGCCTGGACGGCGTGAACCCGGCCCAGGACGATCTCGACCGCCTGCGTCTGATGCGCACCTGCGGTCAGGATTTCGTCAACCGGCGTGACGCCTACGTGCGTGCCTTCGACACCACCTGCAACGCGCCGGATCGCGACGTCGAGCAACTCGCCGCCTGCGGACTGGAACTGCGCGGCAAGTTCGGTTTCCCCGACGAGCAGTGCCCGGCGGAGAGTCCGCTGTCCGAGTTCGATCTGGTGGGGCAGATGACCGCGGCGGCCGACGTCGCCAGCCGGCTGCGCATCCTCGGCGTGCCGGGGGTCGAGCCGCAACCCGCGGCCGACGCACCCGCGGCCGACGCGGCGCCCGTGCGGCGACGCGCGCCGGGCCCACGGGCGCCGGCGGCCGAGGCGGCGAACGGTCCAGCGCCTGCGGCGCCGCCGTCCGACGAATCGCCCGTTCGCCCCGAACCCGCAGCCGCCGAGAGTGCAGAGACGGGCGAGGAGGGCTGATCCCGGGCAGATGCGGGCGGCGCGTCCGGGCCCGGTCCGCGTCGATTCGCGCGCCGCCTCGCGCCGCGGCGCGCCGGACGGCGCGGCAGACGAGGACGCGGCGGATCAGATCGCGTCGTCCTGCAGGAATCCGCCGGACTGGCGGCGCCACAACTGTGCGTAGATGCCGTCGGCGGCGATCAGCGCCTCGTGCGTGCCCTGTTCGACGATGCGGCCGTGGTCCATGACGATCAGCCGGTCCATCGCCGCGATCGTCGAGAGCCGGTGCGCGATCGCGATGACGGTCTTGCCTTCCATCAACCGGTAGAGGTTTTCCTGGATCGCGGCTTCGGCCTCGGAATCGAGCGCCGATGTCGCTTCGTCCAGCACCAGGATCGGTGCGTTCTTCAGCAGCACGCGTGCGATCGCGATGCGCTGGCGCTGTCCGCCGGACAGCTTGACCCCGCGTTCGCCCACATGGGCGTCGTAGCCTGTGCGGCCCTTGGCGTCGCTGAGGGTCAGGATGAAATCGTGCGCTTCGGCCCGCCGTGTGGCATCGAGCATCTCCTCTTCGGTGGCGTCGGGCCGGCCGTAGAGGATGTTCTCGCGCACCGAACGGTGCAGCAGCGACGTGTCCTGGGTGACCATGCCGATCTGCGCGCGCAGCGAATCCTGCGAGACGGTGGCGATGTCGACGCCGTCGATGCGGATCACGCCGGCTTCGCGGTCGTAGAAGCGCAGCAGCAGGTTCACCAGCGTGGACTTGCCCGCGCCCGAGCGCCCGACCAGGCCGATCTTCTCGCCTGGACGCACGTGCAGATCGAGCCCCTCGATGAGACGACGGTCCTGCTGGCCGTAGTGGAAATCCACGTGCTCGAAGCGGATGTCGCCGGCGACGACCGGCAGCGGCGCGGCGTCGGCCGCGTCGTCCACCGTGGGCGCCAGCGAGATCGAGTTGATGCCGTCGCGCACCGTGCCGATGTTCTCGAACAGCGCCGACAACTCCCACATGATCCACTGCGACATGCCCAGCATCCGCAGGGCCAGCGCCAGGCCGACCGCGATCGCACCGGTGCTGATCGCGCCGCCCAGCCACAGCCACAGACCCAGCGCCGCGACCGACGCCACCAGCAGCATGTTCAGGACGTAATTGCAGACGTTGACCATCGTCACCAGACGCATCTGCCGGTGCACGGTGTCGAGAAAGCCGTCCATCGCCTCGCGCGCGTAGGCCTGCTCGCGCTGCGAATGCGAGAACAGCTTGACCGTCGCGATGTTGGTGTAGCTGTCGACGATGCGGCCGGTCATCACCGAGCGCGCGTCGGCCTGGCGTTCGGAAATCCGGCTCAGTCTCGGCACGAAGACCCGCATCAGTGCCGCATAGGCGAGCACCCAGCCGATGAAGGGCAGCATCATCCGCCAGTCGGCCGAGGCCGCGACCACCAGCGCGCCGGTGAGATACACCAGCACGTAGTTGCCCACGTCCAGCAGCTTGATCACCGTCTCGCGCACCGCGAGCGAGGTCTGCATCAGCTTGGTCGCGATGCGGCCGGCGAACTCTTCCTGGAAATAGCCCATCGACTGCCGCAGCAGATAGCGATGCACGTTCCAGCGGATCCGCATCGGAAAGTTGCCGAGCAGGGTCTGATGGATGATCAGCGAGCTGAACAGCGTGAGCAGCGGCAGTGCGACGAGCACCAGCACCGCCATCGCGAGCAGGCGCCCGCCTTCGGCCTGGAGAAAGCTGTCCGGTGTATGTGCGGCCAGGCGGTCGACCAGCGAACCGACGTAGGCGTAGAGCACGACCTCGGCGATCGCGATCGCCGCGGTGAAGACGGCCATCAACAGCAGCCATCGTCCGCTGCCGCGCACGTAGTGCATGCAGAAGGCGAACAGCGTGGTCGGGGGCTGCGCCGGCGCAGCCGGCGGGAAGGGGTCGATGCGGTTTTCGAACCAGCGGAGCATGGCGGACCTTGGTGCGCCGCGGGACGCGGCGATGGGGGGCACTCGGGCGGCCCATTGTCGGGGATGCGCGCGTGGTGCGCGCGGCGCTCAGGGCACGTCGAGCACGATCCGGCCCAGATGGTGGCCTTCGAGGGCCTCGACCGCCTCGGCGATGCGCGACAGCGGCAGGCGTGCGCCCAGGTGCAGGTGGAACGGGCCGCGTTCGATCGCGCGGCAGGCGGCGTGCACGTGTTCGGCGCCGGCACGGGCGCCGAACGCCACGGCGGCGATGTCGGCGCGGGCCGGCGGCGGACGCACGCCGTGCGGCCACGCCAGGCGGCCGCCCGGACGCAACGCCGCCACGGCCGTTGCCGCGATGGGGCCGTCGTCTGCGGTCAGCAGGGCCGCGTCGAGGCCGGCGGGCGCGAAGATGCGCAGCGCCGCGGCCATGTCGTGGCGTCGGCCGTCGATCGCCATGTCCGCGCCGAGCCGTTCCGCCAGCGCCTGTCCGTCGCGCCCGGATGCCACGGCCAGCACACGCGCCCCGCGCAGCCGGGCGAACTGCAGGGCCATGTGGCCGATGCCGCCGCTGGCACCGAAGACCAGCAGCGCGTCGCCGGGCGCGATACGCAGCGCCGCGTCCACCGCGTGCATCGCCAGGCCGCCATCGACCGGCAGGGCCGCGGCCTGCTGCAGCGGCAGGCCGGCCGGCACCCGCCAGAGATGGTGGGCGTCGACGAGCGTGAACTGTGCATGGAAGCCGTAGCCGGGGCGGCGCGTCATGACCAGACCGCAGACCCGGTCCCCTTCGCGGACGTGGTGTACACCCGCACCGACCTCGACGACGGTGCCGGCGCCCTCCGAGCCGCTGACGAAATCCGTCGCGGTCGACGCACCGAGCCGTCCCGCGCGCTCGAGCACATCCCAGTGCCCGAAGCCGGCCGACAGCACGCGCACCAGCACTTCGCCGCGGCCGGGGGCGGGAATCGGCATGTCGACGGGGCGCCACGCGCCGCGAGCGCCGGGATCGGCGACGGCCATGGCCGTCATGGTCTCCGCGGCGAGATCGTCGGGGGCGAACGCCGGGTCGGTGTCGGCATTGCAGGCGGATTCGGCGTCGAGATGCATCGGCATAGGGCGGCTTGCGGTCGGTGGACGGGCAGGGTAGAACCTCAACATTGATTGAGGTCAAGCGGGGCGGATGCAATGGGCACGGTGGGCGACGCCCTCTCGGTGGGCGAGCTGGCGGCACGCAGCGGCGTGGCGGTGTCGGCGCTGCACTTCTACGAGCGCCAGGGCCTGTTGCGCAGCGCGCGCAACGCGGGCAACCAGCGCCGCTACGGGCGCGACGTCTTGCGCCGGGTGGCCGTGATCCGCGTCGCGCAGCGCGCCGGCGTGCCGCTGGCGGAAATCCGCGCCGCATTGGAGACGTTGCCGGACGGCCGCACCCCCACGCGCGAGGACTGGACCCGCCTGTCGCGGCACTGGCGCGCCACACTCGATGCACGGATCGCACGGCTGAGCGCGCTCCGGGATCAGCTCGACGGCTGCATCGGCTGCGGCTGCCTCTCGCTGAGGCAATGTCCACTGCGAAATCCCGAGGACATCGCCGCGGAGCGGGGGCCCGGCGCGCCGTATCTGGAGGGATGAGGCGAGACCGCCGCGCGCGGAATCCGGACGCGCGGCGACAGGTTCGGCCTGGGGCGCTGTTTCGACGTGCGGGACGCACGCGCCCGACCCGGCGGTTCCACTGACGGAAGCAGGCATGGGGTGGTGGATTCCCGCAGCGGCCCTGGCCGTTCTCCCGGGAACTCGGACCGGGGCCCGGATCCCGCCGCCACACCGGCGCGCCGCGCCTGCGGATGCGTGCAGGGTGGCCGGATGTCGCTGTCGAGCGCGCGCCGGCGGCGGGCCTGCCGCCGACGTCGTTGCTTCGATCACGCCGCCCGGCGTGCGCCGGGCCGATCACGTCACCGGGCGCGCGTCACCACCGCGGCCGCATGCCCTCGGTTCGTGGCGGTTGACGATTTCCGCAGTCCCCGGAGCCCGCCGCGCCCGCCGTCGCAGCGCTCATTCCGGCAGGTGCACCTGCACGGCCGAGCGGCCGGCGGCGTCGGCCTCGAAGAACGCCGCCGGACCGATCCGGGAGACGCGCGCCACGACGAGATCGGGAACCCGCTGCACGGCGTCGTTGAGTTCGCGCACTGCGCCGTTGTAGAAGCGCCGCGCGTACTGCAGTTGGGATTCGACGTCCACCAGATCACGCTGCAGCTGCAGAAAGTTCGCGCTCGCTGCGAGGTCCGGGTAGGCCTCGCGCAGGGCCAGCAGACGCTGGATTCCGGCCGCCAGCGCGGGCTCGATCGCCGCGAGGGCCACGGGCTCGTGCAGCCCCTGCGCGCGATCGCGCAGCGCGGTCACCGCCTCGAGCGTGCCGCGCTCGTGCCCGGCATAGGCCGACACCGCGCGCGTCAGGGCGGGCACCAGATCGTGACGGCGCATCAGCTGCACGTCGACGTCGGCCCAGGCCGTGCGCACCTGGTTGCGCAGTCTGACCAGGCGGTTGAAGACCACGACCGCCCAGCCCAACAGCAGGGTGACGCCACCGGCCGACACCAGGGCGATGCTCACGCCGACTGCGCCTCGTGCAGGGCGGCGCCGCGGGGAGAGCGGTAGACGTGGACCATGCGGGCGAGGATACCGCGACACGCATGATGCCGGCACGGCGGGCGCAGGTCCGCGGGCGCGCTTGCCCCGCGTCCGCCGCCGCGTACACTCGGTCCCCTCATCGCCGCAGCAGGAGTGTTGTCGTATGAAGTCCCTCCGCATCCCGATGTCGGCCGCATTGCTGGTCGCATGCGCGTCCACGGCCGGTGCCCAGCAGCCGCCCCCCGCCGCGCCGGCCCCGGCGGCCGCCCAGGCGCCGCTCACGCCGGAACAACAGGCCCAAGTGGAACGCCAGAACGCCGAGATGAGCGCGGCCGCCCAGCAGGTGCTGCAGATGATCGACGCCGATCGCGCGGGCGAGGTCTGGGACGGGGCGTCGCAGACGATGAAGACGGCGGTGGATCGCGACACCTTCATCCGGCAGCTCGCCACCGACCGCAGCCAGCTCGGTGCACCCACCCGCCGCGATGCGCCCGCGGTCAGCCGTTCGCAGTTCCAGGCCGGTGAATCGGTACCGGCGGGCATCTACATCAACGTGGCATTTCCGACCACGTTCGCTGCGCAGCCGCAGCCGATCCGGGAACTGGTCTCGTTCCGTCTCGACGAGGACCGCACCTGGCGCGTGTCCGGCTACAGCGTGCGCTGAGCCTCGCGCCGGGGACAGGGCGCGCGTCGCTCAATCGGCCGCGCGCACGTGGATGGTGTGCGCGCCCAGCGCCACCGTCTGGCCTGCGCGGATCTTGCAGGTCTTGCGCAGTTCCACCGCGCCGTCGACCCGGACGGCTCCGCTGGCCACCAGCATCTTTCCCGCACCGCCGCTGTCGCACAGGCCGACCAGCTTGAGCAGCTGGTTGAGTTCCACATGCTCGCCTTCGAGCGGAAATTCGATCGTCTCGGTCATCGGCGTTCTCGCGGGTCGGCCGTGCATTATCGGCCATGGCGATCCCGCCATGGCCGGTCGCCGACTCACCGTGAACGTCGCCGGGTGACTGTGTACCCGCAGTCAGTCACGGTGCGTTACCGTGGCCGCGACGCCATCAGGAGGCCGCGGATGCCAGCCGATCCGTTTCGCGTGATGCAGAGATCTCAACCGTGATGCCCGCACCGGTTCCCGCCGACGAGGAAGCGCGCCAGGCCACCCTCGATGCCTACCGGATTCTCGATACCGGGCGCGAGGCGATCTACGACGATCTCGTCGCGATCGCGGCGGCGATCTGCGATGTCCCGATGGCCGTCATCTCGCTGATCGATCGCGACCGGCAATGGTTCAAGGCCGCACACGGCGTGGACGGTGACGGCACCGCGCGCGAAGTGGCGTTCTGCGCGCACGCCATCTTGAATCCGTCCGAGACGATGATCGTGACCGATGCGTCGCGGGATCCGCGTTTCAGCCTCAATCCGCTGGTCACGGATACACCACGTGTCCGCTTCTATGCCGGTGCCCCGATGCGGGCGACCAATGGTCAACCGATGGGTACGGTGTGCGTGCTCGACGACCGCCCGCGGGAGCTGGCACCGCAGCAGCGCACCGCGCTCGAGGCGCTGTCGCGGCAGGCGTCGCGCCTGATGGAACTGCACCGCGTGAGCCGGGAGCTGCGGCATCAACTCGAGGAGCGCGGCTGGTACGAGCAGCAGCTGCTGCATTACCAGCGGGAGCTGGAACAGCAGAATTCGGATCTCGAAACGCAATCACTGACTGATCCCTTGACCGGCCTGGCCAACCGCCGTGCGTTCTCCCGCACGCTGGATCAGGCCATCACCCAGGCCCATGCGCTCGGCGAACCGCTGTCGGTGGCGATCGTGGATATCGACCACTTCAAGTCCATCAATGATCTGCACGGTCATGCCGAAGGCGACCGCGTGTTGCAGTCGCTGGGGGAAATGCTGCTGTCGGCCGAGGCGGCGCGTGGTCGCCTGGCGCGCTTCGGCGGCGAGGAGTTCGTATGGCTGCTGCCGGGACGCGCCCTCCACGAAGCGGTGCGCGAATGCGACCATCTGCGCGAAGCGGTCGCGGCCATGCCCACCGGGTTGCCGGTGACGATCAGCATCGGGGTCGCGGCGCTCGAGCGGGACGAAGACGCCTCGTCGCTGCTCGCCCGTGCCGACCAGGCGCTGTACACGGCCAAACGCGAGGGCCGCGATCGGGTGTGCGCGCTGCCCTGAGGCGGGAGCGCGCAGCGACGACACGGGCATCCGCCGCGGGCGGTGTCCGGCGATCGCCGGAGACGGCGCTTCAGTCGGTGATCCGCTTGGCCTCGCCGGCCGCGAGATTTTCCGCATGCGTGATCCGCCGCGGCCGTGCGAGCAGCGGATACAGCAGCACCGCGGCCAGGATGATGGCGACGCCGACGTAGAACCGGGCCGAAAGCTCGTGCTGTTCGCCCAGCAGCAGGATCGCCAGCGCGATCGCGTAGACCGGTTCGAGATTCACCGCCAGCTGCGCGGCGAACGCACTCATGTGCCGCAGCGCCACCAGCGACAGCGCGAACGGAAACAGGGTGCAGGCGAAGGCGAGCAGCAGCAGATAACCGCCATCCTGCAGGCCGGGCAGCACCAGCAGGCTGCCGGCGAACGCGGGAAACAGCAGCGGCATCAGCGGCGCGAGCAGGGTGAGGGTGAGCGTGCCGGCGCCCAGCTCCAGTGCGGTCACGGTGAGCGGATCCGCGCGCTCGACCAGGCGCTTGTTGAGCGAGCCGAAGCAGGCGACGAACACCGCCGACAGCGCGCCCACCGCCACGCCGATGCGCATGCCGTCGGGAATGCCGCCGACCACCAGGGCCACGCCAGGCAGCACCGCCACGCCGAGGGCCAGTTCGCGCCACGAGAAGCGGCTGCGCGCGACCAGCGGTTCGATCAGTGCCACGAACACCGTCGCCAGTGCCATGCAGGTGGCCGCGACCGACGCGTTGGCCAGCTTCACCGCGCCGTAGAACGTGAGCCAGTGCAGCGCGACCAGCGCGCCGACCCCGGTGTAGGCCAGCAGCAAGCGCGGCGGCATCGCACGCAGCCCGCGCCATACGCGCGGCACCAGCATCAGCACCGCGGCCACCAGCAGCATCCGCCACCACACCAGCGGCAACGCGGGCAGGGTGATCAGCTTGCCGAGGATGGCGGTGAAACCCCACAGCAGCACGCAGAGGTGGATCTGCCAGTGGGCTTTGGCGACGGGCGTCATCGGCGCGGGATCGAGGGCGGGCGCGCATTATCCACGGGCGCCGGGTCCCGTGCGGTGCCCCGCGCGGAACTCGCTACGCGTCGCGGACGGCGGCGTCCCCGGCTCGGGCGCCGGCCTCGCTGCGACGGTGCTGCGCGCGCCCCAGCCACAGGCCGAGCGCCGCCCAGACCAGCGCAAGCGGCACGACCACGCTGACGAGTCCACCCAGCGCCAGCCCGAGGCGACCGAGCAGGCCTTCGGTCTGCGCGCCGACGACGTCACCCACGCGGTAAACGAAGGTGTCGATGAAGGCCTTGGCCTTGTACTTGTCCTCCCGGCCCACGACGGTGAACAGCGTTTCGCGCGCCGGCCGGGTCAGGCCGCGCTGCAGGGCGCGGTTGGTCGCCTCGAGCAGGATCAACACCAGAAACGAGCCGTAGATCGCCAGGCCGATGAACCCGACCGCCATCGCGATCGGCAGCAGCGCCAGCGCCACGCCGAGCCCCAGTCGACGGATGATGTGCCCGGTCAACGTGACCTGGAGCACCAGCACCGCGATCTGGGTCCACATGTCGATGCTGCCGAGCAGGCCGGTCCGGGCGTCGAGATCGGCCTCTGCCGCGGCCACCATCTGCAACCGGGTGAAATAGATGAAGGTCGCGACCACGGTCATGATCACCACGTAGCCGGCGATGCCGAGCAGGTAGGGCGACGCCAGCACCGCACGGATGCCCGCCCAGGCGCTGCCGCCGATGCGCGTGTGCTCGTCCGAGCGGGCGTCGGATTCCGTGGCGATGCGTGATTCGCGATGGGGCCGGTCGGGCTGCACCCGCACCAGCAGCCACGCCATGCCCACTGCGAGCGCGAGAAAACCGCAGGCCAGCGGCAGCAGGCTCGCGGTGCCGAGCGGCTCGGCGAGGCGCGCTGCGAGCCACGGCCCGAAGATCGCGCCCAGGGTGCCGCCGACCGCGATCAATGCGAAGAACCGCTTGGCCTGGTCGCTGGAGAACCGGTCCGCGAGCAGCGCCCAGAACACCATCGTCACGAACAGGTTGAATACGCTGAACCACACGTAGAACACCTGCCCGCTGCGCGCGCCGACCGTGTCGGGTGCGAACACCAGCAAGGCCCAGAAGCCGAGCAGGCTCAGGATGAAGAAGCCGTAGGTCGCCGCGATGAACGACAGGCGCCGCAGCCGGCTCACCAGCCACCCGAAGACCGGGTTCACCAGCAGCGTCACGACCGCGGTGCCGATGAACAACCAGCGCACGCTGTCGAGCCCGCGCTCCATCCCGAGCGCGTCGCGTGCCGGGCGCAGCATCATCAGCGCGGTCAGGATGAAGAAGAAGAACGCCCCGGCGATCGCCACCGGCAGGATCTCGCGGCGACGGAGATTGAAGACCCCGGCAGGCCGCGTGCTCATGCCGGGCTTCCCGCGGGGTGCGAATTCGGTCCCGGGCCCCGGTCCTGGGCGCCGTCGTCGCCCCGCGGCGACCTGGCGATGCTGAGCGTGCGGCGGCGTAGCGGCATGGACGGCCCCGGCATGGATGACGGCTCCGATCATAGGCGGTGCCCGCGGCATGTCGACGCTCGGCCGGCTGCAGACCGCGACGGGTCGGATGTCCAGCGCGCCGTTCGACGGAGTACGCTGTCGGCTGCCCGCCCGGTTCCGGCGCCGGGGTGCCGCCGCCCGTCGCGGCCCGCCCTGAAGTTTTCCGGCGGCGGGCCGATCTTGGGGTGTACACGACCACGGACGCGAGATGGCGCTGGACGAACGAAAGCTGGCGGTCTCGGAATTGCGGACGGGCATGTATGTCTGCCGGCTGGACCGTGACTGGGAAGGCACGCCCTTCCTGCTCCAGGGTGTGCTGATCGAGTCCCAGGGCGACATCGACACGCTGGCGCGGCTGTGTGCCCATGTGTACATCGACCTCGAGCGCGGCGTCGGCCCGCTCGGCCTGGGGCTGCTCGCCGACGAGGCGCCGGGAGCGCGGCGTGCCCCGCCTGCCGCCGGCTCTCCCACGTTGCACGACGCCGACATCCGGGCCCTGCAGGGGTCGGTCCGGTATCCCGAACAGGTGGGCTTCGAGGACGAACTCGCCGATGCCCGCGACGCACACGAACGTGCGGCAGCGTTCGCCGGTCGCGTCCTCGATGATGTCCGCAACGGGCGGCCGCTGTCGCCCGCCGACGTGCGCGAAGCGGTCGAGCCGATGGTGCGCAGTCTGGTGCGCAATGCCGACGCGTTCCTGTGGCTCGATACGCTGCGCGCGCGCGGCGGCCATGAATATGCCCATGCGCTGGGCTGCAGCGCGCTGGCGGTCGCGTTCGGGCGGCATGTCGGATTGCCCGAGCATCTGCTGGTCGATCTGGCGAGCGGGGCTCTGCTGCTCGACATCGGCAAGTTGCGCGTCGATCCGGACCTGCTCACCACACCCGAGACCTACAGCGACGCCCAGGCGCGTGCGATGCAGGCCCACGTCGGCCACGCACTGGCGCTGCTCGACGAGAGCGGCGCGGTGCCGGACCACGTGCGCGACATGGTGCGCACGCATCACGAACATGTCGACGGCACCGGGTATCCCGCGCGCCTGTCCGGTGACGCGATTCCGCTGCTCGGCCGGATCGCGGCCGTGGTCGACGGCTACAACGCGATGATCAGCGACCGTCCGCACCGACGGGCCGTCGGTCAGCACGTCGCGTTGCAGACGCTCTATCGCGAGCGCGACGCGCGCTACGCCGCCGAGGTGGTGGAGCAGTTCATGCAGTGCATGAGCGTCTACCCGATCGGCTCGCTGGTGGAACTGAGTACGGGCGAGGTGGCGATCGTCATGGCGCAGAATGCCGCGCGCCGGCTGCAGCCGCGGGTCATGGTGCTGACCGCGCCCGACAAGCGGCTGCTGCAGCAGTTCCACAGTCTCGACCTCATGGTGCGGGCGAACAGCGACGATCCGGTGCGCATCCTGGCGCCGCTCCACCCCGGCGCGCACGGGCTCGATCCGGTGGCGCTGTTCCTGTGAGCGGGGCGCCGACGTG
The DNA here is from genome assembly GCF_028550595.1 of Luteimonas sp. BLCC-B24. Lineage (GTDB taxonomy): Bacteria > Pseudomonadota > Gammaproteobacteria > Xanthomonadales > Xanthomonadaceae > Luteimonas. The sequence goes on from NZ_JAQQGN010000002.1 coordinate 363,140, forward strand.
CTGAACCGGGCGCAGGCTTTCGCGGCGGTCGCGCGCCTGCATGCACAGGCAACGCGCGACGCGCCGGCGGCCGTGCTGGTCGTCCGGCTCCAGCGCCTGCGCGAGATCGAACTCGCGTTCGGCTACGAGGCGGCCGAGATGCTGTGCGGCGAGTTCGAACGACGCCTGCAGGCGCTGCTGCGCGCGGGCGACGTGCATTTGCGCACCGGCGAGTCGGATCTGCTGGTACTGCTGCCCGACCTGCGTGGGCGCGCGCATGCCGCGCTGGCGGCGGCGAAGATCGTGCGCGCGCTGCAGGCGCCGTTCGATACGACGGCGGGGACAGTGCATCCGCTCGTCGTCGTCGGCATCGCACTGTGTCCCGAGGACGGTGAAACGTCCGAACTGCTGTGCCGACGCGCGGACCGGGCCTGCGACGAGGCGGCGGGCCACGTGGAGCGCCTCGCGTTCTGGCGCGCGCCTGCGATCCCGGTGGAGGCGGTGCAGCAGGCGCTGCGCACGGCCATCACCGACCACCAGTTGCAGTTGCACCTGCAGCCCATCCAGCGTCTGGCCGACGGACGCATCGTCAGCTACGAGGCGCTGTCGCGCTGGACGCATCCGGTGCTGGGCGCCGTGCCGCCGGCATTGTTCATCGGCGTGGCCGAGCGCAGCGGGCAGATCGCGGACCTCACGCGCTGGACGCTCAACGTCGGCCTGCGGCATCTGGCCGACCTGCGCCGCGCGGATCCGGAGGTCCGGATCGCCGTCAATCTGTCGGTGGAAGTGCTGCAGCTGCCGGGCTTCGTCGACCAGGTGTTCGACCTCCTGCGCTTGTGGAACGTGCCCCCGGGTAGCCTGGTGCTCGAGGTGACCGAGAGTGCACTGATGCGCGACGTCGGCCAGTGCGAGCAGCAACTCGCCGCGTTGCGCGCGGGCGGGGTGCGCGTGGCGATCGATGATTTCGGCACCGGCTACTCGTCGATGGCCTATCTGCATCGCCTGCCGGTGGACACGCTGAAGATCGACCGCAGCTTCATCCAGGAGATGGCCACCGACACCCGCGCGCAGCGCCTGGTGGGCACGATGATCGAGCTCGCCCATCATCTCGGCCTCGGCGTGGTCGCCGAGGGTGTGGAAACGCCCGAGTCGCGTATGCAGCTCGCGGCGTTGGGCTGCGACCACATCCAGGGCTATCTGATCGGACGGCCCGCGGCGGCGGACGAGGTCGTGGCCGCGGCCTTCGCGTCAGCGACCGCACGCGCGCGCTGACGGCGGCTTGGGTGTGCACGTTGGGCACGGCCTTGTGAGCCGGCGCGCGTGCCGCCCGATGCGCGCTAGCGCAGTCGCGCCGCGACGCTGTCCCAGCTCACCAGGTGCCAGAACGCCTCGAGATAACGCGCCCGGTTGTCACGGTAGTCCGGATACGCCGCGTGTTCCCACATCGAGGCCGCCAGCAGGGGCGTGTCGTCGCCCGTGATCGGCGTGGCGGCGTTGGCGGTCGCGACGAGACCCAGTCGGCCGTCGGCGCGTTGGACCAGCCACACCCAGCCTGCGCCGAAATGGCGAAGGGCGATCGCATCGAAGCGCTGGCGCAGTGTGGCCACGTCGCCGAAATCGCGCGCCACGGCTTCGGCCAGCGCGCCTTTCGGTCCACTTCCGCCCGCCGCAGCCGGGCGCAGCGAGTGCCAGTAGAAGGCGTTGTTCCAGGCCTGCGCGGCATGGTCGAACAGCGCGCCCTGGGCCTTGCGCACGACGACCTCGAGCGGTGCCCCGTCGAGCTCGGTGCCGGCGGTCAGCGCATTCACCCGGTCGATCAGTGCCCGCTGGTGGTGCCCGTGGTGGTGGTCCAGGGTGTCACCGGACAGATGCGGTTCGAGCGCGGTGCGGTCGTAGGGAAGCGCGGGCAGTTCGAGAGGCATGAAGGCAGACGTCCTGTGTGCCGCTGCGAGAAGCGGCAACGCGATAGAATGTCGTGATTCTAACCCTGACCTCCGCCGGCTCCGCTGCGGCGCGGTGGTCATGCAGGAGTGGTATCCGTGTCGATCCTCGAACGCATCCAGGCCGAAATCGACGGTCACGCCGTCGTGCTGTTCCTGAAAGGCACGCCGCAGTTTCCGATGTGCGGGTTCTCCGCGCGCACGGTCCAGGCGCTGCACGACGCCGGTGCCCGCGACTACCGCACGGTCAACGTGCTGGAAGAGCCGGAGATCCGCGCCAATCTGCCGCGCTTCTCCAACTGGCCGACGTTTCCGCAGCTGTTCATCCACGGTGAGCTGATCGGCGGCTGCGACATCACGCTGGAGTTGCACGAGTCCGGTGAACTGGCGCGCATGGTGGCCGAGGTGCTGCAGGCGTGAGCGCGGCCGGGCATGAAGCGCCGGCGTCCGCGGAGGCGTTGGCCGGGCGGGTCGTGCTCGTGGTCGGCGCGCACGGCGGCCTCGGCGAGGCGGTGTCGATGGCCTGCGTACGGGCGGGCGCGACGCCGGTGCTGCTGGGCCGCAAGGTGCCCAGGCTCAACCGGCTGCACGACCGGCTGCAGGCTGCCGGCGGCGCGCCGGTGCTGTACCCGATGGACCTCGAAGGCGCCTCGCCCGATGACTACGCCGAACTCGCCGCACGCATCGATGCGGCGTTCGGACGGCTCGACGGGGTGCTGCACGCGGCCGCGCATTTTTCCGGACTCACGCCGCTCGAGCACACCGACCCGGCGGCGTTCGCGCGTGCGCTGCACGTCAATCTCACCGCGCGCTGGTGGCTCACCCAGGCCTGCCTGCCGTTGCTGCGCCGGGCCACCGACAGTGCGGTGGTGTTCGCGGTCGACGATCGCGCCCGCAGCGCCGGGGCGTACTGGGGTGGATACGGGCTCGCCCAGGCGGGCCTGGAAGCGCTCGTGCGGATGCTGCATGCGGAACTGGCGCGTTCTCCCGTACGCGTGAGCGGCCTGCAGCCGCCGCCGATGCGCACGGCGCTGCGCGCCCGCGCGCATGTGGAGGAGGACGACCGCGTCGCCCGCGATCCCGGCGATGTCGCCGCGGCCTGCATCACCCTGCTGGCGCCCGAAGGCGCGACCCACCGCGGCCGGATCTGGTCGCCCGCTTCGAGTCCGCCCGCATGACCATCGCGTCCGCCGCGCTGCTGCTGTTCCTGATTCTCGACCCGCTGGGCAACATTCCGGTGTTCCTCAGCATGCTGCGGCGGCTCACGCCGCAGCGGCAGCGGATCGTGCTCGCGCGCGAGCTGCTGATCGCCCTGCTCGTGCTGATGGCATTCCTGTGGGCCGGCAAGTACGCGCTGGAGGTCATGCACCTGCGGCAGGAGTCGGTGGCCATCGCTGGCGGCATCGTGCTGTTCCTGATCGGCATCCGGATGATCTTCCCGCCGCAAGGTGGCCTGATGGGCGAGATTCCCGACGGCGAGCCCTTCATCGTGCCGATGGCGATTCCGCTCGTCGCCGGCCCCTCCGGCATGGCCGCTGTGATGCTGATGGGCAGCAACGAACCCGATCGCCTCGGCGAATGGAGCCTCGCGCTGCTGATCGCCTGGGGCGCGACGGCGGCGATCCTGTTCTCGGCGACCTACCTCTACAAGCTGCTCGGCCTGCGTGCACTGACCGCGATCGAGCGCCTGATGGGCATGCTGCTCGTCGCCATCTCGGTGCAGATGCTGCTCGATGGGCTGGTCGGGTTTCTCCGCGGAGCGGGCGCCGGCTGAGCACGTGACCGTGGCGCGACAAGGACTTGGCGGCCACTTCTTCGACATCGGATAAAAACGAGTCAGCTCAGTGGCTTGCGTAGCATCGTCGGTGTCACGGCACTGTCATTTGCGCGGCCTACCATGTTAACCTGTTGTTAACCACGGCATGCCCGCGCGCCACCGGCCGGGGTCCCACTTTCGCTCCATGTCCTGAACGTCGCTCGCCGCGAGGCGTCGACGCACTCCACGCACCGAGGCTTACACCCATGACCCAGATGCACCGCGCCCGACTTTCCAAGCTGTCGCTCGGCCTGATCGTCGCACTCGCCGCCGCTCCCGCGTTCGCGCAGAGCACCTCTGCCGGTGTCGGCGGCCAGGTTACCGGCGCCGGCGGCCAGCCCGTCGCGGGCGCTGAGGTCACCATCGTCCATACCGAATCCGGTACGGTCAGCCGCGCCACCACCGACGCCAGCGGCCGCTACAACGCCCGCGGCCTGCGCGTCGGTGGTCCGTACACCATCACGGTGACCAAGGCGGGCGAGGGCACGCGCACCGAGGACAACGTCTACCTGAACCTCAACCAGGTCAATACCGTCAACACCGCGCTGACGGGTGACATGACGACGCTGCAGACCGTGACGGCCACGGCCATCGGCGGGGGCTCGGAACTCTTCAGCGCGAACAAGATGGGCACCGGCACCAACGTCACCAGCGCCGAGATCGAGGCACTGCCGTCGATCAGCCGCACGCTGCAGGACTTCGCGCGCCTCGATCCGCGCGTCTCGCAGACCGACAAGGCCCGCAACGAGATCTCGATCGGTGGTCAGAACCCGCGTTACAACGCGATCCGCGTCGACGGCATCAACAGCGGCGATACCTTCGGTCTTGAGTCCAACGGTCTGGCCGCACCGCGTCAGCCGTTCTCGATGGACACCATCGACGAAATCGCCGTCGACGTGGCCAACTACGACGTCACGATCACCGGCGGCGTGGGCGGCGTGATCAACGCCGTGACCAAGTCGGGTACCAACAACTTCAGCGGCACCGTCTACGGCATCTACCGCGACAACGACTGGTCCGGCAAGAACCAGAACGACATCCGCCCGGTGCTGTTCGACAACGAGACCACCTACGGCCTGACCTTCGGCGGTCCGATCATCAAGGATCGTCTGTTCTTCTTCGCCAACTACGAGAAGTACACCGGCAAAGAGCTGTTCATCGGTAATTCCAGCTATGGCCCGATCGGCTCGGGTGCGAGCAACATCGTCGGTATCTCGCAGGGCGACATCGATCGCGTGATCGGTATTGCGCGCAATACCTGGGGTTTCGATGCCGGTTCGCTGGCGCTCCCGGCGCTCGACACCGAGTCCGAGGAGTACGGTCTGAAGATCGACTGGAACATCAACGACAACCATCGCGCGAGCTTCCGCTATGCGAAGTCGGAGCAGAACCAGGCGTATCTGCAGGGGTTCGGCAACAGCTCGCTCGCGCTCAATACCTATCACTACGTCAAGAACTACGAGATCGAGACGTCGACGGCGCAGCTCTTCAGTGACTGGAGCGACATCTTCTCGACCGAGATGAAGGTCTCCTACCGCGACTACTTCGTGCCGCGCGTTCCGCTGGCCGACCTGCCGGCGATCTCGGTGCGCATCGGCAACAACACGCTGAACCTGGGGACGGAAGAGAACACCCACGTCAACGAACTCGGCACCAAGACCTGGAACGGTTTCTTCGCGGGTAACCTGTTCCTCGGTGACCACACGGTGAAGTTCGGTTTCGATTACGAAGACAACGACATCTACAACCTCTTCGGTCGTCGGCTCAATGGTGTGTACACCTACGACAGTATCGACGCCTTCCAGGCAGGCAACGCGAGTCGTTACCAGCTGTTCTATCCGCGCGAAGGCGATCGGAACAACATGGCCGCTATTTTCGGCCTCAAGAACGTCGGTCTGTTCCTGCAGGATTCGTGGGCGATCAACTACAACCTGACGCTCAACCTCGGCGTGCGTTACGACGAGCCGCGCGTCAGCGGGTCTCCTTTCTACAACCCGCGTGCGTTCGCCGCGTTCGGCTTCGACAACAGCCAGACGATCGACGGCAACGGCCTGTTCCAGCCGCGTGTCGGCTTCAACTACACCTTCGACAGCGATCGTCCGACCCAGCTGCGGGGTGGCGTGGGCCTGTTCCAGGGCGCCGCGGCCAGTGTGTGGCTCTCGAACGGGTTCTCGAATTACGGTCGTGATGCCTACGTCGACTATCTGTTCTCCAACGGGTTCAACGGGTTCAACCCCGATCCCGCCGCGCAGTGCGCGTTGGTGAGCCAGAATGGTCGGCCGTGCCCCCCGACGACGGCGAACAGCGGCGCCGAGGCCATCGATTTCATCGATCCCGATCTCGGTCAGCCGGCGGTCTGGAAGGCCAATCTCGCCTTCGACACCGAGCTGCCATGGTGGGGCATCGTGGCGTCGGCTGAAGGCGTCTGGACCCAGGTCAAAGAAGCGATCTACTACCAGGAGCTCAATCTCGGCAGCGCCACGCGCACGGGGCAGGACGGACGCGCGCTTTACTACAACGCGGCTGGTTACGATCCGCGGTGCTTCAATGTCCAAGGCGCCGTGGTCGCGAATGCGGGAGGCGTCGCCACCGGTTGCTCGCGCGCCAGCGGAACGGGGTTCGTGTCCAACGTCGATGCCCGTACGGGGCGTGACCGCAATTTCACCAACGTGATCATCGCGCGCCCGACGAGCGAGGGTGAGAGCCAGCAGTACACCTTCGCCCTCAACAAGCCGTTCAACGACAGCGACTGGTCTTGGCAGCTGGCGTATACCTTCACCCGCGCCACCGAGGTCAGCGCGCTGACCAGCTCGACCTCGGGCTCGCAGCTCGGCAACACCGCAGTGTTCCAGGCGAACGAGGCCGAGGCCTCGCGCTCGAACTACGAGATCCGCGACCGCTTCTCGGCGGCGCTGACCTGGAAGCGTGCGTTCTTCGGCGACAACAACACCTCGGTGGCGATGTTCTACGAAGGCCGTTCGGGTCGTCCGTTCAGCTACACCTTCGACAACGACGCCAATGGCGATGGTCGACTCAACGATCTTCTGTACATTCCGTCGGGTCCTGGCGACGTGCGCTTCGGTTCGGCCGCGGAAGAGGCGGCGTTCTGGGCCTATGTCGACGGCGATGCCTATCTGCGCTCGCACAAGGGCCAGATTGCCGGTCGCAATGCGGCGCGCAACCCCTGGGTCAACCAGTTCGACATCCGCATCTCGCAGGAATTCCCGGGCTTCTTCAACGGCAACAAGGCTGAAGTCGCGCTGGACATCCTCAATGTCGGCAACCTGATCAACAAGGACTGGGGCCGCATCGAGGAAGTCGGCTTCCCGGCGATGAAGGGCATCGTCGAGTACGGCGGTATCGGTCCGGACGGCAAGTACGTCTACCGCTTCAACACGCCGGATGCGGCGAACATCTACGACGATCGCGGCGTCTCGCGCTGGGCTGCGCAGCTCAGCTTCCGCTACAAGTTCTGATCCCCGGATCGGACACGTGAAACGCGAAACGGCCGGGCGACCCGGCCGTTTCCGTTTGCGCGGACGGCTGCGCTACAGTGCCGCACCGACAAAAGCACCAGAAGAAGAACAGGATGAGCAACGAGATCGGAGCGGCGACGGCGCTGCCCACAGTAAATGCCTACGTCTATCCCCGCGGCGGCCTGGACGTGCTGTCGCGCGACGAGGTGGCGCGGCTCAAGGACGCCTCCAGCGGCGGCATGCACGACCTGCTGCGTCGCTGCGCGCTGGCGGTGCTGACCAGCGGCAGCGCGTCCGACGATCCGCGCGCGGCGCAGGAGCTTTATCCCGATTTCGACATCCAGGTGCTGCAGCAGGACCGCGGCATCCGGATCGAACTGGCCAACGCGCCCGCGATGGCCTTCGTCGACGGCCAGATCATCCGTGGTGTCGCCGAGCTGCTGTTCGCGGTCGTGCGCGACCTGGCCTATACCGCGATCGAACTCGGCCCCGAATACGCCCGGGATCTCGAGACCTCGCCCGGCATCACCAACGCGGTCTTCGGCCTGCTGCGCAACGCGCGCCTGCTGCAGCCGGGTGATCCGAACCTCGTCGTATGCTGGGGCGGGCATTCGATCAACCGCGGCGAGTACGACTACACCAAGCTCGTCGGCTACGAGCTGGGCCTGCGCGGCATGGACATCTGCACCGGATGCGGCCCGGGCGCGATGAAGGGGCCGATGAAGGGCGCGAACGTGGCGCATGCCAAGCAGCGCCAGTATCCGGCGCGCTACATCGGCATCACCGAGCCGGGCATCATCGCCGCCGAGTCGCCCAACCCGATCGTCAACCAGCTGGTGATCATGCCGGACATCGAGAAGCGCCTCGAATCGTTCGTACGCCTGGGGCACGGCATCATCGTGTTTCCGGGGGGCGTGGGCACCGCGGAGGAAATTCTCTACCTGCTCGGCCTGCTGCTGCAGGAGGAGAACCGGGACATCCCGTTTCCGTTCATCCTCACCGGCCCGACCGCGTCGGCGCCGTACTTCGAGCAGATCGACCAGTTCATCCGCCTCACCCTGGGCGACGAGGCGGCGGCACGCTACGAAATCATCGTGGCGGACCCGGAGCAGGTCGCGCGGCGCATGGCGGCAGGCATCCGCAAGGTCAAGGAGTACCGGGTCGCGCACAAGGATTCGTTCTACTTCAACTGGTCGATGACGATCCCGCTCGACCTGCAGCGCCCCTTCGTGCCGACCCACGAGGCGATGGCCGGGCTCGATCTGCACCACGGGCGCAGGCCGCACGAGCTCGCGGCCGACCTGCGGCGCGCGTTCTCCGGCATCGTCGCCGGCAACGTCAAGGAAGACGGCCTGCGCCGCGTGGAGCAGTTCGGCCCGTTCCGCATCAACGGCGACCGCGACATCATGCAGTCCCTCGACGCCCTGCTGCGCGCCTTCGTCGAGCAGCGCCGCATGAAGATCGCCGGGGACTACAAGCCCTGTTACGAGGTGGTGGCCTGAGCCTGAGCGCCTTCGCCATCACTGATTGGTTGACGCTTATCCCGGCCGGCAGACCGTCTGTCCGGGAGCGCTTGCGACCGAGCGGTTAACACCTAGACTCCAGCAGGCCCGGGGGACCGGCCGTGGTATCTATTGCAGGGGGCGCGTGGCACATGCGTAACAGGGGTTTCACGCTCGTCGAGCTGTTGGTGACGATCGCGATCATCGCGATCCTGCTCGCCGTGGGCTTGCCGAGCTTCCAGGGCGCGCTCCGCTCCAACCGGGTCGCCACGATGACCAACGAGGTGATTGGCAGCACGTCGTTGGCCCGCACAGAAGCCATCAGGACCACACTGGGCGGTGGGATGTGTCCAACCACCGACGGTGGCGCGTCTTGCGGCGGAAGCGACTGGAACAGCGGCTGGCTGGTCTGGGCGGACGGCGGCACCGCTGACTTCGGTGTGTTCGATGCGGCGGATACCGTCGTCCGTGTGATCGACCCGCACCCGCAGATGGCGCTGACGGTTTCAAATGCGGGCGGGGCGCTGGATGCCGTGAGCTTCGATTCCAGAGGACGCCCGAGGCAGGGCGTCGTGACGATCACACTCAGTCCGGTCGGCTGCACCGCAGGCACCGAGCTTCTGCGCACCTTGACGCTCAATGCTGTCGGACAGCTTTCCACCGTCAGGAGCGCCTGCCCATGATCCATCGCCACGGCTTTCCCCCGTCGGGTGCCGGACGGCGCCAATCGGGCTTTTCGCTGATCGAGGTGCTGATCGCACTCGTCGTGCTCGGCGTCGGCCTGCTCGGACTCGCCCTGCTTCAGACGATGAACCTGCGCTACACCCAGAGCGCGCACCAGCGCACCCTCGCGGTCAATCTGGCCAGTGAACTCCTCGATACGATGCGGGCCAATCGCTCCCTCGCCTCCATCTACGTGATGAATCAGGCGAGTTTCGCGGGAGTAGTGCCGACGAAGGAGACAGGATGCGCCATCCAAGGGCAGATGACGGCCGCCAACAACGTGACGCGCTGGCGCTGCGAAGTGCGCGAGGCGCTGGGGCCCGACGCATGGGCCAGCGTCGCATTGGGCACCGATCCGTTGAATCCGACCGTGACCGTCACCGTCCACTGGACCGAAGCCAATATGCCTGCGCTGGCCGATGCCGGTCGGGTCGAACTGAGCACCGTCCTATGATGTCCACGCGCCGACGCCATGCAAAAGGTGTTTCGCTGATCGAGCTCATGGTCGCGCTCGCGATCGGGTCGCTTCTCATCCTGGGCCTCGTGCAGGTGTTCGCGGGTTCGAGGACCGCCTATCAGCTCTCCTCCGGCCTCGCGCGCACACAGGAGAACGGGCGTTTTGCGATCGACATTCTGCAGCGCGATCTGCGCATGGCAGGCCATATGGGCTGCGTCAACGACCAGGCGCGCTTTCTCCCATCCAATGTCACGTCCTCGCGCCCCGCACTGCTGTCCACGTTCCTGTCGGAAGACGAGCAGTTCGGCACCGGACCTGCGCCTGCGACCAATTATGGCGGCGCCAGCGATCCGCTGCGGTTCGATCGGGGCATCGAGGCGTTCAACGCGGTCAATACCGGGAGCGGGGATACCCTGTCACTGACCACGGCTCCGACACTGGCCACGGCGGCGACCAACTGGCAGCCTCAACTTCCCAACCGCCTTTACACCGATCTCACCGCCGGCACGGTCGGGCGTCCGGTTGCCGGCAGCGACATCGTCGTTCTGCGTTATCTGATGCCCACGGGTGCGCAGGTCACGGCCTTCACCGCGGGAAGCCCCACGAATATCGAGGTGGCTAACCTCGCACCCCTGCTGGAAGGCGATGCCAATCCGGGGCTCTTCGGTATCTCGGACTGCTTGCAGGCGGGTGTGTTCAGCGCGACATCACGGACCGGCACCGCAATGACCGTGCAGACCTCGGGTCTCAACCGGTCGACCTTCGATACGGTGCCGCAATTCACCCTAGGCCAGTCGATGGTGTATCGCGCGGAAAGTATCGCGTATTACATCGGACTCAACGCGAGCGGAAATCCCGCGTTGTATCGGCTGCGCTACTGGGCAGCGCCGGGCGCGGGTGGCTTGTCCACTACGAAGGAGGAACTGGTGGAGGGCATCGAATCGATGCAGCTCCAGTTCGGCCAGGACAGCAATACCACCCTGACGGGGCGCCCCACCGGCAATATCGGTACAAGCGTGGTTGCCAGTGCGCTTCAGCCGGCGGGCGCTGCCAACTATGACCACGCCTGGCGGCGAGTAGGACTGGTGCAGGTCGGGCTTGTCGCGCGCAGCCCCGATCCGGCTGCTGCCACGCAACGTATCGACGATGATGTGACGCGGCTCTCGGCGCTGGGCGTGATCATCGCGCCCCCCGACGACACCCACTACCGCGCCGTCTACGAAGACACCGTGGCGCTACGCAACCGCCTGTTCGGCAACTGACGGACACGAGAAACATCATGAACTCTAGGCAGCAACAGTCGGGCGCAGTGCTGTACGTCGCGCTGATGATCCTGATCCTGATGGCGCTGATCGGCATCGTCGCGCTGCAGGTCGCCAGTCTGCAGGAACGAATGTCGGCCAACTACACCGCCACCAATATGGCATTCCAGGCGGCGGAGTCGCGCGCCCGAAGTACGGAGAACACCCTGAAGAGTCAGGTGCTGGCAGGCGAAAATCCAGCGACCAGCCTGTCGCCTAACGACTGCAGCTCCACGCCCAATCTCGCCGCATGGAACGATCCGGATGTCCAGCACGTCCGCCGGCTCGACCTCTGCTTCTCGTGGGGGGCGCTGGATGTGCCGGCCGACGAGGCCGAGCGGACCGACCAGATTTACCAGATCACCGCGTACTCCCGTGACCGGGCCTTGTTTCCGACATCGGAAGCCACGGTCGATACGGTTTTCATTCCCTGATCGGGACGGAACGACATCATGAATTCTGACAACCTCGTCCGTTACGGCGCCGCCGGACTGCTGCTGGCAGCCATCGGTGTTTTCAGCCTGTCACTGCGTTCCGATCCCGCGTTCTACGCCGGGGAGCCGCCGCCGATCGCGCAGTCGCCGCTGTACATCCGCGACGCGGTGCCGCCGCTCAACATGCTGGTCATGGGCAAGGACCACAAGAACTACTACGAGGCCTACAACGACGCCTCGGACCTCGACGGCGACGGCGTCCTCGATGTCGGCTACAAGGGCTGGGTGCTCAAGGACACCCAGCCCACCGAGCCGGGCGTGTCCCGCTTCAAGATCGACTACTACGGCTATTTCAATTCCTACGCCTGTTACCGCTGGGACGTCAACGAGGGTGGACGTTTCGTGCCGGCGGCGGCCGCACCGAACAAGACTTGCGGCCGCCGGTCCAACGAGTGGAGCGGCGATTTCCTCAATTACCTCACCACCTCCCGCATGGACGCCCTGCGGCGCGTGCTCTATGGCGGCTGGCGCCAGGTCGATACCGCCGAGCGGACCATTCTCCAGGGCGCCTTCTTCCCCCAGGATGCGCACAGCTGGGGCAAGGAATACATGAGCGAAGCGCGCGACGGCTATCACATCGCCGACTACGCGCCGCTTCCGCTGCCCAACCAGGACCGCTATCACCTCTTCGCGGTCACCACGACGACCGGCAGCGCGAACTCGTTCCTGTTCCCCAACTACCAGGCGCCGCGGTTCCGGGTCCTGCGGCAGTCCCCGTTCCGCGTGTGGAACTGGCTGTCGATCGAGGGTCCGGTCGCGGGCAATAACTGCGTCAACGCGGCGAACCAACGTGTCAGTTGTACCGGTGGGGGAACCGCCCCGGCGCATCCGGGGCATCCTGGGAGTCGAGCCGTATTTGACACGCTTGTCAGCAACTATGCGATTCCGGGAAACCGTTACGGCAGCGGGCCCATCAGCACGATCAATTGTCGCGACAACGACTGCAACCCCTTTGGACCCGACGACAACTATCTGACCATCATCGAAGGCCAGTTCGCGATACCGGCCGGACGCTACCAGTTCAAAGTGGACGGCGACGATGTCATCGACTTCCAGCTCAGGCGAGCCAATGGGAGTGTGCTGGCGGAGGCGGGCTGCTACACGACCGGCGGACGCGGTTTCGGCACCTGCAGCAACGCGGAAAGGACAGCCGTGGTCAATTACGCGGAGGGCGTGTACCCCTTTACCTTCCGTCACGAGGAAGGGACTGGCGGGGACGGCTATCAGCTGCAGTTCCGGACCTGCACCGGAAACGGTGAAGGGTCCTGCGAATCGACTTGGAGAAATGTGTTCGCGGATACCGGAAGTGGTGGCCTGAGGAGCACGACGATCACCACCTACAACCTGCGCCCGACGACCGGCGGGGTGACCCGCGACGACTACCTCGTACGTGTGGAAACCTGCTCCTCGGACGCGGCGCTTCGCGATGCGTCCTGCAGAGTGTATCCCGGTGGCTCGGTCAAGCCGACCGGCATCCTGCATGAATATGGTGAATCGCAGCGGATGTACTTCGGCCTGATCACAGGCTCGCAGCGCAACAATCTGGAAGGCGGCGTGCTGCGCCGGAACATCTCCGACTTCGCGACCGAAATCGATCCGCAGACGGGCGTGTTCCGTGCCGATGTCAATGGCATCGTGCGCAGCATCGACCGTCTACGGATGATTGGTGGCGGCTATAGCGGTAACACCACGGATAACTTCAGCAGCGACGCGAACTGGGGCTGGGGCAACGGAAACGGCAACTGTCCGTCCATCGGCAATCGTCCGATCAACAACGGCGAATGCCGCATGTGGGGCAACCCCATTGCCGAGATGATGTACGAAAGCCTGCGCTATTTCGCCGGTGCGACGGGCGCGACGCCGCGCTTCGTCGAGGGCGGCAGTACGGCCGGAAACGAGGACGAAGTGCTTGGTCTGCCGGCGCCGGCATGGCGGGATCCATACCTGCGCACGGGCACGGGCCTGAACTATCCAGCCTGTTCGCGGCCGTACCAGACGGTCATCAGCGACATCAACCCGAGCTACGACGGCGATCTGCCTGGCAGTGCATTCTCCGGTGCGATCACCACGACCGGGAACACACCCACCAGCATTGCCGGGTTCCACGCGGCCAATGAGGGCCAGGCGATCTGGAACGCCGAGTTCGGCGCGGGCGCGCGCAACGTGTTCGTGGGCGAGGCCGGCACCGTGAGCGACGGAAATCCCACGGTGAAGTCCGCCTCGAGCTTCGGCAACATCCGCGGTCTGTCACCGGAAGAGCCGGGCAAGCTCGGGACCTACTACTCGGCCAGCGTCGCCCGCTTCGCGCGGAATACGCGGTTCAACGCCAATGCGGCACCCGACGTGCGCCTCAGTACCTACGCGATCGCACTGGCCTCGCCCCTGCCGCGTATCGAGTTTCCGATCGGCAATGGCCGGGTCACCCTGGTGCCGTTCGCCAAGACCGTCAGCGGCACGTTCGGCGACGGGACACGCAAGCCGACCAACACTATCGTTGACTTTTACGTACAGGAATATGCGAACTTCCCGGGCACGCCGATCAACGCCACGATCAACGGCGGTCGTCCGTACGCGGTGTTCCGCATCAACTACGAGGACGTGGAGCAGGGCAACGATCACGACATGGACGCGATCGTCCGCTACGAGATCCGCGCCAACAGCAACAACACATTGACGGTGACGCTGGATTCGGAGTACGCCGCCGGTTCGGCCAATCAGAACATGGGCTACATCATCTCCGGCACGACGCGTGACGGTGTGTATCTGGAAGTGCGCGATCGCGACAACTCCAACCAGGCATCTTCCGCTTATCTGCTCAACACGCCTGCAGGACGCTGGGCGGGCGAGTGCGCCACCCAGATGGGCACCGCGCCCTGCAACGAGGGACTCGGTTTCAACTCGACGCGCGACTTCACCCCGAGTTCGAACGCCCCGGCGCTCCAGCTGCGCGACCCGCTCTGGTACGCGGCCAAGTATGGTGCGCCCGAGCCAACGACGTCGCCGACGGGTGAGCCGGACAACTACTTCCTGGTCACCAATCCGCTGAATCTGCGCAACCAGCTCTCCAGGGCATTCGACGACATCGCCTCGCGCAATCTCGACGCGGGCAGTCGCACCCTGGCGGGCGCCCGCGTGGGCGCGGAGTCTTTCACGCTTCAGCCGACCTTCCAGCGCGAACGCAACGGCAAGGACTGGACCGGCAACCTGACGGCGTTGTCGATCAACCCCGACGGCTCGGTCGGCGCCCCCCTGTGGAATGCGCGTGCCCAGCTTCCGCTCCCAGCTGACCGCAACATCGTCACCATCGTCGACGCACGGGATGGCACGTCGTCGTCGGCCAGTGGTGTCACTCGCGCACCTTTTGCGGTGGGCAATCTGGGCGCGAGCAACGCCGACCAGCTCGGCAAGCTCGGCATCACCCAGGCCAGCATCACGAATGGTCACTACGGCAGCACTGGCTACACTGCCGACCAGTTCGTGTCCTACCTGCGCGGTGACCAGTCGCTCGAGCTCGGTCGTGGAAACGGCACGCTGCGCAACCGCAGCTCGGTCATCGGCAGCATCATCAACTCCGAGCCGGTGATCGCGGCGCCCAGGTCAGATGTCGGATACGGAAATATCCATCGACTAACGTCGGACCCGATGTTCGCCGGCTACGCCAGTGTGGCGACGGGCAGCAATCCGGGCAGCGGGTATCTCGATCTCAAGCGCACACGGCCGACGATGGTGTACGTCGGCGCCAACGACGGCATGCTGCACGCCTTCAACGGGAATACCGTGCCGTGCGCGACCGATCCAAGAATTTCGTGCGCCGGGCTGGGTGCGGGCCGCGAGATGTTCGCTTTCATCCCGAATGCGGTCCTGGGCAACCTTGGGCAGATCCCGCTGCAGGATGCGCGGTATGACCATCGCTATTACGTGGACGGGCAGATCAGTGTGGGCGATGTCAAGAGCGGTCCGGGCAATACGGGGGCCGACTGGTCGACGATCCTGGTCGGCTCGACCGGTGGTGGTGCGCGGTCGGTCTTTGCGCTCGATGTCAGCAACCCGTCGAGTTTCGGCGACAGCCAGGTGCTGTGGGAGCGGAACTCGACCGTCGACTCCGACATCGGCCACGTGTACGGCAAGCCGTTGATCGTGCCGCTCGAGAACGGCGAGTGGGGCGTGCTGTTCGGCAATGGCTACGGCGCACGCCGCAGCGATCCGTCGCTTTACATCCTCAACGCAATGACGGGCGCGGTGATCCGCAAGATCACCGCCAATGATGGCAATCGCGCGGGCACCAACGACACGGCCTGCGCAAACGCGGCGCCGCACTCCAGCGCCTGCGTCGCGAACGCCACCGACCCCTACAACGGGCTGGGACAGATCACCGCCATCGACCGCAGCGGTAACGGCAAGATCGACGTGGTTTACGGTGGTGACCTGCAGGGCAACCTCTGGAAGTTCGACCTTGCGAGCGCGAACGAGGACAACTGGGGGGTCGCCAACAACGGAGCCGCACTGTTCACCGCGCAGATCGGCACCGAGCGGCAGCCGATCACGGGAGGCATGCGCGTCGCTGCGGGCCCTGGCACTGGGGTGATGGTGTACTTCGGAACTGGCCGGTACCTGTTCGGCGGCCCGAACGGGGACAACAACGTGCCGGCCAATCCGACCGTGCAATCGCTGTACGCCGTGTTCGACAATGGCACTCCGGTCACCGGCGGACGTAGCGCGCTGCAGCCGCAGACGATCACCGGTGAGACGACCGTTGACGGCACGGTGACGCGCAGCATCAGCCGGGCCCGGGTGATCTACAACGGGCCGCAGGCCAAGCGGGGCTGGTACCTGGATCTCCAGGTGTACACCCAGCCCGCGGGACAGCCGGCGTTCTACAGAGCGATCGGGGAGCGCTTCATCGCCACGCCACGGATCCAGAGCGGGCGGGTCTTCTTCACGACGTTCACGCCCTCCGAGGACAGTTGCAACCCGGGCGGTGACAACTTCGTCTACGCGCTCGATCTGTTGTCGGGCTCCGGTGCACTGGCGAACGTGCAGGTACTGCCCTCGCAGACGCCAGCTTGCACAGGGGCGGACTGTGGCGGAATCCGTATCGACCAGGGCGGCGCACCGGTGACGAGCAACTCGGTGGCCGCGATTAATCCCCTTGTGCCCATCACCGGTGCGCCCGGCACCCCCGGCGCATGTACCCCGGGCGTCGATTGCCCCACCTTCGAGCAGTGCCAGGTGGTGGTGTATCCGGGTGCCTTCGTTCTGCCCAGACCTTGTGGCCGCCAGTCCTGGCGTCAACTGAGATGACCCCGATGATCCTGCGAGAGAGCACCATGCGGACCCCGTCAAGACTGCGCGGCTTCACCCTGATCGAACTGATGGTGGTGGTGGCCGTCGTGGCGATCCTGGTGGCCATTGCCTACCCGTCGTACCAGGATGCGGTGCGCAAAGGGCATCGAGGTCAGGCCAAGGCGGATCTTGTGGATCTCGCGCAGCGCGCAGAGCGGCACCGTACCGTTCGCGGCTCGTACCAGGGCTTCAACGTGACCGGAGACGACGCACGCTCGCCGCGCCAGGGTACGGCGCGCTACACCATCGCGCGTACCGATGATGAGACAGATCCCAACGTCTTCGCATTGAGTGCGACGCCTACCGGGGCACAAGCTGCGGATGCGCGCTGCCGGACGCTGACGATCAATCAGGCTGGCCAGAAGGGCGTCACCGGTGACCCCGCGCCGACCGGGACTGCGACTGACTGCTGGTAATCGGATCGGCTGTAAATGCCGCGGCAAGCCGCGGCATTTTTCTGCGTCGAGTAATGCGGTGCGCGTCGTCTGCCCTGGCTGACGGCTCGCGATGGACGGCAACCGGTCATGCTCTCGCAGGGGCGCAACACGGATCGCGCGTCCTGCTGCCTCGCGCATAGACGCTGTGCCGACGCGCCGGCGCATGCCGTCCCTGTCCATGATGCCCACAGACGGCGCGCGCTCTGGACGCCAACAAAAAAAGCCTGCGCATTGCTGCACAGGCTTTGCTGTTCTGGCGCCCGAAGTTGGACTCGAACCAACGACCCCCTGATTAACAGTTAGCCGCGCTTCCCTTTGAATTCAATTACTTAACTCTATTTTATTTACGGGGCTGCCCGTCCTAAGTTGATGAATTGCTGTGCGGAAGTGCGTTAAATTACGTGGCTCGCAGGCTTGTGGTCATAGCGCATGGAAGAGCGTGTCGGTCACCTCAGATGGGTTTTGGAGCGCCAGATTCACTGGATATCGGCCGCTGACGCTAAGGCCGGCGCCCTCATAGCGGTCTACATTGCGCTCTTCACAGTCACTCTAGCCGCACTTGAGGCGACTCATCCGACGCCGGGGATCAAGGCGCTGCTCGCTTTGGGGGGCGCGCTTATGTGCGTCGGCCTTGCAATGGCGCTATGCGTTTTCTTGCCAAGAACTGAGTACCAGTACCCATCCGACATCTACTTCGGTGGGATCGTTAAGTGGGACGTACTGAGCTTCATTGATCGCGCCGCGTCTCTTGACGCGGAGGCCATCGCGAAAGACTTGGTCCAACAGATCTACGTCAATGCGGACATCGCGACTGTCAAACATCGCTACGTGAAGCGGTCGCTCCTCTTCGGGAGCTTGGCCATGGTGTTCTGGCTTCTGGGAGTCGCTATCGCCGGAGCATCCACATGACCGTGTCTACAGATCTTATCGACGAGGTGGCCAGCATCGCAGTTGCACCTTGGCAGATCACCCAGGGCCGTGTTGTTCCTGATCTCGACGGATTAACACGTGGAAACGTCGGCAAGCTGATATCTGCGTGCATCCTCTATGCGGATCTGAGTAAGTCAACAGAGATGGTGGGTAGAGTGCGCCGCGAGGTGGCTGCCTCGTATTACAAGGCGTTTCTCTCAGCTGCAGCGAAGCTGATCAGGCACAACGGTGGGGAGATCCGCGCTTACGACGGCGACCGGGTCATGGGAATCTTTATCGGCGACGGCAAGGAAGATCGTGCTGTTCGATGTGGTCTCAACCTCAAGCACATCATGGATATGATCGTGAATCCGACGTTCGCAGCGGTCTGGAGCGATCATCAGCCTTTGCTCTACACGGTTGGCATCGACACGGGTGAGGTTCTCGCCTGCAAGGCCGGCGTTCGGAATGACTCTGATTTGGTGTGGATCGGAGATGCGGCGAACTACGCAGCAAAGCTAAACAGTTTCTCCGGTCTGGACCACGAATTTCCCATGCGCATTACCTCGCGCGTGCACGCATTGCTTTCCCCGCAGTCTGTCGGAGCGACGTTGCTCAGTTTAGGGCCTGAGTGGTCGGGCCCGTATGGCAACATTGGCGTCGGTCATTACCGCACCTCGAGCAGCAGTTCGTTGGGACTTTAAGGTTTCGGCCTGGGGCCTGCCGGCGCCACCACCGGGAGGTCGAAGTCGTAGACCTCGAGCATGTGCTCGTTGACGTGGCCGCTGGCCAGCTGCTTCTCGGGTCGCGTGCCGGGTGTGTCGGTGATGCCACGGCGCTTTAGGGCGTGGGCGCCGAAGCGCTGAGCCTCAGTCAGCACACCCTTCGTTGTGGCCAGTTGGATCAGGCGGCGCCAAGCCGAGCTGAAGGTGCTCTTGAGCATCGCGTCGCCGGTCATGTTGACGACCAACGGGCGGTCCTCCGCGCGGATCGGGGTCGGTCGCTTCCGCTTCTCGAAGATCCGCTTCCGCTCGGCGACCAGGTAGTCCCAAGCTTCGCGCAGCTCCGGCGACCAGGTGGTGATGTTGTCGCGGCTGCCCTTGCGGCGGTTGGTGACGATGCCGAGATCGACCGCGTTGGCGTCGGTGAGTGTACGGACCTCGATGGGCCGCAACCGCACGCGATATCCGATCACGATGCAGGCCCACAGGTACGGCGCCACGCTGTTCTTCGTGCCGCGGCCGCCGGCGTTCTGGCGCGCGAATGCGATCAGGGCGTTCATAGCATCGCTCTCGGGCAGCACGCGCCGCTTGCGCTCGATTGGCAGCTCAATGCCATCGGCCGGGTTGATGTCGTTGTAACCGCGGTTCATGCCCCAGCGGAACAGGCGGCGCAGGTAGCGCTGGACGTGTGCGGCCTTGCTGGGTGTCGGGATCAGATTGCCCGTGTCGTCGCGCTTGTGGCCGCGTGCGATCGCATCGACCAGGCCCTGCACCACCGGCTGGGTGATCCGCTTGATGACCAGGTCGCCAACGAGGCCGCCGGCGGGCAGCTTGAACTTCGTGACGACCTCGGCGCAGTAGGCGTAGTCGTCGCGCGTGTCTTTCGAGAGGCGCTTGCACTGCGGGCTGTTCGCGAAGGCCTCTGTCAGGCCTCGCAGAAGGCGGCTGCTGGTCTTGCCGCTGCGGGCCTCGGCGATCGCATGCAGATCTGCCAGGGTGGCCGTGTGCGTGGCTACATTCGATCGGCGAGGGCGCATGCCTGGTGGATTGAACGCATACCAGACACCGCCCCAGCGGCCATCCCAGTACAGGCCGGTCGGAATCTTCTCGAAATCGGGGGCAATGTGTTTGGGCAGCGTAGGGTCTGCCTTTCGCTTGCGACCACGGGGCGCCATGTCACTTCCCTCCGAATAGAGCGGCAGCGTCGTAGGGCGAGTCATTGGCGGCAGGCGCGACGCCGAGCGCTGTCTCCAACGCGCCCAGTGTCGTCCAGATGCCGCCCTTTCCGTCGTACTTGTACTTGATACCGGCATCGTCGGCCCACTTGGCAACCGTTGTCAGCCGTGGCTTCTCGCCTGGCCGACAAAGCTCCTGCAGGTCCGGATACTGAAGGATCCGATCGCCGATCATGCTGCCCTCGCATCGACGTCGATCGCGTCTGCATTCGCGGCCACGAGCGCGCACTGTGGCGGCGGGCTGACGCTGTTGCCGCACATGCTGACGCTGCGGCTCACGGACAGCGTGCGGCCGTCGGCGGTGCGGTCGATGATGTAGTCGGCCGGGAAGCCCTGCGCGCGGAACAGCTCGTGGCGCTGGAGCATGCGCAGGCCGATGTCGACGATGACGTAGGGCGTGCACTTGATGGTCACCGTTACCAGCGCGAGGCGGTCTTTCGTCGTGATCGCGTGCGCTGGATTGCGGACGTCAGCCAGCTGGCCGCCCGTGCCGTAGTAGCGAAGCAGGAACGCTGCCACCTGCAGTGCGCCGGCCTCGTGCTCGGGGCTCAGCGTGCATTCGACCAACGCGTGGTGCTCGGCGCCTGCGGTGATGGTGCGCACCGGCTCCGCGGCATCGGCGCCGTCGCAGTTGCGGCGCAGCGTCACCATGTTGGCGGCGACCAGGCGCTGCTGGCTGCCCTTCGTGGATATCGTCGACACCGGCTCGGTGGCGGCGCGCGGCCTCGACGTGTTGCTGTTCGGTCCGCCGGCCGCCTGTTCGAGGAATGCCGTCATCAGACCAAGCGCATGCGCAGCGCCAGCGGGTCGCGCGGCGCCGGCGCCGCTGGTGAGGGTCGGCGCTGGCGCCTGGACGTCTGCGCCATCGCTGTCGCCGCGGAACTTCACGAGTGCCGCAGTCACTGCTGCGTGCTTCTGTCCGTCGACGAGCGTGCCGATCGGCTTGTCCAGCCCGGGTACGCGCGGCGCTTGCCCTTCGCGTTCGCCATAGCCCGTCTGCACCAGCGTGGCAGCAGCCAAGGCATAGCCGCCACTGCCGGACGCGGTGAACGTACCGGCGGGCTCTTCGATCGCGCGCGCGCCGCTTCCCCATCGCTGCACGCCGCCCGGCTTGCCCTCGCCGTGCGCCGCTTGCACCAGCGTCGCGGCTGCCACTGCGTGTGCGCCGCCCTTCGGCCATGACGTCACCGTGCCCAGCGGATTGGATCCGGCGGCAACGCCATTCGCAGACGCGTTCGCGCACTGCACGATGGTGGGTGATACCGCCATCAGTTCGCCGCGGTTGGCGGCGGTGATCGTGGGTAGCGGTTCGCCTGCGCCATGCGGCCTGCGCTCGCCGCCGTGTGTGGCATGCACGATGAATGGCTCTTTGGCGTCGATCACGTAGCGCTGGATACCGCGCGCGATGCGCCGCATCGTTGCGTCCGCCAGCGGCTTCGCGCGGGTGAAGATCGACGGGCACGCGATCGACCAGTCGATGCAGTCCGCCGCGGTGACATACGGGTGCGCGCGGCCTGGGCCGTGGGTGGGCGCCGGCCAGACGATCGGCTGGCCATCGCGCCGGGCGATTAGGAACAGGCGTTCGCGGCTGGTGCCGGCGCCGTAGTCGCACGCTTTCAACCGGCGCCACTCGACCTGGTAGCCGAGCGCACGCAGCGCCGCGACGAACTTGCGCCACGTCTCGCCCTGACGGCGCTTGTCCGGCACGAGGAATTGCTGCTCAACCGGCACGCGCTCGCCTGGTGCCGCGACGGTGCCGTCGAGCTTGAGCACGCGCCCGGTGGCCTTGCAGCGCTTCGCCACCAGCGGCCCCCACTTCAGGATCTGGTGGACGTTCTCCAGGCTGACGATCCGCGGTCGCGTCTTGCCGGTCCAGCGCACTGCGCACCACGACAGCGCCCGCACCTTGCCGCTGCGCGGCTGGCCGCCCTTGGCCTGGCTGAAGTGCGTGCAGTCCGGCGAGGCATGCAGCCAGCCCACCGGGCGGCCCGCAACCTCGCGCACCGGGTCCGCCTGCCAGACGTCCTCACACAGGTGGCGGGTGTACGGGTGGTTCGCGGCGTGCATGCTCACCGCCCACGGGTTGTGGTTGATGGCGATGTCGACCGGCCGGCCGAGTGCCTGTTCCAGCGCGGTGCTCGCGCCGCCGCCGCCGGCGAACAGGTCCACAACGATCTCCCCCGGGCGCAGGCGGGACGTGGCCTTGAGGTGGGGCAGGTGGAAAGCATGCTGGTTGCCGTCAGCCATTGGTCGATTCCTTGGAGAACTTGTAGCGCCGAGCGCGCAGCCACTCGCCGAACGAGAGGCCGCTATCTGCGTGAAGAAAGTCGGCGTAGCGCTGCTGGCTGCGCGAGTGCGGCACGAACCCGCGATCGCCCTCGGCCGGCGCGGCGGCCAGGCGCCCGGTGGCGGTGACGCTGAAGATGTCGTCGCCGCCGCTGAGCGCGTTGCCGGTGCGGCGCGTCATGAGGCCGCGCTCGACCAGCGCCATGCAGAGCGGGTGGTCGGTGCTGCCCTCGCCGGTGACGAAGTGGTTGCGGAACGGCGGGCGGGTGCCGTCCTCGCCGGTGCCGAGGGCGTGGCGCAGGATGGCGACCAGGGCGGCATCCATCAGGCGTTGCCCTCGTCGAACATGTCACGCGTGCGGTCGCAGCGCGGCGTGGGCGGGCGTCGCTCGGCATCGCTGGTCTGCCCGTCGTCGCGTTCGCTCGACTGGCGGCGCATGCGCGCTTCGAAGTTCTGTTCGAGGTGGGCCCAGGGATCAGTCATCGAGGTTCTCCGGGGGTAGGAAGTCGCCATTGGCGGCGCGTTTCGGTCGCGCCACGCCGCAGGCCTCGGCGAGGCAGTTGAGCCAGCGGTTGGCGGTGGCCTTGCTGACCTCGAAGCGAGCGGTCACGTCTTCGGGCATCGGGAAGTGGGTGCGCTCGATCGCCCAGGCCACGAAACGTGCATAGACGACGAGGGTAGGCAGCCCGGCACACGCGCCTTGGCGCGTCCGATTGGCCGGCGCAGCCTTGGGCAGCGCGGCCACGTTCGAGAGCGGCTCGATCGCGACGAACCCGGGCACGTGGTGCAGCCCGGTGGTGCCGAGCGAGGCGTGCATCAGGCAGCCTCCGTCACCTGGAGCGCAGCGCACGCGGTGCACCGGCCGTCGGCATCAAGCGGGCCGTGCCAGAGCCCGCACGCGGTGCACGCCGGCACGTCGATCAGCCCGTGTGCGCGGCCGGCGGCGAGATGGCGGGGGTTGCCCAGGCTCAGCAGCCAGTCGCGGTGCTCGCGCAGCCTGCGCACGCGGACCTCGGTGTAGTCGACGTCGAACAGCGCCATCAGCAGGCCGTAGGCGACGGGCTTGGCGTCTCGGCAGTCGCGGGCCAGCACCAGCACGGCGCCGTGCTCGGGCTCGCCGGCGAAGGCCATGTAGGGGCGCATGGTGGGGGCGTCAGGCATCGGTGTCGCCCTCCATCGCACCGCGCACCGTGTCGTCGCGCGGCGGGTCACAAGGTGCATCGCTGTCCACCCACCGCTGCACGCCATCTCTGCCTATGTACCAGGCGCGTGCGCAGCCGGTCGCAACGTCGAAGCGCGTTCCGAAGCCTCCAGTGATCGGCATCACGCACCCCCGCCAGTGCGAAGCGCGGCTTTGAGGACGATCCGGAAATCCTCCATCGCCCTGTGCTGCTGATATGAGGTCAGGCGGTCGAATGAGGTGTCAGTCAGGGCGCACCATTCGCGCGCGGCTGCGGTAGCCATCGCGTCCGTGACATCCAACCCGACGGCCGGGGGCTGGGCGCGGGTGTTCCAGTTGGAGACGAAGTTCTCCTTGTAGCCGAACTCCACTGGACCGCTGGACTCACACTGCGTGCAGGCGATACACGAACCGCCCTCGTTCTCACCATCGCCGGGTCCGAAGTCGATTCGCTCGGCTTTCCCGCCACAGAACGGGCACGGCTTCAGTTCAGCCTTCATGACCCACCTCCCCCTCTGCGTCCGGCGTCGGCGCGGCGGCGAGCATGGCGGCGCGGCAATCGTTCCAACCGGACTTGTAGCCGTTCCTGCTGCCCCAATCGCTCGGCAGAGCGGGCACGTCGAGTAGTTCGATCGCATCCGGCACCCCAGCCGCACCACCCTGCGCTGCGCGGTCTTGCGCGAGGGCGGCTTCCAGTGCGGTCATTTCCTCGTCGTACTTCGGACCGGTGTAGCGGCCTCGGTGCAACTGCGCGATCTGCCAAACGGCCTGATACTCTGAGCTGCCGTGAACTGAAACCAGCTTGTCCAGCAGTGCGGCAGCGGCCTTGCGCACCGCATCACCGGCCACCGGGCGGTCTTGCGCGAGGGCGGCGACTCCCACGATTCGCTGCGACGGGTCCGTCTCGTTGATGAAATCGTTCACCTGCTGGCGCGACGCCTCACCGTCGTTGGCGTCGGCTGTGGTCAGGCCGTAATTAACCGTCCCGTCCGAGTCCACCGCGAGCCAGTACGCCACAGCATCACCGGCCACCGGGGCGGGCGCGGCAGGCTTGGCCGACTTCGCCATCTTTCGCAGCGCCTCGGCCTCGCGCTTGTCGAGGATGCTACCCGTGCCTTCGAGCAACGCAGCGGCCGACAGGATGGTCTGCAGCCAGTGCGATTCGATCGTCACGAAGTCGGACTGCACCGCATCCCCGGCGACGGCGGCAGGCTGCGGGCGGGTGTAGAGCGCGATCACATTGACTGCGTCCGCGGGCGGCACGGCACCGACCTTGAATCCAGCCCCAGGCATCGCGAACGACTTAGGGTCATCGGAGAAGTAGTGGCCGAACGGCTTCTGCTCACCCTGCGCCGCCTCACCGCGCAGGCGGGCGGCTGCGTGTTCGAGCGCCTTTCTGGTCTTGCAGTCCTCATGCCTTTCGGCAATGCGCCGTTCCAACACCTCGACCGCCAGCGCATCCGTCATGGTCTCTTCGTTCACGTCATCTCCCGTGCGCGCGTAGCGCGGTCAGGCGGCCATGGCCGCGGCAGTGATCCGCCGCAGGCGCTGGTCGAGGGCGGTGTTCTCGGCTTCGAGCTCGGCGATGCGGCGCTGATCCGCGGCCCACTGCTGGGCGCGCTCGCGGAAGTGCGCGGCGTTGATGTGGTGGCCGGTGGTGGATTCGGCGTCGGCCAGCTGGTCGAGCAGCTCGGGGCCGCTGATGGCGGTGAGGGCGGTGATGTCAGTCGTCATTGGAGGCGTCTCGCGGGGTGCGGAAGAGGAGCGTTGGGCCGAGGCGTTCGATGCGCCCGCCGCGCGCCTGGAATGCGGCGATGTCGGCGGCGATCTGAGCGCTGCGGTCGCGGTTGGTGGGTGACACGCTGGTGCTCGAGGACGTCGCCCGCGGCGCAGCCGTTGCGCTGGGTCGCGGGCCGGCGGTTCGCGCGCGCATGGCTTTGGGCATCACTTCGCCCACGCGGTAGCGCGCATCCTTGCGACCGCCGCCGGCGCGTTCCGCGTAGCCGCGCTTCACCATGCTGGCGAGCGTGATGCCGGTGATGCGGGCGTCGTGCTGGGCGTCCGTCGCGTCGGCAATCGCCTGGATGGTGTGCGGCCGCGGATTGGCGCGCAGGAAGGTGTAGATGCGCTCGCAGCGGCCGTTGCTGCCTGTCTTGCCGCTCATCAGAGCGCCCTGTCGTGCACGAGCCAGAACAGGTCGCGAATCTCGCGCGGCAGTTCCGGCATGTTGAGCGCGGCGGTGTAGGCGCGCTCGATGATGTTGTAGCGGCGCGCGGCATCGCCGTCGCCGAGTCCCGGCGGGCAGCCGCCTATGAGCTTGGACACGAGCGTGACCTTGTCGGCATCACTGAGGCCGTTGGCGATGGTCTCCACGTCGAGGTCGACGTCCTCGTCGATATACGCGGAGATCTCGCGGCAGATGTTGACGCTGACCCGGCTCATACGGACGCTCCCTGTTCGGTGCTGCTGAGGTCGCGCGCGGCGTCCAGGCCCATGTCGGTGAGCGTGACGGTGGGGGAATACTCCGTACCGTCATCGAAGGCCAGCAGGCCGTCGCGCTGCAGGCGCAGCACGGTGCGGCGGGTGAACACTGGCACCTGGGCCTGCCCACCCGCACGCACCCGCTCAGCGGGCGGTGCGGTGAACCCGCCCGCGCATCGACGCAGGCGGTGATGCGGCGCGGAGGCCGCGGCAAGCAGTGCGGCGCGGATTTGCGGGGTGTACGGGTTCGTGGGCATGTGCGTGCTCCGAAGTTCAGGCAGAGAGGCCAATCACTGACCGGCGCGGCGCACGGCCAACGCGAACCCGTCGTCGCCGCGGTGGGCGCCGTCGACGCCGCCGTAGTTGAAGTAGACGCCCCACGCGGACGACGACGACCACGCAGTGAGATCGCTGGACCAGTACCAGTCGTCGCTCACGAAGGGGAACGCCTCCGCATCGATCGCCGGCGCGTGCCGGGTGATATCGGTAATGGCGATCAGCTCGGCACGCGTGGGTGCGCGCCAGCCGCCGCCGGCAATGGCCACTGCGGTGCACGCCTGCATGGCGGGGTCGTGCTCGAGGTAATCGCCGCGCTGCCCGGCGGCGGTGTACTCGAGGCCGGTGCTGGTGTCGCGGGTGATGACGTGATCCTCGGCGCCCAGCGCCACGGCATTGCCGGCGGCATTGAAGGCGGCGAAACGGGGCTGCGTGGTGGTGCCGGCAGCGGCGATGGTGGTGGTCTCGGACATGGCGAATCTCCTGCCGGCACGGCCGGCGTTGTGGTGTGGGTCGATCAGAAGCGGGTGCGCGCCCAGGCAACGAGCGCGACAGCGACGAGCGCGAGCGCCAGCCGGATCCAGCCGGCGAGGCGTCTGCGGCGGCGTGCGCGCGGGCGGCCGATGCCGTGCGTGGTGTCGGCGATGTGGACGGCGAGGCCGTGGCGGCGGGGTGTGCTCATGCGGGCGCCTGGGTGCCGCAGTTCGCCGTTTGCGGCGAGTAGCGGTGGAAGCCGTCGCGCGTGTCGGCAATGACGCGGGCGATCACGCGCTCGCGCGGTTCGTCGCGGCCGGTGAAGGCGTTCTGCCAGAGCGCGTGGCGCACGGAGTCCAGCCGCACGACAAGGCCGGTGGTCTGCTCAGCCACGGAGCACCGCCTCCCGCGCTTGCATCGCGCGGACGTGTGCGTTGTGCTCGGTCTCCACCAGGTCGGCGTTGCCCGTCTGGATGCCGAACACGGCGGGCGGCAGGTAGCCGTCGTTCGACTGAGTGGCGGGTTCGATGGTGGCGTGTGCGAGGGCGCGAAGCTGGAGCGCTTCGACCTCGGCCAGCAGGGCGTCCAGGCCGTCGCCGTCGAAGCGGCCGGCGTCCACGCTGGCGATGTAGTGCGCGCGGATGGTGTCAGTGAGGGTGCTCATGACTGCGCTCCGGTGGCGCGGGCGAGGGCGCCGTCGAATGCATCGAGCGATGCGCGCAGCGGGGTGCCCGCCGCATTGCCGCCGTTGAAGGTGACGACTGCGAGGGCGTGCTCCAGATCAGCAGAGAGCGCACGACCCGTCGCAATCAGATCCTTCAGAGCGGCCTCGACTTTCTCCAAGTCGTCAGCGATAAGCCCGCCGTTGAAGATCGCGACCTTGTCGATGATCGCCATCACATCGACGCCGCTCATCGCGGCCGGCTCCGCATGTCAGCGCGGGCGCTGGGGGTGTACTTGGCATCGCCCCAGCCATTGGCCTGGAGCGCGGGCGGCACCGTGGGCTTGGCCGGCGGCTTGCTGCGGCCAAGGGCGCGGTCTTCGAGGGCGTCGAACGCCATCAGGGCCGCGAGCATGCCCAGCGCGCCCACGATGAGGCCGATGACCAGGCCGATGGGCAATCCGGGTTGGTTGAGCAGTTCGTTGATCATCTGCGCCTCCATCGAGTGATAGAGGCGGCAGGCGGGTCACCGGGGAGGGGAGGCCCCGTGTTGCCGGTCAGGGGTGGGCCCGGCAGGCGACCCGCCGGCCGCCGTCCCGTGGTGGGACGAGGCCGATACTAAGGACGCTTAGCAAAATGTCAAGCGGGCTTTGCAAAATTCGCGTGGACGCTTAGCGGCCATGCGCGAGACCATGGCCCTGTCACTTAGGAGGGCTTCATGGACGGATCATTGCTGGTGGTCGTTATCTGGCTTGCGACATCGATTTGGGTGGGGTTTGACGCTCGCTCCATCGGAGCCGAGCGTGGGCTGCTCCCAGGCATCGCCAACATGGGCCCGCTCGGGTGGTTCCTATCCTCGATCCTTCTCTGGGTTGTGGCTTTCCCGCTGTACTTGGTCAGCCGGTCGAAGATCAAGGCAGCGGCCGCCGGCCCCAAGCGGCGGCGCGGTGGCCCGATCACCGGGCGCTAGGTCGCCGGGGGGGCATCAGGTGCGCCGAGTCCGTGCTTCGCGTTGTCCTCGAGGTGCCGCATCCGGTTGCGAAGCCGTGTCAGATCCTCATCGCTCAGCGCCGAGAGCAGGTCGACGTTCGTCTCGTCCAAGGTCCGCTGGATTTCAGACGTCCAGCCATACCACGCCGCAATTCGCGTGATCTCGCGCGCGGCTATCGCTCGCCACGAA
This sequence comes from Luteimonas sp. BLCC-B24, assembly GCF_028550595.1. Taxonomy (GTDB): domain Bacteria; phylum Pseudomonadota; class Gammaproteobacteria; order Xanthomonadales; family Xanthomonadaceae; genus Luteimonas. Next base: position 392,012 of record NZ_JAQQGN010000002.1, read on the forward strand.
GATTCCAAGGGCGCGGGGGCACTGTAGGCCTCGAACTGCTGAAACCTCCGCCACGCTTCCCCTTCAGCATCGTTCGTGACAATTCTCGGCGACGGCGTTGCCTCGCCCAGCAGCTTTCGCAGCTGGGATACCTTGTCCCTCATGTGACCTCCCTGACCGCCTAGGCGGCTGCACGCTTCACGAAATGCAGGACCTTTGCGGCCTGCAAGCCTTCTACCAGCAGGTCGTGGGCCAAGAGCGTGACTTCCGCGCGCTTGTCAGGCGGGAGCGTGAGTCCTCGGTCGTCAAGAGCCTCGGCAACAAGCTGGAAAGCCATCTTCCAGTTGTCGAGTTGCACAGGCTGAGACGCGTACTCCGCGCGCGGGTCGGCGACTGCCGACCGGGTGCCAGTGAGCAATTCGCGCGCGTCCGCCCCAACGGCGTCGGCGATCTTGAACAGCTGCACCGCCTTCACGTGCTTTGGAAGCACGTTGTCGTTCATCCAGTTACTGATGGTCGCCGTCGTCGATTCCGCGCGGCGCGCGAGTTCCGCCGGCTTCATGCCGGCCATCGCCGCACTCAAGCGCTGTCCTAGTGTGTCCCGGGCCATAAGCCAGCTTAGCGACCGCGACGCTAGGCGTGCTTGACATTGGGCGCTAAGAGGTCTTAGCGTATCGCTCGCCATGAACCTATCCCTTACCAAGCGGCAAGTCCGTGACGCGCTCGGGCAGAACACCGATGCATCGGTTGCCCGCTTCTTCGAGATATCCACGGCCGCTGTCGCGCAGTGGGAGTTGGACCGTCCGATACCTGCGAGGCGTGTGCTCCAGGCGGTCGTGAAGCGGCCTGACCTTTTCGGTGCGATCGCTGAGCCGGCTGCCAACGACGACGTCGGCCCGGCGAAAGAAGACGGCGACCGGTGCGCCGGGACCGGTGCGGATGTCGAAGGCGCGCAGGGCGCTGAATCTGATGTCCATGCGGCGACATGCTCAGGCGCGGAGGAATCCAGTTCCACGATGATCGCGGTACGCGATCAGGGGGCAGGTCAGTGACCTGCGCCCGCTCCGAGCTTCAATGGCGCGACGCCCTGTACGCCGCGGTGAGCGATACACCGGGCGGCGTGGGCGATGCGGCGCTGTACCTCACGCAGCGCCGCGGCAAGTCCATCACCCGCGAGAGCCTGCGCAAGAAGCTGCGCGGGCTCGAGGGCGAGTCGCTGTCCATGGAGATGGCGGAGCTGCTGACCGAGTGGATGCAGGAACGTGCCGGTACGCAGGCGTTCTCCACCAGCTGGATCCAGTCGCTGGCGTCGCAGTTCGGGCTGGCGGTGGACCACGTGCCGCCGGCGCCTGAAGGCGGCTGGACCGACGAACTGCAGGCGATGCGGGACAAGGTGCTCAGCATCGGGCAGCACGCAGGCAACGTTGCGGGCACCACACTGGGCGCGCTGGTGGACGGCCGCGTCACGCTGGGAGAGGCCAACGCACTGGCTGCAGACCTGCGCGAGCTGCGCACGATGGCGCACCGGCTCGAGCGCAATGTGCGCCGCGCGGTGTGCGGGGTGAGGCCGCGTGGCTGATCCACAGCCCTATGACTTCGGCGAGGAAGGCTATCTGGCCTTCGTCATCGCCGAGGCGCGCCGTTCTGGTGCGCCGATGCCACTACCGCCCGCGCCGCGTGGCGACGACCAGGGGGATGCAGGCAATGCCTGACGAGATCGACCGCATCACGGACATGACTGAGCGCCAGATGGAGAACGCGCTGGAGCACCGTGCGCGCCAGCAGGCGCGACGTGCACCGGGACTGACGAACTGCGAACAGGAAGGCTGCGGCGAGGCCATCGCGCCGATGCGCACGGAGATGGGTGCGCGCCTGTGTATGACGTGTGCGACTGCGGACGAAGCGCGCAGCGCACACCTGGCTGCCTGGAGGCGTCGGTGAATCATGAAACTTCCGCGGGGCTGCCGCGAGCGTGCGACACACCGGCCGCCGAACGCGATATCGCGGCGTCGGATCACGGACATGGTGAGCCTGCTACAGGCGCCAGCGCCGACGCCTCGCTCGAGCGAGACATTGCTGGCGGAGCTGGAGCAACGCCGCGTCGACGTTACCTGCACCCGACAGTTGCCTTTGCGATCGCCGACCAGCGAATGAACATGCGCGTGCTGGAAGCCCAGCTGAGCACGCTCGGCGATGGGGTGCTGCACGACCAGATCCGCACGCTGTCCAAGATGGCCCGGCATGCACAGCGTGTGCTTGCGGCGGCCCACCGCGCTCGCAAGCGCAAGAGTCGCGAGGGCCGCGGCGCATGAGCGTCTCGCATTGCATGCGGCGTGCACTAGCCATTGCGCTGCGACCTCGCGCGGACTGGAAAGAGGCAATCGCCGAGCTACCTGAAGCCTGCCCGCGGACCGATTGCACGGGCGGGGTGGGCTGCCGGAAGCGCGTGGCTGACTACCTGCGCATGCAGTGGCGGATGCTCGATGCCCGTTCCACGGCGGTGAGCCCGTGATCGCGTCCCCGCACCCCTTGGTGGTGGGATTGGTCCGCGATTTCCGCGGCGCTTCGTCGGCCTGTCAAGCATGCGAACGAAATGTTAAGGGAGCCGGGCGCGGGTCCTCCCGGGCCGCCTTCGACGCGGGTAATCAGACGCGCGATTGCAGGGTAGTCAGTGGGGTCTTGAGTAACTGAAATGGCTTCGAATCTCGACGACGTCCTGAATCAACTGCGCTCTGCCGGCCTCCTCGTCGACGGCGGGCTGGAGATCGGCACCCCGCGGCCGGTCCGCTGCCTCGTCGAAGGCGGGGGGCGCGAGCGCCGCGGCTGGTACCGGCTGTACGAGATGCCCACGACGGCCGGCGACATCCTCATCGTCGGCAGCTTTGGCATCTGGCACGGCAACGAGAACAACGCGCAGAAGGTGACGCTGGCCAAGGGCGCGGCGCTGAGCGCCGAGCAGCGCGAGACCCTCAAGCGGCGGCTGGCGGAAGATCGCCGCCGGCTCGAGCTGGAGCGCAAGCGTCAGGCCGAGCGCGCGGCGCTGCGGGCGAACGCAGCGTGGAGCCGGCTGTTGCCGGACGCCGAATCGGACTACCTGGCAGGCAAGGGCGTGCGCGGCCACGGGCTGCGATACACGCAGAACGGCACCGCTGTGGTGCCGCTGCTTGACACCGGCGGCCGCATGCATGGCCTGCAGTTCCTGCGCAGCGCGAAGCAGGCCGAGGCGTGCAGGCGTCCGGCCAAGGAGTTCTGGCCGGCCGGCCTGGTCAAGCGCGGACACTTCCATCTGTTGGGCACGCCCGACTGGCTGGTGATCGTCGCCGAGGGCTACGCCACCGCGGCCACGCTGCACGAAGCCACCGGCTATCCCGTCGCCGTCGCGTTCGATGCCGGAAACCTCGAGCCGGTGGCGACCGCGCTGCGCAAGCGCTACAAGCGCGCGAAGATCCTGATCGCCGCCGACGACGACGTCCTCGCGAAGTGTCGCAACCCGGACTGCCGCGGCCGCGTCGTGCTGTCCGTCGATCCCATCACGTGCCCGCACTGCGGCGAGGCGCACAGCGCCACCAACGCCGGCATCACCGCCGCAACGTCCGCAGCCATCGCCGTCGATGGTGCCTGGGTCGCGCCGGTGTTCGCCGATGACGCTGGCCGCATCGAGCGCTACCGCACCACCGGCCGCAAGCTCACCGACTTCAACGACTTGCACGCCGCCGAAGGCCTGCACGTTGCGCGCACGCAGGTGGAAGCCCGCCTCACGGCGCTGTCGTGGCGTCCGAAGGCCATTGCGCCTTCTTCCTCCAACCCGGGGGGCGGGGACGACCGCAAGCTGCGCCCCATCCAGAACCTGGACGATCTGCTGCCGCGTTTCTCGCTGGTCTACGCCGCCGGTGGTGCCGTGTTCGACCGCAAGGAACACTGCCTGCTGCCGATCACCGACATGCGCAACATCTGCATCCGCGCCGATCTGCACAAGGCCTGGATGGAGCACCCCGAGCGCGACATCGTCCGGCAGGAAGAAGTCGGCTTCGATCCCGCATGCACCGATGCCTCCGTCACCTGCAACCTCTGGTCCGGCTGGCCGACCACGCCGCGTGCAGGCAACTGCGACCGCCTGCTCGATCTGCTGCGCTTCCTGTGCTCCGACGAGCGCAACCGGTCCGACGAGCTGTTCAACTGGGTGCTGCGCTGGGTCGCGTATCCCATCCAGCACCCCGGCGCGAAGATGAAGACCACCATCGTCGTGCACGGCGGGCAGGGCGCCGGCAAGAACCTGTTCTTCGAGTGCGTCATGGGGATCTACGGCAAGTACGGTCGCATCCTCGACCAGGACGCGCTGGTCGACAAACACAACGACTGGGCCAGCCGCAAGCTGTTCCTGATCGCCGACGAAGTCGTCGCCCAGGCCCACCGGTTCGAGCTCAAGAACAAGCTCAAGACCCTGATCACCGGCACCCAGATCCGCATCAATCCCAAGCACATCGCCGCCTACGACGAGGCCAACCATTGCAATCTGGTCTTCCTCAGCAACGAGGACATGCCCGCGGTGCTCGAGGAAGACGACCGCCGGCACTGCGTCATCTGGACGCCTGCCGAACGCAAGCCCGATTACTACGCCGCCATCCGCGATGAGATCGCTGCCGGCGGCATCGAGGCCCTGCACGACTACCTGCTGCACCTGGACCTAGGCGACTTCCACCCGGGCACACGTCCACCAGAGACCGAAGCCAAACGCACCCTGCAGGGCCTCGCCCGCGACACGCCGCTGGTGTTCGCCGATGCCCTGGTCACCGGCGACATCGGCAAGCTGCAGGCCATCCCCGGCCTCACCACCGACTGGTACGCCGTCTACCAGCGCTGGTGCTCGACCATCGGCGAGAAGCCCGCGCCGATGAAGCGCTTCCTCAACACGCTCGAACGCAAGCGTGGGTTCGCCACGGAGCGCCGCCGCTACCTCGACGGCCAGACCGTCGTCCACCCCAAGTCCGTCCTCACCTTCGGCCTGCGCGCCCGCGAGGGCACCGATGAGCGCGACTGGCTGGGCGAGCAGATCCACATCATGAAGAACGCAATGGCCGACTACCGCGGGGGCCTCGCATGATCGCGCCTACTGCTGTGCGGCCTGTGCGGGAAGCGGTGCGGGCAGCTGTGCGGGCAGAAACCGCGCAGCCACGCGGATTGTGCGGCCTGTGCGGCCAAACCGTCCGCGCCCGTGTAGGCGCATGCGCACACCTGCGCACACACATGCACCCGCGCCCGCGCACGGGGATGTGCCCGCACAGGCCGCACACCCCGCACAGCCGCGCAGCCATGCGGGTTCGCGCACTCCGATCCCCGCACACGTCGGCGCACACCACGCCGCACAGCCGTGCCGCCTCGCGCGCGCTCGTCCTCTCACTCGTTGCTCGAAAGAAGATGGAGGGAGGTTCCTCGATGCGGTCGCACGGCCGGCAGCTCGACCTGGTGCGCCACGGCGAGGCCGCCCTGGCGCACGCGCATCGCATCGCGGCGGAGACCGCCCTGCGCAACCCCTACGAGACCCCCGCGGCCTGCGCCCGCCGTGCCGCCCACCACCTCGCCGAAGCCGCCCGCCTCACCGCTGGCGCCCCCTGCGCTGAAAAATCGCGCGCGATCCTCTCCGCCTCCACGCAGGCCGCCGCATGACCACCGCCGTCGATATGGGATTCCGCGAGTTCGCCGACCACCTCGGCTGCAAGCCCGGCTACGTCACCGAGCTCCGCAAGGCCGGCCGCCTGGTGCTGACCGATGACGGCAAGCGGGTGCGCGTCGCTGAGAGCCGTCAGTTGATCGAGGACACGCGCGACCCGCGCAAGGCGGGGGTGGCTGCCCGCCATGCCGGCACTCGCGGCGCACTGATCGGACCGGCTGGCCCGGCGCTGGACAGCGCGGATGATGGCGCAGACGATGATGACGAAGCACTCGCCACCAGCGGCCCGTCCGCAAGCCACGCCGCGCGTCGCGCGAAGGCCGCGGCTGATCGTGAGGAAGCGCTGGCACGCAAGGCGCTCCGCGACGAACAGGTGGAGCTCGGCACGCTGCTGGTGATCGACGAGGTGGTCTCGGCCATCGCCACCACGGTGACCACGCTGCGTACCGGTTTGCAGAACCTTCGAGCCACGCTCGCGCCGTCGCTGGCCGCTGCCCAGACCGAAGAACAGGTCGGCGCCATCCTCGGCGAAGCCATCGAAAGCGCGCTGGACGAGTGCGCCCGCGAGTTGCGCACACTCGGCAAGGACGCGCAGGCATGACCGCCGCTGCCCTCTACACCGCCGCCGCCCGCGCCATCGCCCCACGCAAGCCCATGCGCGTCAGCGAGTGGGCGGATCGCAACCGTGTGCTCTCCCAGAAGGGCAGCGCGATCGGCGGGCAGTGGCGCAGCAGCCGCAACCCGCTGCAGGTCGAGATCATGGATTGCTTCAGCGCCCGAAGCCCGGTGCGCGACGTCGTGGCCATCCTGCCCATCCAGTTCGGCAAGAGCGAGATCGAGACCAACATCCTCGGCTACACCATGTGCGAAGACCCGGGCCCGGTGATGGTCGCGTTCCCCGGCGAAGTGTCGATGAACAAGTGGATCGACCAGAAGCTGAGCCCGTTGATCGAGTCCACCCCAGCGGTAGCGCGCGTGCTGACCAGCGTGGCCAGCCGGGAGTCCAGCAACCGCCGGCACTTCAAGGATTTCCACGGGGGCCAGCTCTACATCGAGCATGCGGGCAACCCGGTGCGGCTGAAGTCCACCTCGGTGAAGGTGACGCTGGGCGACGAGTTCAGCAGCTTCGCCAATCTGCTGCGTGGCGGCGATGACCCGGAGGCCCTGCTCGACGGTCGCAATTCGGCATTCCCCACCACCTACAAGCGGCTCAAGGTCGGAACCCCCGAGCTGATGGGGCTGTGCCGGCTGACGATGCTGTGGGAGAAATCCGACAAGCGCCTGTTTCACGTGGACTGTCCGGACTGTGGGCACGCGCAGCCGCTGCAGTGGTCCGGCCTGCACTGGACGCCCGACGCCAGCCGCTGCTGGTACGTGTGCCGGGAGTGTGGCGTGGTGATCGAAGAGCACCAGAAGGCGCAGTTGCTGGCGGGTGGTCGCTGGATTCCCACTGGCGATGTCGATGCACGCATCCGCGGCTACCAAGCGAACTGCCTGTACTACCCGCTCGGTCTCGGCCCGCGCTGGCTTGATCTGGTGCACATGTGGCGTGACGCCCAAGCCGACCCCGGCAAGCTGAAGACCTTCGTCAACGACCGCCTCGCCGAGGCCTGGGAAGACCCCGCCATGCGCGCGGTCAAGCACAACGTCATTGCCGATCGCGTGGAGCGCTACGATCTGCGCACCGCGCCGGCCGGCGTGCTGCTGCTCACCGCCGGTGTCGACACGCAGGACAACCGCCTTGCCGTGCAGATCGTCGGGTGGGGCAGGGGCATGGCGTGCTGGATACTCGATTACGTCGAGCTCGACGGCGACCCCGCCGATGCCGAAGTCTGGACCCGCCTGACCGATCTGCTCAACAAGCCCATCGAGCACGCCCGCGGCGGCCTGCTGCGCGTGCAGGCCACGGCCATCGACGCCGGTGGCCACCGCACCGAGGCCGTCAAGCACTTCGTCCGCGCGCGCCGCATCGCCCGGCCGCTGTGCATCTTCGGCGCCGTCCCCAACAACGCGCCGGTGTTGTCCAAAGCCAAGCTGCAGGACGTCAACTACCGCGGCCAGCTCGACCGGCGCGGCGTCCACATCCAGCACGTCGGCACCGTCGGCATCAAACACCTGCTCTACAGCCGTCTGTCCGCCGATGCCGACAAGCCCGCCGAAGCACGCATGGTCCACCTGTCCGACCAGCTCGATCAGGCCTATCTCGGTGGCCTGGTCGCAGAGACCTACAACCCTGCCAAGAACCGGTTCGAGAAGAAGCGGGGCGCCCCGCGCAACGAACCGCTCGACACATGGGTCTACGCCTACGCCGCCGCCCACCATCAGGAGCTGCGCCTGCACCGGTTCACCAAGGCGGACTGGGATGCGGTCGAGATTCGCCTGGTGGCATCGCCCGGCGCCCCTGCCGCCAATGATTCGCGTGGAACACAACCGGAGCCCGCACCCGTGAAGACCCCGAACGATTCGCGTGGAACACCGCCGCCTCGTCGCGCGCGTGCCGGCCTCGGCCGCGACGGGTGGGGCCTGTGATCCGCAAGCGCGAGACCGAGCAGCAGCTGCGCGAGCGCATCGAAGATGCGCTGGTGCGCGACGTCGGCGTCAGCCCGACGATGGCCCAGCCCTTCATCGACTCAGTGATGCGGTGCTTCGCAGGCGAGCAGGCCTACTTCCCTGCGGCGCCTCGCGACTATCCGGTGCTGCACATTCGCGCAGCGCTGGAGCGGGGGGTTCCCGTCAAACAGGTCATGCAGGAGTTCGACGTCTCGCGCTCCAAGCTGCATGAGCTTTTCCCCGGCGGACTGCCCCGAAAGGTGCTGAAAACGGCCTGATTCCACGATTTTTTGTAAACGTGGACAAATTAGTTTTTCGGGTCTTACGGATCAATCACTTGCAAGCGCGTTGTCCACGTTTTTTTTAGATCGTGGACAAACAAGTCCGGACCATATGCATCATGGCAACCGCGCAGCAGATGCTGGATCTCTACACCGACGCGGAAGCGAAGGTGCTGGCTGGCCAGCGCATCCGCTTCGGCGATCGTGAGCTGACGCGCGCCAACCTCGAAGAGATCCGGGCCGGTCGCCGCGAATGGCAAGCGCGCGCGGATGCCGAAGCCCGCCGGGGCCGGCCCGGGTGGGCAGTCGCCGACTTCGGTGGCACCACGTGAGCGCATCGCTCGCCAAGTCGCGTCTGACCTCGGCGATCGCCATCGATCGCGCAGCGCGTGAAGCGCAGGCCGTCATCGACCGCGCCAAGGTGCAGGCCCGCGCGCACGAAGTCACGCGCCCGTCGCGCCACCGCAAGCTGGCCCGCGACTGGGGCAGCGCCAACAGCATCGTCGGCATGGACGCGCGTCAGCTGCGCGACCAGGCGCGCCACCTCGAGCGCGATCTCGACATCGCCGACAATGCGCTCAACGTGCTGGTGCAGAACACCGTCGGCAGCGGCATCGATGTGCTGGCGGCGCCGCGTCTGCCCGGCCAGCCGATCAATCGCGGCCTGGCCGAACAGATCGACGACCTGTGGGACAGCTGGTGGGACGCGCCTGAAGTCACCGCCATGCACGACTACGGCGCCTGCCAGCAGCTGCTTGCGCGCACCTGGTTCCGTGATGGCGAGAGCTACTACCAGGACCTGATCGGCACGGTGCCCGGTCTCGTGCACGGCACGCCGGTGCCTTACAGCATCGAGATGATCGAGCCGGACCTGATCCCGCTCGACATGACCGACCCCGCACGCAACATCCTGCAGGGCGTCGAGAAAAACGCATGGGGGCGAGCGGTCGCGTACCACGTGTACAAGACGCACCCCGGCGACGTCTACGGCGCCATGCTGGAAACCAAGCGCGTCAGCGCGGACATCCTGCACGGCATTCGCAACACGAAGCGCCTGCACCAGGTGCGGGGCCTGAGTGTGTTCGCCAGCGCCATGTCGCGCTTCGAGGACGTCAAGGACTACGAAGAATCCGAGCGCATCGCGGCGAAGGTCGCGGCGTCGATGTGCGCCTACATCAAGAAGGGCAACCCGGACCGCTACGGCGAGAACGCCAGCACCGTCGCCGGCCAGATGGTCACGCCCGAAGCGGGCGATCGCGAACTGCGCTTCGTGCCCGGTGTCGTCTTCGACGACCTGCTGCAGGGCGAAGACATCGGCATGATCGACAGCAACCGGCCGAACCCGAACGCCGGCAGCTGGCGCATGGACCAGCTGCGCGCGGCAGCCGGCGGTATCGGCGTCAGCTACAGCAGCCTGACGCGCAACTACGACGGCACGTACTCGGCGCAGCGTCAGGAACTGGTCGAGCAGTGGGGCGGTTATCTGATGCTGGCCGAGCGCTTCATCGCGCTCGCCGTGCGCAAGCATCGCCTGCGTTTCATCGAGGCCGCCGTACTCGCCGGCAAGCTGCGCCTGCCGCGCGGCTGGGAACTGCGCCACTTGGCGGCCAGCACCTACGTGCGTCCGGTCATGCCGTGGATCGACCCGCTGAAGGAAGCCTACGGGCGTGGCGAGGCCGAGGACCGCGGCTGGACCAGCCCGCAGCAGAACACGCTGCTCTACGGCAACAACCCCAACGACGTCGAGCGCGAGCGCGCCGACTGGGCCGCGCGTCGCGCCGAACTGGGCGATGCGCCGCCGCCCGCGCCTGCCACCGCGCAGGCAGATCGCAGCGCCATCCGCGCCGCGTCCATCACCGCCGCACTGAGGGACTGACCGATGCGCACCCGCACGCTCACCACTGCCATCCACCATTTCATTCGCGCCGACGGCGGCGAAGGCACGCAGCGCCGCAGCTTCCTGCGCGTAAACGCCCGGGCCGATGGCGCTGCCGAGGTCATGGTCTACGGCGCCATCGGCGAATCGCTGTGGCCCGGCACCGTGTCCGCGCGTGACCTGGTCGAGCAGATCGGCGAGATCACCGCCGAGACCATCCACGTGCGCATCAACAGCGAGGGCGGCGTGGTGCCGGACGGCATCGCCATCTACAACGCCCTGCGCGCGCACGGGGCGCGCAAGGTCGGATTCGTCGACGGGCAGGCCGCCTCCATCGCCGGCGTCGTGCTGATGGCCTGCGACGAAGTCGTGGTCTATCCGACCTCGCTCTTCATGCTGCATGCGCCGAGCACCATCGCGGCCGGTAATGCCTCTGACTTCCGCGAGTTCGCCGACACGCTCGACGTGCATTCGCGCGCGATGGCCGAGGCCTACGCCGCGAAGACCGGCAAGGCCGACGAAGTCGCCCAGCTGCTCGCAAGTGGACGCGACCACTGGTACACGGGCCGCGAAGCCGTCGAGTTCGGCTTCGCCGATCGCGTCGAGGAAACCGCCGCGGCGACCACGGCCAGCAACGACGGCGCCCGCATCGTCGCCGTCCACTCCTGTCTCGCGGCCACGCGCAACGCGCCCGCACCCATCACCGCCTGCCTCGGCAGGCACATCACCGCGGCCTTGTCGCCGACCGTCTTCGCCTCGCTGTCCGAGGCGTCACAGCAGGCCGCCATCGGCCATATCGAGGATCCCTCCATGCGCGATCAGTACCTCCGAATCGTCGCCGAGGCCGGTGCCAACAACGCCGCGCCGGCCGCAACGACCGCTACCACCACCCAGACGCCGCCGGCCGCCGCGCCCGTCACCGCCGTTGCCCCGGCACCGGTCGACCCGACGGCAGCCGCTACCGCCGCCATCACCGCGCTGCGCACCCGCAATACGGAAATCCGTGCGATCGCCGCGCCGCACATGGCGAACCCGCAGGTGGCCGAGTACATCAATGGCGTCATCGACAACGCCGACCCGGCCGTCACCGCAGACATCGCCGGCCGCCACGTGCTGGCGCTTCTGGGCCAGTCGGGTGCGCCGCTGGCGGGCAACATCACCGCCGTCGCCGGCGGCGACCAGCGCGACCTGACCCGCGCCGCGATGCTCAACGCGATCGAGGCCCGCGCCATGCGCGCGGAGGCGCAGGGCGACAACCCGTACCGCGGTCACACGCTGGCGGACCTCGCGCGAGAGTGCGTGACCGCCACCGGTACCAACACGCGCGGCATGGACCGCATGCAGATCGTCGGCCTGGCGTTCACCCATTCCACCAGCGATTTCCCGTCGCTGCTGGGCGACGCCGCCAACCGTGCCGTGCTGCGCGGCTACGAAGAGGCCGAAGAGCAGATCGCCCAGTTCACCCGCGCGGTCAGCGTGCCGGACTTCAAGCCGACCAACCTCGTCGGCCTGGGCGCGTTCTCCGACCTGCTCAAGGTGCCGGAGGGTGGCGAGTTCAAGTACGGCACCTTCAGCGACCAGTCGCAGTCCATGCAGATCGTCACCTACGGCCGCCTGTTCTCGATCACGCGCCAGGCCATCATCAATGACGACCTCGGCCTGTTCGACGACGTGCCGCGCAAGATGGGCCAGGCCGCGCGCCGCACGATCGCCAAGGCGGTGTTCGACCTGCTCAACAGCAACCCGGTTCTCGCCGATGGCGAACAGCTGTTCTCTGCCGCGCACGGCAACCTGCTGACCGGCGCCGCGATCAGCACCGCCAGTGTGGACGCCATGCGCGTGGCGATGGCGCGCCAGAAGGACAACGACGGCAACACCATCCGTGTGCCGATGCGTTCTCTGCTCACGCCGATCGCGCTGGGTGGCCTGGCGCGCACCGTGCGTGCCAGCCAGTACGAGGTGGGCGCGGCCGGTCAGCGCAACAACACCACGCCGAACATCGTGCAAAACACGTTCGAGGTGATCGACGACGGTCGCCTGGACGATGCCGATCCGGCGGCGTGGTACGGCATCGCCAACCCGACCTACGTGGACGGCATCGTCATCGGCTACCTCAACGGCAACCAGACGCCCTACCTCGAGCAGCAGCAGGGCTTCACCGTCGACGGCGTGGCCTGGAAGGTCCGCCTGGATGCGGCACCGGCCATCGCCGACTACCGCGGTCTCTACAAGAACCCCGGCGCGTGACGGGAAGGGGGTGACAGCGCGCACCCGCGCGTCGTCACCTCGCTCTCGCAGCACTTGCCCCCAACCCCTCGCACTCCCGGAGAACCATCATGAAAAACGGATACCAGGACGCCCGCGTGCTGGATGTCACCCTCGGCGCCGCCGTGACCAGCGGCAGCGTCGTCTCGCAGGGGCGCCTGCTGGGCATTGCGGTGACCAACGGCGCCGTCGGCGACACCATTGCTGTCCACGTGGAAGGCGTGTTCCGGCTGCCCAAGCTGGGCACCGCCGTCATCGCCACCGGCGATCCCGTGCATTGGGACGTCAGCCCGGGCCGCGTGATCGTGGCCAGCACCACCACCGGCGACGTCGAGAACTTCGGCTATGCCGTCGAGTCGGCCGGCAACGGCACCACCGAAGTGCTGGTGCGTCTGTGCCCCGGCCAGGGCGTGCCCAAGCCCGCGTAACGCCACCTCCCACCCGCACGCGTGCGCCCTCGTCAGTGGCGCGTGCGGGCTGGGCCCTGCACCGAATCCCGGACGAAGCATGCCGAAGACCATGGATCTGGAAACCGCAACCGAAAGCACGTTCGCGAAGGCCGTCACGCGCTTCGTCGTGCCCGTGCTGCTGGTTGTCATCGGCTCGCTGATCACCTGGCTGATCACCGACGTCCGCGGCAACCAGGTGCAGCAACAGCAGGAAATGCAGGCGCTCACGCTGAAGGTCGAGCGCGTCGACAGCAAGGTCGAGCTGATGAACAGCAAGGTCGACAACGGCCTGATCTGGCGCATCAGCGAACTCGAGCGTCGCCTGCAAACCGTGGAATCCGCAGCGAGGACGCCATGAGCGAGCCGTCGAAGTTGAATCTGATGCAGCGCCTGCGCGGGTGGGTGTCCCAGTGGCAGGAGTTCGTCGTGTGGCTGCCGGTGCTGTTCGTGATTGCCATCGTCGCCTACGTGCTGCTGGGCGCCGTGGTGCGCATCGGCGCCGATCCGCTGGCGTGGCTGGCGGAGATCCCGGTGATGTGCGCCTGGGCCGCCGTGGCCTGTGCCACCGCGTGGCTGATCAAGCGCACCTACTGGATGGACCTGGACGACGTCATGGAGCGCGAGCTCTACGAGCGTGTGCTCAACGAGGCCGATCCGGAGGCGTGGCGTCTGCTCATCAAGGACCGGGTGGAGTGGCTGGCGCTGCTGCTGCTCGCGTTCGCCTTCTTCTGGCCTGCCCGCTGACGCGGGGGGTCTCCTGACCAAAAGGAACACTGTCGTGACTTCTGAATGCATCGAGCAGGAAATCCAAGCGAAGGGCCTGACCGCGCCGCGCGTGACGCCGGCAGATATCGAAGCCGCGATCGCCGGCGAGCACTACTTCACCGCAGGCGATGGATTCGCCGGTGCGGCCGCGCTGACCGTTGAAGAGGGCGGGACGATCGCGCCGCCTGCGCCGCTCGACCTGCTGACCTTCTGCGTGCTGGTGCTGGACAACGGCTTCACCGTCACGGGTGAGTCTGCCTGCGCCAGCCCCGAGAACTTCGACGCCGAGCTGGGCCGGAAGATCGCGCGCCAGAACGCCGTCGCGAAGATCTGGCCGCTGCTCGGCTTTCGTCTGCGCGATTCACTCGCGGGCATCTGATGCGCGCGTGCCTGCTCCCGCTGCTGTGTCTGCTGGCCGCGTGCACCGGCGCGCCGGCGCCCGCGCCCGTCATCGTTGCCGTGGAGGCAGCGCAGAATGAGGCGGCCGTCGCCGCCGCGCCTGCCGTCGCAACGGTGGAAACCGCCGTCGCCGAAACCGTGGTGCCGGCCATCGTCGCCGTGCAGGACGCGGTGCAGGCTGTGCTGCCGGCGCCGTCTGCTACGCCGGCCGTGCCGGTGGTGTCGCCCGCGGCCGCAGCGCTGATCGTCCGGTGGGAGGTCAGCAGCCCGGCGCACTACAGCCGGGTGCTCGACCGGCCCATCTGGCCGCAGGGCGCCAGCGGCATCACCTGGGGCATCGGCTACGACGGCGGGCACGCGACCGCGCGCGACATCCGCACGGCGTGGCACGCGCACGCCGAGGTGGAGCGGCTGGCCACCACCGCCGGCATCGTGGGCACCCGCGCGCGTGATGCGCTTCCCGCGTACCGCGACATCGTCACGCCCTATGGTTACGCCGCGCAGGTGTTCGCGGACGTGTCGCTGCCGGTGTATCACGCCAGCACGCGCCGGTCCTTCGGTGGCGGGCTGGATGCGCTGCCGCCCGATGCGGCCGGTGCGCTGGTGTCGATGGTCTACAACCGCGGCGGCAGCATGGCGGGCGATCGCAACCGCGAGAAGCGGGTGATCCGCGATACCTGCATCCCGGCCGGTGATCTCGCGTGCATCGCGCAGCAGCTGCGCGGCATGTGCCGGCTGTGGGTGGGCACCGTGAACGAGCGCGGCCTGTGCAACCGGCGCGACGACGAAGCGCGCCTCGCGGAGCGTGCGGCATGAACGCCCTCACCGTGAAGCCGCTGCTGTATCTGATCGGGCTGCTGCTCGTGGCCCTGGTGGCGCTCGGCACGCGCGGCTGCGTGCAGTCCGCGAACGCGCGCACCGCCGCCGCGAAGCTGGAGACCGCCGACGAGCTGGTGGGGCGGGTGCGCACCGAGCGCGATGCCTGGAAGCGCCAGGCCGAAACCAATGCGGCCAACGCCAACACCTGCGCCACGTCGCTGGAGACGATGACCAGCGAATACGAGCGGCAGCAGCGCGACCACGCCACGCTCGACGCACAGCGACAGGCCGCCATCACCGCCGCCCAAGCGGCCGAGCAGGACGCCAGCCGCACGCTCGCGCGTTTCACCGCGCAGTTCCAGGCCGAGTCCCGCAAGCCGGACTGCGGCGCCGCGCTGGCGGCCGTGGGCCGCTCCTGTCCCGCCCTGGAGGGCTACTGATGCGCTGCCTGTTGATCCTCGCCATCGCCACGCTGCTGGCGGCCTGTGGCCGCGACCGCGGTGATCTCAAGGCGGACCTTCCGCCCTCGTGCCCGGCCGGCGCGGCGGCCGAGGTGCGCATTGTCGAGCGGAAGATCTACGTGCCCATCGACAGCGTGCTCACCCGGCGCGAGCCGATCGCCGAGGGCCCGCTGGCCGAGTGTCCGCAGGTGGCCCGCGAGCGCCGCGCCGCGCTCGAGCGGGCGAACAGCCGCCTGCAGCAGATCGAATCGGTGCAGGGCACCGAGGTGAAGCCGTGAGCCAGCGTGCCGCGCTCGCGGAGATGGACGCGGACCTGCACGCGGCGTTCGCCGATGCCGGCATGGCCGACAGCGGCCTGTACTGGTCTCCGAATGCAGCGCCGGATGCCATGCCGGTGCCGGTGGACGTCTACGTGGACCGCGACATCCAGACGCTGGGCGACGTGCGCCAGACGGTCGCCGGCCGCGTCGAGGTGGCCTATGTGCTGAGCGCGCTGTACCGCCCGGAGCAGGGCGGCGTGCTCGACGTCGACGGCGACCGCTACGAGAACGCCAGCGCGATCTCGGACGACGGATCGATCAGCCGCTGGATGGTGCGCCGTGCCCGCGCCTGAGCTGGAGCCCATCACCTGGCGCGCGCTCGTGGCGTTGGCCGACGTGGTGCGCGGCATCACGACCGCCGCCGGTTATCGCACGGATCTCGGTGCGGGCAAGGTCGTGCTGGACGACGAGGAGGTGGACGGCGACGAAACCGACGACGCCTGCACCTTCATCGACGCCGGCGACATCGATCCGGCCGCTGGAGGAAAGCGATTCGACAGCCCCAGCGTCGACATCACCATCGAGTTCGTCGTGCCGCGCCGCACCGGCGTCCAGGCCAAGTTGCTCGCGCACCGCGGCTGCGCCGACCTGATCCGCGCGCTCAACTTCAAGACCACCGGCCGCGATACCAACCTGCCGCAGGGATTCACCTCGTTCGAGCTCACCGGCGCGCGTCTGCGCGGCTACACCGATGAGGAACAGGCCGCCTCGTTCGTCATCGCTCAGGTCACCGCGCGGGCGGGCCTGACGGAACTGCATTCGCCCGCTTAACCGCCCACGGAGAACACCCATGGCACAACCCAAAGTCCGACAGTTCGCCGGCGACTTCCGCATGTGGCGGTTGGCACCGGATCGCAGCCTGATCCCGGTGATTCCGGAACCCACCGACCCCTACGGCAATCAGCCGATCGAAACCAACCTGTTCCAGTTCGGCTATGAGCCGGGCGACGAGGTGACGATCAACTCCAAGCGCCGCGGCGGGCGTTACAACCAGCCGATCCACAGCGACCAGCTGCCTGGCGCCACCAGCCTGTCGATCCAGCTGCAGGAGCTGCCCACGGCCATCTTGGCGCGCATTCTGCGTGGCCAGGCGGCAGATGCCGCGGTGTCGGCCGGTACCGTCACCGACGAAGCGTTCACCGTGGCCAGCGCCAGCCATCCGATCCAGCTGGAGCACGTGTACGTCAGCAGCGTGGTGGTGACCAAGGGCGGCACGCCGCTCGTGGCCGGCACCGACTACACCGCGGACCTGCGTCGCGGGCAGGTGTTGCCGAAGGCCGGCGGCAGTATCGAGGCCGGTGATGCGTTGAGTATCAGCTACAGCTACGCCGCGGTAAACGGCACGCTGATCCAGGGCGGTGCAACGCCGCTCGAATCGTTCTACATCAGCGGCGACCTCGAGGACCGCATCAGCGGTGAGGACGGTGAGCTGACGGTGTACGAAGCCCGCCTCGGCGTCGAGGACGACATCGACTGGCTGGCCACCGAGCCGCTGTCGCCCACGCTGACCGGCAATCTGCTGGTGCCGGCCGGTGCGCCCGCGCCGTACACCTTCCGCGTGTACGAGCAGGCCGCCTGACGTGGCCCGTCGCCCCCGCAACGGCGGCGACTCCGACCTGCCGGCTGCCGATGTGCAGCCGGCAGTTCCGGTGGTCGAGCTCGTGGTCATCCGCGGCGGTCATCGCCACAAGGGCGTGACCTACGCCGCCGACACCCCATACTCCGCCACGCCTGCCGAGGCCGAGCTGCTGCGCCGCTACGGCGCGCTGGTGACTGGCTGATATGGCACCCCGCATCCGCAACCGCAACAGCGCGCTGAAGTTCTTCGTGAACGGCCGGCGCGCGCGCGATCTGCACGGCCTCACCGATGTGGCAGGCGGCCTGCTGGATGCTTACGACGTCTCCGTGGTGCGCGCCACCACGGGCCTGGTGCGCCGCGCAGAGCCGGCCGCCAAGCGCAACATCCGCGCCGTCTACAACGTGCGCGCCGGCACCCTGGCCGGCAAGTTCCGCATCGACGAGGGCGCCAAGGGCCGCCGCGGCGATCGCGATGATCTGATCTCCATCTGGGCCAGCACGCGCGATCTGCCGCTGATGGAGTTCGGCGGCCGCTGGCGCGGGCCGGCGCGTCGCAAGAGCGGTGCGCTGGCGCCGGGCGCTTCGGCCGAGATCGTGCGCGGCCAGCGCAAGGTCTACGACTCCGCCTTCGTGGCCACCATCCAGGGGCGTCGCGCCATCCGCGTGCGCAGCTACGACAGCGGCCGCGGCAGGCGGCACGGTCGCGGGCCGGTGCGCATGCTGCGCGGCCCCAGCCCGTTCGGGATGCTCTCGGGCGTTGATTACGAGCCCGCGCGGCAGGTGCGCGACGCCACGCTGTCCGAACTCACCACCTTCTACTTCGCCGAGCTGAAGCGTCAGTTCCGCATGAACCGGAGTGCCTGATCCATGGCGACACGCGGCCGCCCGACGATGGAAGAAGCGATCCGGCTGGTGCTGGAGACCGAAGGGCGCGAGGGCATCGACGGGCTGCGCGATGCGCTGTCGCAGATGGGCGACGTCTCGGCGGAGACGCAGGCCGAAACCTCGGGCTTGATCGATAACCTGGTGCAGCTCAACGAGACCGCGGCCAAGGCCGCGCGCTACGGCGAGCTGACCAGGGAGCTGGAGCGCAGCCAGACGGCGCTGGACCAGGCCAGCCAGTCGGCCTACCAGCTGACGCTGGAGCTGGGCAACACCGAGAAGCCCAGCCGCGAGCTGGTGCGCGCGCAGAAGGCGGCGCGCGATGAAGTGGAGCGGCTCGAAGGGGCCGTGACCAAGCAGTGGCAGGCGCTCGAGCGCGCCGACGCCGAGCTTGGCAGCCTGGGTGTCAACACCGCGGACTACCAGCAGGCGCAGAGCGCGCTGCGCACCAGCATCGGCCGTACCACCACTGCCGTGGCCGAGCAGGTGGCTGTGGTGCAAAAGCAGGCCACCGCGCAGCGTCAGCTGCGGGAGCGCCTGGCGGAGGGCGACGACAAGTTCCGCCGATTCGCGCAATCGGGTACGGCCGCGGCCGAATCGCTGGAGGCGTACCGCGGCCGCGCCGCGGCGGCGCGCGACGAAACGGCTCGTGTCGCCAAGGAAGCCGAGGGCGCCGGCGGCGTATTCGGGCGCCTGCGCGGCGTGGTGGCCGGCGTGTTCGGGTTCTTCTCGGCGCGCTCGCTGATCGGTGGCCTGCGCAGCATCGTGACCGAGGGCAGCAACGCCGAGCAGGAGCTGGGACAGCTGAACTCCGTGCTGGCGTCCACGGGTCGCGAGTCGGAGTTCGCAGCGGGCGAACTGCAGAAGCTGGCAGACCGTCTGGCCAGCACCAGCAACTTCGCGTCGGGCGACATCATCAACGCCCAGACCCGGCTGCTCTCGTACACCAACATCCTGCGCAGCGAGTTCCCCGATGCGATGCAGATCGTCATCGACCAGTCCGCGCGCCTCGGCATCTCGCTCGAGCAGAGTGCCGAGATCGTGGGTCGCTCGCTGCAGGAGCCCACCAAGGCCATGCAGGCGCTGGGCCGGCAGGGCTTCGTCCTCGAGGAAAGCCAGAAGACGCTGCTGGCGCAGCTGGAAGCCACGGGCCGCACGGCCGAGGCCCAGCGCATCATCATGGACCTGCTGGTGGAGTCCTACGGCGGCGCCGCGACGGCGCAGAAGGTGGGCACCATCGCCGGCCTGTGGAAATCGGTGGCCGAGAGCTTCCGCGACTTCCAGCAGGACATCGCCAACCGCGGCGTGCTCGACTACTTCAAGGGGCAGCTGAGCGAACTGCTCAACACGACCGCGCGCCTGCAGCGCGACGGCACGCTGGGGCGCTGGGCGCAGCAGATTGCGGACGGCATCGTGCGCATGGCGGCGTCGGCACGAAACGCCGCGCTGCAGCTGGCGCCGCTGGTCAAGATCGTAGGGGATGCCGCAGCCGTCTTCGCGAGGAACGCCGAGGCGGTCTTCCTGCTGGGCAAGGCATACGTCGGCCTGAAGCTCGTCCAGCTGGCCACGCAGTACGCGGCCCTGACCAGCGCGAAGCTGGCGAATCTCGCTGCGACGCGGGCGCTGACGGGCGCCACGGTGGCGCAGGGCGCCGCAACCTTGACGCTCGGGGAGCGCCTGCGGGCACTGCCCACCCAGCTTCGCATCGGCGTGGCCGTATTGGGTGTGGATTGGGCCATCCGTCAGATGGGGGAGCTCAAGGCAACCATCGCGGACATGGATAACGCAGAGCGTCAGGTCGAAGCCTGGGGGCGCTCGCAACGATCGCTGCAGGCCGAGAATCTCAGGCTGGGCCGGCAGCTGCAGGAGCTCTACAAGGCCAATGCGGATATCGCGATACAGAGCGCGGAAGAGATCAACGCACTGGGTCGCGAAGATGCGGAGAACTACCGCTATCGGCTGAACGAAGCGGCCAAGTACTACGAAGGTGTGGTGCGTGAGGCGCGTGGCGCGGGTGACGCCATGCGTGCCGCCGCGGCACAGGACCAGTGGCGTCTCGTTCTGTCAACGCTCGATCAGGTCGAAACGAAGCTGCGGAACAACGGCATTTCCACCGGCGCGCGTGCGATCGCCACCGAGCTTCGAGGAATCGACAAGTCTGCTCGCACTGCCGGCACCGAACTGGGCAAGCTGTTCGACAATCTCGATTTCAACGACACGGTGGCCCTTCGTGACGTGGCAGTCGCTGTATCGGACATCGGGGGCCGTAGTGCCAGCGCGGCGAAGAACGTCACCGAGGGCCTCGAGGCCGCCCTTGCGCGCCTGAGTGGTGAAGAGCTGCTGAAACTGCAGACCAACGCGACAGCCGCCTTCGCGACGTTTGAGGAAGCGCCCCGCGGCGCGGCGGTGGTTCTGGATACCGTGCTCCTTACCGCAATGCGCCGTCTGGGCGTCGCGTCGTCGCAGTGGGGCGTTGAAGTGACGACGGCCGGCGCCGATGCGATCGCCAGCTTCACCACAGTTGCCGAGGCTGCCAACTCCAGCAGTGCGCAGATCGAAGCGGCCTTCAAGGCCGCATTGAACCTCGCGCAGACTGAGGCCGAGGCTAAAGCGCTGGGCGCGGCACTTCTGGCCGCAGGCGAGCAGGGCAAGATCGGATTTGACGCGAGCGAGCGTGCCGCAAGCGCCCTGCGCGCGCGCGTCGGTGAGATCCAGAACGCCGTCGACCCGCTCAACGACTCGTTCCGCCGCTTGGGCATCACCAGCAAGGCCGAGCTCGACCGCGCCGCCGCGGCCGCCAAGGACGCATTCCACGACATCCGCCAGGCCGCCGGTCGCGGCGAGGCCGCAATCGAGGACGTGCGTGCCGCCGCGCAGCGCTACGGCGAGGCCATGCGCGCCGCCGCGGCCAACAGCGATGCCTCATCTAGAGCGCGGGTAGAGGCCGAAATACGAGTGATGGAAGCGGTCTTTGGCGTCAAGGAAAGCCTGGACACCATGGGCGTCTCTGGCGCCGAAGCCGGTCGCAATACCGCCGATGGCGCCAATCTCGCAGCAGATGCATTGCGGCGGCTGCGCGAAGAGGCGGGTGGCGCTGGCGACAACGTAGAGCAGGTCGGAGGCGAGGCGGGTAAGGCTGGAGAACAGGTCAAGAATCTCGAGAAGTCCACCGACGCTGCAGCAATTGCATTTGGAAACATGTCCAAGGAAGCAATTAACGCCCTGTCCGCGGCCAACCGCCTCGTCGCGAGTCCGCGCCTGTGGATCATGGAGATGAATCGCACGCTCAGCCAGATCTCGGAGGAGCGAAAGGCAGTGGACAGCCTGACGCGCAGCTACGAGGCCCAGACCGAAGCGCTGACGCCGCAGATTGCCCAGCTTGCGGAGCTGCGGCAGAGCTACAAGTTCGCGACCGACGAGCAGCTGCGCGGCCTCGCCGCCGCGAAGGCCGCATTCCAGGAGCGGCGTGCCCAGATCCGGGCGGAGGCGGAGTCGCGACGTGAGGCGCGGAGGCAAGCCGCGATCGAAGCCGCTGGCGGTGAGGGCGCCGCAGGTCGATCGGGCGCCGCGGCCGGCACCCGATCGCTGGGCCGGCTGGAGATCGTCATGCCGGAGGGGGAAACCCGGGCCCTGCTCACCGACCAGGACGGCGCGGAGCTCGTCGCGGAGATGCTGCAGCAGCTGGCGCGCAGCCGGAGCACCTCGCAGCTGCGGAGGCGCAGCTGATGCCCTGCCGCCTGGGAACGATCGATCTGCCGGACGACGTCGAGTGGATCGACGAGTTCAAGTGGACGCCGGTGGCGCAGCAGGTCGAGGTGACCTGCGGCGGCGCGCTGATCGTCGAAGAGTCCGCGCAGCTGAAGGGCCGGCCGATCACGCTGCGCGGCGTGTTCGACGGACGTGCCGGGTACGCGCTGCCCACGCGCGCGGTCATCAAGCAACTGCATGCCCTCGCATCGCTGCCGCGCTCAGCGACTCTTCCGCTGCTGCTCGAGGACGGCCGCACCTTCAACGTGCGCTTCCGCCACGACGACGGCATGCCGCTCGACGCCGAACCCATCCGCCACATCGCGCCGCACATCGACAGCGATTGGTACGCCTTCACCCTACGACTCATGGAAGCCTGATCGATGTCCGACATCAAGCTGTTCCGCCCCGAGCGACTGACCGACAACCCGGACGGCGGCGGACTGGCCACGCACACCGAGATCGTCGACGGCGAGGTGAACAACCTCTTCGACGACATCAGCCGCATCGATCGCGTCAACGGCGACCTGTCGCTGCGTGCCGTCTTCGCTGTGGCCGACACGCTGGACACCGAGCTTTTCTCGGGCCTCCACATGATCATTGCCGCGCCACCGCTGGATCCGCGCGTGGACTCCGTGCTGTTCCGCACGCGTCGTGGGCAGCAGTACGCCTGGGGCGATGAGAGGGCCGACGCGCAGGCGGCGGTGGAGCGCTATCTGGACGAATCGGTGATCACGCGCATGGTGCCGTACGACCGCCAGCTCGAAGGTCAGCGCACCGTCCTGGTCTACCAGCGTCCGGAGCTCACGCTGCCGGAGATCGGCGAGGTCTACGTGCTCCGCAACGAGACCGCCAACATCACGGAGTTCATCCGCGTCGAGGACATCGAGCACCAGGTCGAAACCTTCACCGACATCAATGGCGACTACCGGGCCCGCGTGATCACGCTGACCATCTCTCAGCCGCTCTCGCAGGAGTTCACGGGCAGCCAGCCCAATCGCTTCTTCACCGTGGACGCCACGCGCACGGTATTGCGACGCACCGTGGCCAGCGACGCGGCGCGCTACAAGGGCACCGTGCGCTTGGCTCAGGACGCCAGCCCGGGAGACCTCACCATCAAGGTCGAAAGCATCTTCAGCCAGCTCGTGCCGGCGGCGACCAGCGAGGTCGGCGTGACGGATGCCGGCCCTGGGGGCACGGAAATCATCGTGGCCGCGGGCAACGCGACGGTCGCGACGCCGCCGGTGGTGATGGAGCCAGCTCCCACGCAGCTCGTTTTCGAGACGGCGGCGCAGATCGGCGTGAGAGTGCAGGAAAGTACCGGCACCGTGTGGGAAGAACAGCGCGACGGCAGCTTTCTCCGGGTCGCAGGCACCAACCCTGGCGTGCTTAACATGTCGCCAGATCGCACCCGGGTGTTGATGTCAGGCCTCAACAGCGGTATCCGCACGATCAGTGCGACGTATCGGCCGGCCGCTGTCCTCGGGCGCCCGGCGTTCTTCTGGCAGGCGCCGGTGGAGATCCAGAACCGCGGCTACGTCTACAGCGGTGTTCTGCGGCCCATCCCCGCGCCAGGCGCCACCAGCCTGTCCTTTCGGGCGCTGGGGCAGTGGTACACGCTGCAGGACGACGGCACCGGCGCGTTGCGCGGTGACGCTGGCGTCGGTACTGGCCTGGTCAACTTCCAGACCGGGTCGTTCACCGCGTCGCTCGGCGCACTTCCCGACATCGGCAGCAGTGTGATCGTCAGTTCCGCCGGCACGAGCGAGTACGAGATTCTCGTCGGGGACCTCGACATCGAGGTGCCCTCGGTCCGGCTCACGCTCGATGCCGCGAACGCCGAGCCCGGCACGCTCAGCCTGAGCTGGCTGGCGGGCGGCACTGTGCGCACGGCCACCGACAACGGCTCCGGGCAGCTGACAGGCGATGGAGCGGGACGCGTCCTGTACAGCACCGGCGAAGTCGAACTGGTGCCCGGCCTTCTGCCGGACGCGAACGCGACGCTGACCGCCACGTATCAGGCAGGCGCGACCAGCCAAGAGCTGTTCGCCCCCGTGAGGTCCGGCGCGAACATCATCCTGACTGTCGCGGTGCCACCGCGCCCGGGCTCCATCCGAATCGAATACATGGGGTATGCCAAGGACGAGCAGGACGCCTCGTACGAGGCTCGCCGCGTGCTGCGCGACAATGGCTCTGGCGCCTTGCTCGACGATCGCGGCGCGACGGTCGCCGGCAGCTCGGTCAACTACGGGACCGGTCAGATCGCGTTCCCGGCGGACTTCATGGCATCCGCCCGCCAGGCGGTGCGCTCGTCGTTCGATCAGATCATTCCCGCACAGCCGGCGACTCGGGCAACCACCCGCGCCAGCAGCTGGGTGACGGGCATGAAGAACAGCCAGATGCCCGCACAGTTCGAAGACGGCAGCGCGGTCAACGTCACCTACAAGTCCGCGGCTGCGAGCGATACGCCGCGCACCGAAGAGTACGATCTGCCCCCGCTGCGCGTGGACCTGACCCCTCGCGTCCGCAACGCCATCGTGCCGCGATCGCTCAAGTTCCGTTTGGGGGGACGCTCCTACTACGAGCGCGGCGGCTCCCTGTATTACGGCATGAGCCCGACCACCGGCGCGGGCACCCCCGCGGGCACACTCGACTTCCAGACGGGCATCGCCACCATTACCTCCTGGGCAGGCGGCATCGCGCCGCAGTTCGCGATCGACTCGCTGCTCAGCGAAGTGTCGCCCCTGCCGATTGCGGTCGTGCACGGCCGCACCCCCGGGAGCCCGCTCCGTCCGTCCACCTTCTACATCCAGGCCAACCTGTGGCGAGGCGGCGCGCTGGTCAGTGCCACCGCCGACAACAACGGCGTTCTGCAGGCGCCCGGCATTCGCGGGTGGGTCGACAGCACCAACGGGGTGTACAGCGTGGCGTTCGGCGAAGACGTACCCGATGCCTCCCTCAGTCCGGCGGACAAGGCGGAGGGCTGGTACAACCCGGCGAACGTCAGCCCCGAAGGCCTGATCTGGCGGCCGCAGGAAGTGATGCCGGGCACCATCAGCTTCAACTGCGTGATCCAGGTGGCGGCGACGCTCGATCCCGAGATCATCGGCGTCAATCCCGTCCGCCTGCCGATGGACGGTCGCGTCGCGGTGATCCGCCGCGGTGACACGCTGGTGGTGCACGATCCACTGCCGCACGTCCTGCCGGCGGGCCTGGTGGCAGGGCAGGTCACTGCGCTTCCGCGCGCCGCGGTTGACACCGTCGCGGTGTACGACCAGCGCGGCCTCGGCGTGCCGCCCACGCTCTACCAGCTCGACAAGGCGGCTGGCGAACTGACGTGGGCAACGCCGCTCGATCTCTCCCCATACCAGCAGCCGCTGGTGGCGATTCACAGCATCGACGAGATGGCCCTGTGCCTCGATGCGCAGATCACCGGGGAGGTGTCGCTCGGTCAACCGCTCACGCGCCACTACAGCGCGGGCAACTCGCTCTGCAGCAGCGCCCAGGTGATCGGCGACGTGCAGGCTCGCTACCAGGGCCTGTTCGCCCAGAACACGTGGACGGGCGTGTGGTCTGACACGCTGATCGGCAGCCCGCCCACCGGCGGCGCCCAGTACAACGACGCGGCGTTCCCCCTCGTCGTAGTGAATCGGCACACCATCACCCAGCGGTGGCGCCTGCAGTTCACCAGCGCGACGGCCTTCAATGTCATCGGCGAAGAGCTGGGTGTTATTGGCACCGGCACCACGTCCGCGGGCGCCAGCCCACTCAACCCCGCGACCGGGGAGCCGTATTTCCGGATCCTGCCCGGTGGCTTCGGCGCGGGCTGGGCCACGGGCAACAACATCCGGTTCAACACGGTGGCCGCGGGCGGAAAGATCTGGGTGGCGCGTACGACCCGCAGCGGACCGGCGACCAACACCGACGACCGCATTCGCCTGCAGGCGCGCTGGGACAAGGACTGAGCCATGGCTGACCCCGCAAGCGACACCACATATCCCGGGAGCGTCGATCTGCTCCCGACCATCGCCGCGAACGACCCGATGAACGCGTCCGGCCTCGAGCACGACGTCATGCACGAGCGCGCGCACGCCATTCTCAATATCCTGCAAGCCCTTGTCGGCACCACTGCCGACGTCGCGGGCGGAGATTCGCTGCTGGGCAGGATCCTCGCCCTTGAGGCGACGGCTGGCGGCAGCTCGGCGCGCAACGCGGTGACCAGCGTGTCGATCGCCGCTGGTGTGGCCACCGTCGATGTCAGCGCATCGGATTACTTCACCCTGGTCGGCAGCGCGAACGCAACGCTTGCGTTCTCCGGTCTTCCGGGAGCGGGCAGGGGCGCTTCGGTGCGCATCCGCTATACCCAGGACACGACGGGTGGTCGCACATTGACGTTGCCGGCGAGCTGTCGCCTGACGGAGGGCAGCGACTCCGCGGTGAAAGCGGGTGCGAATGCGGTGAGCCTGATTCATGCCACTACGGACAGCAACGGCAGCGTTTGGGACGTCACGATCAAAGGGCGGGGCGTCTAGTGCTAGCGGCGCACGCAGCACTGCTGGCCAGTAGCGGTCGGCAATACGCAACGCTCAACCCGCTCGACGCCGGCGCGCCAGCGGGTATCGCGCTGACAGAAGGGAATCGAAGGGCGGCGCCTGGGCCGAACCCCGTTGCGGGCCGCTACTACCTCGCGCGATCGACCGTCGGCGTCGCCGGCACGGCGCGCGTGTACTGGGAGGTGCAGTGCAACCGCGCCGGGCCTGGCTCGACTAACTACAGCTACGGCACGGCGGTGTTATGCCCAGCTTCGTATGAGATGGAGCAAACGGCGAGCTATCCCGGAGCATCCGGTCAAGTTGTCGGCGGTCCCTATTTTGGCTCAGGCACGTTTTTCCAAGGTGTCGAGCGCAAGACGTTGGGAACGGTGGTCGGTACCGTTGTGGTGCGCAATCTGCTCGACATGGCCGCTGGCACACTGTCGCAGGCGTTCGACGGAGGCGCCTTCTCCGTCGTGGCAGAAGGTCTCACGGGGACTCAATATCCGGCTGTCATGACTCGCCAAGGCGCGGACGCCACGATCCGCGGTTTCGCGCTGGTGAACTTCGGGAGCGTGCCCTTTCTGTACGCGGTCCCGACTGGCGCGAGCCCAGGAATCATCGTGCCGTGACCGCGTACAGGAACAGCCGACCTTGGCGAACTCAGCTGCGATACAGGGCTGGCTGGCGCCCCGCGGCGCCCTATCGACCAGGTATGCCCTACCAAAACCCCGCACTCTATGGCGGTGGAAACACGGTCACGGGCGCGCCGTCTCCGAGTGAAGGTGCAGGCGGCGGCCTCGCTTGGATAAAGCCATCCCCCAGCGCACGCGGCGTGGCCATGCAGTACCGAGACGCCGAAGGCCATGCCCACGCTTGCGAGGCGCGGTACGGCGATATCGACATTGCGCAGAGTACCGAAGCTACCCAGGCTTGGCGGCAGATGACGCCTTTAGACCAGAGTGGCGCATCGCGATGGGGCGACATCAACAATCACCTGGCCGCATGTGCTGCCCTGGCGTGGATGCACCCCGCACCCCGCACCGCAGCTACCGGGGCCGCATGGACAGAGATTGCCGGACGGCATGATCTGATTGCGGCTGCGCCCTGGTCGCAGGCCGCGGCCCGAGGGCGCGACCTGCTGGCTAGCTGGGGCGATCTCTCTGGGCACGCCTTGACTACCTCCTCGGTCTGGCGGGCGGTCGTCGCCCGCGGAGGGTTCATCTCCCTCCCGTGGAGCCCCATGCAGGCGCGCACGCGCGGCGTGGATATCGCGTGGCCCAACGAGCCCGGAGTGCCGGGCGACACCATCACTGTCCCCATCCTGCCGGTCTACGTCATGCTGCCGACCCTCGCCGCTGTTCGCCTGCCGGACCGCACCCCCCTTCCTCTTCTGAGCGCATCGATCACCGGCGAGCTGGGCAACTGGGCCTGGTCGTTCTCGGCGCCGATGTCACGCGAAGGGCTGAGCCTCATCGACGACGGCACCGGCGCGCCGACGGAAGTGGAGATCACCGTCAACGGCCATGTCTGGACGTTCCTGATCGACGGCTACGACGACATGCGCAAGTTCGGGAGCAACACGTGCCAGCTGCGCGGCCGATCGCGCAGCGCGGCGCTGGCCGAGCCCTATGCCGCCACGCGCACGTACACCGAGCCGGCCGCGCGCACGGCCGCACAGCTGGCCGCGGCCGAGGTCGACGGCAGCGGCTGGACGCTGGTGTGGGACGCGGTGGACTGGCTGGTGCCGGGGGAGGTCTTCAGTTACGCCGACCTCGCGCCGATCGACGCGATCGCGCAGCTGGCGAACAGCATCGGCGCCTCCGTGATCTCGGATCCTGCGGCGCGTGAAATCCGGGTGGCGCCCACGCACGCAGAGAGCCCATGGGCCTGGCCTGTCGCTGAGCCGTACGCGGTCATCCCTGCCGCCGTTCTCACGGAGGGCAGCAGCAGCTGGGTCGGCGGCGTCAACGCCAATGGGATCTACGTCTATGGCGAGACGAGCGGCAGTGGGGCCCTCGTGAAGATCGCCGGCACGGATGGCGCCGCACAGCTGCCGATGGTGGTGGACAAGCTCGCGGTGACCGCCGACGCGCAGCGGGAACGCGGGCGCGCCGCGCTGGCTGCCAACGGCATAAAGCGCACCATGCAGCGCACGTTGCCCCTGTTTCCGCCGCCGGCCGACAGTGACGACCCGGCACTGGGGGTCGTTCCTCTGGGCGCTCTGCTCGAAATCCAGGACACGGACGAAACCTGGCGCGGCCAGGCCATGGCCGTGCGCATTGACGCGCAGCGCGCCGGCCGTGCCATGACCGTGCGCCAGCACGTCACCATCGAGCGGCAGTACCGATGAGCTGGCGCGACTTCGACCAGCTGCTGCCTCACGATCCGCTGCTGGTGGCAGTGGTCGTCGAGCACAACGCCGACGGCACCAGCACGGTGCAGTTTCCCAACGGCAGCCTGTTGCGCGTGCGCGGGCAGGGCGTACCGATTGGCGGGCACGCCTTTCTTCGAGGGGGCGAGATCCGCGGGCCCGCACCGGCGGTGACGCCGGTGGTGCTGGAGGTGTAACGACAGAACAGGGCGTCGTGCCAGCGCTGCAACGCCGGCACGACACCGCAACACACGCGATCAGCCGCGTGCAATTGGCCGAGGCCCTGCCACCCCGCGCGGGAGTGGCGTGAGTCTCGGCGAACCACATCGCAAAGGCTGAGAAAACGTGTCCCAACCGATCATCCCCTGGCCCGGCGGCAAGCGCCGACTGCTGAAGCACCTGTATCCCCATTTCCCTGCGCACGAGACCTATGTCGAGGCGTTCGCCGGTGGGGCGGCCGCCCTGATGATGCGCCCGCACCCGGCGCCGCTCGAGGTGCTCAACGACATCGACGGCGACCTGGTGCGGCTGTATCGCTGCGTGCGGCATCACCTCGACGAGTTCGTGCGCAGCTTTCGTTGGTCGCTGGTCTCGCGACAGATGTTCGAGTGGGCCAAGCTGGAGAATCCCGAGACCCTGACCGACATCCAGCGCGCCGCGCGGTTCTACTACCTGCAGAAGCTGTCATTCGGCGGCAAGGTCGAGGGCCGGTCGTTCGGCGTGGTGACCTCGGGCACGCCGCGCCTCAACCTCCTGCGCATCGAGGAAGAACTGAGCGCCGCGCACCTGCGCCTAGCCAATGTCGTCATCGAGCACCTGCCGTGGCATGAGTGCTTTGCGCGGTACGACCGGCCGGGCACGCTGTTCTACCTCGACCCGCCGTACTGGCAGACCGAAGGCTACGGGGTCGAGTTCCCCTTCAGCGAGTACGAGCGCATGGCGCAGCTGCTGCGGGGCATGAAGGGGCGGGCCGTGGTGTCGATCAACGATCACCCGGCCATTCGTGAGGTGTTCGCGGGCTTCGAGATGATTCCGCTGCAGATCCGTTACACGATCGGCAGCGCCGAGAACCGCGGCGCCCCTGCAGGCGAGTTGATCATCAAGTCCTGGGACGACGAGCAGTGCAAGCTGCTGTAGGTGCGACCTGACAGGTGTCGCCGGCGATCACCGATAGCAGAGGCGCCATCGGGCGCCCATGCTCTGCCTACAGCACGTGCGCGCGTCCCTCGAGCCGGGTCCTTTCTTGGTGATGGGTGGCCGGATCGACGGTCGCAGGCTACGGCCAGCGCACGTGGCTGTCCTGCCTTGGCGGCTTCAGGCCGGCACTCGGCTCAGCCCTTAGGTCGGAGCGCGCGCCCTGCGCAGTGAGGCCGGAGGACGCGGATAGCCGTTCGACTCCGCGATGGTGAAGAGGCTGGCCAGGCGCGACTCGAGCTCCGCGCGCAGCAGCGGCGTCACAAGCGCATCGACAGCGACCTCGCGTTCAACCCAGTAGGCCCAGAATTCTTCGTGACTGGGCCCGGTCTCGAGGAGCAGCGCGAGTTCGCGTTCCCAGCAGGCGAACAGAGTCGGCAAGTCGCGATGGGGCATGCTCTTCCAATGACGCGCCCGGTGCCCGCGAGGGCATTTTTGGCGAAGCATGCGAACCTAACAGCGGCCATGCAGCCGCGTCTGTTCAAATCCGACATTGGCGGGCCGCGTTCACGGCAAAAGTTGCAGCCACCTCAACGCAGGTCGAAATGCGCGCCGAGCCGCTCGAGGTGGACATCGGCCCACAGCCGGTCCTCGGGCGACAGGTGAAGCTCAGCGATCGCCCGGCATCCCTCGTCGAATGGTGCCTGCACCTCGTCCTCGATCGCGCCCAGGCACGCGTGAAGCAGCTCGTCCACGAGAGCCTCAAGCTCAATGCGTGACGTCGCGTGCGTGCTCACGATGCGGCGCCTTGCGAGCGCTGCTTGCCGACGATCAGTTCGTCGATCGATGGCGCGCCGGCGATCGCGGCCGGCTCGAAGCCGCAGAGGATCGGAAACTCGCGGACCGAGCACACCAGATCGTGCAGGTCATCCGGCAGGTCCTCCCGCCTCGTGAGCGCGTCGAAGGCGCCGCTGGCGATGCTGTGGTCTGCCCAGAATTGTCGGTAGGTCCGGCCGTTGCCGTCGTAATTGGCGATCCAGGCCACCAGCTCGTCGCCGGCGTTGCGGATCTGATCGTGTGTGTTCGTGTCCATGGGGGCGAAGTCTCCCGTGGTCCGATCTCTGATCCTGCGACGGGCTCAGCCTAGGCCGCCTCGCGATGCTCGTAGTAGGGGTGCCGTTTGTCGTCGAATATGGCGAATAGCGCGGCGAGGTTGCCCGGGTCGGGGTTGAGCCAGGCGTCCAGGTGGTCAGGCTTGATGTTGATGATCGTGCGATCGTGGCCCGCCGCGGCCACCTCGGGCTCAGGCTCGTCCGTGATGGCCGCGAACGACAGCAGGTCCGGCGCCTCGCCCTTCGGGTCCTTCCAGTGCGACCACAGGCAGGCAATCAGCATGGGCTCGCCGGTGCGCGGCACGAACTCGAGCACGCGGTTGCGCCTGTCGGGGCCTTCCACGTTCTCGTAGAAGCGGTCGGCGATCATCACGCCGTGCGTGTAGCCGAACTGGCGCCGCCAGAACCCCTCCAGGCTGTCGCGGCGGGCGTTGTACGTGCCCGGCTTCTCAATGTCGAACCTCGCCGGCAGGCCCGCGGGCCGGCACTGGTAGCGCATGGGCTTCACCACGCGCTGGCCGTTCTCCACGACCATGACCGGGCAGTAGATGCCCGGGAAGATGCGCGAGTCCGAGGGCTTGGCCTCCGTGCGCTTGAGCATGGCCAAGCGCGCCTTCGCCGCCTCCACCTTGTTGGTGCCGATGCGCACGTCGTCCCGCGCCTTCTTCGTCTCCTTGGTCTGCAGCTTCCGTTCGGCATCGGCAACGCGCTTGCGCTGCGCGAAGATCTCCTGCTCAAGCTGCGCGATCGCCTCGGCGTCGGCCGCGCGCAGGCTGGCCTGCAGCTCGGGCGGGCCGATCTCCATCAGCTCCCGGATCATCGCCCGCGGGGCCTTGGCGATCGGGTTCATGCCCCGTTCCCACCAGAACGTCTTCACGTAGGCGTCGAGGTCCATCACGACGTCGGGGAACTGACGTTTGAAGGCCTTGAACTCGGCATGGACCTGGGCGGAATAGCACATGAGCGGGACTCCCAGCGGGCGACGCCATGGATGCTAAGCCCAGGCGCGCTGCGTCGCAGTGAGTGAGATGGGCGGGCGTAGGATGCCCGGCATGCTCCCTGACGGCTTCACCTGGTACATCGATGGTCTGACCCTCCAGCTGGAGGGGCGTTCGATCGCGCACATGACACTGCTCGGTCGGGACGCACACGTGCGGGTGACGGTCGGTCATTGGGGCAGCCGGGCCGGGCGGCACGCGTTCCTGTCGACGGAGGCTGGCGCTCGGCGGTACATCGAAGCATGGGCCCGACGGTGGGAGGCGCAGATCCGCCAGGCGATGGCGTGGTCAGACTCCGCGCGTGCTGTGGACTACGGGGTGCCTGGCTCGTCGCGCCCGGACGTCATCGCTCCTGATCCGCGGCGACGTCGACGCCGGCGCGCTGGTCTGTAGCGAAAGTGGACCATTTTTACGTGCAATTTTACGGGCGCAAGAAAAAAGGCCTGCGCATCGCTGCACAAGCCTTTGATCTATTTGGCGCCCGAAGTTGGACTCGAACCAACGACCCCCTGATTAACAGTCAAGTGCTCTAACCGGCTGAGCTATTCGGGCGGGGACGCACATTCTAGTCGGTTGTCGGCCATGGTCAAGCCTTCTGAGTCAGCATCCGCTGCGATGTCGTTGCCGGACGCCGAAATGCGCGATTCGTGGCGCCTGCGGTGCGCGCGAGGACCGCATCTTCGACGCGGCGGCGAGGGCACTAGAGCGGACACGGGCGCGGGGTCAGTGGGCGGGCGCTGCGCACACGTCCCAGGTTGTTCACGACAACCTCGCCGTTCAGCGCATCACCACTGCACACCCGCACCGTGAGATTGGTGCCTGCGCTGCGGCCGTCGCGCTGGTAGCGGACGAAGTTGCGGGTGGCGCCCAGACGCAGCGTGCGCCCGGCGCCGGAGGGCGGATCCGACACCCGCAGCAGGTCGCTGCCGGCGTCGGGCTTGCGGTTGCCGTCCGGATCGGCGAAGACGATCCAGCCATGGCTCCAGTCGGCGTCGCCGCGGCAGCCGCTCATGCCGGTGCCGGGGCAGGCGACGACCGGCGATCTGCGCATGATCGCGCTGCTGCGGGCCATGGCGAGGTCGGTGCTGACGCGGTGCATCGCGGTCTGCACGCGCAGCCGGGCGAGGGCCTCGCCGAAGCCGGGAACGCCGACGGCCAGCAGGACGGCGACGATCGCGAGGGTGGTGACCAGTTCGATCAGGGTGAAGCCCGTGAAGCGGGACATGGCGGCATCCGTGCGGCCAGGGAGCGCCAGACTGCACCCGCGGCGCGGGCAGGGGGATTCGGCCGGGCCCCTTTCGCGGAGTGGGAATGCACCGGCTGCTATGGTCGGAATCCGATCCGGCGCGGCGTTGCCCCCGGCGCGGTCCGTCCCCATCTCAGCGGTTCCCCCGCATCGCCGATTCCATGAACGACGTCATCCATCCCGCCGCGTTCCAGCTCGTCTCGCCGTACAAGCCGGCGGGCGATCAGCCGCAGGCGATCGAGAAGCTGGTCGACGGCTTCGAGGCCGGCCTGGCGCATCAGACCCTGCTCGGCGTCACCGGCTCGGGCAAGACCTACACCATCGCCAACGTGATCCAGCGGGTACAGAAGCCCACGCTGGTGATGGCGCCGAACAAGACCCTCGCCGCGCAGCTCTACGGCGAGTTCAAATCGTTTTTCCCGCACAACGCGGTCGAGTATTTCGTCAGCTACTACGACTACTACCAGCCCGAAGCCTACGTGCCGTCGTCGGACACCTACATCGAGAAGGACAGCTCGGTGAACGAGCACATCGAGCAGATGCGCCTGTCGGCGACGAAGGCACTGCTGGAGCGACGCGATGCGATCGTGGTGTGTTCGGTGTCGGCGATCTACGGCCTCGGCGATCCGAACGAATACTTCCGCATGGTGCTGCACATGGTGCGCGGCGAGCGCATCGACCAGCGCGAGCTGATCCGACGCCTCACCGAGATGCAGTACAGCCGCAACGACACCGAGCTGCGCCGCGGTACCTATCGCGTGCGGGGCGAGACGATCGACATCCATCCGGCGGAATCGGAGATGGAGGCCCTGCGCATCGAGCTGTTCGACGGCGAGATCGAGCGCATCACCCAGTTCGATCCGTTGACCGGCGAGACCAAGCGCACGCTGCCGCGCTACACCATCTATCCCAAATCGCACTACGTCACCACGCGACGCACCACGCTCGAGGCGATCGAGGCGATCAAGGCCGAACTGCCGCCCCGGCTGG
This sequence comes from Luteimonas sp. BLCC-B24, assembly GCF_028550595.1. GTDB lineage: Bacteria > Pseudomonadota > Gammaproteobacteria > Xanthomonadales > Xanthomonadaceae > Luteimonas. The sequence goes on from NZ_JAQQGN010000002.1 coordinate 426,437, forward strand.
AGCAGTTCTACGCCGAGAACAAGCTGGTCGAAGCGCAGCGGCTGCAGCAGCGCACGCAGTTCGATCTCGAGATGATGGCCGAGGTGGGCTACTGCAACGGCGTGGAGAACTATTCGCGGCATCTGACCGGGCGCATGCCCGGCGAGGCGCCGCCGTGCCTGTTCGACTACCTGCCGCCGGATGCGCTGCTGGTGCTCGACGAATCGCACGTGACCGTTCCGCAGATCGGCGCGATGTACAAGGGGGACCGCGCGCGCAAGGAAACCCTGGTCAACTTCGGCTTCCGGCTGCCGTCGGCGCTCGACAACCGGCCGCTGAAGTTCGAGGAATGGGAAGGCCGCTCGCCGCGCGCGATCTTCGTGTCGGCCACGCCCGGCAAGTACGAGCTGGAAAAATCCGAGGGGCAGGTGGTCGAACTGGTGGTGCGCCCGACGGGTCTGATCGATCCCGAGGTCGAGATCCGCCCGGTGGCGACCCAGGTCGACGACGTGCTCGGCGAGATCAACGAACGCGTGGCGATGGGCGACCGGGTGCTGATCACCGTGCTGACCAAACGCATGGCCGAGAACCTGACCGAATATCTCGGCGAGCACGACATCAAGGTGCGCTACCTGCACTCCGACATCGACACCGTCGAGCGGGTGGAGATCATCCGTGACCTGCGCCTGGGCAAGTTCGACGTGCTGGTGGGCATCAACCTGCTGCGCGAGGGCCTGGACATGCCCGAGGTGTCGCTGGTGGCGATCCTCGATGCCGACAAGGAGGGCTTCCTGCGTTCGGGCGGCTCGCTGATCCAGACCATCGGCCGCGCGGCGCGCAACCTGCGCGGCAAGGCGATCCTGTACGCCGATCGCATCACCCAGTCGATGCAGATGGCGCTCGACGAAACCGGCCGACGGCGGCAGAAGCAGGTGGAGTACAACGCCGAGCACGGCATCACGCCCACCTCGGTGGCGCGCGCGATCGTCGACATCATGGAAGGCGCCCGCGCCGAACCGGAGCTCGAGAAGAAGGGGCGGGGCAAGACGCGGAAGGTGGCCGAGCCGACCGAGGACTACACGGCACTCCCGCCCGAGAAGCTGGCCGCGCGGCTCAAGGCGCTGGAGCAGCAGATGTACCAGCACGCCCGCGACCTGGAGTTCGAGGAGGCCGGCCGGCTGCGCGACCAGATCCAGCAGATCAAGGCCTTGAGCCTGGCCCGCTAGAAATTTGCGCCGGGGGTATTCGACAACGCGCCAATCCGGTGTATGATTCGCCCCCTTCGGGCGGTTAGCTCAGCGGTAGAGCACTACCTTGACATGGTAGGGGTCACAGGTTCGAACCCTGTACCGCCCACCACCCAGCACCCCGCAATGCGGGACTGAGTGGACGAAGCACGGAACCCGGCCCTCGCGCCGGGTTTTTCGTGTGTGGCGCATGCGGAACGGCCCTAGCGGCACGCAGGTGCCTGGCGATCTGCCGCGAGACGGAGCGTCCAGCCGTCCGATGTCTCGGTCGCGGAGACCTCCGCGTGCGCGCGTCGTGCACCCCGGGGCGGCGCTCCGAGCGGATCGATTGCGTAGCGCGCGGGAGCGGCGCAGCAGCGAACGCAGCTCCACCTGGCCGGCGCTGGAACTCGCGGCGCGGCCGGGGCACTGCGGTGTGCGTGCGTGCGCATGCGCGTGCTCGAGGGCGGTGGAGCACGCCGGCCCTGTCCGGCGGCCGATTGGACGCCCGCGCCGTTTTGATGACGGGCGAACCGTGTGTCGGCACTCGTCCAGGCAACGCGTTCCTGAACGTGCCGCGCGTCGCGTTCATGCCGGTGAGCAGCGCACGTGCCCCCCCAATTTGCGGTACGTCGCGGCCTGCTTCCGATGCGTCGGTGGGGATGCGTGTCCTGCAGCGATGTTCCGGTCCGCGCCATCGGGTCGGCAGGCATCGGCACGCGGACGCGCGCGATCGTCTCGGGCGCGCCTGCATCGCGGCGCCGGCACTCGCGCGGCAACCGGCAATCACGTCCCGGTTCCCTCGTCCTTGGCCGGGGGCGCACCTCCACAGAGACGTACATGCAGCGCGGCGGCACGCGCGGCCGCCGAGACATGCCGCGAGGCCGGACTCCGGCGCATGCCCGGTGCCCGAAGGGAGCGCCGCGTGGGCCCGGCCGCCGGGGCTGGAACACCGCCGCGGACATAACAAAAACGGGGCGGTCGCAATGACCGCCCCGTCCGGGTGTCGCCGTCGCTGCGCGTCAGAACCGGTAGTTCAGGCCGAGCAGGTAGGTGCGGCCCCACTGGATGTACTCCAGCGGCCGGTCGCGGGTGCCGGCATAGGTCTGGTACGCCGCATTCGTCAGGTTGTTGGCCTGCAGCAGCAGGGTCAGACCGTCCAGCGACGAGCCGTCTCCGAAGCTGTAGCTGAGCTGGGCGTCGGTGATGTTTTCGCCGACGACGTAACGCAGCGTGCGCGCGCCGTCGAAGTTGCCGATCTCGCCGATGAAGTCCGAGCGGCGGCGCTGGCTCACGCGTGCTTCGAACCCGTTGCGCTCGTAATAGGCGGTCAGGTTGTAGACCCGCTTGGACAGGCCCGGCAGATCGATGGGACCGCTGCCCACGCTGTTCGCGCTTTCCGGATCGAAGATCTGGATGCTGCTGTCGTTGAAGCTCGCACTGGCGACGATGCCGAAGCCGCGCAGCGACTCGCTCCACAGGTCGAACGGCAGCGAGGCCGTCAGCTCCAGGCCGCGCAGCGTGCCGCCTTCTGCATTCTGGGGTGCGGTGAAATTGCCCGTCGTCTGCGTAATCGGCGATGCGCCGGGTCGAGGCACGTAATTCGCGAGGAGCCCCGAGAAGTCGTAACCGTCGCGGGTTTCCGTGTAGATGTACGTGCGCAGGTCCTTGTAGAAGAACGCGGCCGCCACGTAGGCGCGGTTGCCGAAGTACTTCTCCCATGAAATGTCGAACGCGTACGCGCGCCAGGGGTCGAGCAGCGGGTTACCACCACTGCCGCCCGGACGGCCCTGATCGTCCACGCCGAATTCCAGCGACGAGCGCAACTGGTCCACACGCGGCCGTGCGACCTGCTCGGCCAGGCCGATGCGCACGGTGTGCTCGTTCGGCAACGCGAACGCGAGGTTCATGCTCGGCAGCACGTCGGTGTAGGTCTTGCCGTCCTCGAACGGACGCACGTTGCTGCCGGCCGGCTGGGTGGCGTCCCAGTAGTTCGAGGCCGACGACTGGTCGACGCGCTGGATCTGCACGCCGATGTTGCCGGTCACCGCGGTATCGCCCCAGTCGCTGCTGATGTTGGCGCGGGCGAAGGCGGTGGTGATCTTCTCGCTGACCGTCCACGCCTTGGGGATCAGATAGTCCAGATCCTCGGTCGGCTCGAACGTCATGTAACGGCCCACGGCGCCGGGCACGTTCCATGCCGGGATGTAGCCGATGCCGGCGAAGCCCAGATCGACCAGGCCGTACTGCAGGTCGCCCGCGATCGCGGTATCACCCTGCGCGCCGAGGTTGATGTTGCCTTCGGGCTGGCGCTTGGCCTTTTCGCGGTCGGCGTAGTTCACACCGAAGTCGAAGTCGGCCAGCCAGGTCAGGCCGGACGGCGCCGGCAACGTGAGGCCCACGCGCGCACCCTTGAGTTCATCCTCCACGCGCGGTGTCTTGCCGTAGCCCGACCCGTAGATGGTGTTGGTGAGAAACAGCTGGCCCGGATCGGAGTAGTCCAGGCCCGGCGCCATCTGCGTGAAGCCGTTGCGGCGGATATCCAGCTCGATCGTGTCGAGCGAGGGATTGGGCAGGCGCTGCGCGTTGTTCTCGAGACTGATCTCGTTGCGCTTGGCCTTCGACCAGCTGATGTCGGTGGTCAGACGGGCGCGCTCGAAGTTGAACTCGTTGCCCCAGCCGAACGCCGAGATGCGGTCCTCGCGCCGGTTGTACATACCGCGCACCAGCGGGTACACGCCGGTCAGCGTGCCGCCGGCGAAGCTGCCGTTCTCGCTGGTGCGCACGTTGCTGTAGACGCAGGCCGGATCGCAGGGGAACGAGCCGTTGTACTGCGTGTTGACCTCGAACTGGTTCGCCGTGTCTTCCTGCTCGGCACGCGAATGGAACATGTCCAGTGTGCTGGTCCACAGGTTGGACGGGCGGAACTGCAGCGTCGCCATGATGCCGTCGCGCTTGGTGTAACCGGTGCGGCGCAGGGCCTTCATGCCGTCGGTGGACCAGGTGCCTTCGGCGAGACCGGGACGTTCGTCCGTCTTCCACGGCTCGTAGAGGCCGACCTGGTTTTCCTGGATCGGCGTGTCGCTGTGCGAGACCCCGATCGAGAAGCCGATGCGGCGATCGGCCGACTGGCCGATCCAGCTCGCGCTCAGGCGGTTGCCGTAGGGATCGGTATCGGCGGCTTCGCCCAGCGAGTTGCGCTGGAAGCGGCCGCTGAGCGTGATCACCGGCTCGGCGAAGTTCAGAGGACGCACCGTCTGCATGTCCAGCGTGCCCGAGAGCCCCTGGCCGACGAGGGCGGCATCGGGCGTCTTGTACACCGTCACGCCGCTGACCAGCTCCGACGGATACTGGTCGAATTCGACGCTGCGGTTGTCGCCGGTGCTGACCATCTCGCGGCCGTTGAGCAGGGTGGTGGCGAAGTCGGGCGACAGGCCGCGCACGCTGATCACCTGCGCGCGGCCGGCAACGCGCTGCGCGGACAGGCCGGGCAGGCGCGCGATGGACTCGGCGATGCTGACATCGGGCAGCTTGCCGATGTCTTCGGCCGACACCGATTCGACGATCGAGGTGGCGTCACGCTTGACCGCGATCGCACTCTCGATGCCGCGGCGGATACCGGTGACGGTGACCCGGTCGAGCTCGGTGGCATCGCCCGCAGCCGGCGTCGCGCCGGTGGTCGTGGTGGTGGTCTGTGCGTGCGCGCCGGCGGCGAGCATCAGCAGTGCCGACGACAGTGCGGCACTGAGCAGGTTGCGATCGAGCTTCGACATCTCCCCTCCCAAGGGTGTCCAGCGGACAGCTGTATTTTCGAGTTGTGCCGTCGATGCGCGTCGCTGCAACAGCGGGGCCGGACGGGTCGCGGCCATGGTAGTCGCGGGTTTCGCGCACCGGCGCGGCCTGCATACGTATTCATGGCCCGGCATGCATCGGCATGCAGCAAAGCGCGTTCGAACGCGCACGCACGGGCTTCGCGGCCGCTCCCGATGACGCCGGCTAGCATTGCGGCATGAACGCATCACGACTTCATCCGGCCGCCGCCCTGCAGGCCGCTATCCGGCGCTGGGTGCTGGGAGTGTTCCCGCGTGGCCAGAGCGGCATCGACTACGAAACGCCCGTCGGTGACCCGGGCCTGTTCGGCCCGGACACCGTGACCTGGCGCGTGCATGCGGATTTTCCGGGCATGCTCGCCGGCGGCCTGTGTGCACTGCTGCTGCAGGCGCTGCATCCGCGGGCGCTGGCCGGCGTCTGGGACCATTCGGATTTCCGCACCGATCTGGTCGGGCGTCTGCGTCGCACCACGGCCTTCGTCGCCGGCACCACGTATGCCGGCACCGAGCAGGCGCACCGGCTGATCCACCGTGTCGCGGCGATCCACACCCACGTGCGCGGCACGACCGCGGACGGCACGGCATATTCGGCCGACGATCCCGAGCTGCTCACCTGGGTGCACGTCTCGGAGGCCTACGCGTTCCTGCAGGGGTTTCGCGCCTACGCCGGCATGCCCGGCCCTGCGGGATTCGACGATCGCTACTACGACGAATCGCGACGCGTCGCCGAGGCGCTGGGCGCGCGCGCGGTGCCGGCGTCGACGGCGTCGGTCGCGGCCTACTTCGAGCACGTGCGGCCGGAGCTGCGTTTCGATGCACGCTCGCGCGAGGTGCTCGCGGTGCTGCGCCGCGTCCGCCTGCCGGTGCCCGGCGCCGCCCTGTCGCGCGACGTGTTTCTCGGCGCGGGCGCGGCGCTGTTGCCGCCCTGGGCCGAGGCGTTACTCGGCATCACACGCCTGCAGCGTGCGCGACATCACGCCTGTGCGCGCCTGTTGCGGATGACGGCCCCGTTGTTCCGTGCGGCGCTGCCCGACGGCATCGCGCCGCGTGCGTGCCGGCGTGTCGGTGTCGCGCCCGAGTGCCTGCGGCACTGGGACGGCGTGACGCTCCGTTCCTGATCAGCGCGTTCCGGCCGCGCGCTCGGGCACCACGAACACCAGCGCCGTTCGCGGCGGCACGGTGAACCGACCGCGCCGGTCGTCGATGCGTGCGAGGTCGCGTGGTCGCGGATCGGCGGCGTCGGCCGCGAGGTGCACCGGATGCAGACGCCAGCCGCGCCCGGCGAGCGCGGGCGCATCGAGCGTGCGCGCGTCGTCGCCGACGTTGATCGCATAGAGCACCTCGCTGAAGCCCGCGTCGTCGAGATCGCGCCCGTCGAGATGCCCGGCCACCAGCTGCGGATCGCCGCCCGTGCCACTGCCGGGAAACGTCAGGCGCGCCTGGATGTCGTCCGCGCGTTCGAGACGGAACAGCCGCGTGCTCGCGCGGATCCGCAGCAGGTCCAGGCTCATGTCGCGCGCCTGCAGCACCGCGTCGCGCGGCGGACGGATGCGCGCGGCGTCGGCCAGCAGCGGTTGCAGTTGCGGCCAGTCGGCGGCGTTGTCGGGCGCGGGCGGCAGGCCGTGGCCGAAGCCGTGGGTGGCGCCGCTCCAGTCGATGCGGTTGAACCAGTCACCCGAATCGAAGCTGTTGCGGTCGAGCGATTTGGAGCGCATCAGCTCCACGCCGGCGTGCAGATACGCGATGCCCTGGCTGAAGGCCGTCGTCGCCAGCGCCAGTACCTGCGCATGCGCGCGCGCCGTGGGATCGGCATCGTCCGGCAGGCGCAGCACACCGATGTCGAACAGCGTGTGGTTGTCGTGGTTCTCGACGTAGTTGACCACCTCGCCGGGGGCGGCGGCGTAGCCCGCCGGCATGCCGGCGTAGTCGATTTCGGACAGCGCGCGCTCGACGCCGTCGTGCGTGACCAGACGGTAATCGCGCAGCGTGCCGGCCAGGCCCACGCGCACGAGATCCGCCTGGCGGCGGAGCAGGGCCGCGTCGTCGTGGCCGTGAATCCAGCCGCGCTCGCCGCGCAGGGCATCGCCGCGGTCGGACGGGCCGCCACCGCGCACGGCATCGCGCGCGCGGTCGCTGAAGGTGGCGATGCCGGTGCCGCCGAGACGCGCCTGCGTGGCCTGGACGAAGCGTGCGTCGTCGGCCACCTCGCCGAAGTTCCAGCCTTCGCCCATCAGGTGCACCGGGCGACCGGCTTCGGCATCCACACGCGCCTGCAGTGCGCGCATCGCGTCGCGCGGCTGATGGCCCATCAGGTCGAAGCGGAAGGAATCGATGCGGTAGTGGCGCACCCACAGCGCGGCCGAATCGATCATCAGCCGCGCCATCATCGCGTGCTCGGTCGCGGTGTTGTCGCAGCAGGTGGAGGTTTCCACGCGCCCGTCGGCATCGAGGCGGTGGTAATAGCCGGGCACGATGCGGTCGAGCACCGACTGGGGATGCTGGCCCGACGCGCTGGTGTGGTTGTAGACCACGTCCATGCCCACGCGCAGCCCGAGGCCGTGCAGCGCCTGGACCATGCGCCGGAACTCGAGAATCCGCGCTGCCGGGTCCGCGGCGTCGCTGGCGTAGCTGCCTTCGGGCACGTTGAAGTGCAGCGGGTCGTAGCCCCAGTTGAAGCAGTCGCGCGCGGCGACCGCCATCACGGCCGCCTGTTGCGCGGCGCTGTCGGGCGCGGCGTCGGGCACGTCCGGCGTGACGCAGCCGGTCTCGGGGACGGTCGCGATGTCGAACACCGGCAGCAGATGCACGTCGGTCACGCCGGCCGCGCGCAGCCGGCGCAGGTGGCGGATGCCGTGCGAGTCCTGCGCCTCGAACGCCGTGTAGCGACCGCGTTGCGCCTCCGGCACGCGGGCGTCGTCGCGCGAGAAATCGCGCACGTGCAACTCGTAGGCGACCATGTCGGTCGAGGCCGCCAAGGCCGGCGTGGTGTGTGCATCCCAGCCGTCGGGCTTGAGTGTGGGCGCGTCGAGGTCGAACACCACGCTGCGCCGCGAGTCGGCATCCAGCGCCACCGAGTAGGGGTCGGTCACGCGGTTGCGCACGATGCCGGTGCCCGGCACGAACACGTCGACCAGGTAGAGATAGCGCGCGCCGCTGCGATCGCCCGGCAGTCGGCCGTGCCAGATGCCGGTGTCGGCATCACGCTGCAGCGTCTCGGGCGCGGCCGCGCCGGCGTCGGCATCGGGATACAGGCACAGGGCCAGCGACTGCGCCGAAGGCGCCCAGACCGCGAACCGCGTATCGGCGGCGGTCGGCATGGCGCCGAGCACGGGTGCATCGACGGCGGCGGCATAGAGATCGTCGAGCGCACCGGCCACCTGCAGCGCGGTCGCGTCGAGCACGTCACCGCGCGTGTCTTCGTGCACCAGCAGCAGCTGGCCGCGGTGCAGGGCGGCCAGTTCGGCATCGTCGGCGGCGACTGCCAGCGTGGCGCCGGCGCCGATGAAGGCGAAACGCGTCGCCAGCGGTGCCGGCAACGGGGCGTCGTGCTGCAGCGCATCGAGCCGGCGATCGAAGCCCGCCACCGGGCGACCCGGCCGTGCATCCAGCGTGGCGTTCGCCGCGTGGTAGAGCCGGAAGCGCGTGCCCTCCGTCGACATCCGGCCCGGCCAAAGGACGAGACGGCGATCGAGCCAGTGCGCGCGTGCCGCGTGCACCGGCGCCTCAACCGGTACCGGGTGGAGCGTGCGCGCGAATGCGGGGGCATCGCAGTCGTCGCGTGTCGGCGAAGCGATCGCGCCGCCGCAGGCAAGTGCGGCCAGGGCCAGCGTCAGAGCGCGCAGGCCGCCGCCGGCCGCGTGCGGGGCGCGCGCCTCAATCAACGTCGGCGAACAGCACGCCGTGGGGCGGCAGGCGCACGACGCCCGCTTCGATCACCGCGCCGGCCAGGCCGTGCCCGTCGAGCGGACGCGCGCCGGCCATTACCTCGGGCAGCGGCCAGTCGACCGGCGTGGACGCCAGATTGAACACCGCCAGCACGCGCGCGCCGTCCTGGCTGCGCACGCTGGCCAGCACCGGCTCGGGCGCGTCGAGGAACTGCTGGTCGCCGACGACCAGCGCCGGCCGCGCACGACGCCAGTGCAGGAAGCGGCGCGCGGCGGCGAGCACCGAGCCGTCGTCCGCTTCTTGCGCGGCGACGCTGCGCGCGCGATGCGCATCGGGAATCGGCAGCCACGGCGTGCCGGTGCTGAAACCGGCGCCGGCATCGCCGGTCCACGGCATCGGCGTGCGGCAGCCGTCGCGGCCCTTGAAGTTCGGCCAGAACGTAATGCCGTAGGGGTCGCGCAACTGCTCGAACGGCACGTCGGCCTCGGGCAGGCCGAGCTCCTCGCCCTGGTACAGGCACACCGAGCCGCGCAACGTGCAGACCAGTCCGATCATCTGCCGCGCGAAATCGTCGCTGGCGTCGGCACCGCCCCAGCGCGTGACCGCGCGCTGCACGTCGTGGTTGGAAATGGCCCAGCACGGCCAGCCTTCGGTCATCGCCGCCTCGAGGCGCTCGACCGTGCCGCGGATGTAGCCGGCGCTGAAATCGTCGACCAGCAGCTCGAAGCTGTAGCCCATGTGCAGGCGGCCGGCGCTAGTGTATTCGGCGGTGGTGGCCAGCGAATCCTCGGACGAGATCTCGCCGAGCGCGGCGACGTCCGCGTATCCGTCCATCAGCCTGCGCAGCTGCTCGATGAAGCCGATGTTCTCCGGCTGCGTGTTGTTGTACCAGTGGTACTGGAACGCGTACGGATTGTCCGGCGAAAACCCGCGGCCCAGACGCAGCGCCTCGGGCTTGGCCGGGTTGTCGCGCAGCGCGCGGTCGTGGAAACAGAAGTTGATCGAGTCGAGGCGGAAGCCGTCGACACCGCGATCCAGCCAGAAGCGCACGTAGTCCAGCGTGGCCTGCTGCACCTCGAGGTTGTGGAAGTTCAGGTCCGGCTGGCTCGACAGGAAATTGTGCAGGTAGTACTGCCGGCGCCGCGGCTCCCACTTCCACGCCGGGCCACCGAAGATCGACAGCCAGTTGTTCGGCGGCGTGCCGTCGGGCTTCGCATCGGCCCAGACGTACCAGTCGGCCTTGGGGTTGTCGCGCGAGGCGCGGCTTTCCTGGAACCACGCGTGCTCGTTCGAGGTGTGGCTGAACACCTGGTCGATCATCACCTTCAGCCCGAGGCCGTGCGCCTTGGCGAGCAGGGCGTCGAAATCGGCGAGCGTGCCGAACATCGGATCGACGTCGCACTGGTCGGCGATGTCGTAGCCGTAGTCGTGCATCGGCGAGCGGAAGAACGGCGACACCCAGATCGCGTCCACGCCCAGCTGCGCCACATGGTCGAGCCGGTCGATGATGCCCGGCAGGTCGCCGATGCCGTCGCCGTCGCTGTCCATGAAGCTGCGCGGGTAGATCTGGTAGATCACCGCGCCGCGCCACCACGGGTTGTTCGCCATCACTCGTCTCGCCTCCCCGCCGCGATGCGCGACGCGATGCGACGTTAGTGCATGGTGCGGCGCGTGCGGAAGCGTGCGGTGATCGCGCATGCGATGAATACGTATGCAGGTCGTGGCCGTCGAACGGCTGCTCGCTACCATGGGTCCGCCGTCGCACTGCCGCGATGGCGCAGCGGTCCTTGGGAGGGGAGTCGCAGCACATGCGCAATACGAAACCGCCCCTGTCGTTCTGGCAGATCTGGAACATGTGCTTCGGCTTTCTGGGCATCCAGTTCGGATTCGCCCTGCAGAACGCCAACGTCAGCCGCATCTTCCAGACGCTCGGCGCCGACATGGAACAGGTGCCTGGGCTGTGGATCGCCGCGCCGCTGACCGGACTGCTGGTGCAGCCGGTGATCGGCTACTTCTCAGACCGCACCTGGACACGCCTCGGCCGCCGGCGTCCGTACTTCCTGTGGGGCGCGATCTTCTCGACCGCCGCGCTGCTGGTGATGCCCAACTCGCCCGAGCTGTGGATCGCCGCCGGCACGCTGTGGGTGCTCGATGCCTCGCTCAACGTGTCGATGGAGCCGTTCCGCGCCTTCGTCGGCGACCAGCTGGCGCCGCCGCAGCGGCCCACCGGCTACGCGATGCAGGGCTTCTTCATCGGCGTGGGCTCGGTGATCGCCAGCGCGCTGCCGTTCGTGCTCGCGAAGTTCGGCGTGGCCAACACCGCCGGGCCGGGCGAGGTGCCCGACACGGTGCGCTACGCGTTCTACTTCGGCGGCGCCGTGCTGCTGCTCTCGGTGCTGTGGACGGTGCTGCGCACGCGCGAGTACCCACCGGACGTGCTGCATGCGTTCGACGACGCCGAACCGCTGGGCGCACTGCCTGCGGCCGATGCGCCGCCGCCCCGTGCGTCCGGCGGACTGCCCTGGCTGATCGCGGGCGTGGCCGGCATGGCGCTGGTGTACGTGCTCGGCTGGGACCGCATGCTCTACGTGCTGGCGGGGCTGCCGCTGGCCTACGGCGCGCTGCGTCTGATCGCCGCGCGCATGGCGCCGCAGCGGATGCTGCCGACGATCGCCGCCGACCTGCACGCCATGCCGCCGGCGATGCGCCAGCTGGCCGTGGTGCAGTTCTTCTCGTGGTTCGGCCTGTTCGCGATGTGGATCTACACCACGGCCGCCGTGGCGCAGACGCATTACGGCAGCAGCGATCCGCAATCGGCCGCCTACAACGAAGGCGCGAACTGGGTGGGCGTGCTGTTCGCGGCCTACAACGGCTTCGCGGCGCTGGCGGCGATCGTGATCCCGTGGATGGCGCGGCGCCTCGGCCTGCGTCTGACCCACCTGGTCAACCTGTTGCTCGGCGGCGCCGGGCTGGTGTCGATCGCGTTCATCCGCGATCCGCAGTGGCTGCTGCTGTCGATGGTCGGCGTGGGCTTCGCCTGGGCCTCGATCCTGTCGCTGCCGTATGCGCTGCTCTCCGACAGCCTGCCCGCACACAAGATGGGCGTGTACATGGGCATCTTCAATTTCTTCATCGTCATTCCGCAGCTGGTGGCGGTGAGCACGCTGGGCGTGCTGCTCGGCCGTGTCTTCGACGGTGACCCGGTGCGGGTGCTGATGCTCGGCGGCGCCAGTCTCGCGATCGGCGGGCTGTTCGCGCTGCGGGTCGCGCGGCCGCGCGCCGAGCGCGCGACCGCCGCGCCCTGAATTCCGTCTGCTGGAGACCGCGCATGTTCCGACCCCTGACCGCTGTTCTCGCCGCCGCACTGTGCGCGGCCTGCTCGCACGCGGGGCAGCCGCTGCGCGCCGACGCGCCGGACGCCGACGCGCTCTACGGCACGCGCGCGCCCTTCGCCGCGCATTCGGTGTACTTCGTCGTCACCGACCGCTTCGTCAACGGCGATCCCGGCAACGACCAGCGCGACCAGGGCGGCGCGCATCGCACCTTCGACATCCCGGTGCGCTGCGAGGACGGCATCGACGGCAACATCGGCTACCTCGGCGGCGACTTCCGCGGCGTGCTGGACAACGCCGGCTACATCCGCGACATGGGCTTCGGGGCGGTGTGGATCACCCCGATCGTCGCCAATCCGGACGAGGCGTTCACCGGCGGCGATGCGATCAGCTGTGGCAGCACGCTCACCGACCGCGGCAAGACCGGCTACCACGGCTACTGGGGCACGAATTTCTACCAGGTGGACGAGCATCTGCCGAGCGCCGGTCTCGATTTCCGCGCCTTCACCGACGGCATGCGCGCGGCGGGTCTGAAGACCGTGCTCGACATCGTCGGCAATCACGGCTCACCGGCGTGGACGATGCCGGTCGCCCAGCCCGGCTTCGGCCAGATCTTCGACGCGGACGGGCGGCTGATCGCCGACCACCAGAACCTGCCCCCGCAGCAGCTCGATCCCGCACGCAACCCGCTGCACGCGTTCTACAACACCACCGGGCCGGTGGACGCCGAGGCCGGCTCGATCTTCGACGGCAACCTGGCGCAGCTGGCCGATTTCGACGCGGACAACCCGGCGGTGTTCGAGTACCTGGCCGGTGCCTACGAGCACTGGATCGGGCAGGGCGCCGATGCGTTCCGCATCGACACCATCGCGTGGATGCCGCACGCGTTCTGGGCGCGCTTTGCCGAGCGCATCCGCCGCGAGCGGCCGGATTTCTTCATGTTCGGCGAGGCCTTCGACTACGACGCGGCGAATATCGCCGAGCACACCTGGGCCGTGAACGGCGGCATCAGCGTGCTCGACTTCCCGATGAAGCAGGCGATGGACGAGGTGTTCGCCGGCGGCGCCGGCTTCGAGCGCCTCGCGCCGAGCCTGCACCTCGAACGCGGGCCCTACGCCAATCCGTATGAACTGGCGACGTTCTACGACAACCACGACATGCCGCGCATGGCGGCGACCGACGCCGGCTTTATCGACGCGCACAACTGGCTGTTCACCGCGCGCGGGATTCCGGTCGTCTACTACGGCTCGGAGACCGGCTTCATGCGCGGGCGCGCGGAACATGCGGGCAACCGGGCGTACTACGGGCAGGCCCGCATCGACGCGGGCGTCGGCACGCCGATCCATGCGGCGCTGACCCGCATCGCCACGCTGCGCCGCGACACGCCGGCGCTGCAGCGTGGCCTGCAGCTGCCGCTCCTGCTCGAGGGTGATCACGCCGCGTTCTATCGCGTGCTCGGCGACGAGGGCGTGCGCCAGACCGCGCTGGTGCTGCTCAACAAGGGCGATGCACCCTGGTCGGCGACGCTGGACGCCGCGCAGATCGCCGCCGGCAGCTGGCGCGATGTGCTGGCCGACGGCGCAGTGGCGGTGGAGGACGGCGCATCGCTCGTCGTACCCGCACACGGCGTGCGCGTGCTGGTGCGCGACGACGTCGCCGTGCCGGCCGCGCTGCGCGATCGCCTGCAGACGCTGATGGTCAGGCGCCTCGGCGGTCCGGGCTCGGAGTGAACCACGCGCAGGAGCGCCTGCGCGCGAACGCGTGTCCGGACAGCCGCCTCGTACGCGTCCCTGCAGGGTGGCCGGTGTGCGCGACGGGCGTTACACGGAGTTCGGGCATTCGCGCACGTGCGCCTGCAGGCGCTGGCCTGCGCCGCGCCGGTTCGGAAGACCCGACGCCGCCGTGGGCGCGCGCTCGGGTGCGAACGTGTTCCCGGGAGTCCGTTCGCGCAAGTGCGCCTGTAGAGGCGGACGAGGCTCAACGCCTCGCAGGCGAACACGTCCGCGCGAACCCAGCCCAAGGCCCGGCCCGTCGCGTGATCGCGGCTACAGCGGCCGTGCGCCGGTGGAATCGCGCACCACGAGCGCGGTCGGCAAGCGCCGGCTTTCCGCCGGTTCGCCGGTGATCAGGCGCATCAGCGTGTCGACCAGCAGCTCGCCAGCGGTCAGCGTGTCTTGGACTACGGTGGTCAAAGCCGGCGTCGTCATGCGTGCGCCGGGAATGTCGTCGAAGCCGGCGAGGGCGATGTCGTCGGGAATGCGCAGGCCGTGTTCGGCGAACGCGCGCATCGCGCCGATCGCGATCAGGTCGCTGGCCGCGAACACGGCATCGAACGGCAGGCCCCGCGCCAGCAGCGTCTGCGCGGCGGCATAACCGGAATCCTCCGCGCTTTCGGCATCGGCCTGCAGCGCGGGGTCCATCGCCAGGCCGTGCCGTGCGAGTGCGGCATCGCAGCCGCGATAACGGTCGAGGAATTCCGGATAGCGGCTCGAGGCATCGCCGAGGAAGGCGATGCGCCGGTGGCCCAGGCCGGCCAGGTGTTCGCCGATCAGCGCGCCGCCGCCGATGTTGTCGCAGCCGATCGAAATGCCGGGCTGGTCGGGCAGTACCGCGCCCCAGCGGACGAACTGCGTGCCCTGCTCGACGAGGGTGCGCAGCTTGCCCTGGTAGGCGAGATAGTCGCCGTAGCCGAGCAGGATCAGGCCGTCGGCCTTGTGGCTGTCGTCGTAGTCGGCGTGCCAGTCGTCGGAGAGCTGCTGGAACGAGATCAGCAGGTCCTGGCCGTGACGGGCGCAGGCCCGGGTGATCGAGCCCAGCATCGGCAGGAAGAACGGGTTGATGTGCGACTGGTCGCTGGTCGGGTCCTCGAACAGCAGCAGCGCCAGCGTGCCCGACTGCTGCCGGCGCAGGTTCGATGCGTTCTTGTCGACCTTGTAGTTGAGCTCGCGCGCGATCGCCAGGATGCGCTCGCGGGTTTCACGGTTGACCGAAGGGCTGCCGCGCAGCGCGCGCGACACGGTCGGCTGTGACACGCCGGCCAGGTGCGCGATGTCCAGCGAAGTCGGCTTGCCCTTGATCGTCATCGCGGCCGTGCGGAGGGAAACGCGCCGATCATGCCACGCGCCGCCGCCGGGGCGTCCGGCGGCGGCGTCGGCGCTGTCCCCGTCCGGGCCGGAGGGCGGGCCTGTTCCGCCCCGGTCGGCGTCCCGTTCCTCCCGCGATCTGCGTTACCATCCGCATCCGTCCTTTCAGACACAGGTGGCCCGCGGCAACGCCGGCCGAGCGTGCGACATGCGCACTACCACCGCCCAGCGCTGACCGTCCCGAGGCCTCCTGTCGCCAGGCGCCCTCGTGGCGCTTTTTTCTTGGCCGCGAAGCGGCCACGCGATTCGGAATTGGGGATTCGGGATTCGGCCGCGCCGGCTCCCGCCGAACTCCCGCTCTGCCGAATCCCCAATCCCGAATCCCCAATTCCGGCTTTTCACCCATGATCACCATCACGCTCCCCGACGGCAGCCGCCGCGAGTTCGACCACCCCGTCTCCGTCATGGAGGTTGCCCAGTCCATCGGCGCGGGCCTCGCCAAGGCCACCGTGGCCGGCAAGGTCGACGGCCGCCAGGTCGACGCCTCCGACCTCATCGACCACGACGCGACCCTGCAGATCCTCACCCCGAAGGACCCGGAAGGCGTGGAGATCATCCGCCACTCCTGTGCCCACCTCGTGGGGCACGCGGTCAAGCAGCTGTACCCGGACGCGAAGATGGTCATCGGGCCGGTGATCGAGGACGGCTTCTACTACGACATCTACTCCGAGCGGCCGTTCACGCCCGAGGACATGGCCGCGATCGAGACGCGCATGGCCGAGCTGATCGACACCGAATACGACGTCATCAAAAAGATGACGCCGCGCGCGGAGGTCATCGAGACGTTCAAGGCCCGCGGCGAGGACTACAAGCTGCGCCTGATCGAGGACATGGGGCCCGAGATCACCGAGATGGGCCTGTACCACCATCAGGAATACGTGGACATGTGCCGCGGCCCGCACGTGCCGAACACGCGCTTCCTCAAGGCGTTCAAGCTCACCCGGATCTCGGGCGCCTACTGGCGCGGCGATTCCAAGAACGAGCAGCTCCAGCGCATCTACGGCACCGCCTGGGCCGATGCCAAGCAGCTCAAGGCCTTCATCCAGCGCATCGAGGAAGCCGAGAAACGCGACCATCGCCGCATCGGCAAGGCCCAGGGCCTGTTCCACCTGCAGGAAGAGGGGCCGGGCCTGGTGTTCTGGCACCCGAAGGGCTGGGCGATCTGGCAGGTCGTCGAGCAGTACATGCGCCGGGTCTACCGCGACAGCGGCTACGGCGAGGTGCGCTGCCCGCAGATCCTCGACGTCGCCCTGTGGAAGCAGTCCGGCCACTGGGACAACTACAAGGAGAACATGTTCTTCACCGAGTCCGAGAAGCGGACCTACGCGGTGAAGCCCATGAACTGCCCCGGCCACGTGCAGGTCTTCAACCAGGGTCTGCACAGCTACCGCGACCTGCCGATCCGCTACGGCGAGTTCGGCAGCTGCCACCGCAACGAGCCGTCCGGGGCGCTGCACGGCATCCTGCGCGTGCGCGGCTTCACCCAGGACGACGGCCACATCTTCTGTACGCCCGAGCAGGTGGAAGCCGAGGTGCGCGACTTCCATGCCCAGGCGCTGAAGGTCTACGCCGACTTCGGTTTCGACGAGATCCAGATCAAGATCGCGCTGCGTCCCGAATCGCGCCTCGGCGACGACGCCACCTGGGACCGCGCCGAGGACGCACTGCGCAGCGCGCTGCGCTCGGCCGGGGTGGACTGGCAGGAACTGCCGGGCGAGGGCGCGTTCTACGGCCCGAAGATCGAGTACCACCTCAAGGACGCCATCGGCCGCACCTGGCAGCTGGGCACGATGCAGGTCGACTTCATGATGCCCGGCCGCCTGGGGGCTGAATACGTCGACGAGCACAGCCAGAAGCAGCATCCGGTGATGCTGCACCGGGCGATCGTCGGCTCAATGGAGCGCTTCATCGGCATCCTGATCGAGCATCACGCCGGTCAGTTCCCGAGCTGGCTGGCGCCGGTGCAGGCGGTGGTGATGAATATCACCGACGCCCAGGCCGATTTCGTCGAGGAGGTTCGGAAAACCCTTGCAAATCAAGGGGTCCGGGTGGAGGCCGATTTGCGGAACGAGAAGATCGGCTATAAGATCCGCGAGCATACGCTGCAGCGGGTGCCGTATCTGCTCGTGGCAGGGGACCGCGAGAAGGAGAACGGCGCGGTCGCCGTTCGGACACGGACCGGGGAAGATCTGGGCACCATGCCGATCGCGGACTTCATTTCGCGCCTTCGCGCGGAGCACGTTTCAGCATGAAACCTTCACCGGTGCGGGGCCACCATGGTCCGCGCCGGACGGCCCGCAGGACGGCACGTCCGCGGCATGTTCCACACTGGAGAAACTGAGCATTAGCACCCTGGACAAACAGAACCGCCGCAACAGTGATATCCGCGTTCCGCGGGTTCGCGTCATCGGCTCCGACGGCGAGATGATCGGCGTGCTGTCGCGCGACGACGCGCTGCGCGCCGCCGAGGAGGAAGGTCTCGACCTGGTCGAGATCCAGCCGAACGCGGATCCGCCGGTCTGCAAGATCATGGACTTCGGCAAGTTCAAGTTCGAGATGCAGAAGAAGGCCAACGAGGCCAAAAAGAAGACCAAGCAGCAGGAGATCAAGGAACTCAAGTTCCGGCCGGTCACCGACGAGGGCGACTACCAGATCAAGCTGCGCAAGATGCGCGGGTTCCTCGAGGACGGCGACAAGATCAAGGTCAACATCCGCTTCCGTGGCCGCGAGATGAGCCACCAGGAGCTGGGCCGCGAGATGGCCGCCCGCATCGAGGCCGATCTCGGCGAGGACATCGTCATCGAATCCCGTCCGCGCCTCGAAGGCCGGCAGATGGTGATGATGATCGCGCCGAAGAAGAAGACCTGATCCCGCGGCCTTCGGGCCGGGATCGACGGAAGAGGCGCGGCGCGAGCTGCGCCTTTTTCGTGGCCGACGCGCCTGCTGCGCCTGAACCGTGCGGTCGCGCCAGGCCGGACGGCCGGGCCGTTCGCCGCCCTGCCGGCCGGCGTGCAGGCCCCCGGACCCCGCAGGCGGGGGCGCCAAACCGATGATTTGCAAGCCGAAGCCGCCCCCGGCATAATGCGCGGCTCCCGGTTCGCCGGGTGGCATCACCTACATTCCAGGACCGGCTTGGATCCCTCCGGGATCAGAGGCTTGAACATTGGCATGGGCAGGATGGAAAGCGTGGCGCAAGCCACCGCCCGGTCAGTACACGTATCCTCAAAAGGACTCTCGCAATGCCCAAGATCAAGACGCACCGGGGCGCCGCCAAGCGGTTCCGGAAGACCGCGTCCGGCAAGTACAAGGCCGGCCACGCCAACCGCAGCCACATCCTCACCAAGAAGGCCACCAAGCGGAAGCGCAACCTTCGTCAGACGAACCACATCCCGGCGTGCGACTCCGGTCGTCTCGACCGCATGCTGCCGTATCTCTGAGGAGGACTGAACCATGGCACGAGTCAAGCGTGGCGTTCAGGCGCGCCGCCGTCACAAGAAGGTTCTCGGCCGCGCGAAGGGCTATTACAACGCCCGTCGCAAGGTCTTCCGCGTCGCCAAGCAGGCCGTCATCAAGGCCGAGCAGTACGCGTACATCGGTCGCAAGCGCAAGAAGCGCGATTACCGTTCGCTGTGGATCACGCGTATCAACGCGGCCGCACGTCTGAACGGCATCAGCTACAGCCGCTTCATGAACGGTCTGCTGAAGGCCGGCATCACGCTGGACCGCAAGGTCCTGGCCGACATCGCCGTGCACGATGCTGCCGCCTTTACCGCGCTCGCCGACAAGGCGAAGGACGCGCTGGCAGCCTGAGGCTGCTGTCTCCACCGTAAAGCGGCACCGGCCGCCGGATGAACCCGGCGGTCGAACGTGGGGAAGGGCGCAAGTCCTTCCCCATTGTTGTTTGTGGGACCGGGCCGTCCGCGCACGCGAGTGCCGCCGCGGCCGCGCTTCCTCGACCTCCTCAGTGACGGGCACGCAGTGCGATGAGCGAAATCGATTCCCTTTCGAACCAGGCGCTGGCCGATATCGAGGCCGCGGCGACGCCCGAGGCGCTGGATGCGTTGCGTGTCGCGCTGCTCGGCAAGAGCGGCCGCATCACCGCCCAGCTCAAGGCGCTCGGCACGCTGCCGGGTGACGAGCGCAAGGCGGCGGGCGAAGCGATCAACCGTGCGCGCGATGCGATCGGCGCTGCGCTCGCGGCGCGCAAGACCGCGCTCGATGACGCCGCACTGGACGCGAAGCTCGCCTCGCAGACGCTGGACGTCACTCTCCCGGGGCGCAACGGCGCGCGCGGCGGCGTGCATCCGATCAGCCGCACCCTCGAGCGCATCGCGGACATCTTCGGGCGGCTCGGCTACGAACTCGCCGACGGCCCCGAGATCGAGGACGACTGGCACAACTTCGAGGCGCTGAACTTTCCGCCGCACCACCCTGCGCGTGCGATGCATGACACGTTCTATTTTCCGCCCGACGGCGCCGGTGTCGCGCGTCTGCTGCGCACGCACACCTCAGGCGTGCAGGTGCGCTACATGGGCGCGCATGCGCCGCCGCTGCGGATGATCGCGGCCGGCAAGGTCTATCGTTCCGACAGCGACCAGACCCATTCACCGATGTTCCATCAGGTCGAGGGCCTGCTGGTCGACGAGCACGCGACCTTCGCCGACCTCAAGGGCACGTTGAGCGAATTCGTCCGCGCGTTCTTCGAGCGCGATTTCGAGATGCGCTTCCGCCCCAGTTACTTCCCGTTCGTCGAGCCCGGTGCCGAAGTCGACATCGCCTGGCAGCAGGCCGACGGCAGCACGCGCTGGCTCGAGGTGCTGGGCTGCGGCATGGTCCATCCGAACGTGCTCAAGGCGGCCGGCATCGACCCCGAGCGCTACACCGGCTTCGCCTTCGGCCTCGGCGTCGAGCGCTTCGCGATGCTGCGCTACGGCGTCGACGATCTGCGTGCGTTCTTCGACAACGATGTGCGGTTCCTCAGGCAGTTCGCCTGAGGGCGGTGATTGGTGATTCGTGATTGGTGATTCGAAACAGAGGATCACGCACACGGTCACCGATCGCGGGAGCGCCGCTCCGTCGAATCACCAATCACGAATTACGAATCACGGAATTTCAGCATGAAATTCAGCGAAAACTGGCTGCGCCAGCACGTCGAGACCGACGCCACCCGCGAGCAGCTGGCGGCGACGCTGACGGCGATCGGTCTGGAGGTCGAAGAGATCACGCCGCTGGGCGAGCGGCTGGACGGCGTCGTCGTCGCGCGCATCGTCTCGGCCGAGAAACACCCCGAAGCCGATCGGCTGCAGGTGTGTCAGGTCGACGCGGGCGGGCAAACGCTGCAGATCGTCTGCGGTGCACCCAACGCGCGTCCGGGGCTGGTCGCGCCGCTGGCGACGATCGGCACGACGGTGGGCGAGCTGACGATCAGGGCCGCGAAACTGCGCGGCGTCGACTCCAACGGCATGCTGTGTTCGGCCAAGGAACTCGGCATCGACGCGGATGCATCCGGGCTGCTGGAACTGCCCGACGATGCGCCGGTCGGCGCGCCGCTGGCGGACTATCTCGGCCTGCCCGACGCCGCGTTCGAGCTGAAGCTCACGCCGAACCGTGCCGACTGTTTCGGCGTGCGCGGAATCGCGTTCGATGTCGCCGCCGCATTCGGCAGCCAGGTGGTGCCGCTCGACGCGGCCCCGGTGGCCGCGCAGTCCGATGCGCAGCTGGCGGTGACGCTCGACGCCGGCGCGGATGCGCCGCGTTACCTCGGCCGCGTGATCGACGGGGTCGACGCGACGCGTCCGACGCCGGTATGGATGGCCGAGCGCTTGCGGCGCAGCGGCATCCGCCCGGTCAGCTTTCTCGTCGACGTCACCCAGTACGTGATGCTGGAACTCGGCCAGCCGATGCACGCCTTCGACCGCGATCTGCTCACTGGTCCGGTCGGCGTGCGCCGCGCGCGCGCGGGCGAAACCCTGACCCTGCTCGACGGCCGCGACGTGACCCTGGACGAGCAGTTCCTCGCGATCACCGACGCCGACCGCGTCGTCGCACTGGCGGGCGTGATGGGCGGTTTCGACACGCGCGTGACAGACGCCACCCGCACCGTGTTTCTCGAATCCGCACATTTCGCGCCGGACGCGATCATCGGCCGCAGCCGCCGTCTCGGCCTGCACACCGATGCCGCGCACCGTTTCGAGCGCGGCGTGGATCCCGAGCTGCCGCGCACGGCGATCGAGTACGCCACGCGGCTGATACTCGACGTTGCCGGCGGCGTACCCGGCCCGGTCATCGCCGCGGAACTGGATGCGCATCTGGCACGGCCGCGCGTGATCGCGCTGCGCCGTGCGCGTCTGGCGCGCGTGCTCGGCCTGGCCGTCGACGATGCCGAGGTCGAGCGCATCCTGCGCGCGCTGGGGCTGGGCGTCGAGGGCGATGCCGAGGGCTGGCAGGTCACGGCACCCACCCGGCGCTTCGACCTGGCGATCGAGGAGGACCTGATCGAGGAGATCGTGCGCATCCACGGCTACGACCGCGTGCCGACCACCTTGCCCGGCGGCGCGACGCGTATCGCCGCGCCCAGCGAGACCCGGGTTGCCGAGGCCGAGCTGCGCCGGCAGATGGTCGCCCGCGACTGCCTGGAGACCGTCAACTTCGCGTTCGTCGACGCGCGCCTGCTCGCGGCGTGGAACGCCGATGCCGACAGCGTGCCGCTGGCCAACCCGCTGAGCGGCGAGCTCGGTGTCATGCGCACCGCGTTGCTGCCCGGTCTGGTCGCCACGCTGGGCCGCAACCTCGCGCGCCAGCAATCGCGCGTGCGTCTGTTCGAGCTGGGCAAGGTGTTCAATAGGGCGCCCGAGGGCGACCGCGCGCCGATCGAAACCCTGCGCGTGGCGGCTGCGATCGTCGGCGACGCCGCCGCCGAGCAGTGGGGCGAGGCCGCGCGCCCGGCCGACTACTTCGATCTCAAGGGGGATCTCGAAGCGCTGGCCGCCGTCGCCGGCGCGCGTCTTGCGTTCACGCGCTCGAGCGCGCCGCACGGGCATCCCGGGCGTTCGGCCGACGTGCTGCGCGACGGTGTGCGCGTGGGCTGGATCGGCGAGCTGCATCCGCGCCTGTTGCGTGCACTGGACATCGAGCAGCCGGTGGTCGCGTTCGAACTCGACGCCGAGGCGCTGCAGGCACGCCCCCTGCCGCGGCTTTCGCCCCTGTCGAAGTTCCCGTCGGTCCGTCGTGACCTCGCGATCGTCGCGCCCGAGGCCGTGGACTGGGCGGCGCTCGAGGCCACCGTGCGCGCGGCAGCCGGTCCGCTGTTGACCGGAATCCGGCTGTTCGACCGTTATGCCGGCAAGGGGGTCGAATCCGGTTTCAGGAGCCTCGCCATGGGCTTGATTCTGCAGGAAAATTCCCGCACTCTGACCGACCGCGACGTGGATGCCGTCGTGGCGGATGTGGTCGCCGCGCTGGGTCGCGAACACGGCGCGGCGCTGCGGAGTTGAGGTCTCACAGGGGATAGCGGCGTGGCGTTGACGAAGGCGGACATGGCCGAAAAGCTCTACGAGGAAGTCGGGCTGAACAAGCGCGAGGCGAAGGAGTTCGTCGACGCCTTCTTCGACGTGCTGCGCGAGGCGCTGCAGCAGGGCCGCCAGGTCAAGCTGTCGGGCTTCGGCAATTTCGACCTGCGCCGCAAGAACGAGCGCCCGGGCCGCAACCCCAAGACCGGCGAGGAGATCCCGATCTCCGCGCGCACGGTGGTGACCTTCCGCCCGGGCCAGAAGCTCAAGGAGCGCGTCGAGGCCTACACCGGCACGGTGGGAACGGCCCATGCTTGATCCGGGCAGCAATCGCGAACTTCCGCCGATTCCGGCCAAACGCTACTTCACCATCGGCGAGGTCAGTGAGCTGTGCGACGTCAAGCCGCACGTGCTGCGCTACTGGGAAACCGAGTTTCCCAGCCTCGAGCCGGTGAAGCGTCGCGGCAACCGCCGTTACTACCAGCGTCACGACGTGCTGATGGTCCGCCAGATCCGCGGGCTGCTCTACGAGCAGGGCTACACGATCGGCGGCGCGCGTCTGCGCCTGGAGGGCGAGGGCGCCAAGCAGGAGTCGGCATTGAGCAACCAGATCGTGCGCCAGGTGCGCATGGAACTCGAGGACGTGCTGCAGCTGCTGAAGCGCTGAGCACGCAGGCATGGGCGAAACGCCCGCATGCCGGTATAATTTCCGGATTCCGGGGTATAGCGCAGCCTGGTAGCGCACTTGTCTGGGGGACAAGTGGTCGTCGGTTCAAATCCGGCTACCCCGACCATACTTCGAAGGCCCGCCATGTGCGGGCCTTCGTCGTTGTGCGACGTCGTGTCCGAGGCCGGTCATCCGGGAAGCGCAGTGACGGTGGCCCCCGCGCCGCCCGCATGACGAAGCGCCCTTGCGCGGGCTCGAACGCCATCGTATTAGTCGCGCTCCAACCCGGAGGCGCGTACAGATGATGCGGATGACACGGAAGGCCTGGCATGTCGCGGTTCTCCTTTGCATGGCGACCGCGGCATCGGCGCAGGCGCCGGTGGCGGACCAAGCCCCGGCCGGACCGCCGGGTGATGGCGGTGCCATCGTCGACATGAACGTGGTCGTGGTGTCCGGCTTCCAGCCCGGCCCCGGGCTGT
Source organism: Luteimonas sp. BLCC-B24 (assembly GCF_028550595.1). GTDB lineage: Bacteria > Pseudomonadota > Gammaproteobacteria > Xanthomonadales > Xanthomonadaceae > Luteimonas. Next base: position 450,486 of record NZ_JAQQGN010000002.1, read on the forward strand.
GGCGCGTGCGTCGCGGGGAGAACACCCTTTACATCCTCGGCACGCAGTCGCCGCTGCCGAAGGCGATGACCTGGCGGTCGGACGAGGCGCGCGAGGTGCTGGCCGAAGCCGGGGCCGTCCTCGGACCGCCGGGCGTCGTGGTCGGCCGGGATATCGGTGTATTCCGGGGGCTGACGATGCTGCCGGCGGCGATGCGCGCGGTGCGGAATCCCGACGGCGCCACGCTCGACGAACTGCTGCCGGCGGATGTCTACCAGCGCTGGTCGGTGCTCAAGGCGCGCTACATCGGGCGCGACCGCGGCATCGAGCGCAAGCGCCCGGCGATCGCGGTGCACCAGCTCTATCGCGCCGCGCTCGATGCCAACGGCCTGCGCGAGGGCGGCGTGGTCGCGCCGGTGATCAACGAGGTGCTCAAAGCGCGCGGCATGGAGCTCACGTCGACGACGCTCGAGATCAAGCTCGACGATCCGCGCGCGGCCCTCGCCGATTTCCGCAAGGAAGGCATGAAGCCCGAGGACGTGGCCTGCGTGCGCGACACGCTCGACCTCATCGAACGCGGCCTGCCCCAGGTGGCTGCACGCGCGAACGCCTGGGCGGTCGGCGATCTCGACGTGCTACGGGCGACGGCCGGCTACGGCAGTCAGGTGCAGGCCTGCCTGTCGTCCTTCCTGCAGACCGAAACCGCCCGAAAACGCGGACTCGACGGACTCGAAGCGCAGGTGCGTGCGCACTGGGTGGCGGCGGCGGATGCCGCGCTCGCCACGCACCGCGTCTCGTTCGCGACCCTCTCGGTCAACGACCTGCTCGGCGCGTCGGGCTTTCTGGCGGCGCTGCGCCCGCGGGTGGACGCAGTACTGGCACCGGATGAGGCCGATGCCGTCGAAGACGACAGCGAGAGCGAGGGGACGCCCGGCGCCGCGGCGCCTTGATCCGGCCCGGCCCGGTCAGCCGGCCGCGGCCTGGTCGCCGAGGGCCGGGCGCGCCGACAGATCCGGCCAGCGTGCGAGCACCGCGCGTCGAATGCCGGCCGGATCCAGCCCGGCTTCGGCGAGCAGATCCTCGCGGCTGGCGTGATGCTGGAACGCGTCGGGCAGGCCGAGATGCAGCACCGGCATCACGAGGCCTTCGGCATTCAACAGCTCGGCGACGCCCGAGCCGGCGCCCCCGGCCACGACGTTGTCTTCCAGCGTCACGAAGGCGTCGTGGTCCCGGGCCAATTCGAGCAGCAGCGCGCGGTCGAGCGGGCGGATGAAGCGCATGTTGACCACGGTGAGATCGAGTTCGGCGCCCACCTGCTCGGCCGCCGGCACGATCGCGCCGAAGGCGAGCAGGGCCACGCGACGGCCACGGCGGCGCAGATCCGCCTTGCCGATCGGCAGCGTCTCCAGCCGGCTCTGCAGCGCGACACCCGGACCCGTGCCGCGCGGATAGCGCACTGCAGCCGGCCCCTCGTGACGGAACCCGGTCGTGAGCATCATCCGGCATTCGGCTTCGTCGGCCGGCGCCATGACGACCATGTTCGGCACGCAGCGCAGGAAGCTCAGATCCAGATTGCCGGCGTGGGTGGCGCCGTCGGGACCGACGACGCCGCCGCGGTCGATCGCGAACAGCACGTCGAGCTTCTGCAAGGCGACGTCGTGGACCAGCTGGTCGTAGGCGCGCTGGAGGAATGTGGAATAGATCGCCACCACCGGTTTGGCGCCCTCGCAGGCCATGCCGGCCGCCAGGGTGACCGCATGCTGTTCGGCGATCGCGGTGTCGAAATACCGCTGCGGGTATTCCTTCGAAAAGCGGACCAGGCCCGAGCCCTCGCGCATCGCCGGCGTGATGCCGAGCAGGCGGTCGTCGGCCGCGGCCATGTCGCACAGCCATTCGCCGAACACATCGGTGTAGGTGGGCTTCTTGACCCCGCCGGCCTTGGCCACGACGCCCAGGCTGGGATCGAACGGCGAGACCGCGTGATAGCCGATCTGGTCACCTTCGGCGAGCTCGTAGCCCTTGCCCTTGGTGGTGATCACGTGCAGCAGCTGCGGCCCCTTGAGGCCCTTGAGCGTCTTCAGCGTCTCGACGAGCGCCTTGACGTCGTGACCGTCGATCGGGCCCGTGTAGTGGAAGCCCATCTCCTCGAACAACGTGGAGGGCACGAACATGCCCTTCCAGTGCTCCTCCCAGCGGCGCACGAACTTCGCGGTCGGGGTGTTCTTGTCGCCGAGCAGCTTCTTGCCGCTCTCGCGCAGCGCGTTGAGCGTGCGGTTGCCGGTGGCGCGGCCGAGCATCTTGGTCAGGCCGCCGACGGCTTCGCTGATCGACATGCGGTTGTCGTTGAGGATCACCAGCACGTCGGGTTCGGGCTCCATGCCGCCGGCGTGGTTCAGGGCCTCGTAGGCCATGCCGGCGGTCATCGCGCCGTCGCCGATCACGGCGATCACCCGGCGGCTGTTGCCGGCGTGTGCGTTCGCCACCGCCATGCCGAGTGCGGCCGAGATCGACGTCGACGAGTGCCCGACGCCGAAAGTGTCGTATTCGGATTCCTCACGCTTGGGAAACGGCGCGACGCCGTCCTTCTGCTTGACCGTGTGGATCTGGTCGCGCCGGCCGGTGAGGATCTTGTGCGGATAGGTCTGATGGCCGACGTCCCAGACGATCCGGTCATCCGGCGTTTCGTACAGGTAATGAAGCACGGTCGTCAGTTCGATCACGCCGAGGCCGGCGCCGAAATGGCCACCGCTCTTGCCGACGGACTCAATGAGATAGGCGCGCAGCTCGTCGACGATCGCGGGGAGTTCGGATTCTTCGAACTGGCGCAGGTCGGACGGCGCGTCGATGCGCGAAAGGCGCGGATAGCGCGTGGAATCGATCATCCCGCCATTGTACGGCCTGCCCTCATGCGGGCGTCATCGCGCCGTCATACGGACGCTGTCTCAGCGCCCGCGAAGACGCGAAAAAAAGCCGCTCTTGCCCGAATCGGCCGGTTCCGGCGGCGTCTCGACGAAGGGTTCGGCATACCCGGTGGCGAGGTTCGCATTCACGAACCGGTGGATCTCCTCGGCCGGCAACCCGCTGGCACTCGCGATTTCCGACAGCGTGGCCGGGCCCTTCATCATCGCGGTCGCGATACGGAAATGGCGCGGGTATTCGCGTTCGGTCTGTGGCCACTTGTTCAGTGTGTAGCGCGCATCGGGGTCGTAGCCCGGTGCCAGCCCGCCGTCACCGGCCAGCAGGGCGCCCAGCCAGTGCAGGCGCGACAGCGGCTGCGCCGGGCCCGTGGCCGGGGCGTCGAGCACCCAGGCGTCGTCGGCGACCGCTTCGAACGCGGCGCGGGGGACGGGCGCCTCGAAGTACTGGGTCAACGGTTTCAGGGTGGACGGGCCGTGATACTGGCGGGCGTCGAAATCGATGAGAAGCGTCGGCCCGGTGGCGTTCCGGTAGCGGAAGCGGCCACGCATCGCGGGATCGGCGATCCAGTCGACCATCGGGCGTTCGCCGTCCGGCGCAGCGGGCGCGGCACCGGCGCTGACCGGAGGGGCTGCGCCGACCGGCGACACGCTCGGGGCCTGCGTGGGCGTGGCGGTCGCGGTTGGCCGTGGCGCCTCGGCCGTGACGGCGACGGGGCTGTCGTCTTCCGACCGGGTGCCCGGAGCGGGCGCCGGCGCGGACGGTTCGGGAGCCGCAGTCACCGGCGGCACCTGCGCCGGAGGCGACGGCGCGGACGGCGATGCACCGGCCAGCGTGATCCCGCTGCTCTCGGCGATCTCGCGCAACAGGCCGACGATGGCCTGCTCGTCGAACGGCCGACCGAGCCTGAAATGGGTTTGCACCCGCGGCGCCGAGGTCAGGCCGATGACCTGCTTGCCGGCCGCATGCAGGCGCAGCCAGCTCATCGGGCCATACATGCTGTCCATGTCGACGATGACGTGTTGCGATTCGGACTCGGCCACCAGTGCGCAGGCGCCGTCCAACTGGGCGTTCGCGCCCGCGAACGCGGCGCGGAGCGCGGTCTCGGTGGCGCTGTCCATGCCGCTGAGGGCAATCGTCAATCGCATGCGGCTGTACCGTCGGAACAATGCGGCGAGTGTAACGAGCCGCGCCGCGCCCGTGGGTGATGCGGGCGCGGATTCGCGTGCCGGCCGGGTCCTCGCGCCTGCGCGCGGGGAAGTGCTGCATCGGAATACAAGGGGATCGCGTCTCTGCACCGCACGCGTCCGGGGCGTCGCGCCGCCGGGTGCGGTGCCGCGGCGTCAGGCGATCGCGGTGCGCCGCCGCTTGGGCAGGTGCGAGCGCAGGAAACTCATCTGGTCGGCCAGGATGCTGCGGTTGCTGAGGATCAGGTGTTCGATCCAGCTCGGCCGGAACGGTACCGCGAGCAAGGGCATCGAGGCCTGCTGCGGGGTGCGACCGCCCTTGCGCGAGTTGCAGTGCACGCAGGCCGAGACCACGTTTTCCCAGATGTCGAGACCGCCCTGCGACAGCGGGTCGACGTGATCCCGGGTCAGCAGCTGGCGGCTGAAATGCCGGCCGCAATAGAGGCACAGCGACTGGTCGCGCGCGAACAGCGCGGTGTTGGTCAACGCGGGCGTGGGGTCGATCGCCGAGGCGCGCACGTGGCTGCGGCCGGCGATGATCGGATGCAGGTCCATGCGGCTTTGCCGGCCGGTCTCGCGGGACAGGCCGCCGTAGAGCGTGATGCAGGGTTCGCCGAGCGTCCAGGCGACCGCGCCGCGCGCGTAGAGACAGGCCGCGTCCTGCCAGCTGATCCAGTTCAGGGCGCGCCCGTGCGCGTCGAGTGCGAGCAGGCGGACGCCGTCGCGTCGCGTGCGTGGGCGGGTGTCGGAGGAGAGGTCGGGAACCGGCGCCGTTGCGGAACCGGTGGGGACGTGGCGGTGAGGCGCGCGATCGGTCTCCATCGGGGATCGAGCATATACCCGATCCATGACGGTTTGTGCAATCGGTCTCGTGCCAGCCGGCGCGCGCATGCGGCGAGCGCACCACGTGCCTCCCGCCGCCTGGTGAGGGTCGGCGGGAGACGCCGTGCCGGCGCGCGGCGCGTCAGCTGTCGAAGGCCTCGTCGGCGACCGACAGCAAGGTGGCCGGCCCGCTCTCGATCGCGGCCGCATGCCCGAGCGTGCGCGGCAGGATGCGCGCGAAATAGAAGCGCGCGGTCTCGCGCTTGCCGGCCTTGAACGTTTCCGAACGCGACGACGCGTCGGCGACCGCCACGCTGCGCGCCCACCAGTAGGCGAGGGCGACGTAGCCGGAGAAGAACAGGTAGTCGTGCGCCGCGGCGCCGATTTCTTCCGGATCCGCCGCCGCGCGCTCGGCGATGGCTGCGGTCAGCTGCTGCCACTGCGCCGCATGCGCGCGCAGCGGGGCGATGAATTCGGCGAGACCCGGCGCGCCGTCGTGCTCGCGGCAGAAGGCCTCGATCATGCCGAGGAACACGCGCAGCCCGGCGCCCTGCAGCTGCATGGTCTTGCGGCCCATCAGGTCGAGCGCCTGGATGCCGGTGGTGCCTTCGTACAGCGTGGTGATGCGCGCATCGCGCGCGAGCTGTTCCATGCCGTGCTCGGCGATGTACCCGTGGCCGCCGTAGCACTGCAGCGCGTGATAGGTGCATTCGTTGCCCCACTCGGTGAGGCAGCCCTTGACGATCGGCGTGAGGAAGCCGAGCAGGTCATCGGCCTGCTTGCGCGCGGCGGGGTCCTGCGCGCGCTCGGCGCTGTCGACCAGCGAGCCCGCGTGGTAGGCCAGCAGCCGGCCGCCTTCGGTCAGCGCCTTGCAGGTCAGCAGCATGCGCCGCACGTCGGGCTGGACGATGATCGGATCGGCCGGCTTCGACGGCAGCTTGGCGCCCGACAGCGCGCGCGACTGCAACCGCTCGCGCGCGTAGCGCAGTGCGTTCTCGTAGGCGCGGGTGGCGAGGCCGAGGCCCTGCACGCCGACGCCGAGCCGCGCGGTGTTCATCATCGTAAACATCGCCATCAGGCCCTTGTGCGGCTGGCCCACGAGATAGCCCTCGGCGCCGTCGAAGTTCATCACGCAGGTCGCCGAGCCGTGGATGCCCATCTTGTGTTCGACCGCGCCGCAGCGCACCGCGTTGCGCTCCCCGAGCGTGCCGTCGCGGGCCACGCGCACTTTGGGCACGACGAACAGCGAGATGCCGCGGCTGCCCTCCGGTGCGTCCGGCAGGCGGGCGAGGACGAGGTGCACGATGTTGTCGGTGAGATCGTGCTCGCCGGCGGTGATGAAGATCTTGGTGCCGGTGATCGCGTAGCGGTCGTCACCGAGCGGTTCGGCGCGGGTCTTGAGCAGGCCGAGATCGGTGCCGCACTGCGGCTCGGTGAGGCACATGGTGCCGGTCCAGGTGCCGGCGATCAGCGGCTTGAGGAAGACCTCCTTCTGCCAGGCCTCGCCGTGATGATGCAGCGCGTTGACCGCGCCGTGCGACAGCAGCGGAAAGTTGCTCCAGGCGAGGTTCGCCGCGTCGATCATCTCTTCCAGGCAGATGCCCACCGCATGCGGCATGTTCATGCCGCCGAATTCGGCGGGCGCGCTCATGCCGGTCCAGCCGCCGTCGGCGAACTGGTCGTAGGCGGCCTTGAAGCCGTCGGGCGTGGTGACCGCGCCGGTGGCCTTGTCGAAACGCACGCCCTGTTCGTCGCCGATGCGATTGAGCGGGGCGAGCACGGTTTCGCACATGCGTGCGCATTCGTCGAGCACGGCATCGACGGTCTCGCGGTTGGCGTCTTCGAAGCCGAGCGATGCGAACAGCGGCGTGACCTGCAGCACGTCGTGCAGGGCGAAGCGGATGTCGTTCAACGGGGCGGTGTAGGTGCTCATGGGGTCGGCTCGTGGTCGGTGCGCGCGGCGATGTGCGCGGCGCGGAATGAATCGGAAACGATGGCGTCAGGGAATCAGCGCATCACGCCGGGCAGGCCCGGCACCGGGCTCAATACGCTCGCGCGCCGGATGCGGTAGTCGCGTGCGCTGCCGCGGTCTTCGGGTGCGGCGCGCAGGGTGCCCTCGATGCGGTAGGCGAGCGTGCGGCCACCCGCCAGGGCGTCGGCCGCATGCAGGCGGGCCTGCGCGGAGGGCGTCAGCGTCAGCGTCAGCACGTCGGCCGATTCCGAGCCGATGGTCATCGGCGCGGTCGAACTCAGCGTGCCGGCGGATTCGTCGGCGATCTGCAAGTCGAGTTGCACCGAATCGAAGCGCATCGGAATGCTGCTGTAGTTCTGCACACGCAGATCGACGGACCAGCTGCCGTCGGCGGCGACCGTGAGCTGCTGCAGGCTGGCCGCCGGTTCGGAGACGCGTCGCTGGCCGGTCGCGCAGGCGGCGAGCGCGCAGGTCACCAGCAGGATCGTCAGCAGCTTCCACGGCTTCATCGCAGGCTCCGTCGTCGTTGGGCGGACGCCGATGTTAGCGCGTCGCCGGCGGCGCCCGCGGTGTCGACGGGCGGTCTCCGCACGCGTGCGGTCGACAATGGTTGCCGTCTGCTCATTCGCCCCGTATCATGCGCCTCCCGCAGTGGCCGGGTAGCTCAGTTGGTAGAGCAGGGGATTGAAAATCCCCGTGTCGGGGGTTCGATTCCCTCCCCGGCCACCATTGCGACAAGGTTCGACGAGGCCCGCAGCGATGCGGGCCTCTTTTTTTTGATCCACGTGCCGCGCGGTGGCCGGAGGTGCGGGCTATCATCGCGCCGCGCCATCCGGGCGCCGGAGCTCCGCCGTGCCGACCGCCCAACTGTCCGTCTATTTCTTTCTCCAAGTCGCGGTGATCCTGCTGGTCTGCCGACTCGTCGGGCGGCTGGCGCAGCGGCTGGGGCAGCCCCAGGTGGTGGGCGAGATGATCGCCGGCGTCACGCTCGGCCCGTCGCTGTTCGGCTGGCTGCTGCCGGACCTGCAGGCGGCGCTGTTTCCGGCGCAGACGCTGGACACGCTGTACGTGTTCGCGCAGTTCGGCGTCGGCTTCTACATGTTCCTGGTGGGCACCGAGTTCCGCGGCGACCATTTCCGCAGCCGTGCACGGGGCGCCTTCATGGTGTCGGTGGCGGGCATCGCGGTGCCCTTCGCGCTGGCGTTTCTGATCACGCCGTGGCTGATCGGGATGCCGAACCTGTTCTCGGACACGATCAAGATGTCCGATGCGGCCCTGTTTCTCGGCGCGGCGATCGCGATCACGGCGTTTCCGATGCTCGCGCGCATCATCCACGAGCGCGGCCTGTCGGGCACGCCGATGGGCACGCTGGCGCTGACCGCGGGCGCGGTCGATGATGCGGCGGCCTGGTGCATTCTCGCCGTGGTGCTGGCGAGCTTCGGCGGCAGCTGGGACAGCGCCTGGCTCGCGATCGGCGGCGGCGTCGCCTATGCGGTGTTCATGCTGACCATCGGGCGCCGGATGCTGCGGCGCCTCGCCGACACCGTGCGTCCGGACGCGCCGCTCGGTTCGACGACGCTGGCCGTGGTGCTGATCCTGTTCTGCCTGAGCGCCTGGACGATGGACGCGGTCGGCATTCACGCGGTGTTCGGCGGCTTCCTGCTCGGTGCCTGCATGCCCAAGGGCGCGCTGGTGGAGAAGCTGCGCGCGATGCTGCAGCCCTTCGTCGTGGTGTTCTTCCTGCCGATGTTCTTCACGTTCTCCGGCTTGAAGACCAATCTCGGCATGGTGTTCGAACCGCAGATGCTGCTCGCCGCCGGTGCGATCCTGCTGGCGTCGTTCGCCGGGAAGGGGCTGGCCTGCTGGGGCGCGGCACGGCTCGCGGGTGAGAGCCCACGCGACGCCCAGGCGATCGGCGCGCTGATGAACGCACGCGGGTTGATGGAGCTGATCCTGATCAACATCGGTCTGCAGGCCGGCGTGATCAAGCCGGGCCTGTTCTCGATCCTGGTGCTGATGGCGATCGTGACCACGCTGATGGCGACGCCGCTGTTCAACTGGATCATGCGACGGCGCGCCGGGCCTGCGGGCGTCGGCACGCCGTCCAGCGCGAGTTAGCGCGCCGGGCGTCCGGCTCGCCCGGCCTTCATCGGGGGGCGCGCATCATCGCGCTCGACCCGCATGCGCGCTGCGCAGGAGTGCACGATGTCCGCTTCCACTGGAGTGCCGACCCGACCCTTGCTCGTTCGTCGTGTCGCCGCGATTCTCGCGGCCGCGGCTGTGCTCGCCGGCTGCGCCAGCCAGCGGCTGTCGGATGCCGACCGCTACGCGCTGTATGCGCAGCACGCCGGTGCCGAAGTCGACCACTTCCGTTATCTCGGCCGGATCAACGGCTGGACGCCGCTGGGCGACAGCGCGCTCGCGGTGTGGACACGGCCGGGCGAGGCCTGGTTGCTGGACCTCAGCGGCCCCTGTCAGGACCTGGAGTACACGCCCGCGATCGGGTTGACCAGCACGATGAGCCGGGTCAGCGCGCGCTTCGACCGGGTGCTGGTGCGCAGTCGCAGTTCGATCAACATCCCATGCCACATCCGCCGGATCCGTCCGCTGGATGTCGCGGCGATCCGCGAGGCGCAGCGCCGCAATCCCGAGGATGCGCCGTCGATGGACGAGCCTTCAGATCAGCTTCCGGATTCGGGCACGTAACCGGCGACGGTGCCGGTCTGGCGTTCGAACAGGTACTTGCGCATCTCCTCTTCGAGAAACGCGCGGTGCTTGGGGTCGAGCGGCGAGAGCCGGTTCTCGTTGATCAGCATGGTCTGGTGCGCCAGCCACCTCGCCCAGGCCGGCTTGCCGATCTCGGCGAAGACCTGCTTGCCGAGCGCGCCCGGCCAGGGCACGAAATCCAGGCCGTCGGTTTCGATCTGGTCGTGAACGCAGTACACGCGTCGGCTCATCTCAGTCCTCCAGGGCGACGCGCGGCGCGAGCAGCAGCGTGCGGATCGGGGCGGGAATGCCGAGGGTCGCGAGATCGTCGCGGGCCACCCAGCGCAGCGTGTCATTGTCGCGCACGCCGCGACCCGGGGCGAGACCGGGCCAGTGCAGCGGATGCAGACGCAGGCGGTAATGGCTGAAACCATGCTGCACCGGCGCGAGCCGCGCGGGCGTATCGAACTCCACCGGGTCGATCAGGCCGGCCGCATGGCCCCGCAGCCAGTGCGCGGGATCGTCGCCGACATCGAGCTGCGGCAGGGACCACAGCTGGGCCCAGACACCGGTCGGCGGGCGGCGCTGCAGCAGTACGCGGCCATCGCGGCTCTCGAGCAGCAGCAGCACGGCCTCGCGCTCGGGCAGCACCTTGCTCGGCCGCGGCGTGGGCAGCTCCTCGACGCGGCCCTGCACGAAGGCCGCGCAGTCGGCGCGCACCGGGCACAGCAGGCAGGCGGGGCTGTGACGCGTGCACAAGGTGGCGCCGAAATCCATCTGCGCCTGGGTGTAGTCGGCCATGCGCGTGTGTGGCAGCAGCGCGTCGGCGATCGACCACAAGGTCTTCTCGACCTTCGGCAGCCCGGGCCAGCCGTCGACGGCATGGCGCCGGGCGAGCACACGCTTGACGTTGCCGTCGAGGATCGGCGCGCGGTCACCCCAGGCCTGCGACAGGATCGCGCCGGCGGTGCTGCGACCGATGCCGGGCAGGGCGACCAGCGCATCAAGGTCGCGCGGCAGATCGCCGCCGTGTACCGCCACGCAGCGCTGCGCCGCCGCTTGCAGGTTGCGCGCGCGGGCGTAGTAGCCCAGTCCCGACCACAGCGCGAGCACGTCGTCGGGCGGGGCAGCGGCGAGCGCGCGCACATCGGGCAGCGCGGCGACGAAGCGCTCGAAATAGGGAATCACCACGCGCACCTGGGTCTGCTGCAGCATGATTTCCGACAGCCACACCCGGTAGGGCGTGCGCGGATGCTGCCAAGGCAGGTCGTGGCGGCCGTGGACATCGAACCAGGCCAGCAGGCGTTCGGCGTAATCGTTCATTCGTCGCTGCCGTCGTCGAACTCGATCTGCAGGTCTTCGAGCATCGTGCCGGGGAGTGCGACGCGCGGCGCGGTCAGGCGGCCCTGCAGTGGCGGCACCGGGCTGCCGGTGTCGATCGCGTCGAGCCACTGCAGCACCGCGGGCACGCGCGCGTGGCCGTCGAAGCGTGCGCCGGCGTGTTCGACGCGCAGGGCCAGCGGCGCATCGAGTGCGCGCGGGCCGGCGTAACGCAGCGCGAAGGGCATCGGGGATCCGCTGTCGCCGAGCGGGGCCGGCAGCGCGGGCCAGGCCTCGGGCCAGCGCGCGATGCGGCCGTCGAGCGCGAGCTGCAGCGCGTCGTCGACGACCAGGCGGCCGCCTGCCGCCAGCGTCGGCACCGGCCCCTCGGCCCGCGTCGCGATGCCGACCGGTGCGAGTTCGAACCGACCCGCATCGACGGCCAACCGGCCTTGCAGGCCGAACGCGAACGGAAGGCTGGTCGCGCGTGCGCGCCAGTGTGCATCGGCGGCGAGGCGCACCGGTGCGAGGTGCAGGCCCGGCGCTGCGGGCTCGATGCGCGTGGCGTCGAACTGCAGCCGGGTGTCGAGCCGGCCCGACGGCAGGCGCAGGGTCACGCTGCCGTTCGCGTCCAGCGTGCGCAGCTCGACCAGGCGATCGGCCCGCACGCGCAACTGGAACGGTGCGCTCACGGCGGCGCTGACCGCCGTCCCGGCCACGCGCGCATCGACGGCGCGGTCCGGGTGCAAGGCGGGCAGTTCGAGCATCAGCGCCTCGATCCGCCAGCCGTCGGCGTCGACGACGCCGTTACGGATGCGCAGGCCGTCGGTGAACGGCGGCACGCGGCCATCGCCGGGCGGCCGCGCATCGAGCCAGCGCAACAGGGCGGGCAGGTGCACGCTGGGGGCGTCGAGTTCGATCCGCGCGATCTCGAGCTCGGCGCCGCGGCTTCGGATCGTCGACCACGGCAGCGAGACCAGTACGCGATCTGCGCGCAACAGCGGCGTGGTCTCGCCGGGCATGCGGGCGACGACGTTGCGGACTTCGAGCTGCGGCGTGCCGCGCAGGCGGTAGTCGACGGTGCCGTCGAACGTGAGCTCGAGGCCGAGCGCCGGTCCTAGGCGCTCGAGCACCAGATGCAGTGCGCGTTCGGGCGGCAACAGCACGCGGACCGACAGCGCCAGCCCGAGGCCGGCGGCGACGAGCACCGCCAGCAGGAACAGCCAGCGCCGACGGCGCGGCGCCGGCGCCCCGGGCGCCGGTGCCGGCGTGCTCACGCGCCGAGCGTCTCCGGCAGGATCGCGTCCACGAAGGCTTCGGCATCGAACACGCGCAGGTCCTCGGGACGTTCGCCGATCCCCGCGAAACGGATGGGGATGCTGAATTCGCGCGCGAGTGCGAACACCACGCCGCCCTTGGCGGTGCCGTCGAGCTTGGTGACCACCAGGCCCGTGACCTGCACCGCGGCATTGAACTGGCGCAGCTGCGACAGCGCGTTCTGGCCGGTGGTGCCGTCGATGACCATCAGCACTTCGTGCGGCGCCGCGGCGTCGATCTTGCCGAGCACGCGGCGGATCTTGCCCAGCTCCGCCATCAGGCCCTGCTGGGTGTGCAGACGCCCGGCGGTGTCTGCGATCAGCACGCCGGTGCCGCGCGATTTCGCGGCCTGCAAGGCATCGAACGCCACGGCGGCCGGGTCCGCATCCTGGCCCTGGGCGACGACGGCGACGTCGTTGCGCTCGCCCCAGGCCTTGAGCTGGGCGACGGCGGCCGCACGGAAGGTGTCGCCCGCGGCCAGCATCAGCGGATGGCCTTCGTCCTTGAAGCGCTTGGCGAGCTTGCCGATCGTCGTGGTCTTGCCGACGCCGTTGACGCCGACGGTGAGGATCACGAAGGGCCTGGCGGCGGTGTCGATCACCAGCGGCTTGGCCACCGGGGCGAGCATCGCGATCAACTCCGTGCGCAGTGCCTGGAGCAGCGCATTGGCATCGGCGAACTCGCGCTGCTTCATGCGCTTGCGCAGGCCGCCGACGAGGTCGGTACTCGCGGCGACGCCCACGTCGGCGGTCAGCAGGGCGGTTTCGATCTCGTCGAGCAGGTCCTCGTCGAGCTTGGGATTGCGCGAGAACAGGCCGCCGAAGCTGCGCGCGAAGGTGTTGCCGCCGAGGCGCTCGCGCCAGCCCGACTTGCCGGGTGCGGCTGCGGGCATGGTGCTCGCGAACACGTAATCGGCCAGCGCGGCAGCCGGGTCGACGATCGCCGGCGGCGCGGGGCGCGCTGCGGGCACGGCCGGCGTGGTCGCCACGGGCGCATCGGCGTCGCCGGCGCCCGTGCCGTCCGTACCGGGCGTCGGCGGCGTCGGGCTCGCCGGCGGCGCAGGCGCTGGCGCGACAGGCGGCGCGAACGCAGCCGCGATCTCCTCGGCGCTGAGGCGGCGTCGGCCGCTGTCGGCCTCGGTCGTATCGGGGGATTTGTCGCGCTTGAACCAGCTGACCATGCGGCGGTCGGAACGGGGATGGGGGAGAATGGCGCGCATGGTATCACCCGCCTTTCAGCCGCCCTGTGGGGGCGCACGCGCTTGAATACGTCACGCAATCGGCCGCCGCGGACCGACCGCAACGCCGGTCCCGGGCGGGTGCGCATCGTCGGTGGCCGCTGGCGCGGCACGCGTCTGGACGTGCCCGATGTGCCGGGTCTGCGGCCGACGTCGGACCGCGTGCGCGAGACCCTGTTCAACTGGCTGCAGCCGGCGCTGCCGGGCGCGCGCGTGCTCGATCTGTTCGCCGGCACCGGTGCGCTGGGGCTGGAGGCGGTCTCGCGCGGCGCGGCCCACGCGCTGCTGGTCGAGCGCGATGCGGGGCTCGCGGCCGCGCTGACGGCGACGGTGTCGCGGCTGTCCGCCGGCGACGCGGTGCAGGTCCGGCGCGGCGAGGCGGTCGCGACGGCCTCGGCCTTGCCGGCCGGCAGCGTCGACATCGCGTTCGTCGATCCCCCGTTCGCGCTCGATCTGTGGACGCCGGCGCTGGCCGCGCTCGAACCCGCGTTCGCGGCCGACGCCTGGCTGTATCTGGAATCGCCCTCCGCGCGCCCCGCGCAGCTGGGCGCCCGGTGGCGGTTGCACCGCGAACTGGCCACCCGCGATGCGCACTGCGCACTGTTCCGCCGCGCCGGCTGACGCGGGCCGCGGCGCTGCTACACTTGGCGCCCGCGCCTCACACCCGATACAGCCGACGCCAGCATGAGTGCGAGTCGCAAACGCATCGCCGTCTACCCGGGCACCTTCGACCCCATCACCAACGGGCACGTCGACCTGGTGGACCGCGCGGCGCCGCTGTTCGAGCGGCTGATCGTGGGCGTGGCGGAAAGTCCGGCCAAGCGCCCGGCGATGTCCCTCGACGAGCGCGTCGGCCTGGTGCGCGAGGCGTTGTCCCACGTGCCCAACGTCGAGGTCATCGGCTTCCACTCGCTGCTCGCACACTTCGTCGCGGAAGTTGGCGCCGGCGTGCTGCTGCGCGGCCTGCGCGCGGTGTCGGATTTCGAATACGAGTTCCAGCTCGCCAGCATGAACCGGCATCTGATTCCCGAGGTCGAGACGCTGTTTCTCACCCCGGCCGAACAGTACGGCTTCATCTCCTCCACGCTGGTGCGCGAGATCTCGCGCCTCGGCGGCGACGTGGCGGGCTTCGTGCCCGCCGCGGTCGATCGCGCACTGCGCAAACACACGCAACGCTGACGTTGTCCATCCACGCCACACGACAGAAAACACGAGAGGGAATCCCATGAAGTCCATCAACCGCGCGCTGCTCATCGCCTGCCTGGTCCTGCCGGTCCTGGCTTGCAGCAAGGACGAGCCCGCGCCGCAAGCCCAGGCCGCGCCGGTCACCGCGCCGCAGAACGACGACCGCGCCGCCTGGAACGCGTATCTCAACGATGTCGCCAACCGGAACATGGACGGCATCAACAATTCGCCCTACGTCTACCTGGTGCCGCCGGCCCCGGCCGGTGCCCCGGCCAGCGAACCCGCGCCGGCCGAAGCCGGTGCGGACGCGGCTGCGAATGCCGACGCCGCCCCCGAGCTGTCGGCGCCGGTCGATGGCGACTACGAGCGTCTGCTCGAGAAGGCCAAGACCGACGTCTCGCGCGGCATCGTCCGCGGCAACCTGCTGATGTTCGCCGGCCTGGATTCGGCGCGCACCGCCAATCTCACCGTCGCCGCGTTCGAAGGCGTGGAGCCGAACACCATGCGCGGCGTGCGCGTCGTGTTCATCGGCGCTGCCGCCGATGCCGAGCGCGTCAAGGCGGCCGTGGAGCCGGCCGGCGTCGAATACGTGTTCGTCGACACCGCGCAGTAATCCGCCGTACCGGCCGGCCCTGCCGGCCGTGCATTCCGCCGCCGCCGTGCCTGCGCACGGCGGCGGTCTGCGTTCAGGCCCGGCGCGGCGTTGCGGCACGCGGTTCCATCCATGGAACGCCGCGCCCGCGGCCAGTCACTACAATGGCCGCATGTCCCTGAAGATCAATGCGCTCTGCGTCAATTGCGACGTCTGCGAGCCGGCGTGCCCGAACCAGGCGATTTCGCAGGGCGAGGAGATCTACGTCATCGATCCCGCGCGCTGCACCGAGTGCGTCGGGCATTTCGATGAGCCGCAATGCGTGGTGGTCTGCCCGGTCGAGTGCATCGATCCCGATCCCGATCTCCCCGAAACCCAGGAACAGCTGCTGGCCAAGCTGGCGCGGCTGCAACAGGAGGCGTCATGACCCGTGTCCGCCCCACGGCCGGCATCCCGGCGCTGCTGTTGTCGGTACTGCTGCTGGCGGTCGCGCCGTCGTGCGCGCGCGAGGTGCGGACTCCGGACGTCGCGCCGGCCGTTCCGCAGTCCGCCGCCACGCCGCCCGGCAACGCGGTCGCCTCGGCCCACGCGCTGGCCACCGAAGCCGGCCTCGCGGTCATGCGCGAAGGCGGCAATGCCTTCGATGCGGCCATCGCGACCTCGGCGGTGCTGTCGGTGGTCGAGCCGATCTCGTCCGGTCTGGGCGGCGGCGGCTTCTTCCTGCTGCACGATGCGGCGAGCGGGCGTGACATCTTCGTCGACGCGCGCGAGACCGCGCCGTCCAGCGCGCACCCGGACCGCTACCGCACCGCGGAGGGCGGCTTCGATCGCGACCGCGCCGAGAACGGTCCGTGGTCGGCCGGCATTCCGGGCCTGCCGGCCGCCTTCGTCCACATCGCCGAACGCTACGGCGCGCTGCCGCTGTCGCGATCGCTGGCGCCGGCGATCCGCATCGCCGAAGACGGCTTTCCGGTCTATGCGCGGTTCGCGCGCGGCTACCAGTCGCGGCGCGCGGTGATGGAGCGTTACCCCGGTACGCGCGCGGTGTTCCTCGCCGACGGCCGCGCACCGGAAGAGGGCGACATCTTCCGGCAGCCCGATCTCGCGCGCACCCTGCGCCTGCTGGCCGAGCGCGGCTTCGATGGCTTCTATGGCGGCGAAACGGGCGCGAAACTCGTCGCCGGGGTCAATGCCGAGGGCGGCGAGTGGACCGCGGCGGACCTGTCCGCCTACCGCGTGGTCGAGCGCACGCCGATCCGGTTCCGCTACCACGACTGGGAGGTGGTCACCGCGCCGCCGCCGTCGTCGGGCGGCATCGCGATGGCGCAGATGCTGCAGATCCTCGGGCCCTACGACCTCACGGCCCTCGACGACGCGGCGCGTACGCACCTGGTCGTCGAATCGATGCGTCGCGCGTTCCGCGACCGCACGTTCTATCTGGGCGATCCGGATTTCGTGCGCATTCCCCAGCGCACGCTGACCAGCCGCGAGTATGCCGCCGGCCTGCGCGCGACGATCAATCCGGAGAAGGCGACGCCGAGCGATCTGCTTTCGGGCGTGGCGACGCCGCTCGAGGACGAGGAGACCACCCACTTCTCGATCATCGACGCCGCCGGCAACCGCGCCGCGGTCACCCAGACGGTGAACCTGCTGTTCGGCAGCGGTCTGGTCGCTTCCGGCACCGGTGTGCTGCTCAACAACGAGATGGACGACTTCGCGCTGCAGCCCGGGGTGCCGAACGCGTTCGGCGTGATGGGCTTCGATGCGAACGCGCCGGCGCCGGGCAAGCGGCCGCTGAGTTCGATGACGCCGACCTTCCTCGTCTCCGACGATCGCGTGGCCGTGCTCGGCACGCCGGGCGGCAGCCGCATCATCACGATGGTGCTCCTGGGCATTCTGGGCTACGACGCCGGTCTCGATGCGCAGGCCGTCGCCGCGCTGCCGCGGTATCACCACCAGTGGATGCCGGATGCGATCTCGGCCGAGCGCGATGCGTTCTCCGCCGACACCGCGGCCAGGCTGCGCGCGCTGGGCCACACGGTGAACCTGCCCGGCGACCGCGCCGCGGGCGGGCGCGGGTCGAGCCATGTCTGGGGCAACCTGCAGACGGTGGAGTGGAACCGCGCGACGGGCGCGCTCAGCGGCGGCAGCGACCCGCGCAACGACGTGGGCGAAGCGAAGGTCGAGCCGGCCGCGCGCTGATTCGCGCCGCGCCGCCGCACGCGCTGCGCCTACAATCGGCCACCGGTGCGACGCGGGAGGGCGTCATGAAACTGTGGTCGATTGCGGGCAACTCGCAGAAGCTCGATGGCGGCTCGATGTTCGGCAATGCGCCGCGCGCGATGTGGACGAAGTGGGCCACGCCCGACGCGCTCAACCGCATTCCACTGGCGACGCGCGGTCTGCTCGCGACGCCGCTGAACGGCAAGACCGTGCTGTTCGAGACCGGCATCGGTGCTTTCTTCGAGCCGAAGCTGCGCGCGCGTTTCGGCGTACAGGAAGAGCGCCACGTGCTGCTCGATTCGTTGCGCGAGGCGGGCTTCGACCACACCGACATCGACGTCGTGGTGCTGAGCCATCTGCATTTCGACCACGCCGGCGGTCTGCTCGCGCCGTGGGCCGAGGGGCGCGCGCCCGAGCTGCTGTTTCCCAATGCCACGTTCGTCGTCGGCCGCGCGCACTGGGACCGCGCCACACGCCCGCATGCGCGCGATCGCGCGAGCTTCATTCCCGAGTTGCCCGGCCTGCTCGAGGCCAGCGGTCGGCTGCAGTTCCTCGACGGCGCGCATTGCGAGGCGCTCGGCGCCGCGGTGCGTTTCCATCGCAGTGACGGCCACACGCCCGGCATGATGCTGGCCGAGATCCTCGGACCCGACGTGCAGCGCGGCGCGCATCACGGCGGCGTGGTGTTCTGCGCCGATCTCGTGCCCGGGCTGCCGTGGGTGCACGTGCCGATCACCATGGGCTACGACCGGTACCCGGAGCTGATCATCGACGAGAAGCAGGTCTTCCTCGCCGACATGGCCGGGCGCGACGTGCGCCTGTTCCTCACCCACGATCCCGACGTCGCGCTGGCCCAGGTGGTGCGCGACGACAACGGCCGGTTCGCGGCCGGCCACACGGCCAGCTCGCTCGCGGCCCACTCCCTTCACGAAGGACATCCCGGATGACCCCGCGTATTTCCCTGCTGGTCGCGTCGCTGCACGTCGCGCTCTATCTCGTGCTGGCGATGCGCGTGGTGCTGCACCGCAAGGCCCGCAACATCGGCGTCGGCACCCGTGGCGACCCCGCGCTGACGCGCAAGGTGCGGGTCCACGCCAATTTCGGCGAATACGTGCCGCTGGCGCTGCTGATGCTCGCACTGCTCGAACTGGCGGCCGTGTCGACGACGTGGCTGTGGACGTTCGGCATCGCGCTTCTGGTCGCGCGCGTGCTGCATGCCGTGGGGCTGGGCGGATCGCCCGGCTACTCGTTCGGACGCTTCGCCGGCACGCTGCTGACGTTCATCACCCTGCTGGCGATGGCGGCGCTGGGCATCTGGCGCTTCGTCGCCGGCGCCGTACTCGTTTCCTGATCGTCCCGCATCCCGGGGGGGCGCGCTCGCGCGCGATCGGGCTTCAGCGGGCCGGCTCCGCCGCGCGCCGCAGACCAGGCGCGAACGGACGCGGCAGGACTCAATCCACCCGGGTGCCGAAGATCTTGTCGCCCGCGTCGCCGAGGCCGGGCAGGATGTAGCCCTTCTCGTTAAGGCGCTCGTCGATCGAGGCGGTGTAGACCTCGACATCGGGATGCACGGCGTCCAGCGCTGCGAGGCCCTCGGGCGCAGCGACCAGGAACAGGCCCTTGATGCGGCTTGCGCCGGCGGCCTTGAGCATGGCGACGGTCGCGATCAGGGTGCCGCCGGTCGCCAGCATGGGGTCGAGAATCAGGGCGGTACGGTCGGCCATGTCGCCGACCAGATTTTCGTAATAGGGCACGGCTTCCAGCGAATCCTCGTCGCGCTTGATGCCGACCACGCTGACTTTCGCCGCCGGAATCAGTTCGAGCACGCCCGGCAGCATGCCGATGCCCGCGCGCAGGATCGGCACCAGGGTGATCTTGCGGCCCTTGATCCGGCGCACCTGCACCGGCCCGGCCCAGCCGGGGACCTCGGCGTCCTCGGTCTCCAGATCCGCCGTCGCCTCGTAGGTCAGCAGCGTCGCCACTTCCGCCGAGAGTTCGCGGAACGTCTTGGTGCTGTTGTCGGCGCGGCGCATCAGGCCGAGCTTGTGCTGGACCAGCGGATGGCGGACTTCGACGATCTTCATGCAAGGACCCGGGCACGGACGGACGCACAGGATAGGACAGCGCGGCGGATGCGTCCTCCCGGCGTGTGGGCGTGCAGGCGGGGACGCAACGAAGAAAGCCGGCACGGTGGCCGGCTTCTTCGCCCGGAACCTGGAGAGCTTAGAACTGGTAGCGCACGCCCGCCAGCCACGAGCGACCGAAGCCCTCCATCTCCAGCACGCGGTTGCGCTGGCCCTGGAAGCGGATCTGCCGGGTGTCCCGGATGTTGTTGACCTCGCCGAACAGGCTCCAGCCCAGGCCCAGTGCATAGCTCGCCGAGAAATCCAGGCTCGCGCGTTCGTCCCAGTACACGTTGAGTTCGGGCTCGCTGATATCGAAGGTCTGGATGAATTTCGAGCGGTAGTTGTAGGCCAGACGCGCGTTGAGCCCGTACTTCTCGTAGGTGAGCGCCAGGTTGTAGTTGGTGCGCGAGGTGCCGGGCAGTTCGGTCCGGCCGAGGCCGAACGGCAGCTCGGCGCGGGACTTGGCGTAGGTGTAGTTGGCGTAGACGCCGAGGCCGTCGAGCGCGCCGGGCAGCATGTCGAAGGTCTGCTGCCAGGTCAGCTCGGCGCCGTGAATGCGCCCGCGCTCGCCGTTCTCGGCACGCGTGATGCGCAGCGTCTGCGCGCCGATGGCCTCGTCGCGCGAGGCGACGAACAACGGGTCGTCGATGCGCTTGTAGAACACCGCGGCCGAGAGCAGACCCAGCGGACGCAGGTAGTGTTCGAACGAGAGGTCGGCATTCCACGCGTAGGCTTCGCGCACCAGCGGATTGCCCTCGCTGACGGGAATGATGTTGCCATCAGATTCGTTGATCACGCGATACGGCGCCACGTGCATGAAGTCCGGCCGGTTGAGCGCCGTGGACACCGAGCCGCGCAGGATGCTGTCGGGCGTGAATTCGTAACGCAGATGCACGCTCGGAAGCAGGTTGTCGTAGCGCCGGCCTGCGGTCTGCGGCATCACCTCGCCGGTGTCCGCATCGAACTGGATCGCGCTGCCCTCGAGTTCGGTGCGCTCGTAGCGCAGGCCGGTGATCATGGTCAGACGGTTCCAGTGGGCGTCAAGCCGCACGTAACCGGCCTGCACGTCTTCGGACGCGCGGTAGTCGCCGGTCAGCGAGTCGGGAATCAGGCGCACGTGGTTGGGGCTGTTGATCAACTGGCCCGCATACCGGTCGAAGATGTCCCGGCAGAACCGGCGGCCGGTGAGGAAGTAATCGAAGTTGTTGCTCACGCTGTCGCAGAGCATGTCCGACATGGTGATGCCCAGCGCGGCGAAATCGGCGGCGTTGCCGTTGCGGTAGCGCTCGTCGTCGAACATCTTGTCGCGCTGGCGCAGGCGCACGCCGAAGCGGACATCGCCGCTGTCGCCGAGGAAAGCCTGCGGGCGCCCCAGATCCACGCGCAGGGCGTTCTCGTCTTCCTCGCCGTACTCGTACCGGTCGTTGAGGCGGCGGAACGCGTACCAGCTCTCCGGCACGTCCACGCCGGTTGCCGGGGCGTCCGCGCGGCCGAGGATTGTCCAGGTGGGGAAGTCGGGATTGGTGTAGTCGTAGCGCATCTGCGGGCGCACGGTCGAGCGGAAGATGTACTGCATGCGCGGGCTGGTGGTCTTGGTCGCTTCGCTGCGCGAGGCCTGCCAGTCGAGCTTCCAGGTATCGCCGAGGAAGTGTTCGCCGCTGAAGTTGTAGGTGCGGATGCTCTTGTCGTAGGTGCGCTCGCGCAGTTCCTTGTCGAAGGTCGCGCGCGCCTGGCCGGTGGTCTCGCCGGAGCCGGGTGCGAAGTTGTCGAGCGCGATGACCAGGTTGTCGCGGAACTCGCGGTCTTCGAAGTTCGAGTCCGAGGCCACGAACGTCAGCAGATGATCGGGATTGATGCGGTAGTCGAAGCGACCGGTCAGGCCCTTGCGCGTACGCAGTCCCTCGTAGTCCTTGATCTGCACTTCGCTCGGGCGGAAGCCGCCACCTCCGGCTTGATACAGCGTCTCGACGTTGTCGGTGAAGCGACCCTGCCGGCTGATCGAGCCCGAAAGCAGCACGCCGATGTTCTGTTCGGCACCGAAGCGGTTGCCGACGGTCGCGTTGTAGCGCTGGTTCTCGCCGTCGCCGAGCTGGTACTTGCCGCCGGCCAGCGAGGCGCGCAGGGTCAGGCCCTCGCGGTCGAGCGCGCTCTGGGTGCGGATGTTGATGTTGCCGGCGATCGCATCGCCGTCCATGTCCGGCGTGAGTGCCTTGGTGACTTCGAGTGCGGCGATGACGTCCGAGGGAATGGTGTCGAGTTCGACGCCGCGGCTGGCGGCGTCGGGATTGGCCAGCGGCACCCCGTCGATGGACACGGTGGTGTATTCCTTGGGCGCGCCGCGCACGGTGACGTAACGGCCTTCGCCCTGGTCGCGTTCGATCGACACGCCCGGAATGCGCTGGGTCGATTCGGCGATGTTGTTGTCGGGAAACTGGCCCAGCAGATCCGCCGACACGACATTGACGTAGTTCGTGGTGGCGCGCTGCTGGTTGAGCGCCATCGCCTGGGCGTCACGGCTGGCGCGCACCTCGACCACGCCCACGTCGGTGGCGGCCACGGTGCTGCGCAGGGTGATGTCGACCTGGGCACCGCGGCTCTCGCCCAGTTCCACTTCCGATTCGTGACGCGCGTAGCCGAGGTAATCCACCTGCACCGCATACCGGCCCGGTGCCAGTCCGGTGACGCGGAAGAAGCCTTCGCGATCCGTGCTGACCTGACGGCCGCCGATCGTGACGATCGCGCCTTCGAGCGACACGCCGCGAGACGCCTCGCTGACCTTGCCGACGATCGTGTTGGCCATCGCGGCCATGCCCGTGCCGGACGTGGCCTGGGCCGCGGCCGGAGCATTCCAGGCCAGGACGAGGGTGGCGGCGATCGCGGTCGCGATGGCGGTACGCTTGGGTGACATGTCGGCTCCGATGAAGGGGGTAGGCGGATACGGAACTGCCGCGGTCGCCTCGGCGCGCGTGGCGTGTCGCCGGATGGATGGCCGCGCGTGCGGCGCAGCGACGCTGTCCGTTCCCCGCGGCGGCGGAGTCTGCGTCGGCTCGATGACAGTTGTGTTGACCGCAGGCGTCGGCGCGGTGTCAGCGCGACGCGGTGCAATGCCGATGTCATCTCGGAACGCCAACATGACGGCTTCGCATCGCGTGCATGACGCTTCCGCGTCAGTGCACCGCGATCCCGGTCCGCCGCCGCCCGTCGCGCGGTGCACACATCAGAAGAGGAACCCCATGCCCCACGCCGTCCGTCCGCGTCTGCCGCGCCTGCTGCTTCTCGGTGTCTGCCTGCTGGCCACGCCGGCCTTCGCCGAGCGCGTGGTCGAGACCACGGTCGAGCCGAACACGCTGGTGCCCGCCGGGGTGATGCGCTATGCGCCGAGCGTCTTTCCCGATCGCGTGATCGCCACCCCGGCCGAGGACGCGGCGCGCGGGTTCGGTGTGTCCTGGCGCACGGTGGCATCGGTGGATGCGCCGGTGCTGGAGATCGTCGTCGCCGGCGATTCGCCGGACATGGGCGAACGCCGCCGCGTCGCATCCACGGCCATCGCGCTCGACGGTGAAAACGGCGCCGCGCGGTTCCATCACGCGCGTGTCGACGGACTGGAGCCGGACACGCTCTACGCCTGGCGCGTGCAGGGCGGTGGCACCTGGAGCCCGTGGATGCACACGCGCACGGCCGCGGCGGCTGCGGCGCCGCTGACGCTGCTGTATTTCGGCGACACCCAGAACAAGAACGCCAGCCTGAGCACGCGCGTGCTGCGCGAGGCGCAGCGCCACGCACCGGATGCGAAACTCGCGCTGTTCGCCGGTGATCTCGTCAGCGGCGGCGAAGGCGAGGACGACAACGAGTGGGGCGAGTGGTTCGACGCGGTCGGCCCGCTGGCGACGATGGTCGTCAATGCACCGGCGCCGGGCAACCACGAGTACCGGGAAGAATTCGAAGACACGCCGCAGGAGCGCCGTGTGCTGGGTGATCACTGGACGCGCACCTTCGCGCTGCCGGCCAATGGTGCGGACGGCGCCGAGGCGACGAGCTACTGGTTCGATTACCAGGGTGTCCGCGTGGTGGTGCTCGACGGCACATCGGCGCTGGATCTCGGCACGGCGGAAGCCCAGGCCGCCTGGCTCGACCGCACCCTCGCGAGCAATCCGCATCGCTGGTCGATCGCGCTGGTGCACCAGCCGATGTACTCGCCGCGCCAAGACCGCGAGAACCGCCTGCTGCGCGAACACGTACTCCCGGTGCTCGAGCGCCGTCGTGTGGACCTGGTGCTGCAGGGGCACGACCACGTCTACGGACGCCGCGGCGGCGAGGATGCGCGCCGCGCCACCCCGCAGTATCTGGTGTCGGTAGTAGGCGCCAAGCAGTACCGCCTCGGCGAGCGCGCGCGGCAGGACATGGATCCCACCGCCGAGGACACCCAGCTGTTCCAGGTGATCCGCATCGACGGCGACACGCTGCGCTACGAATCGCGCACCGCGACCGGTCGCCTCTACGACGCGTTCGAACTGCGTGGGGCCCGGCCGGGCCAGCGCCGCCTGCGCGAGATCACCGAAGGGCGGATCGCACCGCGCGACTGCACCCGTGCGGCCACGCTCAAGGGACGTGCGGACCGCTGCTGGGAATGAGTGGCGGGGTGGTCGCGGCCACCATGCCGGGAACGCGGCGCGCGGTACGGCCGGCGACCCGCCGCCGGCGCGCGAACGGGCGGCGCATCGCGGGCACGAGCGTGACGCGTCGTCCGCAACGGGCGCAGGGCCGAGGGCTCAGCAATAGCGCGAGCGTGCTTCGACCGCGTCGCGCAGCAGCGCCTGTTCGCCGGCGCGCAGTGCGGTCGCGGCGGCGAGATCGTCGATGGTCCGATTCAGCGTGGGACACGGGCTGTCGCTGTAGCCGGGCGGCCACAAGCCGACCAGTTGCGCGAAACCGCGCACCACGTCGTCCGGGGTGACCTGCCGACGCATGCGGAAACGCGCCGGCCTGGCCTCCCGGCCCGCATCCGGGCGCGCCCAGGGCAGGGCCTCGCCGACCGCGATGGGCGTGGACACGGCCCCCAGCAGGTTGCCGTAGTCGAGCGGAGCGGACGGAGGCGTCGACGGGGGCGCGGTATCGGGCGGCGGCCGCGGCGCGACCGCGGTCGGTCTGCGGGCTGCACGGACCTCGGACGGCCGCGGCGCGGAGAGCGGCGCGTCGAACGTCGGTTCGACTGCCGTCACGGGAGGCGGCCGCGGCGTGATGAACACGATACGCGTCGCGATCGACGATGGCCGCGGCGTCACGGGGCCGGCCGCCACCCGCCACCCGAGCGTGCACAATGCGACGAGCGCCGGAAGTACCAGCACGGTCAGCAGCGCCGCCGGTACATGCGGGTCGCGATCGCGGCCGCAGCGCACACGGGCCGACAGCGAAGCGAACCAGGAGGCGACGCGCGGGTTCGACATCGTCGAGGCATCCATGCCGTGCGGGCCTGCAGCATACCCGGCGGTCGACGGGTCGTCTGCTCACGTGCCATCCGCGCGGCTGCCGGTGCTGCCGCCCGCCGTGCGCGCGACGATCGTTGCCGGTGGATCGCGTGCCGGCGACGGCTCCTCAGCCGCCGCGCGCCTCCGCCTCGGCCTCGGCCTCGGCTTCGGCTTCGGCTTCGGCACGCGCGGTCCGCAACGCGACTTCGACCGCGGCCCATGCGGCCGGCAGATCCACGTGGGCCCCGTTCGACCAGACCGCCTCCACCCGACGCGTCGCGCGGATGTCGGCCAGCGGATCGCCGGCGACCACGAGCACGTCGGCGCGTGCGCCGGGTTCGAGCCGGCCGAGATCGGCCTGACCGAGGATGTCGGCGGCCACATGGGTCGCCGCCTGCAGCGCCTGCACCGGTGTCAGGCCGTTCGCGACCAGCGCGTCGAGTTCCTGGTGCAGGGCGGGGCCGGCCAGCATGTAGGGTGCGGCGGGCAGATCCGAGCCGGCGCCGATGCGCACGCCGGCGGCCAGCAGGCGCGGCAGCATTGCACGGAGCAGGCGCTGATCGCTGCATGCCAGCGCATGCACCTCGGGCTCGCCGAGCACGCGGGACAGATGGGACCAGTAGCCGCTGAAGTCGGCGGCCACCAGCGCGGCCCCCGGCAGATCGTCGCGCGGCAGGCTGTCGGGCGCGGCGAACTGTGCACCGTTACCGGTCGTCGGCACCACGGCGACACCGGACTGTGCCAGGTCGGCGACGATCCGGTCGAGCAGTGCGGGGTCCAGCGTCTCCGCATTCGAATCACCGCCCAGGCGTTCGTACGCGAGTGCAGTGCCGCCGAGATGTTCCAGCGTGGTCACGCCGGAGGCCGCGGCCTGGCGCGCATCGACCTGCGCGCCGGTCAGGCCGCGAGTCAGCACGGTGCCGAGATCGGCCATCACCGGCAGGCCGTGGCGCGCAGCGGCCTGGAGCGCTGCATCGAAGACCTCGGGCGAGAGCTGTTCGTAGAGCTTGATCCAGTCGACGCCTGCCTCGGCGAGCGCATCGATCACCGTGTCCGCGTCGGCCGGCGACGTCAGCGTGACCGCCGGCTGGCCGCCGAGCGTCTCGGCATCGAACGGGGCCGGCCCCTGGGGCGTCAGCACGCTCACCGGGCCGTCGAGCAGCGGTCCGGTCGCGAACAGGCGCGGCGCGCCGGACGTCGCGCGCAGGCGCGCCAGCGTTTCGAGGGTGTTGCCGGCATCGCGGATCGTGGTGACGCCGGAGGGCACGAACGCGCCGATGTAATGCGGCCGTGCATGCACGTGCAGGTCGATCAGGCCCGGCAGCAGCAAGGCGTCGCCGTAGTCGTGCTGCGGGGTGGTGGCGTCCCAGCTGCAGGCCGCGCGCTCACCGGCGCAGTGCACGCGCTCGCCGGCGATCACCACCACACCCTGATCGATCACCACCCCCGCGCGGGCGTCGAACAGGCGGCCGAGCAGGACGGCATCGGCCGGAGACGCCGCGGCCTGTGCGGGCGGCAGGCTGCTGCAGGCAGACAGAAGGAATGCCGCACACGGAAGTGCGAGCAGGGCGGAACGTCGAATCATGGTCACCACGCTGTCGGGAAAAAACGCGGGCCGATCGCCCCGGTGCACGTCCTCCGGACGCCCGCGGCGGCATCGACACCGCGGCTGCGCCCGGGCGGACGCAGACCGGTGCCGGCCGCGCGGGGCCGCGACCTTATCAGGCGGCGGCCGCAGCCGTCTGTCGCGGGCCGTCGCGCAAGGCCTTGCCGACCATCGCCACCATCAGCGCGATCTCGTCGTCGCGGATGTTGAAGTGCGGGGTAAACCGCAGCGAATTGGCGCCGCCGTGGATCACACCCAGGCCGTGCTCGCGCAGCCATTCCTCGGTGGAACCGGCGCCGTAGCACTTGAACTGCGGCGCGAGTTCGCAGGAAACCAGCAGGCCGGTGCCCTGGACCTTGGTGATCAGTCCGCCGAGTTCGGCCTTCAATGCCTCGAGCGCTTCGACCGATTTGCGTCCCGCATCGCGGATGTTGGCGCGCACATCGGGCGTGAGCTGGGCCAGCACCGCGCAGGCGACATCGAGCGCCCGCGGATTGGCGGTCATCGTGTTGCCGTAGACGCCGCTCTTGTAGAGCTGCGCGGCGCGCTCGGTCACCGCCAGGACCGACAGCGGATACTGGCCGGCGTTGAGCGCCTTGGAATAGGTCTCCATGTCCGGCGCATCCAGGCCTTCGAAGCCCGGGTAGTCGACGACCGACAGCACGCCGTGCGCGCGCAGGCCGGCCTGGATCGAATCGACCAGCAGCAGGCTGCCGTGGGCGCGGGTGAGTTCACGCGCGGCCGCATAGAACGCCGGCGGCAGAGCGCGGCCCGGGTCGCCTTCGCCCATCACCGGCTCGAGGAACACGGCTTCGACGAACCAGCCGTTCGCATCCGCGTCCGCGAACACCTGGCGCAGTGCGTCGGCATCGTAGGGCGGTACGGTGATCAGCGAATCCTCGTCGCGGAAACTCGCCAGATACTTCTTGTAGGCCGCGCGCGAGGAATCGGAATACAGCGCCGGGCGTTCGGTGCGGCCGTGGAAGCTGCCCTTGACCACCACGCGCTTGATCGTGCGCCCGGCGTGGCGGCCGCCCGGATCGGTCTGGGTGCGGGTGTTGATGTCGGCGATGCGTGCGGCCAGGCCCACCGATTCCGAGCCGGAGTTCAGGCACAGGAAATGGCTGAAGGGACAACCGCCGTCGCGGGTGTGGCCGATCTCGCGGCGCAGCGCACGGTCGAGCTTCAGCTGCGACAGGCTGGGCGTCATGATGTTGGCCATCGGCACCGGCTGCGCCATCGCCTCGATCACGGCCCTGGGCGTGTGGCCGAAGCCGAGCATCCCGTAGCCGCCCGAATCGTGCAGCACCGCGCCCTTGAGCGTGACGATCCACGGTCCGCGCGCGGCCAGCGCGACGTAGGGGTTCACGGCGTCGCTCTGATAGAAGTTGACGTAGCCCGCCTGCACGGCGCGTGCCTGCGCGTCTTCGTCGAGATCGAGCAGGTCGGCGAATTCGGTCGTCAGTGCGGCATGGGCCGCGGCGGCGGCGCGGGCGGCGTCCAGCAGATCGGGATGCGTCGCCGCGAAGCGTTCGAGCACATCGTCCGGCAGGCCGGTGGTGCGGCGCTGGCCGCCGTGGGCACGCAGGGGGGCGAGGATTTCGATCACGGACATGGAACGCTCCTTGGGACGTCGGGAGGGCCTGGCAGGTGTCCGGACGGCGTCCGGCGGGGCCGGACGCCGCGGCAGCGTGCCGGCGGTCGGTCCATTATGTGGACGCCCCTGTCGGCCGGAAGCGACGGAACGCCGATCGCCACGTAGAATTTCGGCGGATCGCCGAAGCCACCGCCCGCATGCCCATCGAGTCGCCCGACGCCCGCCTGCTGACCCTGCTGCGCGAGAACGCCCGCCTGTCCACGGCCGAGATCGCGCGCCGGCTGGGGCTGTCGCGCACCACGGTGCAGAGCCGGATCGAACGCCTCGAGCGCGACGGCGTGATCACCGGCTACACGGTGCGCGTGCACGACGACTTCGAACAGGGCCATATCCGCGCCCAGATCATGATCACCGTGCGTCCGCGCCAGCTCACCCCGGTGGTGACCGCGCTGCGCGCGATCGACGCGGTGCGCGCGCTGCATTCGGTCAGCGGGCCCTACGACCTGATCGCACTGGGCGTGGTGCCGACGGTCGCCGACATGGACGCGTTGACCGACCGCATCGGCTGCATCGAAGGTGTGGAGCGCACGACCTCGGCGATCGTGCTGTCGACCAAGTTCGAGCGGTAAGCCGCAAGCGGGAGGCGCTCGTGCCATGCGGCGGGGCCGGCTGACGGGATCCGTGGCGCCGGCCCTCGCGCGCGAGGGGGCACTCGGGAAAGGCGCTGCACGGGGGGCGATCGGGGGCAGGCGGCTTCTTCATTACAATGGCGCCCCGCATTCCCCCGCCTGTCCCTTGAAGAAGTCCGACTTCCATTTCGACCTGCCCGAAGCGCTGATCGCGCAGGCGCCGCTGGCCGAGCGCTCGGCCAGCCGACTGCTGCTGGTGCCCCCGGGCGAGGGGGCGTTCGATGACCGCCACGTGCGCGATCTGCCGGACCTGCTGCAGCCGGGCGATCTGCTGGTGTTCAACGACACGCGGGTGATTCCGGCGCGGCTGTTCGGCCAGAAGGCCAGCGGCGGACGGGTCGAGATCCTGATCGAGCGTCTGCTGCCCGGCAACGAGGCGCGGGCGCAGATCGGCGCGAGCAAGGCGCCGAAGCCGGGCGGGCGCATCGTGCTCGACGGCGGAGGTGAAGCCGAGGTGCTGTCGCGTGACGACGGCTTCTATCACCTGCGCTTCGACGTCGACGACGCGCTGGAATCCTGGCTGCTGACCGCCGGCCGCATGCCGCTGCCGCCCTACATCCGCCGCGAGCCGGGGCAGGACGACGCCGAGCGTTACCAGACGGTGTTCGCCCGCGAGATCGGCGCCGTGGCCGCGCCGACCGCCGGCCTGCACTTCGACGATGCGCTGCTGACGCGGCTGCGCGATCGCGGCGTGCAGTTCGGCCACGTCACCCTGCACGTGGGCGCGGGGACGTTCCAGCCGATGCGCGTCGACGACGTCCGCGAGCACCGCATGCACAGCGAGTGGCTCAACGTCGGTGCCGAACTCGTCGCCCAGATCCGCCGCACGCGCGAGGCCGGCGGGCGGGTGATCGCGGTCGGCACCACGGTCGTGCGCGCGCTGGAAAGCGCCAGCGTCGACGGCGAGCTGCATCCGTTCGCCGGCGAGACGCGGATCTTCATCTTCCCCGGTTACCGCATCCGCAGCGTCGATGCGATGGTGACCAACTTCCATCTGCCCGAATCGACCCTGCTGATGCTGGTCTCGGCCTTCGCCGGCCGGGAACGCATCCTCGCCGCGTACAACCACGCGGTGCGCGCGCGCTACCGGTTCTTTTCCTACGGTGATGCGATGTTGCTGTGGGGCGGTCATTCGTAATTGGTGATTGGTGATTCGGCACAGCAACAGCCGGCGCCATCCGCCTTTTCGAATCACCAATCACCAATCACCAATCACGGCTCCATGATGTCCCGACTGCACTTCGACCTGCTGACCACCGACGGCGCCGCGCGCCGCGGGCGCCTGACGTTCCAGCGCGGCACCATCGAAACCCCGGCCTTCATGCCGGTCGGCACCTACGGCACGGTCAAGGGCGTGCTGCCGCAGCAGATCCGCGCGCTGGGCGCCGAGATCATCCTCGGCAACACCTTCCATCTGTATCTGCGGCCGGGCCTGGACGTCATCGAAGCGCACGGCGGCCTGCACGGCTTCGCACGCTGGGACAAGCCGATCCTCACCGATTCCGGCGGGTTCCAGGTCTTCTCGCTGGCGCACAAGCGCAAGATCACCGAGGAGGGCGTGACCTTCGCCGCGCCCACCGATGGTGCCAAGGTGTTTCTCGGGCCCGAGGAGAGCATGCGCATCCAGAAGGTGCTCGATTCGGACATCGTGATGATCTTCGACGAGTGCCCCCCGGTGCAGATCGACGGCAAGCCGGTGCATCCGCGCGTGGTCGAGAACTCGATGGAGTTGTCGCTGCGCTGGGCCGCGCGCTCCAAGCGCGCGCACGAGGGCAACGACGCCGCGCTGTTCGGCATCGTCCAGGGCGGCGTGCACCACGAGCTGCGCACGCGCTCGGCCGAGGGCCTGAAGGACATCGGCTTCGACGGCTACGCGATCGGCGGCCTCGCGGTCGGCGAGACGGAGGACGAGCGCAACGCGATGCTCGACCACACCGCGCCGCAGCTGCCCGAAGACCGCCCGCGCTATCTGATGGGCGTGGGGCGGCCGGAAGATCTGGTCGAGGCGGTCGCGCGCGGCGTCGACATGTTCGACTGCGTGATGCCCACCCGCAACGCACGCAACGGCCATTTCTTCACCTCGACCGGGGTGATCCGCATCCGCAACGCGAAGTTCGAGAAGGACCTGCGCCCGATCGAGGAGGGCTGCGGCTGCGAGGCCTGCAGCGGTGGCTTCACCCGCGCCTACCTGCGGCACCTGGACCGCTGCGGCGAGATGCTCGGGCCGATGCTCGGTACGCTGCACAACCTCTGGTACTACCAGTCCCTCATGGCCGACATGCGTGCCGCGATCGCGTCGGGAACCTTCGCCGCCTTCCGCGACTCCTTCTATCGGGCCCGGATGGCGACAGCGGACGCCTGAGCCGCCCCCGGGGCGCCTCCCGGACCCCGTCACCGCCCATTCACCGGCGGCCCGGGCTGCGCCCGTGCCCGGCCGTGCCATAATTGCCCGCTGTCCGTTTTCGACCCATGGATGCTCCGATGAATCTGCTGGACCTTGTGATCGCCCCCGCCCACGCCGCGGCCCCGGCTGCTGCAGCCGCGCCGAGCCTGCTGTCGACGCTGGCCTTCCCGATCATCCTGATCGCGATCATGTACTTCCTGATGATCCGTCCGCAGATGAAGCGCACCAAGGAGCACCGCGCGATGCTCGAGAAGCTGGCGGTGGGCGACGAGGTCATCACCAACGGCGGCATCGCCGGCGTGGTGCGCAACATCGGCGACAGCTTCATCTCCGTCGAAGTGGCCAACGGCGTCGAAATCCGCGTGCAGAAGGGCGCGGTCGGCAACGTCCTGCCCAAGGGCACGCTGAAGTCGGCCTGAGGCCGGACTCCGCTTCTTCCGTCATCTCTCCCGGCGCCGGCTCACGCACGGCGCCCGAGGCAAGGCAATGCTTGAATTTCCCCGCTGGAAATACGCCCTGATCCTGGTGGTGCTGGTGCTGGCCGCGCTGTACGCGTTGCCCAATGCCTACCAGAAGAATCCCTCGGTGCAGATCACGCCGAGCACCAGCGAGGCACGCATCGACGATGCCCTGCGGCGCCAGGTCGACGGTCTGCTGGCCGAGGCCGGCGTGACCCCGGTCGGCACGGAGATCGATGACGACCATCTGCTCGTGCGCCTTTCGGATTCCGAGACCCAGACCCGCGCCTCGGACGCACTGCGCGGCGCGCTGGGCGAGAACTATTCGGTGGCGCTCAATCTCGCGTCCACCGTGCCGGACTGGCTCGCCAATCTCGGCGCCAAGCCGATGTCGCTGGGTCTGGACCTGCAGGGCGGCGTGCATTTCGTCATGCAGGTGGACCAGGCCGCGGCGCTGCAGACGCGCGTGGAAGGCTACGCCGACGGCATCCGCACCGTGCTGCGCGAAGCCCGCATCGGCTATTCCAGCGTCGAACGCCGCGCCGACAACACCATCGGTGTGGTGCTGGTGGAAGGCGCCGACGTCAACCGCGCCCGCACCGAGATCGCCAACAGCCTCGCCGGTGCGTCCGGCCAGGCCCTGGGCGGCAGCGCGCCGCAGATTCTGGTGGACGGCAACCGCATCACCGTGCGCCTGTCGCAGGGCGAGATCGCGCGCATCGCCACCGACGCGGTGGAACAGAACCGCACGGTGATCTCCAACCGCATCAACTCGATCGGTGTCGCCGAGCCGGTGTTGCAGCGTCAGGGCGAGGATCGCCTCGTGATCCAGCTGCCGGGCCTGCAGGACACCGCCGAGGCCAAGCGCCTGATCGGCGCGACCGCCACGCTCGAGTTCCGCGCCGTCACCGGCGACGAGAACCAGGCGCGCGCCGCGGTGGCGTCGGGGAACATCCCGGCCGATTCGCGCATCTACTACAACGACGCGGGCCAGCCGCTGCTGCTGTCGCGCCGCATCCTGGTCTCGGGCGACCAGCTGATCAACGCCAATCCGCAGACCGATTCCCAGACCGGCACGCCGGCCGTGGGCATCACGCTCAACAGCGCCGGCGGCAAGCGCATGCTCGACCACACGCTGGAGAACGTGGGCCAGCGCCTCGGCATCGTCTATGTCGAGCGCATCCCGACGGTGCGCATCGTCGACGGTCAGGAAGTGCGCTCGGCGCGCACCGTCGAACGCGTGATCAGCTCGTCGACGATCCGCGGCGTGTTCGGCCGCGAGTTCCAGACCACCGGTCTGAGCCGCGACGAGGCCAACGATCTGGCCCGCCAGCTCAAGGCCGGTGCACTGGCCGCGCCGATGGATTTCGTCGAGGAACGCGTCGTCGGCCCGAGCCTGGGCGCAGAAAACGTCGAGCGCGGCATCACCGCCGTGCTCTACGCCTTCATGTTCACGCT
Organism: Luteimonas sp. BLCC-B24; assembly: GCF_028550595.1. Classification (GTDB taxonomy): domain Bacteria; phylum Pseudomonadota; class Gammaproteobacteria; order Xanthomonadales; family Xanthomonadaceae; genus Luteimonas. The sequence continues at coordinate 483,745 of NZ_JAQQGN010000002.1, forward strand.
CGTGTTCTTCATGTTCTATTACCGCATGTTCGGCATCGTCACCTGCCTGGCGCTGATCCTGAACCTGCTGATCGTGGTGGCGGTGATGTCGCTGTTCGGCGCCACGATGTCCTTGCCCGGTTTCGCCGGCCTGGCGCTGTCGATCGGCCTGTCGGTCGACGCCAACGTGCTGATCAACGAACGTATCCGTGAGGAGCTGCGCGCCGGCATGCCGCCCAAGGCGGCGATCGTCACCGGTTACGAGAAAGCGTCCGACACGATCTTCGACTCCAACCTCACCGGCATCATCGCGGGCACCGCGCTCTACGCCTTCGGTACCGGTCCGCTGCAGGGCTTCGCGGTCACGCTGGTGATCGGCATCATCGCGTCAATGTTCACGGCGATCGTGGTCTCGCGTGCGCTGGTGACGTTGATCTACGCGCCGCGCAAGAAGCTCAAGTCCCTGGCGATCTGACGGGAGAACCGACATGAAAATTTTCCCGTTGACCCTCGTTCCGGCGAACACCCGCATCGATTTCATGCGGTTCCGCCACATCTTCATCGTCATCGCCGCCCTCGCGTTCTTCGGCGCGCTGGCCGTGATCGGCGTGAAAGGCTTCAATTTCGCGCTCGACTTCACCGGCGGCACCGCGGTCAACGTGCGCTTCGCGCAGCCGGTCAGCGTCGACGAGGTGCGTGAGCGCCTGCGGGAGGCGGAGATCCAGAACGCCCAGGTGCAGACCTTCGGCAGCGGCAACGACCTGCTGATCCGCGTGCGTGCGGCCGACGACATCGCCCACGTCAACGACAACGACGAGCTGTCGCGCCACGTGCTGGAGGCGGCGTCCACGCCCGACAACCCGGCGCAGGTGTTGAGCACCGAGTCGATCGGGTCCCAGGTCAGTGGCGATCTGCGCCAGAACGCGATCTACGCGGCGATCTTCGTGCTGGTGGGCTTCCTGCTGTACATCAGCTTCCGCTTCGAGTGGAAGTTCGCGGTGGTCGCCAGCATCACGACGATGTTCGACGTGCTGGTGGTGGCCGGCCTGTTCGCGATGACCGGGCGCGAGTTCGATCTCACGGTGCTCGCCGGCCTGCTGTCGGTGATGGGCTTCTCGATCAACGACACCATCGTGGTGTTCGACCGCGTGCGCGAGAACTTCCGCGGCATGCGGGCCGATCCGCTGGAGGTCTTCAACCGCTCGATCAACCAGACCCTGTCGCGCACGATCATCACCTCGCTGGTGTTCTTCCTGTCGGTGTTCGCGCTGTTCCTCTACGGCGGTGGCTCGCTGGAAGGCCTGGCGCTGACCCAGATGCTGGGCGCGGTGGTCGCCACGCTGTCGTCGATCCTGATCGCCTGCCCGCTGCTGACCTACGGCGTGCTGCGCGTGACCAAGCAGGACCTGCTGCCCAAGGCGCGCGATGAAGAGGCGCTGGCACGGCGGCCGTGAGGCAGGTGATCGGTGATTCGTGAACAGCAAGAGGCCGCGCATTGCGCGGCCTCTTGCTGTGCGGGTCGGGCGACCGTCGGCCTGACGGGTCGGACGCGCCCGCGCTCGCGCCATCATTGCCGCGAAGGCAGCACGGTCGGCGTGCCGCATCTCTCACCCGCCGGGCGACGCAACCCGAAACGCAGAAGGCCGCGCAATGCGCGGCCTTCTGCGTTTTCCGGATCCCGTTTTCCGGATCCCGGATCCCGAATCCCCGACCCTTACACGAACTCTTTCGTATAGCCCGCGTCGAACAACGTCTTCTGCAGCGGATCGAGCAGGCGCACGTTGGAGGCCAACACCTGACGGCCGCCCGCGAAGGCGACGTTCATCGGGCCCAGGGTGGCGCCCTTGAAGTCGCTGACGCGGCCGCCGGCTTCGCGCACCAGCAACACGCCGGCAGCGATGTCCCAGGGGTGCACGCCGGCTTCGAAGTAACCGTCGTAGCGTCCGGCCGCGACATAGGCCAGATCGAGCGCGGCCGAGCCGCTGCGGCGGATGTCCTCGGCCGATTCGAGCAATGCGCCGATCGCACGCAGCTGCGCGTCCGCACGCTTGCGCTCGCGCGGCGCGAAGCCGGTCGCGAGCAGTGCGCCGCCCGGCTCCTTGCGGTCGGCGACGCGGATCCTGCGCTCGTTGAGCTGGGCGCCCGCGCCGCGCGAGGCGGTGAACAGCTCGTTGCGCAGTGGGTCGAAGATCACCGCGTGCAGCGGTTCGCCGCCCTCGACCAGGGCGATCGACACGCACCAGTGCGGGATGCCACGCAGGTAGTTGCTGGTGCCGTCGAGCGGGTCGATGACCCAGGTGTAGCGGCTCGGGCCGCCGCGGCCGGGCTTGGCACCGCCTTCCTCGCCGAGGACCGCGTACTCGGGGTAGGCGCGACGCAGCTCCTTCACGATCGCTTCTTCCGCCAGGCCGTCGACTTCGCTGGCGTAGTCGTGGCGGGCCTTCTCGACCACGTTCAGCGCATCGAGCTTGTGCATGTTGCGCAGCAGGACGCCACCGCCGGCACGCGCCGCCTTGACCATGATGTTGACAGCAGGTTGAAGCATCGCGGACGGCTCCGGGCGCAGAAGGATTCGTGGGAAGAAAGAGCGGTGCCGGCGCTGGGCCGGTCGCGCAGTTTACCATTCGCGCCATGCAAGCGCCCCTGAACCCATCGTCCGACACCCCGTCGCCCGCCGATCCGGCCACCGCGTCCCGCATCCGGATCGTGCTCGTGGGCACCCAGCACCCGGGCAACATCGGCTCCGCCGCACGCGCGATCAAGACCATGGGCCTGAGCCGGCTCGTGCTCGTGGCGCCGCAGAAATTCCCGCACAACGAGGCCGACATGATGGCCGCCGGCGCCGACGACGTGCTCGCCGCCGCGGTCGAGGTGGACGCCCTCGCCGACGCGGTGGCCGACTGCCGGCTGGTGCTCGGCTGCACCGCGCGCAGCCGGCGCGTGCAGCTGCGCGAGCTCGATCCACGGACGGCGGCCGCGTCGGCGCGGGTGGAGGCCGAGGCCGGCGGCGAGGTCGCCCTGGTGTTCGGACGCGAGCGCACCGGCCTGGAGAACGCCGAGCTGCAGCTGTGCCACGCCGCGGTGCACATTCCGGCCAATCCCGACTACAGCTCGCTGAACCTGGCCGCGGCGGTCCAGGTGCTGGCCTACGAGGTGCGGATGGCGCTGCTCGGTGCCGCGACCGTCGCCGCGACGACCGCGCCGATGGCCGACGCGGCGCCGCATGCGGAGCTCGAGGGCTTCTTCGCGCAACTGGCGGACACGCTGGACGCGATCGATTTCCACAAAGGTCGCACGCCCGATTCGGCGATGCGCAAGCTGCGCCGGCTGTTCGTGCGCACCGGGCTCGACAGCCAGGAAATCCGCCTGTTGCGCGGCGTTCTGGCCGATGCCCAGCGCATGGCGCGGCTCGCCGGGCGCGACGCCGGCTGACGCGTCGCGGTCCTGTTGCCTTGGCGGAAATTTGGGCTAGGCTCTTGCCGAACCTGGTCAGCGGATCCGCCTTGATTCTCCGCACGTTCCGCCGCTGGCTCGTCGTTGCCGTGCTTGGGCTCGTGCTGGTGTCGCCGTCGGCGGTGGTGCAGGCGGAATCGCCGGCCAACGTGCTGGTGCTGGGCCGCATCAGCGACGATCCCAAGGCCCACTACGAACAACTCAAGCCGCTGCTCGACTACGTGGTCGCGCGGATGGGCGATGTCGGCATCACCGAGGGCCGGGTGCTGATGGCCCGCGACACCCAGCAGATGCAGAGCTACCTGCGCCGCGGCCGGGTCGACTGGGTCACCGAAACCGCCAGCAGCGCGATGCTGCTCGAAGCGCGCGGCGGTGCACGGCCGCTGCTGCTGACCGAGCGCAACGGCGTGAGTCGCTACCACACCCTGTATTTCGCCCGTCGCGACAGCGGCATCACCTCGCTCGACGACCTGCGCGGGCGCAGCATCGCGTTCCAGAACCGGCAATCGGCCAGCGCGTACTTCGTGCCGGCGTCGGAACTGCTCGCGCGCGGCCTGTCGCTCGACATCCTGCTGTCGCCGCAGGACGAGGCCGAGCCCGGCGCGGTGGGCTATTTGTTCGCGCGCTCGGAGCTGAACACCTCGTCCTGGGTGCACAAACGCCTGGTGGACGTGGGGGCGTTGAGCAACCTCGACTGGGAGGATCCGCGGCGTGTGCCCGATTCCTTCCGGCGCGATTTCGTCGTCTTCGCCCGCAGCCCCGAGTTTCCGCGTGCGCTCGAGCTCGTGCGCGGCAACCTGTCGCCGCGGGTGGCCGAGCGCCTGCGCGAGGTGCTGCTCGAGGCCAGCCGCGATCCCGCAGCGACCGAAGCGCTGGCGAAGTTCTTCCGCACCACGGCCTTTCTGCCGGTCGATCCGCGCACACGCGACGAACTCGATGTGCTGCGAAGCGGCGCCCTGCGCGTGACCACGGAGGTCGAGTGAAACTGCGCGGCAGCCTGCAGGCGGGGTTCGTCGCGATGGCGCTGGGTGCACTGGTCGTGGCCCTGGCGGCGATCGGCGTCATGCTGCACCAGCAGCAACGCACGCGGGCCGATGTGCTCGCGCTCAGCCAGCGTTCGATGCATGCGCTGGCCGCGCAACGCGTGGTGGCTCGCGGCGAAGCGATCTCCGTGCAGCTCGCCGACGCTCTGGTGAATCCGCTGTACTACTTCGACCTCGACGCGATGGGCAGCGTGGTGCGCAATGTCCTGCAGCAGCCGGACGTGGTCTACGTGCTGGTCTTCGACCCCTCGGGCAACGTGATCCACGACGGCAGCAACGACATCGACGCCTACGGCCGGCGCATGGACGATGCATTCGCGGCCCAGGCGATCGCCGCGCGCGGCCGGCACATGCAGAACGACGGACGCCTGCTCGACGTCGCCATGCCGATCCGCATGGGCGAGCAGCGCCTCGGCGGCGTGCGCATCGGGTATTCACTGGATTCGGCGATCGCCGACGAGTCCGCGATGACCGTCGCGATGGCCGCCCATCTGGATCGCATCGCGCGGCGCGACCTGTGGACGATCGGCGCGGTGCTGATGGTGTTGATCGCGATGGGCGCCGCGATCGCGCTGACCCTGCAGCGCCGGCTCGTGCGCCCGGTGCGCGAACTCGCCGACGCGGCGCAGCAGATCGAAGCGGGCAACTACGCCGTCGTGGTGCCGGTCGACGGGCGCCAGGACGAGATCGGCGAGCTGGTGCGGGCCTTCGATCGCATGCGCGACAGCATCGCCCGGCACGACCGCGACATCCGCCGGATCGCCTACACCGATCCGCTGACCGGGCTCGCCAACCGGCTGGCCCTGCGTGAGGCATTGGACCTGCGCCTGCTCGAGATGCAGGGCGCCTCCGGACGACTGGCGCTGCTGTTCGCCGACGTCGACGATTTCAAGCGGGTCAACGACACGCTGGGGCACGACGTCGGTGACGAGGTGCTGATCCGGTTCACTGCGCGCATCGCGGCCGCGGTGAACGCCCAGGGCATCGCCGATGCGTTGCTGGCGCGTTTCGGCGGCGACGAATTCGTCGTTCTGCTGCAGTTGCCCGAGGGCAGTGCGCAGGACCTGCGTCGGATGGCGCAGACCCTCGCCGCGCGGCTGGTCGAGGACGTCTCGCAGCCGATCGACGTGCAGGGCCGCGATGTCTTTCTGGGGATTTCGATCGGCATCACCCTGTTCCCCGACGATGCCGCGACGGCGGGCATGCTGCTGAAGAACGGCGACATCGCGATGTACCACGCCAAGCTCGCCGGCAAGAACCGCTTCAGCGTCTACAGTCTGGCGATGGATCAGGCGCTGGAACGGCGCGTCCACCTCGAGCACGAGCTGCGCGGCGCCTGGGAGCGGGGTGAACTGAGCCTGGTCTACCAGCCGGTGATCCGGATGGACGATGGCGGGCTGGCCGGCGTGGAGGCCTTGCTGCGCTGGGAGCATCCCGAGCTCGGTGCGATCGCACCGTCGGTGTTCATCGACATCGCCGAGCAGAGCGGTCTGATCGACGTGATCGGGCCGCTGGTGCTCGAGGCCGCGTGCCGCGAGGCGCGTCACTGGCAGCAGACCTATCCCGCCGCGCGTTCGCTGTTCGTGTCGGTCAACGTGTCGCCGCGGCAGCTGCGCAGCGGCCAGTTCGCCGCCGAGGTGGAGGCCGCGCTGGCGGTCTCCGGACTCGACGCGCGGCACCTGCATCTCGAACTCACCGAAACCGCGGTGATCGGCGACGAGACCCGGATCGGTGACCTGCTGGCCGCGCTGCGCGCGCTGGGCGTCAAGGTGTGGCTGGACGATTTCGGCACCGGGTTCTCCGGGCTGAGTCATCTGCGCCGGGTGCCGGTGGACGGCGTGAAGATCGACCGCAGCTTCGTGGCCGACGTGCTGCGCGATCCCGACGATCTGGCGCTGACCACCGCGATCATCTCGATGGCGCACTCGATCGGCATCACCGTGGTGGCCGAGGGCGTGGAGAAGGACGGGCAGTACGAGGTCCTGCGTGACCGCGGATGCGACCTGGGCCAGGGTTTCTGGTTCGGCCATCCGGTGCCGGCGCGGACCTTCGACGGCCAGCTGGGGGCCGCCGGGTCGCCGCGGACCCACGGCGCCTGACCCCGCACCGCGGCCTCAGAACAGGCGGCCGATCCACTCGGTGACCGCAGTGGCCAGCGCGCCGCTGAGCACGCCGAACACCGCGATGGCGATCACACCGGCCACCCAGGCGCCGATCAGCAGGGCGCCGTCGCGTTCGAGCAGGCCCAGCGCGAACGCCAGCAGCAACAGCCCGAAGACGTAGTTGGTGAACGGAATCGGCAGCGCGAGCAGCACGCCGAGCAGCACCAGCAGCAGGCCGGTGAACATGCCCGCGGCGCGATGGTCGAGCACGCCCGACAGGCGCGGACGACTCACCCGTTCCAGGCGCCGGAACCAGGGTTCGAGCACCTGTTCGAAGCGCTGCACCGAGCGGCGGTGCGGGCCGCGCTCGGCGAGGAACCGGGGCAACCAGGGCTTGCGCAGGCCCAGCAGCAGCTGCACGCCCACCAGCACCACCAGCGGCCCGCCGATGGCGCCGCCCACGCCCGGTACCGGAATGAAGGCCGGCAGCGTGGCCACGAACAGCATCATGCCGAACACCCGCTTGCCCAGGCCGGTGAGCAGGTCGCGCAGGCGCAGCTGGTCGCCCGGATCGCCGAAGGACATCGCCGCCAGCAGTTCGCGGGTGCTGGCTTCCTCGCGGCCGCGGCCGTGCCGCGGCTCAGCCGTCATCGCCGGGCGTCTCGTCGTCGGGCAGGCGTTGCAGCAGCAGCTTGTCGACGCGGGGCCCGTCGAGATCGACGATCTCGACCCGCCAGCCGTGCCAGTCGAACCATTCGCCCACGTTCGGGATGCGGCCGAACTGGGCGATCGTCATGCCTGCGGCGGTGTGGAAGATGTGCTCGTCCTCACCCGGCAACACGCTCACGCCCAGCACTTCGCGCAGCGGCTCGCTGCCCAGGCTGCCGTCGATCAGCAGCGAGCCGTCGTCACGCGTCACCACCAGCGGCGAGGCATCCACGCCGCTGCTCTGGGTGCGGCCGATGACCGCCTCCATCACGTCGTTGACCGTGACCATGCCGGCGATGTCGCCGTATTCGTCGACCACCAGGGCCAGCGACTGCTGGTTCTCGCGCAGGATTTCCAGCAGCTTCATCGCCGGCGTGGATTCGGAGACGAACAGCGGCTCGCGCAGGTACTTGAACAGGTCGAACTCGCGCTCTTCCAGCCGGTCGATCAGCGACTTGATCTCCAGCACGCCGACCACGTCCGAGTCGTCGCCGCGGTAGACCGGGTAGCGGGAGTAGGGTGTGGCGCGCATGCGCTCGAGGTTGTCCTCGAAGCCCGCCGCCGCGTCGAGCCAGGCGATGCGCGTGCGCGGCGTCATCAGGCTCTCCGCCTCGCGGTCGCCGAGCGTCAGCACCCGGTTGACCATGTTGCGCTCGTCGGCGTCGATCACGCCCTGCTCGTGGCTCTCCGATACGAGCAGACGGATTTCTTCTTCGGTCACCTGCGCGGCCTGGGTGTTGTCCAGGCGCAGCAGCCGCAGCAGCGCACGGACCGAGGCGCTGAGCAGCCAGACCACCGGGGTCGCCAGCTTCGACAGGCCGTGCATCGGCAGCGCGACCACCGACGCCACGCGCTCGGGCGCCAGCAGCGCGAGCCGCTTGGGCAGCAGCTCGCCGAGCACGATGGTCAGGTAGGTGATCAGGCCGATCGCCAGCACCTTGCCCATCGCTTCGCCCCAGCTGACCGGCAGCACCGGCATCGAGGCCTGCATGGGCGGCAGCGTCTGGTTGAACCACGCGCCCAGCGACGCGGCGATGGCTTCGCCGCCGTACATGCCGGTGAGAATGCCGATCAGGGTGATGCCCACCTGGACCGTCGACAGGAAGCGCTCCGGGTGTTCGGCCAGATCCAGCGCGGTGCGCGCGCTGCGGTGGCGCCCGGCCAGCTGCTTGAGCCGGGGTTTGCGCGAGGTGACCACCGACATCTCCGACAGCGCGAAGAACGCGTTGCAGGCGATCAGGGCCAGCACGATCAGGATCAGCTCGAGCATCGGGTGTCCCCCGGCAGGTGGGAGCGCCCGGCGTGACCCTCGGTGACAGGAGCGGATTGGCGCGTCGCCGGGCGTGGAAACACCGAGGTACGGGCCGGAACGGGGGGCGGTCTAGAGTCGTCGTCCATGTGAAGATGAACAGCGCAGGGATGCGCGGCGGGACTATAGCAGGTGGCTCCGTGACGGCCGGGGCAGGGTCACGGCGCCGCCGAAGTGTCACGAAACCGTCATAACCGTCATAATCCGCGCCCAGCGCACGCGCCCGATTCCACGGGCGGGCGGATGACGAGGCGGCACCATGTTTTCCCTGCAGACGATGTTCGGCCAAGGCAACCAGTTCTACACGCTGCTCGAGGAGGCGGCGGTCGCGGCGCACGACAGCGCGAAGGCCCTGCACACGATGCTGCGCGAGGCCGACCGCCAGCCCGCGCTCGACGCGTTCAAGCTGGCGCGCATGCGCGAGCGCGAGACCTCGGACAAGATCAGCCAGGCCCTGGTCGACAGCTTCATCACCCCGATCGAGCGCGAGGACATCGAGGCGCTGGGCTCGGCGCTGTACAAGATCCCGAAGCAGATCGAGAAGTTCGCCGACCGCTATTCGCTGGCCACCCAGCACCTGGAACACATCGACTTCGCGCCGCGCGCGGCGATGCTCGAACAGGCCTCGGCCGTGGTGGTGACGATGGTGCGCACGCTGCGCAGCATGAAGCTCGAGCCGATGAAGGCACTCAACGACGAGCTGCGCGCGCTGGAGAACGAGGCCGACCGGCTGATGCTCGAGCTCTACCGCGACATCTATTCGGGCAAGCTCGATCCGCTGCAGATGTTCCTGCTCAAGGAGTTCTTCGAGATCCTCGAAAAGGCGATCGACCGCTGCCGCGAGGCCGGGGTGGTCGCCTACGAGATCGTGCTCAAGAACTCCTGACGGGCCCTCGATCATGCTGACCCTCGTGCTGATCGTGGTCGCGACCGCGCTGGTGTTCGAATACATCAACGGTTTCCACGACACCGCCAACTCGATCGCGACCGTCGTCGCCACCAAGGTGCTGTCACCGATGCAGGCGGTGGGCCTGGCGGCCTCGATGAACCTGATCGGTGCGCTGATGGGCACGGCGGTCGCCAAGACGATCTCTTCGGGCCTCATCGACGCCGGCGTCATCGACGTGGGCTCGCAGCTGATTCTCTGCGCACTGCTCGGCGGCATCATCTGGAACCTGATCACCTGGTGGTTCGGCCTGCCGTCGTCGTCGTCGCACGCGCTGATCGGCGGCCTGATCGGCGCGGCATTGGCCGCGGCGTCGAACAACTTCGACGTGGTGATCTGGTCCGAACCGACGACGCCGTTCTGGCAGAGCGCCGGCGTGCTGTGGAAGGTGATCGTGCCGATGGTCACGTCGCCGGTGCTGGGCTTCACCGCCGGTTTCCTGATGATGGGCGTGCTGTTCTTCGGCATCTCGATGATGGCGCGCAGCGGCGGTGTCCTCGCACGCATCGCACGGCCGCGCTGGGTCAACGCGTTCTTCGGCAAGAGCCAGATCGTCTCGGCGGCCGGCATGGGCTTCGCGCACGGCATGAACGATGCGCAGAAGACGATGGGCATCGTCGCGCTCACGCTGGTCAGCGCGCAGAGCGTGGGCACGCTGGACAATCTGCCGGGCTGGCTGGCCTTCCTGCACCCGTCCGAGGCCGCGCTGGCCGAGGGCGACATCGATCTGTGGATCAAGATCACCTGCGCGGTGGTCATGGCGGCCGGTACCGCGGCCGGCGGCTGGCGCATCATCAAGACGCTGGGCCACAAGCTGGTCAAGCTGCATCCGATCCACGGCTTCGCCGCCGAAACCAGCGCCGCCTCGGTGATCCTGGCCGCGTCGTCGCTGGGCATTCCGGTCTCGACCACGCACAACATCTCGACCGCGATCATGGGCGTGGGCACGGCCAAGCGTCTCAACGCGATCAAGTGGACCGTGGTCAACAAGATGATCTGGGCGTGGATCCTGACGATCCCGATGTCGGGCGGCATCGCCTATCTGCTGTTCCGGGCCTTCCACCAGGCCGGCTGGGTCTGAGCTTCGGGCGTTCGCGACAGGCCGCGGTGGCGGGCGTACGCTTCCGGCATGACCACGTCCCCGACACCGCCGGATGCCGTCACGCGCATTCTCGCCGCGATCCGCGCCGTGCCCGCCGGGCAGGTGGCGGGCTACGGACACATCGCCGCGCGGGCCGGCCTGCCCGGGCGCGCGCGTCTGGTCGCACGCGTGCTGCGTGAGCACCACGCGCCGTCGCTGCCCTGGCACCGCATCGTGCGCAGCGACGGCGCGATCGCGATTCCACGGACCTCGCCCGGCTTCGACGAGCAGGTGCGCCGACTGCGGCGCGAGGGTGTCGTGGTGACCAACGGCCGGGTGCGCATGCCCGCCGCGGAAACGCCGGACACGCTGGACGCCGTGCTGTGGGGCCCCGCCGCCAGACGATGACGCGACCGCGACATCCCCGATGCGGGTGCCCGGTATCATGGGCGCGCACGAACGAGGAGTCCGGATGTTTCCGAGGTTGCCCCAGGCCGTCAAAATCATTCTGGCCATCAATGTCGTCGTCTTCCTGCTGCAACTCGCGATCGGTGGCCTGCTGGCACCGATGATGCTGTGGCCGATCGGCGGCGCCGACGCGGGTGGCCTCGGCTTCCAGCTCTGGCAGCTGGTGACCTACGGCTTCATGCACGATCCGCGCAATCTGGCGCACCTGATCTTCAACATGCTGGCGCTGGTGATGTTCGGCTCGCAGCTCGAATACACCTGGGGCACGAAGCGGTTCGTCACCTATTACCTGGTGTGCGTGGTCGGCGCCGGCCTGTGCCAGCTCACTGTGGTGACCTGGTCGCTCGCGCAAGGGGCGTTCCCCTATCCCACGCTCGGTGCGTCCGGCGGCGTGTTCGGCCTGCTGCTGGCCTACGGCCTGCTGTTCCCGAACCAGCGCATCATGCTGCTGTTTCCGCCGATCCCAATGCGTGCACGCACCCTGGTGATCGTCTACGGCCTGGTCGAGCTGGTGCTGGGCATCACCGGCACGCGCTCGGGCGTGGCCCATTTCGCGCATCTGGGCGGCATGCTGTTCGGCTGGCTGTTGATCCAGCACTGGCGCGGCCGACCGCCGTTCAACCGGCGGCGCGGGGGGCACGTGCGCAGGTTGTGAGCGCACGGCGACGCCGGCCGGGAATTAGCGTCCCGATGCCGGCGTCGCGTGGTTCCGGCCGGCATCGCGATCGGCGCACCAAGAAAAAAGGCCGCACGGTGTGCGGCCTTTTTCGTTCAGCGGATGCGGGACCAGGTCGGCGGGTGTTCGTTCGAAGTCCCGTGCCGGGCCCTGATCCCGGCGTCGATCATCGCCAGATCGACACCTGGTCCTCGGCCTTGCGCACCATCGGATCGGCCGCCTTGCACGCGAAGATCTCGCTGTAGGCCGGCAGGTTGACCACCGGCCCGTTGGCGCGCCACTGGCCCGGCGCCTGGATCGAGGTCGCCGCGGCGCGGGTCGCCGCATCCACCGACAACTGCTGACGCCACATCTGTGCCCAGCCGCGGAAGAACGCCTCGCGGCCCTCCTTGGTCACCTCCGGGTTGGCGCGCAGCAGCGCGTCCCACGCCAGTTCGATGCCGGCGAGGTCGGCGGCGTTCTCGTCGCGGGTCAGGGCGCCGTTGACGTTGACGGCCGTCAGGCCCGGATACGGATAGGCGTTGTACTGGGTGACCAGGCGGTCGGTCGCCTGCAGCCACGCGGCGTCGTCGGCGGGCGTCCACCAGGTGCGCACGGTCTCGTTGCTGTCGACGAACTTGCCGCGCACGTCCACCGCGCGGCTGAGCTCGTGGCCCACCAGGGCGCCGAAGGTGCCGTAATGGCTGGCGCCGTCGGTGGCCATGTCGAGCACCGGGGCCTGCAGCACGGCGGCGGTCACGATCAGGCGGTTCTGCGCCGCGTCGTAGGCCAGCGCCGGATTCTGCGGCAGCAGATCCCAGCGACGCGCGACATCGGGCCGGCCGATGCGGCGCATCTCCTGGGCGTGGCGCCAGGTCGAGGCGATCAGCATGTTGCTGCCGAAGCTGGCACGCCCCATCGGCTGCACGGTGTAGTCGATGTCTTCGACCGGCGCGCCGATCTGGATGCGCAGCTTGGCGAGCTTGGCGGCGGCCTCGGTCTTGGCGGCGTCGCTCATCCAGGCGCTGCGTTCGATGCTGCGCGCCAGCGCGTCGCGGACCTGGCCGGAGACGAGCTCGGCACGCGCGCGCGTCGGCTCGGGCAGGTGACGGGCGACGTATTCGCGCGCGAGCATCGGGCCTGCGGCGCGATTGATCGCGCCCAGCACCAGCTGCTGGCGGCTGGGCTGCGCGCTCTCGCCGCGAAGAATGCGACCGTGGAAGTCGAACTCGGCGTCGCGGAAGCTCTTCGACAGGTACGGCGCCATCGCATCGCCGATGTGGAAACGCAGATACGCCTTCCACTGTTCGGGCTTGAGCGCACCGACCAGGGTGTCGAGTTGCGCGAACAGCGCCGGGTTGGCCAGCGAGACCTGCTCGGACTGCACGCCCTGGGCGGTGAGGAATTCGCCCAGCTGCAGGCGGCGGTACTGCTTGGCGAGATCGGCGGTGTTGACCAGCGCGTACTGCGTGCGCGGATCACGCACGTCGGCCAGCGGACGCGACGCGGCGGCGATGCGGCGCTCGAGCTCGAGCACCAGTTCGGTCTCGGCGTCGAGACGGTCCTCGGCGGTGCCGGTCAGCGCGAGGATGTTGCGCACGTACTGGGTGTACTGCGACACGATCTGCTGGGTCTCGGCATCGCCGCGGCTGTAGTACGCCGGGTCCGGCAGGCCCAGGCCGCCCTGGACGAAGTAGCCCAGATGCCGGTTGAGGTCGGCCAGATCGGCCTCGGCGCCGAAGTTGAACAGCACCGGGATACCGACCTGGTGCAGCGCGGCGATCGCCGGCGCGATGTCGCGCGCGCGGCGGATGCCGTCGATGCGCGCGATCAGCGGCGCGATCGGGGTGGCGCCGTCGGCTTCGACCGCGGCCTCGTCCAGGCCGCTGGCCCAGAAGTCGCCGAGCAGGCGCTGCACATCGTTCTGCGGCGACTGCATCGCGGCATTGAGCAGCTCGTGCTGCTGCTGCAGCGCGGTGGCCTGCAGCTCGCCGAAGGCCGAGCGCGTGCCCTGGCCGGCCACGAGCGTGTTGGCAGCCAGCCAGTCCTTGTTGACGAAGGTGTAGAGGTCGGTGCAGGCCGTCAGCGCCGGGGCGCGAGGCGCGGCGGCACGGCGCTGGGCATCGGCGTCGGTGCTCAGGCCGACCAGCAGGGCGATGGAAGCGGCGAGCAGGGCGGGGCGGGCGAACGAGTGCTGGATCGGCATTGCGGAGTCCGTGGCGTGAATCGCGCAAGTCTAGCAAGCCGTCGCGGGGCGGCGTGGCGCGCCGTGGCCGTCGTCGGCACGAGGCGGGCGCCTGCCGCGGGGGCGAAACGCTGGCGGGCGCGCGATCCGCCTGACGACGGTGCGGAGCGGTGCCGTGCGCCCGCCGGTCCGCGTTCGTGCCGCTCGCAGAGACCGCAACCGCAGGCCGCCGCGCGGCTGCAGACGCTGCGCGCGACACGGCCGCGGCCGCGCGCCAAAAAAAGCCCGGCATCGTGGCCGGGCCTTTCGTCGTCAACCGCGTGTCGCGTTCACCAGATCACGACCTGCTGGTCGCCGCTGCGGACCATCGGATCGCCGGCCTTGCATTCGAACGCGGCCGCGAACGCCGGCAGGTTCGACGGCGCAGCGATCGCGCGGAACGACGACAGCGCGTGCTCGTCGGTCGCCAGACGCTTGGTCAGCTCCTCGGGCGTGAAGTTGCGGCGCCACACCGTGGCCCAGCTCAGGAAGAAGCGCTGGTCGCGGGTCAGGCCGTCGGTCATCGGGTCGGGCGTATCGCCGGCGGCCTTGCGCATGGCGTCGTAGGCGGTCGCCAGGCCGCCGAGGTCGGCGATGTTCTCGCCCAGCGTGTGGTTGCCGTTGAGCGCGCGGCCGTCGGGCAGCGTGTAGTCGTTGAACTGCTGCACCAGCTTGCCGGTGCGCGCCTTGAAGCCGGTCATGTCGGCCTCGGTCCACCAGTTCTCCATGTTGCCGGTCGGCCCGAAGCGCGCGCCCTGGTCGTCGTAGCCGTGGGTCATCTCGTGGCCGATCACCGCGCCGATGCCGCCGTAGTTCATCTCGTCGGTGGCGTCGGGATCGAAGAACGGCGGTTGCAGGATCGCGGCCGGGAACGTCAGCTGGTTGGCCAGCGGGTTGTAGGACGCGTTGACGGTCTGCGGACGCATGCCCCATTCGCTCTTGTCCACCGGCTTGCCGATCTTGCCGATGTCCCACTTGTAGTTGAACTCGGTGGCGGCCATGACGTTGCCGATGTAGCTGTCGCGGCTGGTGGTCAGGCCGGCCCAGTCGCGCCACTTGTCCGGGTAACCGACGCGCGGCTCGAAGGTGTTCCACTTCTCGAGCGCTTTCTGCTTCGTCTCGGCGCTCATCCATTCGAGGTTCTCGATGCGGATCTTCAGCGCGTCGCTGAGGTTGCTGATCAGCGCCTCCATCTTCGCCTTGGACTCGGCCGGGAACGCGACCTGCACGTACAGCTGCCCCATCGCCTCGCCCACCTGGCTGTCGACGGTGCCGAGCACACGCTTCCAGCGCGGTTCGATCTCCTGCTGGCCGCTCAGGGTCCGGTTGTAGAAGTCGTAGTTCTGCTGCGCGAACGCGTCCGACAGATACGGCGACGCGCCGTCGACGACGTGGAAGCGCAGGTAGCTCTTCCACTGCTCCACCGGCACGTCGACCAGCATCCTGTCGACTTCCTGGTGGAAGGACGGCACCGACATCGAGAAGGTCGCCGGCACCGCGATGCCCTGCGACTGGAAGAACGTGGTCCACGGGAAGTTCGGCGTCAGCCGGTCGGCCTCGGCCACGGGCATCGGGTTGTAGTACAGCTCGACGTTGCGCGAGAACTCCTCGCGCGACTTCGACGCCTTGGCGATGCGGGTCTCGAACGCCAGCACATTGGCGGCCTGGGCCTGCGCGTCGGCCGCCGGCGTGCCCGACAGCTCCAGCACCTTGGCGATGTGGGCGACGTAGGCCTCACGGATGCCGGCCTTGTCGGCGGCGGTGTAGTAGGTGGTGTCGGGCAGGCCGAGACCGCCCTGGCCGGTGGCGGCGATGTTGACCGACGAATCCTTGAAATCCGGCATCGCGCCGATGCCCCACAGGAAACCCTGGCCCTTGGCGGCGGTGGTGCGCAGCCACTCCGCGATCGATGCGGTGTCGGTGAGCGCGTCGATCGCGGCCAGATCGGCCTGCAGCGGCGCGATGCCCTGCGCGTTGATCGTCGCCTCGTCCATGCCGGTGGCCCAGAAGTCGCCGACCAGTTTCTCGACGCCCTGCGCGTTCGCATCGGCCGCAGCCTGCTGCGCGAGCTGGTGCTGCACGGCGGTCGAACGTTCGTCGAGCATTTCGAACGCGCCCCACGAGGTGCGGTCTCCGGGAATCGCGTTGGCCGCCAGCCACTTGCCGTTGACGTAACCGCCGAAATCGACGCAGGCGTTCTTGCTGGTATCGAGATCGCCGATCAGGAAGCGGTTGTACGGCGGCAGGGTGCTTTCGTCGAGGGTGAGTGCAGGCGCATCGGCGGACGGCGCCGCGCTCGCGGCCGGGGCGGACGCGGAGTCGGGCGCGCGGTTGCAGGCCGACAGCGCGAGCACGATGGCGCAGCTCAGAAACAGGCGATTGGGGGAAGCGGACACGGCGGGAACTCCGGAAGAAGGAAAGAACGCCGGACGCCAGGGGCCCGGGTTGCGCGCACTCTACGCCCGGTCCGCGGCAGCAGAGGGTGTCGAAGGTCATGGCCGAAACCGCCACATCCGGCACAGTCGTGGCGCGGCGCGCGCCGCCCGTGCGGGGTCAGGCGTCGCGCGTGCCGGGGGCGTCGGGCGTACGCGGCGGCACTTCGGCAGCGGCATTGAGCACGCGGCTTTCGCGCCGCGGACGGGTCAGCGGCGTCGGCTTCGGGCCGGGTGCGTCAGTGTTCTTGATGATCAACGGAATGCCGGCGCGGGTGTCGTTGCTGGCGACCTCGAGCTCGAACCGTTCGGCATCGAGGCGGCGCACCTGGGCGGCGATCGCGTCCGCTTCGTCTTCCGGCACGTCGAGCGCGCGCAAGGCGGCGGCGCCGAAGAGCACAGCGGATTCGAAGGTCTCCCGCACCTGCACGTCGACGCCGGCATTGACCAGCTTCAGCGCATGCGCCCGGTCGTAGGCGCGCACCAGCAGACGCGCCTGCGGGAAGGATTCCCCGGCGAGTTCGACGATGTGGTCGGCGGCGACGGGATCGTCGATGCAGATCGCGATCGCGCGGGCGCGGTCCGCGCCCGAGGCGTGCAGCACGTCGAGACGGGTGCCGTCGCCGTAGTAGACCTTGAACCCGAACTCGGCCGCGCTCTGGATCATCTCGATGTCGGTGTCGATGATGGTGACGTCGACATCGCGTGCGAGCAGTGACTGGCTCATCA
Source organism: Luteimonas sp. BLCC-B24 (assembly GCF_028550595.1). Classification (GTDB taxonomy): domain Bacteria; phylum Pseudomonadota; class Gammaproteobacteria; order Xanthomonadales; family Xanthomonadaceae; genus Luteimonas. The sequence goes on from NZ_JAQQGN010000002.1 coordinate 500,874, forward strand.
CCTGGCCGAAGCGGCCGAAACCGATGATCAGCACACGCCCGCTCTGGTTCTCGACGACGTCGACGCCGTCGAGTGCGGGATCGTCGCGGCGCGCGGTGAGCGGGCCGGTCGCGAGTACGAACAGCGGCGTGAGCGCCATCGACAGCACGACGATCGCGGTCAGGCTGGCGTTGACCTCGGCATCGATCAGGCCGCTGGCCGCGGCCGCCGAATACAGCACGAAGGCGAATTCGCCGCCCTGGGCCATCAGCACGGCACGTTCGAGCGCCTCGCGGTGGGCACTGCGGGTCAGGCGCGCGACGACGTAGATGCAGGCCGCCTTGGCGAACATCAGGGCGAACACGCCGACGCCGATCAACGCCCAGTTGGCCGCCACCACCGCCAGGTCCAGCGCCATGCCGACGCCGAGGAAGAACAGGCCCAGCAGGATGCCGCGGAAGGGCTCGATGTCGGCTTCGATCTGGTGGCGGAACGAGGATTCCGACAGCAGCACGCCGGCCAGGAACGCGCCCATCGCCATCGACAGCCCGCCGAGCTGCATCAGCAGCGCCGCGCCCAGCACTACCAGCAGCGCGGCCGCGGTCATCACCTCGCGCGCCTTGGCGGCGGCCAGCACGCGGAACATCGGATTGAGCAGGTAGATGCCGGCGACGATCAGCGCGGCCAGCGAACCGATGCCGATCGCGATCGAGGTCCAGCGCGACGGCGCATCGGCCGCAGCTTCGGGCGTCGGCGCGAGGAAGGCGATCAGCGCCAGCAACGGCACGATCAGCAGGTCCTCGAACAGCAGCACCGAGACGATCTTCTGGCCGTGCGGCAGCGCGATCTCGCCGCGCTCCGACAGCAACTGCATCACCACCGCGGTCGAGGTCATCACGAAGCCCGCCGCTCCGACGAACGCCACCGGCGCGCTGAAGCCGAGTGCACGCAGCACGAGTGTCAGCGCCGCGATCGCGAGCAGGATCTGCAGCGTGCCGAGGCCGAAGATCTGCCGGCGCAGGCTCCACAGGTGCGAGGGCCGCATTTCCAGACCGATCACGAACAGGAACATCACCACGCCGAGTTCGGCGACGTGCAGGATCGACTGCGGATCGGAGAACCAGCCGAAGCCGAACGGCCCGATCGCCAGGCCCGCGGCCAGGTAGCCGAGCACCGAGCCGAGCTTGAGGCGCCGGAACAGCGGCACCGCCACCACGGCCGCGCCGAGCAGCGCGACGACCTGGATCAGCTGGCTGGTGGTCTCGTGCGCGGCGTCGGCCATGGGCTCATCTCCTCGGTGCGATCGCCGAGAGCAGCAGGAAGCCGCCGGCGATGGCGATGTTCTTCATGAAGTGCAGCAGCTGGACATCCCGCGCGCCCGCGCGCACGGCCCAGAACGGGTGCGACAGCACGGCGTCGATCACCAGCAGCGCCACCGCGGCCAGCGCCGTCCAGCGCAGGCGCCAGCCTGCGAGGATCAGCACGCCGAGCAGCAGCTCGCAGACGCTGAGCAGCAGTGCGACATTGGACAGGTGCGCACCGTTGAGCGCCCCCCAGATGCGCCAGCCGCCGAGCACGACGAACAGGCTGGCGAGTGCCCAGCGGGCGACAGTGAGTGCGGCGCCGTGCGCGCCGGAACCGGAAGCCATGCAGGAATTTCCATCGATCGGAGGCGCGAGCGTGCCACAGCCGCTGCGGGCCGCACAGCGCCGCGGCAGGAATGCCGCATCCCGAAACTGAGCGCCGGCGCAGCGCCGCGCATGCCGAGGGCGGCACGCGCCGCCGCATTGGCGTAGACTGCGCGGGTTCTGCACGCGGTCGCCCACCGAACGTCCTTCCGGACCGAGGTCACGATCCTGGTATCCCGCCGACGCCCCGCGTCGCCACGGTGTTTACCCCCGCACGTCTATCGTCGCGCAGACACGGCCCGGGTCGTTTCCCGTCGCCGTCACATCGGTACTCGCAGCGCGGTTCGCAGGATAGCTCCGGGTCCATCGCCATCACACGGCCTGTCGGCTGTCGTCCGCGAAAGCGCGGACCGCCGCGGCCTGTACTGGCACACAGGAGCACCACATGACCACGTTCGAAACCCTCGGGCTGTCGCCCGCGTTGCTGCGCGCGCTCGCCGAAACCGACTACACCACCCCCACGCCGATCCAGGAACAGGCGATTCCGCTGATCCTCGGCGGCCACGATGTCCTGGGCGGCGCCCAGACCGGCACCGGCAAGACCGCCGCGTTCGGCCTGCCGCTGCTGCAGCGCCTGGCCAAGGAGACGCCGCCGAAGGGCCCGCGCAAGCCGCGCGCGCTGATCCTGGTGCCGACCCGCGAACTCGCGGTGCAGGTGGCCGACAACCTCAAGACCTACGGTCGCCACCTGCGCATGAACGTCACCACGATCTTCGGCGGCGCCGGCATGCAGCCGCAGATCGACAACCTGCGCCGCGGCGTGGACGTGCTGATCGCCTGCCCGGGCCGTCTGCTCGACCACATGGACAGCGGCCATGCCAAGCTCGACGCGGTCGAGCTGCTGGTGCTGGACGAAGCCGACCGCATGCTCGACATGGGCTTCCTGCCGCAGATGAAGCGCATCATGGGCCGTGTGCCGAAGCAGCGTCAGACCCTGCTGTTCTCGGCCACGTTCGAGCCGCGCATCAAGGCGATGGCGCTGGAGTTCATGCGCGATCCCAAGCAGGTGCAGGTGGCGGCCAACAGCACCATCGCCGAGACCATCGCGCATCGCGCGCATCCGGTCGACAACAACCGCAAGCGCGATCTGCTGGTCGAACTGCTGTCCAAGCGCCACACCGACCAGGTGCTGGTGTTCGGCAAGACCAAGCACGGCTGCAACCGTCTGGCCGAGCAGCTGGCCGAATCCGGCCTGCCGTCGGTCGCGATCCACGGCAACAAGAGCCAGGCGCAGCGGCAGAAGGCGCTGGACGCGTTCAAGTCCGGCCGCGCCCGCATCCTGGTCGCCACCGACGTGGCCGCGCGCGGTCTCGACATTCCGAACCTGCCGCTGGTCATCAACCACGACCTGCCGATGGTGGCCGAGGACTACGTGCACCGCATCGGCCGCACCGGCCGCAACGGCGCGTCGGGCGAAGCGCTGTCGCTGGTGTCGCCGGAAGAGGGCGGCCTGCTGCGCCAGATCCAGCGCATGCTCAACGCCGAGATCACGATGGACGTGGTCGAAGGCTTCGCGCCGAGCCAGCCGGTGCGTCTGGACGCGCCGATCCCGAAGAACGGCGGCGGCCAGCGTCGTCAGCCGTCGGGCGGGCGCCCGGGGGCACGCATGGGCGAGCAGAAGCCCGGCGGCGAGCGCGCCCCGCGCAAGGCGGCAGGCCACCGCGGTCACGGCAAGCCGGCCGACCGCAGTGCGCATGCGCATGCCGGACCGAAGCAGCACCGGTCCGGCGCGGGACGCGCACCGGGCGCACGCCCCGCCACGCGCGCCTGATCGCACCGGCGCCTGACGACGGTCGAAACAAAACCCGCCCCGGTCACCCGGGGCGGGTTTTTTATTGCCCGATGCCGGTGCGGCCGGCTTCGACGCTGCCGGGCGCGGGCCGTCAGTCCCGCGGAGCGGTGCGCCGGCGCGTGCGGGCGGGCGCCTTCGGTGTCTGCGCGGGGCGCGTCGCAGCGTCGGCGCGCGCGGATGCTTCCGGCGCCGCATGCGCGGCGATGAAGTCACGCACCTGCGGATAGACCAGGTTGCGCCAGCGGCGGCCGCTGAAGATGCCGTAATGGCCCGCGCCCTCGACGGTGATGTGCGCGCGGTGGGCGTCGGCCACGCCGGTGCACAAGGTGTGCGCGGCGCGGGTCTGGCCTTCGCCGGAAATGTCGTCGAGCTCGCCTTCGATCGTCAGCAGCGCAGTGCCGGTGATCTTCGACGGATCGACACGCTCGCCGGCCACGACCCACTTGCCGCGCGGCAGCAGGTGCTGCTGGAACACGACGCGGATCGTGTCGAGGTAGTAGTCGGCCGGCATGTCGAGCACGGCGTTGTACTCGTCGTAGAAGCGGCGATGCGACTGCGCATCGTCGTCGTCGCCCTTGAGCAGGTTCTGGTAGAAATCCCAGTGCGATTCCAGATGACGCTCCGGATTCATCGCCACGAACCCCATGTGCTGCAGGAAGCCCGGATACACCAGGCGGCCCCGGCCGGGATAGTTCATCGGCACCGGATGGATCACGTTTTGTTCGAACCAGGCGTAGGGCTTTTCCGTGGCGAGGTTGTTCACCGCCGTCGGCGACTGCCGGGTGTCGATCGGCCCGCCCATCATCACCAGCGAGCGCGGCGTGGCTTCGCCGCGCGCGGCCATCAGCGACACCGCCGCGAGCACCGGCACCGTGGGCTGGCACACGCTGACGACGTGCAGTTTCTCGGCGCCGATGTGGCGGATGAACGTTTCGATGTAGGCGATGTAGTCGTCGAGCGAGAAGCCGCCCGCCTCGGCCGGCACCATGCGTGCGTCGATCCAGTCGGTCACGTAGACCTTGTGGTCGCGGAGCAGGGTGCGCACCGTGTCGCGCAGCAGCGTGGCGTGGTGGCCCGACAGCGGCGCGACCACGAGCACGGTCGGCTGGGCCTTGATCACCTCGAGGTGCGCCGGATCGTCGGTGTAGCGCTTGAAGCGCAGCAGCTTGCAGAACGGCATGACCAGCGCGTCGAGCTGCACCACCGGATAGGTGCGGTCGTTGTCGTCGTTGGCGACCTCGTGGATGCCGAATGCCGGCTTCTCGTAGTCCTTGCCGATGCGATAGAGCAGCTCGTTCGCCGCGGAGAGCTGTTCGGAGCCGGGCAGCTGCGACAGCCAGGTGCCACCGGCGGCGAAGGCGCGCGCATTGGCGTCGGCCAGCAGCGTCCAGGGCTTCATCCAGGCGCGGCCCATCTCGTGCAGTTGGTAGAACAGCATCGGCTTTCCGGTCTGTGGTTGCTGCGGCGCAGCATAACGTATCGGCCGTGTCGGGCCGAACTGAACCCATCTGCGGTTCAGCCCCGCAGCGGCGGCGGATCAGGCGGTCTCGAGTGCCGTGGCCGCTGCGGCCAGTTGCGGCGACAGCCAGCAATGCGAACCGAGCGCGCGGAAGCCGGCATCGGTAAAGCGCGTGCGATAGAACCGGGCCGGACGCGACCTGAAGCTGTCGTCGTCGCCCTCGATCCCGTCCTCGCGGGTGAAGCATTCGAGGAACGCCACGCCGCCGGTGAGTTCGGCCAGGCCGGGCAGGCCGCGATCGAGTTCGCGGGTGTCGAGGTAATGCAGCACGTCGCTGCAGACCAGCAGATCGACCGGCGGGCAGGGGCGCAGCATGCCGAAGTCGGCGAACCGCGCGTGATGCAGGTTGCGCGCCCGGCCGAAGCGGGCCACCGCGTAGTGGCTGGCGTCGAAACCGAGGTACTGCGCCTTCGGACGCAGCTTGAGCAGCGGGGCGCGCCAGGCGCCTTCGCCGGCGCCGATGTCGAGCACGGTGCGCAGGGGGCGTTCGAGGTGGTACTCCGCCGTCGCCACCGCCAGCGCGACCTTGCGTGCCAGACGTGCGGGGCCGCCGATGTCGCCCGAGCGGTACCAGCGATCGAAATAGGCGCGGTCGTACTGCTTGGTCATGGGGCGGCCGGCGCGTGGGATGGACGCGCATTCTAGTCGGGGCGCACGGCGCCGCGGTCCGCGCGACGTCCGGTCGCACCGGCTCGGGCGTTCCACGCCGCGCGGGCGTGCGATCCTGTCGCCCTCGGAACCGGAGCCGGCGCGATGCAAAGCTACCTGTGGGTCAAGACCTTCCACCTCGTGTTCGTGATGGCGTGGATCGCCGCGGCGTTCTACCTGCCGCGCATCCTGATCAACCTCGTCGAGGCGGGCGAGACGGCCGACGTGCGCACGCGTCTGGTGCTGATGGGACGTCGTCTGTACCGGTTCGGCCACGTGATGCTCGGCCTGGCGCTGCTGCTGGGCCTGGTGCTGTGGATGGGTTACACGGTGATCACCGATTTCCCGACGATGGCGCCGATGGGCAGCGGCGCCGGCTGGCTGCACGCCAAGCTCGGCCTGGTGGTGCTGCTGGTGGTGCACTACGTGGTCGCCGGGCGCTGGCTCAAGGGCGCGGACCGCGGCCGGGCCCTGCCGTCGGGCCGCGCACTGCGCTGGTTCAACGAGATTCCCGTGCTGCTGCTGGTCGGCGTGGTCTGGCTGGTGCTGGCCAAGCCGTTCTGAGCGCGGTGCCGGTGGCGCCGGCCCTCAGCGGCCGGTGACGAACCCGGAGATCGCACCACGTGCCAGCAGCACGAGTGCGGCGGTCCGCAGAAGATTGCGGTTGTTGCGGCGGTAGCCGACGACCCGCACGGTCATGCCGACGACGAACAGTCCGATCTGCAGTGCATCCATGCGTGTCTTCCCCGAGACGTGGCGACCGGGCGGACGCGGCGCGCCCGGGTCGAAGTCGCGCACGTGTCGGGGACGCGCATCGGCGGATCAAGCGCTCCGCGCGTGGACGCGAGCATGCGCCCGGGACGGCCGCGGCGTGCCGGGCCGGCCCGGCAGAGACGGGCCCGGTCCGCGTCGCTCACTCGTGCGGCGTCACCGATGCATCGATGCGGGCGTAGCTGCGATCGCCGAAGCCGCCGGGCGTGCTGCCGTCCGCGATCGAGAACAGCCGCTCCGACAGCCCGTAGTCGCTGTTGCCGAGATTGCGCCCCAGTGACAGCGCGAAGTCCCATGCATCCGGCGTCGGGTAGCGGCCGTCGGTGCCCATGTAGCCGAGCAGGTGCCCCAGGCTCATGTGCGCGCCGTTGCCGACCGCGGCCGAGGTCTGCCCGGCCAGCGCCGACATCTGTGCTTCGCTGAAGCCCAGCGTCACCGTCTGGCCTTCGGCGACCGGCGTCGCGTCCACCCCACCGCTCAGCGCGGTGTTGAGCAGATGCACATTGTGGCCGTCGACCTGGATGTCGTAGCTGTAGACGCGCGCATCGGCGATCTCGTTGCCGGCGGCGTCCCAGCGCTGGCTGATGTTCATCGGCACGTTGCCCGAGTACTGCAGGTCGACCGTGCGCCCGATGCTGCCGTCGGGGTAGGTGGTGACCACCATTGCGCCAGTGTTCCTGGCGCCGTCGAGCGACAGGTTCACCGGACCCAGCTTGGCGCTGAGATTGCTCTGCGAGCTGTAGTCGAGACGCTCGACGGTGGCCACGTTGGCGATGCCGTCGCCGTTGGCCTCGGGCAGGGTGCCGGTGGCGAGGAAATCGTTGTAGCCCGCCTGACCGGCCGGGGTCGACAGGTCGAACTCGGCCGTGCGCAGCGTCGCGCCCGACAGGCTGTCGTTGCGCCCGAGCATGATGTTGCCGACGCCGAAGTCCACGCCCACGCCGTTGTAGGCCTTCACCGCTTCGGTCGGGCCGGCGGTCACGCGCACGGTGTCCTCGCCGGTGCGCGCGATGACGGTGCTCACGCCGGTCTCGTCGGTCACCTTGGTCTGGGTGGCGATATTGCGGAAGGTCGCCTTGAACTCGTTGGTGGTGTAGTCCGCGCCGTTCATCGTGACCGTGGTGCCGACCGGCATCGAGTGCGGCTCGAACGGATTGACCGACAGCGGCGCCACGCCGGCGTCGGCCGGCATCGCCACCTGGTAGGAGGCGCGGATGCCCTCGGTGCGGCCCAGTTCGAGCCCGGCCTGTGGCGTGCTCGCGCCACCCTTGAGGAACACCGACACGTCGCTGGACGCCTTGTACGTGGTCACGCCGTTGGCGGTGTTGACGCCGCCGCTGATCGACGCGTTCGCGCCGCCGCCGAAGCTGACGCCGTAGCCGCCGGCGCTCTTGACCGATTCGTTGAACGACACGCCCCCCGAGGCGGTGACCGAGCCGGCATCTGGATTGACGCTGACGTTGCCGGTGGTCGATGTCGTCGACTGGTACGCGGTGCCGGCATCGGTCGTGTAGGTGGTGCGGGTGTCGCTGCGTGTGCTCTGGCTGGCGCTGATGCCACCGGTGTTGGAGATCGACACGCCCTGACTGCTGCTCTCGCTCGTGCGCGAGGGAATCACCAGCGCGTCATCGGGATAGATCATCTCCGGGTTGGTGACCTGCGGGTTCGCCTTGAGGATGTCCTGCGGCGTCACGCCGTACTGGTTGGCGATCTGCGCCAGGCTCTCGGCCGGTTGCACGGTGTGGCGCTGCGGCTCGGCGGCGGCCGGAAGCGTGTTGGACGGGGACGGGGCGGCGTGGGCGAAGGTCGGTTGAATGCTCATGCGGGCTCTGTCGGAAAAAACTGATCGACGTAGCCTATCGGCAGTGCATGGGCCGGACAGCTGGGGTCGTCCCTAGGGCATGCGCCGGCGCGATCAGCCGGCGAACCCCTCCGCGGCCGTCGCCGCGTGAGCTGCATCATCCCGCGTCACCCGATCGCGGCCGGCCTGTTTGGCGCGGTACATGGCATCGTCCGCCCGGCGGAGCAGGGCGACGGCGTCCTCGTCGTCGGTGCGCAAAGCGGCCAGCCCGATGCTGGCGCTGATCTGCAGACCGGCCACGCCGAGCGCGGAAGCGGTGTCCGCGATCCGGCGCCGCATCAGCTCCAGTCGTGCATGCGCGCGTGCGGCGTCGACGCCCGGCAGCAGCACCAGGAATTCCTCGCCGCCCATACGCACCACGTCTGCGTGCGAGCGCACGTCGGAGACCAGTGCGTCCGCCACCGCCACCAGCACCTGGTCGCCCACTGCGTGGCCATGGGTGTCGTTGATGCGCTTGAACAGGTCGACATCGACGAAGCCCAGCGACAGCGCGGTTCCGGTCCGGCGGGCATCGACGAAGCACTGCTCCAGCCGCGCCAGGCCCGCGCGGCGGTTCGGCAGACCGGTCAGAGCGTCGGTGTCGGCGAGCTGGCGCATGGCGTCGCGCTGCGCGCGCAACTGTCCGTAGCGATTGGTCAGGGTGTAGGCCATGACGATGAGGAACCACGTCAGCACGGCCTGGATGAGCTCCACCCGGTACTCGACGCCGAACCGTCCGCCGACCATCGGCGGCGCGAGCAGGGCGAGCACCGGCACGCCGGCGGCGATCGTCGCGAAGGCGCGGCGGTTGCCGCGGCGCAGCGACAGCACGGCCACGCAGGTCAGTCCGACCACCGAGACCAGAAACACGTGATCCACCAGCCACCACGCCGGGCGCAGGGCCGAATACGGCAGCAGCGGCACGAGAACACCGGCGGCGATGAAGCCGCGCACGTTGTAGCGCGCCGCACGACGCAGGCGCGGCCACCGGTCGACCCCCGACTGGCTCCACAGTCCGTACAGCAGTGCGGCGAAGCCGAATGCCGTGAAGGCCACCTGCCACCAGGCCTCCCGGTCGCCGACCGGGAGCCAGGGCACCGGATAGCCGCTGAGGCCGTTCAACGTCGCCTGCCACAGCAGGACGGTCAGACACATCGCCACGTGCGTGAGGAAGGTGCGATCGCGCGCGCCGATGAAGCCCATCAATGCCGAGAACGCGAGCGCCAGCGCGATCGCCAGGCACGCGGTCCGCATGACCAGGCGCAGGGTGTCCTCCTGTTGCACCGGGCTGGGCCCGCCGATGCGGATCGTCGGAATCCAGTGCGATTTGACCGGCGGCATCCAGGCCACCCGGACCGGGTCGTGGCTGCCGGCCGGCGGCACCACCACCAGGCCCACGCCGGCGCGAAAGCGGGAATCGCGGGTGCGCGCGTCGTGCATGCGCCCGCAGACCACACGGTCGCCGAGCCCCACCATCACTTCGCCCGCGAAGACGTTGAAGACGTTCACCGCCTGGGGCGTGCCGGGCCAGCCCTCGGCCGGCGCGGGAATCTCGACTTCCTCGAGCCGGTCGAGCGCGCCGGGCGGGCAGGCGCGCATCGGCGTGCCGGCCTCGGTCGGCGCGCCGCCGACGAGGAATGCCGGCGTGCGGCGGGCCTCGTCCGCCAGCACCGGTGCGACCAGCGACAGCAGCACCAGTGCCAGCAGGCATCGCCATGCCGGGGACCCCCTCCCGTGTCGAACCATCGTGCGCCCCGTATCGTCCGGGCAGCGGCCGCCCGCGGTCATGCCGTTTGCAAATTGCGTGCCGGCGCTCGCCGCTGCGCGGCGGCGACCCCGTTCCGGCGTCTTCGGGCGGGGATGGTGCCCGATCCCGCCCGCGCCGTCAGCCCGTCGGCACCCGGTGCACGTCGTGCGTGGCCACGCCGATATCGCGATCGGGCAGGTCGAACCAGGCCGGGTGCTGCAGCGTGCGGTCCATGTCATGCACCCCGCTGTCCCAGTGTTCGCGCAGCGGGATGCGCCCGAAGGCGTAATCCTTGTTCTGCTGCTCGTGGACCTTGGTCTGGTAGATCAGATGGATGATGTTGAACACGCGGTCGTCGAGATAGGGCGCCAGCGTGGCATCCAGATGCGCCGGCAGCCGGCCCTCGGGCAGGCGGGCGATCAGTTCCTTGAGCGAGGTGCGCAGCTTCTGCGCCATCTCCACCATCTGCGTGCCGTGCCGGGTGCGGCTGGAGAAGCGGATGTCCTTCATCCGCTCCAGCACGTCGAGCATCGAACGGGGGGCGGGCCCGCGCGCGCTCCACAGGTCGACCTGCAGCACCAGGGTGTCCTCGTGCGGACGGCAGTCGAGGATGTACTCCAGCGGGGTATTGGACACGATGCCACCGTCCCAGTACGGCTCGCCGTCGATCTCGATGGCCGCGAATGCCGGCGGCAGGGCCCCGGAGGCGAGGATGTGTTCGACCCGGATCGGCTCGAGCGCGCTGTCGAAATAACGGACGTTGCCGCGGGTCACGCGGGTGGCGCCCACGGTCAGACGCACCGTGTGGTCGCGGTTGATGCGGTCGAAATCGACGAAGCGCAGCAGCGTCTCGCGCAGCGGCGCGGTGTCGTAGAAGCTCGTCGCCGCGGCGCTGCCGTCGGCCGGCATGACGAACGGCGACAGTGGCCGCGCCTCGAAGAAACCGCGTTGGCCCTGGAGCAGGGCTCCCATCGCGCTCAGGCCGCGGGCCCAGGAGAGCAGTGCCGGATCCTGGGGCAGGCTGGCCACCGCCGTGCGGATCGCCAGTGCCGGCAGCGACAACGGGCCGGCGGGCTCGGTCACCGTCTCCCAGAACGCGTGCAGCTGCGCGACCCGGTCCTCGGGCGGATTGCCCGCCAGGATGGCGGCATTGATCGCCCCGATCGAGATGCCGGCGAACCAGTTCGGGCGGATGCCGGACTGGTGCAGGCGTTCGTACACCCCGCACTGGTAGGCGCCGAGCGCGCCGCCGCCCTGCAGCACCAGCGCGATCGTGGGGTAGCGTGCGACCCGCGCGCAGATCGCCGCATCGGGCGTCGGCGCGTCGGCAGCGACGCGGCTCACTGCATGTACCAGCCGTGGCTGACCACCAGGCTCTGGCCGGTCAGCGCATTGGTTTCGAACGCGGCCAGCATCAGGGCCACGTCGGCGACGTCGTCGACGGTGGTGAACTCGCCGTCCACGGTGTCCTTGAGCATCACGTTGCGGACGACCTCGTCCTCGCTGATGCCCAGCTCCTTCGCCTGCTCCGGAATCTGCTTGTCGACCAGCGGCGTGCGCACGAAACCCGGGCAGATCACGTTCGCGCGCACGCCGTAGGCCGCGGCCTCCTTGGCGACCGTGCGGGCCAGGCCGAGCAGGCCGTGCTTGGCGGTGACGTAGGGCGCCTTGAGCTTGGACGCGGTGTGCGAGTGCACCGAGCCCATGTAGATGATCGCGCCGCCGCTCCTGCGGGTTTCCATGTCACGCAGGCACTCGCGGGTGGTCAGGAACGCGCCGTCGAGATGGATCGCCAGCATCTTCTTCCAGTCCGCGTAGCTGAAGTCGGTGACCTTGTTGACGATCTGGATGCCGGCATTGGACACCAGCACGTCGATGCGGCCGTAATGCGCGACGGCCTTCGCGATGCCGTCGACGACCTGGGCTTCGTCGGTCACGTCCATCGCCACCGCCAGCGCGTCACCGCCGGCGTCGCGGATCCCGTTGGCGGTCGCTTCGGCCGCGTCGAGTTTGAGATCGGCGATGACGACCTTGCCACCCGCCCCGGCGTAGACCTCGGCGATGCGCTTGCCGATACCGCTGGCCGCGCCGGTGACCACGCAGACCTTGCCGTCGAGTCGATTCATGGGTGCCGCTCCGCATCGGATTGGGGGAGGCGGCCAGCTTAGCGAATGGATGCGGTGGGGCGCGTCGTACCTTCGGGCGAGGCCGAGGCGGTCGTGCCCGGCGCGCGCGCGCTTGCAGCGCCAGGCGCGCGGGTTCGATCTCCGCCGGTCTCAGTCCGCCGCGCGCGCCGGTGCGTCGACCGGCGTCATGACCGGCAGCTCGACCGGCACGCCGTCGGCGTTGCAGTGGCCGGTCCTGCACAGCTGCGTGCGCAAGGCCGGTGTGGCCTGCACGATCAGGTGGTAGATCACGTTCTGCTCGACGGTGCCGCGCACCGCGTCGCTGCCCGGGCCACGGGCCCAGATGCCGACATCGTCACCGCCGTGGGATTCGCTCTTCATCGGCACCAGCGCTTCCTGCATGAAGTCGGGGTGCTCGGTGTCGACCCCGCGCAGGTCCGGGCGACCGGTGGCGGGCTCGAAGCTGCCCGGCTGGTGGAGATGGGTCTTGGGCCCGGCCGGCTGCCGGTTGCTGGCGCCGGTGTAGCCCGGGCCGTTGGCGTAGGACAGCGTGGTGTAGGGCAGGCCGGTCGCGTCGAGGGCGTAGGCGTTCGGGTCGTCGTCCTCGCTGACGCGGCCGCGCACCTTGCCGAGGATGGGATTGCCGCGGGTCGGGTAGCCGACGAAGTTCAGCGTGTGGGAATGATCGGCGGTGACCAGGATCAACGTGTCGTCGGCCGACGTCGCCTCGACCGCGGCCTGCACCGCACGCGACATCGCCACCGTTTCGTCGAGGGCGCGGAAGGCGTTGCCCTCGTGGTTGGCGTGGTCGATGCGGCCGCCTTCCACCAGCAGCACGTAGCCCGCGTCGCTCCGGGCCAGGTGCGCGATCGCGAACCGGGTCATCTCGGCGAGATCCGGCTCGCCGGTGTCGCTCGTGTCGCGGTCGTGGTCGTACTGCATGTGGTCGTATTCGAACAGGCCGAGCACCGCGTCGGCGCCCGCGGCCGCGCGCAGCTGGGCGGTGTTCCAGACGTAGGCGCCGCCCGGATTCGCGGCACGCCATTCGGCCGGCAGGTTGCGGCCGTCGAGCCGCTTGCCCACCTTGTCGGCGTGTTCGGGATCGCGCTCGGTGACCGGCAGGAATTCGCCCCGGCCACCGCCCATCAGAATGCGCGGCCCCTTGCCGGCCGGGAAATCGAGAATCTGCTGGGCGATGTCGCGACAGCCCGCCGCGCGCGCGGCCTCGGGCAGGTCGGCGTCGTTTTCCCAGTTGCGGTCGGGCACGTGGGCGTAGGTCGCGGCCGGTGTGGCGTGGGTCAGACGCGTCGTGGTGACCACCCCGGTCGCCAGGCCCGCGTCATCGGCCAGGCGCAGCCAGGACTGGACATGCCGCTGCAGGCTGCCGGCGCAGTCGCCGCGCAGCCCGGACGCGACACCGATCGCGCCCATGTGCGATTTCACGCCGGTCGCGACCGCGGTCATCGTGCCGGCCGAGTCGGGCGTCTGCGAATCGGTGTTGTAGGTCTTGCTCAGGCCGGTGTGCGGAAAGCGCTCCCAGCTCAGCTGGTGTTCCTCGCCGCTGCGGCCGAGGCGCTGGCCTTCGAGGATGCGCGCCGCGGCGACCGTGGTCAGGCTCATGCCGTCACCGAGGAACACGATGACGTTCTTCGCCCGGCCCGCCATCGCCCCGTTGGCGGCTGCGCGCGCGGCGCCGCTGCGATACCACCAGTCTGCGGTCTCGTCGGCGCGGGTGGCGGCGGGCGGCACGTCGATCGGGCGGACAGGACCGGCGGACGGGGTGTGCGTGGAGGCGCAGGCGGCGCAGAGCAGGGTCAGCGAGCAGGCCAGGCCTGCGGTCGGCAATCGCATGGAAACACGGCATCCGGTGGGAGAAGCCGCGCAATTATGCCCGCCCGGCATGACGGCTCGGCGGCAGCGCGCGGCGGTGCGGACGCGTCGCCGCGATGCGGTCGTCGATGCGGGGCCTGCCGAGCGGACGAACGCGGCGCTGATCCGCGTCGGAATCCGGCATCGGCGGCCGACCCGACGGCGCACCCGGGCCGCGCTCGCCGTGCACGCCGTTGCGTGCAGGCGTGGGCGCATGCGGATGCGGCGGGCTGGGCAGCATCCGCGCCGGCGTTGCAGATATGGGACGCTGGCGTCTCGGCGAGGGCGTCGCCAACATGGATGCGCTCACGTATGGTCGCGTGTTGACCCTTTGGGCAGGCCCCGATGAGCGCTCTGGCGTGGTGGTTCCGCATTCCGTTCTGGCAGCGCGTGCTCGGCGCCTTCGTGCTGGGCGCGCTGGTGGGCTGGCTTCTGGGGCCGGCGGCGGGCACCTGGCTGCAACCGCTGGGCACGCTGTACGTCAACCTGATCCGCATGATCGCGGTGCCGCTGGTGTTCTTCGCGGTGATGAACGCCGTCGCCGCGCTGCACGGTCAGCAGTCGATCGCGGCGCTCGGCGGTCGCACCTTCGGCTGGTTCGCCGCCACCGCGGTGCTCGCGGTCGGCATCGGCTTCGCGGTGGCCTACACCTTCAATCCCGGGCTGAGTGTCGAGGCGGGATCGCTGACCGTGGCCGCCGACTACACGCCGCGCGAGGTGCCGACGCCGATCGAGGTGCTGCTGGGCGTGGTGCCGACCAACCCGTTCGCGGCGCTGTCGGAAGGCAGGATCCTGCAGGTGATCTTCTTCGCCGGACTGGTGGGCTTCGCGCTGGTGAAGCTGGGGGACCGCGTCGCGGCCCTGCGCACGCTGGTCGGCCAGGCCAGCGACGCCATGATCCAGGTCACCCGGTTCGTGCTCGAGCTCACGCCGATCGGCACCTTCGGCCTGATCGCCGCGCTGGTCGGCACCTACGGCTTCGAACGGCTGCTGCCCCTGGGCAACTTCGTCATCGCGCTGTACGTGGCCTGCGCGGCGCACATCCTCGTCGTCTACAGCGGCCTGCTGCTGGCGCACGGGCTCAACCCGCTGAAGTTCTTCCGCGGCGCCGCGCCCGGCATGCAGGTGGCGTTCGTCAGTTCGTCGAGTCTGGCATCGATGCCGGTCGCGCTGCGCAGCGTGACCCACAACCTCGGCGTCAATCGCGATTACGCCGCGTTCGCCGTGCCGCTGGGCGCGACGATCAAAATGGACGGCTGCGGTGCGATCTATCCCACGCTCGCGGCGGTCTTCATCGCCCAGTATTTCGGCATCGAACTCAGCTTCGCCCAGTACGCGGCGATCCTGCTGGCCTCGGTGCTCGGCAGCTTCGGCACCGCCGGCGTGCCGGGCACGGCGGTGGTCATGGCGACGGTGGTGCTGTCGGCGGCCGGGCTGCCGCTCGAGGGCCTGGGTCTGCTGCTGGCGATCGACCGCATCCTCGACATGATGCGCACGATGACCAACGTCACCGGCCAGATGCTGGTGCCGGTGCTGGTGGCGCGCGAGACCGGCCTGCTGGACCGCGAGGTCTACGACGCGGCGCGCAGCAACGTCGGCCTCGACGACGAGACACCGGCGGATCCGCCGCAGCGCTGAGC
The DNA here is from genome assembly GCF_028550595.1 of Luteimonas sp. BLCC-B24. Lineage (GTDB taxonomy): Bacteria > Pseudomonadota > Gammaproteobacteria > Xanthomonadales > Xanthomonadaceae > Luteimonas. Next base: position 516,493 of record NZ_JAQQGN010000002.1, read on the forward strand.
GCGCCGCCGCGTGCGCGCGGCACGGTGCGGGCGTCTTCACGGCGGCATGCACCCGCGGCGGCGCCGGGGCTATAGTCGGGATTCGTGCCCCGGGGAGCGGGCGGACAGGGAACCGACGATGAAACGATTCGCAGGACTGGGCGGCGCGCTCGCGCTGTTCGCGCTGCTGGCTGCGCCGGCGGCCGCGCAACAGGTGGAGTGGCGTCTGCCGATCGAAACCCGGCGCCTCGACAACGGGCTGACGGTCGTGGTGTCCGAGGACCGCAGTTCGCCCACCGTCGGCGTCAGCGTGGTCTACCACGTCGGCATGCGCCTGGAACCCGAAAACCGCACCGGCTTCGCGCACCTGTTCGAGCATCTGATGTTCCAGGGCACGCCGACCGCGCCCAAGGGTGTCTTCGACCGCGTGATCCAGGGCGGCGGCGGCCGGCTCAACGGCTCCACGCGTCCGGACTACACCAACTACATCGAGACCGCGCCGGTCTCGGCGCTGCGGCCGATCCTGTGGCTCGAGGCGGACCGGATGAAGACGCTCGACTTCTCCGAGACCAATCTGAAGAACCAGCAGGACGTGGTCAAGGAAGAGATCCGGGTCAACGTGCAGAACCAGCCCTACGGGCTGTTCTTCGTGTTCGACATGAACCGCCTGGCCTTCGACAAATGGGCGAACGCCCACGACGGTTACGGCAGCTTCAAGGACCTCGAAGGCGCCACCCTGGCCGACGTGGAGGCCTTCCACCGCGACTATTACGGGCCGAACAACGCGGTCATCGGCATCGTCGGCGACATCGCGCCGGCCGAGGCCTTCGCCATGGTCGAGGAATACTTCGGCGCCATCCCGGCGCGCCCGACGCCGCCGCGCCCGGACGTGTCCGAACCGCTGAACACCGAAGGCCGGCGCGAGGCGCAGGCCGACGCGCTGGCCCAGGTGCCCGCACTCGCGGTGGGCTGGAAGATGCCGGCGCGCGGCACGCCCGATCACGCGCCGATGGCGGTGCTGTCGCAGCTGCTGGCCGGCGGTGATGCGTCGCGGCTCTACCAAGGCCTGGTCAAGGGGCGCGAACAACTGCTCAACATCGACGGCGGCCTGGGCTGGCCCCTGGGCCACGCCTGGGATTACGACGGCCCGACGTTGATGACGCTGTTCGCGCTGTACAAACCCAACGTCGAACCGGACGCGGTGCTGGCGGCCATCGACGAGGAAATCGCACGCATCGTCGCCGAAGGCGTGGCCGCGGACACGCTCGCCGCGGCCAAGACCAAGCTGCTGGCGGACTACGTCAACAGCCTCGAGCCCTTCATCTCGCGCGCCGACGAACTCGCCAAGGCGCAGTTGCTGTGGGGCGATGCGGACACCCTCAACCGCGTGCCCGGCTGGGTGAACGCGGTCACCGCCGCCGACGTGCAGCGCGTGGCGCGGACCTATCTGACCGCGGCCAACCGCACCGTCATCGACCGCGTGCCGGCGGCGATGGCGCCCGCCCGTGGGATCGCCGTGCCGGCGTCCGCCCCCGCGAATCCGAACTGAGGAGAGCGACATGGAGATCCGTCCCGTTGTCCGCCGCGCGCGTCCGCTCGCGCTGGCACTCATCGCCTGCCTGTTCGCGGCCACCGTGCATGCGCAGCCGGCCCCAGGTCCCGGCGCGCCGCCCGCCGCGGCCCCGCCGACCGAACTGCCGGCCGATCTGCCGGCCTACGGCCCCGACCGGCCGCTGCCCGAACTCGGCCTGGTCGAACACCGGCTCGACAATGGCCTGACCGTCTGGGTCGTGCCACGTGCCGGCGGCCTGCCGAAGGTCGACTACGTGCTCGCCGTGCGCGGCGGACTCGCCAGCGACCCCGCCGCACTGCCGGGCATGTCGAACCTGCTCGCCGGCCTGCTCCAGGAGGGAACGACGACGCGCAGCTCGGTGCAGATCGCCGAGGAACTGCAACGTCTCGGCGCGTCCATCGGCGCCAGTGCCGGCAGCGACGGCGTGTTCGTCACCGCGTCGGGCCTGGCCACGTCGGCCGCGCCGCTGGCGGCCGTGTTCGCCGACGTCGTGCGCCACCCGGCCTTCCCGGCCAACGAGGTGCAACTGGCCAAGACCAATGCGCTGCAGGGCCTCAAGGCCATGCAGGCGCAGCCGGCCTACCAGGCCAACCGTGCGATGGGCCGGGTGCTGTTCGGCGACCATCCCTACGGCAACACCTTGCCGACCGAGGCCGGTATCGAGGGCACGGATGCGGCGGGGCTGGCCGCCGCGCATGCGGCGCGCTTCCATCCCGAGCGCGCGCTGCTGGTGATCGCCGGCCCGCTGACCGGCGACGCGGCGCTGGCGCTGGCGCAGTCCGCCTTCGGCGACTGGCGCGGCGCGGACGCGACGATGGACGAGGTGGCGACACCGGTGCCGCCGCGTGGGCCGCAGTACGTGCTGGTGCCGCGCAGCGGCAGCGTGCAGTCGGCGGTGCGGATCGGGCGGCCCGCTTTCGATGCCGACGACGAGCGCGCGATTCCCGCCGCTCTGGCCAACACGATTCTCGGCGGCGGTTTCGACAGCCGGTTGATGCGCAACCTGCGCGAGGACAAGGGCTACACCTACGGCGCCGGCAGCAGTTTCGGCCTGCGCGCGAAGGGCGGCGCCTTCCAGGCCCAGGCCGACGTGCGCAACGAGGTCACCGGCGCGGCGATCGGCGAGTTCTTCAAGGAGTTCGAGCAGATGCGGCGTGTGGCCGTCGATGCCGACGAACTGCAGCGGGCCAAGCGCTTCACCGCCGGCACGTACCTGTTCCAGAACCAGCTGCAGGGTGCCGTGGCATCGGCCCTGGCCACGAACTGGGTGCTCGGCCGCCCGGCGGATTACCTCAGCCGCTACGTCGACCGCGCCAATGCAGTGACCGCCGCGCAGGTGCAGTCGGTGGCTCGCGAATTCTTCGATCCCAGGCAGCAGAGCATCGTCGTCGTCGGCGACGCGGCCGTGGCCGAGCAGCTGAAGCCCTACGGGACCTTCGGCAACGCCGAGTGAGTCCGCGGGGGGACTAACGGTCCGAATGCCCCGCGCGAACACGCGGGGCGTTCGCCGACCGGATGCGGGGAGCGCCGCCGCAGGCGCGGTCTCACGTCACGTCCGACGGTGCCTGCAGCGGGCGACCGTGTTCGAAGCGCGTGTTGTCGCGCCGCCCGTTCGATCCGGGACGCCCGCGTCGCCTCGTCCGGCGGCGGCTCCGTCGCGCGCGAGTGTGCGCCTGCGGAGTGCCGGGATCTTCGACCAGTCCCGGATCGCGCTTCCCGTGCATCGCAGCGCCGGCACCCGGCGCCGTCAGGCGGTGGCGTGCCTGGCGCGCCGGTTGAGCCCGTACGCGAACACGGCGGCGGTGAAGAACATCAGCAGGCTGTAGACCGCCGCCGGCACCGAGGTCAGCGGCCGCTCCAGCACGTTGAGGGCGATGAAGATCGCCAGCGTGCCGTTGTGGATGCCGATCTCCATCGCGATCGCGATCGCCTGCCGGCGCGGCAGCTTCAGCGCACGGGGTGCCGCGTAGCCGACGCCCATGCTGACCAGGTTGAACAGCAGGCAGGCGAGGCCGACCGCCGCGAAGAACCCCAGCAAGGTGCTCCAGGTCTGGGCGACGGCGGCGACGATCAACAGTGCCAGCACCAGCACCGACAACAGACGGATCGGTTGTTCCATCCGTGCCGCGAATGCAGGCGCCAGCGCGCGCGTCGCCATGCCGAGGCTGACCGGCAGCACGATGATCACCGCGACCTCGACGATCTTGCCTACCGGCGGCGGCACGTACTGGCCGGCGCCGAGAAAGAAATCCAGCGCCAGGTTGAGGATCAGCGGCAGGGTCAACAGGCACAGCAGACTGTTGACCGCGGTCAGGGTGATATTGAGCGCCACGTCGCCGCGGGCGAGATGACTGTAGATGTTCGCGGTAGCGCCGCCGGGCGAAGCGGCCAGCAGCATCAGGCCGACCGCGAGCTCGGGCGGCAGGCGGAAGAGCAGGGCGAGCCCGAAGGCGGCCCACGGCAGGACACCGATCTGGAGCACGAGGCCGATGACCACCGCGCGTGGATAGCGCGCGATGCGCCGGAAATCATCGAGCCCGAGGCCCAGCCCGAGACCGAACATGATCACGCCCAGCGCGAGCGGCAGCAGCAGTGTGGTCAGCAGTGAAGCCTGCATTCGGGCGGTGTCCGTGTGGGATCAGGGCGTCGGGGCGGATCCGCGGCAGGCCAGCTGGCCGCCGCACCAGGCCAACGGAAGCGGTGCGACGACGCCCAGCAGCAGCATCCAAAGCGGCTGCGGCAGCATCCACGCATCCAGCGCGCAACTCAGCAGCACCAGGGCGCCGACCGTCATCGCCGCGGTCATCGAATGACGGCGTGCAAGCCTCGCTGCCACCCAGGCGCCGCACAACGCGCCGCACAGGCGCCCGGCGACGACGAACAGCAACATGCCGATCGGCGCGGCGGCGATCAGGTCGGCTGGTGAGGCATCGGCGGCGAGCGAGCCAGCCGGCAGCGGGAACACGCGTTTGCCGACGAACTCCAGGCCGAGCGCGACCATTGTCGCGACCAGCATGCCGAGCATCGTTGAGAACATCGTGCGAATCAGAGCGCTTCCCCGACGTGAATCGGTCCGCAGCATCGCCGCTCGCATCCGGCCGGGCAAGCGGCAGCGCCGCATTGCGCTTTGCGGAAGGCCGTCTGCCTGCGGTGGATGGCCATCCGTGAAGCGGACGCGCGCAGCCATCGGCGACGCCGACATCGTCCTGTCGTGCGCCGACGCGCGGGCGGCTTAGGCGCAGGTACGGGCAGTGCGGGCGAGCGGGGTGCGCGGCGCGAAATCGCACGCGCATGGCGCGCGCCACATGCGGCGATGGAGCGTGTGGCGGTCGTCCGCAAGCGCGCCCGCGGCCTGCGAGCCAGTGAACGCGCGAACCCGTCGGGCGCCGCACGGCCCTGCCGAGTTGCATGACGCCGCGACGCCTTGTGTCGGCGTGCTGGCATGAAATCACCGGCTCTCGACTGACCCCGGCCCGCGCACTGGTTGCGAGGCGTCAGCCGGTGGCGTCCGCGTTGTCGGCGTCGGGCGACACCGGGCGCGCACGCTCCGCGGCAATCCACGCATCGATCTTCGCCTCCAGCAGCGGTAGCGGCAGGGCGCCGTCCTTCAGCACCTCGGCATGGAACGCGCGGATGTCGAAGGCGTCGCCGAGTGCGGCCTCACTGCGCGTGCGCAGCTCCTGGATCTTGAGTTCGCCGATCTTGTAGGCCAGTGCCTGCCCGGGCCAGGCGATGTAGCGCTCGGCCTCGGCGATCGCGTCGGGCTCGCTGACCGAGGAATTCTCGAACATGTAGTCGAGCACCTGTTGGCGTGACCAGCCCTTGCTGTGCAGGCCGGTGTCGACGACGAGGCGCACCGCGCGCCACAGTTCCGCCTGCAGCCGGCCGAAGTCGTCGTAGGGATCGGTGTAGAGGCCGAGCGCCCGGCCGAGGCTTTCGGCGTACAGGCCCCAGCCTTCGATGTAGGCGGTCTCGCCCCCGAAGCGCCGGAACGCGGGCACGCCTTCGAGTTCCTGCTGCAGCGCGAGCTGGAAGTGGTGGCCGGGAATGGCCTCGTGCAGAAACAGGCTCTCGGCCTCCCAGCGTTTGCGCGTCGGCAGGTCGAAGGTATTGACGTAGAAGATGCCGGGCCGGCTGCCGTCCTCGCTCGGCGACTGGTAGGACCCACCGGCCGCCGACTTCGCACGGAAGGCCTCGACCGGACGGATCTCGAAGCCGGCCCTCGGGGTCAGCGAGAACAGCTCGGGCACCCGCGACGCGATCCTCTGCTCGATACCGCGATAGTGCGCGAGCAGCTGGTCCTCGGAGCGGAACTCGAACCGGCGGTCGGTCTGCATGTAACGGAAGAAATCCTGCAGCGTGCCGTCGAACCCGGTCTGCGCCATGATGCCGCGCATCTCGCCGTGGATGCGCGCGACCTCGTCCAGTCCGATCTGGTGGATCGCCTCGGGCATGAGCTCCGATGTGGTCTGCTGCTTCACTGCGAACGCGTACCAGGCCATGCCGTCGGGCAGGGCGTCCAGGCCCACGCTGTCGCGCGTGTGCGGGAGGTACTCGTCGGCGATGAAGTCGCGCTGGCGCCGGATCGCGGGCTGCAGCTGCTCGCCGATCAGCGTGCGGAACGCGGCCGCGAGCCGGTCGCGATCGGCGTCGGAAACACCGTCGGGCATGCGCGTCATCGGCCCCCAGAACGGGCTTTGCTCCACGTCGTCGACGAGGACGGCATCGAACTGCGGCAGCACTTTCTCCATCACCACGCGCGGCTGCACCACGTTGGCCTCGATGCCCGCGCGCATGTTGGCGATCTCGGTGTCGATCAGCACCGGAATGCGCGCCGCGCGGCGCAGCCAGGCCTCGTAGTCGGCGACGGTCGCGAACGGCTGGGCGTTGGTGCCCGAACCCAGCAGCACCGCATAACTGACCAGACTGCCCATCTGGTTGACCGGCAGCATCCACGACGGAAACCGCTCCGCATCGAGCGCGTTGCGCCGTTCCTGGACGAAGATCCGGTAGCTCAGCAGAGCCTGGCCGTCCAGGCCCTCACTGCCGACCGCTTCGACGGTCTTGAGCCAGCGCTCGTTGAAGGCGCGCACCTGCTCGCGGTATTCGGCGCTGCCGAAATCGGGAAGCTGGTCGTTGTAGCGCGTGTCGCCCTGGAAGGTGGCCTGCACCGGGTTGAGCTGCAGCAGTTCGTCCCAGTACTCGGCATACAGTGCGTCGAGCCGCTCCGCGCGTGCCTCCGCGTTCTCGGGGGCCACCCCTGCCGATGCGGCCGCAGGCGGCGCGGACTCGCGCTGGCACCCGGCCAGCCCTCCGCCGGTGGACACGACCATCGCGAGGGCGAAAACGAGCGGGTGCTTCATGGCGGACTCCACACGGCGGAGTCCCGATGCTGGCGCCTGCGTTGCCTGGCGGCAAGGGTCAGAGGCGCGCGGCGTCCGCGGGGGCGCCAAAGGGAATGGTGTCAGGCGCCACGGCGCCGCCGGAGATGATGAAACTCATCGCCTGGTCGACGGTCCAGTCGGTCGGCGTCATCGCATCCAAGGGCACGATTTCCAGATATCCGGAGGTCGGGTTCGGCGTCGTCGGCACATACACCGCGGCGAGCTCGCGCCCGGTGCCCTGCTCGCGGATCACCCGGGTGACGAAGCCGACCGACTTCATGCCCGGATGCGGAAACTCGATCAGCACCACGCGCTGGGTGCCGTCGGGCTTGGTCTGCAGGATGTCGAGCAGCTTGCGTGCGCTGGAATAGATCACGTTCGCCAGCGGAATGCGCTGCACCAGCGCCTCCACCCACGCCAGCATGCGCTGGCCGACCACGCGGCGTGCGAGCCAGCCGACGACCAGGATGAGACCGATCGTCGCCGCCAGGGCGATCGTCGCCTGCACCGACACCGCATTGATCCAGCCCAGCGAGTTGGGAAACCACGCGGCGATCTGCATCGACAGCGGAGCCACCCATGGCGTGCTGATCTCCGACAACAGCACGAACACGAATTTGACGACGATCCAGGTCAGCCAGATCGGCAGCAGTGTGAGCAGACCGGTGAGGAACAGGCGCTGCAGGCGAACGCCCAGCGAAGGGGGGCTCATGGGGATCCGGGACGACGGGGGAACGCGCATTCTGCGCGCGGCCGTCGCGGCAGAGAAGTCGCGCGCCTTTCGCCCCCGCGCGCGGCGGCCGCCACTGCGCGGGCCGGCGGCTTAGGGCAGATGCACCACGCGGAATCCGACGTCCTCGTAGCCGCGCCGCGGATCGAGCGCGCGGCTGTCGAGCGCATCGCGCTTGATCCGTCCCGCAGCGATGCGCTCCTTGCACGCCGCCGCGCAATCGCTCCGCCATTCGGCCGGGCCGTCGCCGCGCGTCGGCGCACTCGCGCCCTGGGCCACCGAGGCCACCACGATGGACAGCCCGTCGCGCTCGCTGCGCCAGCGGGCGTAGTCGACCGCGTCGTGCCAGGACACGCAGACCACGGGATCGGACGGCGCCTGCTCGAAACCGGGGTTGTCCCAGGTCCGCGGTGCCACCGCACGCAGCACCGAGCCGCGCGCGCGACAGGCCGCCGAGGTGTGACCGGTGGCGGCGACGAAGGCGGCGTAGTCGGCCCGGCTGACCGGTGCGTTCGCGATCGCGAACACGCCGTCGGCGGTACGGACCACGCGGGCGCCGCCGGGCACCCGCTTCGCCAGCGCCGCCAGATCGGGGATCGCGCGGGCCTGGCGGGTGAGCCGCGTCGTCATCGGCGCGTCCAGGCCGATGACATCGGCGATCGCCAGGCTGGCCAGCGCCGCGTCCCGGTCGACGTTGCCGGCGGCATCGGTGATGCGGGTTTCGACCGCCTCGGCGACCGCTGCGCGGAGGCGGCGCAGTGCGTCGCTGTCGCTGCGGCCGGCCGTGTCCGCATAGCGCCGCGCGGCCTGCAGCAGGGCGGTCGCGCTGCGGTCGTCGCCCGCGACGATCAGGGGGCGTGCACGGGTCGCAACCGCGTCGAACGCCCGGTCGGCCACCGCGGGCGCGCGCAGGTGCTCCGGATCCGCCTCCCACGCGGCCTGCAGGGACGCGAAGGCGTTCCGGCCGGCCGGCGTCACCAGCTGGCCCGCGCGGACCAGCCGTTCGGCGTCGGCGAGATGACGGTCCGCGTCCGACACCGGCGCCGCGCGCGGTTCGCCGGCGCTGCCGGACACCGGCGCCGCCGCCGGTTCGCTGCTCGCTCCGCCGGGACCGGGCGCCGCGGTCTGCCCGGCGCCGGCCAGTGATGCGGCCGCCGAATCGTCCACCGCCCCGGTGTCCCGGGAGACGTTCAGTGCGAGGCCGGCGCCGGCCGCCAGGACCAGCACGATCGGTGCCCAGACGACCGGCGGCAGCCGCCGCGACCCTGCGCGCAGCGTGTGCAGCGCGTTCGCGACCACGCGCTCACCGGTGCCTTCACGCTGCGGCACCTCGTCGAGGGCGCGCAGCATCGCGGCGGCATCGCTGAAGCGGCGGGTGAACGATTTCGCGAGGGCGCGGTCGATGAAGCGCTGCCAGTGGCGAAGCGCCGGTGGCAGGCGGGGAATCGGGTTCTGGGTGTGGGCCAGCGCCATCGACAGCGCGTCGTCGCCCTTGTAGGGCAGCTCGCCGGTCAGCATTTCCCACGCGAGCACACCCACGCTGTAGAGGTCGGCGCGGAAATCGACCTGCTGGCCGCGCGCCTGCTCGGGGGCCATGTAGGCGGTGCTGCCGACGGCCAGGCCGACCATCGTCACCCGGGTGCCGTAGCCACGGCGCAGGGCGATGCCGAAGTCCGCCAGCAGAGGGCGATCGGCTTCGTCGAACAGGACGTTCTCGGCCTTGACGTCGCGATGGATCACGCCGCGCGCGTGCGCGTAGGCCAGGGCGGACAGCAGGGCGCGCAGCACCTCGCGGATCCGCCGCTGATCACCGGTGAGGTTGCGCTGCCCGAGGTGACCATGCGGGAGATGCGGCATCGAGTACCAGGGCAGCCCCTGGGCCGTGCGTCCCACCTCGTGGATGCCCACGATGTTCGGATGCTCGAGCCGGGCGATCGTACGCGCCTCGTTCTCGAAGCGGCGACGGCTGACCTCGTCGGCCAGCGCCTCGGGCAGCATGACCTTGATCGCGACGTCGCGCCCCAGCGAGACCTGGGTGCCGAGATAGACGGTCGCCATGCCGCCGTGGCCGATCACGCGGGTGATGCGATAGCCCGGGATCTCCGGCAATGGCGCCTTGGCGTCCTGCGCGACGAACGGTTCCGACATGCATCCCCCTGTGCGGCAGACAGCATACCTAGCGGCCGCACGAAAACGGTGTGATGCCGTTTGCGCTGTGAGGCCGTGCGCCGCGCATCGTGTACCCGTGTCGACGACGGACAGGACGGGAGCGCGTCACGACGCATGCGCCGATGCGCCCGGCTGCCCGGGGCTCGGCAGCATCGGCGCGGTCGACGACCCTGTGCCTATGCGGGCTGCACGACCGGCATGCCGCTCCCGGCGTCGCATGCCGGTGCAGCACGGATCGCGCGCATCGCCCATCGGGGGCGCGGCGTCGTGACCGAGGTCGCCGGACACGCCGTCCATCGCGGCGGACACCGGCACAGCGTCCCGCGCGCGTCGCGACGCCCGCGCAGGTCGACGCGTGCTGGCGGCGCGTTCGCACGGGGCAGGTGTGTCGCCGAACGTAGCGGCTGCGCCCGCGCGCATGTGGGAAAGCGGGGCGCTCGCGTGTCCTATCGGGGCGAGCCGGTCGCCGTTTCCGATTGTGCTGCCCGCCGCTTGCGGCGCACGTAGATCTGCTTGCGCACGCGGGCCACCGGCTCGCCTGCGGCGTCCAGGACGTCGGTGGTGAACCAGTGCAGGTACTTCGCGCCGTCGGCGGTCGCGTCGCGGATGGTCTGCAGCGTGGCCTCGTCGAGCGCGAACTCCGCGTGCACGGTGCCACGGCCGGGGCGGATGAACTCGATCTCGGCGGCCTTGTCCCAGACGACGTGATCGTTTCCGAGCGCGCGCAGGGTCATGATCATCCAGAACGGATCGGTCATCGCGAACAGGTTGCCGCCGAAATGCGTGCCGACGTAATTGCGGTTGTACCAGCGCTGGCGCAGTTCGACCCGTGCGTGGCGGAAGCCCTCGCCCATCGCGGTGACGCGGATGCCGGCGAACAGGAACGGCGGCCACAGGTTCATCAACAGGCGGAGGCGTGGCGGCGTCATGGCAGGCCGGTACGGTGGCGGGGCGCGGATGGTAGCGTGCCCCGCGGTCCGGACGCGCCCGTGGACGGGCACGTCCGCCGCGATGCGCGGTCGATCAGAACAGCAGCGAGGCCATCCGCCGCGGTAGCGCCCCACCAGCTCGGCGTCGTCGACGATGCGGAAGGCATCGATCAATGTCCTGCGCGGAAGGCCGTCGTCGAAATCGCGCTCGCGGCGCAGCAACTCGATAAAGGCCTCGAGTGCGGCCTCGGAATCGCCGGCCCCCAGCCGGTGCACACCGAGCAGGTGGCGGGCGCGCAGGTCGTCGGGGTCGGCATCGAGACGCGCCTGCAGCGCGTCCACAGGCGGTGCATCCGCCAGCAGCGCGGCGAAGCCGAGGCGCGCGCGCGCCTTGACCGCACGCTCGTCGGTGGACAGGTTGGCGGGCAGGCCGTCGAGCAGGCCTTCGGCTTCCTTCGCGGCGCCGGTCTGGAGCAGGGCGAGGGCGAGATCGAGCTTGAGTTCGGCCTTGTCGGGCTCGGCCACGATCGCCTCGCGCAGGCGCGTGACTTCGGCCGCCGGATCCAGCGGCGCGGGCGCCGCGTCCGGAGCCGCGCCTTCGGCCGGTACGATGCCGTGACGCTTCAGGAACTCGCGGACCTCGCCCTCGGGCAGCGCGCCCGGAAAGCCGTCGACCGGCTGTCCGCCGACCAGCAGGAACACCGTCGGCACCGAGCGGATCTGGAACGCGGCGGCGATCTGCTGCTCCTTGTCGACATCGACTTTGGCCAGCACGAAGGCCCCGTTGTACTCGGCCGCCAGCTTCTCCAGCACCGGCCCCAACGACTTGCAGGGGCCGCACCACTCGGCCCAGAAGTCGATCAGGACCGGGGTGTCCAGCGACTTCTGCAGGACTTCGGTTTCGAATGTCGCCGTGGTCGCGTCGAACACGTGGACGGACGCGGCGGGCGCGGGAGAGGAGGCTGTAGCGTTGAGGAGCATGCGGGATTCCGGATTGCGGTCGGGAGCGCCGGAGCGCGATCACCGAAGGATGGCGGCGGTTGCGCAGGATACAACCATGTCAAAAACAGTTGACATCGCGATGCGACGATGTAAATTCCACATGACCTTTAGTCTGATGGAGCAGACATCATGCCCCAATGGGAATCAGTGCCATCGACCGGCGGCCACGACCTCCGGAGGGAGTCGCCGACGGCGTGGTCGCTGCTCTGGCCGACCGCGGTCTTCACCGGTTTCGGTCTGCTGTTCGTGGCCCGGGATCCGCTCGTGCGTGGCATCTCGCTCGGGCCGGTGCTGGTGCTGCTGATCAGCGTTGCCGTGCTGGCATGGCGCAGCACGCGGGTGTTCCCTGGCGGCGAGCGGCCATCGCCCGCTGAAACCGACGCGTGGAACGGCGCCCAGATGTTTCTGGCGGCCGTGATCTTTCTGCAGATGATTGCCGCGGGGCGCGTGGGCGAGGGCTGGATCACCTGGTGCCTGTTGTTCGCCTACGCCGGCTTAGTGTTGTTTGCACCGGAGATCCGTGCGCGTCGGCTGGCCGCTCAGGCGCGGCATCGTGGTGTGGTGGTGGACGAGCGTGACGCGGCGATCCAGGCCGTGGCGACGCGTTGGGCCAAACGCACCCTGGAGACGCTGGTCGTTGCAGGCGCGGCGGCGTACGCGCTGTACGCAGGCCGTTCCGGCACGCTGCCCGATGCGCGCACCGCCATCGCTGCGGTGTTCACCCTGATGTTCGTCGCGAACGGCGTCGGGCAATGGCGCGCGGCGCTGCTGTACCGGCAGGATCGACGTTGACCGGCACGCCCATCACCAACGAGATCCGGCGTTTGCGCTTCGAGCACGGCGAAATGACCCAGCAGGCGCTGGCGGATGCCTGCGGCGTCACGCGGCAGACGATCATCGCGTTGGAGGCGGGGCGCTATGCGCCGTCGCTGGAGCTGGCGTTCCGCATCGCGCGCACGTTCGGTGTCGGCGTCGAGAACGTGTTCCGGTGGGCGGCATGACGCGCGCGCGCCTGCTGCCGTGGGTGCTCGGCGCCCACGCCTGCACACTGTTCGCGGTGCTGGTGTTCGCCGCGATGACCGGTCTGCCGGCACGCGCGCCGCTGGCGCTGCCTGGCGCCGGTGGCATGCCGCTGGCCTGGCTGTTCAACCTGCTGGCCTGGACAGGGCCCGGGCTGATCGTTGCGGGGGTCGCTTGGCGGCTGCGCGGCGGACTGGGGGCCGAGGCGGGGCGCGTGGCGGGTATCGCGCTGCAGCTGTGGTGGCTCGCGTCGCTGGCCTTCGCGGCCCAAGGGCTGCTGCCACTGGATATCGACGAGCTCGATGCCGGTGCCAGCCGCTGGCATGCGCTGGTGTGGATGGTGTGGAACCTCGCCTTCGTCGCCGCGGCGCTGCTGGCCGGCTTGGCACTGCCGGCGGTGCGCCTGCCGAGTCTGGGGCTGTGCGCGCTCGTCGCGCTGGGCCTGCTGGTGCCCGGCGCGTTCGGCGCGGGTATCGGCGAACGCGTGGTCCTCGCCTGCTGGTGGCTGTGGACCGCGCTGCTGGCGTGGCGGCTGCCACGCCGGCGCTGACGGCGATCAGCCGCCGGGCGAGGCTTCCGGCGCGCGGTGCACGCGGCCTTCCTTCATCACGAAATCCACGCCCATCACCGCCGTGATGTCGGCCACCGGGTCACCCGGCATCGCGATGATGTCGGCGCGCTTGCCGGCCTCGATCACGCCCTGGTCGTCGACCCCGAGTACGGTCGCCGCGTGCAGCGTGGCCGACTGCAGCGCGTACGCCGCCGGAATGCCGGCTTCGACCATGTAGAGGAACTCGCGCGCGTTGTCGCCGTGCGGGCCCACGCCCTGGTCGGTGCCGAACGCGATCGGCACGCCGGCGCGGTAGGCGCGCGCGGCGGTGTCCTGGATCTGCGCGCCGATCGTCGCGGCCTTCGGGCGCACGACCTCGGGGAAATAGCCCGGTTCGCGCGCCTTGTCGGCGACGAAGCGGCCGGCGTAGATCGTCGGCACGTACCAGGTGCCGCGCTGGCGCATCAGGCGCATGACCTCCTCGTCCATGTGCGTGCCGTGCTCGATGCTGGTCACGCCGGCGAGCACCGCGCGCTTCATGCCCTCGGTGCCGTGGGCGTGGGCGGCGACGGTGTAGCCGTAGTCCCGCGCGGTGTCGACGACGGCCTGCACCTCGTCGAGCGTGAACTGCGGCGCATCGCCGCTGCGCGCATAGCTCAGCACGCCGCCGGTGGCGGTGATCTTGATGACGTCGCTGCCGTCCTTGTAGCGCTGGCGCACGGCCTGGCGGGCATCGTCGACGGAGTTGATCACGCCCTCGGTCGGGCCGGGCGGCCCCATCAGGTGCGAGAGCATCGAGTTGTAGCCGTTGCTCGGATCGGCATGGCCGCCGGTGGTGGCGATCGACTTGCCGGCCGCGAAGATCCGCGGCCCCGGCACCAGGCCCTGGTTGATCGCGTCGCGCAGGTGGGGCGTGACCTCGCCGCCGAGATCGCGGACCGTCGTGAAGCCGGCGCGCAGCGTCTTGTCGGCATAGCCGACGGCGCGGAACGCGTAGTCGACCGGATCCAGACGGAAGCCTTCCGAATAGCTCGCCGGGCTGGACTGCGAGCCCAGGTGCACGTGCAGGTCGGTCCAGCCGGGCGAGCAGGTGCGGCCCGCGAGCGCGATCACGGTATAGCCGGCCGGCGCGTCCTGGCCGCCGACCACACGCTCGATGCGGCCGTCGGCCACGAGAACCGTGTGTGCGCCGAGCACGGTGCCGGTGCGGGCATCGAACAGGCGCTCGCACTGCAGCGCGCTCCGGGTGTCGGCCAGGGCGGCCGGGCAGGCGAGAACCGTGGCCACGAGGGCGAGGGCGGGCGAGATGCGATGGCGCATGCGGACGTTCCTGCGGACAGGAGCCGCATTGAAGCATGCCGCTGCGTGCGCCGGACACGCGGACAATCGAGGTCGGCGCATGCCGGCGCGCCGGCCGTCCGTGGACGGCGTCAGTCGCGGTAGGAGGCGTGCAGCACCCGGTTGCGGCCCTCGGCCTTGGCCCGGTAGAGGGTCGCGTCAGCCAGCTGCTGCAGCACTTCGGGGGTCATGCCGTCGCCGGGATAGGTGGCGATGCCGATCGACACGGTCACCGGGCCCAGCGTCTGGCGCAGGTGCAGCACCGTCGCCACCTCGATGGCCGCGCGGATCTGGTCGGCCCGCTCGCAGGCGCCGCGCGCATCCAGTTCGGGCATGACCACGGTGAACTCCTCGCCGCCGTAGCGACAGGCGATGTCCTCGCTGCGCACCTTGGCCTGGATCAGCCGGCCCACCTGGGCGAGCAGCGCGTCACCGGCCGCATGGCCGTGGGTGTCGTTGAAGCGCTTGAAATGGTCCACGTCGAGCATCAGCACCGACAGCGGCAGCCGGCGGCGCTCGCAGCGCTGCAGTTCGCGGGCGAGGTTCTCCTCGAGATACCGGCGATTGAACAGGCCCGTCAGCGGATCGCGCAGTGATTGCGTGCGCAGGGTTTCGCGCAGCTGCAGATTGACGATGGCCAGGCCGAGCTGCTCGGCGATCTGGCCGACGATGTCGAGGTCGTCCTCGTCGCTGACCTGGGCGGCGGGGACGCTGATGTGCAGCAGGCCGATCGCGGTGCCCTGGGCGGCCAGCGGCAGGCAGAGACTGGACACGGTGTCCAGCGGCGCGCCGGGGTCGAGATGATCGCAACGCATGCCGTCCGAGCCCGCCGGCAGGTGATGCGGCTGGCCGCGCCGCAGCGCCCAGCACTGGTTGGGCAGCAGCAGGTCCGCACTGCTGATGGCCGCATCGCCGAACGTGGCGATGGTCTCGTAGAAATTCTGCGAGGCGCGCAGCAGGTAGCACTGGCCGCTGACGCCCGGGATCAGGCCGGTCAGCGTGGTGGCGGTGAGCTGCATGATCTCGTCGCGGGTTTCACAGCTCTGCAGCAGGCCGGAATAGCGGCTGAGCCGGTGGCGTTGCTGCGAGAGCCGATCCGCCCGCGCCATGCTCAGGGCCATTTCGTGAAACGCATCGCGTGCCTCGCGCTCGAGGCCCTGGGCGCGGCGGTTCTCGCGCGTCAAGCTCCACATCAGCCAGATCATCAGCGCGGACGACAGCAGCGTGCCCAGCACCACCAGCACCGTCAGGCCCGCCGCCGCCCGCCGGACCCGCACCTCGCGTTCGGCCAGCAGCCGGTTCTCCTCGTCGCGCATCTGCGCACTGACCGATTCGATGCGCCGCCACTGGGCGAGGGAGCGCGGGGCGTCGGTGGCGGCCCGCGCCGCTTCCATGTCGAACATTTCCTGGATGTCGTGCAGGCGCTGCAGTTCCGCCATGTGCGTGCGCACCAGCGTCGCCAATGCCTGCGCGCGGGGCGCCTGGACCGGATTGTCCTCGGTGAGCGCGCGCAGCGCGGCCAGCTCGCGTTCGACTTCGGGCACCACCAGCAGGTACTGCCGACGGAAGTCGGGATGGCCGGTCAGGCGGTAGGCGCGGCCGCTGGCTTCGCTGCTGCGCACCAGCTGGTCGACGACCTCGATCCGGTTGAGCACCTGGTAGGTGTGCTCGATCAGCGCATTGCTCGCGCGCAGGTTGCCGACACCCGCGATGCTCGCCGCGCCCGTGCCGGCGAGCAGCAGCAGCGCCAGCGCGAATGCGGGAAGCCGGTAGGACTTGAAGCGGGAAGAGGAAGCGGCCAGAACCAGCACTCGGCGGAACAGGGCGGAATTGTAGCGGCGACGCGGCGGCCCCGGCAGCGTCGAACGTCCGGGACGCGGCCCGCGCGGGTGCATGGCGGTGGTTCGACCCCTGCGGTAGGCTTGCCGGCCGTTCCGCTCCTCGCTCATGACCGTGTCCACCGAACCCGCCGTCGTCGATCCCAACGCCTATCAGCCCACCCCGGTGGAAGCCGACGCCCAGCGGTTCTGGAACGACACCCGCGCCTTCGAGGTCACCGAACGCGCCGACAAGCCCAAGTACTACTGCCTGTCGATGCTGCCGTACCCGTCGGGCGCGCTGCACATGGGCCACGTGCGCAACTACACGCTCAGCGACGTCATCAGCCGCTACCAGCGCATGACCGGCAAGAACGTGCTGCAGCCGATGGGCTGGGACGCCTTCGGCCTGCCGGCCGAGAACGCGGCGATCAAGAACGCCACCGCGCCGGCCAAGTGGACCTACGCCAACATCGCGCACATGCGCGGCCAGCTGCAGTCGCTGGGCTATGCGATCGACTGGAGCCGCGAATTCGCGACCTGCGCGCCGGACTACTACGTCCACGAGCAGCGCATGTTCGTGCGGCTGATGAAGAAGGGCCTGGCCTACCGCCGCAATGCGGTCGTCAACTGGGATCCGGTCGACCAGACCGTGCTCGCCAACGAGCAGGTCATCGACGGTCGCGGCTGGCGCTCGGGCGCGCTGGTCGAGAAGCGCGAGATTCCGCAGTGGTTCCTCAAGATCACTGCCTACGCGCAGGAACTGCTCGACGGCCTGGACACGCTCGACGGCTGGCCGGACTCGGTCAAGACCATGCAGCGCAACTGGATCGGTCGCAGCGAGGGTCTGGAGTTCGCCTTCGACGTCGTCGGCAGCGACGACACGCTGGCGGTCTACACCACGCGCCCGGACACGCTGATGGGCGTGACTTTCGTGTCGGTCGCCGCCGAGCACCCGCTCGCCGTTCGCGCCGCCGAACAGGATCCGGATCTGGCGGCGTTCGTCGCCGACCTGCGCCGGGGCGGCGTCTCCGAGGCCGAGCTGGAAACCCAGGTCAAGCGCGGCATGGACACCGGCCTGCGCGCGCTCCATCCGGTCACCGGCGAAGAGATCCCGGTCTGGGTCGCCAACTTCGTGCTGATGGGCTACGGCACCGGCGCGGTCATGGCGGTGCCCGGGCACGACCAGCGCGACTGGGAGTTCGCCAAAGCCTACGGCCTGCCGATAAAGATGGTGGTCGTGCCCGACGAAGTGCGCGACGCGCTGCAGGAAATCGGCCGCGACCGCGCGACGCATGCCGATCCGATGGCGTCCGCGCTCGGCAGCGCGGCGTCGCTGGATGTCTACGACACCGGTGCGGCGGTGCAGGTGGTCGAGTCCTTCGAACGCCGCATCGCGGAAGAAGGCGCGTACACCGAGCGCGGCTGGCTGGTGAATTCGGGCGAGTTCGACGGTCTCGATTTCCAGCAGGCGCTCGATGCGCTGGCCGCCCGTTTCGAGGCCGAAGGCCGCGGCCACCGCAAGGTCAATTTCCGCCTGCGCGACTGGGGCGTCAGCCGCCAGCGCTACTGGGGCTGTCCGATTCCGGTGATCTACTGCCAGGACTGCGGCGCGGTGCCGGTGCCCGAGGACCAGCTGCCCGTGCTGCTGCCCGAGGACGTCGAGGACGCGTTCGCCAATCCGGGCGTCGTGCAGTCGCCGATCAAGTCCGACCCCGACTGGCGCAAGACCACGTGCCCGAGCTGCGGCGGCGCGGCCGAGCGCGAGACCGACACCTTCGACACTTTCATGGAGTCGAGCTGGTACACCGCGCGTTACACCTCGCCGGGCGCGGCCGACATGGTCGACGACCGCGCGGACTACTGGACGCCGGTCGACCAGTACATCGGCGGCATCGAGCACGCGATCCTGCACCTGCTGTATTTCCGCTTCTACCACCGCCTGATGCGCGACGAGGGCCTGGTGCGCAGCGACGAGCCGGTGATCAACCTGCTGACCCAGGGCATGGTCATCGCCGAGACCTTCTATCGGGACCTCGAGAACGGCGGCAAGGACTGGATCAACCCGGCCGATGTCGAGATCACGCGCGACGACAAGGGCCGGATCACCGGCGCCACATCCAAGCTCGACGGCCAGCCGGTGCAGATCGGCGGCACCGAGAAGATGTCCAAGTCCAAGAACAACGGTGTCGATCCGCAGTCGATGATCGCCAAGTACGGCGCCGACACCGTGCGTCTGTTCTCGATGTTCGCCGCGCCGCCCGAGCAGTCGCTGGAGTGGAACGAGGCCGGCGTCGAGGGCATGTCGCGCTTCCTGCGCCGGCTGTGGAACCAGGTGCACAAGCACGCACAGGGCGGGGCGGTGGCCGCGTACGACATCGCGGCCGCGACACCGGCGCAGAAGACGCTGCGCCGCCAGCTGCACGAGGCGATCCAGAAGGTCGGCGACGACTACGGCCGCCGCCACAGCTTCAACACCGCGATCGCCGCGGTGATGGAACTGCTCAACCACGTCGGCAAGTTCGACGAGGCCGATGCCAATGCGCGCGCGCTGCGCCAGGAAGCCTTCGAGGCCATCGTGCTGCTGCTCAACCCGATCACGCCACACGTCAGTCACGCCTTGTGGCAGCAGCTGGGCCATGCCGAGACCCTGCTCGAGGACGTGCCGTTCCCGCAGGCCGATCCGGCCGCACTGGTCCGCGATGCGCTCACGCTGGCGGTCCAGGTCAACGGCAAACTGCGCGGCACGATCGAGGTCGCGGTCGACCTGCCGAAGGATGCCGTCGAGGCGATGGCGCTCGCCGAGCCCAACGTCGCGAAGTTCCTGAGCGAGCTGACGGTGCGCAAGGTCATCGTGGTGCCGGGCAAGATCGTCAACATCGTCGCGGCCTGAGCCGGGCGTCTGAACCGGGCACGCCCGGGTCGACGCACGTCGCTTGCCGCGCTCCACCCCCTCGTCCAGACTGCGCCCATGAGCCTTTTCCGACCGCGTTCGATCCGCCTGGCAGCCGTCGCGCTGGCCCTGTCCCTGCTGCTTCCGGCCTGCGGCTTCCACCTGCGCAACGCGCTGATGCTGCCGCCGGATCTGGGGCCCGTGGACATCGTCTCCAGCGATCCCTACAGCCGCCTCGCGCGTTCTGTCGAGCGTGCACTGGCCGCGGCCGGCGCCGAAATCGCCGAGCCACGCGCCGAAGAGGTCGCGGTGCTCAACATCCAGTCCGAACGCTGGGCCGCGCTGCCGGCGAGCCTCGACGCCCAGGGGCGCGCGCAGGAGTACACGCTGCGCTACGCGGTGGTGTTCTCGATGCGCGATGCCGACGGTCGCGACGTCGTGCCGCAGCAGGCGATCGAGCTGGCGCGCGACTACCTGGCGCCGCCGACCGATGCGATCGGCGCCGATTCCGAGCGCGAACTGCTGTCGCGCGAACTCGAGCGCGAGATGACCGCCTCGATCATCCGGCGCATCGACGCGGTGTTCCGCAACCCGCAGGAACGCACGCGCCGGTGAACCCGGTGCTTCGTCCACACCCAGTGCGCCGATGGAGCTGACGCCCGAACGCCTGCCCGCGCAGCTGGCGCGCGAGCCGCTGCGACCGGCCTATCTGATCGCCGGCCCCGAGCCGCTGCGCGTGCTCGAAGCCGCCGACGCCGTGCGCGCCGCCGCACGCGAACAGGGGGTCGCCGAACGCGAGGTGTTCGAACCCGAAGGCCGCGACATCGACTGGAACGGACTCGAGGCCACGTTCCGCGCGCCCAGCCTGTTCGCCGCGAAGCGTCTGGTCGAACTGCGCCTGCCGACCACCAAGCCGGGCAAGGAGGGCGCCCAGGTCATCGCCGGCTTCTGTGCCGATCCGCCGGCCGACGTGACCCTGCTGGTGACGGGTGGCGAATGGAGCCGCCAGCACGGCGGCAAATGGAGCGAGGCGATCGCGGCCGTGGGGCACGTCGTCGTCGCCTGGCAGGTCAAGCCGCACGAACTCGCCGGCTGGATCGAAGCGCGCCTGCGCAGCCGCAAGGTGCTCGCCGACGCCGGCGCGGTGGAGCAGCTCGCCGAGCGCGTCGACGGCAACCTGCTGGCCGCGGCCCAGGAGGTCGACAAGCTGGCGCTGCTGGCCGAAGGGCAGACGCTGGACGCCGAACGCATGCAGGCACTGGTGGCCGACGCCGCGCGCTTCGACGTGTTCCGTCTGCTCGATGCCACGCTCAACGGCCAGCCGGCCCAGGTAGTGCGGATGCTCGCGGGCCTGCGTGCCGAGGGCGAGGCGATCCCGGCGCTGATGGGCATGATCGTCATGGAGCTCACGCGCGCCGCGAGCCTGGCCCAGGTGCAGGCGCGCGGCGGCCACATGGCCGCCGAATTCAAGGCCCAGCGCATCTGGGATGCCCGTCAGGCCGGTTATCGCCGCGCCCTGCAGCGGCATCCTGTCGCGCGCTGGGAGCGGTTCGTCGCCGAGGCGGGACGCGTCGACCGCATCGCCAAGGGACGCGGCCGCTGGAGTGTCGATCCGAGCGATGCGTGGCTGGCGCTGGAGCGCCTGCTCGTCGCCGTGGCCGATGCCCGGGCGGGCGCGTTGCTCGCGGCCTGAGCCGGCGGGTGGATCCGTTTCTCGTCTACGGCGGCACCTTCGATCCGGTGCACTGCGGTCATCTCGCCATCGCGTGCGCGGCCCGCGACGCGTTGCGGTGCACCGTCCACCTGATGCCGGCCGGCGATCCGCCGCACCGCGCCGCGCCGGGTGCCACCGCGGCCGAACGCGCGACCATGGTCGGGCTCGCGATCGCAGGTGTGCCGGGCCTCGTGCTGGACCGCCGCGAACTCGAACGCGAAGGCCGCAGCTATACCGTCGACACGCTCGAGACGCTGCGCGCCGAGTTCGGTCCGTCGCGCCCGCTGGCGTGGCTCGTCGGCGCCGACAGTCTGCTGGGCCTGCCGGGCTGGCATCGCTGGGAAGCGCTGTTCGATCTGGCCCATCTGGTCGTCGCCGACCGGCCCGGCAGTGCCTTCGACGACGCGCGGTCACCGGCGCTCGCCGCCGCGCTGCGCGGGCGCTGGACCGACTGCGCGGACACGCTGCGCCGGGCGCCGTCGGGGCGGGTGTTGCGACTCGGTCAACCCCTGCATGCCGTGTCGGCCACCGAGGTGCGCGCGCGGATCGCCCGGAAGGACACGCTGCAGGGCTGGGTGCCCGCGCCGGTCGCCGCATTCATCGATGAGACGGGCCTGTACCGGCCGCCCGGGAACGCTTCGCTATAATCCGCTTCGCACTTCACGAGCCTGCTCCCTTGTCCAATCCCGCACACGTCATCAAGACCCGCCTCCCCGAGCCGCCCCCGGCGCCGGACGTCCTGCTCCAGCTGGCCCGTGATGCGGTCGATCACCTCAAGGCGGTGGATGCCGTCGACATCGACGTGCGCGGCCGCAGCAGCGTGTGCGACTACATGGTGATCGCGTCCGGCACCTCGAGCCGGCACGTGAAGTCGATCGCCGACGAGGTGGTCAAGCGCGCCAAGCAGCTCGGCTGTCAGCCGCTGGGCGTCGAAGGCGAGCGCGAGGCCGAATGGGTGCTCGTCGATCTGGGCGACGTCGTCGTCCACGTGATGCTGCCGCGCGTACGCGAGTTCTACGCGCTCGAACGCCTGTGGACGGTCGGCGACCAGCCGCCCGAGGACGAGCGCGGCCCGCGTCGCGATGCCTGATCGCAGCGTCCCGGCCCGTCCGCCGGGGCGCCCGACCCGATGAAGGCCAGGCTCGTCGCCGTCGGTGAGCGTGCACCCGCCTGGGTGGCGGACGGCTTTTCGGAGTACCGCAAGCGGCTTTCGCACTGGCTGCCGCTGGAACTGGTGGAAGTCGAGCCCGGCCTGCGTGGCAAGGGCCGGGATACCGTGCGCGCGATGACCGACGAAGGCGCGCGCGTGCTGGCCGCGGTGCCGGCGGGCGCACTGGTGGTCGCGCTGGACGGCCGCGGCCGGCCGCATTCGTCCGAGGATCTCGCGCAGCGGCTCGAGCACTGGCGCATGCAGGGGCGTGATCTCGCGTTCCTGATCGGCGGACCGGAAGGCCATGCGCCGGAGGTACTGGCGCGCGCGGACGAGCGCTGGTCGCTCGGGCCGCTGACGCTGCCGCATATGCTGGTGCGGCTGGTCCTGGCCGAGCAGCTCTACCGCGCCGCGGCGATGCTGGCCAACCATCCCTACCATCGCGCCTGAGCGGCGCCGCCCGACGCCCGTGCAATGCCGGGTCGCGGGCGCGGCGCAGGCCTGTGTGGGCGGTTGCAGCGCGGTGCTCTCCGGATGCACCGGGCCGACGCGCCGGATCACTCCGGTGCGTTCGCGGGGCACGCGCACCGCATACGCCGCGGCAGCGCGATGCCGTCGCCGGATGCGTGCGGCCGTCTGACGAAGTCCCGGCTTTCCGCCTGTGTGCCGTGCCGCACGTGCAACACGAAGGCACTGGTGCGGATGGATGGCGTGCGATGGTTTTGGCCGCCGTCTCCGCGGGGGGGGGGGCGGCGATCGTGGCCTGGACCCGGGGCATCGGACCCGCGCCCGCGTGTAACCGCGGTCGGTGAAGCACCGACGACGTGCCGGTGGACATCGCGGACGCGGAGGTGTGCCTGCGCGCGTTCGAGCAGGGGAGCGGTGCAGGGGATGCCGGCGCCCGCCACGGGGTGTTCCGGCTGCGGACGGCACGTGTGCGCTGCACCGGCGAACGGCGTTTCAGGCGCCTCGGCCCGGCGGTGCGCATGCGCCGCCGGGCAGATGACACGATCGCCCGGTCAGCCGCTCGAAAGGTTGAACGCGATCGGCACCAGTCCGACCGCCTCGACCGCGACGCCATCGCGCACGGCCGGCTGGAAGTGCCAGCTGCGCTGGACGTGCCGCACTGCGGCGCGATCGAGATCGCGATGGCCGCTGCTGCGGTGCAGGCGCACATCCAGGGGCCGTCCGTCGCGACCGACATGGACCTCGAGCACCACCACGCCCTCCGCCCCGGCCAGCAGTGCAGCGCGCGGGTAAACGGGCGCCGGCGCATGGGCGTAGGCCAGCGTGGCACCGGCCAGCGGCGCCGGCTCCGCGGTCGTTCCGATGCCGGTCATCTCCATCGTGCCCGGGGCCATGGGAGGCGTCACGTCATCGGCGCGCGCGGCGACCGGCGTCTCGGCGGGCGCGGCGATCTGCGTGGCCACAGGGACCGGCACGCGCGCCGGTGCCGGCGTCGGCGCCGTGATCTCCACCGGTTCGGGTGGACGCGGAGGCGTGGGCGGAGGCGGCGTGAGCCAGCGCAGGGCCAGCACGTCGTCGGGCCGGGCGTCGATGACCGGGGGGCGGGTGCCGGGCAACAGCAGCACCGTCAGCAGCGCGGCGTTGAATGCGAGCGTGCCGGTGATGCCGACGATACGGACCGGATCCGGATGCCGGAGGTCGGGATTGCCTTCGGGAACGCGCGGGACGACCTGTTGCAGGACCATGCACCACCTCCTGTCATGCGGGCCGGACGGCCCGTCGGAAGTCGTCAACGCGGCATCGCGGGCATCGGGGTGGACGGGTCACGTCCAGGCCGGTCGCGTTGCTGCCGCCTGGCTCGACGCTGCGCCGGCCCTGCGGCTGGGACAAGCGCGGACCGACGGACGGCCGTGCCCGCGGGCCGGACGGCGCATCGAGGCCAGGCGCACGGCGCGTCGCCGTGTCGCCATGCGGCCGCGCGGATGGCGGCCTCGGCGGCGCCCGTCGAGGCTGGCCGAACGCCTTCGGGATCGCCGGACGTCGGGGCCCGGATGCCGGATGCGCGAAGGCCCGCACAGGGCGGGCCTTCGGCGCTTGCGATGGCGGACGCGCTCAATCGCCGGGCGTGGTCTCGGGCTCGCGATCGAGGCCACCGTCGTCCGGATCCTGCCTGGGTTCGGGCGAGGGCTGCTGGGCGTCGCCCTTGTCGCGCGGATGCTTCTCCGCGTAGCCCGGCGCCTCGTCCTTCGACGGCGTGTGCGGGGGCGTGGTCTTGGTGTCGGTCATGTCAGCGTCCCAGTTCGAATACGACGTCGAGGTTGGCAGTCAACGTGGTTTCGCCGGGTGAAACCGGCGGCGCACTGTCCTGGGCCATCGCGCGCATCGCCATCATCGGGCGCACGGGCTGGAAGCCGCCGCCCTCGCTGATGCTGACGATCCGGCGCACGCGCATGCCCAGCGAGGCCGCGTAGACCTCGGCGCGCGCCTGCGCCTTCTTCAACGCGGCGGCACGGGCTTCGTCCTGCACGCCGTCGGCATCGTCGATCTCGAAGGTCGGGCCGTTGATCTGGTTCGCGCCACTGGCGACGAGGGCATCGAGCACCGCGCCGAGCCGGCGCAGGTCGCGCACGCGCAGGTTGACGGTGTTGCTGGCCTGGTAGCCGGTGATCACCGGCGGCTGGTTCTCGGCATAGCGGTACTGCGGATTGAGGTTGATGCCGGAGGTCTGGACGTCCCGGTCGGCGATGCCGGCGGCCTTGATCGCGGCGACCAGGCGGTTCATCGCTTCGCTGTTGGCGCGCATCGCGCCGTTCGCATCCGCGGCCTGGGTGACCACGCCGGTGGACAGGGTGGCGATGTCGGGGGTGCGGCTGGCTTCCGCGCTGGCCGAGATCGACAACAGCGTGCCGTCGGTGGGGGCGGCCTGCGTGGGAACGGACTGGGCGGACGCGGTGGTCATCGACAGGCTCCCGAGGGCGAGGCTGCAGGCGAGCATCAGGGGGCGGAACGAGGGTGTGCGCATAGGGGGCTCCATGGACGAGCGACAGGGTCGTCACGAAGGGGTGAACGGGTCGTGAGCCGGAACGGGGTTGACGCATGTGCGTCTCCGGACCGCCGGGCAGCGCACGGTATCCTGTGGCCATGCTCCATCTGGCTTCGCAATCCCCCCGCCGTCGTGCACTGCTGGCCCGCCTCGGACTGCCGTTCGAGGTGGTGGACGTGATCGTGCCGGAACAGCGCGCGGCCGGCGAAGCCGCCGCCGACTATGTCGCCCGCGTCGCGCGCGAGAAGGCGGGGGCCGGTCTGCACGTGGTCGCCCCGACGGCGGAGGCGCTGGTGCTGGGCGCCGACACCGAGGTGGTGCTGGACGACGAGGTGTTCGGCAAGCCGCGCGACGCGGACGATGCGGCGCGCATGCTCGGCCGGCTGTCGGGACGCACCCACCAGGTGATCTCGTCGGTGGCCCTGGTCGCGGACGGACGCGAGGCGCAGGCGACCGTGGTCACCGAAGTGACGTTCGAACGACTGGATGCGGCGACCATCGCGGCGTACGTCGCCAGCGGCGAGCCGCAGGGCAAGGCCGGGGCATATGCGATCCAGGGCGGCGCGGAGCTGTTCGTCAGCCGGATCGCGGGCAGCCATTCGGGCGTGGTGGGACTGCCGTTGCAACACACGGCCGCGCTGCTGCGCGGCTTCGGACTGGAACCGCGGCCCTTCGCTGCGCACGAGGGGGCCTGACACCGGATGTCCGAAGAGATCCTGATCAACGTGACGCCCCGCGAGACGCGCGTGGCGGTGGTCGAAAACGGCATGCTCCAGGAGCTGCACATCGAGCGCGGCTGGCGTCGCGGGGTGGTCGGCAACATCTACAAGGGCAAGGTGCAGCGGGTGATGCCCGGCATGCAGGCCGCCTTCGTCGACATCGGTCTGGAGCGCGCGGCGTTCCTGCACGCCAACGACGTCGTGCGGCCGCCGGTCGGCACCGGCAACGGCGATGGCGACAGCCTGTTTCCGGCAGCCGGACCGACGCTGCCGGTCAACGAGCTGCTGCGTGACGGCCAGGACATCGTGGTGCAGGTGGTCAAGGACCCGATCGGCAGCAAGGGCGCGCGGCTCACCACGCAGATCAGCATTCCGTCGCGCTATCTCGTGCTGTTGCCGCAGTCGCGCGTGGTCGGCGTGTCGGCGCGAATCGAGGACGACGTCGAGCGCACCCGGCTCAAGACACTGGTCTCGGAGCTCGCGGCCGCCACCGGCGGCCACGGCTACATCGTGCGCACGAACGCCGAAGGCCAGAGCGCCGAGGCGCTGGCCGAGGACGTCGCCTATCTGCAGCGCGCGTGGGCGCTGATCGAGCACACCACCGCCGACGCGCGCGTGGGTGCGCGCGTGTACGAGGATCTGACCCTGCCGATGCGCGCGGTGCGCGACCTGATGCGCCGCGATGTGGACAAGGTCAAGGTCGACTCGCGCGACACCTACGAGAAGCTGTGCATCTTCGCCGCGCAGTATCTGCCCACGCCGGGGCCGGCGGAGCAGGCGCGGCTGGTCGACCGCATCGAGTGCTACACCGGCAACCGGCCGATCTTCGACATGTACGGCGTCGAGGACGAGATCCAGCGCGCGTTGAACAAGGACGTGCCGCTGAAGTCCGGCGGCTACCTGGTGATCGACCAGACCGAGGCGATGACCACGGTCGACGTCAACACCGGTTCGTTCCTCGGTCAGCGCAATCTCGAGGAGACGGTGTTCCGCACCAACCTCGAAGCCGCGCAGGCGGTGGCGCGCCAGCTGCGGCTGCGCAATCTGGGCGGCATCATCATCATCGACTTCATCGACATGGTGGACCCGGAGCACCGGCGTCAGGTGCTGCGCACGCTGGAGAAGTCGCTGGCCAAGGACCACGCCAAGACGACGGTCTACGATTTCTCGCCGCTGGGTCTGGTCGAGATGACGCGCAAGCGCACCGTCGAGAGCCTGCAGCGCCAGCTGGGTGAATCCTGCACCGCCTGCGGCGGGCGGGGCATCGTCAAGACGGTGGAGACGGTCACGTACGAGATCTTCCGCGAGATCGTGCGGGCGGTGCGCCAGTTCGAGGCCGAGCGCCTGCTGGTGATCGCCTCGCCGCGGGTGGTGTCGATGATCACCGACGAGGAATCTGCGGCGGTGGTCGAGCTGGAGGAGTTTCTCGGCAAGTCGATCCGCTTCCAGTCCGACGACCAGTATTTGCAGGAGCAGTTCGACGTTGTGCTGCTCTGAGCGCCGCCGGCGGGCGTCGCGATGACCGCGGCCTGGGCCAAGCGCCTGCGCGGCGCGCACCTCGGTGCGTGGTACGTGCTGGCGACGGCGCTGGTGCTGGTGGCGATCGGCGCGGTGGTGCTCGCGCAACTCGCGCTGCCCTGGGTGGAGCGCAATCCGCGCGCGGTGGCCGTGTGGCTGAGCGAACGCGCGGGCCGGCCGGTGGCGTTCGACACGCTCGATACCGAATGGACACGCCGCGGCCCGCTGCTGCGGGTGACCGGCCTGCGCATCGGCGCGCCCGACGTGGCGGTGCCGGTCGAGCGGGCCGAAATCCAGGTGGCGCCTTATGCCGGCCTGCTGCCCGGCCGCTCCCTGACCGAACTGCGCCTGCACGGCCTGGCGTTGACCCTGGAGCGCGAGGACGACGGCCGCTGGCACGTGCGTGGCCTGCCGGGCGCCGCCCGGCCCGACGACGATCCGCTGGACGCGCTGCAGGGCCTGGGCGAGCTGCAGGTCGTCGACGCGCAGTTGTCGATCGACGCACCGTCGCTGGCGCTGCGCCATGTGTTGCCCCGGGTGGATCTGCGCATGCGGGTGGACCGCCGGCGCGTGCGCGCCGCGGCCCGCGCCTGGATCGAGGCCGACGGTGCTCCGCTCGATCTGCGGCTCGACCTGCAGCGCGCCGACGGCGACGGCCGTGCCTACGTCGCCATGCCGCGCAACGAATTGCAGGTGTGGTCGCCCCTGCTGGCGCCGAGCGGAATCGCGATCCGCGAAGGCCACGGCGGCGTGGCGGTGTGGCTCGATCTCGACGAGCGGCGCGTGGTCGCCGCCACCGCCGACGTCGCGCTGGACAGGCTCGCGCTGCAGCGCGCGAGCGATGTCGCGCAGCAGCAGGCGGAGGCCCCCACGGTCACGTTCGACGGCATGCAGGCCCGGCTGCACTGGCACCACGCCGACGGTGACTGGCGGCTCGACGCGCCCCGCCTGCGGATCGTGCAGCACGGGCGCGCGCAGACGCTCGACGGCCTGGCCGTCGCGGGTGGCGCGCACTGGGCACTCCGCGCTGCGCGCGTGGAGGTCGCCCCGCTGCTCGCATTGGCGGCCCTCGCCGATGGTGCGTCGCCCGCATTGCGCGCGTGGCTGCAGGCCGCGGCGCCGCACGCGGTGGTCAGCGATCTCGCGGTGGCGGTGCAGCGGAACGGCCGCGCACGTCTGTCGGCGCGCATCGACGACCTCGGCTTCGCCCCCGTATCCGACCGTCCCGGACTCGAGGGGCTGTCCGGCACGCTGACCGGCGACGCGGCTGCCGTGGTGTTCCGTCCCGATCCCACCGCGGCGCCGGTCTTCGACTGGCCGGTCGGCTTCGGCGTGCCCCATCCGCTGCAGCTCACCGGCGACGTGGTCGGCTGGCGTGATGCGGACGGCTGGCATGTCGACACGCCCGGTCTGCGGATCGAGGGTGACGGCTACGCGGCCGACGCGCGCGGCGGTCTGGCGATCGATCACGACGGATCGCGGCCGCGCCTCGATCTCGCGGTGCGGGTCGACACGGCGCAGATTCCGGTGGCGAAGAAATTCTGGGTGCGGCACGAAATGCCGGAAGCCGCGCGGAATTGGCTCGACATGGCCCTGGTGGCGGGCGAGGTGCAGGGCGGGCGGGCGATCGTCTCCGGCGATCTCGACGACTGGCCCTTCGGCGCGAACGAGGGCCGCGATCGAAAGGGCGTGTTCGCGGCCGAGGCCCGGCTCGTCGATGCGACCATCCGCTTCGATGATGAGTGGCCCGCGATGGACGCGCTGTCCGGCCGGCTGCGCTTCCGCAACGACGGCTTCACGCTCGACGAGGCCACCGGCGCACTCGCCGGGGTACCGGTGCGCGACATCGCCGCGGGCATGACCCGCTACGCGAGCAGCCCGGTCCAGGTTCAGGCCGGCGCGGCGACCGACGCGGCGCGGCTGTTGACGCTGTTGCGTGCGTCGCCGCTCCACGCCGAACACGCCGAAACCCTGGATGCGCTCGACGTCGCCGGCCCCGCACGGGTGCGCATGGCACTCGCGGTGCCGCCGGGCGCACCGGTCCGGCTGGACGGCACGGTGGCCCTCGACGGCGTGAGGATGCGCGAGACGCGCTTCGATCTGGCCTTCGACGACGTCCGCGGCGAGGCGCGGTTCGATCAGGCGGGATTCCGCGCCGAAGACCTGTCGGTGCACCAGGACGGACAGGCGGGACGCCTGGCCCTGCGTGCCGGTGACGGCCACGTGCGCGACCGCGCGCAGGCCTTCGAGGGCGAGCTCGACATCGCGCTGGCGGCCTCGGCGCTGCTGGCGCGCGCGCCGGACCTCGCCTGGCTGCGGCCGCATGTCGACGGGATCGCGCCGTGGCGGGTGCAGGTGACGATTCCCAACGGCGCGCCCGCAGGTGGACCGGCCGCGCGGTTGCTGCTGCGCTCGGATCTCGTGGGCACCGCCCTGCGACTGCCGGCACCGCTCGACAAGCCCGCCGCGGTGCCGTTGCGCACGACGATCGAGGCGCCGATTCCGTTCGAAGGCGGCGACATCGCGGTCGGCTTCGGCAACCGGCTGGCGGTGCGCGCACGCAGCCGCGACGACCGCACCGGCGTGCGGGTCGAATTCGGCAGTGCCCGCGTGCAGGCCGCGCCGCCGGCGACGGGCCTGGCGATCGCAGGACGCACGCCGGTCGTGGATCTGGTCGACTGGCTCGGCCTGATGGGCGGTGACGGCGAGGGCCTCGCGCTGCAAGCGCTCGATCTCACCACCGCGGACATGCGCCTGCCCGGCGCGCGCCTCGGACAGACCCGGCTCACCGCGGCCCGGGTCGGCGGCGCGACCGCCCTGCGCCTGGACGGCAGCCGGCTCGCCGGCGACGTGCGCCTGCCCGATGCCGACGGCGCACCGGTCGTGGTGGCACTGCAGCGTCTGCACTGGCCCGCGCTCGCCCAGGTCGCGCCGGCGGCCGCGACGCCGTCAGCGCCACCGCCGGCGCGCGCGCCGGCGGACGACGGGCTCGATCCCGGCGCGGTGCCGCCGGTCCAGCTCACGGTCGACGACCTGCGCATCGGCGAGCTGGCACTGGGTCGGGTCGAAGCGCGCAGCCGTCCCGGTGCAGGCGGCCTGGTGCTCGATCACCTGCGCATCCGCGCGCCGCAGCACCGCATCGACGCGAGCGGACGCTGGACCGGCCGCGGCACGGCGGCACGCACCGCGGTCGAGGTCGATGTCGAAAGCGAGGATTTCGGTCGTCTGCTCTCGGGCCTGGGATTCGCCGGCAGCATCGTCGGCGGCCAGGGGCGGGTCGATTTCGACACCGCCTGGCCCGGCCCGCCGGCCGCGTTCGATATCGCCGCGTTGCAGGGCTCGCTGCAGTTGACGGTCAAGGACGGCCAACTGGTGGAAGTGGACCCGGGCGCGGGACGCGTGCTGGGCCTGCTGAGCCTCACCGAATTGCCGCGCCGGCTCACCCTGGATTTCCGCGATTTCTTCAACCGCGGCTTCGGCTTCAACCGCATCGCCGGCGACATCCGCTTCGGTAGCGGTCAGGCACGCAGCGACGGCGTGACCATCGATGGGCCGGCCGCGGAGATCCGCATCCGCGGCAGCGCGGATCTGCAGGCGCGTACGCACGACCAGACCATCGAAGTGCTGCCCAAGACCGGCAACCTGTTGCCCGCCGTCGGTGCGCTGACCGCAGGGCCGGTGGGCGCGGCCGTGGGCGCGGTCGCGAACGCGGTGCTGCGTCGCCCGCTGGCCGAAATGGGGGCGCGCAACTATCACGTCAGCGGTCCGTGGCAGGACCCCAAGGTGGAGGTCGTCGAGCGACGCGACAGCGCGCAGACGCCCCCGGCCCGGCCCCCGGCGTCACGACCGCAGGCGGCGGACTAGACGCGCGTCGGCCGGGCGCGCCGCATGCGTGACGTGCAGCGCGCCGCCATGCGGATCCATCACGCGCCTGCGTGCGGTGCCGGCGGTGCGTCTGGCTGCGTTCGATGCGCCGGGTGACATCCGGTCTCGCGGATGCGGTGATTCACGGCGTATGCCGCGCGCACCCGCGCTTCGACCGCACCTCGGGACCGCCGCCCGTCCACATGCCTCGAGTCGATCGCATGGCCCGCTGCGCCGACACGAGCGATGCGGCCGGCTCGTTCGGCCGGACTGTCCGATCACCGGCGCGCGCGTGCCCCGATCGGCTTGCCATTCCGGCCGGTGCCCCCACACTTAAGCGATGACCGACTCCCAGACCGCCACCGGCGACGCGCTGACGCTCGCGCAAAGCCGCCTGCTGCTGCCCGCCGGCCTCGACGCCGTGAACCTCGATCGCACGTTCTCGGCACTGCTCGGTCCGGGGATCGATTTCGGCGACCTGTATTTCCAGCATTCGCGGCGCGAGAGCTGGTCGGTCGAGGACGGCATCGTCAAGAGCGGTTCGCACGCGATCGAGCAGGGGGTCGGCGTGCGCGCGATCAGCGGCGAAAAGACCGGTTTCGCCTACTCCGACGACATCGACGCGGTGGCGCTGCTGGGCGCGGCGCAGTCCGCGCGCGCGATCGCCCGTGACGGTCGCGCGCATGCCCCACAGGCGCTCACACGCGGCCACGCGCACGACCTGTATCCCGCGAGCGACCCGATCGACGCGCTGGGCAGCGCCGACAAGGTCGAGGCCCTGCGCCGCATCGACCGGCTGCTGCGCGCCGCCGATCCGCGCGTGCAGCAGGTGATGGTCAGCCTGTCGGGTGGCGTGGACACGGTGCTGATCGCGCGCAGCGACGGGGTGCTGGCCGGTGACGTCCGACCGCTGGTGCGGCTCAACATCCAGGTGCTGGTGGAGCAGAACGGTCGGCGCGAATCCGGTTATGCCGGCTACGGCGGCCGCTATTCCTACGCCGAGCTGCTCGGCGACGGGCGCCCCGAGCATTTCGCCCGCGAAGCGCTGCGCCAGGCGCTGGTGAATCTCGATGCGATCGATGCGCCGGCCGGCGTGATGCCGGTGGTGCTCGGCGCCGGCTGGCCCGGCGTGCTGCTGCACGAAGCGGTCGGCCACGGCCTGGAAGGCGACTTCAACCGCAAGGGCACCAGCACCTATGCCGGGCGTCTCGGGCAGCGCGTGGCGTCTCCGGGCGTGACCATCGTCGACGACGGCACGCTCGACGGCCGCCGCGGTTCGCTCAACGTCGACGACGAGGGCACGCCCACGCAGTGCACCACGCTGATCGAGGACGGTGTGCTCACCGGCTACATGCAGGACACGCTCAACGCGCGCCTCACCGGTGTCGCGCCCACCGGCAACGGTCGCCGCGAATCCTTCGCGCATCTGGTGATGCCGCGCATGACCAACACCTACATGCTGGCCGGCCAGGACGATCCGCAGGACATGATCCGCTCGGTCAAGAAGGGCCTGTACGCGGTGAACTTCGGCGGCGGGCAGGTCGACATCACCAGCGGCAAGTACGTGTTCTCGGCCACCGAGGCTTACCTGATCGAGGACGGGAAGATCACCGCGCCGGTCAAGGGCGCCACGCTGATCGGCAACGGCCCGGAGACGATGCAGCGCGTGCGCATGATCGGCCACGACATGGCGCTCGACGACGGCGTCGGTGTCTGCGGCAAGGACGGACAGAGCGTGCCGGTCGGCGTCGGCCAGCCATCGCTGCTGATTGATCAGCTCACCGTCGGCGGCACGCAGGCTTGACAACGGGGTCGCGGGATTCGGGCGTCGCGTCTCGGCGCACCGTGCGCGGCGTGCGATCGCGCCCGGTGAGGTCCAACGGTTCCGCCTCTACGGGCGAAACGGGGCATCACGCCTGGTGCGAGCCGTCTCCGTCGTCGTCGGCGCCGTCGTATGCCGCGTCGTCGCGGGCGTCGGCCGCCGCGGCACCGGCACCGGCGAACACGTCACGCAATTCGCGGAACAGTTCGCGGAAGGCGGCCGGCGGCTTGTTCTTCGCACGTTCGGCCAGCGCGTTGCGCACCAGCTGGCGCAGACGCTGGCGATCGGCGTGGGGATACTCGTCCAGCAGCGCCGCCAGCGCGGTGTCGCCGTCGTCGAGCAGACGCAGACGCCACTGCTCGGCACGGTGCAGACGCGCAGTGTCGATGCGCGCCGCTTCGCCGCCGGCGTCGAGCGCGTCGCGCAATGCCTGCAGGGTGTCGTCGTCCTCGCGGCGCATCTGCTTGGCCAGGAACGCCATCTGCCGCTTGCGCGCGATGTGCGAGGTGATGCGCCGGGTCTCGGCGATGTGCGGCATCAGGCTGTCGGGCACCGGCAGCTTGGCCAGCCGGCCGTCGGGCAGCCCGACCAGGGCCTCGGCCAGCGCCAGCACTTCCAGGGCTTCGCGCCGGTTCTGCTTGCGGCTGGGACCGAGGTACTCGCCGCTTTCTTCGTCTACGCCTCTCATCGCAACAGGATAAGCCATTGACCATGTCCGTACTCCACGCCGCGGTTCCGCACGAGGACGACTCCCCGGCCCGCCTCGAGGCCCTGACGGGTCTGTCGCAGCGTCTGCTCGCGCGCTGCCGCGCGGCCGGTGCCAGCCAGGCCGAGGTCTCGTGCTCCGAGGACGCCGGCCTCAACGTCAATGTGCGCATGGGCGAGGTGGAGACCGTCGAATCCACCCGCGACCGCGGCATCGCGGTCACGGTCTATTTCGGCACGCGCAAGGGCAGCGCCAGTACCGCCGATCTGCGCGACGCCAGCCTGGACGCGACCGTCGACCAGGCCTGCGCGATTGCGCGCTTCACCGAGGACGACCCGGCATCCGGCCTGGCCGACGCGGACCTGATGGCGCGTCCCGGCGCCGACGGCCGGTTTCCCGAGTTCGACAGCTGGCACCCGTGGGCGTTGGAAGCCGACGCCGCGGTCGATCTCGCGCTGGCGTGCGAGGCTGCGGGCCGCGACGGCGACGCGCGCATCCGCAATTCGGACGGCGCCTCGGTGTCGACCTCGCGCTCGCTCGGCGTCTATGCCAACAGCCACGGGTTCGTCGGCGCCGAACGCAGCAGCCATCACAGCGTCGGCTGCGCGTTGATCGCGGGCGAAGGCGACGCCATGCAGCGCGACGGCTGGTACAGCATCGCGCTCGCGCCCGGCGACCTCGAGCCGGCCCAGGCGATTGGCCGCCGGGCCGCGCAGCGCGCGCTGGCGCGGCTGGAGCCGCGGCCGATCCCCACCGGGCGCTATCCGGTGCTGTTCCAGGCCGAGATCGCCCGATCGCTGGTCGGCCACCTGCTCGGCGCGATTTCCGGCAGCGCCCTGTACCGGCGCGCGAGCTTCCTGCTCGACAGCGTCGGCCATCCACTGTTTCCCGACTGGTTCTCCATCCGCGAGCGTCCGTTCCTGATGCGCGGCTTCCAGTCGTCGGCCTTCGATGCCGAGGGCGTGGCCACGCGCGAGTCGTCCATCGTCGAGGCCGGCGTGCTGCAGCGCTACGTGCTCGGCAGCTATTCGGCCCGCAAGCTCGGCCTGCAGACCACCGGCAATGCCGGCGGCGTGCACAATCTCGAGATCGCACCGAACACCGGCGATCTGGAGGCGATGGTGCGGGGCATGGGCCGCGGCCTGCTGGTCACCGAACTGATGGGCCAGGGCGTCAACGCGGTGACCGGTGACTACTCGCGTGGCGCGGCGGGCTTCTGGGTGGAGAACGGCGAGATCCAGCACCCGGTCGACGGTATCACCATCGCCGGCAATCTCCGGCAGATGTTCGCCGGCATCGAGGCCGTGGGCACCGACGTCGATACGCGTTCGCACGTGCGCACAGGGTCGATCCTGGTCGGCGCGATGACCGTTGCCGGAACCGATTGACGGTATTCTTGACGGGCGCCGCGACGCGGCGAGCCGGTTGCCACCTTCAACGCTCAGGGGAATGCCATGGATCCGTACACCGACACACCTGTCGCCGGCGCCAGCCAGGACGACCGCACCATCGCGATGCTGACCCACCTGTCGGGCATCATCTTCAGCTTCATCGTTCCGCTGGTGGTCTGGCTGATCAACAAGGACAAGGCCGACAAGGGGTTTCTCGTCGACCAGTCCAAGGAAGCGCTGAATTTCCAGATCACCCTCCTGATCGGCTACCTCATCGGCATGGTGCTGGCGATCATCCTGATCGGCGCGCTGATCAATTTCGCGCTGTGGGTGCTGTGCATCGTCTTCAGCATCATCGCCGGGCTCAAGGCCAACGCGGGCGAGGCCTACCGCTATCCGGTGGCGCTGCGTCTGGTCAAGTAAACGCGACCGATCGTGCGTTCCCGAAGCCCCGGCGCATGCCGGGGTTTTTTCTTGCCCGGACGGCGGCGCCGGCACGGGCGCCGACCCTGTCATCGGTTGGGTTGCGCGCCGCGGCGGCGGTGCCATAGTGGCGTCAAGACCCCCGTTCCAAGGAGCGCGCGATGTACGCACAGATGACCCAGGCGGCCCCTGCGGCCAGCGAACGTCAGTGGGCGGCCGGCGTCCACGTCGGCGCGCTGGTGCTCGCGCTGATGACCAGCTGGATCTCCGGTGCCGCCGGGGCGGCCGTGGCCGGCGGCGTCTATCTGCTCAAGCGCGACGACAGTCCCTTCGTCGCCGCGCACGCGCGCGAGGCGCTGAACTTCAACATCAGCATGTTTCTCTACACGTGTGCGCTCGTCGTGCTGGGCATGGTCCTGCTCGGCGCGACCGTGCTGACCCTCGGACTCGGTGCGATCGTCACCCTGCCGCTGGGCCTGGTGCTGATGGCGGCCGCCGCTGCGCTGGCGCTGGCGTGGCTGGTGTGCAGCATCGTGGCCGCGATCCGCGCCTGGAGCGGCGAGACCTACCGGTATCCGCTGACGATCCGGCTGGTGCGCTGAGCGTCGACTCCGCGGCCGGGCAGGCGCCGGGCGCGAGCCGGCGTCGATGGATGGCGGTGTGTCGAGGCCGGGCGACGGCGGGGTCGTTCGAGCAGGTGCTCGCATCCGCACACGCGGTGCCGCCGAGCGCTGCCCGGGCCGGGCGTGGGGCGCGTGCCGCGGCCCGCCTGCGCCGGGGTCGCAGGGCCGGATCAGTGATCGCGCTCGATCGCGCGGCGACCGAGTTCGGCCAATGCTGCGGCGTTCGGCCCGAACGGGGCCAGGGCGTCGTGCATGCGCGTTGCGAGGTCGGCCAGACGCGCGCGCGAGGCCGCCACGCCGATCAGGGCGGGGAAGGTCGCCTTGTCCTGGGCCACGTCCTTGCCGGCGGTCTTGCCCAGCGTGGCGCTGTCGCCCTCGATGTCGAGCAGGTCGTCGCGGATCTGGAACGCGAGGCCCAGCGCGTCGGCGAAGTCGTCCAGGCGCGCACGCGCGTCTGCATCGACGCCCGCGGCCAGTGCGCCGAGCGCGACCGCGGCGCGCAGCAGGGCGCCGGTCTTCATCGCGTGCAGTCGCTCGAGTGCGGCCACGCCGATCGAACCCCCGTCACCGGTTGCCGCCAGATCGAGCGCCTGGCCGCCGCACATGCCGTCGGCGCCGGAGGCGCGCGCCAGCGCGGCGACCATCGCCAGACGTGTCGCCCCGGGCAGCGCGGCGGCCTCGGCCAGCGTGGTGAACGCGAGCGTCTGCAGCGCGTCGCCGGCCAGGATCGCAGTCGCCTCGTCGAAGGCCACGTGCACCGTCGGCTGGCCACGCCGCAGGGCGTCGTCGTCCATCGCCGGCAGATCGTCGTGCACCAGCGAATAGGCGTGGATCAGCTCCACCGCCACCGCAGGCGCATCGGCGAGGCCCGGCGCGGCGCCGAAGGCTTCGGCGGTGGCGTGCACCAGCAGCGGCCGCATGCGCTTGCCGCCCAGCAGCACCGCATGGCGCATCGCGGCATGCAGGCGCGGTGCGCTGTCGCAGGTGCCGTCGAGCGCGCGCTGCAGCGCGGCGTCGGTGCGTTCGCGCCAGGCGGCGATGCGGGGATCGACCGCGTGCGACGCGTCAGGCATCGGAGGTGTCGGTGTCGAGGGCGCCGAACGGCTGCGCGCGTTCGGGCGCGGCCGGATCGCTGAGCAGTCTGACGCGCAGTTCCGCGTCTTCGAGCGCCTGCTGGCAACGCCGGTACAGGCCGACGCCGCGCTCGTAGGCGCCGAGCGAGTCTTCGAGCGTCATCTCGCCCCCCTCCATCGACTCGACCAGGGCTTCGAGCTGGGAGAGCGCGGTTTCGAAAGCGGCGACCGCGGAGGGCGCCTTGGCAGGGGTCTTGGGCATGGTGCGATTCTAAGCGATCGGCCCGGGCCCGGTCCGGGCCGCGGTGTGCCAGATCAGGCGGCGTCCGCCGTCGCGCAGCCAGGTGTCGAAGTCGCGGTCGAAGGCCAGGTCACCGACCGCCAGCACGCGGCCCGCGCCGTCGCACAGCAGCGGCAGGCGGGCACGCACCCACGGCGGCACACCGAGAGCCTGCAGCACGTGACGCAGCGCGTGCGAGTGCATGCGTCCCGGCAGGGCGATGCGCTCGCCGCCGCGTCGGGCCCGGACCTGCCAGGGCATGGCGTCGGCCGGCGGACCGTCGAGGCGCAGGGTGTCACCGTCGGGCAAGGCCAGGGGGGCGGCCCCGGTCCAGGCCACGTCGATGTCCGCGGGCAGGGGCGGGCGGATCGGCGCGGCGTGCAGCAGGTCGCGCCAGCGCTGCAGGCGGGTGCCGGCCCAGTCGAAGATCGGCGTGCGGTCGTCCGCGTCGCGGTCGAGCGTGGCATCGCACCAGGCGGCCCCCTGGCGCGGCAGGGGCGTGAGTCCGCGTTCGAGGATCCAGCGCCGCAGCACGCGGCCGCGTCGCGCCGACGGCAGCGGCTGCAGGCGATCGATCCGCAGCACCGCCGGGTCCAGCGTGCGGGCATCGGCCAGTGCACATGCATCGTCTACGTCGAGCAGGGCGACGCTTTCGGCTTGAAGCGCGGCGACGTCGGCCAGTGCGGCGCCGGCCTGGGGCCAGCGCGTGCGCAGCAGCGGCAGGATGCGGTTGCGCACGAAGTTGCGGTCGGCGCCGTCGGTGTCGTTGCTGGGATCGTCGATCCAGCGCAGACCGTGCGCTTCGGCATAGGCCAGCAGCGCACTGCGCGGCAGCGCCAGCAACGGCCGCCACAGCCAGCCGCCGCCGAAGCGGCGCGCGCCGGCCATGCCGGCCAGGCCGTCGGGGCCGGAGGCGCGCAGCGCCCGCAACAGCACGGTCTCGGCCTGGTCGTCGCGATGATGGGCCAAGGCGATGACACCGCCCGGCGGCAGATGCGCGGCGAACGCGGCATGGCGCGCCTCGCGTGCGGCCGCTTCGAGTCCGCGGCCGGCGTCGCGCGCGACGGTGACGCGCGTGCTGTCGAGTTCCACGTGCCAGTCGGCGCAAAGGCGCGCGCAATGGTCGGCCCAGGCGTCGGCGCCCGGCTGCAGGCCGTGATGCACGTGGATCGCGCGCACGCCCCTCGCGCGAAACGCGGGATCGTGGGTCAGCCGGTGCAGCAGCACGGTGGAGTCGAGCCCGCCGCTGAAGCCCACGCAGATCGGGCCGGGCGCGGGCGGGCGGGGCAGGGGAAGAACGGCGTGCGGCAACGACATCGGCGCATGGTGCCACGCGGCGCAATGCTGCGATCCGGCGGCGGCCTCGCGCGACCGTGCGCGTCGCCCTACAGTCCGCGGCTTCCCCGTTCCGGTTCGACGCCCATGCCCGCTCTGTTCTCACCGTTCCAGCAGCGCGGTCTCGTGCTGCGCAACCGCATCGCGGTGTCGCCGATGTGCCAGTACAGCGCCGTCGACGGGGTGCCCGGAACCTGGCATCTGGTGCATCTGGGCAGTCGCGCCGTGGGCGGCGCAGGCCTGGTGATGACCGAGGCGGCCGCGGTGTCGCCGGAGGGCCGGATTTCGCCGGACGACGCCGGGCTGTGGAACGACGCGCAGCGCGACGCCTGGGCGCCCATCGCCGCATTCCTGCGCGCGCAGGGCGCCGCGCCCGCGATCCAGCTCGCGCATGCCGGGCGCAAGGCCAGCACGCACGCGCCGTGGCGCGGACGCGGCGCGGTGCCGGTGGACGCGGGCGGCTGGCAGGTCGTCGCGCCGTCGGCCCAGGCCTACGACGCGACCTATCCGTCGCCGGTGGCGCTGGACGCCGACGGCATCGCGCAGGTGATCGAAGACTTCCGCGCGGCCGCGGTGCGCGCGCGCGAGGCCGGCTTCGAGGTCGTCGAAGTCCACGCCGCGCACGGCTATCTGCTGCACCAGTTCCTCTCGCCGCTGTCGAATACACGCGACGATGCCTGGGGCGGTGGATTCGAAGGTCGCACCCGGCTGCTGCTCGACGTCATCGATGCCGTGCGCGGGGTCTGGCCGGAGCGCCTGCCGGTGTGGGTGCGGATCTCGGCGACCGACTGGGTGGACGGCGGTTGGGAGCTCGACCAGAGCGTCGCGCTGTCGCGTCTGCTGGCGGAGCGCGGTGTGGATCTGGTCGACGTGTCGTCCGGCGGCCTGTCGCCCGCCCAGCGCATCGACGCGGGGCCGGATTACCAGGTGCCCTTCGCTGCGCGCATCCGCCGCGAGGCCGGCATCGCCACCGGCGCCGTGGGCCTGATCACGACACCCGCGCAGGCCGAGCGGATCGTCGCAGGCGGCGATGCGGACCTCGTGCTGCTGGCGCGCGAGCTGCTGCGCGACCCGTATTTCCCGCGCCGCGCCGCGCAGGAACTCGGCGTGAAGATCGACCCGCCGGACCAGTATCTGCGCGCATGGTGAGGTTCAGCGCAACAGGGCCTCGGCGTTGCGGCGATAGAGGTCGGTGACGTCGAAGTAGACCTCGCGGGCGCTGCCGTCCGGCATCGCGAGCGTCAGCCGGTCGTAATGCCGCTCGCCCTCGTGCACCAGCGTCTGTTCGGTGATGCCGTGCGCGCCCAGGACCTGGCGGACGAATGCGTACTCGTTGCCGATCAGGCAGGGGTGCCACGCGGTCGCCGGCGTGCGCCCGTCGCCGCTGCGGTCGATGTGCTGCAGCAGCGCGAGCACGAAGGCGCGGCCTTCGATCACGCGCGCCGTGTCCCCGCCGCTGGCGGCCAGTGCATTGCGCAGCTGGTGAAGCGACAGCGACGGCACGGTGTCGAAGTCGCCGACGCGCATGGCGAGCCCGGCCAGCAACGGCTCGGCGGCGGAGACGGTGGCATCGGACGTGACCGCCCGGCTCACGGCATCCCCCGCCTCGTGGATCGCCCGCTCGATCTCGACCGGCGCGGGCCGTTCCGGATCGACCACGGCGCGGCACGCGCTCTGCGCCCGCTCGGCCAGCGCGGGCACACGCTCGGCGATCTGCCGGCTGAGCGCCCCGTCACCGGCGTCGGCCAGTGCCGGGAAGGCGGCCAGCGCGGCCGCCAGCAGCAGCGCGCGATGCCGTGCGCGACATCCGGTCTCCATGATGTTCACCTCCCGGTGTCGAAGTGGTCAACGTGCAGCCCATCGGTGGAGGCCGTGGGTCGTCGCGCCCGACGCGACCGGTCCGCGCGATGCCGGTGGTGATCGGCGCCCGTGCCGGACGTCGCGCTCACCCCCGCGCCTCGCGTTTCGCGATCTCCACCCACGCACGCTGCTCGCGGCGGTAGTACGCCGGGGCGAGATCGACTCGGCGCAGGGTTTCGGCGTACAGCGCCTGCGCTTTCTCGTGCTGACCGTGACGCTGCAGCAATCCGGCATACCGCACCCGGGGCTCTTCATCGGGGTAGTCCTGCACCAGCGCCTCGTACTCCTCGGCGGCCGCATCGAAGCCGTCGCAGGCCTCCACGGCGCGTGCGTAGAGCAGGTGCCCGTCGTGCGAGCGGAATTCGGGGTTGGCGGCGATCAGCGCATCGAGCGTGTCGCGGGCCGCGGCCGGCTCGCCGCGATGGAACTGCGCCTGGGCCAGGCCGAGCATCAGCGTGGGATCGGTCGCGTAAAGCCCGCGCAATGCCTCGCGGTACAGCGCCTCCGCGCCGGCGTAGTCGCCGTCGGCCAGCCGGCGCTCGGCGAGCCGACGGCGGTTGTCGAGAGTATCGGCGATCTCGAGATCGCGGCTGGCCGCGCGGGTGCGGCGACCCGGATCGATGCGGTCGCGCACGCGTCCCAGGGCTCGGTTCGCGCCGCGGCTGCGCTGCAGATCCGGCAGCACTTCGGCCAGCAGGTACACCAGCACGCCGATGTAGGAGCCGATCAGCAGGATGAAGATCCAGTACAGCGGCCGGCCGGTGCGCACGACGTGCACGCCGCAGGCGATCTGCAGCAGGATCGACAGCAGCAGGATCGGGCCCACCGGCGCTGCCCTTACGCCGCTTCGTAGGCCCCGTAGCTGCGCAGGCGCTCGTACCGGCGCTGCAGCAGCGTCTCGACCGGCAACTGCTCCAGTTCGTCGACCGCGTTCATCAGCACCGCCTTCAGGCGCGTCGCGGTCTGGCGTGGATTGCGGTGGGCGCCACCGATCGGCTCGCGCACCACCTTGTCGACCAGGCCGAGCGACTTGAGGCGCTTGGCGGTGAGGCCCAGCTGCTCGGCCGCGTCGCGTGCCTTGGCCGCGTCCTTCCACAGGATGGACGCGCAGCCTTCCGGCGAGATCACCGAATAGGTGCTGTATTCGAGCATCACCGTGCGGTCGCCGACGCCGATCGCCAGCGCACCGCCCGAGCCGCCTTCACCGATGACGGTGCAGACGATCGGGATGCGCAGTTCGGCCATCTCCAGCAGATTGCGCGCGATGGCCTCGGACTGGCCGCGCTCCTCGGCGCCGATGCCGGGGTAGGCGCCGGGCGTATCGATGAAGGTCAGCAGCGGCAGCTTGAACCGCTCGGCCATCTTCATCAGGCGCAGCGCCTTGCGGTAGCCCTCGGGGCGCGGCATGCCGAAGTTGCGGCGCACCTTGGTCTTGGTGTCGCGGCCCTTCTGGTGGCCGATGATCATCACGCTGCGACCGTCGACGCGGCCGAGTCCGCCGACGATGGCCGCATCGTCCGCGTAGGCGCGGTCGCCGGCCAGCTCCTCGAACTCGTCGCAGAAGGCCTTGATGTAGTCCAGGGTGTAGGGCCGCTGCGGGTGACGGGCCAGCTGCGAAACCTGCCACGGCGTGAGGTCGCGGAAGATGTGCGCGGTGCGCTTGCGCAGCTTCTCGCGCAGCGTGGCCAGCTCGGCATCGATGTTCACTGCGGGGCCGTCGCTGGCCTTGCGCAGTTCCTGGATCTTGGCTTCCAGGTCGGCGATGGGCTGCTCGAAATCGAGGTAGTTCGGATTCATTCGGTCACGCGTCCGGTAGGGAGCGGCGCGGCGCAGGCCCGGGCGCGATGCGCCACGCGGGCCGGCCCCGGGGCCGGAAAGGGCGACAGTCTAGCCGACCGCGCCCGGCAGGGCCGTACGCGGGCGTCTGGGCCGCAGATCGCCGCACGTTGGCGGATGTTGGGCGAAACCGCGAGGCGGGTTCAGCCGGCCCACGGCTTGGCCATGTCGAGCCGGGCGATGCGCACGCCCGGTTGCGCGCGCAGGGTGCCGGGAAGCTCGGCGTCGGCGCGGATCGACTGGCTGCCGTTGACCTCCAGCGTGCCGGCCGCGCCGGTGGGCAGCAGCAGATCCAGCCGCAGCGTGGTCTTGCCGGGGCGGTGCTGGGCCAGTACCTGCTCGACCCGCGCCATCGTGCCGGGCACGCGCAGATCCAGGCGCAGCGACAGCCGGCGCGCGTGTTCGGGACAGACGGCGTGGAAATCCCAGCAGCGCTTCACCCGCAATGCGAAGCCGCCGCTGAACTCGTCCTCGCGCAGGCCGCCCTCGACGATCAGGATGCGGTCGCGCGTGAGCAGGTGGGCGTACTCGCTGGACGCGTCGGCGAAGAAGCCGCACTCCAGCCGGCCGCGACCGTCCTCCAGCAGCACGAAGGCCTGCGAGTCGCCGCGCTTGCGGATCGAGGTGACCTGACCCGCGATGATGACCTGGGTTTCGGGCCGCCAGCTGTTGCCGCCGGCCTTCTGGTCGCGCGCGGCCCAGAGGCTGTCGAGCTGGCCCAGATCGGTGCCGACCAGGGCCTGCAGTTCCTCGCGATAGGGGTCGAGCGGGTGGCCGCTGAGGTAATGCCCCAGCGTCTCGCGCTCGCCTTCGAGCTTCTGCTTGAGCGGCCATTCCTCGCATTCGGGCAGGTCGATGTGCAGTGCCTCGCCGTCGCCGGCGGTGCTGCCGAACATGTCGACGATGCCGGCATTGCGGTTGCGCGTGAGCTGGTCGGTGGCCTTCAGCGCCTCGGGCAGCTGCAGCATCAGCGAGGCGCGGTTCCTGCCCAGGGCGTCCAGCGCGCCGGCGTTGATCAAGGCCTCGAGCGTGCGCTTGTTGAGGCGCTGGGAATCGACGCGTCGGCAGAAATCCAGCAGGTCGGTATACACGCCGGCCTGCACACGCGCCTCGACGATGTTCTCGCAGGCGCCGCGTCCGACGCCCTTCACCGCGCCCAGGCCGTAGCGGATGGTCTTGGGATCGATGGCCTCGAACATGAAGGCCGAGGCGTTGACGTCCGGTGGCAGCACCTCGAGGCCCATGGTGCGCGCTTCGGTGAGAAAGCCGGTGACCTTGTCGGTGTTGTCCATGTCCGACGACAGCACCGCGGCCATGAACTCGGCCGGGTAGTGCACCTTCAGCCACGCGGTCTGGTAGGCCACCAGCGCGTAGGCGGCCGAGTGCGACTTGTTGAAGCCGTACTCGGCGAACTTCTCCATCAGGTCGAAGATCTGCGTGGCCTGCACCGGATCGACGCCGTTCGCGGCCGCGCCGGCCTCGAACTTGGCGCGCTCCTTGGCCATCTCCTCGGGCTTCTTCTTGCCCATCGCGCGACGCAGCATGTCCGCGCCGCCCAGCGTGTAGCCGGCCAGGACCTGGGCGATCTGCATCACCTGTTCCTGGTAGACGATGACGCCGTAGGTCGGCGAGAGCACCGGCTCGAGCGAGGGATGCGGATACGTCACGTCCGTGCGGCCGTGCTTGCGGTCCACCCATTCCTTGTCCATCCCCGAACCCAGCGGGCCGGGACGGAACAGCGCGGCGAGCGCGATGATGTCCTCGAAGGTATCGGGCTGGGCGCGCTTGAGCAGCTCGCGCATGCCGCGCGATTCGAACTGGAACACCGCCACCGTGTCGCCGCGCGCGAACAGCTCGTAGCTGGCGCGGTCGTCGAGCGGCAGCGCGGCGATGTCGAGCAGGTCTTCGCCCGCCGCGCTGCGGCGCGCGTTGATCGCCTTGACCGCCCAGTCGATGATCGTCAGCGTGCGCAGGCCGAGGAAGTCGAACTTCACCAGGCCGATCGATTCGACGTCGTCCTTGTCGAGCTGGGTGACCGGATTGCGGCCGCGGCCGCCTTCGTCGTGTTCGGCGTAGAGCGGGCAGAAGTCGCTCAGCGGCGACGGCGCGATCACCACGCCACCGGCGTGCTTGCCGGCGTTGCGGGTCAGGTCCT
Organism: Luteimonas sp. BLCC-B24; assembly: GCF_028550595.1. GTDB lineage: Bacteria > Pseudomonadota > Gammaproteobacteria > Xanthomonadales > Xanthomonadaceae > Luteimonas. The sequence goes on from NZ_JAQQGN010000002.1 coordinate 561,356, forward strand.
CGAGCTGCAGGGCGAGATCGAGCAGGTCGTGGACGTCGTCCTCGTCGTTGTAGCGCGCGATCAGTTCGTCCGAGCGCCAGGCATCGTCGCTGCGCGACTTCTCGGTGCGGCCCAGCGCGTCCTCGAGCCCGATGCCCAGCGTCGGCGGCACCAGCTTGGAGATGCCGTCGACCATGCCGTAGGGATAGCCGAGCACGCGGCCGGTATCGCGCACCACCGCCTTCGCGGCCATCGTGCCGTAGGTGATGATCTGGCTGACCCGGTCGCGGCCGTACTTCGCGGCGACGTAGTCGATGACCTCGTCGCGGCGGTCCATGCAGAAGTCGATGTCGAAGTCGGGCATCGACACGCGTTCGGGGTTGAGGAAGCGCTCGAACAGCAGGTCGTAGGGCAAGGGGTCGAGATCGGTGATCTTCAGCGCCCAGGCCACCAGCGAGCCGGCACCCGAGCCGCGTCCGGGCCCGACCGGGATGTCGTGCTCCTTGGCCCACTTGATGAAGTCCGAGACGATCAGAAAGTAGCCCGGGAACCCCATCTTGCAGATGACGTCGAGTTCGACGTTCAGGCGCTCGACGTAGCTCTCGCGCGTGTGTCCGGGCGCGAGCGGGTACTTCGCCAGCCGCTCGTCGAGGCCCTCGTGGGACTGCGCGCGGATCCAGGTGTCGAGCGTGTGCTCGCTGGGCACCGGATAGGCGGGCAGATAGTAGGTGCCCAGGCGCAGTTCGAGATTGCAGCGCTGCGCGAGTGCGAGCGTGTTGTCGATCGCGTCGGGGACATCGTCGAACAGCGCGGCCATCGCATCGGCCGTCTTGAAGTACTGCTCGCGCGTGTAGAGCTTCGGGCGACGCGGGTCGTCGAGTACCCGTCCGGTCGAGATGCACACGCGCGCCTCGTGCGCGTCGAAGCCGTCGGCGTCGAGAAAGCGCACGTCGTTGCCGGCGATCACCGGCAGCGACAGGTCCGACGACACCTGCAGGGCGAGCCCGTTGTGCACGGCCTCGTCGTCGAAGCCGCAGCGCGTCAGCTGCAGGAACAGGCGCTCGTCGAACACCTCGCGCCACTGGGTGTACCACTGCCGCGCCAGATCGTCGCGTCCCCCGGCCAGAAGCTTCGCGGCCGGGCCATGACGGCCGGCGATCGCGAACAGGCCGCCATTGCACCCGCGCAGCCAGTCCGGACGCACGACGACGCCGTCGGTGCGGTGGCCTTCCATCCACGCGCGCGTGAGCAGACGCGACAGCGACAGATAGCCGTCGTGATCCCGGCACAGCAGGGTCAGCGTGGAGGCCGGCTCGTCGCCCTCGGCGATCGAGATGTCGGCGCCCATCACCGGCTTGATGCCGGCGCCTTCGGCGGCGCGGTAGAACTTCACCAGCGCGAACAGGTTGTTGCGGTCGGTCAGCGCGACCGACGGCTGATCGAGCTGCGCGCAGCGTTTGACCAGCCCCTTGATCCGGATCGTCGAATCGGAGAGCGAGTATTCGCTGTGGACGTGGAGATGGACGAAGCGCGCGGGCATTGCGGTGGCGAGGCGGCCGGAGGGTCAGGGTAGGGCCCGGCCCGGGGGCGGACAAGGCTTGACAGAACCCCGGTGGCGGCGCGCCGGGACGGGGCCGCGCGTGCGACCCGGACGGCGTTCAGGCGGTGGCGTCGGCGGCGAACAGATCGGCCATCGGCGGCGGTGCCTCCGACCCGGCCGCAGGTGTCAGCAGCCGGGTGACCGGCGCGAAACTGCGCCGGTGATGCAGGCACGGGCCGTGGGTCGCCAGCGCGGCCAGATGTGCCGGCGCGCAATAGCCCTTGTGCTGGTCGAAGCCGTAATCGGGGAACTGCGCGTGCAGCGCGACCATCGCGCGGTCGCGCGCGACCTTGGCGAGGATCGACGCGGCCATGATCGCCGGCTCGAGGGCATCACCGCCGACGATCGCCCGGGCCGGGCAGGGCAGGCCTGGCGGCAGGCGGTTGCCGTCGACCAGAACGCGCTCGGCGGCCGGCGCCAGTGCGGCGACCGCGCGACGCATGCCGGTCAGCGTCGCCTGGTAGATGTTGATGCGGTCGATCTCCTCGACGCCGACGAATTCGATCCGCCAGGCCAGCGCCTGTTCGACGATCTGCGGGTACAGCGCTTCGCGACGCTTTTCGGTGAGCTTCTTGGAATCGTCCAGGCCGTCGATCGGGCGTCGTGGATGCAGGATCACCGCGGCCACCACCACCGGACCGGCCAGGGGGCCGCGGCCGGCTTCGTCCACACCGGCAGTGCGCAGGCGCCGGGTCACGGACGCGGCTCCGCGGCCTCGAGCGCCGGCAAGGCGGGCGCTGCGAGGCGTCCGACGGCCTCGGCCGCCGTGGCCGAAGCGCCCTGGCGCAGTTGCAGATGCAGTTCACGATAGACGGGCTGCACCGCCTCGGCCGCCTGCGGATCGCGGAACCAGTGCAGCACCGCGTCGGCGAGATTCTCCGGCGTGCAGGCTTCCTGCATGAACTCCGGCGCGATCGTGCGACCGGCGAGCACGTTCGGCAGCGAGAAGCGATCCACCCGCATCAGCTTGAACAGGCGCACGAGGAAGGCGGTACTCGGCGCGATGCGGTAGCCGACCACCATCGGCCGCTTGGCCAGCAGCGCTTCCAGCGTCGCCGTGCCCGATGCGAGCAACACGACATCGCTGGCGACCATCGCGGTGCGCGCCTGGCCGTCGAGCACTTGCAGGTCGAGCGCGGCGAACTTCGGCTGTGCGCGCAACGCGTCGATCGCGGCGCGGCAGCCGGCGTTCGCCGCCGGCACGACGATGCGCAGGCCGGGCATCGCGGCGGCCACGCGCGCCGCGGCATCGAGAAACGCCTCGCCCAGCCGCGCGATTTCGCCGAGGCGTGAGCCGGGCAGAACCGCGAGCACCGGCGCATCGTGCGGCAGCCCGAGTGCCGTGCGCGCCGCGCTGCGATCGGGCTCGAGCGCGAGCATTTCGGCCAGCGGATGGCCGACGAAGCGTGCATCGACGCCATGCGCGGCATAGATCGGCGGCTCCATCGGGAACAGGCACAGCACCAGGTCCGCGCTGCGCCCGATCTTCGCCGCACGGCCCTGGCGCCAGGCCCAGATCGACGGGCTGACGTAGTGCACGGTGCGGATGCCGCGCGCTTTCAGGCGGCGCTCGAGGCCGAGGTTGAAGTCGGGCGCATCGATGCCGATGAACACGTCCGGGCGCCAGTCGAGCAGGCGGGCGCGCAGGTGCTTGCGCAGCGTCAGCAGGCGCGGCAGATGCCGCAACACCTCCGACAGCCCCATCACCGCGAGTTCGGACGCGTCGTGCCAGGTGTCCATGCCCGCTGCGCGCATCGCATCACCGCCCACGCCCGCGAAGACCGCATCCGGATAGCGTGTGCGCAACTGCTCGATCAGCCCGGCGCCGAGCAGATCGCCCGAGGCTTCACCCGCCACCAGTGCCACGCGCAGCGGGGCGCTGGTGGCGTGATTGGTGATTGGTGATTGGTGATTCGACACAGCAGTTCCGTGCAATCGGTCAGATGGCAGCATTCTGCTCTTTCGAATCACGAATCACGAATGACCAATCACGGCTTCACCGCAGCAACGGCCGCTCGCCCGCATCGATGAAGTCGAGAAACGCGCGCACATCCTCGCTGTCCTGCGCCATCTCGGCCAGGCGTACGCGCGCATCGGCCAGCGAATCGCCGGACACGTACAGGGCGCGGTAGGCGCGCTTGATCGCCGAGGTGCGCGATGCGTCGAAGCCGCGACGCTTGAGGCCCTCGGCGTTGATGCCGCGCGGGCGGCCGTAGCCGTCCTGCGCCACCATCACGAACGGCGGCACGTCGCCGTTGACGAACGCGCCCATGCCGATGAACGCATGCGCGCCGATCCGGCAGAACTGGTGGATGCCGGTGAAGCCGCTGAGGATCACGTGGTCGCCGACGGTGACATGGCCGGCCAGCGTGGCGTTGTTCGAGAACACGCAGTGGTTGCCGACGCTGCAGTCGTGGGCGACGTGGGTGTAGGCGAGCAACCAGTTGTCGTCGCCGATACGGGTGATGCCGCCGCCGTCGCCGGTGCCGCGGTTGACGGTGACGAATTCGCGGATGGTGTTGCGGTCGCCGATCACCAGTTCCACGCGCTCGCCGCGGAACTTCTTGTCCTGGGGCTCACCGCCGATCGCGGCGTGTCCATGGATGTGATTGTCCCGGCCGATGCGGGTAGGCCCCTGGATGCTGCAATGCGGGCCGATCGTGGTGCGGTCACCGATCTCGACCTCGGCACCGATCAGCGTGAACGCGCCGATGCGCACATCCGCGCCGAGCCGCGCACCGGGGTCGACGACCGCCGTGGGATGGATCGACGCCGCGCCCATGTCAGCGCTTGACCTCGGCGCAGAGGATCTCCGCGCAGGCCGCCTGCTCGCCGTCGACGCGAGCGATGCCCGAGTACATGGTCATGTTGCGGATCTCGCGTTTGATCGACACGTCCAGTTCCAGCCGGTCGCCGGGCACCACCATGCGCGAGAACTTGGCCGCGTCCACCTTGACCAGATAGGAGAGGTTGTCTTCGCAGCTCTTGCCGCGGGTGAGATGGCTCAGGATGCCGCCGGCCTGCGCCAGCGCTTCGATGACCAGCACGCCGGGCATCACCGGATGGGCCGGGAAGTGGCCCTGGAAGAACTGCTCGTTGGCCGAGACGTTCTTCCAGCACAGCACGCGCTTGCCGGGTTCGAACTCGACCACGCGATCGACCAGCAGAAACGGATAGCGATGCGGCAGAAGCTCGCGAACGCCGTCGACGAGGATCGGCAGCTCGATGTGATGCGTCATTCTTCCCCCTTCCCGAGCGCCGTGACGCGGCGCGCGAGCGAATCGAGCTGGCGGATCCGCACGGCATTCTTCCGCCACTCGCGTGTGGGCTGGGCGGGAATGCCGGCCGAATATTCGCCGGGCTCGGTGATGGATGCCGACACCATCGTCATCGCATGGACGACGACGTGGTCGCAGATGTCGAGATGGCCGGCCACACCGACCTTGCCGGCGAGCAGGCAGTAGCGACCGATGCGCGTGCTGCCGGCGATGCCGACACAGCCCGCGGCCGCGGTGTGCGCGCCGATGCGCACGTTGTGGCCGACCTGGATCAGGTTGTCGAGGCGGACGTCGTCCTCGATCACCGTATCGTCCAGCGCGCCGCGGTCGATCGTGGTGTTGGCCCCGATGTCGCAGTCGTCACCGACCACCACGCCGCCGAGCTGGGGCACGTTGATCCAGTGGCCGTCGTCCATCGCCAGGCCGAAGCCTTCGGCGCCGAGGACCGCACCCGGATGCAGGGTGACCCGCTTGCCCAGACGCACGCGGGCGACCAGGGTGACGCGGGCGACCAGACGGCTGCCGTCGCCGACGACGCAGTCTTCGCCGATCACGCAGCCGGCGCCGATCGTCGCGCCGGCGCCGATGACGCTGCGGGCGCCGATGCTCACGTGCGGGCCGATCGACGCCGTCGGGTCGATCTGCGCGCTGGCGTCGACGACCGCCGAGGGATGAATACCGGCTGGCGCCGCCGCACGCACCTCGAACAACGCCGCGATGCGCGCGTAGGCCACGTAGGGGTCGCGCGCGATCAGCGCAGTGCCGTCGCGCGCCGCGGCATCGCCTTCCCGCAGCACCACGATGCCGGCCCGCGTGTCGGCCAGCTGCGGGCGATAACGCGGATTGGACAGGAATGTCAGCTGGTCGGCAGTCGCGGCGGCCAGCGTGCCGACGCCGCCGACTTCGGTGTCGGCGGGCCCGTGGACGGTCAGACCGAAGCGGTCGGCCAGTGCGGCTGCGCTGTAACGGAGGGGCGGTCGTGCCATCGGGTCACCTGCGACGGCGATCAGAACGCGCCGCCGAAGGTGAACTGCAGGCGCTCGACCTCGTCGGCCTGCTTGATCAGCTCACCCGAACCGCCACGCACCTCGTTCTGCTGACGCAGCGGGTAGGCGTAGCTGATCGAGATCGGGCCCACCGGTGCGCGCCACATCAGCGCCACGCCGGCCGAGGCGCGCAGTTCCTTGGCGTCCCAGCTGTCGACGTCCTTGTAGACGTTGCCGAAGTCGACGAAGGCCGAAATGCGCGCGGCCGGCGACTTGATCAGCTGCGGGAAGAACATCTCCACCGAGCCGATGGTCTTCACCGCGCCGCCAATCGGCTGCAGGAAGCTGCTGCCGAACGCGGTTTCGCGCGGGCCCAGTGTGTTGTCGCGGAAGCCGCGCACCGAACGCGGACCACCGGCGTAGAAGTTCTCGAAGAACGGCAGGCCGGTCGCGGTGACCGTGCGGATGTAGTCGGGCGACGCCGTCTCGCACGGATCGCTCGGTGCCGCACCCGGAATCGAGGTGTCGATGATGCCGTCGCCATTGCTGTCGACGAGGGTGGGCGCGGTGTAGCAGAGGTTGCGCACGACGTCGCTGCCGTAGCTGTCGCCGTAACCGAGCTCGGCGCGCGTGTTGAGCACCAGGTGCCGGTTGATCGGCCAGTACTTGGAGATCTCGTAGTTGAGCTTGTAGTACTCGGCGGTCGAACCCGGCAGCGTGGCCTCGAGCGAGACGCGCTGCATCATGCCGCGGGTGGGCTGCAGGAAGTCGTTGCGCGTGTCGCGGGCCCAGGCCAGCTCGCTGCGCCAGGCGTGGAAGGTGCGCGAACCGAAGGCGTCGATGTAGTCGACGATCGATTCCGGAGACGAGCCCTGGAACGCGAAGATCTGGTTGCGGTCGACGCCGAACAGCAGCGAGATCGAGTCGTTCTCGGTCAGCGGAATGCCGAGGATCGCCTGGCCGGCCGCGCTGGTGGACGAGTACTGGGCCGTGTTGAACTCGGAGTTGTCGAACTCGCGCCACCACAGGTTGTAGCCCAGCGACATGCCGCCGTCGGTGAAGTACGGGTTCATGAAGGAGAACGAGTAGCGCTGCAGGTAGACGTTGCGCTGCGCTTCGACCGAGACCCGGTTGCCGCTGCCGAGGAAGTTGTTCTGCGACAGCTGCACCGACGTGGTCACACCCGCCAGCTGCGAGTAGCCGAGGCCGAAGGTGAAGCTGCCCGAGGTCGTCTCGGTGACGCTGAACACCACGTCCACTTCGTCATTGCTGCCCGGCACCGGCTGGGTTTCCACGTTGACGCTGCCCGATTCGAAATAGCCCAGGCGCTGCAGGCGGACCTTGGAGCGGTCGACCGCGGCCTGCGAATACCAGCTGCCCTCGAACTGGCGCATCTCGCGGCGCATCACCTCGTCCGAGGTGCGGTTGTTGCCTTTGAACTGCACACGGCGCACCTGCACGCGCGGCCCGGGAACGACCTGCAGGTTGATGGCGACGGTGCGGTTCTCGCGGTCGATCTCCGGAATCGGATTGACCTGGGCGAAGGCGTAGCCGATGTTGCCCAGCGTCGCGACGATGGCATCCGAGCTCAGCTCGAGCAGGGCGCGCGAGAACACCTGGTCCTTCTGCACGAAGACGCGCGTGCGGATCTCCTCCTCGGGCAGCACCGTATTGCCGGTGATCTGCACGTCCGACACCTTGTAGATCTCGCCTTCGGTGATGCCGGCGGTGATGTACATGTCGGCCTTGTCGGGGCTGATCGCGACCTGGATGCTGTCTTCGCTGAAATCGATGTAGCCGCGGTCGAGGTAGAAGTTGTGCAGCTTCTCGCGGTCGCCTTCCAGCTTCTCGCGCGAATACTGGTCGTCACGGCGGTACCAGCTGAGCCAGTTGGACTCGCCCGATTCCCAGTTGTCGGTCAGCGTGTCGAGGTCGTAGACCTCGTTGCCGATGATGTTGATGTGGCGGATCTTGGCCGCCCTGCCTTCCTCGATGTTGATCGCGATGTCGACCCGGTTGCGGTCCAGGCGCGACACCGTCGGCGTGATGCGCACGTTGTACTTGCCGCGGTTGTTGTACTGGCGCACCAGCTCCTGGGTCACGCGGTCGAGATCGAGGCGGTCGAAGGTTTCGCCTTCGGACAGGCCGATGTCGTTGAGGCCGCGGGTCAGGTCCTCGGTCTTGATGTCCTTGTTGCCGGTCAGGGTCAGGCGATTGATCGCCGGACGCTCGGTGACCGTGAACACCAGGATGTCGCCCTGGCGTGCGACCTGGATGTCTTCGAAGAACCCGGTGCGGTAGAGCGCGCGCACCGATTCGGAAATGCGCGTCGGGTTGACGGTGTCGCCGCGTTCCACCGGCAGGTAGGTGAACACCGTACCGGCGCCGATACGCTGCAGGCCGTCGACGCGGATGTCGCTGACGGTGAACGTACTCGCGGCGGGAGGCGCCAGCGGCGCCAGCGCGGGCGCATCCATGGGCGCGTTGGCCGCCGTCTGGGCCCAGGCCGGAGCGGCAATCGCCGTGGCGAGGGCAAGGGCAAGCAGTCGGCGGTCGGGAAGTCGCGTCATTCTTTGGATCCGTCAGGGAAGGGGGTTCCGGCGCGGTGCAGCGCGGGAATCCGGGTCGGTAGCAGGCCTAGCGCACCAGTTGCAGGATGTCGTTGTAGAACGCCAGGCCCATCAGGCTGGCCAGCAGGGCCAGTCCCACGTATTGCCCGGCTGCCATCGCGCGCTCACTCACGGGGCTGCCTTTGACCAACTCGATAAGGTAATACAACAGGTGTCCCCCATCCAGCAGCGGGATGGGCAGGAGGTTCAGAATCGCCAGGCTCAGCGACAGCAGGGCGAGGATGGTCAGGTACCAGGCGGCGCCCTGCTGGGCGTAGGTATTGGCGGCGCGCGCGATGGTGATCGGCCCGGCCACGGTGTTCTCGATGGCCACGCGTCCGGAGAACGCCCGCCCGATCATGCCGACCAGCTGGCCGGTGAGGTGTCCCACCTCGCGCACCGCGACCGGCACCGCTTCGAGCGGGCCGTGCTGCTGCATCGCATCCTTGGGCGGAAGCGGAAGGTTGCGCGGCGGCGCGATGCCCAGCGCCCAGTAGCGGCCCCCGCCGTCGGGCCGTTCGACCGAGCGCGGGGTCATCTCCAGCGCCAGCCGTTCGCCTCCGCGCTCCACCTCGATCATCGCCGGACCGCCCTGTTCGCCGAGGGTCTGGACCAGCGGACCGATATCGTCGAACGCGCGTACCGGCTGGCCGTCGACAGCGGTGACCCGGTCGCCCTCGGCCAGTACGCCCCAGGCCGCGGTGTCGGGTTCGACGCGTCCGATCAGGGGCGGCAGCAGGAAATGGCGCGGCAGCAGGCCGATCGCCTGGGCGATGCGACGCTGGTCGAAATCGTCGGGCAACTGCGACAGCCGCAGTTCGCGGACCGCCGCCCGCGACTGCGCGTCGACCACCTCGAGCCGCACGTCGCGATGATCGAGCGCGGCCGGCAACAGCGCGAGCTGGACCTCCTGCCAGGTCGGCGTCGGCCGATCGCCGACCGCGACCACCTCGTCGCCGGCCCGCAGGCCGGACTGCTCGGCGATGCCGGTCGCCTGGCCGATCACCGGGGCATAGTCGGGCCGCCCGATCACGAACATCAGCCACAGCAGCGCCACGCACAGCAGCAGGTTGGCGATCGGCCCGGCGGCGACGATCGCGATCCGCTTCCACACCGACGCCCGGTTGAACGCGTGGGCGACCTCGGCGGCCGGAACGGCGGCTTCGCGCTCGTCGAGCATCTTGACGTAGCCGCCGAGCGGAATCATCGCGATCTGGTAGACCGTGCCGTCCTTGCCCCGCCGTGCCCACAGTGGGCGGCCGAACCCGACCGAGAAGCGCAGCACCCGGACGCCGCAGCGTCGTGCGACCCAGTAGTGGCCGAATTCGTGGAACGTCACCAGCACGCCCAGACTGACGATCAGCCACCAGACAGAGCCGAGGAAATCAGACATCGCGCACCCTCAGGCCACCACTCCGGAGTCGATCGCCTCGCCGGCCAGACGCCGCGCCCGCGCATCGGCATCGCGCAGGGCGTCCAGCGAATCGGCGGGGGCGGCGGGCAGCGCGGCGAGCACGTGCTCGACCAGCGCCGGGATGGCTAGAAAACGGATTCGTCCCTGAAGAAAGGCTGAAACGGCCACCTCGTTGGTCGCGTTGAGGATCGCCGGTGCGCCGCCGCCGGCGACCAGCGCAGCCCGGGCCAGCGCCAGGCACGGAAACGCGTCGGTGTCGGGGGCTTCGAAATCGAGCCGGCCGTGCTGCAGCAGATCCAGTCCGGCGACACCCGAGGCGATGCGCTCCGGGCTGCCGAGGCCCACGGCCAGCGCCGTGCGCATATCCGGCAATCCCAGCTGGGCGAGGGTGGAACCGTCGATGAATTCCACCAGCGAATGCACCAGGCTCTGCGGATGCACCAGCACGTCCAGGCGCTCGGAGGGCGTGGCGAACAGATGGTGCGCCTCGATCAGTTCCAGCCCCTTGTTCATCAGCGTGGCCGAATCGACCGAGATCTTCGGTCCCATCGACCATTTGGGGTGGGCGACCGCCTGGGCCGGCGTGACGTCCGCGAGCTGGGCGCGGTGGCGGCCGCGGAACGGGCCGCCGGACGCGGTCAGCACGATGCGCGCGACGCCCGTGCAGTCGCCGCCGGGCGGCAGGCACTGGTGGATCGCGTTGTGCTCGCTGTCGATCGGCACGATGACCGCGCCGGCCTGACGGGCGGCCTCCATCATCAGCACGCCGGCCAGGACCAGCGATTCCTTGTTGGCGAGCAGCACACGCTTGCCCGCACGCAGCGCCGCGAGCGTGGAATCCAGTCCGGCTGCGCCGACGATCGCGGCGACGACGGTGTCGCAGGCGGCCGTATCCGCCGCCAGCGCATCCAGCGCGTCCATGCCCGCGTGCGCCGCGGTCGCGAGACCGGCGGCCTGCAGGCCCGCGCGCAGGCGGGGCAGGGCGTCGGGTTCGGCGATGACCGCGTGGTCCGGACGATGGGCGATGCACAGGGCGACCAGCGCCTCGACGTTGCGTCCGGCCGCCAGCACGCTGGCGCGCAGCCGCTCGGGATGGCGGGCGATGACGTCGAGCGCGGATGTGCCGATCGAACCGGTGGCGCCGAAGACGGCGACGCTGCGCATCACGTGCGGCCGTCCGGAGCGGTCACGAGGCGCGTACGCATCAGAAGCCGAACCAGATCTGGCCGAACGCGAACACCGGCAACGCGGCCAGCACGCTGTCGATCCGGTCGAGCACGCCGCCGTGGCCCGGAATCAGGGTGCCCGAGTCCTTGGCCCCGGCGTGGCGCTTGAGCAGGCTCTCGAACAGATCGCCGACCACCGAGGCGAGCACCGTCAGCAGGGCCACCAGGGCCACGAGCGGCAACTGCCCGGCTGTGGCACCGGCCAGCGGCGCGAAGGCCACTGCGACCACGACGCCTGCGATCACGCCGCCGATCAGGCCTTCGACGGTCTTGTTCGGGCTGATCCGCGGCGCGAGCTTGCGCTTGCCGAAGCGGCGACCGGCGAAATACGCGCCGGTGTCGGTGGCCCAGACGATCGCCAGCGCCAGCAGCAGCCAGCGGTTGCCGAAGGCGCCGTCCTCGTTGGCGTGGATCACGCACAGCGCCGCCCAGGCCGGAATCACCGCCAGCGTGCCGGCCGACAGTTTGACGATCCGCGCGCGCGCGTCGTGCGCAGCGGCGAAGGTGTAGCGGCGCAGCCACAGCGTGGCCGCGAGCCACCAGACCACGCCGATCATCGCCAGCATCTTCAGCAGCACCAGCGAGCCGCCCCCGGTGGCCGAGGCCCAGACGATCGCCACCATCAGCAGCAGGTTCAGCAGCAGCAGCGCGGTCCGCGCCAGCGTGTCCTCGATGCCGGCCAGTCGCAGCCATTCCCACAGCGCCGCGAGGAAGACGATCGCGGACACGGCCGCCATCCACGGGGTATTGAGCAGCAGCACCGCCGCGATCGCGGTCGGTGCCATCAGCAGGGCGGCAAGAATGCGGGTGCGCGTCATGCGGTGGTCTCCAGGGGTGGACCGTCGCCGGCCGCGATCTGCGCACTGGTCAGGCCGAAACGCCGCTCGCGCGACGCATAGACCGCCAGGGCGCGTTCCAGTTCCGCCACGCCCAGCTCGGGCCAGAGCGTCTCGGTGAACCACAGTTCGGTGTAGGCCAGCTGCCACAGCAGGAAGTTGCTGATGCGCAGGTCGCCGCCGGTGCGGATGAACAGATCCGGCGCCGGCAGGTCGGCCAGGGCGACGCGGGCGCCTATGGCCGCTTCGTCGATGTCCTCGACGCGCAATCGGCCGGCCGCGACATCGGCCGCGAGTGCCCGCGCCGCGGTCGCGATGTCCTGGCGACCGCCGTAACTGGCGGCGACGTTGAGGGTGAGTGCGGTGTTGCCGGCCGTGAGCGCTTCGGCGGCGGCCATGCGCTGGCGCAGCTTCTCGCCGAAGCGTTCGCGCTCGCCGATGAAGCGCAGGCGCACGCCGCGGCGGTGCAGTTCGCCGACCTCGCGATCGAGCGCGCCCATGAACAGCTTCATCAGCGCACCGACCTCGTCCTCCGGTCGCCCCCAGTTCTCGCTCGAGAACGCGAACAGGGTCAGCGCGGAGATGCCGCGCTCGAGGCAGAAATCGATGCACAGATTGACCGTGCGCGCGCCGGCACGATGGCCGATCACCCGCGGGCGTCGGCGCCGCGCGGCCCAGCGGCCGTTGCCGTCCATGATGATCGCCACGTGCCGCGGCACGGGGCGGGCACCCGGGATTCGGGACGCGGAGTCCGTCTGAGCGGAATCCTGCGGGTCGGCGGCCTCAGTCAATGGCGTGGCTCTCTTGCTCCGGCTCGCGCCCGATCCCGAATGTCCGATCGCGAATTCCGGCGCCCATCAAACCGCCATCAGTTCCTGTTCCTTGCCCTTGACCACCTCGTCGACGTCCTTGATCGCGGCATCGGTGATCTTCTGGATCTCGTCCTCGGTGCGGCGCTCGTCGTCCTCGGAGATCTGCTTCTCCTTGAGAAGTTCCTTGACCTGCTGGTTGGCGTCGCGGCGGATGTTGCGGATGGCGACCTTCGTGTCCTCGCCTTCGCTGTGGACCACCTTCGACAGCTCGCGGCGGCGCTCTTCGGTGAGGGCGGGCAGGTTGAGGCGGATCGTGGTGCCGGCGGTGTTCGGGGTCAGGCCGAGATCCGAAGCCAGGATCGCCTTCTCCACCGCACCGACCATCTGCTTCTCCCACGGCGTGATGGTGAGCGAACGCGCGTCGCTGACGGCCACGCTCGCGACCTGGCTCAGCGGCATGTCGGAGCCGTAGTAGTTGACCTTGAGATGGTCGACGAGCGCGGTCGACGCGCGACCGGTACGCACCTTGATCAGCGTGTGCTTGAGCGCCTCGACGCTCTTGGCCATGCGCGTCTGCGCGTCTTTCTTGATGTCGTTGAGCATGATCGGGCCGGGTCCGTGTGCGGAATCGGCCGATTATAAGCGGCCGCGGCCGACGACGGGCGGCGCGGCTGCGCTGCAGCGCGGCATCCCGGCCGCGCGGGTGCTCAGTGGCGGCCCTGCACCAGGGTGCCGATGGCTTCGCCGCGCAGGATGCGCAGCAGCACGCCCGGCTGGCTCATGTCGAAAATGCGCAGCGGCAGGTCCGAGTCGCGTGCGAGCGCGAACGCCGCCGTGTCCATGACTTCGAGGCCCTGGCTCAGCACCTCGTCGTAGGTCAGGCGCTCGTAGCGCGTGGCCCCGGGCACCTTCTTCGGGTCGGCGTCGTACACGCCGTCGACCTTGGTCGCCTTGAGCAGCAGATCGGCGCCGATTTCGATGCCGCGCAGCGCGGCGCCGGAATCGGTGGTGAAGAAGGGGCTGCCGACGCCGGCGGCGAAGATCGCGATGCGGCCCTTCTCCAGGTGCCGGATCGCGCGCCGGCGGATGTAGTCCTCGCAGACGTCGTTGATCTTGATCGCGCTCATCACCCGCGCACGCGCGCCCCGCTTCTCCAGCGCATCCTGCATCGCCAGTGCATTGATCACGGTGGCCAGCATGCCCATCTGGTCGCCGGTCACCCGGTCCATGCCCGCCGCGGCGAGGCCGGCGCCGCGGAAGATGTTGCCGCCGCCGATGACCAGGCCGACCTCGGCGCCGGCCTTCTGCGCCTCGATCACCTCGTCGGCGAGACGCCCGATCACCTTGGGATCGATGCCGTAGTCCTCGTCCCCCATCAACGCTTCGCCGGACAGTTTGAGCAGGACGCGGCGGTAGGCGAGGGGTGCGGTCATGGCGGAACTCCGAGTGCGGGGGCGCGTGGATTCTAGAAGATCGGAACGCATGGCGCTCGACGCGACATGCGCCGGCACTGTGCGTCGTGCGGCGTGTCTGCAGAGCGCGGGATCGCGCGCACTGGCGGACGACGACCGGTCTGCGCCGGGGACGGTGAGGTCCTGGCGGCGCGTGGGCGGAAGGTCGGGGCGGGACCGCGGCACCGCCCGCAAGCAGATCGACCGGCCGGACGACATCCGCACCGGGTGTCGCCGGCGACGGTCCGGATGCCGCGAGAGCCGCGACGCATGCGGCCCTCGAAGTGGCTGACCGGCCGCGCTCAGGCGAGCATGCGCAGCCCGGGCTCGCGCTGCCACTGACGCGTTTTCGCGGCCTCGATGAAGGCGCCGGTGTCGCCCGCATCGACGACGCCGGCGTCCTCGCCGACGGCGCCGGCCTGCAACAGCGCCTGGCCGCCGGCGTCGGCGGCGATCGCCTTGAGATGCCCCCAGGCGTCGCGCGCGAAATCGACCGCCGCGGCCTCCTTCGCGAGCTGCGCGCCGGCCTCGGCCGAGAGCACGATCGCCACCGCGTCGAACACCAGCGACGGTGTGCCCGCCAGCTGGCCGTCCGCCGGCTGCTTGTTTCCGTCCGACAGCGTGGCGCCCCCGACCTTGGGAGCGACCAGCTTGACCATCGCGCCGGCCGCTTCGGCCGCCTCGCGCAGCGCCTGCAGCGTTCCGGCATCGGAGCCGTCGTGGAACAGGATGCCGATCGCACGGCCCTGCAGGGTGGGCTTCATCCGGTCGATGATGCGCAGCGCCGGCGACAGCGGCAGGTCCTGGGGCGGCACGCGGGTCTCGGGGGCCTCGGGCAGGGCGTCGAGGCCGAGGCCGTCGGCCACGCGCCGGGCCAGCGATTCGTCGACATGACGCAGCTGGCCCACCACGGCCTCGCGGATGTAGACCGTTTCGACCTTCGACAGCTCGAACACCAGCGCCGAGGCGATATGCGCCTGCTCGGGCCCGGACTGGCTGCGGAAGAACATCCGGGCTTGGGAATAATGATCGGCGAAGCTCTCGGCACGCACGCGCCCCTTGGCGCCATCGTCGGGTGCCGTGGCGTGGCTGCGAAACCCGCGCTCGCGATGCGCACGCGGGCTGTCGTCCTGCAGCGAGCTCGGCTCGTAGGCCACACGGCCCTTGGGCACGCTCATCTGCATGTGGCCGTCGCGCTGGTGATTGGCGAACGGACACTTCGGCGCGTTGATCGGGAGCTGATGGAAATTGGGCCCGCCGAGACGCGAGAGCTGCGTGTCGAGGTACGAGAACAGCCGGCCCTGCAGCAGCGGATCGTTGCTGAAGTCGATGCCGGGCACGATGTTCGCCGGGCAATAGGCCACCTGCTCGGTCTCGGCGAAGAAATTGTCCGGCCAGCGGTCGAGCACCATGCGCCCGACGATGCGCAGCGGCACCAGCTCCTCGGGGATCAGCTTGGTCGCGTCAAGATGGTCGAACGGAAACGCCGCCGCCTCGTCTTCGGTGAACAGCTGCACGCCGAGTTCCCATTCGGGAAAGTCACCGGCCTGGATCGCCTCGAACAGGTCCCGGCGGTGAAAATCATTGTCGGCGTGCTGCAGCTTCAGCGCTTCGTCCCAGACGGTGGATTGAATGCCGAGCTTCGGACGCCAGTGGAATTTCACGAACGTGCTGCGGCCCTCGGCATCGAGCAGACGGAAGCTGTGCACGCCGAAGCCCTCCATCGTGCGCAGCGAACGCGGAATCGTGCGGTCGCTCATCGCCCACATGATCATGTGCATGCTTTCGGGCATCAGCGACACGAAATCCCAGAAGGTGTCGTGCGCGCTGGCCGCCTGCGGATAACCGCGGTCGGGCTCCATCTTCACCGCGTGGATCAGGTCGGGAAACTTCAGCGCGTCCTGGATGAAGAACACCGGGATGTTGTTGCCCACCAGGTCCCAGTTGCCTTCCTTGGTATAGAACTTCACCGAGAAGCCGCGCACGTCGCGCGGGGTGTCGACCGAGCCCGCGCCTCCGGCCACGGTGGAAAAGCGCGTGAACACCGGCGTCTTCTCGCCGACCTCGGTGAGGATCTTCGCGGTGGTGAAGTCGGCCAGCGAGTCGGTCAATTCGAAATAGCCGTGCGCGGCCGAACCGCGTGCGTGCACGATGCGTTCCGGAATGCGCTCGTGATCGAAGTGGGTGATCTTCTCGCGCAGGATGAAATCTTCCAGCAGCGTCGGCCCGCGTGGCGTGGCGCGCAGCGAATTCTGGTTGTCGGCGACCGGGATGCCCTGGGCGGTCGTCAGCAGCGGATGGCCCGCACCGGCCTGTTGCTGGACCTCGTCGCCCTGGCCGCGCGGCCTGTCGCACGAGCGGCCCGTAGATGATCGATCGGACGCGGCGGTGTCGGACGGCGCGGGGCCGGGAGGTGTGGACATGGGCGTGCTCCTGACGGGAAGGGGGACCGGGTGACCGGCGACCCCCGATGCTGGTGCGCCAGGCGTGAACGCCTCGTCCCGAACCGCAGGAGGCCCGGGCGGCGGAGACGACGCCGGGCGTCCATGAACCGGAGGCGCGGACGGCAGGATCACGCTGCCGATCCTCCGTCGCCGCGCCGATCAACGCGTGCCGGTGTCCTGGCCCGCTGTCGCGTCGGGAGCGTCGGCAGAGGCGTGGTCGTCGTCCGTCTTCGGCGTCGCCGGCACGGCTTCGACCGTGCCGTCGGCATTGACGCGGCGCACGAACGCCGGTCCTGCGGTCAGGGACGCATCGTTGCCTTCGGCCGAGGCGTTGTTGTCGTGGGCGAACTCCGCACCGCGGGATGCGCCCCGGTCGTGTTCCGCCACGTGGTTGCTCTGGTGGCGCTGGTCCGGATCGGTGGCCGAGCGGGTTTCATTCTTCGGGGGCATGGGCCTATCCTCGCGGGTGGGCCGTCCACCCTGGACCGGGCGGCGGCCAGACGGCGTGAACCGTCTCGGGTTCACGCCTCGCCGTTGGACGTCGGCGCTGGGGAGGTGCCGGCAGGATCGGGCAATCGCGCGACGCCCCCGGTCCGCGTCTTCACGGCGCACGTTCGAGCGCTGCGCGAGGTTGATCGGGAGTTCGCAGGGGGCCACGGAATGGGCAGACGGTTGACACGCCAGTGGAGGCAGCGACGCATGGCGTCGGCGCGCGCGATGCGCAGCGTCGGCATCTGCCTCGGTCTGGTGATCATGGCCGGACTGGCGGTGCTGGTCGGGCTGGACCGGCAGGCGCGTCTGGCGGCCGCGGAGCGCCAGAGCCGGGCGCTGGCCACCGGCGTCGATCGCCTGCTCCAGTACGAGCTGCGCAACATCGAGCGCGCCCTCAACGGCATCCTGGCCGACGCGGCCGGGGATGCGGAGTTGCCCGCCGACGTGGCGGCGCGCCGACGTGCGCAGTCGATCGCGGGCGTCGTGTCGCGCCATGGCGAACTGGCCCGCATCGATTACTTCCCCGCGCAGCCGGCCGCCGCGGCGGCGCAGGTGCCCGCGTGGCTGGACGCCGCGGAAGCGTCCAGCGCGCTGCGGATCGGCCCGCTGGCGGGCAGCGAGGCTGACGGCTGGCTGCTGCCGCTCGGCATCGCGCCCGCGGGCGAGGGCGCGGTCGTGGCCCAGTTCCGCGTCGAGGAGTTCGCCAGGATCATCGACGGGCTGGACACCGGCGTCGACGGCAGCGTCGCGATCTACGGAGACGACGGCACGGTGATCACGCGCTACGGCCGCACCGGTGCGCATTCCGGCCGGCAGATCGCGTTCCCAGCCGGGCTGGAGATGCGCAACCGGGTCAGCGACACCATCGTCAGTCCGCTGGACCAGATCGAGCGCGCGGCCACCTTCAGCGCGACCAGCGGCTATCCGCTCGTCGTCAGCAGCGGCATCGGCGTGCGCGAGGCGCTGCGCCCGTGGTGGGTGTTCGTCATCTGCGCCGCCCTGCTGTCGACGATCTACTGGGCGGTGTTCGCCTTCATCGTGCGCCGGCTCCGGGCCGACGAGCGCGCGCGCGACGCGCTGCTGGAGGAGATCGCGCACCAGGCCGACTGGCTGCAGCAGGCGCAGCTGGCGTCGGGGACCGGCGTGTGGCGCATCGAAGCCGGAAGCACGTCGGTACGCGCGTCGCCCGAACTGGCCGCGCTGTACGGGCTGGCGGGAAGCGAAGACGAAATCGCGCTCGACACCTTCCTCGAGCGCATCCACCCCGAGGACGTGGAGGTGGTGCACGCGGCCCTCGTCGCCGCGCAGGACCGCAGCGGACTGCTGCTGCAGGAGTATCGCGTGGTCCTGCCGGACGGGCAGGTGCGATGGCTCAAGGCCCAGGGGGCCGCGGTGGGCGAGGGCGCACGGAGGGCGATGACCGGCACCGTCAGCGACATCACCGACGAGCGCGCGGCCCAGGTGCGCATCGAGCGCGCCGAGTCGCAGTTCCGTCAATTGTTCGAGCGCAACCCGTTGCCGTCCTGGGTGTACGACACCGGCACGCTGCGCATGCTCGCGGTCAACGAAGCGGCGCTCGACGCCTACGGTTATTCCCGCGAGGCGTTTCTGGCGTTGACGGTCACCGAGCTGATTCCGTCGCCGGCCCGCGACGGCGCACCGGACGTGAGCGGGGACGGCCGACGCGAGCGGCTGTGGACCGTGGTGGCACAGGATGGCCGGCGTATCGACGTCCGGGTCCACGCGCGCGACATCGAGCTGCAGCAGCGGCCGGCCCGCCTGATGCTGGCCGAGGACGTCGGAGCCCGCCTGGCCTACGAGCGCGATCTGGCCTGGCGCGCCAGCCACGACCCGGCGACGGGCATGCTCACCCTGCCGGCGCTGGCCGAACTGCTCGACGGCGGCGCCGACGGCCCGGAGGGTGCGGGGTTCGGCGTGGCCTATGTCCAGTTGCGCGATCTCGAACTGATCGCGCCCACGCTGGGCCGGCAGACCAGCGACGTGGTCCTGCGCGAGGCCGCCGCGCGCATTGCGCGCGTCGCCGAGACCTTCGGTCACGCGGCCTACGCGCCGGCGGAGACCTTCATCGTGGTCGCGCTCGACCCGCGCCGGCTCGACGCGCTGGTGCAGGCCTTGACCGAGGTCATCGACACGCCCGTCCAGGGCGACAGCGCCACGTTCACGCTCGAGGCCTGGATCGGGGTGGCGCGAAGCCGGGACGGCGCCGAGCCGGCGGAGACGGTGATCGCCCACGCGGCGCTGGCGGCGCTGCGCGCCCGACGCGAGCACGCCCGTGTGCTGCCCTACGACCCCGCGCTGTCGGCGCAGGCCGCCGAGCGCCTGGCCCTGGCGCGTCGCCTGCGCAAGGCCGTGGAGTCCGGGGGCTTCGAGCTGGTCTACCAGCCGATCCACCGGCTCGCGGACGGACGTATCGTCGCGGTGGAAGCCCTGATCCGCTGGCCCCAGCGCGACGGCTCGGTGGTGTCGCCGGCCGAGTTCATTCCACTGGCGGAGGAGTCCGGCCTGATCGTGCCCATCGGCGCCTGGGTGCTGGAGGAAGCCGCCCGTGCCTGGCGGCGTCTCGCCGACGCAGGCCGTCCCGACATCGCGGTGGCGGTAAACGTTTCGGCGCTGCAGTTCGACGCCGGAATCACCCAGGATGCGATGCGCGCGCTGCGCGCCGCCCACGGTCTGCCGCGCAGCGCCTTGCATCTCGAACTCACCGAGAGCGTGCTCCTGCGCACCCCGGAAACCGCCCGCACGCTGATGATGGAACTGCGCGAGGACGGGCTGTGCCTGTCCATCGACGACTTCGGAACCGGCTTCTCGAGCATGGCCTATCTGCGTGACCTGCCGCTCGACCACCTCAAGATCGACCGGGCCTTCGTGCGCGACGTGGAGTGCAATCCGCGCAGTGCCGCCATCTGCAGCACGATGATCGCGCTGGGCCACGGGCTGGGCCTGAAGGTCATCGCCGAAGGCGTGGAGACCGCGGGCCAGCTGGAATGGTTGCGCGCGCAGGGCTGCGACCAGGCCCAGGGCTATCACCTCGGACGCCCGGCGGCGCTCGACGTGCTGCTGCGTCGCGCGCCGCCGGCGACCGCGGACATCGGCAACGGCTGAAGCTTCTGCCCGCGGCCGGGCCGCGGCCGTCGCGCGGGCTCGCGCGGTCGTCATGCTGCGGTTTCCATACTCCGCGCATGCCGCATCCCGACTCTCCGCTGCCACCCGCGGCGCCGACGGCGCCGATCCGCGCGCGGCGTGACGCCCGCGCACCGCGTGTGTCTGCCGATCATCCGCTGTCGCCAGGGGCCAGGCCGCGCGCCGTGGCCGCGGCGCCGGGCGGCACCGAGCCTGAGCCGGGCGTCCCACATGGGGCCTGATGCGGTGGGCTGGGGCGCCTCGGCCATCCTGCTGGCGACCCTGGTCCGGCAGATCGTCACCCAGGTGCGCGACGACAGTGCACGCGGCGTGTCCTCGTGGCTGTTTCTCGGGCAGATCGCCGCGTCGGTCGGCTTCGTGATCTACAGCGCGCTGGTCGACAACTGGGTCTTCATCGTCACCAACGTCTGCATCCTGGCGACCGCCGTCGTCGGCCAGGTCGTCACCTGGCGCAAGCGCCGCGCCGCGCACTGAGCGGCGCCGCGGCTCAGAAACGGGTCGCGGCTTCGTCGGCGGCGACCGGGCGGCCCAGGTGATACCCCTGCAGCGAGGTGCAGCCAAGCTCGGTCAGCAGGCGCTGCTGCGATTCGGTCTCCACGCCCTCGGCGATCACCGAGAGGTTGAGGGTACGGCCCAGCGCGATGATCGCCGACACGATCGCCGCATCCTCGCCGTCGGGCACCAGATCACGCACGAAGGCCCGGTCGATCT
Source organism: Luteimonas sp. BLCC-B24 (assembly GCF_028550595.1). Lineage (GTDB taxonomy): Bacteria > Pseudomonadota > Gammaproteobacteria > Xanthomonadales > Xanthomonadaceae > Luteimonas. The sequence continues at coordinate 582,356 of NZ_JAQQGN010000002.1, forward strand.
TCAGCTCGCTCGCCGGCAGGCGCTTGAGGTACAGCAGGCTGGAATAGCCCGTGCCGAAGTCGTCGATGGAGATGCGCACGCCCAGCGACGACAGGCGCTGCAGGATCGCCAGACTGGTATCGGGATCGTGCATCGCGGTGGATTCGGTGATCTCCAGCACCAGCGACGACGCCGGCACGCCGTGACGCGCCAAGGCATCCTCGATCTTCGCCGGCAGCCCCGGCGAGCGGAACTGGGCCGGCGACAGGTTGACCGAGACCGAGGGCACGTTGTGGCCGGCTTCGCGCCAGGCCATCAGCTGCCGACAGGCCTCGTTGATCACCCAGCGTCCGATCTCGATGATCAGTCCGGTCTTCTCGGCCAGCGGGATGAACCGGTCCGGCATCACCATGCCGTGCTCGGGATGGTGCCAGCGCAGCAGGGCCTCGACGCCTTCCAGCGGACCGGCCGGTGCGATCATCTTCGGCTGGTAATGCAGCGAGAACTGGTCCAGCGACAGCGCCCGGCGCAGGTCCTGGATCATCGCCAGCTGCTGGTGCGCGCCCTGGTTCATCGACGGCTCGAAGAAGCAGTACGCGTTGCGGCCCTGGTCCTTGGCCGAGTACATCGCCGCGTCGGCGTTGGCCAGCAGCTCGCGCTCGCTGGTGCCGTCGGGCCCGAAGATCGCGATGCCGATGCTCGTGGTGACGTGCAGTTCGACGCGGTCGAGCGCGACCGGCTGCGCCACCGCTTCCATCAGGCGTTCGGCCAGCGAGGCCGCGTCGTCGGGCGCGGCGATTTCCATCAGCACCACGAACTCGTCGCCGCCGAGCCGCGCCAGGGTGTCGTCGGCATCGCCGTCCAGCACCTCGGACAGCCGCCGTGCGATCTGCAGCAGCAGGCGGTCGCCGGTGGCGTGGCCGTAGACGTCGTTGATGGCCTTGAAGCCGTCGAGGTCGATGAACAGCACCGCGAACCGGCGTCCGTGGCGCACCGCGCGTCGGATCGCGTTCTCCATCCGGTCGCGCAGCAGCAGGCGGTTCGGCAGTTTGGTCAGGGTGTCGTGCAGGGCGAGATAGGTCAGCTCCTGGTTCGCCTTCTGCAGCGATTCGCCGAGCTGCGCGGTGCGCTCCTGCAGGCGTCGATCGAGGATCGACGTCACCAGGGCGAGGCCGAGGATGGCGAAGGTGGTCGCGCCGACGAGACTCGCCAGCCAGGTCGGCGAGATCCCGCTGCCGCCCAGCGCCGCGCCGCAGATGCTGCCTTCGGGAAAGCGCGCGGCCGCCATGCCGGTGTAGTGCATGCCGACCACGGCGACGCCCATCACCGCCGCGGCCAGCAGACGCGCATACGGCACGCCGCGTCCCTCGCTGCGCAGAGCGAACGCGATCCACAGCGCGGCGCCGGCGGCGGCCACGGCGATCACCACCGACAGCAGCAGCCAGCCGGCGTGATAGTCGATGCCGGGCTGCATCTGCATCGCGGCCATGCCGACGTAGTGCATTGCGGCGATGCCGCTGCCGAGAATCAGTGCGCCGACCGCCAGCCGCGACGGCGGCAGATGCGCGCCGGACGCGAGATTCAGCGCATAGGCCGAGCTGCAGATCGCGATCAGCAGCGAGTAGAGCGTGATCGCGAGGTCGTAGCCCTGCGGGATCGGCAACTTGAAGGCCAGCATGCCCACGAAGTGCATCGACCAGATGCCGAAGCCCATCGCGATGGCGCCGCCCGCCAGCCAGCCGTGAGCGACGGCGCCGCGGGTCGCGTTGATGCGGCCGGCCATGTCGAGCGCCACATAGGAGGCGAACGCCGCGATGAGATACGACACCGCGACCAGGACGAAGTTGTAGCTGCCGACGAGCATGGGGGCGGTGCGTGCAGTGGGAGACCCCGATCCAGCAAGCCACGTGCCACCCCGCGCGCGGGCGCGCGGGCCGCGTGACGGGCGGCCCGCGCCTGAACGGACGTATGTGGATCACGACCTGCCACGCACGCACGGGCTGCAGCGCGTCCAAAGCTGACGCGCCGGAATTCCGTCGCCCCGGCGCGGCGGCCGCGCCGGGACTGGGGGTCAGACCACGTCCGGCTCGCTGAAGGCCTCGGGCGCGTCCTCGGCCGAGCCGACCGGAATGCAGCTGCAGAACACGTTCTTGTCGCCGTGCACGTTGTCGACGCGGGCGACCGGCGGCCAGTACTTGGTGTGGCGCAGCGTCGCCAGCGGGAACGCGGCCAGCTCGCGCGGATAGGCGTGGGTCCACTCGCTGGCGGTGACCTGCATCGCGGTATGCGGTGCGTGCTTGAGCGGGTTGTCCTCGCGGTCGAGGCGGCCGTCCTCCACTGCGCGGATCTCGTCACGGATCTGGATCATCGCGTCGATGAAGCGGTCGAGTTCGTGCAGCGACTCGCTCTCGGTCGGCTCGACCATCAGCGTGCCGCTGACCGGGAAGCTCAGCGTCGGCGCGTGGAAGCCGAAGTCGATCAGGCGCTTGGCCACGTCCTCGGCGCTGATGCCGGTGGCGTCCTTGATCGGGCGCAGGTCGAGGATGCACTCGTGCGCGACGAGATCGTTGCGGCCGGTGTACAGGGTGGGGTAGTGCGGTGCCAGACGCTTGGCGACGTAATTGGCGTTGAGCAGCGCGACCTGGGTGGCGCGGCGCAGGCCCTCGGCGCCCATCATCGCGATGTACATCCAGCTGATCGGCAGGATCGACGCCGAGCCGAACGTGGCTGCCGAGACCATGCCGACCGCGCCGTCGCCGCCGAGCGCGCGCGGCAGATAGGGCGCCAGATGCGACTTGACCGCGCACGGGCCCACGCCCGGGCCGCCGCCGCCGTGCGGAATGCAGAAGGTCTTGTGCAGGTTCAGATGGCTCACGTCCGAGCCCCACTTGCCGGGCTTGGCCACGCCGACGAGGGCGTTCATGTTGGCGCCGTCGGTATACACCTGGCCGCCGTGCTGATGGACGATGTCGCAGATCGCGACCACGTCTTCCTCGAACACGCCATGCGTGGACGGGTAGGTGATCATGATCGCGGCCAGGCGATCGGAATACTTCTCGGCCTTGGCGCGGATGTCGTCGACGTCGACGTTGCCGTCCTTGTCGCAGCGGGTCACGACGACGGTCATGCCGACCATCTGCGCCGACGCCGGATTGGTGCCGTGCGCGGATTCGGGAATCAGGCAGATGTCGCGATGGCCCTGGCCCTGCGCCTGCTGGTAGGCGCGGATGGCGAGCAGGCCGGCGAACTCGCCCTGCGCGCCGGAATTCGGCTGGAAGCTCACCGCGTCGTAGCCGGTGATCTCGACCAGCATCTGCTCCAGCCCGTCGATCAGCTCGGTGTAACCCACGGTCTGATCGGTCGGCGCCAGCGGGTGGATGTTGGCGAACTCGGGCCACGTCACCGGGATCATCTCGGCGGTGGCGTTGAGCTTCATCGTGCACGAGCCCAGCGGGATCATCGTGCGGTCCATCGCCAGATCGCGATCGGCCAGCATGCGCATGTAACGCAGCAGTTCGTGCTCGCTGTGGTGGGTGTTGAACACCGGGTGGGTCAGGAACGGCGTGTCGCGCGCGAGCGCGGTCGGCAGCGCATCGGCCGTCGCGCCATCGAGCGCGTCGATGTCGGCCTCTGCGCCGAACAGCTTGGCCAGCGCGACGACCTCGTCGCGGGTCGTGGTCTCGTCGAGGCTGATGCCGACCGACGATGCATCGATCGCGCGCAGGTTGAAGCCGGCATCGCGTGCCTTGCCGTGCAATGCGTCCGCATCGACGCCGGTGATGTGCAGCGTGTCGAAGAACGCATCGCCGACCGCCACACCGGCCTTGCCCAGCGCGCCAGCGAGGATCGACGCGAAGCGGTGCGTGCGGCGGGCGATGCGGGTCAAGCCCTCGGGGCCGTGGTAGACGGCGTACATCGACGCCATCACCGCCAGCAACACCTGCGCGGTGCAGATGTTCGACGTCGCCTTCTCGCGACGGATGTGCTGCTCGCGGGTCTGCAGGGTCAGGCGGTAGGCCTGGTTGCCGGCCGCATCGACCGACACCCCGATCAGGCGGCCCGGCATCGAGCGCTTGTAGGCATCGCGGCAGGCCATGAAGCCGGCGTGCGGACCACCGAAACCGAACGGCACGCCGAAGCGCTGCGAGTTGCCGACGACGATGTCGGCGCCCCAGCGGCCCGGCGCCTGGATCAGGGTCAGCGCCAGCAGATCGGTGGCCACCGCGACGATGCCGCCGCGCGCATGCACGGCCTCGGCCACGGCGGCGTGGTCGCCGATGCGGCCGAAGGTGTCGGGGTACTGCAGCAGCACGCCGTAGGTGTCGGCGGCGACCGCGTCCTCGGCCGGGCCGACCTGCAGTTCGATGCCGAGGCCGTCGGCGCGCGTGCGCAGCACGTCGAGCGTCTGCGGGTGCACGTCGTCGGCGACGAAGAACACGTTCGACTTCGACTTCGCCGAACGCTTGGCCAGCGTCATCGCCTCGGCCGCGGCCGTCGCCTCGTCGAGCAGCGAGGCGTTGGCGATGTCCATGCCGGTCAGGTCGGTGACCATGGTCTGGAAGTTGATCAGCGCTTCCATACGGCCCTGCGAGATCTCCGCCTGGTAAGGCGTGTAGGCCGTGTACCAGGCCGGGTTCTCGAGGATGTTGCGCAGGATGACGTTCGGCGTGTGGGTGCCGTAATAGCCCTGGCCGATGACGCTGCGCAGCACGGTGTTCTTCTTCGCGACCGCCCGAATCTTCGCCAGCGCGTCCACTTCGGTCATCGCATCGGGCAGGGCCAGCGGGCTGCGCGAGGCGATGCTGCCGGGCACGATCGCGTCGGTCAGCGCGTCGAGCGAGTCGTGGCCGACGACGCCCAGCATGTGGGCGATTTCGGCGTCGTTCGGGCCGATGTGGCGCTCGACGAAGGCCGAGGGGTGTTCGAGGTCGCGCAGGGTCGAAGCGGTCATGGCGGGCATCCGGACAAGAGGACTCAAGGAATGCCGGCGCATGCCCATGTCCGTCCGTGCAGGACGACGATGGCCGAAGACTGCCGGTCTTCCGCGTGCCCCTCTGTCCTTTTGCCTGAGAGTTTGGAAGCGCGGCGAGCCGCCTTCGTGCCCCTTCGGCGCCGGCGCGATCCTGCAGGACGGCCGGTCTCTCCAGAGTGTTGCTGCTGCAGCGGTGCTGGGCCTGAGCGATTCCGGGCGGTTGCGCCTACGGCAGCGGGCCTCCCGAGGAGCGCCCGCTTCTCCCACTGCATACGCGGCGCAGTATACCGGCCACGCCGCGCGCCCGCGCGGGCCGCAGCGGCCAGGCGGAACGCGCCGTTGCCGGGGCGTACGCATCGGGCGGCCTATGATGTCGCGCTTCGACGCGGCGCCTGCGCCGTCCCCGGTCCGTGAATACGGACGTCTGCCGGTGTCCCGATGTCCGAATCCTGTTGTCCTGCCGTCGCTCGCGCGCCGGCCTTGTGCAGTGCAGCTGTCGCCGCAGGCGCGTTGCGGGTGCGCGCATGAGACAGCCGCGCATGCCCTCGATCCGCACGCTGGCGCTGCTGCTCGCCGGCCTGGCGATGTTCGGTCCGTTCTCGATCGACACGATCTTTCCGGCATTTCCGGCCATGGGGCGCGATCTCGGCGCGGACCCGGCGGCGATGCAGCAGACGATCGCGGTGTACCTGATCGCCTATGCGCTGATGAGCGTCGTGCATGGGCCGCTGTCGGATGCGATCGGGCGGCGCGCGGTGATCCTCGGCGGGCTCGCCGTGTTCGTGCTCGCCTCGGTGGGCTGCGCGCTGTCGACCGATCTCGGCACGTTGCTGGTCTTCCGCGCACTGCAGGGACTGTCGGCCGGCGTGGGCCTGATCGTCGGCCGCGCGGTGATCCGCGACGTGCTGCAGGGTGACGACGCCCAGCGGCTGATGAGCCAGGTCATGATGATCTTCAGCGTCGCGCCGGCGATCGCGCCGATCATCGGCGGCTGGTTGCTCGGCTTCGGTCGCTGGCCGCTGATCTTCTGGTTTCTGGTGGCGTTTTCGCTGGCGCTGCTGGTCGTGACCTGGCGCTGGCTGCCGGAAACGCATCCGCGCGAAGCGCGCAGTTCGCTGGCGCCGCGGCGCCTGCTCGGCGACTACCTGTCGATCTTCACCAATCCGCGCTTCCAGCGCATCGCCGCGGCCGGCGCGTTCAACTTCTCGGCGCTGTTCCTGTACATCGCGTCGACGCCGGTGTTCGTGGTCGACGTGCTGGGCCTCAACGAGCGCCAGTTCGCCTGGTTCTTCGTGCCGATGATCAGCGGCATGATGCTCGGCTCGTGGGTGTCCGGGCGCGCGGCGGGCCGGATCACCGGCACGCGGCTGGCGAACGTCGGCTTCGCCTGCAGCGGCGCGGCCATGGTGCTGAACGTCGGTTACAACCTGGTGGTCGACCAGCCCGCGGTTCCGTGGGCGGTGATGCCCGCGATGCTCAATTCGTTCGGCATCGCCCTGACCTTCCCGATCCTGACGCTCGCGATTCTCGACATGTACCCGCGCCAGCGCGGCTCGGCCTCGTCGTTGCAGGCCTTCACCGGCCTGGTGCTCAACGCCGCCGTTGCCGGCCTGCTGTCGCCGCTGGTGAGCCACCAGCCGTTGCTGCTGGCCGTGACCGCCGCCGCGTTCATGCTGGTGGGCTGGCTGTTCTGGCGCTGGGAGCTGTCGCGCGGCGCGCGGCCGCAGTGTCCGAAGGACGCGGCGGCGCTGGAGCCGACCGACCAGATGTAGTCCGGTCGGCGCCGGCGACCGGCGGGACGGGCCGGCATCGCGCCGGCCCGGTCAGTTGGCCGGATCGACCGTGCGTCAGCCCGGGGGCGCAGCGGCGGCCGCTTGCGGCGCCGGCGACTGCGTCGCGACCGGCGCCGTCCAGCCGCAGCTGCGGCCTTCGTTCTGTTCGGTCAGCCAGGCCTGCAGCGGTGCGAAGTACTCGAGCACGGGCGCGGCGTCCATCTGCTCGCCGCCGGTGAGTTCGCGCATCGTCTGCTGCCACGGCTGGCTGTTGCCCTTTTCCAGCATCGCCCAGAACTTCTCGCCGGCTGCCTTGTTGCCGTAGAAGCTGCATTCGTACAGCGGGCCGGTGTGGCCGGACGCATCGCACAGCGCCTTGTAGAACTGGAACTGCAGCACGTGCGAGAGGAAATAGCGGGTGTAGGGCGTGTTGCCGGGCACGTGGTATTTGGCACCGGCGTCGAAGAATTCCTCGCCGCGCGCGCTGGCCGGAGCCACGCCCTGGTACTGCGCCTTCAGCGACCACCACGCGCTGTTGTAGGTCTCGGGCGTGATCGAGCCGTCGAACACGCCCCAGCGCCAGCGGTCGATCATCAGGCCGAACGGCATGAACGCCACCTTGGCCAGCGCCATGCGCATCTGCGAATTGACCAGCGATTCCTGCGACTGCTGCTGCTCGCCGACCAGGCCGATCGACTGCAGATACTGCGGCGTCATCGCCAGCACGATGGTGTCGCCGATCGCCTCGTGGAAACCGTCGTGTGCGCCGTTCTGGAACAGCGGCGGACGTCCGTTGTAGGCCAGGTAGTAATAGACGTGGCCGAGCTCGTGGTAGATCGTCGTGAAGTCTTCCTCGTTCGGCTTGGTGCACATCTTGGTGCGCACGTCGCCGGCCATGTTCATGTCCCAGGCGCTGGCGTGGCAGACCACGTCACGATCGCGCGGTTTGATGAATTGCGTCTTCGTCCAGAAGCTGTCCGGCAGCCGCGGCATGCCCAGTGACACGTAGAAGTCCTCGGCGCGCCGGTTCATGCGCTTGGCGTTCTCCAGCAGCGCCGCCTGGGCGACGTCGGCGCGGCGGTCGGAGTCGATCAGCGCGTTCTCCTTGACCATCTGCTCGTTGAGCAGGGTCTGGTAGTTCCGCTCCAGCGCGCCGGTGACGTCGAGACTGCCGGCGTTGGGATAAGGCTGCAGCACATCCCACAGGTTGCCCCAGTCCTGCTGCCACATGTTGCCCATCAGATGGGCCGGCAGCAGACCGCCGTCCACGGTGCCGCGGCCCGGATACCGGGCGTCCAGGCGCGCGCGGGTGTAGCAGTGCAGTTGCTCGTACAGCGGCTTGACCTGGCCCCAGAGACGATCGGTCTCGGCCGCGAGCTGGGCCGGCGGCATGTCGTAGCCCGAACGCCAGGCCTCGCCGGCATCGGCGAAACCGAGGTCGCGCGCGCCCTCGTTCACGAGTTCGACGAAGCGCGTGTAATCGGCGCGCATCGGCTGGGCGATGCTGTGCCAGCCCTGCCAGGCGTCGAGCTGCGCGTCGTAGTCGCGGCTGGTGCGCAGCACGTCCTCGAGCTGGCCGAGCTGGCGGCAGCGGCGCGCCTCGCCCTCGCCGGTGCAGTACTGGCCCGCGCCGTACGTGCCTTCCATCTTCGATGCGATGCGCGTGAGTTCGGCGAGGTGCTCGGGATTGCGCGGCGGCGGCATCGACGCGCCCAGCTTCAGTAGATTGATCGCACGCGCGGTGTCGGGCGACATGGTCTGGCCTTCGAACCGGCGGGCCTGTTCGATCCAGCGGTTGAGCTGGGCGAGGTAGCGCTCGTTGTACTTGGCCGCGAGCAGTTGGCTGTCGTCGTTGATGTAGGTCGAGGACAGCCATTGCGACGCCGTGAGTTCCGGCATCATCGCCTCGAGCTCGGCGTTGACGCGCGCGATGAACTGGTCGGCGGTCTCGCCCTCGGGCGCAGCGGCCGCGTCGGACCGCGCGTCGGCGTCGGGGGTCGGCGCGCGGTTGCAGGCGACGAGGGTCAGGCTCGCGGCGACGGCAAGGGCGAGCAGGGCGTGGCGAGGATTCACGACGGCATCCGGTCTGGCTTGGGAACCCGGAGGCTAGTGCGCGCCGGATGCGCGCCGCAAGTGTCGCGGTCGGCGCCGGGCTGGGCAGGGCGGGAGCGTCGACCGTGCGCGCGGCATTCTCTGCGCTCTCGACCGGATGTGGGCCGCGGCCGTCGCGGGCGAGCCCGGTGCAGGGCCGGCGGCGAGGCCGGCTACAGCGAGAACGCCTCGGGATGCGAGAACGTGAAACCCGTGATGCCCGCCGATTCGAGCGCGCGCTTGAGCGTATCGCTCGCCAGCAGGAGCGGCGGGTATTCGTCGAGCCGCACCAGATGGCCCCAGCCTCCGGCCGGCGGAGCGCGCAGCACCAGGCTGTCGATGAACTGGATCGCGCCGTCCCGGTACCAGGTCACATCGGAGCGCTGCCGATCCACCGCGCGCACGCGGCCCAGCACGTTGGCGATCCACAGCGGCGCCACGACGTGTCCGCTGCGCGCATCGACCAGGCGCGCGTCGACGTACTGCACGTTGTCCAGCTCCACGCCCTCGAACACCGCCCGCACCCGGCTGTTGACCAGCAGGCCGCGACACCCGTACGCCGGAATATTGTCGGGAATCCGCGCATCCGGGAACGGTTCGAAGTCCACATCGATCGCGGCGCCGGGCGTGGCCTGGTGCACGCCGACGTCGAAGCGCAGATCGAGCGCCTCGACAACCGTCGGCGTGCCGTCGATCGACAGTTCGAGGTCGTGCGAGCGCTCGCTCAGCATGATCCAGTAGGAACTCATCGGTGCGGACACCGCTGCGGGCGGCTCACGGAGACCATCGCAACGACGTCCCCGCGCGACGTCGGCGCCGGGCGTTGCTGCGCGCGATCGCCGGCGCGTGCGCCACGTCCTGCCGATGCGCGCCGGAGCGTTCCATCACGCGGCCAGTTCCGGCAGCAGGCCGCGGGCGATCAGCCAGTCGCGTGCATCGGCGGCATCGTGCTCGAACCACGCGCGCGCCGAGCCCAGGCGGAAGGTGTAGCCCCAGGCGTCCATGTCGGCCATCAGCCGGTCGCGCCCCACGCCGGGCAGGGCATCGGCGAGCACGATCTGCAGATAGCAGGTCGCGTCCTCTTCCTCCACCGAGTCGGTGGCGTCGGTGTGCACCGAGGCGCGCCGCTCGGCCGGCAGCACGATCAGATGTCCGGCCTCGTGCAGCAGCGAATGCACCGGCGTGTCGGCACGGGCGTAGACGTCGTGACCGATGATGCCGGCCTCGTCGTCGCCCCAGAAACTGCCGGGAATCGGCATGGCATCGGCGACGGCGTGCAGCGTGAGTCCATAGCCGGCGAGCAGGGCCCGCGGGGCGTCGAAGCCGATGTCGCGCAGCCGCATCACGGCCGCCGCGCCCGGCGCTGCAGGTGCGTGCGGCTCCATCAGGGCGGCTCAGGCGTTCGCGGCGCGCTCTTCGGGCAGGGCGACCGAGATGTCGAGCACGTCGTGATCGCCGTCCTTGACCAGGTCCACCTTCACCGCGTCGACGTCGATGCTGACGTACTTGCGGATCACCTCGAGCAGTTCGCGCTGCAACAGCGGCAGATAATCCGGCGCACCCCGGTTGGTGCGCTCCTGGGCCACGATGATGCGCAGGCGATCCTTGGCGATCGTGGCGGTGTTCTTCTTCGGTTTGAGGAAATCGAACATGCCCATCATCAGCCTCCGAACAGCTTGCTGAAGAAGCCCTTCTTGTCGTGGGTGGTGAAGCGCATCGGGCGCTCCTGGCCGAGCAGGCGGGCGACGGCATCGTCGTAGGCCTGGCCGGCATTCGACTCGGCGGCCAGGATCACCGGCTCGCCCTTGTTGGAGGCGTTGAGCACGTCGCCGGATTCGGGAATCACGCCGAGCGTCTTCAGGCCCAGCACTTCCTCGACGTCGGCGATCGACAGCATCTCGCCGGTCTCCACGCGCGCCGGGCTGTAGCGCGTGAGCAGGAGATGCTCCTGCACGCGTTCGCCGTTCTCGGCGCGGCGGGTCTTGGACTGCAGCAGGCCGATGACGCGGTCGGAGTCGCGCACCGACGAGACTTCCGGATTGACGACCACGATCGCGCGATCGGCGAAGTACATCGCCAGGAACGCACCTTTTTCGATGCCGGCCGGCGAGTCGCAGACGATGTAGTCGAAGCCGTCGTCGGCCAGCTCCTTGAGCACGCGCTCCACGCCCTCGGTGGTCAGCGCGTCCTTGTCGCGGGTCTGCGACGCGGCCAGCACGTAGAGGTTGTCGAAGCGCTTGTCCTTGATGAGGGCCTGCTTCAGCGAGGCCTCGCCCTGGACCACGTTGACCAGGTCGTACACCACGCGCCGCTCGCAGCCCATGATCAGGTCGAGGTTGCGCAGGCCCACGTCGAAATCGACGACCGCCGTGCGCTTGCCCTGCCGGGCGAGGCCGATCGCGATGCTGGCGCTGCTGGTGGTCTTGCCCACGCCGCCCTTGCCCGAGGTGACCACAATGATCTCAGCCAAAACACATCTCCTGGTATGTCGCCGTCACTCGAGTGCGGCGATCTTCAATTCGTCATGCTCCAGCCAGACCTGGACGGCCTTGCCATGGAGTTCGCGTGGAATGTCGTCGAGCACCTTGTACTGGCCCGCCACGGCCACGAGCTCGGCCTGGAAGCTGCGGCAGAAGATGCGGGCGCTGGTATTGCCTTTCGCACCGGCCAGCGCGCGTCCGCGCAGCGGGCCGTAGATATGGATCGAGCCGTCGGCGATGACCTCGGCGCCGGCGCCGACCTGGGACAGCACGGTCAGGTCGCGATTCTGTGCGTAGAGCTGCTGCCCCGAGCGCACCGCGGTGGTCTGCATCAGGCCGGGTTCGACCGCTGCGGCCGGCGGCGGCGCCGGTGCGGGTGCGGCGGCCTGGGGCGCGGGCGCCGCGCGAACGGGGGCGGCGGCGCCGGTGTCGGCGCTTTCGTACTGGGCGCGGAACTTCGACAGCAGCGGCAGGCCCAGGGCCTCGGCAAGCGCCGCGTTGTCGGCATTGCCCCAGGCCAGGGCGACCGGCAACGCGCCGGCGTCGCGCAACGCGTCGATCAGCGCGGTGGCGGTGGCGACATCGGGCGTGGCGGCGAGCCCGCCGAAATCGAGGATCACGGCGGCGCGTTCGAACAGTTTCGGCGCGCGCTTCACGCGGTCGCGCATTTCCGCGCCCAGGCGCTCGACGTCGAGCGTGCGGATGCGCAGGTTGGCGATGCCCACCTGGCCGATCTTCAGCTCGCCGGCCTGCTCGAACGTCGCGGTACTGCCCGCGGGCTGCCCGGCCATCAGCGGTGTGCTCCGTCGGCGGTGCCGGCGACCTGACGGCGGCGCAGCCAGTCCACGTCGGGCAGGGTGCCGCCGTAGGTTTCGCGCACCCAGGGATAGCTGCAGAGATCCTTGACCAGCATCGAGGCGCGGATGTCGGTGCCCGGCATGACGTGCTGGCCGACCTCGCGGAAGCCGAAGCTGCCGTGGAACAGACGCACCGGGTCGTTCTCGTGTTCGATGAAGACCTCGCAGGTCAGCAGCGGATAGCGGACCTCGGCAAAACTCTGCACGTCGGCGTAGAACGCACGCCCGACACCACCGCCGCGGCGACGGCTCGCGACCACGATGCGGTCGATGTAGAAGAAATCGGGGTAATGGCTGCCGAACCACGCGTAGTTGCTGCTGTCGTGGGTGCTGCCCGAGCCGAAGCCGATCAGGAATCCGACCATCCCACCGTCACGCTCGGCGACGCGGAAGTACTCGGCGCCCTCGTAGAGGCGGCGCAGGCGGGCGGCATCCAGGGGCAGGATCGTGGGGCCGGCGGCGTTGTTGAGTTCGAGGATGGAATCCAGCTCGTGCTCGCGCACGTCGCGGACGACGATCGACATTCCAGACTCCATGAAGCGGACCTTGGGACGCGGGCACCGGTCGGTCGGCCGGGGTGCGTCGCAGGGCGTGATTATTGCATGCCGGCCACCGGCGTCGACGGCTGGCATGACTTCAGGCCCTCCGCCGCCGGCGAGCCTGCGCCTAACATGCCGCCATGATCCGGCATCTGAACCACAACCGCCTGCTGCGCATCGCCGGCCTCTTCACCTGGGCGGTCATCGGCCTGCCGCTGCTGATGGTGACGATGGCGCCTGTCGAGCAGTTGGGGGAGGGCGGGCAGCGCGCCGTCCTCGACAGTTGGCCCACGTGGACGGCCTGGGCAGTGTTCGGACTCAGCTACGGCTGGCTGACCCGTGGCCTGGGCGAGCGCCGGATCGGCAGGTTCGACCAACTGCTGCTCCTGCTGCTGGTGGGCAGTGCGATCGGGATCAGCTACTACAGCCAGACCGGCCTCGGCAGCATCCTGCTGATGGTGGTCGCCTGCGTGCTGCCCTGGCTGCTGCCGGTCTGGATAGGGGTGGCGCTGCTCGTGGCCTGCGAGTTCGTGATCGTGCCGGTGTACGTACGCGGCCTGGATTTCACGCTCGCCGAGGCGGTGCTGCAGGCCGCGCTGTACGTGGGCTTCACCGGCTTCGTCTTCGTCACCGGTCTCGTGGCGCGCCAGCAGGCCCAGGCGCGCGAGGACCAGCGCCGGCTCAATGCCGAGCTGCGCGCCACCCGTGCGCTGCTGGCGGAAAGCGTGCGGGTCAACGAGCGCACCCGCATCTCGCGCGAACTGCACGATCTGCTCGGCCACCACCTCACCGCGTTGAGCCTGAACCTCGAGATCGCGAGCCATCTGGCCTCGGGGCCGGCGCAGGAGCACGTGGGCCAGGCCCAGACGCTGGCCAAGCTGCTGCTCAGCGACGTGCGCGAGGCTGTGAGCCAACTGCGCGACGACGATGCCATCGACATGCGCGCCACGCTGCTGCCGCTGGCCGAGAACGTGCCCAGTCTCCGGGTGGACATGGAAATGCCGCTTCAGTTCCTCGTCGACGACCCCGAGCGCGCCCACGTGCTGCTGCGCTGCACCCAGGAGATCATCACCAACGCGGTCCGCCACTCCGGGGCGAGCCTGTTGCGCCTGCGCTACACCCGCAACAACGCGTCGGTCCTGCTCGATGCCCGTGACGACGGCCGCGGCGCCGAGAGTGCGCGTGCCGGCAACGGACTCAACGGCATGCGCGAGCGGCTGGCGGCCTACGGTGGAAGCCTGGAGGTCGATACGGCGCCGGACCGCGGTTTCATCCTGCGCCTGGAATTGCCGCTGGCGGAGGACGGCCGCGTGCGCGATGCTGCGCCGGGGATCGTGGCCGGGGACACCACCGCGACCGATCCGCCGTGAACGCGCGCGAGCCAACGGGAGGCACCATGATCCGAGTCTGCCTGGTCGACGACCAGACCCTAGTCCGCCAGGGCATCCGCTCGCTGCTCGCGCTCGACGGCGGCATCGAGGTCGTCGGCGAAGCGGCCGACGGACGCCAGGCCGTCGATCTGATTCCCGGTCTTCAGCCCGACGTGGTGCTGATGGACATGCGCATGCCGGCGATGTCGGGCCTCGAGGCGGTGCAGGCGCTGGCCCGCGCCGGGGCCTTGCCGCCGACCATCATTCTCACCACCTTCGACGACGACCAGCTCGTGCTGGCCGGCATCAAGGCCGGGGCGAAAGGCTATCTGCTCAAGGACGTCTCGCTCGACCAGCTGGTGGGCGCGATCCGCACCGTGGCCGCCGGCGGATCACTGGTGCAGCCCGCCGTCACCCAGCGCCTGCTGACCGGGCTGGAGCAGATGCGCAACGACTTCGTCAGCCTCGACCGGCCGGACCCGCTGACCGACCGCGAAACCGAGATCCTGCGCCTGATGGCCGGCGGCTTCTCCAATAAAGAGATCGCGAACTCGCTCGGCGTCGCCGAGGGCACGATCAAGAACCACGTGTCGAACATCCTGTCCAAGCTCGGCGTGCGCGACCGCACCCGGGCCGTGCTCAAGGCCTTCGAGCTGCAACTGGTCTGACGGCAGGACGGCCGGCCCACCGCCGCGCGGTGGGCGGTCCCACGGCCCGCGAGGCGGTGCCTCGCACGCGGGCCGTGCTCACCCTGTCCAAGCTCGGCGTGCGCGATCGCACCCGGGCGGTTCTGAAGGCGTTCGAGCTGCAACTGGTCTGATCGCAGGATGTCCCGCCCACCGCAGCGCAGTGCCGCGAAGAAGCGGCCGTGAGCGGGCCTGTCCGCCGTCCGAGCCGGCGGCGCGCGCGCGTGGTCCGTCCCGCCGCGGGCACGCCGGACCGTCATCGCCGCGCCGCGATGGCGGACACGGTGCGGCCGACAGTGCGGCCGGATGCCCGCCGGCTGCCCACCGATGGACATCCGGCGTCGCGGCCCATCCATGCGAGTATTTCCAGACTCGCTCGTCATCGCGCAACTTGCTACGATTGCGGGTCTGCGCCCGTGGGGCCGGAATTGGTCCTGGAGAACCCTGAATGACCCGTCTGCTTGAGCTGCTGATCTCTTGTGTCATCGTTGCCGTGCTGTTCCTGGTGGTCGCCGTACTGCTTCCCTCCAGCCGCACGCTGACCGAATCGGTCGAGACCAACCGTCGGCAGTCGATCGTCTTCGATACGATCAACAGCGTCCGCCGCTTCAAGGACTGGTCGGCGATCCCGCGCTACGACCCCGCCGTGCAGCTCCGCGTGTCCGGTCCGGATGCCGGCGTCGGCGCCCGTATCGAGTACAGCTCCGAAGACAGCCGTATCGGCGAGGGCAGCTGGGAGATCACCGAGTCGGTGCCCGACACCCGCGTGGTCTACGCGCTCGAGAACCAGCAGCGCGGCAACAACAAGACGATGGCCTTCGTGCTGCGTCCGACGGGTCGCAACAACCGCAACATCGAGATCACCCAGACCTACAACGTCGACTACGGCTGGGATCTGCTCGGTCGTTTCGCGGGTCTGTACGTCAGCCGCAACGTCGGTGACGACATGAAGCTCGGCCTGGGCCAGATGGGCAACATGCTGGCGTCGGTGCCGAACGTCGACTACCGCGTCGAGGGCAGCACGCTCACCGATCTGGCGGCCGTCGACCGCCCGGTGGAGAACCTGCTGCTGGTCAGCGCCGGCGGTGTCGAGCGCAACAACCAGATCATCCAGGATTCGATGAAGTCGAATCTGGAGTGGATCAACCGCACGATGGCGGCCAACAATCTCGAAGCGGCCGGTCCGCTGCGGGTGATCACCACCGAACTGGGTCGTGAGACCTACACCTTCGACATCGCGCTGCCGGTGCGCACGCGTGGCACCGGTGGCGCTGCGCCGGCCGCGCCCGCTGCCGAAGGTGAGGAGGTCGCGGCCGCCCCGGTCGAGTCGGCCACCACCGACGCCCCCGAGCTGACCGGTCTGGAACTGCTGGGTCCGGTGACCTACGTGCGCACCCAGGCGGGCCGCGCGGCGAAGGCCAACTACCGTGGCTTCATGGCGGAACTCGACAACGTCCGCAACGCGGTCCGCGCCTGGGCGCTGACCCAGGGCTACGAGGTCACCGACCGTCCGTACGAGTTCTATCGCAACGGCATCGATGCGGCCTTCACCGAGAACGGCGAGTTCGAGGTGTTCTGGACGCTGCGCGCGCAGCCGTAACGCCGGCCGCCCGTGACGATGTAGACCACACGCCGCATCCATCTGGATGCGGCGTGTTTCGTTTGGAGGGACGGGCGCCGCGTGCGTCCGTCATGCGAGGGAACGGGATGCGCAGGTCGGAAGGGGGAGCGGCGGCGCTGGCCGCGTGCGGTGCCTTGCTCGCCGGCATGGCGGTCGCGCTGGCCGCCTACGCGGGGCACGGCGTGGACGGTGATGCGCGTGCGGCGTTGCAGACCGCGGCGGTCTATGCATTCGGCCATGGGCTGGCACTGGCCGCGCTGGCGCGGGGAGAACGGGACGGACTCGCGAAGCTGGGACTGTTCGCGCTCCTGCTCGGGACGCTGCTGTTCGCGGGCGCGCTGGTGTCGCGCCACCTGCTGGACGGCCCGTCGATGTTCGCGCCCTGGGGCGGCGGGCTGACGATGCTCGGCTGGCTGCTGTACGCCCTCGCGGCGCTGCGACGCTGAGCGATGCCGCATCATGTGCGCGGCTTCGATCTGGCCGGCGCGCACGCGCATCTGGCGCGCGACCGCGCACTCGCGGTCTGGATGCGGCGGCTGGGACCGCAGCTGGCGCCCGCGGGTTGGCGACGACCGTTCGATCCGGTCGATGCGCTGGCGCGCGCGATCCTCTACCAGCAACTCAGCGGCAAAGCGGCCGCGACGATCGTCGGCCGGGTGGAGGCCGCGACCGGTTGTCCGCGTCTGCACGCCGACAGCCTCGACCGCATCGACGACCGCGCGCTGCGCGCATGCGGTGTCTCGGGCAACAAGGCGATGGCGCTGCGCGATCTCGCGCGGCGCGAGCGGGCCGGGGAGATTCCGTCGTTGCGGCGCATGGCGTGGATGGACGACGACGCCATCGTCGATGCGCTGACGCCGGTGCGGGGCATCGGACGCTGGACGGTGGAGATGATGCTGATCTTCCGGCTCGGGCGGCCCGACGTGCTGCCGGTGGACGATCTGGGCGTGCGCAAGGGCCTGCAGCGTGTGGACGGGCTGGAGGAACTCCCGACGGCGAAGGCCTTGGCGACGCGCGGTGCCGTCTGGCGCCCCTGGCGCTCGCTGGCGGCGCTGACGCTGTGGCGGGTGGCCGATGCCGGGGGCGCGGTCCCGGTCTCGACGCCGCGCTCGCAGGAGTGAGCGACGCCGCGGTGCGTGGTGCGTGCCGGGCCGGAAACACCCGTGCCGCTCAGGCGTCGCGGTGGTTCCAGTGCCAGGGTTCGTAGACGATGCCGTGCGGGTTGTCGCGCGGATAGCTCATCCCGAACCCGTGACGCCCGGCATTGCGCTGCAGCCAGGCGAAGGCCGGCGTCGTCTCGAACGAGGGCTCGGCAGCGGGCTCGCCCGGCGTGCTGATGTCGAGCGCGGTGCCGGCATGATGCTCGCTGAAGCCGGGGGCCGCGTTGACCGCGAGGATCGCGTCGAGCGCAATCCCGCGTGCCCGTTTCCGCTCGACGATGCCGAGCTGGTAATCGTGGCTGCGATAGCCGGACACCGCATCGAGCGCGATGCCGTCGCGTCGCGCCGCCTCACGCAGATGCGCCCACGCCCGCGCCGCGGCCGGCGTGAGCCAGAGCGGCCGCCGGTAGCGATCGAAGCCGGCGAACGCCAGCCACGCCGGCTCGGGGACGAGCGCGAGGCCGGTGCGCGCCGCATAGGCATCGGCGTCGAGTCCGAGCGTATCGAGCCGCGCCTGCAGGTCGTCGACCGGCAGCAGGCCGGCGGCGGGTGCGTTTCCGCGCGGCCCATGGGCATCGAGCAGATCCAATGCGGCGTCGGCACACGTGTCGTGTTGCCAGCCGGGCAGCAGGGTCGCCAGGCCCTCGGGAAGGGCCGCGGCCAGGAAGCGGCCATCGCGCTTGCGGCGCAGCACCCAGCGCGCGCGCGCGAGCACGCGGGCATCGTGATTGCCGCGGGCGCGCAGCAGATCGGCCGGCCAGAGTTCGATCTGTCGCGTGTTGAGCAGAATGCGGGGATGCGAACGACCCATGCCGTCAGCTTAGCCTGGGCGACGCCGCTTACAGGATGGTCCGCGGCATCAGCAGCGGCACCAGCACGTGCAGCACGATGTCCGCGGCGAAGTGCGCCAGCACCGCCATCTCCAGGCCGCGTTTCCAGTACAGCCAGCCGAAGACCACGCCGCCGATCGCATTGAGCAGCACCGTGCGCACGACCACGCCCGCATCCAGGCCCCAGATGCCGGCGGCCGCGGGCAGATGGCCGGCGCCGAACAGCAGGGCCGCGACGCCGATCGCGACCCATGCGACCGCCGGCGACACGCGGCCGTCGAAGCCGCGCCCGCGGCGCATCAGCCAGGTCAGGCTCCAGGCGACGAGGGTCATCAGGAACAGCCGCAGCTGCAGCTCTTCGACGATGCCGCCGTAGAGCGACGCCAGCAGGCCGTACAGCGCGCTGCGGGCGCCCGCGATGTCCTGCATGTCCACGCTGGCCGGCGGCAGCAGCCACGGATCCAGGACCGAGGACAGCAGCAGGATCGCCGCCGCCGCGCCCGCGCCGAGCATCGCGCTGTGCCCGGGACGCAGCGCCCGCATCGGCGGCGCCGCGTGGTCGTTGATCCAGCGCTGCAGCAAGGGGCTGCCGAACCCGATGCGATGGCCCATGCGCAGCCCGGCCCAGGCCAGCAAGGCGATCACGATGAACATCTGCAGAGCCTGGATCGCCATCAGCGCCCACAGTGGAACCGGTACGGCGTCGAAGCGTCCCGGCGCGACCTGCAGCAGATACGGAAACACCGCGACCGTCGCCAGGGCCGCGACCGCGGCCAGAAGGACCGCGATGCGCAGATCCTGGCGGAGCCGAGGTCGCGCCGCTTCGAGCGCACTCATGCCGGCCGCTTCATGAAGAGCAGGGTGGGGCCCCACTGCGTGGCGTGCACGGCGTTGACCAGCTCCCAGCCCTGGAGTCCCAGCGCCTGCAGCTTCTCCTCGATCCGCTCGGGCTTGAGGCTGCCCAGGGAGCCGAGCTTCACCGTCTCGACCTTGTACTGCCAGCGTGTCGTCATCGTCGTGCGTCCATCGGGGAAAGAGAGGGGGCGCCGCCTGCGAGCGCCGTGTGCAAGGCCGCCGCCGTGGCCGCGCGCTGCGCATTCCGCGGCATGTGTGCGAAACGGTCTCCGGGCTGGAAGCCGTAGTCGCCGAACTGCGAATGATTGGCGCCGTGGAGCACGCGGCGCGTCGTGTGCCCGGGCAGGCGATGGCGGTTGCGGTCGGCGCGCGCCAGGCTGGCGATCGGGTCGCGGTCGCCCAGCACCTGCATCACCGCGAACGGCGCATCGCGCAGACTGATGTCACGCGGATGCGAGGTGCCCACCAGCACCAGCGCATCGACGTCGCCCGGATACCGCTGTGCATAGGCGGCCGCCGCCTTGCCGCCACGCGAGTGCCCGCCGACGACCCACGGGCCGCCCAGCGTCCGCGTGATCGCATGCGCCGCGACGAGCGTCGCCGGCGCTTCGGCCTGCCCGAACGCCCCGCGCCACGGCGTGCGGACCAGGACCGCGCGATGTCCGCCCTGCGCGACGGCCTGCATCAAGGGCGCATAGGCACGCGCGTCCACCAGCCCGCCGGGGAAGAACAGCAGCGAGCGGGCGTTCGCGGCGCGCGTCACCGGCTCGAACACCCACGCATCGGCCGTCGCGCGAACGCGCACCTGCGCCGAGTCGGCCAGGGCCGCGCGCGCGAGCGCGGACGGCTGGAACGCGATCGCGCACCACGCGACCCAGACCGCCAGCGCCAGGCTGCCGCCGATCGCCCAGACCTTGCGCAGTCGCGGCCACCAGGTGCTCATTCGGACGCGGTGCCTTCGGCCGGCGGGTCGTCCGCGGGCAGCCGCCCGGCCTTGCGCAGCGCGTCGCGCAGCACGTATTCGATCTGCGCGTTGACGCTGCGCAGCTCGTCGTCCGACCAGCGCTGCACGGCCGCGAGAATGCTCGCGTTGATGCGCAGCGGATAGGCCTTCTTCTCGCTCAACCCCGGCCTCCGCGCGCCTGCCGACGCGCGCTGGCGACCACCCAGATGCACGCCGCCGCCAGGCCGTTCACCGCCAGCACCATGACCACGACGACCATCGCGAGCCGGCGTTCGTCGTCGCCCCACAGGCCCACGCCGAGCGCGGTGGCGAGCATCGCCAGACCGATCATGCGCATCAGGCGGGCGAGCCGGCTGTCGAGCAGGGCCTTGTCGCGAACGGTCATCCCGCTGTCGCCGGCCAGCGGCAGGCGGCCGCCGGCGAGCCAACGGGCGAACACGAACGAGGGCAGGGCCATCAGCGCGAAGACCAGCGCGGCCACGTGGTGCGTGTCCATCAGTACAGCGATCCCGTGTTGACCACCGGCTGGGTGCCGCGATCGGAGCACAGCACGACCAGCAGATTGCTGACCATCGTCGCGCGCCGTTCTTCGTCGAGCTGTACGAGGCCGCTCTTCTGCAGTTCGGCGAGCGCCATCTCCACCATGCCCACGGCGCCGGCGACGATCCGCGTGCGCGCCGCGATGACCGCATTGGCCTGCTGGCGCTGCAGCATGGCGTGGGCGATCTCGGGGGCGTAGGCGAGATGGCTGATGCGCGCCTCGAGCACGTCGACGCCGGCCGCGGTCAGGCGCTCGTCCAGATGCTCCTTGAGGCGGTCGGAAATCTCCATCGGGTGGCTGCGCAGCGCGATCTGGCCCTCTTCGTGCTGGTCGTAGGGGTAGCTCGTCGCCATCGCGCGCAGCGCCGCCTCCGACTGGATGTGCACGAAGCTCTCGTAGCTGTCGACGTTGAACACCGCCTCGGCCGAGTCGACGACCCGCCACACGATCACCGCGGCGATCTCGATCGGGCTGCCGTCGAGCTCGTTGACCTTGAGCCGGCCGCTTTCGAAATTGCGCACTCGCAGGCTGACCTTCTTCTTGGTGAAGAAGGGGTTGTTCCAGCGCAGGCCGTTGTCCTTCACGGTGCCGACGTACTTGCCGAACAGGCTGATCACCGCGGCCTGGTTGGGTTCCACCATGTACAGCCCGATCGCCGAAAACGCGGTGAGCAGGCCGACGATCACCGCGACCGCGGGCCCGGGTCCGGCGCCGGTGGCGATCAGCCAGCCGCAGCCCGCCAGGATCAGCAGCTGGGCCAGCAGCACCGGAATGCCCGGCAAGGAGCGAAGCGAATGTTCTTTCATGGCGCATCCCCTGGAAGTCGGCTAATTGATATCTAAATGATATCTACCTGTCAAGCTCACACACGGGCGCCGTCGCACGCGTCACCATTCCGATCAAGGCCCATCGCCCTCGGAGATCCGATGCCCCGTTCACGCCACTTCTCGATGCTGCGCGACTTCCATCTCGCCGACTGGTTCACCCTGGCCAACGCGTTCTGCGGCACCGGCGCGGTGTTCGCGGCGATGCGCTTCCTGCAGGACGGCGACCGGCGCGACCTCCTCGCCGGCATGGCCCTGATTCCGCTGGCATTCGCGTTCGACGCGCTCGACGGGCGCATCGCGCGCTGGCGCAAGGTCGCCTCCACGCTCGGCCGGGAGCTGGATTCGCTGGCCGACGTGATCTCGTTCGGCATCGCGCCCGCAGCGCTCGCCTACGCCTGTGGCATGCAGGGCGGCTGGGACTGGATCGTGCTGAGCTATTTCGTGTGCTGCGGCGTCAGCCGCCTGGCGCGTTACAACGTCACTGCCGAAACCCTCTCCGATGGCGGCGACAAGGTGAAGCATTTCGAAGGCACGCCGATTCCTTCGAGTCTGCTGCTGGTGGGGCTGCTCGCGATCGCGGCGTGGCAGGGCCGCATCGGCGAGGCGCTGTGGCTGGGCGCGGTGCAGATCGGTCCGTGGATGCTGCACCCGCTGGTGCTGGTGTTCGCGTTGTCGGGCTCGTTGATGATCAGCAAGACGCTCCGTATTCCCAAGTTCTGAGCATGCGGCGCGGTCGCGGGCTGTTGTTATGATCGGGCGACTGCGGCAGGAGCGGATGATGGCTAACGGTGGGCACGGCCCGGCAGCGCCGGGCGCGGAACTCGAACGTCTGGCGCGGCAGTACTGGAACGCGTGGCAGGACGCCTTGCAACGCACGATGCCCGGGGCGACGACGCCGGGCATGTCGGGATTCGGC
Organism: Luteimonas sp. BLCC-B24; assembly: GCF_028550595.1. Lineage (GTDB taxonomy): Bacteria > Pseudomonadota > Gammaproteobacteria > Xanthomonadales > Xanthomonadaceae > Luteimonas. The sequence goes on from NZ_JAQQGN010000002.1 coordinate 604,816, forward strand.
ATGCCGGGTGCGTTCGCCGCGCCGGCCGATCCGTGGCAGGGCGTGCGCGACTGGTGGATGCAGCAGTCGGGCGCGCCGCGTGGAGGCCTCGACGACCTGCTCGCGCGTGTCAACGGGCAGGCGGGCGCGTGGTTCGAACAGATGCAGCAGCTCGCCGGTCGCCTGGCCGGTCAGAACGCGACACCCGAGGCCGTGACGGCGGCCTGGCGGGACATGCTCGGCGGTGCCGGCGCCAACCCCTTCGCGCAGATGCTGTCGGGTCTCGATGGTCCGGGCCTCCAGGGCTGGGACACCTGGATGCAGCGGCTGGCACCGCTGCTGGGTGCGTCCGTTGACGGCGGCCGGCCATGGCACGCGTTGCCGACGTTCGGCCTCGCACGCGAGCACCAGGAGCGCTGGCAGGGGTTCGCGCATGCACTCGCCGATTACCAGCACAGCCAGCAGGCGTTCCAGGGCTTGTTGCAGCAGGCGTCGCAGGATGCGTTCGCACACTTCGAACGGCGCCTGCGCGAGCGGGACCCGGCCCAGCCGATCGAGTCACCCCGTGCGCTCTTCGATCTGTGGATCGACGCCGCCGAGGATGCGTACGCGGACGTCGCGCTCTCGCCGCCGTTCCGCAGTGCCTATGCCGAGATGGTGGCGGGCCAGATGCGTCTGCGTCAGGCGGTACAGGCCGAGATCGAGCAGCTGTGCCGCCAGTTCGACCTGCCCACCCGCACCGAACTCGATGGCGCGCATCGCAAGCTGGCCGATCTCGAGCGCGTGGTACGGCGCCTGCGCGACCGCATCGAAACGCTCGATGCCGGCGCGAGCGCAGACCGTTCGCCTGCCGCGACCGCATCGACGCCGCCGCGTCGGCCCGCGGGCCCCACACGCGTGGGAACAACGCCGGCCGAGGTCGAGGCGGGCACGGATTCCTCGCCGGCAGCGGGTGCGTCGCGAACGGTGGCCGCGCACGTCACCGGCACCACGCGGTCGAAGACGGCGGCGAAGAAGACGGGACCGAGGAAGACGGGCGCCAGAAAGATTGCCAGGACGAACGCGGGCTCGGACGACACTCCGGCGAGATCGGCAGCCGGGGCGAAGACAGCGGCGAAGAGGGCACCCGCAAAAAAAGCGGCGGCAAAGAAAGCAGCGGCAAAGAAGGTAGCGGCGAAGAAGGCGCCAGCCGGGAAAGCGCCTGCGAAGAAAGCGCCGGCCCGAAAGACGGCAGCAAAGAAGGCCGCGGCAAAGACGCCGGGGTCTGCGAACAGGACCGTCGCGAAGCCCCGCAAGACCGCTGGCCGTTCCGGCACCGGTCGCCGCGCCGCAGCCGCGTCGGGCGCAGTGCCGACGGGCACGGCTGTCGCCGCCGCGACCACGGCGCGCGATGCGGTGGCCGGAACCGCCCGCCCGCAGCGCCGCGTGCCCGCACGGGCCTCGCGCACCGGCAGTGGCTCACGACGCGGATCCGCCCGTGGCGCGTCCGCGTCGCCGGCCAAGCGGGCGACGCGCGCAGCCGCGCCGGCGCCATCGCGCGCGGGGCGGCTGCCCAATCACGGGTTCGTCTCGCCGATTCCCGAGGCGCCCGCCCCGATGACGTCCGGCAAGTCCGGCCGACGGAAGCGCTGACATGAGCACACTCCAGATCACTCCCCAGCGCATCGCCGAAGACACGATGCACATGCAGCACAAGCTCGGCGCCGCGCTGCGGACGATGCGCGACGTCGGTGATTTCGACTACGGCGCCACGACGAAGCAGGAAGTCTGGCGCGACGGCAAGGTCGTGCTGTACCGGTTCATCGGCGACAAGGCGCCGACGGCCACGGTGCCGCTGCTGATCGCCTATGCACTGGTCAACCGGCCGTACATGGTCGACCTGCAGGCCAACCGGTCCATCGTCAAAGGGCTGCTCGAACGCGGCGAGGATGTCTACATCCTCGACTGGGGGTATCCCGACCGCTCCGACCGGTTTCTCACGCTCGAGGACTACATCGAACGCTTCCTCGGCGGCGCCGTCGATCATCTGCGCCGCGGCAGTGGGCTGGACGCGATCAACCTGCTCGGCATCTGCCAGGGCGGGACCTTCGCGCTGAGCTATGCCGCGCTGCACCCGGAACGCGTACGCAACCTGATCACGATGGTCACGCCGGTGGATTTCCACACGGCCGACAACATGCTCGCGCACTGGACGCGCGACCTCGATGTCGACCTGTTCGTCGACACCCTGGGCAACGTGCCCGCCGACATGATGAACGCCTGCTACCTCACGCTGAAGCCGTGGCGGCTGCTGGTGCAGAAGTACGTCGGCATGGTCGACATTCTCGACGACGCGGCGGCGCTGGAGGATTTCCTGCGCATGGAGAAGTGGATCTTCGACTCGCCGGATCAGGCGGGTGAGACCTTCCGCCAGTACATCAAGCAGTTCTACCAGGGCAACGGCTTCGTCAACGGCGGCATCGTCATCGGCGAGCGGGACGTGCACCTGGGCCTGGTCGAAATGCCGGTGCTCAACATCTTCGCCGAGCAGGACCATCTGGTGCCGCCGGATGCCTCACGCGCGTTGCGCGATCTGGTGGGGACGCAGGACTATTCGGAACTCTCGTTCCGCGGCGGCCATATCGGCATCTACGTCTCGGGCCGCGCCCAGACCCAGGTGCCGGCGGCCATCCACGACTGGCTCGCGCAACGCAGCTGACGCCCGGGAACCCTCCGTATGTCCACGTCCATGCCGACACTGAGCCGCACCCGCCGAGATCGCGTCGTCGCCGGAGTGCTCGGCGGTGTCGCGCGCCGGTTCGGCTGGAATCCGACGGTCGTGCGGGCGCTGTTCGTGGTGATTTCGGTGGTATCGGCCGCGTTTCCAGGCGTGTTCGTCTATCTGCTGCTGTGGCTGCTGATGCCCGAAGGCGAGGGCTGATCCGTCCGTGCGCCGTGCGTTCGGCCTGTCGCTGGGCGCGCTGTGGACGCTGCCCAATACGCTGATCGGTCTCGTCGCCGGTCTCGCCGGCATGGTCCGGGGCGCGCGGCCGCACTGGCGCGCAGTCGATCATGCGCTGGTGTTCCAGCGCTGGCCGTGGGGCCCCGGCGGCGCGATCACGTTCGGCAACGTGATCCTGCATACCGGCGAATCCCTCGATACGGCCTGCACCACGTATTCGCACCGCGCGGGCCTGTGCGTGGATGCGGCGATCCGTCTCTCGGACCACGAGCGCGCCCATGTCTACCAGTACATGGTGCTCGGTCCCCTGTTCCTGCCGCTGTACCTGCTGTGCGGCGGGGTGAGCGTGCGCAACCGCTTCGAACGCGCGGCCGACCGCTACGCGCTGACGGGGCGGGGCTGGTGGCCGTGGCCGAGGCCGTGAGTCGGGCAGCGCCCGCGCGGCGGGGGGCGCGCAGGCGTTGGCGGGATCCCGGTGCGCAGACGTCACCGCGCGCCGGTCCGGACCCTGGTATCCAGGCGCTGCCGGGCGCACCCTGCGTCCATTCCCGATACCGAAGGAGCGCCATCGTCATGCGTGATTCCCGTGAGTTCGAGACGCCGCGTTCGCCGTGGGCGTTCTTCCTGCCGGTCCTGCTGGCGGTGCTGATCGGCCAGCTCGCGGCGAACTGGATCAGCGCCCGGCTGTGGCCGGCGGCGCCGGTCGAGACCGCTGCGCCCGTGGTCTCGGAGGCGCCGGCCCAAGCGCCGGTCGTCGAACCCGCGCCGTTGCCCACGCCGGTGGCCGCCGTGCCGCCTGCCGATCCGGTCGCGGTCCTGCCGGCGCCGACATCGGTCGAGCCGGAGGTGACACCGGCACCCGCAGCGAGCGCGCCATCGGCCGAGCCGGTACCGGCGTGGACAGGCGCCACGCCGGCCGGCGCCGGCGCCGAGCCCGGCCGCGAACTTCCCGGCCCGGTGACCGCGCGCCAGGCGGGCGCGTCCGAGAGCTGCATCAACAACACCGTGGCCACGCGCAGCGCCAACGGCTGGGAACAGAGTCTCGAGAACGACGCTCCGGTGCGCTGCACCGCGATCTCGCCGTAACGGCCGTCAGGCGGTCGGAATGCGCGCCAGCGAGGCGCCCACCGCGCCGCCCGCCGCCGCGAACCGGCGCTCGGCGAACACGAGTCCGCCTGCGCCGGCCAGCACCACGCTGCTGCAACGCGTGCCGTACACCGGGTCTTCGATGAAGGGTGGCGACAGACGCCGCTCGAGCGCCAGGCCGACGCCGGTGTCGGGCAGGGCGGCATCCGGCGCGGTACGCGTATCGCGCAACCCCGCGAACAGCGGCGCGAGCTGCGCGTCGACGGTCTCGCCGGTGGCGGCCGCGTCGCGGTCGATGCCGGCTCCCGGCGGCTGCCTCTCGATCCACTGCTGCAATGTGCGCGCGGCCGAAGTGCTCTTGGGCCACGGCGCATCGAAGGCGCCGTTCGACATCGCATGCAGGCCCGGGGTGACCGCGCGCGCGTCGAAGCCGGGATGGTTGCCTGCGAACCACAGCGCGTCGCCGTCCCAGAGCAACAGGTTGAAGCGTCCGTAGTCGGCGGCATCGGCCTCGAGCGCACGCGCGAAGTCGCCCGCCGAGCGGTCGCCGCGAACGAAATCACGCACCAGCCAGCCCCGCGAGCGCGCCGCCGTGTCCACGTCCCGTCCGGCACGCACATTGGTGACAGCCGCAAGCCGTCGCCGCGCCGTGACCTGCAACCAGCTGCCGCCGCGGCCGAGATCGCGCCCGCCGTACACATCGGGCGCTTCGGGGTCGGGGCCTGCTGCGGCCGTCGGGCGGGCATGCAGCTCGTCGCGGTTGGCGATCAGCACCAGCGGCAGGTCGGGGCGCGTCTTCCACGCGATGGCGATCAGGCACATGACGCCGATGCTAGCCGATGGCGTCGACGGCGCCGTCGTGTCCGAACGCACAGCGTCGTGCGTCGCGCATGGCCGGCGTGCGGCCTGGTACCGGAGGCGGGACTCGAACCCGCACGCTTTTAAGGGCGGCGGATTTTGAGTCCGCTGCGTCTACCATTCCGCCACTCCGGCGCGGACGCGGAGTATAGCGGATCGCGGCGAAGGGCCAGGCTCGTCTTTGCGCAATCCGAACATCGGGACAGGCATGATCCGCGGGCCGGTGCCCGCCGGTGTGTCCGGAGTTCCCATGCCCAAGGCCAACCGCCCATCGACGTCCACCCGGCCGAGCCGGCCCGGTCTGCGCTCGGGACTCGCCGCGGTGATCGCCATGACCGCCGCGGCCTGCGCCACGGCGCCGGGACCGCGGCTGGCGGATGCCGAACCGGTCGCCGAGCGCGAGCTGCAGAGCGTGCCGGCACCGCCCGCGGGCCAGATCCACCTGGCGCGTGGCGTGTTCCGCGTGCATCTGAGCAACATCCGCTGCGTGCGTGCGCCGTGTCCGAACGGCTACCTCGTCTCGAATGTCGAGGGGCAGCCGCCCGCGGTACGCCCCGAGGCGGTCCAGCCGGTCTCGAACATCCCGCAGCAGGTGCGGTTCGACGCCGCATCGGGGGGCGCGATCGAGGACGGCCTGGTGGACAAGGCCCACGTCGGCGACGGCATCGTCGTCGAAGGCCAGGCGTGGCTGATCGAGGGAGGCCGCACGCTGCGCGTCGAAGTCGCCCGCCTGCTCGCCGACGAGTGATTCCCGCGGCGCGACGCGATCGCGCGCGCGCAGGGCCGAGCGGTCAACCGGTGGCGTCGGCCGGCAACGCGCTGTCGACGCGTCGATACCAGCCGTCACCGATCGGATCGAAACGCGCGCAGCGCCGGATCGGCGCTTCATAGACGTGCAGCGACACCGCCACCGTCGCCGCGCTGGCATTGCGGATCGTGTGGTACTCGTGCGGCGGGATCAGACTGCCCGCGCTGCCTGCGCCGGCCTGCATGCCGGTCGCCGCCAGAAAGCGGAAGCGTTCCTCGTCGCGTTCCAGCAGGGCGTACTGGGCGATCTCGAGCGTGCCGCGCCAGATGCCCTCGACGCACCACAGCCCGTCATGGTCGTGAATCGGCGTGCCCTGGCCGGGCCCCCAGGTCATCGCGACGAGGCTGTAGCCGTGCACCGGGCTGCGATACAGCTCGCGGCGCGCGTAGTGGCCGTCGACCGGCGTGTGCACGCACGCGGGCAGTTGCACGACCGGATCGCGGATCGCCTCGCACATGGCATCGCGCAGCGCGGCCGTGACCGCATGCTCGTCACCGCGCAGCACGGCGGCGTCGAAGGCCGCGATCAGGCGATCGCGACCGGGAAACGCGACGTCGGGCAGGGTCGCGGTGTGAGGCTGGATCATGGGCCCAGTCTAGCCCGCGCGCTCCGCGCCTGCAGGCCGCGGCGCTACAGCGATGCCAGAAAGCCGCCGACGGCCGGGCCGAAGCGTTCGATGTCGACCAGGAACGCATCGTGGCCCTGCGGCGATTCGAGCGGCAGGAAGGCCGCGTCGACACCGCCCGCGCGCAGGCCCTCGGCGATCTGTTGCTGCTGCTGCAGCGGGAACAGGATGTCGGTCTGCACACCGATCGCGAGCGCACGTTCGATGGGCAGCGCCGCGAGTCCGGCTTCGGTGGAGCCGCCGATGCTGTCGCCGATGTCGAACCAGTCCATCGACCGGCTCAGATACAGATAACAGTTGGGATCGAAGCGACGGACGAAGCGCCGCGCATGGCCCTCGAGATAGCTTTCGACCTCGAACTCGAGGCCGAACGGATCCTCGTCGTCGCGCCGGTCCGATTCGAGACGCACGCGCCCGAAGCGCCCGTCCCATTCCAGGGCGGAGCGGTAGGTGATCACACCGAGCTTGCGCGCCATGCGCATGCCGCTTTCGGGATAGCGGCTGTCGTCGTAGTCGCCCCCGTTCCAGTGCGGATCGAGGCGGATGGCCTCGCGCTGCAGCGAGCGGATCGCGATCGAGAACGGCAGCGCGCGCGCAGCGCCGCAGATGTTGATGTGCGTGCGGGCGAGACCCGGATGCCGGGCCAGCAGCGACAGCGCGGTCATCCCGCCCATCGAGTTGCCGATCACGCAGGCCAGTCGCGTGATCCCGAGTGCACGCACCACGTGCGCGGCGGCATCGGCGCCGTCCTCGATCGACAGCTCCGGGAACGACAGGCGATACGGCGCGCCGGTCGCCGGATCGATCGATGCCGGCCCGGTCGAGCCCTTGCAACTGCCGAGCGAATTGACGCAGACCACGAACCAGCGATCGGTGTCGATCGGCTTGCCCGGCCCGAGCATCGGCTCCCACCAGCCCGGCGAGGGATCGTCTCCGGTAGACGCGGCATGGGCATCGGGCGACAGGCCGGTGACGATCAGGATCGCGTTGCCACGCGATGCCTCCAGCGTGCCCCAGGTTTCGAACGCGACGCGTGCGCCGTGCAGCGCGCCGCCGCGCTTCATCGGAAACGGCGAGGGCAGATCGACAAAGCGCGTGCCCGGTGGAATGAATTCGGTCATCGGCCAAGTGTAGCGACTGCGCCCGTCATGCCCGGGCGCATGGCGGGTGTCAGTCGCCGCGGATCAGCAGGTCGATCGTGTCCCGCGCCGGCAGCGCGACGCGGACAGACGTCGATTCGAGATCGCCGTCGGCGCGATCCGCACTGCCCGTGGCCGAGAGGCGCGCACTCACCTCGACCGCATCGAGCGTGGACAGGCGCTGCGTGGGCATCGGCGCATCGCCGTCGTCGAGCACGATCTCCAGCGGCCACGCACCCGGCGCATGGCGCTGCACCGCGACCGGCATCGGCGTGCCGTCGGTCGCGCGTGCGATCACGAACACCTGCGCGGTCGGGGGCATGCGCGCGAGCTGCGTGCGCGCCGCATCGTCGAGCTGCACGCGCACCCGCACTGCGTGGGACGCCGGAGGCGTCGCCGCGGCGTCGTCCGCCGACACCGGCAGGCCGGCCGCGGCGCGCGCCACGTCGATCTGCGCACGCAGCGTGGCCGCGGTGCCCGCATCGAGCTGGGCCAGCAGCGGAGTCCAGGTGTCGACCGCGCCGGCATCGTCACCGGCCTGGCGTTGCGCGATGCCCAGAAACCAGCGGGCGTGCTGGTGATCGGGCGTGCGTGCCAGCACTTCGCGCAGGATGCGCACGGCCTCGGCGTCGAAACGACGGTCGGGATCGGCGTGCGCACGCGCCTGGGCGTATTCGACCTGCAGGCCGTCGTCGTCCGGCAGCAAGCGCGCGGCGCGGCCGATGGCGTCGCGGGCGGCGTCCGGCCGCTCCAGACCGGCGTAGGCGCGGCCCAGCAGCAGCCAGCCTTCGGGCTGACGCGGGTCCCGTCGCAGGTCGTCTTCGAGACGGGTCACCGCCTCGGCGAGCGAATCGGGCGCACGGACTTCATCGGGATCCAGCGCCGCCGGCGTGCCGACGATCAGATACATCGCACCGACCAGCACCGGCACCAGCGCGCCCACGGCGAGTGCGACACGTGGCGCGCCACGGCGCAGGGCCGTGGTCAGCAGGGCGAGGGTCGCCAGGGTCATGCCGATCGCGACGAGGACGAACAGGGTCATCACCAGGCCTGGGTGTCGTCGGGAGGAAGCGCGGGCCCGCGCCGGCGCGCCGCGACGATGCGCGCGATCACCACGCCGCCCGCGCCCAGCACCAGCAGCGGCCCGAACCACAGCAGCCAGGTCGCGGGTTGCATGCGCGGCCGGTAGAGCACGAACTCGCCGTAGCGCGCGACCAGGTGGTCCTTGACCTCGGCATCGTCGAGCCCGCGGCGCATCAGGGTCAGTACTTCGCGGCGCAGGTCGTGGGCGATCTGCGCGTTCGAATCGGCCAGCGACTGGTTCTGGCACATCACGCAGCGCAGTTCCGAGACCAGGCGGTGGAAGCGGCGCTCCTCGGCGGCGCTGTCGAACTGCAACGGCGCCGCGTCCACCGCGACCTGGGCGCGCACGGCCTGCGGCCAGGCCAGGCACAGCAGCAGCGCGAGCAGCCACAGGCGCATCAGCGGGCCTCCAGCGCATCGATGCGCGGCATCAGCTGCGTGTGCAGGGTCTCGGGGCGCATCGGGCCGACGTGCTTCCAGACGACGACGCCGTCGGCATCGACGAGGAAGGTCTCCGGTGCGCCGTAGATGCCCCAGTCGATCGCGGCGTGGCCGTCGTAGTCCACCAGCACCAGCCAGTAGGGATTGCCGAACTGTTCCAGCCAGCGCAGCGCATCGGCGTGCTCGTCCTTCCAGTTGTAGCCGACCACGCGCACGCGGCGGGTCTTGGCGAACTCGCTGATCACCGCGTGTTCCTCGCGGCAGCCCGGGCACCAGCTGCCCCAGACGTTGAGCAGGTAGGGCTCGCCAAGGAGGTCGTCGGACGTGACCAGGCGTCCGGGCTCGTGCAGCACCGGCAGCCGGAACGCCGGTGCCGGCTTGCCGATCAAGGGCGAGGGCAGGGCGTCGCGGTCCGGATCGCGGCTCAGCCACACGCCGGCGGCGAGCAGCGCGACGATGCCGGCGAAGGCCACCAGCGGCAGCCAGCGGGCGCGCGAGGGGCGGGGCGCGGGCATGCTCACGTCTGCCCCCCGGTCGGCATGGCGCGCGGACGCCGGAAGCGGCGATCGGCCGCCGCGACGAACGCGCCCAGCGCCATCAGCAGCGCGCCGGCCCAGACCCAGCGCACGAACGGTTTGACGTGCACGCGCACCGCCCAGGCGCCGCCGCCCAGGGGTTCGCCGAGGGCGACGTAGACATCGCGGGTGACGCCCGGACGGATCGCGGTTTCGGTCATCACCTGGCCGCCACTGGCATAGGTGCGTTTCTCCGGATGCAGCGTCGTCAGCAGGCGGTCGTCGCGCAGCATGCGCACGGTGCCGCGGTCGGAGGTGTAGTTGGGGCCGTCATGGTGCGCGACGCCGTCGAGCACGAAGGCATCGCGCCCGAGCGTCAACGTCTGGCCCGGCTGCAGCGCCACCTCGCGCTGCACGTTCAGCGCCTCCACCAGCAGCGCGCCGGCCACGAACACCGCGATGCCGAAGTGCGCCAGCGCCATGCCGGCCATCTCCGCGGTGAAGCGTGCGCCGCCCGCGCGTGCCTGCACGCGGGTCCAGACGAAGCGCAACGTGCCCGCGCCCACCCACACCGCGCCGGCCACGCCCATGGCCACCTTCCACGGTCCCTGCGGCGCGACCACGAAGGCGAGCGCCGCGGCCGCCACGGCCAGCACCGCCCACGGCAGCAGCATGCGCAGCGGACGCGCGGCGTCCTCGTTCTGCCAGCGGGTCAGCGGGCCGAACGGGAGCAGCAGCACCAGCGGCGCCATCAGCAGCAGGAAGAGGACGCCGAAGTAGGGCGGGCCGACCGAGATCTTGCCCAGATCCAGCGCATCGGCCAGCAGCGGATACAGCGTGCCCAGCAGCACCATCGCGCAGGCCGCGACCAGCAGCAGGTTGTTGGCCAGCAGCAGCGTCTCGCGCGAGGTGGCGGTGAATGGCTTGCCGTCGCGGCCGTCGGGCGCACGCAGTGCGTACAGCAGCAGCGAACCGCCGACGACGATGCCGAGAAACACCAGGATGAACAGCCCGCGCGTCGGATCGGCGGCGAAGCTGTGCACGCTGGTCAGCACGCCCGAACGCACGAGGAACGCGCCGAGCAGCGACAGCGAAAAGGTCGCGATCGCGAGCAGCAGCGTCCAGCCGTGGAAACTGCCGCGCTTCTCGGTGACGGCCTGGGAATGGATCAGCGCCGCGCCGGCGAGCCACGGCATGAAGCTCGCGTTCTCGACCGGATCCCAGAACCACCAGCCGCCCCAGCCGAGTTCGTAGTAGGCCCACCATGAGCCCAGCGCGATGCCGATGGTCAGAAACGCCCAGGCGACGTTCGTCCACGGCCGCGTCCAGCGCAGCCAGTGCGCGTCGACCTTGCCGTCGAGCAAGGCCGCGATCGCGAACGCGAACGGCACGATGAAGCCCGAATAGCCAATGTAGAGCATCGGCGGATGGATGATCATCCCCGGGTCCTGCAGCAGGGGATTGAGATCCCTGCCTTCGATCGGCATCGGCAGGATGCGTTCGAACGGATTGCTGGTGAAGATCAGGAACGCGAGAAAGCCGAAGCTGACCGCGCCGAGGATGCCGAGCACACGCGCCAGCACCGCGTCGGGCAGCGAGCGCGACCGCCAGGCCACGGCCGCGTTCCAGCACGCGAGCACGAACACCCACAGCAGCAGCGAACCCTCGTGGCCCCCCCACACCGCGGTGAACCGGTAGACCATCGGCAACAGGGAATTCGAGTTCTCGGCGACGTAGCGCACCGAGAAGTCCTGCAGCACGAACGCCGCGGTCAGCAGGCCCCAGGCCGCGAACATCAGCAGCCACTGTGCGTAGGCCGCCGGACGCGCGCTGGCCATCCACGGCGCCAGGCCGCGCTGCGCGCCGAGCAGCGGCAGCAGGGTCTGCAGCAGCGACGCCACCAGCGCCAGCAGCAGCGCGATCTGGCCGAGTTCGGGCAGCATCAGCGGCCCAACGTTCCGGCCGGGCGGCGCAACACCTGCGTGCCCGTCACTGCGCTGCGCCCGTGTCGGCGGGTGTGCTCACGCCGTGGCGATCGTGGGCCAGGCCCATTTTGTCGGCGACTTCCTTGGGCACGTAGGTTTCGTCGTGGCGTGCCAGCACCTGGTCGGCGACGAACTCGCCGCCCTGCATGCGCCCGGTGGCCACGACGGCCTGGTGTTCACGGAACAGGTCCGGCAGCAGCCCGCTGTAGCGCACCGGCAGTTCGGCATCGCCGTCGGTGACCCGGAAGCGCGCTTCCATCGAGCCTTCGGCCCGGCTGAACGAGTCCCCGGCCACCATGCCGCCCAGCCGGAAGCGCGCCTGCCCCGAGGCCACGGCCTCGCCCGCGGCGCCACCCAGCACTTCAGCCGGGGTGTAGAGATAGGAGATGTTGCGCTGCAGGGCGAAGGCGATCAGGGTCATCGACAGCGCACTGGCCGCGACCAGGGCGACCACGAACCAGAGCCGGCGGCGGCGCACGGGGTTCATCGGCTGAGCTCCGCGTCGGCGGGTGCGAGCGCGGCGGCACGTCGGCGCGCCGCCAGCAACCGCGCCGCGCGCAGCGTCTGGGCGATGCGCACGCGCGGCGCGACGAAATCCCAGGCCAGCACGGCGACGAACACCGCGTAGGCGGCGACCACGTATTCGACGTAACTCATGCGGCTTCTCCCGTCGCCGGCTCGACCAGGCGCCGGACCCAGTCCTTGCCGGCCTCGCGGCGCAGATTGTCGGCACGTGCGCGCGCCAGCAGCGAGCCCACGAACCAGAACTTCGTCGCCACCACCATCCACAGCAGGGGCCAGGCCATGCTCGCATCGATCGTCGACTCGCCGAATACGCGGATCGTCTGGCCCTGGTGCAGCGAGTCCCACCACACCACCGAATAGCGGATCACCGGCAGCAGGGCGACGCCGACGATCGCCAGCAGCGAGGCAGCGCGCGCCGCCGCGCGTCGGTCCTCGATCGCGCCGTAGAGCCCGATCACGCCCAGATACAGAAACAGCAGGATCAGCTCGGTGGTCAGTCGCGGATCCCAGCTCCACCACGCGCCCCACATCGGCCGGCCCCAGATCGCGCCGGTCGCCAGCGTGATCACGGTGAACGCCGCCCCGATCGGCGCGCAGGCCATCGCCAGGATCTCGCACAGCTTGATCCGCCAGACCAGGGCGACGGCGGCATAGAGCGCCATGGCTGCGAACACGGCCAGACTCATCCACGCGCTCGGCACGTGGATGTAGAGGATGCGGAAGCTGTCGCCCTGCTGGTAGTCGGCCGGCACCACGAACAGCGCGCCGTAGAGGCCGACGGCCATCGTCAGCAGCGCCAGGCCATAGCCCCAGGGGGCCCATCGCCGTGCGAAGCGGTCGAAGACGGGGGGCGAACCGAGTTGGTGGAACCAGCGGACGATCGGATTCATTCGGCAATGCAGACAGGCGTGGCGGGCTGGCGGTTGCACGCACCTGCACGGGCAGGCGATTGCGGGGCGCGCTGTGTCACGTCGCGACGGGGCCCTCCAGACCCGTCGCGGGGCCGATCAATCGAGTGCGATGCGGATCGCGGCAGCGGCAGTCACCGGCGCCAGCACCAGCGCGGCGACCAGGCCTCCGGCCAGCAGCAGCAGGCCGCCGGACGGGTCGTGGCCCTGCGCCGCGATCGCGACGCTGCCGGCACCGAACACCAGCACCGGAACGTACAGGGGCAGGGCCAACAGCGCCAGCAGGATACCGGAACGCCGCATGCCGATGGTCAGCGCCGCGACCACCGCGCCGAGCAGGCTGAGCAGCGGCGTGCCCAGCGCCAGGCCGGCCAGCAGGACCGGCAGCTGCGCCGGCGGCAGACCGAGCAGGGTGGCCAGCAGCGGTGTCACCAGCAGCAGCGGCAGCGCGGTCGTCGCCCAGTGCGAGACGGTCCGTACCAGCACCAGCCAAGCCAGCGGCACCGGGGCGAGCATCCACTGCTCCAGCGAGCCGTCCTCGGCGTCGCCGCGGAACAGCGTATCCAGCGCGAGCAGGCCCGACAGCACCACCGCGACCCACAGCACACCGGGCGCGACCCGCGCCAGCGTCGCGGCCTCGTTGCCCAGCGCCAGTGCGAACAGCACGACCACCAGCAGAGCGAACAACGCCGGCTGCGCGGCATCGCCGCGGCGTCGCCAGAGCAGGTGCAGATCGCGCGCGAGCAGCGCCCGGGCGCTGCCGGCGAGTGTCGGCGCGACCGGGCTCATGCGGCCGCCCGCAGCCGCAGCTCGCGCGTGCGCACCGGCGGCGCGGCATACGCGCCGTGCGTGGTGACCAGCGCGGCCCCGCCGTCGTCGAGCTGGGCGCGGACCATGCGATTGACGAGGTTGATGCCCTGCAGGTCGAGATTCGCGTAGGGCTCGTCGAGCAGCCACAGCGGCGCCGGCGACATCCACAGCCGCGCCAGCGACAGGCGCTTGCGCTGGCCCGCCGACATCTGCCGCACGGGCAGATGCGCATGCGCCGACAGCCCGACGACCGCGAGTGCGCGCGCGCTGTCCTGATGCGCGCGACGCCCCTGCAGGCCGGCGAGGCACGCGAGATTCTGCTCGGCGTCGAGATCGGCCTTGAGGCCGGGCAGGTGGCCGAGATACGCCATGCTGCCGGCGCGCATCGCACGCGCGACCGGTGCGCCCTCCACCTCGACGCGTCCGGCACCGGCCTCGAGCAGACCGGCGAGCACACGCAGCAGGGTGGTTTTACCGGCGCCGTTGTCGCCGCTCACCAGCAGGGCCTCACCGGCCGCGACCTCGAAGTCGAGCGGGCCGAACACGGGACGCGTGTCGCGCTGGAAGCACAGGCCGCGGGCAGCGAGCAGCGGCGGGGTGGCGGTGGCGGACATGCGGCGGTGACGGCCCCGGAAACGGCGACCCGGTCGGCCGCGCCTGCATCTTAGGCGCTGACGGGAGCCGCGTCAGCGCAGCCAGTCGACGTCGCGGTCGCCTTCGAGTCCATCGGGTCGGCGCGCATCCATGCGTAGACGCACCGGACATTCGCGGCGCCACCACAGCGTGCCCAGCTGGCCGAAGCGCCGGGCCAGCGCGTCGAACGCCTCGACCGGCATGCCGAACACGATCCAGCTCGGCTCCCGCCAGCTGCGGTCGGCCGCGCTCGCGAACGCGGGAATGCAGGGCAGTCCGGTCGCGCCCAGTTCGGCTTCGAGTGCCTTGTCGGCGCGCCGGTTCTCGGTGGCGCTGCGCGGCACCGACAGCGGGTTCCATGCCGACAGCAGCCCGTAACTCGGGACGTCGGGATAGCGCAGGTCGAGCCCCGGCGTCGGCAGCCCGATGATCACGTCGTGCCAGTCCGACCGCGACTGCCAGCGATAGCGCGCGGCCAGATACGCGTGCAGCAGCGTGATCAGGCGGGCGTCGTCGATGGAATGCTGGTCGTTCATGCCTGCGGTTTATCCCCTGCGTCCACGTCCGTACACTCGTGGCCCCGTCTGTATCCCACGGAATGACACTCATGATCCGGACCAAGCTGCCCAAGGTCGGCACCACGATCTTCAGCGTGATGTCGCAGCTGGCAGCCGAGCACGGCGCCGTCAATCTCGGCCAGGGATTTCCCGACTTCGACGTGCCCCGTCGGCTGGTGGACGGACTGGCCGAGGCGATGCGCGCCGGCCACAACCAGTATGCGCCGATGACCGGCATTCCGGCGCTGCGCGAGGCGATCGCGGAAAAGACCATGCGGGTCTACGGTCACCTGCCCGACGCCGACGCCGAGGTCACGGTCACCAGCGGTGCCACCGAGGCGCTGTTCAACGCGATCCACGCAGTCGTGCGCGCCGGCGAGGAAGTCATCGTCTTCGACCCGGCCTACGACAGCTACGAGCCGGCGATCGAGCTCGCCGGCGCGGTCGCCGTGCACGTGCCACTCGATCCGCGCAGCTTCGCGGTGGACTGGGACCGCGTGCGCGATGCCGTCACGCCCAGAACCCGGATGCTGATCGTCAACAGCCCGCACAACCCGTCGGGTGCGATGTTCGGCGCCGACGACATCGCCGCGCTGGCCGAGCTGCTGCGCGGCACCGATATCGTGCTGCTGTCGGACGAAGTCTATGAACACATCGTGTTCGACGGCGCGCGGCACGAATCGATCCTGCGCCACCCCGAACTGCGCGAGCGTGCCTTCGTCGTGTCCAGCTTCGGCAAGACCTACCACTGCACCGGCTGGAAGCTCGGTTACTGCATCGCGCCGCCGGCACTGAGCGCCGAGTTCCGCAAGGTGCACCAGTACAACGTGTTCTGCACCTTCGCGCCGGCGCAGCATGCGTTCGCGGCGATGCTGCGCGAGGCGCCCGAGCACTACGAACAACTCGGTGCGTTCTACCAGGCCAAGCGCGATGCGTTCGCCGCGCAGCTGGCGACCACGCGGCTGGACCCGCTGCCGGTGCCCGGCGGCTATTTCCAGCTCGTGGACTACGCCGCGGTCAGCGATCTCGACGACGCCGCGTTCTGCCGCTGGCTGACCATCGAGAAGGGCGTGGCGGCGATTCCGCTGTCACCGTTCTATGCGCAACCGCCGGCCGGCCAGCGACTGGCCCGGCTGTGTTTCGCCAAGAACACGGCCACGCTCGACGCGGCCATCGCGCGTCTGCAGGCCCTGTAGCGGTACGCCTGCGACGATCGGTCGCAACCACCGCTTCAGGGGCGCGGTTCTACAATCGGAGGCGGCCGCGACGTGCGGTCGCTGCATCGGATCGTGCCGTGCGTCTGCTGTCCGCCTGCTGCCTCGTCCTGCTGCTCGTCGCGTGCGGCGCGCCGCCGCCGGGCCCGTATCACGGCACCGATCTCGGCGGCGTGTCCTATGGCCGCACGCTGGATCTCGAGGACGTGCAGGGACGGCCGGTCACGCTCGGCGATTTCCGCGGCGAGTACGTCCTGTTGTCCTTCGGGTACACGCACTGTCCCGAGGTGTGTCCGACCAGTCTGTTGAAGGCGACCCAGGTGCGGCGCGCGCTGGCCGATGACGTGCCGCTGCGCATCGTGTTCGTCACCGTCGATCCACGACGCGACACCGGCGAGATCCTCGCGGGCTACGTCGGTGCCTTCGGCCCGGACATCGTCGCGCTGCGTGGCGACGACATGCAGACGCGTCTGGTGGCGCAGGCCTTCCGGGTCACGTATCGCGAGGTGCCCACGAGCTCGTCGTATGCGATGGACCACACGATGGTGAACTACCTGATCGGTCCGGACGGCCGCCTCCGGCTCGCGTTCCAGTACGACCAGCCGGTGACGGAGATGGTCGAGGACATCCGCCATCTCGTCGGCGCGTCGCATGCGGACGGATGACCGCGGTCTCGGGGTTTCCCCGACTTGCGGCCGCGACGGATCGCAGCGTAGCCTCGCGAGCCGGGGGGATGGAACCGAAGGGAGTCAGGGACGGGATGAAGATTCGAGTGTTCATGGTCGACGACCATGCGCTGGTGCGCGCGGGGCTGCGCATGATTCTCGCCAACGAGGACGACATCGAAATCGTCGGTGAAGCCGACAGCGGCGAAATGGCGTTGCCGCAGATCCGCCGGCTCAAGCCCGATATCGTGCTCTGCGACCTGCATCTGCCGGGCATCAGCGGACTCGAGGTCACCGAACGCGTGGTGCGCGGTCAGGCCGAGACGCGGGTGATCGTCGTGTCCATCCTCGAAGACGGCCCGATGCCGCGGCGCATGATCGAAGCCGGCGCTTCGGGCTATGTCGGCAAGGGCGGTGATGCTCAGGAACTGGTGCGCGCGGTGCGCGATGTCGCGCGCGGCAAGCGCTATCTCGCCAGCACCATCGCGCAGAACCTGGCGCTGTCGGGCATCGGCGGCGACGGCACCCCCTTCGATGCGCTGTCGCCGCGCGAGCTCGAGGTCGCGATGCTGCTGGTCCAAGGCCTGCGTCAGGAAGACATCGCGCGGCGCCTGAGTCTCAGCGCCAAAACGGTCAATACCCACAAGTCGCGCTTGTTCACCAAATTGCAGATCCAGGACAGCATCGCGCTGGCCCGCATGGCCAGCCAGTACGGGGTGATGGCCCCCGACCAGACGGTCTGAGCACGGGCGGTCGACGGCGTTGAGGGCGGCAGTGGACCGGCGCATTCCGGCCCGGCCGGCGACTCCAGGGAATCGACGGTGAGCCAAAAAAAAACGCCCCGGCAGGACCGGGGCGTTTTCGCGAGCGTGTGCGTCAGGCGTCGCGTGCCGGCGGACGCGCGTCCGGTGCGGCATCGTCGGGCGTGTCGTCACCGGGTTCGGCACCGGCCTCACTGTCGGCGGTCGCGGGCGATGCGGACGCGTCGTCATCCGCGGTCATCGCCTCGGCCGCTGACGGCGCCGGGTGCGCGGGGGCGGACGAGGCGTCTGGCGCATCGAACAGACCCGGGGCGACCGGCGACGTACGCGGGGCCGCGGTGTCGGCCTCGGCGGGCTGCGCCTCGGTCACGGGCGCCTGCGTCACTGCAGCCTGCGTCGGTGCCGTCACCTCGGTTGCGGCGTCATCCGCAGGGCGGATGTCGGGCTGTGCCGGTGCGGTAGAAGGCGTGGACGGTTCGTCCGCTGCATTCGACGCGGCCGGCTCGACCCGCGACGCCGGGACGGCGTCGTGCCCCGGCTCCGCATTAGCCTGCGGCGCCGCTGCAGACGTGGCCGCGGAACGATCTGCCGCAGCCGCAGCCGCCACCATCGCGGGCGCCACGACGTCGGCGGCCTCGCGTGCCGGCGTGATCGCCTGGGGCTCGGTCGTGGTCGTCGTCGTGGTCGCGGTCGGCGACGCTGCCTGCTCGATGGCAGCCGGTTCGGACGCCGTGTCCCGGGCGTCGCCGCCTTCGGACACCGCTGCCGCTCCACCGGCCGCAGCGACCGATGCGGCGGGCACGGCACGCGCCGGCGTGGGCGCCGCCGTCACCGCAGGCGACGTGGCCGGCAGGTCGTCGAAATCGAACTCGGGCTGCGCCCGGCTCGACGGCATGATCCCGGACGGCTCGTCATCGCCATCGGCGTCGAGATCGGTCTGCGCGTCCTCGCCGGCTGCGCCGGTGTCGCCCTTGCCGCGACGGCGACGGCGGCCACCGCGACGTCCGCGACGGCGACGGCCGTTGCCGCCGGCCTCGTCGTCCCCGGCCTGCTCCTCGTCCAGGTCCGTGGACGCCACGGCCGGATTCGTTTCCGGCACCTCGGCGTGCACGTCATCGGCGACCGGCGACGGCGCTGCGATCGTCGGCGCAGCGACATCCGCACGCGGCGCGGGCGCGGCTGCAACGATGTCGGGCTGTTCGGCCGGCGCAGCCGCAGCCACGCCGACGGCGGCAGCTGCCGTCACGCTGGCGTCCGTCTCGCCCTCGGGCCGCGGCGCGCGCGGCGGTCGCGGCGCCTTCTGCTTCTGGCGACGCTCCTGCTGACGTTCGGGGGTGCGCTCCTTGCGCGCGTCCGGCGCGGCCTGCTCGCGGCGCGGGTCGCGCGGCGCGGCGGCCTGGTCCTCGCGCGGCGCGCCGGCCTTCGGCGCGCCGTCCTGGCGGTTGCCACGGCGGTCGCGGCGCTGACCGTTGCGGCCGCGGTCACCACGACCTTCGCTGCGCGCCTGACCGTCACGCGGCGCGTCCTGGCGCGTGCCGCCCTGCGAGGGACGCGGCGCCGGGGCGGCGGGGGCCTGCGGTGCGAACCACGCCTTCAGCCAGCCCATGAACCCCCCCGTCGGCGGGGCGGCCGCAGGTGCCTGCACGGGCGCGGGCGCGGCCGGCGCCGGGGCGGCCGCCACCGGCTCCGGACGCGGCTCGCGCACCGGGGCGGGCTGCGACGGCCGCACATTGGTGACCGCCGGCGGCGGCACGTTGAGGTTGTTCTTGCTCAGCGCGATCGTGGCCACGCGACGCGGCGTGCCGCGCTGGTAGCTCGGCCGGCTGGTCTCCTCGCCGAGTTCGTTCTCGCGCAGGCGCGACACCTCGTAGTGCGGGGTGTGCAGCTGCTCGTCGGCGACGATGATGATCGGCGCGTCGTGGCGCTTCTCGATCTCCGCCAGCGCACTGCGCTTCTCGTTGAGCAGGAAGTTGGCGATCTCGACCGGCGCCTGCACCAGCACCTGGCCGGTGTTGTCCTTCATCGCGTGCTCTTCGGCGACGCGGATGATCGACAGCGACAGCGACTCGATGCTGCGCATGCGGCCATGGCCGTCGCAGCGCGGGCAGACGATCTGGCTCGACTCGCCCAGGCTCGCGCGCAGGCGCTGGCGGCTCATCTCCAGCAGACCGAACTTCGAGATCCGGTTCTGCTGCACGCGCGCGCGGTCGTACTTGAGCGCGTTCTGCAGGCGGTTCTCGACGTCGCGCTGATGCTTGTTCGACGACATGTCGATGAAGTCGATCACCACCAGGCCACCGAGATCGCGCAGGCGCAGCTGGCGCGCCACTTCGTCGGCCGCCTCGAGGTTGGTGTTGAACGCGGTTTCCTCGATGTCGCCGCCCTTGGTCGCGCGCGCCGAGTTCACGTCGATCGCGGTCAGGGCCTCGGTCTGGTCGATGACCAGCGCGCCGCCGGAGGGCAGGCGCACGGTGCGCTCGTAGGCGCTCTCGATCTGCGACTCGATCTGGTAGCGGTTGAACAGCGGCACATCATCGGTGTAGTGCTTGAGCTTGCGCAGGTTGTGCGGCATCACCTGCTCGACGAAGTCACGCGCCTCGGCGTACATCTCCGGCGTGTCGATCAGGATCTCGCTGATGTCGGCGCGCATGTAGTCGCGCAGCGCCCGGGTGATCAGGCGTGATTCCTGGTAGATCAGGAACGGCGAGGGCTTGCTCAGCGCGGCCTCGGCGATCGCGCGCCAGATGGAGAGCAGGTAGTCGAGGTCCCACTGCAGTTCTTCGGCATCGCGACCGACACCGGCGGTGCGGATGATCACGCCCATCTCGTCGGGGATGGTCAACGCGTCCATCGCCTTCTTCAGCTCGGCGCGGTCCTCGCCCTCGATCCGGCGCGACACGCCGCCGGCGGTCGGCGAGTTCGGCATCAGCACCATGTAGCGGCCGGCCAGCGAGATGAACGTGGTCAGGGCGGCGCCCTTGTTGCCGCGCTCTTCCTTGTCGACCTGGACGACGACCTCCTGGCCCTCGCGCAGGAGTTCCTTGATCGAGCCCTTGTTCGGGTCGACGCCGGCCTGGAAATAGTCGCGGGAGACTTCCTTCAGCGGCAGGAAGCCGTGACGGGCGGCGCCGTACTCGACGAACGCGGCCTCGAGGGAGGGCTCGATGCGGGTGATGCGGCCCTTGTAGATGTTGGACTTCTTCTGTTCCCTCGACGGCTGCTCGATGTCGATGTCGTACAGGGTCTGGCCATCAACGATGGCGACGCGCAGTTCTTCTGCCTGCGTCGCGTTGATCAGCATGCGCTTCATGGTGGACGTTCCTTAACGCGCTCTCGCGCGCGGAACGCCGGGGCGTTTCGCCTGGATGCGGCCCGAGGCCGCCGCGCACGCGCAGCGGTCTTCCGGATTGTCCAGCGCTACGACACCACGGCGGGCCGCGGGAGCGCTCGTTGTTCTTAGGGTGGAGCGGGACCGCGGGCCGTGTCCGGCCGGTCGTTCGGACGGTCGGGCACGCCTCGCGGGACGTGTTCAGCGCCGATGCCAGGCATCGGGCGATAACCGGTACCGCCGTGCAGCCGCTAACATGGCCGCCCCTGGGGCGGTGGCCGCGCACTGTCCGGAGACCTTTGGAAGGCGGGCTTTTGGCCCGGGTTCTTCCAGAGAAATCAGCACCTTATATCGCGGCGCGAGTGTAGCAGATAAACCCCCAGATGACTGACAGCGGTTCCAATTCGACCGGCGGCGTGCGTCTGGTGCGCGTTCCCGATGACCGGGACGGCCAGCGCCTCGACAATTTCCTGCTCGGCCAGCTCAAGGGCGCGCCGCGCTCGATCGTCTACAAGATCGTGCGCAGCGGGCAGGTCCGGGTGAACGGGGGACGCGCCAAGGCCGAGCGCAAGCTCGAGGCCGGCGACGAGGTGCGGATTCCGCCGGTCCGGCTCGAGGCGCCGGGCGAGGGCGGCGTTCCGCCGAAGGGCCTGCTGGCGGCGATGGACGCGAGCATCGTGTTCGAGGATGCCCGCCTGCTGGCGATCAGCAAGCCGTCGGGCATCGCCAGCCACGGCGGCAGCGGCGTCAGTTTCGGGGTCATCGAAACCCTGCGCGCGCTGCGGCCGAACCAGTCGCTGGAACTGATTCACCGGCTCGACCGCGACACCTCGGGCCTGATGGTGCTGGCCAAGAAGCGCTCGGCGCTGACCCAGCTGCAGGCCCTGCTGCGCGAAGATCACGGCGCCGGCATCCGCAAGCGCTATCTCACGCTGCTGGCCGGACGCATGCCCGACGGGACCATGAGCGTGGACGCGCCGCTGCACGTCGGCCTGCGTCAGGGCGGGGAGCGCCACGTCCAGGTCAATCCGCAGGGCAAGGTCTCGCTGAGCCACTTCGGCGTGCTGGAGCGGCGGGGCGGCCAGTCCTACTGCGAGGTCCGGATCGAGACCGGCCGCACCCACCAGATCCGCGTCCATGCCCAGCACATCGGGCATCCGGTGGCCGGCGACGACAAGTACGGCGATGCCGAGACCAACCGGCGCCTGCGCGAACAGATCGGGCTCAAGCGCCTGTTCCTGCACGCCGCGTCGCTGGAATTCACCCTCGACGACGGCGAGGCCTACGTGCTCAACGCGCCGCTGGCCGAGGATCTGCGCGAGGCGCTCGACCGCCTGCGCTGAGCGGCGCGCTCAGGGACCGAGGCTGTAGTCCACCGGAATCCGCAAGGTGCCGGCCACGGGCGCGCCGTCGCGCCGGCCGGGGGCATAGGTCCACTGGCGCGCGGCGTCGATCGCGGCCGTGTCGAGGTCGTCGCGTCCACTGGAGGACTCGACCTGCACGTCCTGCAGCCGCCCGTCGGCATCCACACTGACGCGCAGTTGCACGGTGCCACCCGCGCCGGCGCGGAACGCGGCGAGCGGATAGACCGGCGTATGCAGGCGTTTGGAGCGGATGTCGACCGACGGGCCGAACGTCCCGGACGCGGGCTGGGCCGGCGCCTGCAGCGACACGATGCCCAGACACAGCGCCAGACCGGCGCGGGCATACGCCGGGCGCCGTCGGGTCATGCGACCAGCCGATCGGCCTTGGCCGCGCAGATGAAGTCGTTTTCCGACAGGCCGCCGACATCGTGGGTCGAATACCGCACGACGACGCGGTCGTAGTGCACGCCGAGATCGGGATGGTGGTCCTCGCGGTGGGCGACGAACGCCAGGGCATTCACGAAGGCCATGGTGCGGTGATAGTCGTCGAACCGGAACGTCCGCGTCAGTGCCTGGCCGTCTTCGGCCAGCGTCCAGCCCGGGACATCGGGCAGCAGTTCGCGGATGCGGGCTTCGGGCAGGCGGTGCTCGGCGCCCCGGCGGGGCAGGCAGTGGGCATCGGCGAGCGGGATCAGATCGGTCATGGTGGCTCCTTGCGGGCGTGTGCGGTATTCATGCGACAGACGGACAGGGCCACGTGCCGCCGCGCGGGGCCGGTAGAATACGCCGCATGATCAACATCTCCGAAACCGCCCAGGCCCACTTCCGCAAGCTGATCGAACGCGAAGCGACGCCGGGACTGGGTGTCCGGCTGTCGGCCGTGCACGCCGGGACCAGTCGCGCCGACGTGCGGCTCGAGTTCGCCGACAGCGGCGAGCTGCTCGGAGACGAATGGGCGATCGACTGCGAGGGCTTCACGCTGTGGCTCGACGCGCCCAGCGTGCCCTACCTCGACGGTGCGGACATCGACTACGAGGCGCGTGCGACCGGCGGGCAGTTGCAGATCCGCGCGCCCAAGATCAAGGGCGAGGCGCCCCCGGAGGCCGCCTCGCTGGTCGAGCGCGTGCGCTGGGTGGTCGAGAACGACGTCAATCCGCAGCTGGCCCAGCATCGCGGCCACGTGACCGTGCAGGAAGTGACGGCCGACGGGGTCGTCGTGCTGCGCTTCGGCGGCGGTTGCCACGGCTGCGGCCTGGTCGACGTGACCCTGAAGCAGGGCATCGAGAAGACCCTGATGGACAAGGTGCCCGGCGTGACCGCGGTGCGCGACGCGACCGATCACGACACCGGCGACGCGCCGTATATGCCGCGCGACGTCGCGTAACCGGCCACGACGACGGGCGGCCGCGAACGGATGTTCACTTCCGCTGACCTGATCGAGGTCCTGCGCCGCCGTCGGCGGCGTTCGATCCGGCCCGAAGCCGCCGTCGATGGCCTGCCACCCGGCTGGGCGGCATGGCTGTCGGCGATGCGCGTCCGTGCCGGCGCCGTGACCGGGGCGACCGCGGCGGCGATCGTCGGGATCCTCGCGGCCCGTCCACCGGTGCCGCGGACGCGTTTCCCGGTGCCTGCGACCCGGCTCCAGGCCTGGGCGGGACTCCGGCATCCGCTGTGGGAACCCCCGCCGCGCGATCAGCGCGGCCTGCGCCGCTGGTCGCTCGGGGCGTCACTGCTGGTCCAGGTCGTCTGGATCAGCCTGCTGTTCGGACTGATGAACGCACAGTTTCTCGCCGACGCGCCCTCGGCGCTGGGCGAGGAGCACGTGGTCCAGGCCGTGTTCATCGGCACGGGCACTCCGGACGCCGCAGGTGGTGGCGCGGCACCGGAGATGCCACAGCCGGAGGATGCCGGCGCTGCGACCCCGGCCGATGCCGGGCCGCCGCCGGTGGCGTCGGCATCGCCGGTGTCGGCGATCGACCCGCCTGCCGAGCCCGTGCCCGAGACGGCGGCCGCTCCTGATGGCGAGGCCGCCGCAGCGCAGGTGCTGCAGATCACCGATACCCCGATGCCCGACATCGACTTCACCCTGCCGCCGCCGCGACCGTCGACGGCCCTGCCCGAGGTCGCGGTGCGCGAGCGTGCGGTGGCCGGCGCGCCGATGCAGACGGTCGAGGTCCCCGTTCTGCGTGCGCCCACGCCGGTGGCCGCGCCGGTGCCGGTGCCGCCACGCGAGGTCCGGATCGAGGTGCGCGAGCGGGCAATGGCCGAGATCGCCGAACGCGCACCGGCGCCGGTGATCGCGCAGCGCGACATCACGCTCGAGGCGCCGGCCGCCCCGGCGCGGTCGACCCCCGACGTGGCCGCGCGGGAACGGACGGTGCCGCTGCGCGATCCAGCACCTTCGGCCGCACCCGCCGCACCCGCCGCGCCCGCGGCGTCCGCGGCGCCGTCGTCCACGGCGTCGACCGCGCCCGCGGCGCCGCAGCCCGGGCAGGGCGCGCGTACGCCGGCGCCGACGGCCGGCCGCGGTCCCACCGCGGGTGCGCCGCCCGGTGCGACGCCGTCGCCACGGGCGGCCGATGACTGGGGGGATGGCGCGCGCGCGCGCGATGGCGGTCAGCGCGGTACCCCCTCGGGCCTGCTCGGCGCGGACGGCCGGCCGCGTCTGGCCGACGGCGGCCGTGTGGGCGGCGGGCTTCCGCCGGGCACGATCACCGAGGATTTCGCGCGGATCGACCGTGAGGGCACCTGGTTGCGGCGCCCGCCTACCGATTACGAACCCACCAGCTTCGACCGCTTCTGGGTGCCGAGCGAGACCCTGCTCGAGGAATGGGTGCGGCGCAGCATCAAGACCGTGCTGATCCCGATTCCGGGCACCAGCAAGACCATCCGCTGCAATGTCGCGCTGCTCGCCTTCGGCGGCGGCTGCGGCATCACCGATCCGAACATGCAGGACGTCGAGACCGACGGGCGGCCGCCGCCCGACGTGCCGTGGAAACCGGAGTTGCAGGAAGACCAGGGCAGCCTGGGCAACTGAGTCCGGCGCATCGCGGCACGGACGTGGCCGGGTCCGGTCGTGCCTGCCCGCGCGCGTCCGCGGGCACCGTCGACCTGGCTCGATCGCCTCAAGCGGAGGTTCCGTGTTGTCGCGTGGCGTCGTCCCGTCGCGCCGCAAGATGGTGCACAAGCGCGTGTACGGGCAGACGTCGGGACCGGCCGGCACACACCACGACGCGCTCGCCGCGCCTGGTTCCATGCGATGGACCGCATCCGCCCCTGTACGTCTCGATCCGTCCGGCATGCGGACCCGATCCCGGCTTCTCGCGAACGCCGGGGTCCAGCGGCTGCGGGTTCAGGCGCGCGCAGGCGCGGGCGACGCGTCGCCCGGCTGCTGCGAGGTGCCCCGCGGTCGCGGGAACACGGGTGTGCGGTGGCGGTGGTCCGAAATGGATGCAACGCCCGTCCGCCCTGCATCGAAGGGAACGTGCGACGCACTGGCGACGCCGCGTACAGGCGCGCGGCGCAACCGGCGGTCTGCGCTGCGGCGCCGGTCGATCCGACGCACACCGGTCGAGACTCCGGGCGCGTGCAGCGCCCGGACCTGCGGGATCAGTTGTCGTGCGCGCCGCGCAGGTCGCGCAGCCGGCTCGGCTGCGCCGCGAAGTAGGCGGCGAGGTCGGCGATCTGCTGGTCGCTCAGGTCGGCGGCCTGTTGCGACATCAATGCATGCTCGCGGTCGCCGTCGCGATAGGCCTGCAGCGCATGCGCCAGGTAGTCGCGGTACTGGCCGCCAATCTTCGGATAGGTCGGATCGAGCGGCTCGTTGCCGCCGGCGCCGTGGCAGTCGATGCAGGTCTGCCCGGTCGCCGCGCTCTTGACGTTGGCCGCCTGCTCGCCGGCGTCGATGCGACCGGTCGGCAGACCGGCCGAGGACGTGGTCCGCATCGGCTGGGCATCGGGATCGTGCTCGGCGCCGCCGCAGGCGGCCAGCAGGCCGACCAGCACCACGGGCAGGAGACGGACGGACAATCGGATCGAGGCACCGGTCACGGGGTCAGCTCCGAAAGAAAGGCGGCGATGTCGGCGATGTCCTGGTCCGAGAAGCTCTTCGCCTGCGCCTCCATCGTCGGGTGCCGGCGCGTGCCCCGGCGGTATTCGTGCAGGGCGTTGACCAGGTATTCGCTGGACTGGCCGCCGATCTTGGGCACGTGATAGTGCGGGTAGACGTTGCGATAGCCGTCGATGCCATGGCAGCCCTGGCAGGTATAGGTCAACGTGCGCCCGGTCGCCGCATTGCCCGTCAGCGGGGCGTTGCCGCTTTCCGGCGCCGCGGCTTCCTGGGCGAGAACGGGCGGCGTCATCGCGCCGAGGGCAAGACAAACGGCTAGCAGCAACGGTCGCGTCATCGTGGTTTTCCGCAATCCTGGAGGGCTGGAACGTGGCGATCTGGGCGGCGTGATGGCGTGGGGAACCGGCCGGCTGCATGAACCGGCGCACAACCGGGCCAGTATAGCCACGCCGTCACGGCAAACCCAACGTGCGATACCCGGTGTGCATCGCCATCACCATGACCAATGGCGCATGAACCAGCAGTTCTGGTGATGTACCTTGCTACTACACCGTAGGGGCCTTTCGAATCCAATGTCCACACCGCATGCCATCGCGTCCGCGGGACGCGTTCTCACCGGCGCCGCTCTGCTCTCCGCCGCCCTCGTCCTGTCCGCCTGCAAGGGGGGAGGGGGAGACGCCCAGGCCAAGTCCGCGGACGAGGCGCAACCGCCCGTTCCGGTGGAAACGGAGCAGGTGACGCGGCGCAGCGTGGCCGCGAGCTGGGTGGGCACGGCGGCGCTCGAGGTGCCGCGCGGCGCCGACGTGGTCGCCAAGACCTCGGGCATCGCGCTCGACGTACTGGTGGAGGAGGGCGACCAGGTCCGCGCCGGCCAGCCCCTGGTGCGGCTCGATCCCGACCGCGCCCGCCTCGCGGTGCAGCAGAGCCGCGCGACGATGGGCAAGCTCGACAACAGCTACCGGCGCGCGCAGCAGCTGGTGGGCCAGCAGATGATCAGCGCAAACGATCTGGACCAGATCAAGTTCGACCTCGACAACGCCCGCGCCCAGCACGAGATGGCGCAGCTGGAACTCTCCTACACGACGGTCACCGCGCCGATCTCGGGCGTGATCTCGCAGCGCATGATCCGCACCGGCAATTTCGTGCAGATCAACACGCCGATCTTCAGCATCGTCGACAACGCCCGCATCGAGGCCACGCTCAATGTGCCCGAGCGGGAACTGCGCGTGCTCAAACGCGGCCAGCCGGTGCGGCTGAGCGTGGACGCCTTGCCGGGCGAAGTGTTCGAGGGCGTGGTCGAGCGTGTGGCGCCGGTGGTCGAATCGCGCAGCGGCACATTCCGGGTGGTCTGCGCGTTCGAAGGCAACGAGGCGCTGCGGCCGGGCATGTTCGGGCGCATCCGTATCGACTACGACCAGCGCGCCGACGCGCTGGTGATTCCGCGCAGCGCCCTGCTCGAGGACGGCGACGAGACCGCGGTATTCGTCGTGCGTGACGGCAAGGCGGTGCGCATGCCGGTCACGCTGGGCTATGTGGACGGCGCGCTGATCGAAGTGCGTGACGGCCTCGCCGAGGGCGACGCGGTGGTCACGGCCGGCAAGGTGGCCCTGCGCGAGGGCAGCGCGGTGCAGGTCGTCGGCGCCGATACGCCGGCCGCGACGCCCGAGCCGGCCGCACCGGCGGCCGACGCCGCCCAGGGTGACGCGCCGTAATGACGACCACGCCGAACCAGGAGCCGGCGGGCGGCCCGCCTGCACACGCTCAGCCGATGGACCCGCATGCCGCGCCGGGGCGATTCGATCTGGTGGAGTTCTCCACCCGGCGCCGGGTGACCGTGTGGATGTTCGCGATCAGCCTGATGCTGTTCGGACTCATCGCGCTGACCAATCTCAAGGTCAACCTGCTGCCCGACCTCAGCTATCCCACGCTGACGGTGCGCACCGAATACACCGGCGCGGCGCCTGCCGAAATCGAGACCCTGGTCAGCGAGCCGGTGGAGGAAGCCGTCGGCGTGGTCAAGGGCGTGCGCAAGCTGCGCTCGATCTCGCGCACCGGCCAGAGCGACGTGGTGCTGGAATTCGCCTGGGGCACCGACATGGACCAAGCCAGCCTCGACGTGCGCGACAAGCTCGAGGCCTTGCAGCTGCCGCTCGAGGTGACGCCGCCGGTGCTGCTGCGCTTCAACCCCTCGACCGAACCGGTGATGCGCCTGGCGCTCACCGCCGGCGGCAGCGGCGATGCGGTGGCCGAACTCACGCGCATGCGTCGCTATGCCGACGACGACCTGAAGAAGAAGCTGGAGCCGGTGATCGGGGTGGCCGCGGTGCGGGTGGGCGGCGGTTTCGAGGACGAGGTGCAGGTGGATCTCGACCTGCAGCAGATGGCGCGCATCGGGCTGCCGATCGAGAACGTGATCCAGCGCCTGCAGCAGGAGAACATCAATCTTTCGGGCGGGCGCCTGGACCAGGGCACCCAGCGCTATCTGGTGCGCACGGTGAACCAGTTCGCCAGCGTCGAACAGATCGGCGAGATGCTGGTCGCCACCCAGGGCGGCGGCGACGACGCCGCGGCCAGCGCCGCGCAGCAGATGGCGGCGATCGCGGCGGCCAGTGGATCGCAGGCGGTGCTCGCGGCGGCTGCGTCGGTGCAGAGCACCTCGGGCGAGGGCAGCAGCACGATCGCCGGTGGTCGTGCGGTGCGCCTGCGCGACATCGCCACCGTGCGCCAGGGCTACAAGGAGCGCGAGAGCATCATCCGGCTCGGCGGCAACGAGGCCGTGGAACTGGCGATCTACAAGGAAGGGGACGCCAACACCGTGGCGACCGCCGATGCGGTGGACGCCCGGCTCGAGGCGATCCGCAAGGAACTGCCGGCGGACATGACGCTCACCGTGGTCGACGACCAGTCGAAGTTCGTGCGCGCCGCGATCCGCGACGTGCGCACCGATGCGCTGATCGGCGGCACGCTGGCGATCCTCATCATCTTCCTGTTCCTGCGCAACGGCTGGAGCACGCTGGTGGTCAGCCTGTCGTTGCCGGTATCGATCATCACCACGTTCTTCTTCATGGACCAGTTCGGCCTGAGCCTCAACGTCATGTCGCTCGGCGGCCTGGCGCTGGCGACCGGCCTGGTGGTCGACGACTCCATCGTGGTGCTGGAGAGCATCGCCAAGGCGCGGGACCGGGGCCTCGGCGTGCTCGAGGCCGCGATCGTGGGCACGCGTGAAGTGGGCATGGCGGTCGTCGCCTCGACGCTGACGATCATCGCGGTGTTCCTGCCGCTGGTATTCGTCGACGGCATCGCCGGTCAACTGTTCCGCGACCAGGCGCTGACGATCGCGATCGCGGTCAGTGTCTCGCTGCTGGTTGCGCTGACCCTGATCCCGATGCTGGCCTCGCTCAAGGGCCGTCCACCGCTCGCCTTCCCCGAAGAACCGCCGCATCCACAGTGGCGCCCGGAGCGCCGTTGGCAGAAGCCGATGGCGGCGACCGGACGCGGCCTCGGCGCCGGTATCCGCGGCGTGCTGTTCGGCATCGTCTGGCTGGTGGTGCGTGCGTGGCGCGGCGTGTCGCATGTCGTCGGGCGGATCATGGGCCGGGCCAGCGATGTGGCCATGGCGCCCTATGCACGTGCCGAACGCGGCTATCTGCGTGCGCTGCCCGCAGCGCTGGCGCGGCCGTGGCTGGTGCTCGGCGCGGCCTTCGCGGTCTTCCTGGCCAGTCTGCTCGCGGTGCCGCTGCTGGGCACGGACCTGATTCCGCAGCTGGCCCAGGACCGCTTCGAGATGATGGCCAAGCTGCCGCCGGGCACGCCGCTGCGCGAGACCGACCGCATCATGCGTGAGGTCCAGCTGGCCCACGCCGACGACGAGGGCGTCGAACTGCTGTTCGGCGTCAGCGGCAGCGGCACGCGGCTGGACGCCAATCCCACCGAGAGCGGCGAGAACATCGGCCGTCTGAGCGTGGTGATGAGCGGGGGCGGCAGCCGTGCGTTCGAGGCCGAGCAGAGCGATCGCCTGCGCGCGACCATGCAGCGGTATCCGGGCGTGGCCGTCGACTTCAGCCGGCCCGCGCTCTTCAGCTTCTCCACGCCGCTGGAGATCGAATTGCGCGGTCAGGACCTCGACGGGCTCGCCCGCGCCGGGCAGCGCATGGCCGAACTGCTGCGCGGCAATCCGCACTACACCGACGTCAAGAGCACGGTGGAGCAGGGCTTTCCCGAAGTGCAGATCATCTTCGACCAGGAACGCGCCGGCGCGCTGGGCCTGACCACGCGGCAGATCGCCGATGCGGTCGTGCGTGCGGTCCGCGGCGAGGTCGCCACGCGCTACAACTTCCGCGACCGCAAGATCGACGTGCTGGTGCGTGCCCAGGAAAGCGAGCGTGATTCGGTCGACCGGATCCGCAACCTGGTGGTCAATCCGGGCGGCGCCACGCCGGTGCGCCTGGACTCGGTGGCCGACGTGGTGGCGACGATCGGCCCCAGCGAGATTCACCGCGCCGACCAGGTGCGCGTGGCGGTGGTGTCGGCCAACCTGCGCGGCATCGATCTGGGTACCGCGGTGGCCGAAGTGCGGCAGATGGTCGCGGAGAATCCGCTCGGTCCCGAGGTCGGCATGCACATCGGCGGCCAGGGCGAGGAGCTGGCCGAGTCCCTCCGCTCGCTGCTGATGGCGTTCGCGCTGGCGATCTTCCTGGTGTATCTGGTGATGGCCTCGCAGTTCGAGTCGCTGCTGCATCCGTTCGTCATCCTGTTCACCATTCCGCTGGCGATGGTCGGCGCGATCGGTGCGCTGCTGCTGACCGGCAATACGATCTCGATCGTCGCCTTCATCGGCCTGATCCTGATGGTCGGCCTGGTGGTCAAGAACGCGATCATCCTCATCGACAAGATCAACCAGCTGCGCGAAGCGGGCGTGGCCAAGCGCGAGGCGCTGATCGAAGGCGCACGCTCGCGTCTGCGGCCGATCATCATGACCACGCTGTCGACGCTGTTCGGCTTCCTGCCGCTGGCGCTGGCCTTCGGTGAGGGCGCCGAGGTGCGCTCGCCGATGGCGATCACGGTGATGGGCGGCCTGGCCGTGTCCACACTGCTCACCCTGCTGGTGATTCCGGTGGTCTACGACCTGCTGGACCGCAAGTCCGATGCGCACTACGCCGAACGCGGGCGCCGCGCGCGCCTGGGCGCAGCGGCCGATCTGGAGGTCGCCGCGCAATGAGCATCGCCGAGCTGAGCCTGCGTCGCCCGGTCACGACCATCATGTGCTTCGTGTCGATGGTGGTGATCGGCCTGATCGCCTCGGTGCGCCTGCCGCTCGAAGCGCTGCCCGACATCACCGCGCCGTTCCTGTTCGTGCAGTTGCCCTACGCCGGCGCGACGCCGGCCGAGGCCGAGCAGAACCTGCTGCGGCCGGCCGAGGAAGCGCTGGCGACGATGAGCGGAATCAAGCGCATGCGCGGCCGCGCCAATGCCGACAGCGCCGACATCTTCATGGAGTTCTCCGACTGGGACCGCGACATCGCGATCAGCGCGTCCGAGGCGCGCGAGCGCATCGACGCGATCCGCGGCGAACTCCCGGATGATTTCCGCCGCTACTTCGTCTTCAAGTGGTCCAGCGGCGACCAGGCGGTGCTGCGGATCCGTCTGGCGGCGAACGTCGACCTGAGCGGCAGTTACGAGATGATCGACCGGCAGCTCAAGCGCCGGCTCGAACGCGTGCCGGGCGTGGCGCGGGTGGAGATCAGCGGCGCGCCGCCCAACGAGGTCGAGATCGCGGTCCAGCCCGACCGGCTCAACGCGCACGGCATCGAACTCAACGAGCTCGCCACGCGTCTGCGTGCGCTCAACTTCTCGGTGTCGGCCGGGCAGATTCTCGAGGGCGGGCAGCGCCTGCGGGTGCAGCCGATCGGCGAGATCGACGACCTGCAGGAACTGCGCGAGCTGGTGATCAACCCGCAGGGCCTGCGCCTGGGCGACGTCGCCGACGTGCGGTTCAAGCCGCAGCGCATGGACTACGGACGCCGCCTCGACGGTCGCGCCGCGGTGGGTCTGGACATCTACAAGGAACGCGACGCGAACCTGGTGGAGGTCTCGCGCTCCGTGCTGGCCGAGGTGGAGGCCGCGCGCAGCGAGCCCGGGCTCGAAGGCGTCGATCTGAAGGTGATCCAGAACATGGGCGACGAGGTGACCTCGTCGCTGCTCGAACTGGTGGAGGCCGGCGCGATCGGCCTGCTGCTGTCGATCATCGTGCTGTACTTCTTCCTGCGTCACTGGCCGTCGACGCTGATGGTGACGCTGGCGATTCCGATCTGCTTCGTGATCACGCTGGGCTTCATGCACTTCTTCGGCGTCACGCTCAACGTGCTGTCGCTGATGGGGTTGCTGCTGGCCGTCGGCATGCTGGTCGACAACGCCGTGGTGGTGGTGGAGAGCATCTACCAGGAACGCGAGCGCATGCCCGACCAGCCGTGGCTGGCGTCGGTGGTCGGCACGCGCAACGTGGCGATCGCGCTGTCGGCGGGCACGCTGAGCCACTGCATCGTGTTCGTGCCCAACCTGCTGGGCGAAACCAACAACATCAGCATCTTCATGACCCAGCTGGCGATCACCATCTCGGTGTCGTTGCTGGCGTCGTGGCTGGTCGCGGTGAGCCTGATCCCGATGATGTCGGCGCGGATGAAGACGCCGCCGGCGGTGGCGAAACCCGACGGCCTGATCCCGCGCCTGCAGCGCCGCTACGCCCGGCTGCTGCGCTGGTCGTTGCAGCATCGTGGCTGGACGCTGCTGGCGATCGGCGCGCTGGCGGCCGCCAGCCTGGTGCCGCCGACGCAGATGAAGTTCGACATGTTCGGTAGCGGCGAGGGCGGCAAGGAGATCAACGTCTTCTACCAGTGGAAGGGCAGCTACAACCTGGCCCAGCGTTCGGAGGAGGTCGCCCGCATCGAGGCCTTCCTGGACGCGCGCCGCGACGAATACCGGATCAAGCAGCTCTATTCGTGGTTCGGCGAAGGCGGCGACTCGGGCACGATCGTCACCTTCAACGACGACGTGGGCGATACGCGGCCGCTCAGCGAAGCGATCAGCAAGGCGCTGCCGAAATCCGCGCGGGCCGAGATCGGTGTCAACAGCGGCGGCGACCAGGGCGGTGGCGGCGGGGGCGGCGGCGTGCAGGTGCAGCTGGTCGGCGATTCCAGCCAGGTGCTGCGCGAACTGGCCGACGGCGTACTGCCGCTGCTGTCGGCCAATCCCGCGCTGCGCGACGTGCGCGTGAACGCCGGCGACCAGAACCAGGAGCTCACCATCCGCGTCGACCGTGACCGTGCGGCGGCCTTCGGCTTCAGCGCCGAGCAGGTGTCGAGCTACATCGGCCTCGCGCTGCGCGGCTCGCAGTTGCGCGAGTTCCGGCGCGGCGACGACGAGGTGCCGGTGTGGGTGCGTTTCGAAGGCGCGGAGCAGTTCGAGCAGTCGGACATCGCCAGTTTCATGGTGCGTACGCCCGATGGACGGAGCGTGCCGTTGACCAGTCTGGTGGACATGACGGTCGAGCCGTCGGCCAGCCGCATCGATCGATTCAACCGGCAGACATCGCTGACGCTGCAGGCGAATCTCGCCGGCGACGCGACCATGCCCGATGCGCGCAAGGCCATCGAGACCACGCTGGACAACGTGGTGTTCCCGCCGGGCTACGGCTACAGCTTCGCCGGCAGCGGCTTCGAGGACGACTCCGCGGCGGTGCAGCAAATGCTCTTCAACTTCGTGATCGCGCTGATCATGATCTACGTGGTGATGGCCGCCGTGTTCGAATCGCTGTTGTTCCCGGCCGCGATCATGAGCTGCGTGGTGTTCTCGATCTTCGGCGTGTTCTGGCTGTTCTGGCTCACCGGCACCTCGTTCACGGTGATGGCCTTCATCGGCATCCTCGTACTGATGGGCGTGGTGGTGAACAACGGCATCATCATGGTCGAGCACATCAACAACCTCAGGCGACGCGGCTTGCCGCGGCTCGAGGCGCTGGTGGAAGGCAGCCGTGAGCGTCTGCGTCCGATCCTGATGACCATGGGCACGGCGATTCTGGCGATGATTCCGATCTCGCTCAGTGACACGGTCGTACTCGGCGGCCTGGCGTATTCGCCGATGGCACGTGCGGTGGCGGGTGGCCTGGCGTTCTCGACCGTGGTCAGCCTGCTGTTCCTGCCGACGATCTACGCGATCCTCGACGACCTGCGACACGGCAGTGCGCGCCTGATCCGCCGGGCGCGGGGCGTGCAGCCGATGGCGCCGGCGGCGGACGCCGGCTGACCGCCGCCGTGCGCCGGAACGGGCCGCACGTGCGGCCCGCGTCCGGGCTCCAGGCACGGCGCCGTATCGCGCAAGCCCTGCCGCGCGCACGCGCGCCGACGGAGGCTGGATGGAGAAACGGGCCGATCGTGCGGCCCGTTTCCGCGTTTCGGACGCTGCGCCGCGATCAGCTGAAGACCTTGCCCGCGATCCGCAGTCCGGCAACCCACACGCCGATGCTGGAGCCGATGTTGGTCAGCATGAAGTTGAGGATCGTGCGCGACACGCGGTTGCGATACCAGCCGCGCAGGGTGCCGGCGTCGTCGCGCAGGGCGAGAAAATCGCCGTACGCCGGCTTGCGCACGTTGGCCTCGATCAGCGCGCTGAACAGGCCCGGCGAGATCCCCGGCGGCCGGATCGGCTTGAGCGGTGCGGCAATGGCCGCAGCGAGGATGCCCAGAGGATGCGCCAGCGCCGCGAGGGCGCCCAGCGCGGCGAACCCGGCGGTGATCAGCACCCATTCCTTGATCAGCTGGCGGCCCAGTTCCGCGCCGCCCTGGTAGTAGCCCCAACCGATCATCGCCAGGATCAGCAGGGTGATCAGGGTCATCACCCAGCGCAGGCTGCGTCCGGGCGGGGCGTGTTCGAGATCGGCGCGCGTCTGCGCCGGTGCCTCGGTGTCCTCGGCCAGGTGCTTGGCGAGGCCGGCCAGATGGCCGGCACCGACGACGGCGAGCACCTCGCGCGCCTCGCCCGCGCTCTCGCGCAGACGTGCGGCCATGTAGCGGTCGCGCTCGGCGATCACCGTGGCGTAGAGCTGGGGGCTGGACCTGGCGAACTCGCCGAAGCTCGATTCGAGCATGTCGCCCTGCTTGAGGTTCTCGATCTCGTCCTCGCCCAGTTCGTCCGACGCCAGCAGGCCGCCGAGCAGGCTGCCCATCAGCTTCATGCGGCCGAAGAAGCCGAGCTGGCGCGAGGCGCGCTTGAAGGTCAACCCCACGTCGCGGTCGATCAACGCCACCGGCAGGTCGCGGGCCTTGGCCAGCGCCACGGCCTGCTTGAGTTCGGCGCCCGGTTCGATGCCGAGCTGCTCGGCGAGCCGGCGCTGGTAGGCCGACAAGGCGAGATTCGCAGCGAACAGTGCCACCCGGCCCTTGCGGATCACATCGACCAGATTCAGCTTGCCCAGCGCATCGGGATCGGTGATCGCCTGCAGGCGCTGCGGATCGAGTTCGACCGCGACCGCGTCAAACGCGCCGCTGCCGATCGCATCCTCGACCGCCTCTACGCTCACGCGCGAGACATGGGCGGTGCCCAGCAGTGTGTAGCGCACCCCGTCGCGCTCCACGATCGCGTGCGGCTGGCTCTGCCAGGACGTTGAAGAGGCTTCGGTCATCGGAAAATCGTCATCATTCGAAAGGAGGCGTGGTGGCGCCGTCGCCCAGCGCGCGCTGCATCTGCAGTCCGTCGAGCCAGCGCCCGTGTTTGTGGCCGATGCCCGGGAAGCGCCCGCTGACGCGGAAGCCGAGGCGCTCGTGCAGCCGGCGCGACACCACATTGTCGGCGTCGCCGATCACGGCGATCATCTGCCGGAAGCCCTGCGCGGTGCAGCGGTCGATCAGCGTGGTCATCAGACGTCGGCCCACACCGGCGCCACGCGCGTGCGCGGCCACGTAGACCGTGCTCTCGACGGTCCAGCGGTAACCGGCGCGTGTGCGATACGCGCTGGCGTAGGCGTAGCCGGCGAAGCGGCCGTCGAGGTCCGCGGCGATATACGGATAGCCGCCCTCGACGAGTGTGCGCCAGCGCTGGCGCATCCCCTCGACGTCCGGTGCTTCGGTCTCGTAGGTCGCCACCCCGTGCTCGACCTCGTCCGCATACAGCGCGGTGATCGCATCGAAATCGGAGGCCGCGGCGTCGCGCAGGTCGACGTTCACGCTCAGTCGATGTAGCGCTTGAGCAGGTCGCCGTAGGCGTCGATGCGCCGGTCGCGCAGGAACGGCCAGATCCGGCGCACGTGTTCGCTGCGCTGCAGGTCGACTTCGCAGGTCAGCAGCGTCGGATCCGTGCCCGCTTCGGCGAGGAATTCGCCTTGCGGCCCGAGTACGTGGCTGTTGCCCCAGAAGTCGATGCCGGCGGCGCCGAGCGGGGAGGGCTCGTGGCCGACGCGGTTGCACGACAGCACCGGCAAGCCGTTCGCGACCGCGTGACCGCGGTGACTGAGAATCCACGCGTCGCGCTGGCGCGTCTTCTCGTCGTCGGCATCGGTGGGGTCCCAGCCGATCGCGGTCGGGTACAGCAGCAGATCCGCACCCGCCAGCGCCATCAGGCGCGCGGCTTCGGGATACCACTGGTCCCAGCAGACGAGCAGGCCGAGCCGGCCGACCGACGTGTCGATCGGCTTGAAGCCGATGTCGCCGGGGGTGAAGTAGAACTTCTCGTAGAAGCCCGGGTCGTCGGGGATGTGCATCTTGCGGTACTTGCCCGCGGTGCTGCCGTCGGCATCGAAGACCACGCCGGTGTTGTGGTACAGCCCGGCCGCGCGCCGCTCGAACAGCGAGCTCACGACGACGATCTTGTGCTGCCTGGCCAGCGCGGCCAGGCGCTCGGTGCTCGGACCGGGAATGGATTCGGCGAGATCGAACTCGTCCACCGATTCGTGCTGGCAGAAATAGGCGCCGTTGTGCAGCTCCTGCAGCAGCACGAGTTTCGCGCCCTGCTTGGCGGCCTCGGCGACGCGCGCTTCGATGACCGACAGGTTGGCGTCGGCGTTGCCGGCGCCCTGGTCGATGATGGCGCGCTCCTGGATCAGGGCGACGGGCAGCGTGGTCTTGCGGGACATGGATTCGAACCCTCGGGGGATGGCGGCAATGCTAACGCGGCGTCGCGGACGGGCCGGATGCACCGGCGCGCGTGGGCGTGGCCCGATTCATGGTGGCGGCGCGCGTGTGGGCAAGCCGTCGCGGCGCAGGTCGCGAGCCGCGGTACAGGCGGCCCGCGACGATGCGGACGGACTCACGCGCGCAGCAGGCCCTGCGGCAGTTGCATGGTGATGCAGTGCAGGCTGCCGTTCTGCCAGATCAACGCCCGGCAGGGGACCTGCACGATCTCGCGTCCCGGATGCGCCCGGGCGAGCACCGCAGCCGCGGCCTCGTCGGCCGGGTCGCCATAGGCCGGCATCAGCACGGCGCCGTTGACGATCAGGTAATTCGCGTAACTGGCCGCGAGCCGGCGGCCGTCGTCGAGGATCGGCTTGGGCCACGGCAGCGGGAACAGTCGATAAGGCTGGCCGCCCGGCGTACGCAGCGCGGCGATCTCGGCGGCCATCGCCTGCAGCTCGGCGTGATGCGGATCGGACGGATCGTCGCAGGCCTGGAACACGATGGCGTCGTCCGGCGCGAAGCGGGCGAGGGTGTCGATGTGGGCATCGGTGTCGTCGCCCTCCAGATACCCGTGGTCCAGCCACAGCACGCGTTCCTGCGCGAGCCAGTCGGAGAGCTGCGCGGTCAGGGTCTCGCGCGCGACGTCGGGATGCCGCTCGTGCAGGCAGCGCCAGGTCGTGAGCAGGGTGCCGGCGCCGTCGGTCTCGATCGCGCCACCCTCCAGCGCGAAGTCGATCTCGCGCCGTTCGGCGGATTCGGCGAACACGCCGGCGTCGTGCAGATGGCCCACGAGACGGTCGTCGCGGCTCGCGTCGAACTTGCCGCCCCAGCCCGTGAAGCGGAAATCGTTGAGCCGGAAGCCCGATTCGCCCCGCAGGGTGATCGGGCCGGAGTCACGCAGCCAGGTGTCGTCGTAGGTGGCTTCGACGAACTGCACGCGGTCCATGTCGATGCGATTCGACGCCAGGCGCACGAAGGCGTAGCTCTGCACATCCTCGTCCGGCACGCAGATGACGACCGGCTGGAAGCGGGTGATGGCCGCGACCAGCGCGATGTAGGTCTCTTCGACCTCGCCCAGGCGCGCGGCCCAGTCGGTGTCTTCGGTCGGCCATGCGATCAGGATCGCCGACTGGGGCTCCCACTCGGCGGGGAAACGCACTGCGGATTCGCTCATGGACTCAACGGATGGCGGGCTTGGGACCGACCTCGGACGCGGTGGCCCGGTTGGCGACCGTGTCGATGACCCGGTTGCGCTCGAAATAGACGGTGAAGGCGGGGTAGACCCAGCGATGGATCGTGGGCCACTGCTGCTTCTGGCCGCCGCGCGGGTCCAGACGCTCGCTCGGCGCACCGAAGCGGGCTTCGACATCCGCCATGCTCATGCCGCGCGTCGGCACGGGCACGCCGGCGGGCTGCTTGGTGCGATCCACCAGCAGGGTGTCGGCGGACGCCGGCGCTGCGGCCGACAGCAGGGCGCCGGCGAGCGCGGTCGCGGCGAGGACGGGCACGAAGGAACGCGACATGACGGAACTCCTGGAATGGATTCGACGGGCGGGCCGCCACGACCGGCGGTTCGCCCGCCTGTTTAACAGAAATACGGTCCGGGCGCTGTCGCGCGCGCCGGGATGCCGGCCACGAAAAAGGCCGCATCGCTGCGGCCTTCGTCGTGACCGGCCGCGGATGCGGCGGCGTCGCGAATCAGCGCTGGCGCGCCTTGAAACGCGGATTGGACTTGCAGATCACGAAGACCTTGCCGCGGCGACGCACAACCTTGCAATCGCGGTGGCGGGTCTTCGCCGACTTCAGGGACGACAGGACCTTCATGACAAACCTCTGGGATGGGATACGGACGCGAAGCCGGCTATTCTAACGTCTGATTTCCCCGCAATTCAAGCGCTTGGGCGATTGCCCCGCGCGACAGGAGTTCCGCATGACGGCCGAGGTGCCTGTACTGACGATCGACGGGCCGTCCGGCTCGGGCAAGGGCACCATCAGCCGGGCAGTCGCGCAGCGGCTGGGCTGGCATTATCTCGACTCCGGCGCCCTCTATCGCGCGGTCGGCGTGGCGGCCGGGTGGGCCGACCTCGACCTCGACGACGCCGGAGCCCTCGTGCGCTGCACCTTCGACACCACGATCGGCTTCCGAGACGACAGCGGCGGCGAGCCGCGCGTGATCGTCAACGGCCACGACGCCACCGACGAGCTGCGCACCGAAACCGCGGGCGCGGCGGCGTCGGCCATCGCGGCCATTCCGGAGGTGCGGGCTGCGCTGAAGGATCGGCAGCGCGCATTCAGGAAACCCCCCGGGCTTGTCGCCGACGGGCGCGACATGGGCACCGTGATCTTTCCGGACGCGCGGTGGAAAGTGTTCCTCACCGCGAGCGCCGAAGAGCGCGCCGAGCGCCGCTATAAGCAGTTGAAGAACAAAGGGGTTTCGGTGACAATGGACGGTCTGCTGCGCGAGATTCTCGCGCGTGACGCCCGCGACGCCAACCGCGCGGTGGCGCCGCTGCGACCGGCCGAGGAGGCCGTCCGCATCGATACCACCGGCCTCGGCATCGAGACGGTCGTTTCGCAGGTGCTGGCCCTGTTGCCGGCGCGCATGGACTGACGGTCCCGCGCCCGGTCATCCGAGGCCACGCCCCGGCAGATGCCGTCCGCCCGCATGGAATGCGGTGCGGGCGTCGTTCGCGTCGTACCGCTGTACCGCTCCACGGTTCCGGCATCCGCGTCCTGCGTGGATGGCCGGGTTTCGCAACACCACCAACACTCACGGCCATGCAATCCCGCGACGGCCGATCAACGGGTGGACCCCGGCATCGAGCGCCATGCTCGCCCGGCGGTCTGACACAAACCAGGTATTTACCAATGACCGAATCATTCGCAGAACTGTTCGAAGCCAGTCAGAACAATCTGGCCAAGCTCAAGCCGGGTGCCATCGTCACCGGCGTCGTCGTGCAGGTGCGCACCGACGTCGTCGTGATCAACGCCGGCCTGAAGTCCGAAGGCATCGTGCCGATCGAACAGTTCCGTAACGACGCCGGCGAGATCGACGTCGCGGAAGGCGACACCGTCAAGG
This sequence comes from Luteimonas sp. BLCC-B24, assembly GCF_028550595.1. Classification (GTDB taxonomy): domain Bacteria; phylum Pseudomonadota; class Gammaproteobacteria; order Xanthomonadales; family Xanthomonadaceae; genus Luteimonas. The sequence goes on from NZ_JAQQGN010000002.1 coordinate 645,348, forward strand.
TGGCGCTGGACTCGCTCGAGAACGGCTTCGGCGAGACCGTGCTGTCGCGCGAGAAGGCCAAGCGCGCCATGGTGTGGGACGAACTCGAGGAAGCGCTCGAGAAGAACGAGACCATCACCGGCCGCATCAGCGGCAAGGTCAAGGGCGGCTTCACCGTCGACATCAAGGACGTCCGCGCGTTCCTGCCGGGCTCGCTGGTCGACGTGCGTCCGGTGCGTGATCCGGTCTACCTTGAGGGCAAGGAACTCGAGTTCAAGCTGATCAAGCTCGACCGCAAGCGCAACAACGTCGTTGTGTCGCGCCGTGCGGTCGTCGAGAGCGAGCACTCGGAAGAGCGCGAGCAGCTGATGGAGAAGCTGGTCGAAGGCGCCGTGCTCAAGGGCGTCGTCAAGAACCTCACCGATTACGGCGCGTTCGTGGATCTGGGCGGCATCGACGGCCTGCTGCACATCACCGACATGGCCTGGAAGCGCGTGCGCCATCCATCCGAAGTGGTGGAAGTGGGCCAGGAGCTCGAAGTCCGCGTGCTCAAGTACGACCGCGAGCGCAACCGCGTGTCGCTCGGCCTCAAGCAGCTGGGCGAGGATCCGTGGGACAACATCGCCCGCCGCTACCCGTCCAACACCCGCGTGTTCGGCAAGGTCTCGAACGTCACCGATTACGGCGCGTTCGTCGAGATCGAGCCGGGCGTCGAAGGCCTGGTGCACGTGTCCGAGATGGACTGGACCAACAAGAACGTCAACCCGTCCAAGGTGGTGCAGGTCGGTGACGAGCTCGAGGTCATGGTGCTCGACGTGGACGAGGAGCGTCGCCGCATCTCGCTCGGCATCAAGCAGGTCACCTCGAACCCGTGGGAGACCTTCGCGGCCATCCACAAGAAGGGCGACAAGGTCGACGGCCAGATCAAGTCGATCACCGACTTCGGCATCTTCATCGGTCTGGACGGCGGCATCGACGGCCTGATCCACCTGTCGGACATCGCGTGGAACTCCACCGGCGAAGACGTGGCCCGCAACTTCAAGAAGGGCGACACCGTCGAGGCCGTCGTGCTGGCGGTCGATCCGGAGCGCGAGCGCATCTCGCTGGGCGTCAAGCAGCTCGAGCAGGACCCGATGGGCCAGTTCATGGGCAACACGCCGCGCGGTTCCAAGGTCACCGGCACCGTGAAGGAAGTGGACGCCAAGGGCGCTGTGATCGATCTGGGTGACGGTGTGGAAGGCTACGTGCAGGCGCGCGACATCAGCGACCAGCGCGTCGACGATGCCAGCCAGCACCTGAAGGTCGGTCAGGAGATCGAGGCCAAGTACTTCGGCGTCGACCGCAAGACCCGCGTGCTGCAGCTGTCGATCAAGGCGAAGGACGAGGCGGAAACCGCCGAGACCTTGGCCGAGTACAACAAGCAGGCGTCGGAAGCATCGAGCGGCACCACCAAGCTGGGCGCGCTGCTGCGCGAGCAGCTGGGCAACAAGGGCGAGTAAGCCCCTACGGCGCCGGTCCGGGTTCGTCCCGGACCGGCGCTGTCGCATTCGCAAGAACGAGACATGACGAAGTCGGAACTCATCGAACTGCTCACCCAGCGGCAGGCCCACCTCAAGGGCGAGGACGTCGACCTGGCGGTCAAGGCCATGCTCGAGATGATGGGCGGTGCGCTGGCGGCAGGTGATCGCATCGAGGTCCGCGGCTTCGGCAGTTTCTCGCTGCACTTCCGTCCCCCGCGGACAGGACGCAACCCCAAGACCGGCGATGCCGTCGCCCTGCCGGGCAAGCATGTGCCGCATTTCAAGCCGGGCAAGGAGTTGCGCGACCGCGTCAGCGACGTGCAGCCGATGCCGGCCGACGAGTGATGTCCGGCGCTGCGTTCGACGCGCAGGCCATCTGAGTTTCCGCGCGCCGCCAGGTGGTTGGCGCGGCCGATCCCCGAACAGGTAGGATCATCGACGGCCCGCCGGCGGGCCGGCGGATGCGCGCGACAGTCCGCGTGCTTCGCGCCCGTGCTCGCACGGCATGACCGGCACCCTATGGAGTGTGTGCATGGCGTTTGTGACCGAATGGTTCTGGTTCTTCCTGCTGCTGCCGATCGCCGCCCTCAGTGGCTGGGTCATCGGACGTCGCGGCGGTGAGCGACACAGCGACACCCAGGTCAGCCGGTTGTCGACGACCTACTTCCGCGGACTGAACTATCTGCTCAACGAGCAGCCCGACAAGGCGATCGAGCTGTTCCTGCACATCGCCGAGCTCGACAAGGACACGTTCGAAACCCAGGTCGCGCTGGGGCATCTGTTCCGCCGCCGGGGCGAGGTGGACCGCGCGATCCGGCTGCACCAGGGCCTGGTCCAGCGCGCCGATCTGACCGACCAGCAGAAGGTCCAGGCCTTGCTGGCGCTCGGCGAGGACTACATGAAATCGGGCCTGCTGGACCGGGCGGAGACCGTCTTCAGCGATCTGGCGCGCATCGATCAGCGCGCACCGCAGGCCCTGCGTCACCTGATCGGCATCTACCAGGCCGAGCGCGACTGGGCCAAGGCGATCGAGAACGCAACCCGCTACGAGACGGTGACCGGCGAGCCGATGGGCAAGCTGATCGCCCAGTTCGAATGCGAACTCGCCGACCGGTTGCGTTCGGCCGGCGATGCCGAGGGTGCACGGGCCGCGGTGGCCCGGGCCTATGCCGCCGATTCGGGCTCGGTGCGCGCCGGCATGCTGGAGGGACGCATCGAAATCGATGCCGGCAACGACGCTGCCGCGATCCGCGCCTTCGAACGCGCGGCGCGGCACGATCCGGATTTCCTGCCTGAACTGCTGGCTCCCCTGCTCGCCGCCTACGAGCGGGTAGGCGATGTGCCCGGCGCACGGAATTTCCTGTCGCAGATGACCGAGCATTACAAGGGCGTCGCGCCTGTTCTCGCGCTGACCCGCCTGGTCGAGCAGGAGGAGGGCGTGCGCGCCGCACGGACCTATCTCACGCGCCAGCTCAAGGATCGCCCCTCGGTCCGCGGCGAGGCGGCGCTGATCGAGCTCACCCTGGCCGATGGCGTCGACCACGCGGGGACGCTGCAGGAGCTCCGGCTGATCACCGAGCAACTGCTGGTGCGCAATCCGAGCTACCGCTGCAAGCAGTGCGGATTCGGCGCGCGCAGCCATCACTGGCAGTGCCCGAGCTGCAAGGAATGGGGCACGATCAAGCCCCTCCTGAACTACGCCGTGGTCTGAGTGCAGCCGTCCGGGTCATGGACGCTCGCGGCAGCGGTCTTCGTCGCGGCGCTGGTCGGCACCGGGTGCGCGCGGTGGTACGCGTTGCGGGCTCGGCTCATGGACGCCCCCGGCGCGCGTCGAAGCCATGTCGTGGCCACGCCGCGGGGCGGTGGGGTCGCCATTGTCGTCGCGGTCGTGCCCGTGCTCGCCTGGATGGCCTGGCAGAGTGCGGAGAGCAGGATGCTCGCGCTGGCAGCGATGTCGGGCCTGGTGCTGGTGGCCGGTGTCGGCTGGCTCGACGACCATCGGCCCCAGTCGGCCGCGCTGCGACTGCTCGTCCACGTCGCGGCGGCGACACTTCTGGCGATGGGCATGGCGGCAACGGGTGCTGCGCTGTGGTGGTGTGCATGCGTGTGGCTCCTCGCCGTCGGCCTGGTGAACGTCTGGAACTTCATGGATGGCATCGACGGCCTTGCGACCACCCAGGCGATCCTCGTTGGGGCCGGGGCGCTGCTCCTCGCAGGTGCGTCGGCGCTTCCGGTGGCGCTGGTTGCGGCCTGTACCGGTTTTCTGCCCTTCAATGCGCCGCGGGCGCGCATCTTTCTCGGTGACGTCGGCAGTGGAAGCCTCGGGTACCTGATCGCGTGCCTGTTCGCCTGGATGCCGGCGGAGGCCATGGCAGAGCAGTGGCTGCTCGCCCTTCTCCTAGCCGCATTCATGATTGACGCCACATTGACACTTCTTTCGCGCATGCTTCGCGGCGAACCATGGTGGCAGGCGCATGTCCAGCACCTCTACCAGCGCCTCGTGCAGAGAGGTGCCTCGCACATGCAGGTGACGCTTGCATATGCAGTGGCCACGCTGTTCGCCGTCGCGGTGCTGCACGTTTTGGAGGGTCGTCCCCTCGCCATCATCATCGGAGTGGTGTCCGCGTGGTACCTCAGTGCAGCCGCCATCTGGTTCATACTGCGTGCCGGGCTGGACGCCGGCACAGGCCGTCAGGGATGACACGCAATGACTGATATGAGAACCCGGCTCGGCGTGCTCGGGCCGCGCATTTCTGTGATCGGCCACGACCTGCTGATGGTCTGGCTGTGCTGGGTCGGCCTTCACCAGTTCCGTCATTCGGTGATGGAGCAGGCGCCGGCGTTTTCGATGTTCTCCGTCGAAACGGCGCTGATTCTCGCCGCCCAGGGGGTGATCTTCTGGCGCGTGGGCCTGTACCGCGGGGTGTGGCGCTTCGCGAGCGTTCCGGACCTGATGAACATCGTCAAGGCGTCGGTGCTCGGCCTGTTGTCGATCCTGCTGGTCCTGTTCGTCTACAACCGCCTGGCGCTGGTCCCCAGGACGGTACTGATCGCCTACCCGTTGCTGCTCGCGGCGATGCTCGGCATGCCGCGACTGCTGTACCGGGCATGGAAGGATCACGGCAGCATCCGCCTCGACCAGGCCGCGGTGCGGGTACTGATCCTCGGCGCCGGCCAGGCCGGCGAGACGCTCGTCCGTGACCTGCGCCGCACGGGTGCCTATGATCCGGTCGGCTTTCTCGACGACGCCCCCAAGCTGCGGGGCAGCCAGTTGCAGGGCGTGCCGGTGCTGGGCCGGGTGGACGAGGTGGAGAGGATCGCCCCGGAAACCGCGGCGAAACTTCTGGTGATCGCGATGCCGTCGGCGGACGCGCCGGCAATGCGCCGGGTGGTCGCCGCCTGTGAGCGGACCGGCCTGCCGTTCCGTACCGTGCCGCGGCTCGACGACCTGCTCGAGGGACGCTCGCTGCCGGGTGAACTGAAGGAGGTCGCGATCGAGGATCTGCTCGGTCGCAAGCCGGTGATGCCCGACTGGAAGGCGATCCGCGCGTGGCTGCATGGACGCAGCGTCCTGGTCACCGGCGCTGGCGGTTCGATCGGCTCGGAACTCTGCAGGCAATGTGCACGTCACGGCGCGGCGCAGATCGCGCTGGTCGAGATGGACGAGCTGGCGCTGACCCGGATCGAAAGCGAGCTGCGCCGTGACTTTCCGAACATCGAGATCACGCCGGTCCTCGGCGACTGCGGCGATACCGCGGTCATCGAGCACGCGCTCGGCCTCGCGTCGCCCGAGGCGGTCTTCCATGCCGCTGCCTACAAACAGGTGCCGGTGCTGCAACAGCAGCTGCGCGAGGGGGTCCGCAACAACGTGCTCGCCACGCGCACGGTGGCGCGCGCCGCGATCGCCGCCAAGGTCGGCACCTTCGTCCTGATTTCCACGGACAAGGCGGTCGATCCGGTCAATGTGCTGGGCGCGACCAAACGCCTCGCGGAAATGGTCTGCCAGGACCTCGCCGGCTCCGACAGCACCCACTTCGTGACCGTGCGGTTCGGAAACGTGCTGGATTCCGCCGGGAGCGTGGTGCCGCTGTTCCGTGAGCAGATCCGGCGCGGCGGCCCGGTGACGGTGACCGATCCCGACGTCACCCGCTACTTCATGACGATTCCGGAGGCCTGCCAGCTGATCATGCAGTCGGTCGCGATCGGGTCGCAGCAGGCGGTCTACACCCTCGACATGGGCGAACCGGTCTCGATCCGCCTGCTCGCCGAACAGATGATCCGGCTCGCCGGCAAGCAGCCCGAGCGGGATATCGCGATCATCTACTCGGGCTTGCGTCCGGGCGAGAAACTTCACGAGACCCTGTTCCACGCGGATGAGCGCTACCGTCCGACGGTGCATCCGAAGATCCTGCAGGCCGAAGCCCGACCCGTCCACGGCGAGCGGCTTGCCGCGGCGCTCGCCCGGCTCACCGACGGCGTCGCGCGCTACGACCTAGATCTGATCGGCACCGCGCTGCGCGATGCGGTTCCGGAATTCGCGCCCATGGAGGCATCACCTGCCCGCGAGACGGGCGCCACTATAGTGGCCTTTCCCCCACGACACGCGAGACTTTCATGACGCAGCGGATCCGCAAGGCCGTCTTCCCGGTTGCCGGCCTCGGCACACGCTTTCTTCCGGCCACCAAGACGGTGCCCAAGGAGATGCTGCCCATCGTCGACCGGCCCCTGATCCAGTATGCGGTCGACGAGGCGATCGAGGCGGGCTGCGATACGCTGATCTTCGTCACCAATCGGCACAAGCACGCGATCGGCGACTATTTCGACAAGGCCTACGAGCTGGAGGATCGGCTCGAGGCTGCCGGCAAGCACGAACTGCTGGAGAAGGTCCGGCGGCCGCTGCCCGACGGGGTGCGCGCGATCTTCGTCACGCAGCCCGAAGCGCGCGGCCTCGGGCACGCCGTACTTTGTGCCCGTCCCGTCGTCGGCGACGAGCCGTTCGCCGTCATGCTGCCCGATGACCTGCTGTGGAACCGCAACGGCGACGGCGCGCTCAAGCAGATGGCCGATGCCCATGCGGAGACGGGCGCGAGCATGATCGCCGTGCAGGACGTTCCCGCCGAAAAGACCGGCAGCTACGGCATCGTCGCGACCGATGCGTTCGAAGGCCGTCACGGCCGTGTGCGGTCGATGGTGGAGAAGCCGAAGCCGGAGGAGGCGCCCAGCACGCTCGCCGTCGTGGGGCGCTACGTGCTGGACGGTCGGATCTTTCCGCTGCTGGAGGACACCGCACCGGGCGCCGGAGGCGAGATCCAGCTGACTGACGCCATCTCGGCCCTGCTTCAGGAAAAGCCGGTACACGCCTACCGGTTCCGCGGCACGCGCTTCGACTGCGGCACCCATCTCGGTCTGATCGAAGCCACCATCAGCTATGCGCTCGACAACGAGACGCTCAGCGAACAGGCGGCCGCGCTGATGCGCAACGCCCTCGACGAGCTCGGCGTGCGCAATCTGGACTGACCCGGTCGGGTTGGCCTGCAAGTGACGCCCCGGCGTGTCCGGGGCGTTCGCGTTCAAGCGGATCGACAACAGTGCGCCTCGAGCGGGGCCGCCCTGTGCGCCGGCTTAGTTGCGGCGCTCACGCGGCCTGCGCGGCTGGTGCCGATGGCGCGTCGTCCGCGGCGGAAGCGCACGTTCCGACCGGTGCGGCGCGCATCCGGACCACGCCTGGAGAACAGGCGCGTCGTGGAGGCTGCCCCGGGCGTGCCGGCGGACCGGGTGCATCGATGCAATCGACTGGCGTCGCGGTCACTGGCCGTCCTACAAAAAAAGCACGCCCGGGGGCGTGCTTTTCGAGACGTCGCGGCGCGTGCGCGCCGGAGCGTGGTTCAGGCCAGACCGGCCTGCTTCATCACTTCGGCGGCGTAATCCTCGACCACCTTCTCGATGCCTTCGCCGACGGCCAGGCGCTGGAAGCCGATGACCTCGGCGCCCGCTGCCTTCAATACGGCCTCGACCGTCTTGTCGGTGTCGAGCACGTAGGGCTGGCCGTAGAGCGTGACCTCGTTGACGATCTTGTTGATCTTGCCGCTGATGATCTTCTCGAGGATGTCGGCCGGCTTGTTCTTGTCCTTCTCGGACATCTTGGCCAGTTCGATTTCCTTTTCCTTCTCGACGAAATCCGTCGGGACGTCGCTCGCCTTGTTGTACGGCGGGTTCATCGCCGCGACGTGCATCGCCAGGCCGCGGGCGAGTTCGGCGTCGCCGCCCTTCAGTTCGACCAGCACGCCGATGCGGCCGCCGTGCACATAGGCTGCGACATTGTTGGCGCTCTCGACGCGGGCCAGGCGACGCACCTGCACGTTCTCGCCGACCTTGGCGATGACCGCGGCGCGGGCTTCTTCGACCGTCTCACCCGATTCGACCGTGGCCGCCTTCAGCGCGTCGGCGTCGGTCGCGCCGGACGTCAGCGCGGTCTGGGCAACCACCTCGGTGAAGCGCAGGAAGTTGTCATCCTTGGCGACGAAGTCGGTCTCCGAGTTGATCTCGACCAGCACCGCGGTGCTGTCGTTCTGGGCGGCGGCGATGCGGCCCTCGGCGGCCACGCGATCGGCCTTCTTGTCGGCCTTGGCCAGGCCCGACTTGCGCAGCGCCTCGGCGGCCGCGTCGATGTTGCCGGCGTTCTCGCTGAGCGCCTTCTTGCATTCCATCATGCCGGCGCCGGTGCGCTCGCGCAGTTCCTTGACCAGGGATGCGGTGATTTCCATTGGGGACCTCTGAATGCTGGGAGTGTCGGACGGGCCGGGACCCGTCGGGGAATCGACGCCGGCGACGCGCGATCGGCGGCCGGCGTGATGCGCGGCCGCCCAGCATGGGGCGGCCACGTGTCGCCGCCGTTACTCGGCGGCAGGTGCCGAGGCGGCCTCGGGCTTCGCGTCGTCGGCCTTCTTGCCGCGCGGCGCGCGCGCCGGCTTTTCGCCGCCTTCGCTGAACTCGTCTTCGCGCACGGTGGCAGCGCTCGGCGCTGCGGCCTTGCCCTCGAGCACGGCATCGGCGGCGGCGTTGGCGTACAGCTGCACGGCGCGAATGGCGTCGTCGTTGCCCGGGATGGCGTAGTCGACCAGGGCCGGGTCGTAGTTGGTATCGACCACCGCGATCACCGGGATGCCGAGCTTCTTGGCTTCCTTGATCGCAATGTCCTCATGACCGATGTCGATCACGAACAGCGCGTCGGGCAGACGGTTCATGTCCTTGATGCCGCCGAGCGAGGCTTCCAGCTTCTCGCGCTCGCGGCGCAGGCCCAGCACCTCGTGCTTGACCAGCTTGTCGAAGGTGCCGTCGGTTTCGGCCGCTTCCAGCTCCTTCAGGCGCGACACCGACTTCTTCACCGTGGCGAAGTTGGTCAGCGTGCCGCCGAGCCAGCGCTGGGTCATGAACGGCATACCGCAACGCTCGGCTTCTTCCTTGATCGCGTCGCGCGCGCTGCGCTTGGTGCCGATGAACAGGATCATGCCGCGCTTCTGCGCGATGCCCGAGATGAAGTTCATCGCGTCGTTGAACAGCGGAACCGTCTTCTCGAGGTTGATGATGTGGATCTTGCCGCGGGCGCCGAAGATGTACGGCGACATCTTGGGGTTCCAGTAGCGCGTCTGGTGGCCGAAATGAACGCCGGCTTCCAGCATCTGGCGCATGGTGATCTGGGGCATTGCAGAACTCCTGATAGGGAACCGGCCGCCAGGCGTGTGGTGTTGGCGGTCCACGTCGCCGTGGGGCGACGCGGGGGGTTCCGGGGTTGGGCCTCCCCGCGGCCTCCGTCATCCAGATCCCATCGTCGAGCGACGGAACACCCCGGAAACGGGCAGTGGCAGCGGGTGTGTATTTGCCGGTGACGCCCGGCATGGGCGGCGCGGCCTCCGATGGAGTGTCCGCAGCCGGCGAAGTGTAGCAGCGCGCCCGGCCGGGCGCCAGCAGCCCCCGCGTCGGCGTGCCGCGCGCGTCGGCACGCCGGGTTCGCCGCCACGGCCGGGGATGCGCGCGGGGCAGGGGTGCGGCGTTTTGCGCGATAATGCGCGCATGAGCATCCACACCAAGACGCCCGAAGAAATCGAGAAGATGCGCGTGGCCGGCCGGCTGGCCGCCGAGGTCCTGCAGATCGTCGCGCCGCACGTGAAGCCCGGTGTGACCACCGAGGAACTCGACCGCATCTGTCACGACCACATCATCCGGGTCCAGCAGGCGATCCCGGCCAACGTCGGCTACAAGGGCTATCCCAAGACGACGTGCATCTCGGCCAACAACGTGATCTGCCACGGCATCCCGAGCGAATCGAAGGTGCTCAAGGACGGCGACATCATCAATATCGATGTCACCGTCATCAAGGACGGCTGGCACGGGGACACGAGCCGGATGTACTTCGTCGGCACGCCGTCGGTGATGGCGCGGCGCCTGGTCGAAGTGACCCGGGAAGCGATGTGGCGGGGCATCCACGCCGTGAAGCCGGGCGCGACGCTGGGCGACATCGGCCATGCGATCCAGACCTACGCCGAGGCCGAGCGCTTCAGCGTGGTGCGCGAGTATTGCGGTCACGGCATCGGCAAGGTCTACCACGACGAGCCGCAGGTGCTGCATTACGGCACGCCGGGCACGGGCGTGGTGCTGAAGGAAGGCATGACCTTCACCATCGAGCCGATGATCAACGAGGGCACGCGCTTCACCAAGGTGCTGCCCGACGGCTGGACCGTCGTCACCAAGGACCGCCGCCTCTCCGCACAGTGGGAGCACACGGTGGCGGTGACGGCCGACGGCGTCGATGTACTGACCCGCATTCCGGGGGACGACAACGACCCCTTCCTCGACGGCGCCGCCCGCTGACGTGACCGAACGCGCCGCCATGTCCGTTCACGGCGCCGACTGCGGCGATGCGGCATGGGTGGCGGAGGCGCGCGAGGCGCTGGCCGCGCACGACGCGCGGCTGAGCCAGGGCTTCGACGCCGGCCAGCACATCGATCGCCTGCTCGCCGCGCGCGCCAACGCCGTCGACGGCTGGGTGCGCAAGGCGTGGGCCCGCTGCATTCCGGGCGACGCGCCGCTGGCCCTGTTCGCCGTCGGGGGCTACGGGCGCGGCGAGCTGTTCCCGCACTCCGACATCGATCTGCTGGTGGTCGGCGCGTCCGACGTGCAGACGGCGCACGCGGACGCGCTCAGCCGGATGCTCGCCCTGCTGTGGGATCTCGGATTGCCGGTCGGCCACGCCGTGCGCAGCTTCGAGGAATGCACCCAGGCCGCGGGCGACGTCACCGTGCTGACGGCCTTGCTGGAAGCGCGGCCGCTGCTGGCGAATCTGGCGGAGGTGCGGGCGCTGATGGATGCCATCGGCGTCGACAAGGTCTGGCCGGCCGCGAATTTCTTCCAGGCCAAGCGCCGGGAGCTCGAAGTGCGCCATGCGCGTTTCGGCGACACGGCCGACAACCTCGAACCCAACATCAAGGACGGGCCGGGCGGCCTGCGCGACGTGCAGAACCTGCGCTGGATGGCGCGGCGCGTGCTGGGCGTCTACGGCACCGAGGAGCTGATCGCGCTCGGTCAACTCGGTGTCGATGAGCACGCCACGCTCGAACGCGAGCGGCGCACGTTGTCGCGACTCCGTTTCGGTCTGCACCTGGTGGCCGGCAAGGCGGAAGAGCGCCTGCGCTTCGACCATCAGAAGAGCCTGGCCGCGCGTCTGCACCATGTCGACGAGGCGGACAATCCGCTGGTCGAAAAGATGATGCAGGAGTTCTACCGCAGCGCGTCCGTGGTCCAGCGGATCAGCGAACGGATGCTGCAGCGCTTCGAGGAGCAGATCGAGGGCGAGGGCGAGCTGGTGCCCGTCGACGCCGAGTTCGCGACCCGGCGCGGCTATCTGGTGGCGCGCGACGACGTCTGGCCGGGCGGCGATCTCGCCCGCGTGTTCGACCTGTTCGCGGTCTGGGCCGATCACGCGTCACTGCGTGGCCTGCATTCGCAGACCGCGCGCGCGCTGGCGGAATCGCTGCACGCGCTGCCGGCATGGCGGCAGGCGCCGATGGCGCTGCGCGAGCAGTTCATGGCGCTGCTGCGCGGGCCGATGCCGGTGCGGACGCTCGAGCGCATGGCCCGGCTCGGCGTGCTGGGCGTGTGGATTCCCGAGTTCGCGAACGTGACCGGCCGCATGCAGTTCGATCTGTTCCACGTCTACACCGTGGACCAGCACACGCTCGCGGTCCTGCGCAACATGGCCAGCTTCGCGTCCGAGGCGCCCGACGAGCGGTTCTCGAGCGCGCATGAAGTCTGGCCGCAACTGCGCAAGCCCGAGCTGCTGCTGCTGGCGGGCCTGTTCCACGACATCGCCAAGGGGCGTGGCGGCGACCACTCGGAACTGGGCGCGGTCGACGCGCGCGAATTCTGCGAAGGCCACGGCCTCGGCGAAACCGACACCGCCCTGGTCGAATGGCTGGTGCGCCGGCATCTGCTGATGTCGACCAGCGCGCAGAAGCTCGACATTTCCGATCCCGCGGTGATCCACAAGTTCGCCACCGAAGTCGCCGATCGCGAACGGCTCGACTATCTCTATCTGCTGACCTGCGCCGACATCGCCGGCACCTCGCCCAAACTGTGGAACGCCTGGAAGGACCGGCTGCTGACCGACCTGCGCAGTGCGACCCGGCTGGCCTTGCGCCGCGGACTCGAACATCCGGTGGCCGCGGTCGAGCGCATCGCCGAGTCGCGCGACCGGGCGCGTGGGCTGCTGTCGGCGCACGGCGTGGACGATGCCGAAGCCGATGCCCTGTTCGCACGCATTCCGCAGGACAGCTTTCTGCGCGGGCGGGCCGACCAGGTGGTGTGGCAGGCCCTGGCCCTGCGCGAGGCGGGCGCCGGGGTTGTGGTGGTCGCTGTTCGCCGCCTGCGCGCGGGCGCCCAGGCGCTGGAGGTGTTCGTGCATTCGCCGGACCGCGACGGCCTGTTTTCCGCCATCGTCATCACGCTCGACCGGCTGGGCCTGGTGATCCAGCAGGCGCGCGCGCTGGATGGGCCGGGCAGCACCATCTTCGATCTCTTCCAGGTATTGCCGGCCGATTCACGCCAGACGCTCGACCTGCGCGCGATCGAGCACAGGATCGCCGAGGCCCTGGCCGGCGACCTGGACCAGCGCCCCGCACGCCGCGCGCAGCCGCGTCACCTGCGCCATTTCCGCGTGCCGCCGCGCATCGAGTTCAACACCAGCGTCGACGCGCGGCACACCGTCTTCAGTCTGGTCTGCACCGATCGCCCCGGTCTGCTGGCGGATGTCGCGCATGTGCTGCGCGCGCGCGGTGTACGCGTCCACGATGCGCGTGTGGCCACGTTCGGCGAGCGTGTCGAGGACGTGTTCCGGTTGAGCGCTCCGGACGGCGGGCTGCTGGACGAGGCCGCGCAGGAGGCACTGCGCGAGGCGCTGCTCGCGTCGATCGATGGCGACATGGCACGATAGCGCCCCGTTTTCGCGACACGACACGCCCATGACCGACGCCCTGCGCACCACCATCGAAGACGCGTTCGCGCGCCGCGCCGAACTGACCGCCGCCGAGATCGGCGACGCCGTCAAACCGGCCGTCGAACAGGCGATGCAGGGGCTGGAGTCGGGCGAGCTGCGCGTCGCCGAGCCGGACGGCAACGGCGGCTGGCAGGTCAACGAGTGGCTGAAGAAGGCGGTGCTGCTGTACTTCCGCACCAACGACATGGCCGTGGTCGACGCCCAGCCGGCGCCGTTCTGGGACAAGGTCGAACCGCGGTTCGCCGGCTACGACGAAGCGAAGTTCAAGGCCGCCGGCGTGCGCGTGGTGCCGGGTGCGGCCGTGCGCCGTGGCACCTACTTCGGCCGCGATGTGGTGCTGATGCCGAGCTTCGTCAACATCGGGGCGTATGTCGGCGAAGGCACGATGGTCGATACCTGGGCGACGGTCGGCTCCTGCGCGCAGATCGGCAAGCACGTCCACCTTTCGGGGGGCGCGGGCATCGGCGGCGTGCTCGAGCCGCTGCAGGCCAGCCCGACGATCATCGAGGACCACTGCTTCATCGGCGCGCGCTCGGAAGTGGTCGAGGGCGTCGTCGTCGGCCACCACAGCGTGATCGGCATGGGCGTGTTCATCGGCCAGTCGACGCGCATCTACAACCGTGCCACCGGCGAGATCAGTTACGGCTACGTGCCGCCGGGCAGCGTGGTGGTGTCCGGCCAGCTGCCGGCCAAGGACGGCTCGCATTCGCTGTATTGCGCGGTGATCGTCAAGCAGGTCGACGAGAAGACGCGCAGCAAGACCAGCGTCAACGATCTGCTGCGTGGCCTGGCGGACTGAGTGCCATGACCGCGACCGTCTACGGCCTGAAGAACTGCGACACCTGCAAGAAGGCGACGAAGTGGCTGGACCGCTTCGGCGTCGCATATACCTTCGTCGACTACCGCGACGCCAAGCCGACGCCGGAGAGGCTGGTCGAGTGGGCCGGCACGCTCGGCGGCTTCGAGGCGATGGTCAACAAGTCCTCGACCACCTGGCGCCAGCTGCCGGACAACCGCAAGGCCGCAGCCAGCGACGCGGAATGGAAGCTGTTGCTGCGCGAATACCCGCAGTTGATCCGGCGTCCGCTGGTGGTCACCGATGATGGCGCGATCACGCAGGGCTTTTCCGACAACGGGTTCAAGAAGCGCTTCGGCATCGGTTGATGCGGTGCGTGCACGGCATCGCGCCACGGTCGCGTGTTGGCACGCGGGGCGGTGCAGGGCGGGGCGACCCTGCCGCGGAATGCTTGATCGCGCGCGAGCGCGCGTCTATACGAGAGGCCCATGTCCGACGTCCTTGATCTCACCCGTGACCTGATCGCCCGCCGTTCCGTCACGCCCGATGACGCGGGCTGCCAGGCGCTGATCGCCGCGCGCCTGCAGGCCGCGGGGTTTTCGATCGAGTCGCTGCGCTACGGCGACGTCGACAATCTCTGGGCCACGCACGGGCAGGGCGCGCCTGTGCTGATGCTGCTGGGCCATACCGACGTGGTGCCGAGCGGGCCGGTCGAGGCCTGGACGTCCGACCCGTTCCTGCCCGAGATCCGCGACGGCGTGCTCTACGGCCGCGGCGCGGCCGACATGAAGAGCGGCGTCGCGGGATTCGTCGTCGCGGCCGAGCGTTTCGTCGCGGCGCATCCCGAGCACGCCGGCACGCTCGCACTGCTGCTGACCTCCGACGAGGAGGGCGATGCGATCGACGGCGTGCGACGCGTCGCGCGCACCTTCGAAGCGCGCGGCACCCGCATCGACTGGTGCATCACCGGGGAGCCGTCTTCGACGGAGACGCTCGGCGATCTGCTGCGCGTGGGCCGGCGCGGCAGTCTGTCGGCGACGTTGACCGTGCGCGGCGTGCAGGGCCACGTCGCCTATCCGGACAAGGCGCGCAATCCGATCCACGACGCGGCGCCGGCGCTCGCCGAACTCGTCGCCAGGCGCTGGGACGAGGGCTACGAATCCTTTCCGCCGACCAGCCTGCAGATCAGCAACATCGCCGCCGGCACCGGCGCGACGAACGTGATCCCCGGCACGGCGACCGTGCAGTTCAACCTGCGCTACACGCCGCACTGGGACGCGTCGCGACTGGAGGCGGAGATCGCCGCGCTGCTTGATCGCCACGGACTCGACTACACGCTCGCCTGGCACCGCAGCGGCGAACCCTTCTACACGCCGGAAGGTCCGCTGCGCGCCGCCGCGCGCGAGGTGCTGTCCGCGCATCTGGGCCGCGCGCCGGAGGAAAGCACCGGTGGCGGTACGTCGGATGCACGCTTCATCGCGCCGCTGGGCGCGCAGTGCATCGAGATCGGGCCGGTCAACGCCAGCATCCACCAGGTCGACGAGCACATCCGCGTCGCCGATCTCGACGCGCTGCCTGACCTGTACGAGGCGCTCATCACGCGTCTGCTGCCGCCGGCCGGCTGACCCCGCGCGTCGCCGGGCATCGACGCCTGCACGTGCATGCTCGTCCCTGCCGTTCCGCTGCGAGCCCGCCATGTCCGACTCTCTGATCGTCGCCTGCCCACGCTGTCACAGCCGCAACCGCGTCCCTGCCGCGCGCCTCGGCGATGCGCCCACCTGCGGCCGCTGCGCCGCCGCGCTGCGCCCGGAGACGCCGTTCGCACTCGATGCCGGCGGTTTCGATGCGCACGCCCTGCGCGCGGACGCGGCCCTGCTGGTGGATTTCTGGGCGCCGTGGTGCGGCCCGTGCCGGACGATGGCGCCGGCCTTCGTGGCGGCGGCACGCGTGCTGGCGCCGGAGGTCGCGCTGGCGAAGGTGGACACCGAGGCCGACCCGGTGCTCGGCGGGCGGCTCGGCGTGCGCAGCATCCCCACGCTGGTGCTGTTCGCCGGCGGTCGCGAACTCGCGCGCCAGTCCGGCGCGATGCCGGCGCAGGCGATCGTGCAGTGGACGCGCGCCCAGCTGCAGGCGGCGTCGCTCAGACCCAGCCGGTGAGGTAGTACAGCGCGATCACCGCGAATACCGCGGCGGTGCTGATCAGGGTGATCGCGAAGATGTCCTTGTAGCTCTGGCGGTGGGTGAGACCGGTCACCGCGAGCAGGGTGATCACCGCGCCGTTGTGCGGCAGCGTGTCCATGCCGCCCGAGGCCATCGCCGCCACCCGGTGCAGCACCTCCATCGGAATTCCGGCCGCCTGCGCATTGGCGATGAAGCTTTCGGCCATCGCCGCCAGCGCGATACTCATGCCGCCCGACGCCGAGCCGGTGATGCCGGCGAGCGCGGTCACGGTGACCGCTTCGTTGACCAGCGGATCGGGAATCGAGTTCAGCGAATTGGCGACCAGCAGGAAGCCCGGCAGCGCGGCGATCACCGCGCCGAAGCCGTACTCCGATGCGGTGTTCATCGAGGCCAGCAGCGCGCCGCCGACTGCGGTCTTCGTGCCCTCGGCGAACTTCGCCGTCACCGGCCGCCAGGCCAGGCACAGCACTGCGAGAATGCCGACCAGCAGTGCGCCCTGGACCGCCCAGATCGCGGCGACGCGCGAGATCTCCTGGACCACCGGTACCGCGTCCTGCATCGCCGATGAGGGGAACGTGTGACTGCTGCCGTAGAGGCGCGGGATCCACAGGGTGAACAGCTTGTTCGCCACGCCCACCAGCACCAGCGGCAGCAGCGCGATCAGCGGATGCGCCAGCCGGCCGCCGGCGAACGGCTCGGGTTCGTTGCGCAGTTCGCTGCCGTAGCCTTCACCGGCCGCCACCGCGCGGCGCCGGCGCCAGTCCAGATACAGCATGCCGAACGCGAAGATCAGCACCGAGCCCAGCGTGCCCAGCACCGGCGCGGCCCAGGAGTCGGTGCCGAAGAACGCGGTGGGAATGATGTTCTGGATCTGCGGCGTGCCGGGCAGGGCCATCATCGTGAAGGTGAAGGCGCCGAGCGCGATCGTGCCCGGGATCAGCCGCTTGGGAATGTCGCTCTGGCGGAACAGCTCGGCCGCGAAGGGGTAGACCGCGAACACCACGACGAACAGCGACACGCCGCCGTAGGTCAGCAGCGCGCACACCACGACGATCGACAACAGGGCCTGCTTCGGCCCGAACAGCCGGATCGTCGCGGCCACGATCGATTTCGAAAACCCCGAGATCTCGATCAGCTTGCCGAACACCGCGCCGAGCAGGAACACCGGGAAATACAGCTTGAGGAAGCCGACCATCTTGTCCATGAACAGGCCGGTGAACATCGGCGCGACCAGGCTGGGGTCGGTCAACAGCACGGCGCCCATCGCCGCGATCGGCGCGAACAGGATCACGCTGTAGCCGCGGTAGGCGACCACCATCAGGAACACCAGCGCGCCGAGCACGATCACGAAATCCATGGCGTCACACACTTCCCCGCGGCCGGACGGCCAGATGGGGCGCAGTGTCGGCAGCGCCGCCCGCCGCAGCCATTGGCCGAAGGTACGATGCCGCCCACCGCGCGGGCTCCCTAGTCTTGCCGTCGGGCGGCAGCGTGCCGCACGACCTGGCGACCCGTGGGAGGGGACACATGACGCGCAAGACGATCCGGTATTCGACACTCGGTCTGGCCATCGGCCTCGGCCTCGCCATGCCGGCGGTCCACGCCCAGCAGGCGGCGCCGCAGACGACCGCCGCGCAATCGAACGCAGCCACGACGCTCGATTCGGTGACCGTCACCGCACGCCGCCGCAGCGAATCGATCCAGGACGTGCCGGTCGCGGTCAGCGCCTTCGGCGAGGAACAGCTCAAGGACCTGCAGGCGAGCAACATCGACGGCCTGCAGGGCGCGGTGCCCAACCTCAATATCGTGCAGGGCCGCGGCTCGGCCAACAGCGTCAACGCCTTCATCCGCGGCATCGGCCAGCCCGATGCGCTGCAGACCTTCGATCCGGGCGTGGGCCTGTACGTCGACGACGTCTACTACTCGCGCATCAACGGTGCGTTGTTCTCGCTGTTCGACGTGCAGCAGGTCGAAGTGCTGCGCGGCCCGCAGGGCACGCTGTACGGCAAGAACTCCACGGGCGGCGCGATCAAGGTCACGACCAAGAACCCCTTCGACGACACCGGCGGCGCGGTCGAGCTCACCGGCGGCGACCACGGCCGCGCCGAAGGCCGGTTCTACGTGTCCGGCCAGCTCAGCGACACGGTGGCCGCCAGCATCGCTGGCGCCTGGCTCAACCACGACGGCTTCATCCGTGACCGCGACACCGGCAAGCACTACAACGACGACGACACCCGCGCGCTGCGCGCCAAGATCGCGTTCCAGCCCACCGACGTCTTCCGCGCGACGCTGTCGCTCGATTACACGAAGCAGGACGCCGCGCTGTCGCTGGGTCAGCCGACCGCCCCGCTGCGCCGGACCGACCTCGCGCTGGGCACGGTGACCCTGCTGCCGGCACCGACCGGCGAGTTCGACTTCACCGCGCGGACCTCCTTCCGCCCCGACCAGGGCCAGTCGCTGAAGCACTCGGGTGTCTCGCTCGCGGCCGAGTGGGACCTGAGCAACGCCGCGTTGTTCAAGAGCATCACCTCCTACCGCGAGCTGGAAACGAATTCCTTCATCGACATCGACGCATCCGAGTTCGAGCTCGGCGACGTGCTGGTCGCGCTGGACCAGAACCAGTTCAGCCAGGAATTCCAGCTCCAGCTCGACAACGGCGGCAACCTGCAGACGACGTTCGGCGCGTACTACATGAAGGAGGACGTGCCGTCCTACCAGGAGGCCTATGCGGACGATCTGTTCGCGTTCGCCGGCGTGCCGATCTCGTTCCTGCGCACGATCGGCGACGACCTCAGCACCGAGAGCATCGCCGCGTTCGCGCATGCCAACTGGGAATTCGTGCCGACCTGGACGCTGGCCGCCGGCCTGCGCTGGACGCGCGACACCAAGACCTATGACCGCAGCACCAGCACGTTCTGGGGAGCGCCGTTCACCGCGCTCGGTGAAACCGTCGCGTTCAGCGCGAAGAAGAGCTGGACCGCGTGGACGCCGTCGGTGAGCCTGCAGAAGGCGTTTTCCGACAACCTGATGGGCTACGTGTCGGCGAACCGCGGCTTCAAGTCCGGTGGCTTCAACGGTCGTGCGAACAGCGCGGCCGATGCGGCGGCGCCGGACTTCGATCCGGAGTTCGTCTGGACCTACGAACTCGGCATGAAGGGCAGTTCGGCCGACAACCGTCTGCGCGGCAGCGTCGCCGCGTTCTGGAGCGAGTACAAGGATTTCCAGGCGCGCGTGTCGCAGGATGTCGGCACGTTCCCGGTGCTCAATGCCGCCGAGCTCGAAATCAAGGGCATCGAGTTCGAGGGCACCGCGCTGCTCGGCGAGACGACGACCCTCAGCGCGCAGCTCGGATATCTCGATGCGCAGTACAAGCGGTTCGACGATTTCCGCCTCGATCCCGCGTTCCCGGGTTTCGACCCCAGCGTCAACCACGACCACGTGCCGTTCTCGCCGGAATGGACCGCGCGCGTGGCCCTGCAGCACGGGTTTCCGCTCGCCAACGGCGGCATGGTCAGCGTCGGCGGCGACGTGTCGTATCGCAGCGACACCTGGCTGTCGGTCGACAACCGCCCCAACCTGAGCCAGGACGCCTACACCCTGGTCGGCGCCTACGGGGTGTGGGATTCGCCGCAGTACGTCTGGCAGGTGCGGGCGGGCGTGCGCAACCTCACCGATCGCACCTACAAGGTCGAAGGCCAGGAGTTCGCCAGCGTCGGCAACATCCAGACCGCGTACTACGGCTGGCCGCGGAACTGGTACGTGTCGGTGCGCTACAACTTCTGATGCGCCCGGCTCGCGCATCCGTGTCGAAGGCCGCCTCCGGGCGGCCTTCGTGCGTCGGGCGGCTGCGGTATGCTCGGCCGCGATTTTCGGGGGATCGCCACGCCGTGACGCTGCGTTCGACATCGGGCCGGGCACCGACGACATGCTGAGCGTCGGCGTGGTGATCGCCGCGGTCGGCCTCTGGCTGGTCGCGATGTTTGCCGCCGCGGTCTACGGCGAGCGGCACGCCGACGCCTTCGCCGCGCGCTGGCGCCACGTCTACGTGCTGTCGCTGGCGGTGCACTGCACGTCGTGGACCTTCTACGGCACGGTCACCCAGGCGGCGCGTTACGGCTGGCCGCTGCCGCCGACCTTCCTCGGCGCGATCCTGTTCCATCTGCTCGCCTGGCCGGTGCTGGTGCGGCTGGTGCGGCTGGCGCGCGAGAGCAATGCGACCTCGCTGGCCGATCTCATCGCCACGCGGCTGGGCCGGGACGCGTGGCTCGCGGCCACGGTGACGCTGGTCGTCGCCCTGGGGCTGGTGCCCTACATCGCGCTGCAGCTCAAGGGCATCGCGATGAGCTACGCGACGCTGCTCGGCCATCCGCCGGCGCAGGCCGAAGCCGCGGCGCCGTGGCAGGACAGCGCCCTGTACGTGGCGCTGGCGATGGCGGCCTTCACGATGCTGTTCGGCACCCGGCGCGCCAGCGCGGCCGAGCACAACCGCGGCCTGGTGCTGGCGATGGCCTTCGAATCGCTGTTCAAGCTCGCGGCGATGCTGGCGTTGGGCCTGTTCGTCTGGTTCGGGCTGCGTGGCCTGCCGGAGGTGCCGGCGTCGCCGCTGATCACGTCGGCCGGTGGCTTCGTGCCGCTGGTGCTGCTGGGTGCGGCGGCGATGTTCATCATGCCGCACCAGTTCCATGTAGGCATCGTCGAATGCCGCGACGAGGCCCACGTGCGCGCGGCGCGCTGGCGGTTTCCGCTGTACCTGCTGCTGATCGCGCTGCCGATGCTGCCGCTGGCGCGTGCGGGCCAGGCGCTGCTCGGTGATTCGGTGTCGTCGGACATGTACGCGCTGGCGCTGCCGCTGGCGATGGGGCAGGAGGGGCTCGCGCTGCTGGTGTTCCTCGGCGGGCTGAGCGCGGCGACCGGCATGGTGGTGGTCAGCACGCTGACCCTGAGCCTGATGATCGGCAACCACTGGTTCGCGCCCGGGCTGCTGCGTGGCGTGTGGTCGCGCGGCGACGGCAACGACCATCGCGGTGCGTTGCTGCTGCTGCGGCGGGGCGTGATCGTCGCGATCATGCTCTCGGGCTGGCTCTACAGCCGGCTGGTCAGCGGCAACGATGCACTGGCCGATGTCGGCGCGGTCTCGTTCTCGGCTCTGGCCACCCTGGTGCCGGCGCTCGGCTTCGCGGTGTTGCGGCCGCAGACGCCGCCGGCGGCGGCACTGGCGGGCGTGGTCGCGGGTTTCCTGGCCTGGTGCTGGGTGATGCTGCTGCCGATGCTGATGCTGGTGGTGGACGCCCAGCCGCAGTGGTTGCGCGACGGCCCGCTGGGCCTGGTCTGGCTGGCGCCCGATGCGCTGTTCGGTCTGACCGGCTGGAGCCGCCTCGGCCGCGCGGTCGGGGCCAGCCTGTTCGTCGGCACCACGGTCACGCTGATCGCAGGCCTGCGCCACGGCCCGGTCGTCGAGCCGACGCCACGGCCGGGCGCGAGCCGACAGACGCTGGCCAGCGCGGGGCGACGCTTTCTGCCACCGGCCCGGGTCGAGCGCCTGCTGCGTGATGCGCCGATGCAGGGGCCGGTGCCGGTCGCCATCCAGGCCCGGCTCGAGCGTGAACTCTCCGCCGTGCTCGGCGCGGCCTCCGCGCGCCTGCTGCTCGAGGCCGCGCGGCGCGATGCCGGCCCGGACCTGGAAACCGTGGTGCAGATCGTCGGCCAGGCCTCGCAGGATCTGCGCTTCAACCAGCGGGTGCTGGAAGCTGCGCTGGAGAACATGAGCCAGGGCATCAGCGTCGTCGACGAGCGTCTGCGCCTGGTGGCATGGAATGCGCGCTACGCCGAACTCTTCGCGTATCCGCCTTCGCTGCTGCGCGTCGGCGTGGAGGTCGCCGCGCTGGTGCGCCACAACGTGAGCACCGGCCTGATCGGTGCGGTCGCCGTGGAGACGGAGGTCGAGAAGCGCCTGCGCCACATGCGTGCGGGCACACCCTACGTCGCCGAGCGCGCACTGCGGGGCGGCCAGGTGATCGAGATCCGCGGCAATCCGATGCCCGGCGGCGGCTTCGTCGCCACGTTCACCGATGTCACCGCGTTCCGCCGCACCGAGCACGCGCTGCGCCTGTCGAACGAGACGCTGGAGCAGCGCGTGGCCGAGCGCACCGACAGTCTCGACCAGGCACGGCGCGAGGCCGAGCGCGCGAATCTCGCCAAGACACGCTTCCTGACCGCGGTCGGCCACGACCTGATGCAGCCGCTGCACGCGGCCCAGCTGTTCACCGATGCGCTGGCGCAGCAGGTGCCCGGCGACGTGGCGCCGCGCCTGCGTCAGCTGCGCGGCGCGCTGGAGTCGACCAGTGACCTGCTGACCGGCCTGTTCGACATGTCGCGGCTCGAAGCCGGCGGCCTGGTGCCGCAGCCGCGCGCGTTTCCGCTGGCCGAGGTGCTCGCGCCCTTGGCGTCCGAGTTCGCCGCCCTCGCCGCGGACCGCGGGCTGGTGTTCCGCCACGTGTCCAGCCGGCTCTGGGTCGACAGCGATCCGCAGCTGCTGCGTCGCGTGCTGCAGAACTTCCTCGGCAACGCGGTGCGCTACACCGCGCACGGCGGGGTGCTGATCGGCGTGCGGCGGGCCGGCGGGCGCGTGCGCATCGAGGTGCACGACACCGGCCCGGGGATCGACGCCGCGCAGCAGGCGGTGATCTTCGAGGAATTCCGGCGCGGCGACGGCGCGGCCGGGCAGGGGCTCGGTCTCGGGCTCGCGATCGCCGACCGTATCGCGCAGCTGCTGCAGGCTCCGATCACGCTGCGCAGCCGGGCGGGGCACGGCACCGTGTTCTCGATTGCCGTGCCGCGCGCAGCGGCTGCGCATGCGGCCCTGCCGCCGGCGCGGGCCGGGTTGCGTGATGCGCGGGTGCTGGTGGTCGACAACGACCCCGCCGCGCTGACAGCCCTGGGCGAACTGCTGCGTGGCTGGGGCTGCCGTGTCGATGCGGTCGCCGACGGCGTCGCCGCCGAACAGGCGCTGGCCCGGACGCCCGCCGACCTGTGGGTGTTCGACTACCACCTCGACGCCGGCGACACCGGCATCGCATTGCAGGCCCGGCTGGCGGCCCGCTTCGGTGCGCGGCCGACCCTGATTGTCAGCGCCGACGATACCGGCGCCGTGCGCGGCGACGCGCTCGCCACGGGCCTGTCGCTGCTGCCCAAGCCGGTGCGACCGCTGGCGCTGAAGTCGGTGCTCGATCGCATGCGCGCGATGCGCGGCTGAGGACGGCTGGTTCCATCGCGGCAATGTTCGGGACGGGGCGGTGTGCGCGGAACGCTACAATCGCCGGCCCCGATTCGCCGGCCTTGCCCGATGCCCTATACCCCGATCGTCGCCACCCTCGGCTACGTACTCTCGCCCGATCGTCGCCAGGTGCTGATGATCCATCGCAATGCGCGGCCCGGCGATCATCATCTCGGCAAGTACAACGGCCTCGGCGGCAAGGTCGAACCGGACGAGGATGTCGTCGCCGGCATGCGCCGCGAGATCATGGAAGAGGCCGGTATCACCTGCGAGGCGATGACCCTGCGCGGCACGATCAGTTGGCCCGGCTTCGGCAAGCACGGCGAGGACTGGCTCGGCTTCCTGTTCGTGATCGACGCCTGGAGCGGCACGCCGATGACCTCGAATCCGGAGGGCACGCTGGAGTGGGTCGATGTCGACCGCATTCTCGAGCTGCCGCTGTGGGAAGGCGACCGCCAGTTCCTGCCGCTGGTGTTCGACGCCGACCCGCGCGCGTTCCACGGGGTGATGCCCTACCGCGACGGACGCATGCAGTCCTGGTCGTTCTCGCGGCTGTGACCGCGCACGCGGGACCGGAGCGCTGACGCCGCCGGCCTGATCCCGCGGGGGCGGCCCGGCGTGCCTCGCCGACGCCGCGGCGGATGGCGGCCTGTCACGCGCTCAGCCCTTGCCCGCCGGCGCCAGCGCGATCAGCAGCCCGCGCGCGGTCTTGATGCGGGCCTCCGCGTCCGGCAGGTCCAGGGTGATGCGCAGCTTGTCGGGGCCGTCCATCTTGTAGTGTTTGGGTTGGCCCTGGATCAGCCGGATCACCGCCATCGGATCGACGCTGGGTTTCTCGGTGAACTGCACGCGGCCGCCGGCCTCACCGAGGTCGAGCTTGCGCACGCCGAGCGCGGTCGCCTGCAGCTTGAGGTCGGCGATCGCGAACAGATGTTTGGCCGCGTCGGGCAGCAGGCCGAAGCGGTCGATCATCTCCACCTGCAGTTCGCGCAGCTTGTCCGTGTCGCGCGCGCTGCTGATGCGCTTGTAGAGCATCAGGCGCGTGTGCACGTCGGGCAGGTAATCCTCGGGGATCAACGCCGGCACATGCAGTTCGATGTCGGCGCCGCGGGCCTCGACGGCGTCGACGTCCGGCAGCTTGCCCTGCTTGATGCTGCGTACGGCGCGTTCCAGCAGCTCGGTGTAGAGGTTGAAGCCCACCTCCGCCATCTGCCCGCTCTGGCCTTCGCCGAGCAGCTCGCCGGCGCCGCGGATTTCCAGATCGTGGGTCGACAGCGTGAAGCCCGCGCCCAGTTCGTCCATCGACGCGATGGCCTCCAGGCGCTTCTTCGCATCGCTGCTGATCGAGCGCTGGTCGGAAATCACCAGATAGGCATAGGCGCGATGGTGCGAGCGACCGACGCGCCCGCGCAGCTGGTGCAGCTGGGCGAGGCCGAACTTGTCGGCACGGTTGATGATGATGGTGTTCGCATTGGGGATGTCGATGCCCGATTCGATGATCGTCGAGCACAGCAGCACGTTGAAGCGCTGCTTGTTGAAATCCAGCATCACCTTCTCGAGTTCGCGCTCGGGCATCTGGCCGTGCGCGATGCCAATGCGCGCCTCGGGCACGAGCTCTTCGAGTTCGCGCTGCATGCGGCCGATGCTCTCGACATCGTTGTGCAGGAAATACACCTGGCCGCCGCGGCTGAGTTCGCGCTGGAAGGCCTCGCGCAGCTGCGCGTCGTCCCAGGGCACGACGAAGGTCTGCACCGCCAGGCGATGCGCGGGCGGGGTGGCGATGATGGACAGGTCGCGCAGCCCGGCCATCGCCATGTTGAGCGTGCGCGGAATCGGCGTGGCCGTGAGCGTGAGCAGATGCACGTTGGCGCGCAGCGCCTTGAGCGCTTCCTTCTGGCGCACGCCGAAACGTTGTTCCTCGTCGACGATCACCAGGCCCAGATCCTTGAACTTCACGTCGCTCTGCAGCAGGCGGTGCGTGCCGACGATGACGTCGAGCGTGCCGTCGGCGATCTTGCCGATCTCGGCCTTGATCTCCTTGGTGCTCTTGAAGCGCGACAGCACCTCGACCCGAATCGGCCAGTCGGCGAAGCGGTCGGCCATCGTGCGGTAGTGCTGTTCGGCGAGCAGCGTGGTGGGGACCAGCACCGCGACCTGTTTGCCGGCCGTGGCGGCCACGAAGGCCGCACGCACCGCGACCTCGGTCTTGCCGAAGCCGACGTCGCCGCAGACGACGCGGTCCATCGGCTGGCTGGAGCCGAGGTCGCGGATCATCGCCTCGATCGCCGCGTGCTGGTCCGGCGTTTCCTCGAACGGGAATGCGGCCGCGAACGGCTCGTACATCGTCCGGTCCACTTCCAGCGCGAGGCCCGCGCGCGCCTGGCGCTTGGCCTGGATTTCCAGCAGCTCCGCGGCGACGTCGCGCACCTTGTCGGCGGCTTTCTTGCGTGCCTTGGTCCAGGCCTCGCCGCCGAGCGAGTGCAGCGGCGCGGTCTCGGGCGAGGCGCCCGAATAGCGGTTGACCAGGTGCAGCTGCGAGACCGGCACGTACAGGCGATCGCCCTTGGCGTATTCGATGTCGAGGTATTCGCCCGGCTGGCCGCCGGCCTCGAGCACGACGAGCCCGCGGTAGCGGCCGACGCCGTGGTCCTCGTGGACGATCGGCGCGCCTTCGCTGAGCTCGCCGAGATCGCGGATGATGCTCTCGGGATCGCGCGCCGCGACGCGGGTGCGGCGGCGCGGCTGCGCGGCGCGCTCGGGAAACAGCTGGCGTTCGGTGAGCAGGGTCAGCGGCGGCGCATCGAGCGCGAAGCCGTTGTCGAGCGGCGCCACCGCGATCGCGAAGCGGGTTTCGGTGTCGGCCAGGAAACCCGGCACGTCCGGCAGCACGACGGGGCGCAGCCCGCCGGCATGCAGGATTTCCAACAGCGCCTCGCGCCTGCCGGCCGAATCGGCGGCGATCAGCACGCGGCCCGGATACGTGTCGAGGAAACGCAGCAGGGCATCGGCCGGGACGTGATCGCGCGCAGCCAGCGGCAGATCGGGCGCGGGCTGGTCGCCGAGCGTCGATGCCTGGGCATGGCGCGGATGCTCGGCATCGCAGATCTCGATGCGCGCGCCCTGGTTGAGCCGCTCGCGCAGCACGTCCGGCGCCATCCACAGCTCACCCGGCGGCAACAGCGGCCGTTCGATGTCGTGGCGCAACTGGTCGTAGCGGTGGGCGATCTGCTGCCAGAACTGGTCGGCGCAGGTCGAGGTGCCGATGTCGATCACCGGCAGGGTGTTCTGGGGCAGGTAATCGAACAGCGTGGCCGTCGCCACCGGTGCCGTGCCGGCGTCGATCAGGGCGCGTCGCGGCGCCTCGAAGAACAGCGGCAGGTAGTACTCGATGCCCGCCGGGGCCGCGCCGGCCTTGAGGTCCTGGTAGAGACCGCTGCGCCGGGTGTCGATGTCGAAGCGCTCGCGCAGCGCATCCATCGCGCGCGTGGTGGCGGCCTCGTCCAGCGGCACCTCGCGGCCGGGCAGCATGCGCAGCGCGTCGATCCGCTCGAGCGAACGCTGGGATTCCGGATCGAACGCGCGGATCGACTCGATCGCATCGTCGAACAGCTCGATGCGATACGGCCGGTCGGCGCCCATCGGATAGACGTCGAGCAGGCCCCCGCGCACGGCGAAATCGCCGGGATCGTGGACCTGGGGCACGTGGCCGTAGCCCGCGCTCTCGAGACGGCGCTTCTCCGCCTCGAAATCCAGTGTCTGACCCACGCGCAGGTCGAAACTGTTGCCGACCACGTGGCGCACGGGCGCCAGGCGTTGCATCAGCGTCTGCACCGGCACCACGACGATGCCGCGGGCCAGGCCCGGCAACCGGTGCAGCGCGGCCAGACGCTGGGAGACGATGTCCGGGTGCGGGCTGAACCGGTCGTAGGGAAGGGTTTCCCAGTCCGGAAACGGCAGCACGGGCAGGGAGTCGTCACCGGCGCCGAGCGTTTTCAGATCGTGTTCGAGCTGATGCGCGCCGTGGTTGTCACGCGTGACCAGCAGCAGCGGACCCGGATGCGCGGCGGCCGCCTGGCGCACCGCCCAGGCCAGGGCACTGCGGCTCGCAGGCGCGCGCCACCACGCACGGGACTGGCCGGCGGCGGGCAGAGGCGGAGTGGAGACGACGGATTTGGGCATGCGGGAGTTCGGCAACGGGCGCGGATACGACAGCAGCGCCCTGGGCCTCGCGGCCGGCGCTGCATGCGCAGAAGTCTAAACGAAGGCGTCTCGGGACCTGCGACCGCCGCAGGCCCGCGGTGCTCAGCCCAGCGTCATGCCCGGCGTCGGTTCGGGCGTCGCCGCGCGCTTGAGTTCCAGTGACACGCGCACCATGCCCGGCGTGTCGATCGACTCGCGCTGGAAGCCGAGCGACTTGGCCAGCGCCAGCATCGGTTCGTTCTCCTCGAGCACATCCCCGTACAGGCGTTCGAGGCGCTTGCCCTTGGCCCAGCGGACGAGGCGGCGCATCAGGTGCCGCCCCAGGCCCATGCCGGCCACGTAGTGGCTGACCAGAATGTGGAACTCCGCCTGCCGCGTGCCGGGCAGGATCGCCGCCCGCGCCACCGCACCCACCAGCGCATCGCCGGGCGTCAGCGGTTCTGCCGCCACGAGCACGAACTCGGACTTCGGATTGGGCTGGGTCAGCCGGCTGGCGGTTTCCGGGGAGAGTTCGGGCTTCGCGTACAGGAAGCGTTGCCGCACTTCGTCGGGTTCGAGCAGGGCGAAGGCCGCGCGCAGCGGCTCGGCATCGGCCGGACGGATCGGGCGGATCAGGACCTGGCGGCCATTGGCGAGGCGGATCTCCTCATGCCACGGGGGAAGGCGGTTGCGTGCGGTCATCGAGGGGAGACACGGAGGCGGTGACCGGACCTTAACCGGAGGCGCGATTCAGGCCTCGTGAAGAGATGAACACGCGCACGGCCGGCCTACGCATTCACTTCGTCCTGCCCAGGTCGCCTCTCAGGCCGGTTCGCGCAGCCAGTGCAGGCGCGTGCTGCCCATGCGGTCCTCGCCGAGGCGTTGCCGCAGTTCCTCCAGGGCAGGGGCCAGGGCGGTCGCCAGCTGCCAGGGGGGATCGAGCAGCAACAGGCCGCTGCCGTTCATGCGCAGCGGCGAATCGTCGGGCCGGACCAGCAGTTCCACCGCCAGGGTGGAGCGGGTCTGCAGCTTGCCGGCGGCCCGGAAGAACGGCGTCAGCGTGCGGCGCTGCTTGATCGGATACCACAGCGCCTGGATGCCCTGCGGCCAGCGGGTCATCGCCTCGCGCATCGCCGCCAGCGCCGTGTCGAACTCGGCCCGCTGCGCCTCGTAGGGCGGATCGATCAGCACCAGGCCCCGCGCGAAGGCCTGACCGCCCTGGCGCGGCGGCAACAGGGCCCGGCAGGCCTCGTAGCCGTCGCGGCCGTGCACGGCCACACGCGGGTCGCGGCCCACCGCCTGCCGCAGTGCGGCCTGGGCGCCGGATTCGATCTCGCAGCAGGCGATCCGGTCCTGCTCGCGCAGTGCATGCGCCAGCAACCAGGGCGAGCCGGGATAGGTCGCCTCGCCGTGCGCGGTGCGGCACGCGGCGACGGCGTCGAGATAGCGGGCGACCGCCGGACTTCGCGCCGGTGCGTCCATCAGCCGGCCGATGCCGCCCTCGGCCTCGCCGGTGCGCTGCGCCTGTTCGTCGAGCAGGCTGTAGACACCGGCGCCGGCATGGGTGTCGAGCGCGAAGCAGGGCGCGGGCTTCACCGTCAGCGCGTCGCAGATGGCGAGCAGCACGACGTGTTTGAGGACATCGGCATGGTTGCCGGCGTGGAAGGCGTGGCGGTAATTCATCGCGACAGCGTACCCGGGACGCAGGCGAACCGGCGCCTGAGGTGCAGGACACACCGGCAGCCGCGGCATGGAATCGCCGTCAGGCGGACGGGATTGCCGGCGGCGCCGTGCACGTCGCCGCGTCGTTCCGGTTCGGCGCGGTCTCGAACTGCCTCCGCGACGCGCGAGGCGGTCCGGGCGCCCCGAGCGACACCAGAGGGGAACGCAACGAATCGATCGTGATGGGCATGGCGTGTGCGTCGTCGCTCTTGTGACCGTGAGTTTGGCCGGTGCCCGGAACGTGCCGATGTCGATGCGCAGTCGCGCCCGCGCACCCGGGGCGCCGACCGGTCTCCGGCCGCGGACGAAGCCTTGCGGCGTCCGGTGGACATCGGTCAGTGCGGGCGCCCTCCGCCGCGCGCGCTTTGGGGGAGCGCTGTTCCGGGACAGGCGGCCGCTGACCAACGAGGTCATGCAGCGCCAGGTCCGTGATCCCGCATCGAGACGTGTGGGCTGCTGCGAGGCACCGACCACGCACCACGCAACCGCGGCGGATCGCGGATTCCCCCGTGGCGGGACGCGTGGTCGGGCTGTATCCGTAGGGGCCGATCGTTCCGCAGGACATCGTGTCGCGCTGGCGGCATTCGGGATGCAGATGCGTGCAGGGCCGCAACGGCCCGTCCGGGTGACATCGGTTCCGCCCATGACGTGATCGGCCGCGGTCGTCGGATCGGCCCGGCGCCGGGGCGCTCGGTCCCGCCGCATGCCGCGTCCGGCGCATCCCGCAGGTTAGGATGCGCGCACTTCCGATGTCGTGGGTGACATGAGCGCCATCCTGCTGGTCGAGGACGAAATCGCGATCGCCGAGACCGTGGTCTACGCGCTGCAGGCCGACGGCCACACCGTGCGCCACTGCCTCGACGGGCAACAGGCACGGGCGGCGATACGCGACGCCGCGTTCGACCTGGCGATCCTCGATGTCGGCCTGCCCGACGTCAGTGGGTTCGCGCTGTGCGGCGAACTGCGCCGTGCGGCCCCCGTGCCCGTGATCTTCCTCACCGCGCAGGCGGCCGAAGCCGAACGCGTGCTGGGCTTCGATCTCGGCGCCGACGATTACATCGCCAAACCCTTTTCGCTGCGTGAGCTGGTCGCACGCGTGCGTGTCGCGCTGCGCCGCGGCGCGCCTGCGGAGCAGGACGGCGAGACCCGGCGCGTCGGCGCATTCGAACACGATGTGGCCGGGCGGCGCATCCGCTACCACGGCCAGGCGCTGGATCTCACGCGTTACGAGTACGGCCTGCTCGCAGCGCTGCTGGCGCGGCCGGGCGCGGTGCTCTCGCGCATGCAGCTGATGGAGCGCGTGTGGGAAAACGCGTCCGACAGCAGCGACCGCACCGTCGATACCCACGTCAAGACACTGCGCGCGAAACTGCGCGCCGCCGCGCCCGCTTGCGATCCTCTGCGCACGCATCGCGGCATCGGCTACGCGCTGGACCTCGACTGACGTGCGCATCGGCCTGCGCATCCTGCTCGGCTACTTCCTGATCGTCGCCCTGGCGGCATTCCTGCTGATGCGCGTGTTCACCCAGGAGATCAAGCCCGGCGTGCGCCAGGCGATGGAGGACACCCTGGCCGATACCGCCAACGTGCTCGCCGAACTGGCCACCGACGATTTCCTGGCCGGGCGCATCGACGACGGCCGCTTCGCCGCCCGCGTGCGTGCGCTGGGCGCACGCGACATCGGCGCCAACATCTGGGGCTTCCGCAAGTCCCAGGCCGAGTACCGCGTCTACGTCACCGATGCCGCCGGCGTCGTGGTGTTCGATTCGACCGGGCGCGATCTCGGCCGTGACTATTCGCGCTGGAACGACGTGCTGCTGACGCTGCGCGGGCAGTACGGCGCCCGCTCCACGCGCAGCGATCCCGACGACGACAGCACCTCGGTGATGCACGTGGCCGCACCGATCCGCGACGGCCGGCGCATCGTGGGTGTGCTGACGGTGGCCAAGCCCAACAGCGCGATCGCACCGTTCATCGCCCGCAGCGAGCGCACGATCCTGCGCTGGGGCTTCGTGCTGCTGGGCACCGCGCTCGCGGTGGGTCTGCTCGCGGCCTGGTGGCTGTCGCGCCAGCTCGGCGGCCTGCGCCGGTACGCCGATGCGGTCACGGCGGGAGCGCTCGCGACCTTGCCCGACGCCGCGGGCGAATTCGCCGACCTCGGCCGGGCGCTGGAGACCATGCGCGAACGCCTGGAGGGCAAGCAGTACGTGGAGCGCTACGTCCACGCACTCACCCACGAGCTCAAGGCGCCGCTGTCGGCGATCCGCGGCGCGGCCGAGCTGCTGGAGACGCCGCTGCCGGAGGCGGACCGTCGCCGCTTCGCCGCCACCGTCGTCGCCCAGGGCGAGCGCATGACCCAGATGATCGACAAGCTGCTGGCGCTGGCGGCGGTGGAACATCGCCAGCGGCTTGAACAGCCCGAACCCGTGCCGGCGGCGGCCATGCTCGAAGCGGCCCTGACCCCGTTCCGCGACGACCCGCGCCGCGTGCCGGTGGCGCTGGACATCGACGCCCGCTGCCGCACGGCGAGCCTGTTCGGAGATGCCTTCCTGTTGCGGCAGATGGTCGCCAACCTGGTCGACAACGCCTGCGATTTCGCACCGGCCGGCAGCGTGGTGGACGTCACGCTCGCGCCGGTCGCGGGGGGACGGCTCGCGATCACCGTGGCCGACCGCGGCCCCGGTGTGCCGGCGTATGCACTCGACCGTGTGTTCGAGCGCTTCTATTCGTTGCCGCGGCCCCACGGCGGCAGCCGCAGCAGCGGGATCGGCCTGGCGTTCGTGGCGGAAGTGGCGGCCCTGCACGGCGGGCGCGCCACGCTCGGCAACCGCGACGGCGGCGGCGCGGTGGCGACGCTCGAGCTGCCGCAGTGGCCGGGCGCGACTTCATAGCGACTTCACACACGCCCCATCGTCCGCCCATGTACGCCGCGCAGGCTGCGCACGGGTTCCGAATGGAGAGAGACGATGCGCCTGGCGTTGAAGATCGTGATCGTGGCGGGGCTGAGCCTCGCCATCCTGTTGCCGCTGCTGATGATCCGGGGCGTGATCCACGACCGGCAGCGGTTCCGCCTGGAAGCGGTCGAACGGATCGCGCGGAGCGAGGCAGGCCGTCAGGCCGTGGCGCCGCCGGTGCTCGTGGTGCCCTACACCGAGACCGTCGCCGTCGAAGACCTCGATGCGCAGGGCCGCGTGCTCGGCGTCGTGAACCGCGAGCGCACGGGCACCTGGCTGTTCTTTCCGGAGACGGCCACGCTGACCGGCACGCTGGCGCCGTACAGCCGCCGGCTCGGCCTTCACGAGGTGCGGATGTACAGCCTGGGCGGGCAGCTGGGCGCGGCGTTCGAGGCGCGCATCCCGGAGGAGGCGGCCGACGCGGTTGCGCCGCGCAGGATCGGACGTCCGTACCTGAGCTACGGCATCGCCGACGTGCGCGGCCTGCGCGGCACGCCGCGGCTGAGGGTGGACGGCGCGACGGTCGCCGTGGAGCAAGGCGCCGGCGACGGCCTGGGCGCGGGCGTGCATGCGACGCTTGCGCCGGTGTCGGCGGGCGAGGTGCTGCGCGTCGGCACGGCCTTCGAGTTCGAGCTCGCCGGCAGCGCCTCGCTGGCGGTGGTGCCGCTGGGGTCCGAGACCCGGGTCGCACTGGATTCGCCGTGGCCGCATCCGCAGTTCAACGGCCGCTTCCTGCCGCAATCCAGTGCCATCGCTGCCGACGGCTTCCGCGCCGAATGGGCGGTGTCCTCGCTCGCCAGCGATGCCCAGCGCCAGTACCGGCAAGGCACCCGGATCGATCGCGAGCTCGCGTCGCTGGTGTTCTTCGAGCACAGCGGTGCGAATCTCGACGTGCTGGGAATCTCGCTGGTGGATCCGGTCGATGCCTACGTGCGGGCGGACCGGGCGAGCAAGTACGGCGTCCTGTTCGTGCTGCTGACGTTCGCGGCGTTCTTCATGTTCGAACTGCTGCGGCAGCTGCGCATCCATCCGATCCAGTACGCGCTGGTGGGCCTGGCGCTGGCGCTGTTCTTCCTGCTGCTGGTGAGCCTGTCGGAGCGGATCGCGTTCGGCATGGCCTATCTGGCCGCGAGCGTGGCCTGTATCGGCTTGATCGGCCTCTATCTCGCGGCCGTGCTGCGCAGCCGGGTCTGGGGCTTGGGGTTCGCCGGCATGCTCGGTCTGCTGTATGCCGCGCTGTATGGCCTGCTGGTGTCGGAGGACAACGCGCTGGTCCTCGGCGCGGGGCTGCTGTTCGTGATCCTCGCCGCGGTCATGCTGGCCACGCGCCGGGTGGACTGGTACGCACTCGGCAACGCGCCGGCGCAGCCCCACGCCGCCGCCGCCGCACGATGCCTGAGGCCGGAGACCCGATGCCGGGCCGCGTGTTCGCGGCCTTGGCGTGTCGCCCACGGCGCGCGTGCAACACTCCGGGCATGACCGAATCCGCCCTTTCCGTACGCGTGCTGTCGGGGGACGCGTTGATCCCCTATCTCGACGACGTCGCACGGCTGCGCATGCGTGTGTTCCGCGACTGGCCCTATCTCTATGCCGGAGATCCGGCGTACGAGCGGGCGTACATGGCCGCCTACGCGCGCTCGCCGCGCAGCGTGTTCGTGCTCGCATTCGACGGTGAGCGCGTGGTCGGGGCGTCGACCGGTCTTCCGCTGGCCGATGAGGATCCGGGCTTCCATACACCCTTCGTGGACCAGGACCTGGCGGTGGCCCGGGTGTTCTACCTCGGCGAGTCGGTGCTGTTGCCCGACTACCGCGGCCGTGGCATCGGCCACGCGTTCTTTGATGCGCGCGAGGCCCACGCCCGCGCGCTGGGCGGGTTCGATGTGACCGCGTTCGCGGCCGTGGACCGGGCCGACGACGATCCGCGCCGGCCTGCCGCTCACCGGGACAACACGGCTTTCTGGCGCAAGCGCGGCTACGTGCGCCAGCCCGGAATGAGCATGCTGCTGCGCTGGGACGAGGTGGAGGTCGGCGACGTGCTGCATCCGATGACGTTCTGGACCCGCCCGCTGGACGCGGTGGAATGAGGGTCGCGGCGGCGCGGTACCGGATTGGCATGCCGGCGGATTTCGACGCCTTCGCCGAACATCAGCGGCGTCTGCTGACGGAGGCGGCCGCCGCGGGGGCCGAGGTGGCGGTGCTGCCGGAGTATCTGGCACTGGAGCTCGCCGCAACGTTCGATGAGCGGGTGCGTGGCGATGCGTTGGCGTCGTTCGCGGCGATCCAGCGCTACCGCGGCGACTGGCTGGCGCTGTTCTCTGGCCTCGCGCGCGACACCGGCATGACCATCGTCGCCGGAAGCTTCCTGCTCGATCCCGGCGACGGCCGCTATCGCAACCGCAGTGACGTCTTCGCGCCGGGCGGCACGCACGACTGGCAGGACAAGCTGCAGCTGACCGCCTTCGAACAGGCGACCGGCGTGATCGCGCCGGGCGACCATTTGAAGGTGTTCGATCTGGGGGCCCTGCGCGCAGCGGTGGCGATCTGCTACGACATCGAGTTTCCGCTGCCGGTACGTGCGCAGTGGAGCGCGGGCGCACGGCTGTTCCTCGTGCCCAGCTGCACCGATACCGCGGCCGGCGCCACCCGTGTGCGGGTGGGATGCCTGGCCCGCGCGCTCGAGAACCGCAGTTTCGTGGTCCAGTCCGTCACGGCCGGCGACGCGCCCTGGACGCCGGTGCTCGACACGAATACCGGCCACGCCGCCGTCATCGCGCCGATGGACGCCGGCTTCCCCGCCGACGGGGTGCTGGCCGAGACCACCGATACGGACGTCTGGGCGATCGCGGACATCGACGTCGCGGCGCTGGAGGCGTCCCGGAGCGCGGCGCAGGTCGCCAACGACCGCGACTGGCCCGCCCAGCAGCAGCCTGCGCTGGCGCGCGCAGTGGTGGCGCCGCTGCGCTGAGTGCGGGCACCGGCGATCAGACGGCCGGCAGCCCCAGCCACAGCGACGCGGCCGCGAGCGCGCTGCCGATGGCCGTGGCCGCCAGCACGTCGCTCGGATAGTGCAGGCCCAGCACGACGCGCGAGGCACCGACCAGCAGCGTGAACGGCACCAGCACGATCGCCAGCACCGGGTAGTGGGCGATGGCGACGATCGAGAACGCCACCGCGTGCAGGGTGTGACCGGACGGAAAGCTGTACTCGTCGAGCGGCGCGACCCAGGCGCGGATCCGCAGATCGGTGGCGAAGGGGCGCGGGCGGCGCGTCCAGCGCTTGAGCCGCCGGTACATCAGCAGTGCGACGCCGCCGGTGGCCGCCATATGGGCTGCGGCCGACAGCCCGTCGAGTCCGTCCAGGACCACCAGCGCACCCATCAGCACGTACCAGAACACGCCGTCGCCGAGCCGGCTCACCAGGGCGAAGCCGCGCCGCAGCCATCCGTGTGCGCAGGCGCGATTGGCGCGCAGGCACCAGCCCGTGTCGTGCGCCAGCAGACGGCTACGCGGCGGTGCGTGCATGGTGGCGCTCCGGCAGTGAGGGTTCGACGGGCGTGCCTTCACCGCGCACACCCGAGAGCAGGGCGTCCAGTTCGCGCACCACCTGCACCGGGGCCAGGCGCAGCATCGCTTCGCGGCCGGCCAGCGCCATCGCACGACGTCCCTCCGCGTCGTCGGCCAGGCGCAACGCGGCGTCGACGAAGTCCGCGTCGCTGCCGCTCACGCACGCGCCGTGCAGGCCGTCGCACAGGTGTTCGGCGGCCGCGCCGAGGGCGAAGGCCACCTGCGGCACACCGCTGGCCATCGCCTCGAGCACCACGTTGCCGAAGGTCTCGCTGCGGCTCGAAAACAGAAACAGATCGGCGCTCGCCAGATGCCGTGCGAGATCCCGACCGCGTCGGGTGCCGACGAACAGGATGTCGGGGTGGGCCCGCTGCAGCGGCTCGCGCAGCGGGCCGTCGCCCACGAACACCATGCGCGCACCGGGCTGCGTCTGCTGCAGGGCGCGAAATGCGCGGATCGCGAGATCGAGATTCTTCTCGGCGGCCACGCGGCCGACATGGATCACCGCCAGCGCGCCGGGTGCGAGGCCCCAGGCCTCGCGCAGCGCCGGGTCGCGCCGCGCGGGATCGAACCGCGTGCAATCCACCGCGCGAGGCAGCACGACCGGGCGCGGGATGCCCTGCGCGTCCAGCCAGGCGGCCAGCGCGCGCGTGGCGACGACCGTGGCATCGGCCGAGCGATGGAAGCGCCGCATCCAGCCCAGCGCGGCCGGCTCCAGTGCGCGCAGACCGTAATCAGCCATGTACAGGTCGAACCGGGTGTGCAGCGCGGTGACGACCGGAATCCCCAGGGCCCGCGCGGCGCGGATCGCCGAGGCGCCGAGCAGGCCTTCGGTGGCGACATAGATCGCGTCCGGACGCCGGCGGCGCCAGTGGCGACGCAACTGCATGCCCGCAGGCAGCGCGATGCGCAGGGCGCGATACAGCGGCAGACGCATGCCGCGGACGCGGAGGGTGCCGTCGGCATCGGTACCGGTCGGTTCGTCGGGCCGCGCCGGGCGGACGATGTCGACGGCGTGGCCGCGCTGGCGCAGGCCGTCGGCGTAGGACTGCAGCGTGAGTGCCACGCCGTTGACCTCGGGCGGGTAGGTGTCGGTGACGATCGCGTAGCGCATCGTGACGGTCCATGCCTGGGCTTGACGCATGGTCGGCGCCGGTGATGCCGGGGCGGTGACAGCGCCTTGACCGTTCCGTGACGGCGACGGGCGGCTGCGACGTCGGCGGACCGCGGCCAGCCGCACGGCCGCGCGCACGCGAACGACGCGGCGCCAGGCGGGCGCGCAGGCGCCGTATGCCTTATTCCGCGCCCAGCACCAGACGGATGCCGAGCGGGGCGATCTCGTCGGGCTCGCCTTCCAGATCGATACGCAGCAGCGGGCGCGCATCCAGCCAGCGCTGTGAGAAACGCAGCGTCAGCACGTCGTCGGCCACGCCGGCCTGCAACAACGGAATGTCGTCGGCCTCGTGGCTGCGGTGCAGCAGCACCGCCAAGCGCAGCAGCGCGGCCGTGCGGCGTGCCTGTACCAGCAGGCGATCGGGCACGGCATCGAAGGCGGACTTGGGCACCTTGCGCCGGTGGCAGCGTACGAGCGCCGCGAGGAACTGCTGCTCCTGGCGCGAGAAACCGGCGATGTCGGAATGCTCGAGCACGTAGGCCCCGTGCACGTGGTACTGGCTGTGCGCGATCACCAGGCCCAGCTCGTGCACCCGCGCCGCCCAGACCAGCATGCGCAGATCGTCGCCGTCGAGCTGCCAGGTGCGTGCCACCTGGTCGAACAGCCGCAACGCCGTCGCTTCCACGCGGCCGGCCTGGACGCGATCGATTCCGTAGCGCTGCATCAGCGCCTCGACCGAGGCCTCGCGCGGATCGTCCTCACCGGCGCGGCCGAGCAGGTCGCGCAGCACGCCTTCGCGCATCGCCGCCTTGCTGACCTGCATGCGCTCGATGCCGAACACGTTGAACGCCGCTTCGAGCACCAGCACGCCGCCGGCGATGATCGGCCGCCGGTCATCGGACAGGCCGGGCAGTGCGATGCCGTCGACGTGACCGGCCTCGAGCAGGCGGTCGCGCACCTGCGGCAGGGCCGCGGCGGTCACCGCGCCCTTGGTGAGCTTCATGGCCGCGCAGATCTCGCCGATCGCCTTGTTGGTGCCCGAGGCGCCGACCACTTCCTGCCAGCCGAGCGCGCGATAGGTACTGGCGAACTGCTGGAACTCGGCCGAGACCTCGGCCAGCGCGCTGCGCCAGCGACGCTTGGACAGCTTGCCGCCGGGAAAGAACCGGCGTGTGCTCGCCACACAGCCGATCTGCAGGCTCTCGCGTTCCAGCGCCTCGAAACCGCTGCCGATGATGCATTCGGTGGAGCCGCCGCCGATGTCGATGACCAGGCGGCGCTGCCCCGGCTTCGGCGGCTGCGCATGGGCCACGCCGAGATAGATCAGGCGTGCCTCCTCGCGGCCGGCGATGACCTCGATCGCATGACCGAGCGCGGTTTCCGCCGGCACCAGGAAGGCCTGCGGCGCGGCCAGCCGGCGCACCGTGTTGGTGGCCAGTGCGCGCACGTTCTGCGGCGGGATGTCACGGATGCGTTCGCCGAAACGCGACAGGCAGGCCAGTGCGCGCTGGCGCACCTCGGCGGTGAGGCCGCCGCGGGTGTCCAGGCCTTCGGCCATGCGCACCGTTTCGCGCAGGCGATCGACCACGCGCAGCTGCCCGAGGGTGTAGCGCGCCACGATCATGTGGAAGCTGTTGGAGCCGAGATCGATCGCGGCGAGCATGTCGCCGTCCGCGATGGAGGGCGTCATGGCGTCGACGCGTGCGGACGTGTCCTGGCCGATCATGCCGTTCCTGCGCAAGGCACGGCGCGCGATGCGCCCCGTGCGGACGATGGGGACCGGCATGGTAAAGCATGCCGGCCCACGGCCGTCAGTCGCGACCGCAGAGTCGCGCCAGCAACCAGCCCTGCGCCGAGTGCGCGGCCGCCCCGTCTTCGGGCGCGAGGTGCACGTAGCTGCCGTCCTCGCGCAGCTCCCAGGCGTTGACGTTGTCGGCGAGGTAGTTGTCCAGCGACTCCTCGCGCACGCGCACGGCGATCTCGCGGTCGAGGATCGGGAAGCAGGTTTCGACCCGGCGCAGCAGGTTGCGCTCCAGCCAGTCGGCGCTGGCGCAGAACAGCTCCGGCGTCCCGCCGTTCTGGAACCAGTAGACGCGGTGGTGTTCGAGAAAACGGCCGACGATCGACCGCACGCGGATGTTCTCCGAGATGCCGGGCACGCCGGGCCGCAGCGCGCAGGCCCCGCGCACGATCAGCTCGATCTGCACGCCGGCCTGCGACGCGGTGTAGAGCGCGCGCATCACCTGCGGTTCGTTGAGGGCATTCATCTTGGCGACGATACGCGCCGGCAGCCCCTGCCGGGCGTTGGCCGCCTCGCGATCGATGCGCGCGATCAGGCCGGCGTGCAGCGTGAACGGCGACTGCAGCAGGCATTTCAGTTCGATCGCCGGCGCCAGGCCCGACATCTGCTGGAACAGCAGATGCACGTCGTTGCCGATATCGGGGTTGGCGGTGATCAGGCCGAAGTCGGTATAGCCGCGCGCGGTGCCGGCGTGGTAGTTGCCGGTGCCCAGATGCACGTAGCGCCGCAGCTTGCGCCCCTCGCGGCGCACGATCAGCAGCATCTTGGCGTGGGTCTTGTAGCCGACCACGCCGTAGACCACCTGCACGCCGGCCTCCTGCAGGCGATCGGCGAGGCCCAGGTTGGCCTCCTCGTCGAAACGCGCGCGCAGCTCGACCACCACGGTCACGTCCTTGCCGTTGCGCGCGGCCTGCACCAGGTGCTCGACGATCGGCGAATCCTTGCCCGCGCGGTAGAGCGTCTGCTTGATCGCCAGCACGTTCGGATCTTCGGCCGCCTGCTTGATCAGCTCCAGCACCGGGGTGAACGCGTCGAACGGGTGATGCAGCAGCACGTCGCCGTCGGCCACCAGTTCGAACATCGCATCGCTGCCCGGCAGCTGGCGCTGCTGGAAGGTCGGGAACTTCAGATCCGGGCGCTGCACCAGGTCGAAGATCTGGCTGATGCGGTTGAGGTTGACCGGCCCGTCGATGCGGTAGACCGCATTCTCGGGCAGGTCGAAGTTCTGCAGCAGCGTGCGCACGATGTGCTTGGGGCAGGTCGCGGCGATCTCCAGCCGCATCGCGCGCAGGTAGCCGCGCCCCACCAGCTCGTCGCGCAGCGCGAGCGCGAGGTTTTCCACCTCTTCCTCGTCGAGGATCAGCTCGGAGTTCCGGGTCACGCGGAACTGGTAGGCCCCCTTGACGTCCATGCCGGGGAAGAGCTCGTGGACGAACTCCGACAACACCGCCGACAGGAACACGAAATCGTATTCGCCGCCGGAGATGTTCTCCGGCAGCTGGATGATCCGCGGCAGCGAGCGCGGCGCGCGCACGATGGCGAGATTGCCCACGCGCCCGAACGCGTCCTTGCCCTTGAGCACGACGACGATGTTGAGCGACTTGTTGAGGATCTTGGGAAACGGATGCGCCGGATCCAGGCCCAGCGGCGAGAGCACGGGCATGATCTCTTCGCGGAAATACGCGCGCAGCCAGCGGCTCTGCCGCGCGGTCCAGGTGTCGCGCCCGAGGATGCGGACACCGGCCGCACCCAGCGACGGACGCATGACCTTGTTCCAGCACGCGTACTGCGCCTCCACCAGCTCGGCCGCGCGGTCGTGGATGCGTTTGAGCACTGTCGTCGGCGTCATGCCGTCGGGCGCGAGCGGCGTGCCGAAGTCCTGCGCGTGACGCACGGTGGCGGCACGGATCTCGAAGAACTCGTCGAGGTTCGTACACGAGATGCACAGGTACTTCAGGCGCTCGAGCAGCGGCACCGACTCGTCCAGCGCTTGGGCCAGCACGCGGAAATTGAAGTCGAGCTGGGACAGTTCGCGGTTGAGATACAGCGCCGGGTCCAGCAGAGGGTCGTTGACGCCGTCCTGCAACGCGGTGGCATGCGTGTCGACAAGCGGCGCGGCCGTGGCCGATGCGCGCGTGCGACCGGGACGGGCGGATTTCCGGGTCATCCGGTGGCTCCGAGATAGGCGGCCTCGCGTGGACGCACGCGATCGGCGGTGAAGTGGCAGGCGAAGCGGCTGCCGCGACCGACTTCGCTGTCGATCTCCAGCCGCGCCTGATGCAGATGCAGCACGTGCTTGACGATCGCCAGACCCAGTCCGGTGCCGCCCGATTCGCGCGAACGACTCGTGGAGACGCGATAGAAGCGTTCGGTGATGCGGGGCAGGTGCGTGGCCGGTATGCCGTAGCCGGTGTCCTCGACCGCGAGCGCGACGCCGTTGGCGGTGGCCTCGTAGCGGATGGTGATGCGGCCGCCGGCGGGCGTGTAGCGCACCGCGTTGCTGACGAGATTGGAGAAGGCGCTGTGCAGCTCGCGCGGCGAGCCGACGAGGTCGGTGGCCGAGGCGTCGTCGACGCCGATCGTGTGCCGGCCCTGGCTCAGCATGGTCAGCTCGCGCCGCAGCGAGGCGAGCATCGAGGCCATCGATACCGTCTCCTCGCCGATGCTGTCCTGGGCCTCGAGGCGCGACAGCGTGAGCAGGTCCTCGACCAGCTGGGTCATGCGCTGCGACTGGTGCTGCATCTCCTGCAGCATCGGCGCCCACTCGGGTTGTTCGGCCGGATCGAGCATGTCGAGGTAGCCGTGCACGACGGTCAGCGGCGTGCGCAGTTCGTGCGAGACGTTGGCGACGAAGTCGCGGCGCATCTGCTCCAGCCGCACCAGTTTGGTGACGTCGCGCGCGACCAGCAGCCAGAGATCTTCGGAGTAGGGAATCAGCCGCAGTTCCAGCCGCGTGCCCGACGACACCGGCGAGGCCACGTCGAGCATCGGTTCGGCGCGGCGTCCATGCGCGAACCAGTGCGCGACCGGCAGCGGCTGCAGCGTCGGTCCCACCGGCTTGCCGATGTCGCGCGGCATGCGCAGACCGAGCAGGGTGGTCGCGGCG
Source organism: Luteimonas sp. BLCC-B24 (assembly GCF_028550595.1). Classification (GTDB taxonomy): domain Bacteria; phylum Pseudomonadota; class Gammaproteobacteria; order Xanthomonadales; family Xanthomonadaceae; genus Luteimonas. The sequence goes on from NZ_JAQQGN010000002.1 coordinate 687,084, forward strand.
GTGTTGAACCACTGGATGCGCTGGCTGTTGCGTTCCACCACGACGACCGCGTCGGGCAGCGCAGCGGCGACCGCGCGGTAGGCGCGCAGCATCGCGATCAGGCGCCGTTTGCGCGCGCGCATGTCCTGCTGGCCGCGGTGCAGCAGACGATCGGTTTCCTGCCACACGCCGTCGCCCTGCGGCGGCGGCACGCGGCTGCGCGAGGTCAGGCGGCGCAGCAGGTCGTAGAGCTTCCAGTAGTGCCAGGCGACGACGCCGAGCGCGGCGATCGCCAGCGCCATCCACACGTCGCCCGCCAGCGCGCCCACCACGGCGGCACCGGCGAGGACGGCGGCGAGCTGCAGCAGGGTGCGGGTCCAGGCGGCGTGGATACGGGGGGGCATGTGGGCAAGTCTAGGCAATGTGGGGGGCGCAGGTTGCTGTTGTCGGAGTGCAGGTTGCCGATAGCGGTGGTGGTGCTCTTGCCGCCGTTGTAGCTTCCGCTTTTCAGCTTCTCCATGAAGCTGGATGCAACATCGGTGCCGCCAGACCCGTAGGGCGCCGCCCATGGATGGGCGGCGTTTTTCGACCGAGCCAGGATGGCGAGTCGAAAAATCCCGGAACGAGCGACATGCCGGATGTGTTTCGTCGGGGAAGGCCCTTTCTTTTGGTTACTTTTCTTTGGGCCAACAAAGAAAAGTGACCCGCTCGCTCGTGGCGAGCGGAAGCTCTTGATCTCTCGACTGTGAGAGAAGAAAGATGAGTCAAAGGCTTTCGTCCGCTGTCGCGGCCGAGTTCATTTCTTTTGACAATCGTCAAAAGAAACGGAACCAAAGAAAAACGATTCCTCGACACAGCAGCCCCAGTGCTCACTCGTTCCGGCATTTTCCGACTCGCCATCCTGGCTCGGTCGGAAAACGGCGGGCATCCATGCCCGCCGCCCTCCGGGTGTCCGCTGTGCAATGCCGCCGATCGAAGGTCAAATGCGGAGACGGACCTGGCGGGGCTCACACCGACGCCGAGAACCGGTACCCCGATCCCCGTACGGTCTGCACCATGCCGTCCAGCCCGCTGGGCTCGAGCGTCTTGCGCAGGCGCCGGATGTGCACGTCGACCGTGCGTTCCTCGACGTAGACGCTGCCGCCCCAGACGTGGTCGAGCAGCTGCGAGCGGCTGTAGACGCGCTCGGGGTGGGTCATGAAGAAATGCAGCAGGCGGTATTCGGTGGGGCCGATCTGCACCGGATCGGAACCCGCGAACACCCGGTGCGCGGCGCCGTCGATGCGCAGGTCGCCGACGGTGACGCTGCCGTCCTCGTCGTCGTCGCGGGCGCGGCGCATCACCGCGCGGATGCGCGCCAGCAGTTCCCGCGCCGAGAACGGCTTGACCACGTAATCGTCGACGCCGGCCTCGAGACCGCCGACGCGGTCGTTTTCCTCGCCGCGTGCGGTGAGCATGATGATCGGGATGTCACGGGTCAGGGCGTCCTTGCGCCAGCGGCGGGCCAGGTCGAGGCCGCTCGTGCCCGGCAGCATCCAGTCGAGCAGGATCAGATCGGGAACGCGGTCGACGATCGCGGACTGGGCTTCGCGCGCATCGCCGGCATGCATGGGTTCGAACTCGCCCTTGCGCAGCGCGAACGCGACCATGTCGCGGATCGCCGGTTCGTCGTCGACGATGAGGATGCGCTTCTGCATGGAGCCTTCCATTGATCCTTGGGGACGCCGCCATTACACGACAGTTTTATGACGGGCTGGTGACATGGTCACAGGGCCGCGGGGGGCGGTGTCAGCCGCGTGCATGCGCATCCCGGTCGTGCGTCCCGCGGTGTGTCTCGCGGCGCGAAGTCCGACTCCACGGAACGTCAGGCGTGCCACGCGGCGTCCGCCGATCGGTCCGGACGGACCGGTCGCCACGCTCGGCCGCGCGCGCATGAACACGGCGCGCAGACGATGCGCCGGCCGTGATCTCACGAATTGCAGCGAGTGGGCCTCTCTCGCTCATCACTGGCGGCGGGATGCCCGCACCTCCCGTTGCAGGCGCTCGAGAAGCGCCGCTCACGGTCGGGGAGCGGCGACGCCTGCGCCCCTAACGCCGGCGCAGATCCTCGTCGCGGACGCCCTGGCGGTGCAGTTCCAGCACGGTCGGCGTGATCGACGCGATGCGCGCGTCGATGCGGGCGCGGGCGTAGTAGTCCAGGTCCTCGCGTTTCTTGAGCGTATTGAGCTGGATCAGGGCCTGCTCGGCACGCCCGCCGAGAAACGCCGCTTCGGCCCAGGCCTCGCCGGCGCGGACCGGATCACCGGCCATTTCGCTGGCGCGCGCGAAGGCGCGCTGGAAGGCGGGATCGGCATTCGACGAGTTCAGCAGCGGACGCAGGATGGCCTGGGCGCGGCGGCCGGCCTCCGGCGTGTTGCGCTCGGCCAGTCTGTCGGCATAGGTGAGCACCACCGCCGGATTGCGCGGCATGCGCTCGATCAGGGCCTCGAAGCGTCTGTCCGCGGCGGCCGTGCGGCCGGCGCGCGCATCGGCCTCGGCCACGCCCAGCGACAGCCACACGTCACCGGGGTAGTCGGCGAGCAGCGCGCCCAGTTCGCGCGACGCGCCGTCGAGATCGTTCCCCTGCATCCGCGCGATGGCCAGGCCGTAGCGCTGGGCGTCGGTCAGCGGCCCGGCGCGGCGCATCGCCTCGTATTCGCGGATCGCAAGCGTCGGCGTGTTGGCGCTGAGCACGCGCAGCCGTTCGCGGGCCCATCCGAACTGGGTGCTGTCGGCGCCCGAGCTCGCACCGGGCGGCAGGCGCAGCGTCGCCGGCAGCAACGGGTTGTCGAGCGCCCGCGGCGGCGCGGCCTGCGGCGCGTCGATGGTCACACGCTGGCTGACCGAGCCCTGCGGCGTCGTGGTCACCGCGGTCACCGTCTCCCGGCCCATGCGTTCGGCCCGATCGCGCGCCTCGCTGATACGCGTGGTGGTGACCGGATGCGTCCTGAGGTAGTCGGGCAGGCGCTCGCGTTCGCCGCCCTGGTTGGTGCGGGAGACCGCCTGCATGCGCTCGAACATCGTGGCCATGGCATTGGGGTCGTACCCGCTGCGGGCCAGGGTGCGGATGCCCAGGCGATCGGCCTCGGATTCGTTGGAGCGGGTGTAGTCGATCTGGCGTTGCAGGGCCAGGCCCTGGGCACCGGCCAGCACCGCCATGGCGGCGTCGTCGGAGGAATTGCTGCCGCTCTGCGAGGCGACGGCGATCGCACCGAGCATGGCCAGCAACATCGGGACCTGGTCGCGCTGGGCGCGCTCCACGCCGCGCAGCACGTGCGACTGGGTGACGTGGGCCACCTCGTGCGCCAGCACGGCGGCCACCTCGTCCTCGGTTTCGGCCGCCAGCACCAGACCGGCGTTCATGCCGATGTAGCCGCCCAGGGTGGCGAAGGCGTTGATGCTGCGGTCGCGCATCATGAAGAAGGTGAAGGGTTGCTGCGGCTGATCGCTTGCCGCGGCCAGGCGGGTGCCGGCGGTGCGCAGCCAGCCGTCCACCAGCGGATCCTCCAGCACGTAGTTGTAGTGCCGCAGCTGGGCCAGCAGCATCTGGCCGTACTCCGCCTGTTTGGCCGGGCTCAGGACCGTGCCGGCCGAGGACCCGATGTCCGGCAGGCGCGTGTCCTGCGCCGGTGCACACAGTGCGGTCGCGGCCAGCGCCAGCGCCGTGACCGGCGGCAGCAGCCGCGATCGGAGGGAACGGGCAGTGGAGTCGGTGTGTCGCATCGGATCTCGCTGGCGGTTCGGAGGCGGACTGCGGGATTCCCGAGCATGGCGCCAGTCGGGCGCCGAGGCGTGAATCCCATGTTAAGCGTGGAACGCAGCGTCGACAGCGTACTCATCGCCGCATGACCGGCTGTGACCGACAATGCGCCCACGAAGTTTCCCGGAGATCGCCTTGAACAGTCCTGCCGCCGGCGCCCCGTCGCCCGAAATCACCGTCTACACCAGTGCGATCTGCGGCTATTGCGTCGCCGCCAAGCAGTTCCTGAAGAGCCAGGGGCTACAGTGGAACGAGGTGCGCATCGATCTCGACAGTGCCGCGCGAGAGGACATGGTGGCCCGTGCGCGCCGCACCAGCGTGCCGCAGATCTTCGTCGGCGAGACCCACGTGGGCGGCTACGACGACATGATGGCGCTGCACCGCAAGGGCGGGTTCCTGACGCTGCTCGAGGGCGGTGCGCCGTGACCGCGTCCTCCACCGAGGCCGGCGGCGAGGCCGACCGGATCGCGGAGTTCACCGAATTCCGCAAGCGCATGAACACGCGCATCCTCGACGAGCCGAACCAGGTGGTGCGCCGGTTCTTCGCGCTCGACACCCAGACCTACCAGGCCGGGGCGCTGGATGTGAAGACCAAGGAGCTGCTGGGCCTGGTCGCGTCGATGGTGCTGCGCTGCGACGACTGCATCAGCTATCACGTCGCCCAGTGCAGGGAGGCGGGCGTGAGCCGCGCGGAGTTCTTCGAGACCTTCTCCGTCGGGCTCGTCGTCGGCGGCAGCATCGTGATTCCGCACCTGCGCCGGGCCGTCGATTTCCTCGACCGGCTGGAGCAGGGCGAGGCCGCGAACCCGGACGCGCACGCGCACGGTTGAGCGGCTGCGACCTTGGTCGATTTGGGGCGGCATCGCCGCCTCGGGCATAATGGGCGGGTTTTCTCACCCGACGCCGCCGACATCCGCGGCGTCCCAAGCGTACGGAACGCCACCCCACATGACCCAGACGATTACGATCATCCGCGGCGACGGCATCGGCCCGGAGATCATGGACGCCACGCTGCACGTGCTCGACGCGATGCAGCTCGGCCTGCAGTACGAAGACGCCGATGCGGGCCTGATGGCCCTCGAAAAGCACGGCGAGCTGCTGCCCGCGGCCACCATGGATTCGATCCGCCGCACCAGGATCGCGCTCAAGAGCCCGCTGACCACGCCGGTCGGCGGCGGTTTCAGCTCGATCAACGTGGAACTGCGCCGCCAGTTCGACCTTTACGCCAACGTGCGCCCGGCGACCTCGTTCCCGAACACGCGCTCGCGCTTCGACAGCGGCGTCAACCTGATCACGATCCGCGAGAACACCGAAGGCTCGTACATCAGCGAAGGCCAGGAAGTGTCGGCCGATGGCGAGACGGCGGTGTCGATCACCCGCATCACCCGCAAGGGCTCGGACCGCATCGTGCGCTACGCCTTCGAGCTGGCGCGCAAGACCGGCCGCAAGAAGGTCACGATCGTCCACAAGGCCAACATCCTCAAGAGCACCTCGGGCCTGTTCCTGAAGGTCGCGCGCGAGGTGGCGGCCGAGTATCCGGACATCGAAGCCAACGAGATGATCGTCGACAACACCTGCATGCAGCTGGTGATGCGCCCGGAGCAGTTCGACATCATCGTGACCACGAACCTCTTCGGCGACATCATTTCCGACCTGTGCGCCGGTCTGGTCGGCGGTCTCGGCCTCGCGCCGGGTGCGAACATCGGCCAGGACGTGGCGATCTTCGAGGCCGTGCACGGCTCCGCGCCCGATATCGCCGGCAAGGGTCTGGCCAATCCCTGCGCGTTGCTGCTCGCGGCGGCGCAGATGCTCGACCATATGGCGATGCCCGATCAGGCCGAACGCCTGCGCAAGGCCATCGTCGCCACGCTCGAGGCCAAGGACGGTGTGACGCCGGACCTCGGCGGCACCGGTAACACGATGGGATTCGCCAAGGCGATCGTGTCCCACCTGTAACCGCGTCCACCTCTCGGCGCAGGTCTGGAACGGGACGCTTTGGCGTCCCGTTTTTCATGCGCGGGCGTCCCGCCCGCCGCGCATGACGCCGGGCGGTGCGGACCGCACAATGCATCTCCGCAATCCGGACCTGTCCGATGACCGTTCGTCCCAGTGCGCTGGCACTGACGCCGCTGCTGCTGTTCCTGGCGCTGTTCTTCGGCGCGGGCCTGTATTTCACGACCCAGGGCGAACCGATGGGCTTCTACCAGCTGCGCGCACCGGTGGCCATCCTTCCGGCGCTCGCGCTCGCGGTGTGGCTGGCCCATCGGCGAGGCCTGGCCGCCGGTGAACTGCTGCTGCGCGGCATGGGCGATCCGAACATCGTGCTGATGTGCCTGATCTTCCTGCTCGCGGGCGCGTTCGCCTATGTGTCGAGCGCGATCGGCGCGGTCGACGCCGTGGTGTCGATCGGGCTGTCGGCGGTGCCGTCGGCGCTGGTGCTGCCGGGTCTGTTCGTGTTGTCGGGATTGATCGCGCTGGCCATCGGCACGTCGATGGGCACGATCGCGGCCGTGGTGCCCATCGCGCTCGGCGTGGCCGATGCCTCGGGGCTCGCGCCGGCGCTGGTCGTGGGCACGGTGATCGGCGGTGCGATGTTCGGCGACAACCTGTCGATCATTTCCGACACGACCATCGCGGCCACCCGCACCCAGGGCGCGCAGATGCGCGACAAGTTTCGCGAGAACGTGCGCATCGCGGTGCCGGTGGCGGTCGCCACCGCCGTCGTGCTCGGCGTGCTCGGCGCGGCGTCGCCGATCGACGCCGAGCCGATCGGGTCGCCCTGGCTCATGGCACCGTATCTCCTGGTGCTGGCGCTCGCAGTCGCCGGGGTCAACGTACTCGTCGTACTGGCGCTGGGCATCGTCCTGGCGGGCGCGTTCGGGCTGGTGTTCACCGACGACTACGGGCCGGTGGCCTTCGTCGGCGACATCTGGTCCGGCTTCGAGGGCATGACCGAAATCCTCCTGCTGTCGCTGCTGATCGGTGGCCTCGGCGCGCTGACCAAGGCCGGCGGCGGCCTGGCGTGGCTGGCGCTGGCGATCGAGCGCGTCGCGCGTGGCCGGCGTGGACGTCGCGCCGGTGAGTTCAGCATCGCGGCCCTGTCGACGACCGCGGACGTGTTCACCGCCAACAACACGGTCGCGATTCTGGTCAGTGGCAGCGTGGCCCGCGACATCGCCGAACAACACGGCATCAGTCCGCGACGCGCAGCCAGCGTGCTCGACATCTTCGCCTGCGTGGCCCAGGGCGTGCTGCCGTACGGCGCGCAGATCCTGCTGGCGGCATCGCTGTCGGCCGTGTCGCCGCTGGCGCTGGCCGGCAGCGTCTACTACTGCTGGATGCTGGCGATCGCCACGATCGTCTTCATCGCCTGGCCGCGGAGGTCGGCGGATGCCGGGCCACAGGTGCCGGCGCCTTGAGGCCGGTTCTGGTCCGGGGAGGGGCGTGCAGTCGCGTCGTGAGCGGATCGGCGACGCGCGGTATGCGCTGAGGATCGCGGCAGGCAGGGCGAGGTCACGACAGGCGTCATTCCCCGGATTCGCGGCGACACCGGCGCAGATCGCGGGTAGGGCCTCTCACGCCGCACGATGAGACCTGCTCCGCTCCAGTCGGCAGGAGAATTGGCAGAGGAGCCGGCATCCGCGGCGCGCCAAGTAATGGATTCGACTGGCGCGCCCGACAGGAATCGAACCTGTAACCCCCGGCTTAGAAGGCCGGTGCTCTATCCGGTTGAGCTACGGGCGCGAAGGGGTGAGGCACGCGGGAGATGGTCGGGGTAGAGGGATTCGAACCCCCGACATCCTGCTCCCAAAGCAGGCGCGCTACCAGACTGCGCTATACCCCGCCGGAACGAGCGGCGACGCGCCGTGCCCAAGGGCCTGCGCGGGCCGCATTGTCGGAATCCCCCGTGACGCTGTCAATGAATGCGCGGGCGACGGCGGTGACGTGTATTCTCGGGCTTGCGGTTTTCCACGGACATCACAGGGGCATTCTCCATGCGCAGCGGCAATCCCACCCTCAAGGAATCGACCTTCCTCGACCTCGCCAGTGGCAGCGTGGTCTCGCGCGACGGCGAGGCGATGACCCTCAACGGCACCGTCAGCAAGACCGGTTTCCTGTTGCTGCTGACCGTGCTGACGGCCGCGTTCGCCTGGTCCCAGGTCGACTTCGGTGTCGATGGGCGGCCGCAGGCGGGCTTCGGCATCTATCTCTGGGGCGGTGCAATCGGCGGCTTCATCATCGCCATGGTGACCGTCTTCAAGAAGACGTGGGCGCCGGTGACGGCGCCGCTGTACGCGCTGGTCGAGGGCTTCTTTCTCGGCGCGATCTCGGCGATGTACAACTTCATGTACGAAGGCATCGTGCTGCAGGCGGTGATGCTGACCTTCGGCACCCTGTTCGCGCTGCTGTTCGCCTATCGCAGCGGCCTGATCAAGGCCACCGAGAACTTCAAGCTGGGCGTGGTGGCCGCCACCGGCGGCATCGCGCTGGTGTATCTGGCGACGATCGTGCTGGGCTTCTTCGGGGTCCGGATTCCGCTCATTCACGAGTCCGGCCTGGTCGGCATCGGCTTCAGCCTGTTCGTGGTCGTGATCGCTGCGCTGAATCTGGTGCTGGATTTCGATTTCATCGAAACCGGCGTCGAGCAGGGTGCACCCAAGTACATGGAGTGGTACGGGGCGTTCGGCCTGATGGTCACGCTGGTGTGGCTGTACATCGAGTTCCTGCGCCTGCTCTCGAAGCTGCAGTCACGCAACTGACGAACCCGCGTCATCGCCGTATCCGGAACGGGCGCCTCGGCGCCCGTTTTCCCTTTGCGGTCTCGCCTTGCGCGGCAGCGTCGCGATTCGACGCCGCCCCGTGCAGGCGGCGACGCGGTGCAGGGGTGCGCCCGCGCCATCGTGCACGCCCGCTCCACGGGTGGGCGCCTACGCTCGTGCACCGTCCTGGAATATCCGCATGCGCCTGCTCGCCGGCTGCGAACTGTCGATCGAAACCGAGGCCCGCGGCGCCGTGCAGGCGATGCTGCGTCCGCGCTCGGGTGGGGTGCGCTGGCGTGTGAACGGTCGGGACGGCTTCGAGCCGGCGCACGCTTTCGCTGAATACACCGACGGGTTCGGCAATCGTTGCCAGCGTTTCACGCTGCCCGCGGGCCTCACGCGGCTGCAGGTGCAGTCGGTGGTCGACGCCGCGCCCGATCTTCCGGTCGCGCCGATGGCGCCCGCGAACGATCCGGCGGCCCTTCCGGACGAGACGCTGCAGTTCCTGTTGCCGAGCCGCTACTGTCCCTCGGACCGCGTCGCGATGTGGGAACAGGCCCAGGCCGTGGTCGGCGGGGCGACGCCCGGCTATGCACAGGCCGAGGCGATCCGCGCCTGGATCCATGCGCATCTGGCCTATCGCTACGGGACCAGTGATTCCAGCACCGATGCGCAACAGACCCTGGAGCAGGGCGCCGGCGTCTGCCGGGACTTCGCCCACGTGGGCATCACCCTCTGCCGCGCGCTCGATATTCCGGCCCGGATGGTGGTGGGCTGGTTGCACGACCTGAAGCCGATGGACATGCACGCCTGGTTCGAAGCCTATCTGGGTGACACCTGGTATGCATTCGACGCGACACAGGCGACGCCCCGTGGCGGGCGCGTGGTCATCGCGCACGGGCGCGACGCGGCCGATGTGGCCTTCCTCACGAGCTACCGTCCCCTGCGGACCCTGTCGATGCGCGTATGGGCGGACATCGACGGCGACGCGCGCGCAGACTGAAGGCACCCGCATGCGATTGTTCAAATGCTCGCGATGCGAGCAGGTGTTGTATTTCGAGAACAGCGCGTGTCTGCGCTGCGGGAGCAGGCTCGGCTTCTTTCCCGACAGCCTCACGCTCGAGGCGCTCGAGCCGGACGGCGACCACTGGCGTGCACTCGACGGCCCACCGGGGGCGCACCGGTTCTGCCGCAACGCCGCGCACTCGGCGTGCAACTGGATGCTGCGTGCCGACGATCCGTCGCCCTATTGCCGGGCCTGCCGCCACAACCGCACGGTGCCGGACCTGAGCATCCCCGAGCGCCTCGAGGCCTGGCGCCGTATCGAGACGGCGAAGCGGCGGTTGTTCTACACGCTGCTGCGGCTGCGACTGCCGACTCCCGATCCCAACAGCGGCGATCCGCAACCCCTGTCGTTCGACTTTCTCGCCGATCCGCGGCGCGGCCCGAAGGTGATGACCGGCCACGACAACGGCCATATCACCATCGCCCTGTCGGAAGCCGACGACCTGGCGCGCGAGCGCCTGCGCATCGAACTCGGCGAGCCCTACCGCACGCTGCTCGGCCATTTCAGGCACGAGATCGGCCACTATTACTGGGATCGACTGGTGCGCGACGCAGGCGATGCGGAACTGGAACGCTGCCGCGCCTTGTTCGGCGACGAGCGACGCGACTACGGCGAGGCCCTGGCCGCGCACTACGCCAACGGCGCGCCGGACGACTGGCAGGCGAGCTACGTCAGCAGTTACGCCACGATGCACGCCTGGGAGGACTGGGCCGAGACCTGGGCGCACTATCTGCATATGGTCGATACGCTCGAAATGGCGTCCGCCTTCGGAATCCGGATCGCGCCGGACGTGGCCGACGACGCGTCGATGGACGCGCAGTTGGCGCTCGACCCGGTGCTGGTCGCCGAAGTCCAGCGGCTCGTCGATGCCTGGCTGCCCCTGACCTACGCGGTCAACAGCCTCAACCGGGCCATGGGGCAACCCGATCTCTATCCCTTCGTGATCGCGCCGGCCGTGATCGGCAAGATGGCCTACATCCACGATCTGATCCGGCGACAGGGGCGCAACCGGCCGCCGCCGGCCGCCGCCGGGGCAGGGGCCTTCGGACGGGCTCCGGTGTGATTCCGGCACGGGCGCGTTACACTGCGCGCCCGGTGCGGCGAAATTCGGTCCCGGGCATTCCGTTTCCGCTCGAATCGGATAGAATGCGCGGCTCGTCGCGGCACTCGTGGCCCGGCGACGGTGCAGACGTTTTCTTGTGGTGGCTGTAGCTCAGTTGGTTAGAGTACTGGATTGTGATTCCAGTGGTCGGGGGTTCGAGTCCCCTCAGCCACCCCATCGTGTCATGGCATGCATCTTCGGGTGTTGCCCCAGCGCGCAGAGTTGCGTACACTGCGTGCCCGCTTCATCGGGCCGTTAGCTCAGTTGGTAGAGCAGTTGACTCTTAATCAATAGGTCCAAGGTTCGAATCCTTGACGGCCCACCAGTTCGCGAAGACGCCCGGCACTGCCGGGCGTTTTTCGTTGCGGTGACACGAGGCGGGCGTCCGGTCCGCAGATGGTCTACGATGCGCCGGCCCGCGTGCGGGCGCAGCGCGAAAGTGGCGGAATTGGTAGACGCCCTGGTTTTAGGTACCAGTGCCGCAAGGCGTGCGGGTTCGAGTCCCGCCTTTCGCACCACCCGGTCGGGCGGCCCGTCGAGGACGACTGCGCGGTCGGCGGGCCCGGCGGTGGATCGCACCGCCCGCAGGCGCTGCTTCGGCAACGTTCGCCGCGCCACCCCTCGATGCGCATCGCTGGCGGCCGCGGCGCGAATCCGCCACACTATCGCGTTCCGTCGTCGGGGCCTGCGCGAGCGCTCCGGCGACAGTTCCATCAACCTCAATCAGTCAGATGTCGCGCGGCGGGCTGCCGCGAGCGCAGGAGTGGATATGCAAGTTTCGGTCGAATCGCTGGGCAGTCTGGAACGCAAGATGACGTTCCGCGTGCCATCCGAGCGCCTGGAAAGCCAGGTCGGTGGCCGTCTGCGCGAGATCGCGCGGACCACCCGCCTCAAGGGCTTCCGCCCGGGCAAGGTGCCGGCCAAGGTGGTCGAGCAGCGCTTCGGCGAACAGGTCCGGGCCGAAGTGCTCGACGGCCTGCTGCGCGAAGGCTTCGACCAGGCCATCCGCGAGAACGCACTGCGCCTGGCCGGCGCCCCGCAGATCACGCCCGAGGGCGAAGCGGGCGAGGGCGAGCTCGCCTTCACCGCCACGTTCGAGGTGGTGCCGGACTTCGGTGACATCGAACTGGAGAAGCTCCAGGTCGTGCGCCACACCGCCGAGGTCGCCGAGGACGACATCGATCGCATGATCGAGAATCTGCGCCTGCAGCGCCGCAGCTGGAGCGCGGTCACGCGCGGCGCGCAGAAGGGCGACGCCGTGGACGTCGAGACCTGGTCGCAGATCGGCGACGAGCGTCTGCCGGCCGAAGGCGCCGAGCGCGGCGTCACGGTGCTCGGCTCGGGCGCGATGTATCCCGAGCTCGAGGACGCACTGGTCGGTCTCGCCAAGGGCGAGGAAAAGACCGTCGAAGTGACCTTCCCGGAGGACTGGCGTGTGCCGCAGCTCGCGGGCAAGCAGGCCAGCGTGCACGTCAAGGTCGAGCAGGTCTCCGAGCAGCACCTGCCCGAAGTCGACGGTGCGTTCATCCGCAGCTTCGGCGTCAAGAGCGGCGAAATGGCGCAGTTCCGCACCGAGATCCGCAGCAACCTCGAGCGCGAGCTCAAGGGCGCGCTGATGAACCGTCTGCGTCGCGAGGTGGGTGAGCAGCTGGTCGCCGCGTTCGCCCACATCGAGCTGCCGCCGAAGCTGGTCGAGGCCGAGGCGAAGTCGCTGCTGCGCCAGACCGTCGAGCAGGCGCGGCGCAGCGGCCAGAATCCGAACGTTCCCGAGGATGCCCATGCCGGATTCGTCGAGCCGGCGCGCAAGCGCGTGCTCGTCGGTCTGCTGGTCGGCGAAGTGGCCCGGCGCCACGATCTCAAGCTCGATCCCAAGCGCGTGAACGAGACCATGCGCCTGATCGCCTCGACCTACGAGGAGCCGCAGCAGGTCATTGAGATGTACCGCAACGACCCCCAGCTGATGTCGGGTCTGCAGAACCGCGTGATGGAAGAGCAGGTGATCGACTGGATCGCCGAGCGCGCCCAGCACACCGAGCAGGCGCTGAGCTTCCAGGACGCGATCGGCCCGCAGGCCTGATCCGCGACGCCATTCCCGTCCGGCCCTCAGCGGCCGGACGCTCCGACGGAAACCGAGCGATGAGCATCGAAACGAAAGCCCTCAACCTGGTGCCGATGGTGGTCGAGCAGACCAGTCGCGGCGAGCGCGCGTACGACATCTATTCGCGCCTGTTGAAGGAGCGCGTGATCTTCCTCGTCGGCGGTATCGACGACCACATGGCGAACGTGATCGTCGCCCAGTTGCTGTTCCTCGAGGCCGAAAACCCCGAGAAGGACATCAACCTGTACATCAACTCGCCGGGCGGTATCGTCACCGCGGGCATGGCGATCTACGACACCATGCAGTTCATCAAGCCCGACGTGAGCACGATCTGTATCGGCCAGGCGGCCAGCATGGGCGCGCTGCTGCTGTCGTCGGGCGCGGCCGGCAAGCGCTATGCGCTGCCGAACTCGCGCGTGATGATTCATCAGCCGCTGGGCGGCTTCCAAGGCCAGGCGACCGACATCGACATCCATGCGCGCGAGATCCTGTCGATGAAGCGCCGCCTGAACGAGATCATGGCCCACCACACCGGCCAGCCGTTCGAGACGATCGCGCACGACACCGAGCGCGACAACTTCAAGAGCGCCGAAGCGGCCCGCGAGTACGGTCTCGTCGACCAGGTGCTCGAGCGTCGCCCCGACGAGTCGATCACCCCGACCTGATCGGCCAAGCGTTTGATCTGTAAAGCATTGCTGTGACGGCGCGCTCCGTTCGGAGGCGCCGGGCGCTGTGCTATTCTCGAAACGTAACCGCAACACAGATTTGGCGAAGGCATGAGCGAAGACCGTCAGGGTCGTTCCGGCGACAGCAACAAGATCCTCTACTGCTCCTTCTGCGGAAAGAGCCAGCATGAGGTGCGCAAGCTGATTGCGGGTCCCAGCGTGTTCATCTGCGATGAGTGCGTCGAGCTCTGCAACGACATCATCCGCGAGGAACTCGAGGAAAAGGCCCAGTCGGCGCGCAGTTCGCTGCCCAAGCCGCGCGAGATCCTCGAGGTGCTCGACCAGTACGTTATCGGTCAGAAGCGGGCCAAGAAGACGCTGGCAGTGGCGGTCTACAACCACTACAAGCGCATCGAAAGCCGCAGCAAGAACGACGAGGTCGAGCTTGCGAAGTCCAACATCCTGCTGATCGGACCGACCGGTTCGGGCAAGACGCTGCTGGCCGAAACGCTGGCGCGCCTGCTCAACGTGCCGTTCACGATGGCCGATGCGACGACGCTGACCGAAGCCGGTTATGTCGGCGAGGACGTCGAGAACATCATCCAGAAGCTGCTGCAGAAGTGCGACTACGACGCCGAGAAGGCGCAGCAGGGCATCGTCTACATCGACGAGATCGACAAGATCTCGCGCAAGAGCGAGAACCCGTCGATCACCCGCGATGTCTCGGGCGAGGGCGTGCAGCAGGCGCTGCTCAAGCTCATCGAGGGCACGGTGGCCAGCGTGCCGCCGCAGGGCGGCCGCAAGCACCCGCAGCAGGAATTCCTGCAGGTCGACACCAAGAACATCCTGTTCATCGTCGGCGGTGCGTTCGCGGGTCTCGACAAGGTGATCCAGGCGCGCAGCACGGATGCCAGCGGCATCGGCTTCGGCGCCAAGCTCAAGAGTTCGGAGCGCAAGGCCGACACCGGCAAGGTGCTGGCCGACGTCGAGCCGGAAGACCTGATCAAGTTCGGTCTGATTCCCGAATTCGTCGGGCGTCTGCCGGTGGTCGCGACGCTCGAGGAACTCGACGAGGCGGCGCTGATCCAGATCCTCACCGAGCCCAAGAACGCGATCAGCAAGCAGTTCAAGAAGCTGTTCGAGATGGAAGGCGTGGAACTGGAGTTCCGCCCCGACGCGCTCGCTGCGATCGCCAAGAAGGCGATCAAGCGCAAGACCGGCGCGCGCGGTCTGCGCACGATCGTCGAATCGGTGCTGCTGGACACGATGTACGAACTGCCCTCGCTGGAGAACGTCAGCAAGGTTGTCGTCGACGAATCCGTGATCGAACACAAGTCCGAGCCTTACCTGATCTACGAGACCCCGGCGACCGAGCAGAAGGTCGCCTCCGGAGATTGACGCGGACCGGCGTGGCCGGAACGAATCGTTCCGTCACCGCACCGGCCGGCTGTGATTCAGGGCCAGCGCCGTCATCACGCGCCGCGTACCGCAGGGTCCGCGGCGCGTCCGTTTCCGGGCTGCCGCCGCGGCGCTTGCAACCCGGCCCGCAGCGCCCCATAAACGAAGCCAGGCGGCGTTGCCGTCCCGGGCGGCGCCGCCGCTCGGATGCGATTTTTCGAGGAACGACGATGAGCCCACGCACCGCCCCCGAAACATACGACCTGCCGGTCCTGCCGCTGCGCGACGTGGTGGTGTTCCCGCACATGGTCATTCCGCTGTTCGTCGGGCGCGACAAATCCATCAAGGCGCTCGACGTTGCGATGGAGGCGGACAAGCGCATCCTGCTGGTGGCGCAGAAATCGGCCGAAACCGATGATCCGGGCGCGGACGATCTGTACGCCGTCGGCACGCTGGCGACCGTGCTCCAGCTGCTCAAGCTGCCCGACGGCACCATCAAGGTCCTCGTCGAAGGCAACGAGCGTGTCTCGCTGCGCGACATCGGCGAGCGCGACGGCGCACTCGCCGGCGTGGGCACGGTGATCGAGCCGGTCGAAGGCCGGGAGCCGCGCGAGGTCGAGGCGATCGCGCGATCGCTGATGAGCCTGTTCGAGCAGTACGTCAAGACCAACCGCAAGCTGCCGCCCGAGCTGCTGCAGACCCTCGCCGGGATCGACGAGCCGGGCCGTCTGGCCGACACCATCGCCGCCCACCTGGCCGTGCGCCTGGCCGACAAGCAGCGCCTGCTCGAGTCGGTGGACACGGCCGACCGGCTCGAACTGCTGGTGGGCTTCGTCGACGGTGAGATCGACGTGCAGCAGATGGAGAAGCGCATCCGCGGCCGCGTGAAATCGCAGATGGAGAAGTCGCAGCGCGAGTACTACCTCAACGAGCAGATGAAGGCGATCCAGAAGGAGCTGGGCGACATCGACGACGCGCCCAACGACATCGACGAGATCGCGCGCAAGATCGCCGAGGCCGGCATGCCGAAGGCGGTGGAGACCAAGGCCAAGGCCGAGTTCAACAAGCTCAAGCAGATGCCGCCGATGTCGGCCGAGGCGTCGGTGGTGCGCAACTATCTCGACTGGCTGCTCGGCGTGCCGTGGAAGAAGCGCAGCAAGGTGCGCAAGGACCTCAAGGCCGCGCAGGACGTACTCGATGCCGATCATTACGGCCTGGAAAAGGTCAAGGAACGCATCCTCGAGTACCTCGCGGTGCAGACGCGCGTGAAGCAGATGAAGGGCGCGATCCTGTGTCTGGTCGGTCCGCCGGGTGTGGGCAAGACGTCGCTGGGCCAGTCGATCGCCAAGGCGACCAACCGCAAGTTCACCCGCATGGCGCTGGGCGGTGTGCGGGACGAGGCCGAAATCCGCGGTCATCGCCGCACCTATGTCGGCTCGATGCCGGGTCGCATCGTGCAGAGCATGAACAAGGTCGGGACCAAGAACCCGCTTTTCCTGCTCGACGAGATCGACAAGATGTCGATGGATTTCCGCGGCGACCCGGCGTCGGCGCTGCTGGAGGTGCTCGACCCCGAGCAGAACCACACCTTCAACGACCATTACCTCGAGGTCGATCTCGATCTGTCGGAGGTGATGTTCGTCGCGACATCGAATTCGCTCAACATCCCCGGTCCGCTGCTCGACCGCATGGAGGTGATCCGCATTCCGGGGTACACCGAGGACGAGAAGCTCAATATCGCCACGCGTTACCTGCTGCCCAAGCAGCTCAAGGCCAACGGCTTGAAGACCGACGAACTGAGCGTGTCCGAAGGTGCGGTTCGCGACATCGTCCGTTACTACACACGCGAGTCCGGCGTGCGCAATCTCGAGCGCGAGATCGCCAAGGTCTGCCGCAAGGTGGTCAAGGAGATCGCGCTCGCCGGTCCGGTCGCGGCCGGCAAGGGCAAGGTCAAGGCCAAGGGCGTCAAGGCGGTCAAGGTCACCGAGAAGAATCTCGACAAGTACCTGGGCGTGCAGCGCTTCGATTTCGGACGTGCCGAGCAGGACAACGAGATCGGCCTGGTCACCGGGCTCGCGTGGACCGAGGTCGGCGGCGACCTGCTGCAGATCGAGGCCACCCAGGTGCCGGGCAAGGGGCAGTTGATCCTGACCGGCCAGCTCGGCGACGTGATGAAGGAGTCGGCATCGGCGGCCCTGTCGGTGGTGCGTGCACGCGCCGAGCGTCTGGGTGTCGAGCTCGAGGTCATGCAGAAGCACGACATCCACGTGCATGTTCCCGACGGCGCCACGCCCAAGGACGGCCCGAGCGCGGGCATCGCGATGGCGACGACCCTGGTGTCGTTGCTGACCAAGATTCCGGTACGCGCGGATGTGGCGATGACCGGCGAGATCACGCTGCGCGGCCGGGTGACCGCGATCGGCGGGCTGAAGGAAAAGCTGCTGGCCGCGCTGCGCGGTGGCATCCGCACCGTGATCATTCCCGAGGAGAACCGGAAGGATCTGGCCGACATCCCGAAGAACGTCACCGACGGAATGAAGATCGTGCCGGTGAAGTACATCGACGAGGTGCTCGACCTCGCGCTCGAGCGGCCGTTGCCGGCGCCGTCCGCGCAGAAGGCCGCGGTCAAGAAGGCCCGCTCCAAGGTCGTGCCCAAGCGCAAGGCGGCCGAGGGCCGGCGGAGCCGCGTCAAGCACTGAGCCGGGCGGCCATCGCGAACGTCTCGCGGCCGTCATTGCCTCGGCAATGGCGGCCGTGCTGGTTTCCGGGGACGCGATACGCGGTCGCGTCGGCTCGGATGTCGAGAGCGACGGCGCGCTGTCCGTAATGCGCGCGAGGCTTCAGCTGCGTCGGCTTGATGACTGGCGGCCGATCGCACAGCCGCGCGCGCAGAGCGGGAACGGGCTGCCGTTGGAGGGATCGGCGCACGCGCATCGGTCGTGCGCGGCCGCGTCGGCACGTGGCCGCGCGGTGTGCGGCGATCTGCGCGTGAGGCCCCGCGGGCAGGGCGCCGCCGCTGCTGCGCCGACGATGACGACGTGCAGCAGGTCAGCGCTTGCGCGGCTGCAGCAGCACCAGCACCGCGCCCGTACTGCCCTGGGCCGGCGGCGCGCTGTGGAACGCGACGACATCGGCGCGCTGGCGCAGCAGGCGGTCGACGAGATTCTTCAGGATGGGCGCATCGGGCGAGGAGTTGAGGCCCTTGCCGTGCACGATGCGCACGCAGCCGACGCCCGCGTCGATCGCGTCGCGCAGAAACATGCGCAGCAGGACGGTCGCCTGCGCGGCATCGCTGTGATGCAGATCGAGTTCTTCCTGCGCCGCGTAGTCCCCGCGTCCGAGGCGCCGCAGGACGCGCGGCGAGACGTCGTCGCGGCGGTACTGCATCGCATCGCCCGCCTGCAGCAGCGGGCCGTCGAGCAGCTGTCTGAATTCGCTGCGTGCGTCGGCCTCGTCGCGCTCGGCCATGCGCGTGGACGGGCGCGGGCGGGGGGGCTGCGGCGGCGGGGGCGCTTGCGGCAATTCACGCACCGGGCCGATCGCGGCGCGGAACAGGGCGCCGTCATCGTCGTCGACCGGCGGTTCGGGATCGCGTCTGCGTTTCATGCCGCCAGCGTACGTGATGCGCGGGTCGGGAGCATGCGGCCATCCGGTATCATGTCGATTCCGACGAAACGGCACGGGGCCTGCAGAACGATCCATGCGTGTACTGGTCAGCAACGACGACGGCGTCGACGCCCCCGGCATCCGGATTCTCGCCCAGGGTCTGCGCGATGCGGGTCACGAGGTGCTGATCGTCGCGCCCGATCGCGACCGCTCGGGCGCGAGCAATTCGCTCACGCTCGACCTGCCGTTGCGCGTGGTGCAGGTGGACGACACGACCTGGCGGGTCCACGGCACACCGACCGATTGCGTGCACGTCGCGATCACCGGCCTGCTCGACGTCGAACCCGACATCGTGGTGTCCGGCATCAACAACACTGCGAACCTCGGCGACGACGTGATCTATTCGGGCACCGTCGCCGCCGCGATGGAGGGGCGGTTCCTGGGATTGCCGGCGGTCGCGATGTCGCTGGTGACCGAGAACCACGACGGCCGCCACTATGAAACCGCCGCGCGCGCCGCGGTCGAGATCGTCGCCCGACTGAAGGCCGACCCGCTGCCGGCCGACACCATCCTCAACGTCAACGTGCCCGACGTCGCGTGGGAGTCGCTGGCGGGCTTCGAGGTCACCCGTCTGGGCAACCGGCATCGCGCCGAGGCCTGCACGCCGCTGGAGGATCCGCGCGGCCGCATGTTCTGGTGGATCGGGGCGGCCGGCGCCGAACAGGACGCCGGCCCGGGTACGGATTTCCATGCGGTGCGCACGCGCCACATCGCCATCACGCCGATCCACGTCGATCTCACCCGTTACCAGGCGCTCGAGCACGTCGCCAACTGGGTGGGCGGGCTCGAGGCCGACCTCAAGGCGACCCAGGCATGATGGCGCGCCTGCGTCTCCAGCCCGAGGCCATCGGCGTCGGCATGACCTCGCAGCGCGTGCGCGACCGGCTGATCGACCGGCTGCGCGACGGCGCACATCCAGGCGGCGGCATTTCGGACGAGCGCGTGCTCAACGCGATCCGCACCGTGCCGCGGCACCTGTTCGTCGACGAGGCCTTCGCGACGCGCGCCTACGAGGACACCGCGCTGCCGATCGGCCACGGCCAGACGATCTCGCAACCCTGGGTGGTCGCGCGCATGACCGAGGCGCTGCTGGCCGATGGCATGCCCGGCAAGGTGCTGGAGATCGGCACCGGCTCCGGCTACCAGGCCACGATCCTCGCGGCGCTGGGCATCGAGGTGCACACCGTCGAGCGGATCGGCGAACTGCTGCGGGTCGCGCGCAAGCGCTTCCGCTCGCTCGGTCTCAACGTCCGCAGCAAGCACGACGACGGCCGCATCGGCTGGCCCGAGAACGGACCCTTCGACGGCATCATCGTCACCGCGGCCGGGCCTGCGCTGGTCGAAGCGCTCACCGATCAGCTCGCGCCCGGCGGCATTCTCGTCGCGCCGGTCGGCGCGCAGGGCGCGCAGCAGCGTCTGCTCGTGCTCCGGCGTCAGGACGACGGCCGGGTGGTCCAGCAGGACATCGCCGCCGTCAGTTTCGTCCCCCTTCTTTCCGGATACATCGACTGATGCCGTTGTTCGCGCGCATGTACGACACCACGCTCGCGTGGGCCCGCCACCGGCATGCGCCGCGTTACCTCACCGCGATGAGTGCGGCGGAGTCGGTGATCTTCCCGATTCCGCCGGACGTGATGCTCGCACCGATGGCGCTCGCGCAGCCGGCGCGCTGGTGGCGCTTCGCACTGCTCTGCACGCTGGGCTCGGTCGCGGGCGGCCTGCTCGGCTATGCGATCGGCCACTTCGCGCTCGACCTGGCCTGGCCGTGGATCGTGAGTATGGGCTGGCAGCCGGCGTTCGAACGCATCCAGGCCCTGTTTCTCGCGCACGGCCTGCTGTTCGTCTTCCTGGCGGGCTTCACGCCGATTCCCTACAAGGTGTTCACCATCGCGTCGGGTTCGCTGGGAGTGGGCCTGCTACCGTTCGTCATCGGTTCGCTGCTGGGGCGCGGCGCGCGCTTCTTTCTCGTCGCCGGGTTGATGGCCTGGGGTGGGCCCCGGTTCGAGCCGCTGCTCAAGCGCTATATCGAGTGGCTCGGCTGGCTGATGGTGGGCCTCGTGGTCATCGCACTGGTCTGGATGGAGTTGCGCGGATGAGGATCGTGGTGCTTCTGGTTTCGGTGCTGTTGCTGGCGGCGTGCGGCAGCAGCCGGGTGATCCGCGAGGGCGGCAGCGCGAGCGCGCCCGTCGCGAGGTCCACACCCAAGCCGGGCCAGAGTGTCACCGTGCAGCGCGGCGACACGCTCTATCGCATCGCCACCGGCAACGGCATCAGCGCGCTGGATCTGGCGATGTGGAACGGCATCGGCGCGCCTTACACCATCTATCCGGGGCAGCGGCTGCGGCTGTATCCCGGCGGGGCGACGGCGTCGACACCACCGCGTCGGCCCTCGACCGGTGCGAGCGCAGGCACTGCGCAGCGACCTCCGGTCCAGCCCACCCAGGCGCCGCCGCAACCCGCCGCGCCCCCACCGGCGCGCAGTCCCTTCCGCTGGCAGTGGCCGACGGACGGCCAGGTGATCGGACGTTACGTGGCTAACGATCCGACCAAGCAGGGGCTCGACATCGCCGGCACCGGCGGGCAGGCCGTGCGCGCTGCGGCCGATGGCGTCGTCGTGTACTCCGGCTCGGGCCTGGTCGGTTACGGTGAACTCATCATCGTCAAGCACGACGAGCAGTGGTTGTCGGCGTACGGCCACAACCGGACGCGCCGGGTCAACGAGGGCGAGCGCGTCTCGGCCGGCCAGCAGATCGGTGAGATGGGCCGCACCGGCGCCGCGCGCGACATGCTCCATTTCGAGATCCGGTACAACGGCAAGCCGGTCGATCCGCTGTCGTATCTTCCTGCCCGCTGAGTCGGTTCGCCGGTCCGACAGAGGGGATCCCCGGCCAAGCGCAGCGCGCCCGGCGTGCGTCGAGGCCGCGGCCGTATGGACTGCGGGCGGCATCGCGCCATCCCGGCGGGTCGCTCGGATCGCGGGTGTCCCTGCCGGACGGACCGCAGTCCGGAACGCGCAATGGTGGCCGCCTCGTCCCGTCTTCGTGGGCGGGGCGTCCTGGGCGCCGGCTCGCCGTGGCCTCGGCTCGCGCAGTCGCCGACACACGCGCGTAATCGCAGGTGCAGGCCACGGCGGCGCGGATTCCTACACGGTCCGCATCCGTTCCGCGATGGCCCGGGCGTGCTGGGGCGGGCACGCTGGCCCGCACATGTACCGGGATGGACGCACCGATGCCAAGTAACGTCATGGGACTGGCGGTCGTGCTTCTGGCCGCGATGGCAGGGACGGCGGCAGCTGACCTGCCCGCCGAGGTCTCGACCGAGTTCAGCAGTCTGCTGGGCACCTGGGCGCTGTGCGGCAACGCCCGTATCGACGTGCGCGGCACCAACCCGCGCGGCGTGGAAAACGCCAAGCTGGTGTTCCGTCCCGACAGGACCTTCGAATGGCGTCCGGCCG
The DNA here is from genome assembly GCF_028550595.1 of Luteimonas sp. BLCC-B24. Classification (GTDB taxonomy): domain Bacteria; phylum Pseudomonadota; class Gammaproteobacteria; order Xanthomonadales; family Xanthomonadaceae; genus Luteimonas. The sequence goes on from NZ_JAQQGN010000002.1 coordinate 709,071, forward strand.
ACGCCACCGGACCGGAACGGTCGGAGTTCGGCCGGGTCGAGGCTGCCTCCACGGGCATTCGCCTGTTCGACTCGGGCGGGCGGCATGCGGGCGTGCTGGCGGTGCGAAGCCGGGATGAGCGCGTCCTGAGCGGGGGCGGGGGCGGCGGCGTGCTGCTGTGCAGGCTCGGCGATGTCGCCGCGGCCGATCGGCCCCTGCAACCTCGGTCGATCGCGTTCTACCGCAGTGCGGACTTCGACGATCCCGGCATCGCACGCAATGCCGAGGCGCGCCGCCCGGCTGCCGGCAGCCTGCTCGGGACCTGGGAGCTGGCGCGGCTCGTGGTCCACGACTCCGCGCAGGCTTGGTTCGACGCCAACCCGTACGGACAGGGCCACATCCGGATCGCCTTCGACGGGCGCCAGTTCTGTTTCGCCGTCCTGCAGCCGACAGCGTACGACGTGGACCGCGGGTGCATACCGGCGCCCGTGCGCGGTCTGAGGGTGCGGACCGATGACGATGCGGGCGGCATGCTGGCGCCCTGGATCACGGGCGAGGTCCGCATCACGGCCGACGGCGTCATGCGCGTGCCGCGGCCCCTGCACGATGAAGAATTCGTGTGGCTGGGCCCGGACGACCTGACCGCGGCGCCGCTCGAGGGCCGCATTACCCTCGTCACGTTCCCGGGCGAGAACGACCCGCCTTGATCAGGCCGCGGTCGCGTCGTCCTGCAGCACGAAGGCGGCCACCACGCGGCGGCCTTCGCCCGCGAGCACATTGAACGTGCGCGCCGCGGCGGCATTGGTCATCGCCTCGATGCCGATGCCCTTGGACAGGCAGGCCGCCATCGTCGCGGCGGGCGGAAAGCCCTGGCGGTCGCCGGTGCCGATCAGCACCACTTCGGGTTCCAGCGCCAGCACCGGCGCCAGCGCGTCGACGTCGAGCGTGCGTACATCCGCGGCCGGCCAGTCCTCGACCAGCGCCCGCGGGGCGACGATGAAGCTGCGGGTGAGGCGCCGGTCGTTGACCAGGGCCTGGCGTCCATCCGCGCCCCGGAGCACGTAGTCGAACTCGGGGTGTTCGAGACTCAGCTGCATGGCCGGGGCACCGCGCGGTCAGGCACGCGGCAGCACGATCTGCCGGCGGTCCTTGCTCTGGCGATAGAGGATGGCCGTGTGGCCGATCCGCTGCACGAGCGCGGCGCCCGTGCGTTCGGCCAGCTGGTCGATCATCGCGTCGCGTTCCTCGCGATCGGCAGCGCCCACTTTCACCTTGATCAGCTCGTGATGCTCCAGGGCGCCGTCGAGTTCGGCGATCAGCGCATCGGTCACGCCTTTGCCGCCGACCTGCAGCTGGGCCTTGATGCCGTGGGCCTGGCCGCGCAGAAAACGGGTCTGGGCAGCGGTCAGGACGTTACTCATGGATGAACCGATCGGGAAAATGGATGCGGTAGGCAGGATATCATGGCCTCCGCACCCGCTTTCCCGCGACGGCACGAACCGGCGATGGCCACACGCAGCAAGAGCAGCCAGCGCTGGCTGAAGGAACATTTCTCCGATCCCTACGTCAAGAAGGCGCAGGCCGAGGGGCTGCGCTCGCGTGCGGCCTACAAGCTGGAAGAGCTGGTGGAGCGCGACCGGCTGTTGAAGCCGGGGATGGTGGTCGTGGATCTCGGTGCGGCGCCGGGCGGCTGGTCGCAGTGGGTCCGGCAGGCACTGGGCGACACCGGCCGGGTCATCGCGCTCGATATTCTCGAAATGCCGTCGCTGGCCGGCGTGGAGTTCCTTCACGGCGATTTCCGCGAGGATGCGGTCCTCTCGGCGCTGGAGCGCGCGCTCGGCGGCCAGCAGGTGGACCTTGTGTTGTCGGACATGGCCCCCAACAAGAGCGGTATCGACGCGGTGGACCAGCCCCGGGCGATGCATCTGGCGGAACTGGCGATGGAGTTCGCCGACCACCACCTGCGCCCCGGCGGCACGTTTCTGATCAAGCTGTTCCAGGGCACCGAGTTCGACGAGTACGTGCGGCAGCTGCGTCGTCGCTACACCAAGCTCGCGATCCGCAAACCGGCCGCATCGCGGCAGCGCTCGCCCGAGGTCTACGCCCTGGCCCAGGGCAAGCTCGCGACGATGAAGTAGCATGGCCCCGAGGCATCCAGTGTTCCACCGAACCCCTCTCGAGAATTCCGAAACATGAACGATCTGGTCAAGAATCTGCTGCTCTGGGTCGTGGTCGCCGTCGTGCTGATGGTGATCTTCCAGAGCTTCAGCCCGCGCACCGGCGCGGCGGGGCAGGACGTCCAGTACTCGCAGTTCATGGAACAGGTCCGACGTGACCAGATCGCGTCGGTGAAGATCGCCGAGGACGAGCGCACGATCACGTTCCAGTCCAAGGGCGGCCAGTCGGGCACCGTCATCGCGCCGCGTCGCGACGACCGCATGATCGACGACCTGATGAACCACAACGTGGCCATCGACCAGGCGCCGCCGTCGAGCGGCATTTCCCTCGGCTACATCCTCATCCAGTTGCTGCCGGTCGCGCTGATTATCGGCTTCTGGTTCTTCATGATGCGGCAGATGCAGCAGGGCGGCGGCAAGGGCGCGATGTCCTTCGGCAAGTCACGCGCCAAGCTGCTCAACGAGGAGCAGACCAAGGTCACCTTTGCCGACGTCGCCGGCTGCGACGAGGCCAAGGAGGAAGTCTCGGAGCTGGTCGAGTTCCTGCGTGATCCGTCGCGCTTCCAGAAGCTGGGCGGCAAGATCCCGCGCGGCGTGCTGATGGTCGGCCCGCCGGGCACCGGCAAGACGCTGCTCGCCAAGGCCATTGCCGGCGAGGCCAAGGTGCCGTTCTTCTCCATCTCGGGCTCGGACTTCGTCGAGATGTTCGTCGGCGTCGGCGCCAGCCGCGTGCGCGACATGTTCGAGCAGGCCAAGAAGCAGGCGCCGTGCATCATCTTCATCGACGAGATCGATGCGGTCGGCCGTCATCGCGGCGCCGGTCTCGGCGGCGGGCACGACGAGCGCGAGCAGACCCTCAACCAGCTGCTGGTCGAGATGGACGGCTTCGAGGGCGGCGAGGGCGTGATCGTGGTCGCCGCGACCAACCGTCCCGACGTGCTGGATCCGGCGCTGCTGCGCCCGGGCCGTTTCGACCGCCAGGTCGTCGTGGGCCTGCCCGACGTCAAGGGCCGCGAGCAGATCCTGAAAGTGCACATGCGCAAAGTTCCGCTGGACGAGGACGTGCAGCCGCTCGTCGTCGCCCGTGGCACGCCCGGCTTCTCCGGCGCGGATCTGGCGAACCTCGTCAACGAAGCGGCGCTGTTCGCGGCGCGCGAGAATGCGAAGGAAGTCCGCATGGACCACTTCGACCGCGCACGCGACAAGATCCTGATGGGCGCCGAGCGCCGCTCGATGGCGATGAGCGAGGACGAGAAGAGGCTCACCGCCTATCACGAGGCCGGCCACGCCATCGTCGGCCGCCTCGTGCCCGAGCACGACCCGGTCTACAAGGTCACGATCATCCCGCGCGGGCGTGCGCTCGGCGTCACCATGTACCTGCCCGAGGGCGACCGCTACTCGATGAACCGCGTGGCGATCGAATCGCAGCTGTGCTCGCTCTACGGCGGCCGCGTGGCCGAGGCGCTGATCTTCGGCGAGGACAAGGTCACCACCGGCGCCTCGAACGACATCGAGCGCGCGACCAAGATGGCCCGCAACATGGTCACCAAGTGGGGGCTGTCGGACGAACTCGGCCCGATCGCCTATGGCGAAGAGGACGACGAGGTGTTCCTCGGTCGCTCGGTCACCCAGCACAAGTCGGTGTCCGACGACACCGCGCGCAAGATCGACGAAGTGGTGCGCACGATTCTCGACCGCGCCTATGAGCGCACGACCGAGATCCTCACCGCGAACCTCGACAAGCTGCATGCCATGTCGCAGCTGCTGCTCGAGTACGAGACCATCGACGTGCCGCAGATCGACGCGATCATGGAAGGCCGCGAGCCGCCGCCGCCGATGGGTTGGGGCAAGTCCAACCCCGGCAAGGGAGGCGACGGCGATGCCGGCGGTGGGCCACGTCCGGTCCCGCCTCCGATCGGCGGTCCGGCGGAGCAGGCCTGAGCCTCACCGCTGTCTGCGCAGAACAAGAGCGGCCTTCGGGCCGCTTTTTTGTTGTCCGGATGCGAGGACGTCTCGACGCCAGCGGCGCAGCGCGCTCGATGCCGGGGCGTCGGCCCGATGGCCACAGCGCGAGACGTCTTCGCTGCGCACACTCCGGGGCACGCGTCCGCCTTCCAGCGATCGGCGGAACCGGGCACCGGGCCCGGCTACTCGCGAGCGCCATCCCGCAATCCCGCAGGCCAGGGCCGTGGACATGCGAATCGGGCCCGGGCGGCAGCCTGGGCTGCGGGCGCGCGAACCCCGCGCTCGCCAGGCGCGTCGCGATCACAACGCCACACGTGTCCCAGGCGCGGCGCACGGCGCTTGTAATGTCGATTCGCGAGGAGGCAGGCTCGCGCGCGGCCCCGGACGGCGATCGCGCACGCGCGGCGCGAGGCTGTCCACGCGGGCGCCCAGTCGCGACAATCCCCGGTCTCCCATGCCCCCAGGTGCCGCCGATGTTCGATACCGCTCCCCAGCTCGACTGCAACGGCCGCGCGCTGCGCCTCGACGTGCCGCGGGTCATGGGCATCGTCAACGTGACGCCGGACTCGTTTTCCGACGGCGGTGCGCACGCGACACCCGAGGCGGCGATCGCCCACGGCCTGCGCCTGGTGGCAGACGGCGCGGATCTGCTCGACATCGGCGGTGAATCGACGCGACCCGGCGCTGCCGATGTCTCGGTCGAAGAGGAGTTGCGCCGGGTGATCCCGGTCATCGAGGCGCTCGCACGCGACACGCGGGTGCCGATCAGCGTCGATACGTCGAAGCCCGAGGTCATGCGCGCCGCGGTCGAAGCGGGCGCCGGGATGATCAACGACGTGTACGGGCTGCGCCGCGCCGGCGCACTCGAGACCGCCGCCGCGCTCGGCGTGCCGGTGGTGCTGATGCACATGCAGGGCGAACCGCGCGGCATGCAGGACGCACCGGAGTACGACGATGTCGTCGGCGAGGTGCACCGGTTTCTTGCCGAGCGGATCTTCTCGGCGGAGATGGCCGGCATCGACAGGAAACGCATCGTCGTCGATCCGGGGTTCGGTTTCGGCAAGACCACCGATCACAATCTGGCCCTGCTGGCGCAGCTGGCGCGCTTCGTCGAGCTCGGCGTGCCGGTGCTGGCTGGACTGTCGCGCAAACGCAGCATCGGTGCGCTCACCGGGCGCGAGACGCCGGCTGCGCGCATGGCCGGCTCGGTGGCCGCGCATCTGATCGCCGCCCAGCGCGGTGCACGCATTCTGCGCGTTCACGACGTCGCCGAAACCGTCGACGCCTTGAAGATCTGGACCGCCGTCGACGCGGTGCCCGCGCCGCGCGTCGCCGCCGCGCCTGCGATCCGCTGGCCGGACGAATAGGCGCCACGCGGGGCCGGCATCGCGCCGGGCGGTTTCGAGGGCCGCGTGCGTTACGCTGTCGCGTCCAATTCGCGCCGCCCGAGGGCGGCCCGTCTGATCGAGGGAAGGGGAACCCAGACATGATGACCGCCAGTACGCCGCTGATCGTGACCTTCGTGGTGTATCTGGTGGCCATGGTGCTGATCGGAATCGTGGCCTGGCGCTCGACCAAGAGCTTCGACGACTACATTCTCGGCGGTCGCAAGCTCGGGCCGGGCGTCACCGCACTGTCGGCCGGGGCCTCGGACATGAGCGGCTGGCTGCTGATGGGCCTGCCGGGGGCGCTGTACCTGCGCGGCGCGTCCGAGGCCTGGATCGCGCTCGGCCTGATCGGCGGTGCCTATCTCAACTGGCGCTTCGTCGCCGGTCCGCTGCGGGTGTACACCGAGCGCACCGGCAATGCGCTGACGCTGCCCGATTTCTTCACCCACCGTTTCGAAGATCGCAGTCGCATGCTGCGGGTGATTTCGGCGCTGGTGATCCTGGTCTTCTTCGCGGTGTACTGCGCGTCCGGCGTTGTGGCCGGTGCACGTCTGTTCGAAAGCGTATTCGGCCTGCCGTACGCGCAGGCGCTGTGGTGGGGCGCGGCGGTGACGATCCTCTACACGCTGATCGGCGGCTTCCTTGCCGTGAGCTGGACCGACGTCGCCCAGGGAACGCTGATGCTGTTCGCGCTGCTGCTCACGCCGGTGATCGTCTACATGACCACCGGCGGCTTCGAATCGAGCATCGAGCTGATCCGGGGTGTCGATGCCTCGCGGCTGTCGTGGACCCGCGAGGGCGCGCTCGGCGTGGTGGGCATCGTCTCGCTGCTGGCGTGGGGCCTGGGCTACTTCGGCCAGCCGCACATCCTGTCGCGTTTCATGGCGGCGGGCAGTGTCGAAACCATCCCGGCCGCACGGCGCATCGGCATGGCCTGGATGATCCTGTGTCTGGCGGGCTCGCTGACGGTCGGTTTTCTCGGCATCGCGTATTTCCAGCAGCATCCGGAGCAGGCCGGGCCGGTGACCGCGAATTCGGAGCGGGTGTTCATCACCCTGGTCGAGCTGCTGTTCAATCCCTGGGTGGCCGGTGTGATCCTGTCGGCGATTCTCGCGGCGGTCATGAGCACGCTGTCGAGCCAGCTGATCGTGTGCTCGAGTGTGCTGTCGGAGGACTTCTACCGCGGCTTCGTCCGGCGGCAGGCCGGCCAGACCGAGCTGGTCTGGGTGGGCCGTGCCAGCGTGCTGCTGGTCGCCCTGGTCGCGTTGTGGCTGGCGCGGGACCCCGACAGCCGCGTGCTCGGACTGGTGGCCTACGCCTGGGCCGGCTTCGGCGCGGCCTTCGGCCCGGTGGTGCTGCTGGCGCTGTTCTGGCAGCGGATGAACCGCAACGGTGCGCTCGCGGGCATGCTGCTGGGGGCGCTGACCGTGGTCGCGTGGAAGCAGATCGCCGTCGAACGCATGGGCTCGGCGCTGTACGAAATCGTGCCGGGCTTCGCCGTCGCCACGCTGGCGATCATCGTCGTCAGCCTGCTCGGGCCGGCGCCGTCGCGTCCGGTGCAGGTGACGCACGAGCAGGTGCGCCTGTCGCTGCGCGAGACCGGCTACTGAACCGCACCGCCGTCGTGACGTCTGCACCGGCTGCCACGCGCGCGCGTCCGCGCGCCATCGCGCTGATGGGTCCGACCGCGTCGGGCAAGACCGCACTCGCACTCGAGTGGGCCGAGCGCTTCGGCGGCGAGATCGTCAGCGTCGATTCGGCGCTGGTCTATCGCGGGCTCGACATCGGCGCGGCCAAGCCTGACGCGACCGAGCGTGCCCGCGTGCCGCACCACATGCTCGATCTGCGTGATCCGTGGCAGACGTATTCGGCTGCGGAATTCGCGGCCGACGCGCGCGCTGCGGTCGAGGCCATCCTCGCGCGCGGCCGGCTGCCCATCCTCGCCGGCGGCACGGGCCTGTACTTCGCCGCGTTGCTGGAGGGCCTGTCGCCGATGCCGCCGGCCGACCCGGCCATGCGCGCGCGCATCACGGCCGAGGCGACGGCGCGCGGTTGGCCGGCGCTGCACGCCGAGCTGGCCGGAATCGACCCCGACGCGGCAGCGCGGATCAAGCCCGGTGATCCACAGCGCATCCAGCGCGCACTCGAGGTGCATCGCCTGAGCGGCATTCCGATCAGCGACTGGCAGCGACGTGTGCCGGAAACACCGCCGTTCCCCGCCGACGTGCTGTCGCTGGCGATCGCCCCGGCCGACCGCGGTGAGCTGCACCAGCGCATCGCCGCGCGCTTCGACGCGATGCTCGCCGCCGGGTTTCTCGACGAAGTGCGCGCGTTGCGGGCGATGCCGGCCCTGCGTGCGCATCCTGCGCCGCTCGACCTGCCGGCGATCCGCGCGGTCGGCTACCGTCAGGCCTGGGACCATCTCGACGGCCGGTGCGATGCGGAGGGCTTCCGCGAACGCGCCGTCGCGGCCACCCGCCAGCTCGCCAAACGGCAGATCACCTGGCTGCGCGGCCGCGGCGATGCCGTGCGCTGGTTCGACCCGGCGGCGCAACGCGGGGCGCTGGATGACGCGGTCGGTCAGTTCCTGGCCTGAACGCGGCGACCCCACGCACGTTTCCGGCGCGCGGCCGGCCGTTCCCATCCGAATCCGGCAGCGGTTGTGTACCATCGTGCGGACGTCGCGCGGGGAGCGCGGCGTCGGGTCAGCACCCGATAACAACAACCACGCTGGGGAATACGAATGTCCAAGGGGCAATCCTTGCAGGATCCTTTCCTGAACGCACTGCGGCGCGAACGTGTGCCGGTCTCGATTTACCTCGTCAACGGCATCAAACTGCAGGGCACGATCGAATCGTTCGACCAGTTCGTGGTGCTGCTTCGCAACACCGTGAGCCAGATGGTCTACAAGCACGCGATTTCGACCGTGGTGCCGGCGCGCAATGTGCGCGTGGCGCCGGGTGGCGGTGTCGTGGAGTCCTCCGATGGCGAGGGCGGCGAGGCGCCCGACCCGTCCGAATGATCCCGCGCGACACCCAAGAGGCCTGACCCGAATTGTTCGAACGCTCCCGCAAGGGTGAAAACGCGCTGCTGATCCAGCCGCACGCGCACGGCCCCACCGACGACGGCGTGCTCGAGGAGTTCTCCGAGCTGGCCCGCTCCGCGGGCGCGAATGTGGCCGCCGTCATTCCGGCACGCATCGACAAGCCGAACGCCGCCACGTTGATCGGCAGCGGCAAGCTCGAGGAAGTGAAGGCGGCCGCGAACGCGACCGGCGCCGACCTGATCCTCGTCAATCATCGGCTCTCGCCGGGCCAGGAACGCAACCTCGAGAAGTATCTCGAGCGCCGCGTCGTGGACCGCACCGGCCTGATTCTCGACATCTTCGCCCAGCGCGCGCGCAGCCACGAAGGCAAGCTGCAGGTCGAACTGGCCCAGCTGCGCCACATGGCCACGCGCCTGGTGCGCGGCTGGACCCATCTGGAGCGGCAGCGCGGCGGCTCGATCGGTCTGCGCGGTCCGGGCGAAACCCAGCTCGAGACCGACCGCCGCCTGCTGCAGAAACGCGTCGAACAGCTGCAGGCGCGCCTGGACAAGGTCGAGGTGCAGCGCACCCAGATGCGCCGCGCCCGCGTGCGCAGCGAACTGCCGCGCGTGGCGCTGGTGGGCTATACCAATGCCGGCAAGTCGACCCTCTTCAACACGCTGACCGGCGCCGACGCCTACGCCGCCGACCAGCTGTTCGCGACGCTCGATCCCACCGTACGCCGGGTGGATCTGTCGGGAGGCTCGGTCGTGCTCGCCGACACCGTCGGTTTCGTCCGCGACCTGCCGCACGAACTCGTCGCCGCGTTCCGCTCCACGTTGAGCGAAGCGCGCGAGGCCGATCTCCTGTTGCACGTCATCGATGCGGCCGATCCGCTGCGCGACGAACGCATCCGCCAGGTCGACGCCGTACTCGGCGAGATCGGCGCGGGCGAGCTGCCGCAGCTGCTGGTGTTCAACAAGATCGACCGGATCGAGAACGCGCAGCCGCGCTACGACCAGGACCCGGCCGCGCTGGCCGACGACGCCGTGCGCGAGTCGGTGTGGATTTCCGCGCGTGATGGTCTCGGGCTGGATCTCCTGTCCCGCGCGCTGGCGCGCCGGCTGGGTATGCGGCGCGTCGCCGGTGCCTTGCACCTGCCGCCCGAAGCCGGACGTCTGCACGCGCGCCTGCACGCCCTGGACGCGGTGCGCGAGGAGCGCAGCGACGAGGACGGCTGGCACCTGCACGTCGATCTGGCCCACGCCGACGCCGCGCGTCTGGCCGCGCAGCCCGACGGCGCCGCGCTCCGGCCGCTGCTGCCGCCCGACGACGACGCGTTCTGATTCCCCGCCGCGCGTCGCGCGGCATGATCCACCCTCCGGCCGTGGCCGTAAGGGTTCGGCGGACCCGGCGGGCACGAGCCGGTTAGACTATGCGACCCCCGCGCTGCCCCGGGCAGGCGGCGCACCAGACTGGAGCAGGCATGGCCTGGAACATTCCCGGCAAGAACAAGGACAACGACTCCCCCGACCGCAACACCGGTCGCGACGGGAACGAACCGCGCAATCCCTGGCCGCCCCGGCGCACGGGGGGCGGTGGGCGTGGTGGCCGCGGCGGTGGCGGTGGTGGCAACGGCGTCGACCGTGCGCTGAACCAGCTGCGCGACCTGTTCGGCGGTGGCGGCGGCAACCCGCTGCGCTGGGTGGTGATCGGCCTGGTGGTCATCCTGCTGCTCAACTGCTTCGTGCTGGTCGGCGAACAGCAGCGCGGCGTGGTGCTGCGCTTCGGCCAGGCCGCGCGGGTGATGCAGCCCGGCCCGAACTTCAAGCTGCCGTGGCCGGTGGAGCGGGTGATCAAGGTCGACGCGACCACCGTGCAGTCCTTCAGCAATACCGTGCCCGTGCTCACCCGCGACGAGAACATCGTGGTGGTGTCGTTCAACGTGCAGTACCGCGTCGGGGATCCCACGCAGTATCTGTTTGGCACCCGCAACGCCCGCGAGGTGCTTGAGCAGACCGCGGTCAGCGCGGTGCGCGAGCAGATCGGCCGCGCCAACCTCGACACCGCGCTCAACGCGCGTGGTCCGCTGTCGACCGCGGCGCAGACCTCGCTGCAGGCCTCGCTCGACAGCTACCGCACCGGCCTGTTCGTCACCGATCTGAATCTGCAGGACGCGCGTCCGCCGGAAGAAGTGAAGCCTGCGTTCGACGAGGTCAACAGCGCGCAGCAGATGAACGAGCGCCTGATCAACGAAGCCCGGGCCTACGCCGCGAAGATCGTGCCCGAGGCACGAGGCGAGGCGGCGCGTATCCGCGCCCAGGCCGAGGGTTACAAGGAGGCCGAGATCGCGCGCGCCACCGGTGATGCCACCCGGTTCTCCCTGCTGGTCGACGCCTATCGCGGCGCGCCGGATGTCACCCGCAAGCGTCTGTGGCTGGAAACGGTGCAACAGGTGCTGGCCGAGAACCGCACGGTCGTGGGCGGCGACGGTCGCCAGCTGATCTATGTGCCGATGGCCGGGCAGGGCAGTGCGCAGGCCGCGCCGTCGCTGTTGCCGCCGGAGGTGTTGTCGCCGGCGATCGAAGCGACGCGTGCGCCCAGCCAGGAGCCCGCCGCCCGCACCTCGCAGCTGCCGCGCCCGCCGCGTGATGGAGCGTCCCGATGAGACTCAATTTCGTCATCCCCCTGATCATCGTCGTCCTGCTGGGCCTGATGGGGTCGGTCTACGTGGTCCGCGAGGGCCAGGTGGGCATGGTGTTCAACCTCGGTCGCATCGCGCGCACCGATGTCGGCCCGGGCCTGCATTTCAAGATCCCGCTGATCGAGACCGCACGTGTCTTCGATACGCGTTTCAACGCCAGCGCGTTCTCGCCCGAGCGCTCGCTGACCTCGGAACGCAAGGACGTCAGCGTGGACTTCGTGGCGATCGTGATGATCAACGACGTCACCGCCTTCTACCGCGCCACCCAGGGCAACGAGGACAGCGCCCAGCTGCGTCTCGAGCCGATCATCAAGAACTCGCTGCGCAACGAGATCAACGCCAGCACGCTGACCGAACTGGTGTCGGGCAACCGCTCCGAGTTCGTCGAGCGCCAGCTGCCGGCGATCAACGAGGCATCGAAGTCGCTCGGCATGCAGATCATCGACATCCGCCTCAAGCAGATCGACCTGCCCACCGACAGCGAAGTGATCGGCCAGGTCTACGACCGCATGCGCGCCGAGCGTCGCCAGGTCGCCGCGGCGTTGCGTGCCGAGGGCGAGGAGCAGGCGCGCGCGATCCGCGGTCAGGCCGATCGCGAGCAGGTCGTGCTGACCGCCGAGGCCGAGCGCGACGCGCAGACCCTGCGCGGTGAGGGCGATGCCGAGGCCACCCGGATCTACGGTGAGGCCGCCGGGCGCGACCCGGGCTTCTACGCGTTCCAGCGCAGCCTCGAGGCATACCGCGCGGCGTTCCAGAGCGGGGACAGCGTGATCGTGCTGGAGCGCAACGACCCGTTCCTGCAGTACATGCGCAGCGACCGCTGAGGCCGGCGGCCCGATGTCGGATCTGTGGGCCGCACTGTGCCTGGTGTTCGTGATCGAGGGCCTGATCCTCTTCGCCGCCCCGGACGCCTGGAAGCGTAACGCCGCGCGGATGCTCGGGATGCCGTCGACGCTGCTGCGTCGCATCGGTGCCGGCGTACTCGCTGTGGGGCTGGTCGCGCTGTATCTGGTGCGCGGGGGCTGACCGCCGGGCAGCCCGGCGGGGGCGGTCACCAACGCGCGAACGCGCGACGCTGCACGCGGGTGCTGCCCGCATCGGCGATATCGTCTGGTTCGCTCGTTCGCGCGGCGGGGCTCGAACCCCAGCGCATGACAGCAGCGGACCCGCCGGCGTCACGCACCGCCGGCGTTCCGGCGCCCGGGCACAGCATCGAGGTCGCGCCGCGTCCGCGCCCGGTGCGGGCGACGCCTCCGGGCATGAACCGCCGGTCCGAACAGGTGGCCCCGGTCCCCCGATATCCGGATAATGCCGAAAAGCCGGACGGGCCGACTCTCAGCAGAGCGAACCGCCGGCTTTTTCCGTGTCCGGGCCCGGCGCGGCGGCCGTTCCCCGATGGAGCGGGCCGCAGCAATCCGCCAGGCCCGCCGCGGTCCCTGTCTGCGGCCCCGATGGCCGCAATGCGAAACCAGGAGTCATCAAGATGGGTCAGTCAGTCGTCGTAATCGGCGCCCAGTGGGGCGATGAGGGCAAGGGCAAGATCGTCGACCTGCTCACGCAGGACATCGGCGCCGTCGTGCGCTTCCAGGGCGGTCACAACGCCGGCCACACGCTGGTGATCGGCGGCAAGAAGACCGTTCTCCACCTCATTCCCTCCGGCATCCTGCGCGACGACGCGCTGTGCCTGATCGGCAACGGCGTGGTGCTGAGTCCGGCGGCGCTGATCAAGGAAATCGGCGAGCTCGAAGCCGCGGGTGTCGAGGTGCGTTCGCGCCTGAAGATCAGCCCGGCCACGCCGCTGATCATGCCCTACCACATCGCGCTCGATCAGGCGCGCGAGAAGGCGGCCGGCGGCAAGGCCATCGGCACCACCGGCCGCGGCATCGGCCCGGCGTACGAGGACAAGGTGGCGCGCCGCGGCATCCGCGTGGCCGACCTGCATTACCCCAAGCAGCTCGAAGACCTGCTGCGCACCGCGCTCGACTACCACAACTTCGTGCTGACCAAGTACCTCGGCGTCGACGCCGTGGACTTCCAGAAGACCTACGACGAGGCACTGGCCTTCGGCGAGTACGTCGAGCCGATGAAGTCGGACGTCGCCGGCATCCTTCACGACCTGCGCAAGCAGGGCAAGCGCGTGCTGTTCGAGGGCGCGCAGGGTGCGCTGCTCGACATCGACCATGGCACCTATCCCTACGTCACCAGCTCCAACACCACCGTCGGCGGCGCCCTGGCCGGCACCGGCGTCGGCGCCGACGCGATCGACTACGTGCTCGGCATCGCCAAGGCCTACGCCACGCGCGTGGGCGGCGGCCCGTTCCCGACCGAACTCGACGACGAGATCGGCCAGGGCATCCGCGACCGCGGCCAGGAATACGGCGCATCGACCGGCCGCCCGCGTCGCTGTGGCTGGATGGACATCGTCGCGCTCAAGCGCGCCGTCGCCATCAACGGCATTTCCGGCCTGTGCATCACCAAGCTCGACGTGCTCGACGGCATGGAGAAGCTGAAGATCTGCATCGCCTACGAGTACCGCGGCAAGCGCACCGAGTACGCACCGCTCGATGCGGCGGGCTGGGACGAGTGCACGCCGGTCTATCTCGAGTTCCCGGGCTGGAGCGAGAACACTCACGGCATCACCGAGTGGGACAAGTTGCCGCCGGCGGCACGTGCCTACCTGCGCGCGCTCGAGGAACTGGCCGGCTGCCCGATCAGCATCGTCAGCACCGGTCCCGACCGTGCGCACACGATGGTGCTGCAGGATCCCTTCGCTTGACCGAGGCGTCGGCCAGTTCGGACACGACCCCGCGCATGCGGGGGCGTGCCTGATGGAACCGCTGAAGTATCTCGGCGGTTATCCACCGCAGGTGCAGCGCACGTGCGCGCGCTGATCGCGCAGGACCGCCTCGGCGCGTGGCTGGCGTCGAAGTATCCGGAAGCACACGCGGTGCGCAACGACGGCCAGCTCTATGCCTATGTGCAGGCGCTCAAGGAGCGCCACATGCGCAAGGCGCCGCCTCTGGGAAAGGTGCTCTTCGACGGCAGACTGCAGGTGGTCAAGCACGCGCTCGGGACCCACACCACCGTCTCCCGCGTGCAGGGTGGCCGGCTGAAGGCGAGTCGCGAAATCCGCATTGCCAGCCTGTTCCGCGACGCGCCTGCGCCGTTTCTGAGGATGATCGCGGTCCATGAACTCGCGCATATGAAGGAGGCCGAGCACGACAAGGCCTTCTACCAGCTGTGCACGCACATGGAGCCCGACTACCACCAGCTGGAGTTCGATACGCGCCTGTATCTCACGCAGCTGGACGCCACGCAGCGCGCCTGTTCGCGGCGCGCCGATGCGCTTCAACCGTCAGCCCGGGACACCATGCAATGACGATCGACCTCGACACACTCGACCTGCGTCAGCTGGACCGGCTGGTGCGCGCGGCCGAGCGGCGGCTGCAGGTGCTGGCCAACCGGCGTCCCCCAGCCGTGGTGCGCCAGGCGCTGATCGACCTGGCGGCGTCCTACGGCTACAGCATCGACGCGGTGTTCGGCCCGGAGGCGGCCCCGGCCACGGGCCGCAAGCCGGCGAGAAAGCGCGCACGGGTGAAGGTCGCGCCGAAGTACCGGGACCCGGACAACCGGCGCAACACCTGGTCGGGACGGGGACGCATGCCGCGCTGGCTGGCCGAGCGGGTCAGGCGCGGGCACAGCGCGGCGGATTTCCTGATTCCCGGCCTCGCGAGGCCCACCGCCAGAACGGACGCGATCGGACAGAGATCGGTCTACAAGCCGGGTTGACGCCGGTGCGATGACGCCTGGAGCCCGACGCTCCGTGCGGCCGGCGCGGTCGCGGCGGCCTTGTGCCGCGAATAGTGGCGGCGCAGTCGAAGTGACCCGGCCTGCAGCGGATCAGGCGCGGCCGCGCAGATGGATGGCCCAGTAGGCCAGGCCGAGTCCGCCGCCGCCGATGATGTTGCCGAGCGTCGACCACAGCAGGTTCATGCCGGCGGCGCTCCACGACAGGCCCGTCGGAAGATCGGCCCCCGTGGCCGCCTGCGCCAGCAGCCCGAGCGGCAGCAGCGACATGTTGGCGATCGAATGCTCCAGGCCCAGCGCGACGAAGGCGGCCACCGGAGGCACGATGACGGCCACCTTGTCGACGGCGGATTTCGCGCCGGCGGCCATCCAGACCGCCAGACAGACCAGCAGATTGGCCAGAATGCCGCTGGCGACGATGCGCGCGGCGGGCTTCGAGGTTTTCTCGGCGGCGATCTCCACGGCGGACGCAGCGAACGCGCCGTCCCCCGCCAGATGCAGGCCGGCGCCGATGGCGAGCAGCGCCAGGAGCAGCGCACCGGCGAGGTTGGCGCACCAGACCAGGCCCCAGGCGCGCAACAGCTGGGTGGGCCCGAGCCGGCGCTGGGCCAGCGGCACGGTCATCAGGGTATTGCCGGTGAACAGTTCCGCGCCGGCCAGCAGCACCAGGATCAACCCCAATGCGAAACCCAGGCCCGCGGCGATCTGGGCCAGACCATAGGGAAGGGCGTCTGCACCGGCGCCGATCAGCACGGCGACCAGGCTGCCGAAACCGATGTAGGCGCCGGCCAGCGCGCCGAGAGCCAGCATCCGGCCCGCGGGCAGAGCCGCCTTGTCGACGCAGGTGTCGGCGATCGCACGCGCGATGGCGTCGGGCGGGGCGATGTCGGGCGAGGCGTCGGCCATGGGGCGCATCCGTTCGTCGGAGCATCCAGCTATACCGGGCCGGCGGTGAAGCGGGCGGCCACGGCCCCCGCGCGACGCCGCGCGTGCCTGTCCCGGATCAACCCGCGGCGGCGCGGGCATCGGCCGCGGGCGGGGCGCCGAACATGCGGCCGTACTCGCGGGTGAACTGCGGCACGCTGGCGTACCCCACGGCGTAGGCAGCGCTGCTGGCCGCCATGCCCTGGGACTGCATCAACCGGCGTGCTTCGATCAGGCGCAGATGCTTCTGGAACTGCAGCGGCGACAGGGAGGTGATCGCCTTGAAATGGCGGTGGAAGGCCGACGCGCTCATGCCGGCTTCGCTGGCGAGGGCATCGACCGGAAGCGGCTGGCTGAAGTCCCGGCGCAGGCGCTTCACCGCGCGCGCGATACGGGGCACGTGGCCCTCCGGCCAGCCGAGCTGGCGGATGGCCTGGCCGTGGCGGCCGGCGAGCAGCCAGTAGTGCAGTTCGCGGACGCGCTGGGCCTGCAGGACGGGCAGGGCATCGGGCTGCTCGAGCAGCTGCAGCAGCCGCAGCGCGGCGTCGGCGACCTCGGGTTCAGTGGGGTGCACGCGCACCGGGCGCGGGTCGTCGTCCGGTGGCGGTCCCATCTCTGCGACCAGATCGGCGATGACGGCCGGGTCGAGTTCCAGCACCAGCGAGTAGTAGGGCGCCGCGGCGCTGGCGGAGGTGATCTGGCTGACCGTCGGCACGTCGGCGGTGATCAGCAGCGAGTGCCCGGCGGTGAACTCGAAGGCGCGGGTGCCGAAGGTGACGCGCTTGCCGCCCTGCTGCACCAGGCACACCAGCGGTCGCTGCACGTCGTGCATCAAGGCACTGGGCGCGAGCGCACGCACGGCCATCAGTCCGGGGATGGAGGAGGCCGCGAGGCCGTCGGCGCCGGCGTAGGCGTCGGCATAGTGGCGCACAGCTTCGAGCAAGGTCGACATGCGCGGATCGTAGCGCCGGGGCGACGGGGCGCGCACGCCGGTGGCAGGAATGCGCAAGTCCCGCGGAGGTTCCGGCAACCCGGGGCCGGGGGCCGCGGGCACGCTGTGCAACGTTCCTCGCAACCTTCCTACGGAGACTCCAATGAGCACGATCGCACTCGTGACCGGCGCCAGCCGCGGCCTCGGCCGCAACACCGCGCTCGCCATCGCCCACGGCGGCGGCGACGTGGTGGTGACCTACCGCGGCAGCGCCGACGAGGCGCAGGCGGTGGTCGCGGACATCGAGGCCCTGGGCCGCAGGGCGGTGGCACTGCAGCTCGACACCGGCGAGGTCGACGCGTTTCCCGCCTTCGTGACGCGCCTGCGCAGCACGCTGCGTGACACCTGGCAGCGCGAGACCTTCGACCATCTCGTCAACAACGCCGGCCATGGCGAGACCGCGCCGATCGCCGAGACCACGGTGGCGCAGTTCGACCGGCTGGTGGACGTGCACTTCAAGGGCGTGTTCTTCCTCACCCAGGCGTTGCTGCCGCTGATCGCCGACGGTGGGCGCATCGTCAACATCTCCACCGGACTCACCCGCTTCGCCTATCCCGGCTACGCAGCCTATGCGGCGGCGAAGGCCGCGGTGGAGACGCTGAGCGTCTACATGGCCAAGGAATTCGGTGCCCGCGGCATCGCGGTGAACACGGTGGCGCCGGGTGCGATCGAAACCGACTTCGGCGGCGGCGTCGTGCGCGACAACGCCGAGGTCAACGCGCATCTGGCCGGCATCACGGCGCTGGGCCGCGTGGGCGTGGCGGACGATATCGGCCCGATGATCGCGGCCTTGCTCGGCGAAGCGAACCGTTGGGTCAACGCGCAGCGGATCGAAGTGTCGGGCGGGCAGGCCATCTGAGTGACGCGATCCGGTGGCCGCGCTGGCGATGGCCGGGTGCGGCCACCGGAACCGGGGCGCACCCGGCACGCATTCACCGGGTCTTGCGCCCCGATCGTCGATGGTGCCGCTCGCACCGTGCGGCTCGCACGACCGCCCCTTCGACGAGACCTCCGATGGACACACTTCCCGCTGTCGCAGCGCCGGTGCACCGGCCGCTGCACCCCGTGCATCTGCTGCTGGTCAGCAGTGCGTTTCCGCTGTTTCTGGGCGCGCTGATCGCCGATATCGCCTACGCACGCAGCTACGAGATCCAGTGGACCAACTTCGCGTCCTGGTTGCTGGTGGGCGCGCTGGTGTTCGCGGTGCCGGCCGTCATCTGGGCGCTGGTCTCGCTGTTCGCGCCGGGTGCGCGCACGCGGACGCGCCTGATGTACGTGGGTCTGCTGGCACTGACCTGCGTGCTCGGCGTGCTCAACTCGCTGATCCACGCGATGGACGCCTGGCAGAAGATGCCCCAGGCCCTGGTGTGGTCGGTGCTGTGCGTGCTGTCGATCGGCGCGACGCTGTGGTTCGCGCTCGGCGGCACACGGCGTCGCCGGGAGGTGCTGCCGTGAACCGTCTCCCCGGGCGTTCGACCGCGCGGCTCACCCGCGCCCTGACCGCGGCGCTGGCACTGGCCCTCGCCGCATGTGGCGGCACGCCGGACGAGACCTACGTCGGTCCGTCGCCGGATCTGCCCAAGCCGCAGCGCGGCTTGTTCCCGACGCTGAAGATCTCGCTGCCCACCGAATGGGGCGACGAGCTGCCGACGGTGCCGGCGGGCTACGAGATCACGCCGATCGCCGACAACCTGCTCATTCCGAGGCAGATGCTGGTGCTGCCCAATGGCGACATCCTGGTCGCCGAAGGCCGCGGCGGACGCGCGCCGAAACTCACGCCGAAGGACATCATCGCCGGCGTCATCAAGGCCCGCGGCAATACCCAGGTGGAAAGCGGCAACCGGCTCACGCTGTTGCGCGACGGGGACGGCGACGGCAACTACGAGGGCCGCTCGGTGTTCGCCGAAAATCTCGACGCCCCGTACGGCCTGGCGTTCGGCAACGGCTCGATCTATGTCGCCACGCAGGACGCGCTGCTGCGCTTCGACTACACCGAAGGGGCGGTCAATGCGGCCGGCCCGCCGCAGGAGATCACCCGGCTGCCGGCCGCCGTGAACCACCACTGGACCAAGGCGCTCACCATCAGCGCCGACGGCCGCTACCTGTTCGTCGGCATCGGCTCCGACAGCAACATCACCGAGCGCGGCCTCGCCGTGGAAGAGAACCGCGCCATGGTGTGGCAGGTGGATGCGCAGACCGGCTTCCATCGCGTGTTCGCCACCGGCCTGCGCAACCCGACCGCGCTGGCGATGCAACCGGGCATGGATCAGCTGTGGGCGGTGGTAAACGAGCGCGACGAGATCGGCGACGAGCTCGTCCCCGACTACCTCACCAGCGTGCGACCGGGCGGATTCTACGGCTGGCCCTACAGCTACTGGGGCAACCATGTCGATGATCGCGTGCGCCCGCAGAGGCCGGAAAAGGTGGCCGCCGCGATCACGCCGGACTATGCGCTCGGCTCGCACGTCGCCGCGCTGGGCCTCGCGTTCTCGACGCCGGCACTGGGTGCGCAGTTCGCCAACGGCGTGTTCGTGGGCCAGCACGGCAGCTGGAACCGTTCGCCGCCGTCGGGCTACAAGGTCACCTTCGTGCCGTTCCGCGACGGCCGCCCCTCGGGCGAGGCGATCGACTTCGCCACCGGGTTCCTCGGGCCGGACGGCAAGGCGCGTGGACGTCCGGTCGGCGTCACCGTCGATCCGCGCGGCGCCCTGCTGGTGGCCGACGATCTCGCGAACACGATCTGGCGGATCACCCCGACGGGGGGCGCGCCGGGCCTGCCGGCGTCCCCGGCCGCGGAGCCCGCGGCCACCGATCCCGCAGCGGCCGGTGCAACGCTGCCGGCCGGTTGAACCCGGCGGCGGGACACGAACGAGGGCCCGGACGGGCCCTTCGTTCTGCATGGCCTCCGGATGCGCAGGGGCCGGTCGATCGGCGCGAAGCGGGCGGGGGCACGCGTCGCGTCAGACGCCGGGCGTAGCCGGACGCGCACCCGCGCCGGGCGCCGCGACCGCCGGCGGCCCCACTCAGTGCGCGGCGTTTTCCGGCAACTTCGCCACCGCCTTGATCTCGAAATCGAAGCCGGCCAGCCAGGTCACGCCGACGACGGTGGCGGCAGGAAAGGGCGCCTGACCCCAGTATTCCGGCACGATGGCCCAGGCGCGCTCGAAGCGGCTTGCCGGATCGACCACGTAGAACGTCACGTCCACCACGTCGTCGAAGCGGGCGCCGGCGGCGGCGAGCACGGCGTTGAGATTGTCGAACGCGCGTCGAACCTGCTGCTCGAAGTCCGGCTCGGGCGAGCCGTCCTCACGCGCGCCCACCTGGCCCGAGACGAACAGGAAGCCGTCGGAGCGGATCGCCGGCGAGTAGCGGTGCATCGCGTAGAGCGCGTGGGGGTGGGTGGGGAACACGGCGTCGCGTGTCGGCATGGCGTCTCCTCTGGGCTGTGCCCGGTAACCTGCGATGCGGCCAGTCTGCCGGCCTGCTCGCGGGGGATAAACACGCGATGCCCGACAGCACTGTTCGTAGAATCCGCACAATTTCCGCGCTGGATGCCCGATGGACCGTTTCGATGCGATGCAGGCCTTCGTGCGTGTGGTGGAGGCCGGCAGCTTCACCAAGGCGGCCGAAACCCTGCGCACGAGCCGCAGCACGGTGAGCCAGCTGATCGGGCAGCTGGAGGCGCATCTGCGGGTCAAGCTGCTCCACCGCACCACACGGCAGGTCGCCGTGACCGCCGACGGCGCGGCCTATTACGAGCGCGTCGTGCGCCTGCTGGGCGATCTGGACGATGCCGAGACCAGTCTGTCGAGCGCCGCGGCCGCGCCGCGTGGCCGTCTGCGCGTCGACGTGCCGAGCCCCTTCGCGCGCACCCTGCTCGTACCCGCGCTGCCGGAATTCCATGCGCGCTACCCGGACATCCAGCTCGATCTCGGAGTCAGCGACCGGCGCGTCGATCTGATCGGCGAGAACGTCGACTGCGTGGTGCGGGGCGGCACGATCACCGACCCGTCGCTCGTCGCGCGGCACGCCGGGGACCTGCAGCTCGGCGTCTACGCGGCGCCGACGTATCTGCACCGCATGGGCGAGCCCTCGCAGCCGCAGGCCCTCGAGGACGGGCACCATCGCATCGTCGGTTTCCTGTGGGCGCGCACCGGCAAGCCGCTGCCGTATGCGATGCAGCGTGGCGAGACGTCCGTGCTGGTCCACGGACGCTACGTCGTGGCGCTGGACGACGGCAATGCGTATCTGGCCGCCGGCCTCGCGGGCCTCGGGGTGATCTGGCTTCCGGCCTACATGGCCGACGCGCACGTGGCGAGCGGCGATCTCGTCGCGCTGTTCGAGGACTGGCGCATGGCGCCGATGCCCATGTACGTCGCGTTTCCGGCCAACCGCCACGTCAGCGCCAAGCTGCGCGCATTCGTCGACTGGGTGGTCGAGCTGATGGACCGGCACATGCCGGCGACCACGCGACCGCCCGTCTGAGCCGGGCGGCACGCCGGGAGGCGACGGCGCTGCATCGAGGTCCCGGTGCGAGGCCGTGCGCCGCGGCGCCAGCACCGCGGGCCGTTCCCGTACGAGGGCACCGACGTCGCGGCCGGTCGTAACCGTCAGGCGAGCCCCGGCAGGCCCCCGATGAGCTTTTCCAGCGTGATCGGGTAGTCACGGACGCGCACGCCGGTCGCGTTGTAGATGGCGTTGGCGACCGCGGCGGGCACGCCGCACAGGCCGAGCTCGCCGACGCCCTTGGCCTTCATCGGTGAACTGTCGGGATCGGCCTCGTCCAGGAACACGACGTCCTGCTCGGGGATGTCGGCATGCACGGGCACCTCGTAGCCGGCGAGGTCGTGGTTGACGAAGAAGCCCATCGTCTCGTCGACCACCAGCTCTTCGCTCAACGCGGCGCCGACGCCCATCGTCATCGCCCCGATCATCTGGCTGCGTGCCTGTTTCGGATTGAGGATGCGGCCCGCGGCGGCCACCGACAGCATGCGGCGCACGCGGGTCTCGCCGGTGTGCATGTCGACGCCGACCTCGACGAAGTGCGCGGCGAAGGTGCTGAGCTGCTTCTGCTTGTCGAGATCGCCGAACTCGATCGCGTCCTCGACCACCAGCTGGCCGTCGCCGGCCGCGTCGGCCAGCGGAAAGCTGCGTCCGCCCGCGCGCACCTGGCCGTCCACGAATTCGGCCGTGGCCGGGTCCAGTTCGAGACGCGTGGCCACCACCTCGCGCAGCTTCATGCAGGCCGCGTAGACACCCGCGGTCGCGCTGTTGGCGCCCCATTGGCCGCCCGAGCCGGCGGAGGCCGGAAATGCGGAATCACCGAGTTTCACGTCGATCGCCTCGATCGGCAGGCCCAGGGTCTCGGCCGCGGTCTGCGCGATGATGGTGTAGCTGCCGGTGCCGATGTCGGTCATGTCGGTTTCGATGGTGACGCGGCCATCGCCGTCGAGCCGCGCACGCGCGCCGGACTTCATCACCGGCGCATTCCGGAAGCCTGCGGCCATGCCCATGCCGACCAGCCAGCGGCCGTCGCGCACGGCGCCGGTGGGCTGGCGTTGGCTCCAGCCGAATTTCTCGGCGCCCTGGCGCAGGCACTCGACGAACTGCCGCTGCGAGAACGGACGTTCGGGATTTTCCGGATCCACCTGGGTGTCGTTGCGGATGCGGAACTCGACCGGATCCATGCCGAGTTTCTCGGCCATTTCGTCCATGGCGATTTCCAGCGCCATCATCCCCGGCGTTTCGCCCGGCGCGCGCATGGCATTGCCCTCGGGAAGATCGAGCGTGGCCAGACGCATCCTGGTCATGCGGTGCTCGCCGGCGTAGAGCAGACGCGTCTGTTGCACGGCGACCTCGGGCCCGCCGCCTTCCAGGTCGCCGGACCAGCTTTCATGGCCGATCGCGGTGATCGTGCCGTCGCGGCGCGCCCCGATGCGGATGCGTTGTTCGGTGGCCGGACGGTGGGTGGTGTTGTTGGCGATCAGCGGGCGGTGCAGCGCCACCTTGACCGGGCGTTTGGCCGCCTTCGCGCCGAGCGCGGCGAGCACGGCGTCGGCGCGCACGAAGAGCTTTCCGCCGAACCCGCCGCCGATGTACGGTGAGACCAGGCGCACCTTGTCGGCGGGAATGCCGAGCGTGCGCGCGACATCGCCCTTGCCCCAGGCGATCATCTGGTTCGAGGTCCAGATCGTCACCTGGTCGCCTTCCCAGGCAGCGAGCGAGGCCATCGGCTCCATCATCGCGTGCGACTGGTCGGGCGTGGTGTAGGTGGCATCCAGTGTGACCTCGGCCGCGGCGAACGCGCTGTCGAAGTCGCCGACGGCCGAATCGGCCGGCGTGTCGCCACCCTGCGGCTTGATCGCATTGTCCTTCTCGCGCGACAGCGAGAAGCGCCCGCGCTCGCGGCGGTAGTCCACCCGCACCAGTGCGGCCGCGGCGCGCGCCTGTTCGAAGGTCTCGGCGACCACCAGCGCGATGGCCTGGTGATAGTGCTGGATCTGCGGTCCGCCGAGCAGGGTGGCGGTATTCATGCGGCCCTTGCCGAGCTTGCCGGCGTTCTGCGCGGTCACGACCGCCAGAACACCCGGGGCACGTTCGGCCGCCGAGATGTCGATGGACGCGATCCGGCCCTTGGCGATGCCGGCGCCGACGACGTGCCCATAAGCCGCGCGCCCGGTGACGTCGTGCCACTCGTAGGCGTAATGCGCGGTGCCGGTCACCTTGTACTTGCCGTCGATGCGGTCGATCGGCTGGCCCACGACGCGCATGCGGTCGATCGGGTTCTGGCCTGCAGGCGTGTCGAATTTCATGAGCGGGCCTCCTGGGCGTCGGCGAGCGCCGCGGCGATGGTCCGCTCGGCGAGGGCCAGCTTGAACCGGTTGTCGTCGGTGGGCGTGGCGCCCTCGAACAGGCGCGCCGCGACGGCGCTGGCGCCGCGCGGAAGTTCCGCGTCCGCCGCGGGGCTGCGCCACGGCATGTGTGCGACCCCGCCGACGGCCACGCGGCCACTGCCGTCGCTGTGGACGACCAGTGCGACCGACACCAGCGCAAACGCGTACGACGCGCGATCGCGCACCTTGCGGTAGACGTGACGGCCGCCCGGGGGCGGAGGCAGCACGACGGCGGTGATCAGCTCGCCCGGTTGCAGGACGGTCTCGCGCTGCGGCGTGGTGCCCGGCGGCAGATAGAAGGCGTCGAGCGCGATGCGCCGGGTGTCACCATCCGCGCCGACGGTCTCGACCACGGCGTCGAGCACGCGCATGGCGACGGCCATGTCGCCCGGATGGGTGGCGATGCATTGCGGGCTGCCGCCGATCACCGCGAGCTGCCGGCTGTAGCCATCGAGCGCGCCACAGCCGCTGCCGGGCAGGCGTTTGTTGCAGGCCTGGTCGGTATCGTAGAAATACGGGCAACGGGTCCGTTGCAGCAGGTTGCCGGCCGTCGTGGCCTGGTTGCGCAACTGGCCGGATGCGCCGGCGAGCAGCGCGCGCGACAGCACCGCGTAATCGCGGCGCACGCGGGCGTCGGCGGCGAGATCGGTATTGCGCACCAGCGCGCCGATGCGCAACCCGCCGTCGTCGGTGGGCATGATGGTGTCCAGGCCCAGGCCGTTGACGTCGATCAGATGCGCCGGCGTCTCGATCTCGAGCTTCATCAGGTCGAGCAGATTGGTACCGCCGGCGATGAACTTCGCGCCCGGCGTGCGGGCCGCGGCGGACGCGGCGGCGGCGGGCGTCTCGGCGCGTTCGAAACCGAAGGCCTTCATGCGCCGGCCCTCCGGCTGCGCGCTCCACCGACGTCCTCGATCGCATCGAGGATGTTGGCGTAGGCGCCGCAACGGCACAGGTTGCCGCTCATGCGCTCGCGGATCTCGTCGCTGCTGAGTTCGGGGCGGGCGGTGAGATCGGCCGTGACGTGGCTGGGGATGCCGGCCCGCACTTCGTCGAGCACGGCGACCGCCGAGCAGATCTGGCCGGGCGTGCAATAGCCGCACTGGTAGCCGTCGTGCTTCACGAACGCGGCCTGCA
The DNA here is from genome assembly GCF_028550595.1 of Luteimonas sp. BLCC-B24. Lineage (GTDB taxonomy): Bacteria > Pseudomonadota > Gammaproteobacteria > Xanthomonadales > Xanthomonadaceae > Luteimonas. Next base: position 734,061 of record NZ_JAQQGN010000002.1, read on the forward strand.
TCGGATGCAGGGTCTCCGGAGTGCCGAGGCCTTCGATCGTCGTGACCTTGGCGCCAGCCTGCATCACCGCCAGAGTGAGGCAGGCGTTCACGCGGCGGCCGTCGACGATCACCGTGCAGGCACCGCACTGGCCGTGATCGCACCCCTTCTTGGTGCCGGTCAGCTGCAGATCCTCGCGCAGCAGATCGAGCAGGGTGGTGCGGGTGTCGACCTCGCGCTCCACGCGCGTGCCGTTGACTTCCATCGAGACGCGGCGGGTGACGGGCGCGCGGGCGGCATCGGGGGCACCTGCGACGGCCGCGACCGCGCCCTGCGCGAACGCGGGCGCCGCGACGGAACCGGCGGTGGCCGCGCCTGCCTTGAGCAGTTCGCGGCGTGTGAGTGGCGGCATGGGAAGTCCTCTGGGCTGGCGTCTGGGGCTGGCGACGGGGACGCGACGGCGCAACGCACCGGGCTGCGCGAGCATGCGCGCCCGCATGTTGTGGTCGGGTCAATACGTCGGGCGGGACAGGGTGCCGGCTCGACGCGCGCGCGCGCGTGCACGTGCGATCCGGCGGGCGAGGGGACGCGCGGTGAGTGTGTGAATGCGCACCGGGCGTCACCGTGTCAACGCGAGACCGGCGGACCGTCACGACCGGGCGTCCAGTGTCCGCCGACGGAAGCAACCCGGCCGCCCCGTGCACGCGAAACGCGCGGGGGACGGCCTAGAGCGGGGCGCGCTCGCGGCCGCCGGCGGTGTCGCGGCTGAGCGCGTGGGCGCCGCGCAACAGCATGCGGATCATCTGCGCGAGTTCGTCGACGAGCGCCTCGTCACGCTCGGGCGGCGAGTCCAGCGCGGTGCCGCCGAGGGCGAACACGAGGCGGGTGATCGCGCGCGACACCAGTTCCGGCCGGTGGAAGGCCAGCCCCTGGGCAGCGGCGATGCGGATCAGGTCCGCGCGCAACTCGTCCTCGAAGAAATGCAGCTGACGGTCGACCGCGCGCTTGAACGCGTCCGAGCCCACCGTGCCCTCGCGCAACAGCACGTGCAGCAGCTTGTCGTCGGCCCGCAGCCGCTCCATGAACGCCTCCAGCGAGCCGCGCACGATGCTGCGGCCGGACACCGCGCGCCGGCGGGCATCGCCGATGATGCCGCGCAGCGATTCGCCGGCGACATCGATCAAGGCGACGGCCAGTTCGTCCATGTCGTGGAACTGGCGATAGAAGCTGTTCGGCGCGATGCCGGCCTCGCGCGCGACCTCGCGCAGGCTCAACGTCGAGACGCTGCGATGCGGGCCGAGCAGGCGCATGGCCGCGGCGATCAGGTCCTCGCGCACGATGGATGGCTTGCGGCCGGGGCCGTCGGAGACGGTGCTGACATCGTCGCTGGCGGGCGCAGGGCTGCGGACGGACACAGGCGGAAATCGCGGCGACGGTGGGCAAGCATACCAGCGCGGGGCCGCGGGTCCGGACGCGGCGGCGCGGTCACCGGTCCGCTGTCCGTCGTACGAGACCCGCGCCTGAATCGCAAGGATGCTGCATTGCGGAATTAATGCACACGTGTATACACAGGCGTGCGGATGCCTGTACAGTGACGTACATGTCAGCCGTCACGCCCGTTCCTACCCGTCCGCGCAGCCGCCTGCGCCGGCTCGCCGCGCCCTTCGTCGCACCGCCCGTGTTCGATTTCTGGGCGCAGCGGCTGCATCCCACGTGGACGTGGGAACGGCCGCTGGCGCGGATCGTCGGCCACGCACCGGCCGCCGCCGGCGCGGTCACCCTGACCCTGACGCCGAACCGTCACTGGGCGGGCGCGCGGCCAGGCCAGCACGTCAACCTCGGCGCCGACATCGACGGCGTACGCGTGACCCGCAGCTACAGCCTCGACGCACCGGTGGCCGCCGACGGGCGCATCACGATCACGGTCAAGGGCATCGAGGGTGGCCGCATGAGCCGGCACCTGCTGGATCCGGCCCGCATCGGCGACGTGCTCGACATCGGTCCGGGCTTCGGTGACATGACGCTCGATCCTGCGGCAGCGGGCGTGCCGCGCCTGCTGCTTGCGGGCGGCAGCGGCATCACGCCGCTGATGGCGCTGGTGCGCCAGTTGGCGGGGCAGGGCATGCCGGCGCCGGTGACGCTGCTGTACTGGGCGCGCACGCGTGCCGAGTTCTGCTTCGCCGACGAGCTGCGCGCGTTGGCCGCGCGCCAGGCCGGGTTCGACCTGCGCTTCATGCTGACCGGCGAAGCGCCGGCTGCCGACGACGAAGCCGCCGGCCGGATCGAGGCGGAAGCGCTCGCGTCGCTGGTACCGGATCTGGCGGCGCGTCACGTCGATGCCTGCGGCCCCGGCGGGTTCGTCGCCGCCGCCGAAGGCCTGCTCACGGGCCGCGTGGCGGCGTTGCGCAGCGAAGCCTTCACGCCCCCGCCGCGTCCGCCCGCCGACGACACCGGCACGGTCGCGGTACGCCTGCTGCGGAGCGGCCGTGACCTGCAGCTGCCGCGCGGCATCGCCCTGCTCGAGGCGCTGGAAGCGGCAGGTGTGAAGCCGCGTTCGGGCTGCCGCATGGGCATCTGCAACACCTGCGCCTGCGGCAAGTCCGCCGGCACGGCGCGCGATCTGCGCACCGGTGCCGCCAATGGCGAACCCACCCAGGCGCTGAAGCTGTGCATCAACAGCGCGGTGTCCGATCTCGTCCTCGATCTCTGATGTCCGGAATGTCCATGACCCACGCCGCCCCCGCTGCCCGTCGTCTCGGCCCCCAGGAACTCGATGCCTTCGGCGCCGAACTCGACGCGCTGCACACGCGCACGATGGCCCAGGTGGGCAAGGTCGATGCCGATTACATCCGCAAGGTGGTGCGCTGGGTGCGCTACTGCGGCTTCGGCGGCCGCGCGCTGCTGATGGTCGGTGCGATCGGCGGCGCATTCGTGCCGTGGCTGCTGTGGCCGGCCTGCATCGCCGGCGTACTGCTGCTGGCGCTGGCCAAGATCATGGAGAACATGGAAGTCGGCCACAACGTGATCCACGGCCAGTACGACTTCATGGGCGATCCGCAGTTCAACAGCCGCACCTACGAGTGGGACATCGTGGCGACGGCCGACAACTGGCGCCATTCGCACAATTTCCGCCACCACACCTACACCAACGTCCGCGGCATGGACGACGATATCGGCTACGGCCTGCTGCGCATCTTTCCCGAACAGCGCTGGCGCCCGTTCTATCTGCTGCAGCCGTTCATCGCGGTGGTGTTCGCGCTGTATTTCCAGTGGGGCGTGGCGATCCAGGAACTCAAGCTGGGGCGCTGGTTCGCCGGCAAGATGCCCAAGGGGAAGATGCGCCGCGACTTCGCGCCGGTGGGCCGCAAGATGGGCCGCCAGCTGCTGAAGGACTATCTGCTGTTCCCCGCATTGGCCGGTCCGTTCTTCCTGCCGGTGCTGCTGGGCAACCTGGCCGCGAACGGCATCCGCAATCTCTGGACGTACGTGATCATCTTCTGCGGTCACTTCACCGCCGACGCGGAAGTGTTCCCGAAGGAGTCGATCCGCAACGAGTCGCGTGGGCACTGGTACATGCGCCAGCTGCGCGGTTCGTCGAACATCGGCGGCGGCCGGGTGATGGACCTGCTCAGCGGCAATCTGAGCCACCAGATCGAGCACCACTTCTATCCGGACGTGCCGGCACACCGGTATGCGGCCATCGCGGTCGAGGTGCGCGAGATCTGCGCGCGTTACGGCCAGCCCTACAACACCGGCTCGCTGCCGCGGCAGTTCGGCGAGGTGGTGTGGCGGATCCTCCGGCATGCGTTTCCGAGCCGTCCGAAGCGGGCCCGCAACGCGCCGGAGGGCGTGCTGCAGCAGGCGTGAGTGTGGTCCCGGTGTGATACCGGGCCACGTGACGCAGTCGAACGCCCCGCCTCGTGCGGGGCGTTTGCGTTCCGGATATCGAAAAAGTGCGTGGGCGCGGGGGCTGCGCGGTTCGGTGCGAGCGTGCTTGACGAAATGCGAGGTGACGCTTCTTTCGTCGCAGTCGTTTTTGCGGCTGGCGCGCTCGAACCGTGCCTTGCCTTTGCCTTTGCCTTTGCCTTTGCTTTTTCTTTTGCCTTGGCTTTTGCCTTGGCCTTGGTGCTGGAGTTGGCTTTGGCTTTGCTATTGATCTGATCGAGCCGTAAAGCGAGCCGAGTATCGCAGGGCGGCGGGGCCGAAGAGCAGCCCATGTCTGAGCAGCGAGTTTGGGCTGCGTCGCCGTAAAGGTGACAATGTGCCCCGTTGCCCGAGAAGCGCAGGGGCCCCGCCGCGGCTTCATGCGGCGGATCGCGTCCGGCGATGGCGGTTTGACTCGCGCCTCCGGCACTCGCCCTGCGGGCCGGCCTCGCCGTTCGCCAGCGCATCGGCGCTGTCGTGCTTACTTTTGACAAGACAAAAGTAAGCCGCGCGAACAGCGCGGAAGC